>NZ_JBITLL010000007.1:0-280692 GCF_044465245.1 Nonomuraea terrae | reverse complement strand
GGAAGTTCCCCGGGCCAAAGCGTCCGGGCGGAAGTCTCTGGGCGGAAGTCTGTGGGCGGAAGTCTGTGGGCGGAAGTCTCTGGGCGAAAAAGATGGAACCGTCGTCCTGGCTCTCGGCAATTACTCGTGTCATGACCGGAGACCCCCGAGAGGCACCACATGCGATACGAGAGCCGGGCGGACCTCTCGCCCTGGCCCGACCCCGCGGCGACCGGCGACGGCCCCGCGCGGGACGGCGCGGCGGAGGGCGTGCCACCCGAACGGCTCGCCGCCCTGTTCGTCCGGTACGCCCCTGAGCTGAAGCGCTACGTCGTCCGGCGGCTCGGGCTGGAACCGGCCGACGACATCGTCGCCGAGACGTTCGCCATCGCGCTGCAGCGCCTGGAGACGTACGACGCGAGGCTCGGCGACGAGCGGGCCTGGTTGTACGGCATCGCCACCAACCTCGTCGGCCGGCACCGTCGCCGCGAGATCGGCCTGTACAAGGCGCTGAGCCGCACCGGGATCGACCCGGTGACCGAGCCGTTCACCGACGAGGTCGAGCGGCGGGTGGCCGCCGGCGGGGCGCGCGAGCGGCTGGCGAAGGCGCTGGCCGGGCTGTCGCGCAAGCACCGGGACACGTTGCTGCTGGTGACCTGGACGGATCTCACGTACGAGGAGGTCGCGGCGGCGCTCGGCGTCCCCGTGGGAACCGTGCGGTCGCGGGTCAACCGGGCGCGCGAGAAGGTGCGGCGGGTGTTCGCCGGCGTCGATCCGACCAGCGGGAACGAGGGATGAGGATGACGGACAAGATGGAACGGCTCCGGAATTTCCGCGACGAGGTACCCGAACGGCTGGACGTGTCCGGCGCGGGCCGCAAACTGGCCGAACTCACAGCCGCGACTTCCGGGCGGCGAAAGGCCGGCGCCTCGGGGCGGCGAAGGCGCTGGACGCCCGCAGGAGCTTTCGGGCGGCGACGGAACCGGACGTTCGCAGGAGCCGCCGCCCCGGCCGGGAGGGCGGCGCCACGTCGGGGGCGGCCCGCGTACCGGCTGGGGTTGGCGCTGGCGGGGGCTGGCGTGGTGGCCGTCGCGGCCGTGGCCGTGCTGCGGCCGCAGGGCGTGGTGATGCCGGACGGGCCGGCGGGGCCGCCGCCTGCGGCGGCGAGCCCGGCGGTCGCCACGGTGGTGCTGGAGCGGGCCGCGCTGGTGGCCGCCCGGAGCCCGGCCACCGAGATCCGGCCGGACCAGTGGTTCTACCTGAAGGAATCCCAGCACATGGGCGCCGACCTGCCGGCGTTCGAGACGTGGGACCGGATGGACGGCTCCAGGACGGCCATCCGGTCGGAGGGCGGCAGGCTGCGCGTGCGCGCCGCCGAGAAGGGGCCGACGCACAGCGGGCGGACGCAGCGGGAGGTGGCGGCGCTGCCCTCCGATCCCGACGCGCTGCTGCGGCACTTCCGCGGTCTCCGGCAGGAGCGGTATCCCCTGTCGATCTGCCAGCCCCGCTGCGCCCCGGAGATCGCGGACGACGTCAAGATGTTCGGCGCGATCGGCTGGTACATGAAGTACACGCCCCTGATGCCGCCGGAGACGGCCGCGGGGATGTACCGGGCCCTGGCCAGGATCCCGAACGTCTCCATCGAGGAGAACGCCACGGACGCGGACGGCCGCAGGGGCATCGGCGTGCGGTTCGACGCGGGCGAGGGCGTGCACGCCTCCTACATCCTCGACCCGGTCGACTACGGCTACATGGGCGTGAAGGTGGTGAGCGACGGCGAGACGATGGGGCTTTCCGTGCTCGGCTCCGGCATCGTCGACAAGCCGGGCGACCTCCCCTGACCGGCGGCGGCCCGTGCCGGGCGGTCGCCGTCGGCAGCCGACGGCTCGCCGCTGGACGAGCTCTCGCGGCTCTCGGTGTCGCCGGCCCTCCTGGCGCTTCCCACCTCAGAAGCGCCGGCGGGTCTGGCTGTGGTGGCCCTTGCGGAACCCGAGCACCTTCGACGGCCGTACCGCGTAGACCGGGGCCGTGCCGCCCGCGACGTTGACGAACGCGCCGTCGCGGACCTCGAAGTGCCACGTGGGGCCGTACTTCTCCGCCCAGGCCGCGGCCGGCTCCTTGCGCGCGGCGGGGTCGGTGACCCGTTCGGCCACACCCTCCACCACCAGGTCCAGCCCCTCGTGCAGGGTGCCGGAGCCGGTCACCGTCGGTTCCATGGTCGATCCTCTCGGTTTCCCCAGGGAAAGACCGATGCGGCGCCGCGAACTCATCGCCCGCAGGGCAGGATGGCGGGAAACCGAGCGGGAGGTACGGAGATGGCGACGTTCGCGCTGATCCACGGCGGCGGGGGCTCCGCGTGGGACTGGCACCTGCTGGAACCCGAGCTACGCGGGCGCGGGCACGACGTCGTGGCGGTGGACCTGCCGCTCGGCGACGAGGACGCCGGCCTGCTCGACTACGCCGACACCGTGGTCGAGGCCCTCGGCGACCGGCGTGACGTGGTGGTGGTGGCGCATTCGTGGGGCGGCTTCGTCGGGCCGCTGGTCTGCGCGCGCACGAGGACCGAGCTGCTGGTGCTGGTGACGGCGATGATCCCGGCGCCGGGTGAGCCGCCGTCCGCGTGGTGGGGCAACACCGGGTTCGAGCAGGCCGAGCTCGACACGGTCGAGTTGTTCCTGCACGACGTGCCCGCCGAACTGGCCGCGGAGTCGATCGTGCGGTCGCGCGAGCACGCCGACAAGGCCATGGTGGAGCCGTGGCCGCTGGAGGCGTGGCCCGCCGTGCCGACGAGGTTCCTGCTCTGCCGGGACGACCGGTTCTTCACGCCGGAGTTCATGCGCCGGGTCGTACGCGACCGGCTCGGCATCACGCCCGACGAGATCGACGGGAGCCACGCCCCCATGCTGGCGCGGCCCAAGGAGCTGGCCGACCGGCTGGAGGACTACCTGACCGGCAGGTCGTAGAGTCGGCGGACGCTGCTGCCGAGGCGGGCCACGTCGGCGCCGTAGATGTGCAGGGAGATGCCCGTCTCCGCGCTGGTGTTGCGGACCTTGTGGATGTCGCCGGGCGGCGCGAAGCCGCTGACCTCGCCCGGGCGGTTGTCGGCCCGGCCGATCTCGACGAGGTGGTCGCCCATGTCGCGGTAGAGGGTCTCGTGCTCGATCCCGCTGATGATGCCGAACGTGCACCACGACACGTGGTCGTGGATCGGGGTGCCCTGGCCGGGGCGCCACACGACGGCGACGATGGAGAAGTCGTCCTCGGCGTGCAGGATGTGGGTGACGTACCCGTCGGGTGAGCCCTCGCGCTCGGCCGGAGTGAGAATGTCGGGCCCGGGGAGGTGGCCGCCCAGCAGATCGGCGACGGCGAACGCGGTCTCGTGCGCCCCCAGCCCCCGGGCGACGATTCCGGACACACCCGACACGAGGACATCGAGGCCGGGCCTGGTGACGGTGGTGAGGTTCATGGTGCTTCCCTACGTCCGGAATATCCCTTCCTCTCTACGGTCCCGCATCTGCATTGATAGGTCCAACAGAAGTCTTCTGGTCGATCAATAGATACGATTGATGAATGCTGGACGTCACCCGCCTGCGCGTGCTCCTCACCGTGGCCCAGAAGGGGTCGCTGACCGAGGCGGCCAAGGTGCTGCACTACTCGCAGCCGTCGATCAGCCACCACCTGGCCCGGCTGGAGGCCGAGACCGGCGCCAAGCTCATCCAGCGCGCCGGACGCGGCATCAGGCTCACCGAGGCGGGCCGGCTGCTGGCCGAGCGGGCCGCCGACATCATCGGCCGCCTCGACGCCGCCTCCGAGGAACTGGCCGCCCACGTGGGGCTGCGCTCGGGCCGCGTACGGCTGACCGCGTTCCCCTCGGCGCTGGGGACGTTCATCCCGGGGGCGGCCAGGCTGCTGGCCGCCGAGCACCCCGGGCTGCGCCTGGAGCTCACGGAGACGGAGCCGCCCGAGGCGCTGCGCCTGTTGCGGGCCGGCCGCGCCGACGTGGCGGTGATCTTCCGGTACGACGACACAGCGCCCGAGGACGGCGGCATCCACATGGTCCACCTCCTCGACGACCCCAGTTACCTGGTGTCCCCTGCGCCGGCCGGCGAGCTGGCCGACAACGCCGACGCGTCGTGGATCGCCGGGTGCGACCGGTGCCGCAGCCATCTGCTCGACATGTGCGAGAAGGCCGGGTTCGCGCCGCGGATCACGTTCACAAGTGACGACATCGTGGCGGTGCAGGCGCTGGTGGCGGGCGGGCTCGGCCTGACCCTGCTGCCGGGGCTCGCCCTCAGCGCCCACCGGCACCCGGAGGTCGAGGTCACGGAGGTGCCCGGGTCGGTGCGGCATGTGTACGCGGCCGTCTACGGCGAACCGCCGCACCCGCCCGCCACGGAGGCGCTGCTGGCGGCCCTGCTGGCGGCGCTGGACGAAAGCCTGCGCACCGCGCCGCCGACGGGGTCCGTCCCGGCCGCCGAGGATGCGGTGGGGGTCGGGAAAAGTCGTTGACGGCGTACCTAGCATGGCCTTATGCCGGATATTTCAACGCTCGTGGTGTTCTGTGCGGCCACTCTCGCGCTGCTCGTCGTCCCCGGACCGGCGGTCCTCTACATCGTCACCAGGAGCGTCTCCCAGGGCTCTTCCGCGGGGCTGATCTCGGTGCTCGGCGTCCACGTGGGGTCGGTCGTGCACGTCGCCGCGGCGGCGCTGGGCATCAGCGCGCTGCTCGCTGCCTCGGCCACGGCGTTCACCATCGTCAAGTACGTCGGCGTGGCCTACCTGCTCTGGCTCGGCGTCCGCAAGCTGATGCGGCGGAGTGAGGACGAGCAGACGGTCGAGCTGCGGGTGCACTCGAAGCGACGGCTGTTCTGGGAAGGGGTTCTGGTCAACGTCCTCAACCCCAAGACGGCGGTGTTCTTCGTGGCGTTCCTGCCGCAGTTCGCCGACCCCGGCGCGGGGCCGATCGGCCCGCAGATCCTCGTGCTCGGGCTGCTGTGGATCGCGCTCGGGATGCTCTCCGACGGCACGTACGCGATGCTCGCCTCGGCCCTCGCGGGGCGGGTGCGCGGGTCGGCCCGCGCCCGGCGGCGGCTGGACGTCGGGAGCGGGGTCGTGTACCTGGGTCTGGCGGCCTGGCTCACAACCGAGAAGGCATGACAAGCCGCGAATTTTCCCGGCCATAGTGCGATAGTGGGAGCACTTCAGTCGCTCGTCAGGGGGACGGCACGCCGGAACGCAGGCAATAGGCGGCACCTTTGGACACGCCACCACACCACCTCGGGCTCGAACGGGTCGTCGAGGTCTATTCCGGTCACGACACCGTCGTAGGCGTGACCGGGTCCGGTTATGCGATCGGCGCGGATCTCGTGCTGACCTCCGGCCACGTGATGGATCCCGCCGCACCCTGCCAGGTACGCGCGTCCGGATCGGCGCGGTGGGTGGCGGCCGAGGAGGTGTGGCGGGGGCGCGGCGGCAGCGCGGGAGCGGTGCTGCTGCGGGCGGGCGAACCGCTGGGCGCCCGGTTCGCCCGACTCTCCTGGGCCGAACTGACGCCTCCTCCTGGGGCGCGAACGTCCGGCGTTCCCGAGGGCGAACGGCCCTCGGGTGCTTGCGGTGTTCGGCGCTCCGGTTCTCTGCGGTGTGTGGCCAGAGGCTTTCCGCAGGCGTGGCAGCGGGACGGCGTCCGGGACGCGGAGTCGGTGTCCGGGCTGGTGGATGCGCCCATGAGCGTGGTGTCGAAGGCGCTGGCGTTCCACGTGCTGGATCCGGTGCCCGAGTCGATGCCCGTCTCGCTCTGGCACGGCATGGCGGGCGCCGCCCTCCTCGCCGGACACACCGGCCACCTCATCGGCCTGATCACCACCGACCACACCGACCACCGCACCGCCCCGAGCCCAGCCGACCGTGCCGGCCGCCTCCCCACCCTGACGCACCTGCCGGGCCCGATCGCCACCGACCCCACCGCGCCGGGCGCAGCCGGTTTCCGTGAGCTGGCGGGCTTCGGGCGTGCCGGCGGGGTGGGTGGCCGTGGAGCCGAGGGCGGGCGGCGACAGTCCGACGCTCCCGGTGGGGGCCGGTCGCTTCTCCGCGAAGACCGCTCGTTGTCCAGCGGTCGGTCGGGTGGGTGGGCTTTCGGGGACGCCGGGCATCGGCTGGACGTCATTCCTGTGACCGCGTTGCTGGGCGACGAGCGGTTCCGGGAGCTGACAGGGGTGGGTCCCGACGCGCTGGAGAGCGTGGCGGAGGGCGATCGCGCGGTGTTCCTGCCGGAGCTGTTGACGCCCGCGCACGAGCGTCCGCCGGAGGGCTGCCCCGACGGGATGCTGCTGACGGCCCGCCATGCCGTGGTGCCGTTCCTGGGCAGGGACGAGGAGCTGGACGAGCTCCGCTCGTGGGCCGCCGAACCGGACCCGCTGTCGATCGCCGTCATCACCGGACGCAGCGGCACGGGGAAGACGCGGCTGGCGGTCCAGCTGTGCGCGGAGCTCGCGGAGGCCGGGTGGGACACGGGTTTCCTGCCGCTGGACGCGGTCCACGACCTCCTGTCCGGCCCGGCCGGGCCCGAGGTGGTGGAGCTGGACGCGCTGCGGGAGACGTTGGTGGTCGTGGATCGGCCGGAGCCGTCGTACCCGACGGTGGGTGAGCTGATCCGGCGGCTGGCCAAGCATGGGCGCAACCCGCGCGTACGGCTGCTGTTCCTGGTCAGGGAGCCGGGTGAGGCGGAAGGGTGGCGGCGGCTGGACACGGCGTCGGGCGGCTGGTTGCGGCGGCTCACCACGACCACCGTCCAGCTCAACATCCGCCCTCTCACGCTCCCCGAGCGGACGGAGCACGTGCTCGCGGCCATGCGGGCGTTCGCTCCTGACCGCGCCGACCTCCCGGATCCGCCGCGACTCGACGATCCCGTGTACGGGCTGCCGTTCCATGTCCACCTGGCCGCCCTGCTGCGGGTGCGCGTCGGCGATCCGGCCGAAGGTGCGGGCGGCGGGCTGCTCGGACGGTTCGTCGCCCGCGAACTGGACCGGTGGATCCGCGCGGAACGCGACGACCCCGCCCAGGAGGACACCCGCGACGGGTCCCCTGATGAGGAGATCCTGCGGGAGGACGCGCCACGAGAGCCCGTACGGCGGGCGGCGGCGGCGCTCGCGCTGACGGCGCCGGCCTCCGCCGAGCTCGCGGGCCTGCCGGCCGTCGTGCCCGGCGTTCCCCATGAGGGCGGCCGGCTGGGGGCGTTCGGGCCTGAGCTCGTGGTCGGGGAGTTGCTCGCCGGGACGGACGGCCTGGAGCGGCTCGTGCTCGCGCTGCACGACCGCGAGGGCCGTACGGTCGAGCAGCTCATCCGCATGATCGACGTACTGCTCCTGACGTCCGGCAGGGAGCCGGTGGGGGCGGCGCTGCGGGCGCTGGTCACCGGCCGGATCGCCGAGCTGGTCGGGGAGGCCGCGGCGCACCCCGGCACCCGGCTGGGCGACGTGCTGGACGCCGCGCTCGCCCTGGTCGCCGCCGATCCGGGGCCGGCCGCGATCGTGTCCGCCGGGGTGCCGATGCCGCGGCGCGGCGTCGGGCCGGGGTTACGGGCGCTGAACGTGACGCTCGCCGACCTGGCCGTCCGGCACCGGCGCGCGCACGGGGACCGCATCGCCCTGGCCGGAGCGCTGACGTGGTCGTCGAGCGCGCTGGCGAGTGTGGGACGGCTCGGCGAGGCGGTCGCCGCGGCGACGGAGGCCGTCGAGATCTACGCCGGCGCTCCCCCGTACGAGGCGGCTGCCGGGCGGGCGGATGCCCTGTTCGGGCTGGGGGCGTGCCTGCTGCTCGCCGGTGCGGGCGCGGACGCGCTGAAGCCCGCGCAGGAGGCGGCGGCCAGGTTCCGCATCCTGGCCGAGGAGGGTCCGCGGTATTCGGGCGAGGCCGCGCGGGCGCACCACAACCTCGCGTGCGCGCTGCTGGAGGCCGGCCGGGTGGGCGACGCCGTGGCGGCGTTCGAAGCGGCGGGAGGCGACCCGGACTTCGCGGCCCACGTGGCCACTGTGCTGTCCGTCGTGGACGCGGACGTCCCTCCTGGGGCAACGGCGTTCACTGCCTTCGAACCGTCCCGAGCGGCAGGGCGTGGGCCGTCGGCGTTCTCCGGCATCGAGGCGTCGCGAGCGGCCGGGCCGAGCACGGCGGAGGTCTGGCGGGTGCCGGGGCCGGTGACGGCGTTCGAGGAGGTCAAGGCCGTCGAGGTGCTGCCCGAGGTGGCGGGGTGTCTCGGCGTCGCGGCGACCGAGGCCGTCAGGGCGGCGGCTTCGACCAGCAGCGACGTGGCCCATCGGCTCCACCTGATCGCCACCCGGCTGGACGCGTACGGCAGGCCGCGCGACGCCGTGGTCCCGGCGGCCGAGGCGGTGGCGCGCCTGCGGGGCCTCGCGGACGCGGAGCCCGGGCTGCGGGCCATGCTGGCCTCGGCCGCCTCCTCCCTGGCCGGCGTCCAAGCCCGCCTCGACGACCTGGACGCCGCCGCCAGGTCCGCCGCCGAGTGCGTGCGGAACCTGCGGGCCCTCGTCACGCTGGAGCCCGCCGAGCACCGCCCCGCGCTCGCCGCCGGGCTCCTCGACCTCGGCGAGCTGCTGCTGGCCGACGACCGTCCCGAGGAGGCGCTGGCCCCGCTGCAGGAGGCCATGACGGTGGCCGCCGACGGCGGCGCGGCGCGCGCGAGGCGTCTGCTCGGGCTGTGCCTGGACGAGCTGGGCCGTACCGCGGACGCCCGCGCCCAGCTGGAGATCGCCGCCGAGCTGTACGACGTGCCGGGCGCGGGCCATCTCGTACGCGGGCAGGACGGATCGGCCGAGGTGCGGGCCAGGCTGAGCCGCATGGAGCCGGCCGAGCCGGAGACCGGCGAACCGTGGCTGCCCGGCCTGACCGTCACCCCGCCCCAGGAGGCGGTGGCCAGGGCGGAGGAGCGGCTGGCGGAGTGCAGGAGGGCCGTCGAGGACGCCGGCCCGCCGGGGCCCGAGCTGGTCGACGCCTACCTGTCGGCGCAGGCCATGCTCGCCACCGCCTGGGCCGACGCGGGACGGGCCGGTGACGGGCTCGCGCTGGCCACGCAGGCGGCCGAGCTGCTCCAGCGGCACGCCGCGCCGGGCCCGCCGCACGCGATCGCCGTGGGCATGGTCGCCGCCGCGCTGGGCCGGGCGCTCGTCGGGCTGGGACGCCACAAGGAGGCCGTCCCGCACCTGCTCACCGCCATCGAGTCGTACGAGCCGCAGGCGGAGCTGAGCGTCGCCTTCCGTACGGAGCTGGCCCATCTGCTGACGCTGGAGACCGTGGCGTTGTCGCGCGCCGCCTGCCCGGCCGACGCGGAGGCCGCCGCGGACCGGCTGGTCGAGCTGTACGCGGGGCTGGTGGGCGAAGGAGCGGAACCGCCGCCGGCGCTGGCCGGCGCGCTGCGGCTGCAGGCCGGGATCCGCTTCGCCCGGCAGGACGCCGAGGGCGCGCTCCGGTCGGTCACCCGCGCGCTCGACGCCGTCCCGTCACCTCCAGGGGACGACGACGCGCGGCTGCTCACCGCCGCCTGCCTGGAGCTGGGCGGCCTGTGCCTGGCGGAGCTGGGCGACGCGGAGGCGGCCGGGGACCGGCTGGCCAGGGGGACCGCGCTCATGGCGCGGGTCGGCACCGTGCCCGGCGATCTCGTCGGCGTGCACCTGCTGGCGCTGGTGCGGCTGGCCAGGCTGCGCGCCCGGGAGGAGGGACCGGCCGCCGGGGCCGCCCTGTACGCGCGGATCCTGGACATGCGTCCCCTGCCCGGAGCCGATGTGCTGGGGACGCTCGTCGACGAGCTGTCCGGCCTCGTCGCCGAGATGACGGGGACCGCGGGGCTGGCGGGCCCGCTGGCCGCGTTCGCCGAGGCGCTGGAGCGGGAGGTGCCGCTGGGCGGCGCGCCGGAGCTGCACGCCCGGTACGCCCGCTGCCTGGCCGCGTTCGGCGCGGCGGCGGCGCGGGACGGGGACGACGAGGGCGCCGTCCTGGGGGCGGAGCTGGCCGTGCGCGTCTACCGGGGGCTGGCCGTGGTCTCCGGCGCGTACCGGGAGCCGCTCGGGGTGGCGCTGGCGGAGCTGGCGGCGGTGTACGCGCTGTCGGGGCGGGTCGAGCTCCCCGTCCTGGAGCAGGCCGTCGGCCTGCTCGGGGGCCGGCCGGACCGCACGTTCGCCGAAACCCTGCTCGGGTACGCCGCCGAGCTGCTCGAACGCGGCCGGGCGGTCGAGGCGCTGGCGCACTGCGAGCGGGCCGCCGACCTGTGCGACGAACTGGACGACCCGTCGGTCGCCGCCGCCGTGTACGCCCAGCTGGGCGCCACTCTGGCGGCCCTGGACCGGCCGCAGGCGGCTCTGGAGGCGATCACCTGGTCCCTGGCCGAACTGGACCGCGCCGACCAGAACCGGCCGGAGCGGGACCGGCGGGAGCAGGGCCGGCCGGAGCGGGGCCGGATGGAGCCGGCGCGAGTGCGGGCACGGGCGATTCAGGTGCGCGGGACGGTGTTGCGGGCGTCCGGGCGGGAGCAGGTGGCGATGGCGCACCTGGTGGAGGCGCTGCGGCTGTTCACCGCGCTGCCCGATCCGCAGGCCGCCGCGGAGACCGCCGCGATGATCGCCGACGACCTCCTGACCGCCGGCCGCCCACGGGAGGCCGCCGAGTACGCCGGAATCGCCGCGACCGGCCACCGCCCCGGCACCGTCAAGCACGCCCTGGCCACCCAGCGGCTGGTGCGCTGCCACATGATGCTGGGCGCGCTCATCGAGGCGAACGCGCTGGTGGAGAACCTGATCCGGACAGCCAGGCGGGACCCGGACGACCTGACGTACCGGGCGGTGCTGGCCGATTCGCTGGCGCAGAGCTCGGAGCTGCTCCCGCTGCTGCGGCTGGACGGCGCGGTGGAGGCCGAGGCCAGGGCGCGCGAGGCCATCGCGATCTACGACGAGCTGATCGCCACGGGCACGGACCCGCAGGCCCTGCACACCGGCCGGGCGGGCGCGTGCCTCACGCTGGCCTCGGCGCTCAGGATGCGCGACCTCGCGGCGGAGGCGATCAGCCCGCTGCGGGAGGCGGTGGCGGAGCTGGAACGGTTCTCCCCCGGCAACCCGATGCAGGGCGGCCTGCTGTCGCGGGCGATGCTCATGCTGGGCGACGCGCTCATGGAGGCCGACCGGCCGCTGGAGGCCGGGCTCGTCTTCCACCGGGCCACGCAGCTCACGCGGGACGCGCCGGCCAGGGCCGTCGCCCACGCCCGGCTCGGCTTCTGCCAGCTCGACCTGGGCCGGGACGACGCCGCCGACGCCGCCCTGCGCGTCTCCGCCGACCTGCTGCGCGCCCTGCCCGCGGCCCGTCAGGACGGCGACCTGCTGCGCGACGTCCTGCGCGGCCGGTTCAGGCTGCTGGAGAAGGCCGGCCGCGACCAGGAGGCCCGCGCCGTCGAGGCCGAACTCCTCCGCCTCGGCGCCACCCCCTGACCGCGCGTCAGTCCCGCGGCCGGTACAGGGCGATGATCACGCCGGTGGGAGTCGTCGTCGCGTCGGTCAGCCGGACCGACGACGGGCCCGGACCGGCGAACAGGCGGCGTCCGGAGCCCAGCACCAGCGGGTGGATCATGAGAACCATCTCGTCCACGAGGCCCGCCGCCAGCAGTGAGCGGACGAGCACGCCGCTGCCGAACACCACCAGGTTCTCGGAGACCTCCGCCTTCACCTTGCCGACGGCCTCGACCGCGTCCCCGTGCAGCAACACGGAGTTCCGCCACGGCAGCGGCCCGCTCAGCGTCGTCGACGCCACGTACTTGGTGACCCGGTCGAGCGCCTCGGTGAACGGGTTCGGGGCCTGGCGCGGCCAATAGGCCGCGAACCGTTCGTACGTCGTGCGCCCGGCGAGCAGCGACCAGGCGCTCGACATGCTCGCCCCCATCACCTCCTGCATCAAGGGGTCCTGGGCCGCCGACGCCCAGCCGCCGTGCCGGAAGCCGTCCCGCGGGTCCTCCTCAGGATGCCCGGGGGCCTGCATGACGCCGTCCAGCGTGAGGTGTTCGATGACCACGATCCTGCCCATGTCCCTCTCCTTCGTGTGGGGTCACCACCTACACGAAGGGCGGCCGGTCAGATCGACACACCTCCGGAAGAGGATTCGACGGTTTCGCGGGCCCAGCGGTAGTCGGCCTTGCCGGCCGGTGAACGCACCATCTCGGCGACGAACGCGTACGTACGGGGCACCTTGTAGCCGGACAGCCGCGTCCGGCAGTGCGCGTCCAGCTCGGCGGCGGTCACCTCGGCTCCGGGGCGCGGCTCCACCACGGCGGCCACCCTGCTGCCCCACCGCTCGTCCGGCACCCCGGTCACCACCGCGTCGAACACCGCCGGATGCCCCTTGAGCACCGCCTCCACCTCCTCGGGGAAGACCTTCTCCCCACCGGTGTTGATGCACTGCGAGCCCCGGCCGAAGATGCTCACGGTGCCGTCGGGCTCGACGGTGGCCAGGTCGCCGGTGAGCAGCCAGCGGGTGCCCTGCTCGTCGGTGACGAACGTGCGGGCCGTCTTCTCCGGGTCGTTGTAGTAGCCGAACGCCACCCGTCCCGACCTGGCCAGCGTGCCGATCTGCCCGGAGCCGGGCTCGACCGGCCGCAGCCGCTCGTCCAGCACGGCCAGCTTGACCACGGAGTTCGGCTGGTAGCGCAGGCCCTTCTCCGGCGACGACCCGGCCACGCCCGAGGCGGTGTAACCGGACTCGGTGGAGCCGAAGTTGTCGAGGATCATGACGTTCGGCAGCAGTTCCTGGAGGCGGTCGCGTACGGCGCCGGACAGGATCGCCCCGGTCGAGCCGATCGCGTACAGCGACGAGACGTCGTACGAGCCGCGCGCCAGCTCCTCGGCCAGCGGCCTGGCCATGGCGTCGCCGGTGATGTTCAGGGTGGCGACGCGCTCACGCCCGACGGCCCGCCACACCTCGGCGGCGTCGAACTTGCGCACGTACACCATGGTCGAGCCCATCCACCAGGCGAGGAACGTGGCCATCTGCGCGGCCCCGTGCATGAGCGGCGGGGCGGCCATCATCACCATGGGGGTGGCCTTGACCGCCTCGTCGATCACCTCCTGCGGGGTGGCGCGCGGCAGGCCGTACGGGTTGCCGCCGCCGAAGCCCATGAACAGGTCCTCGACGTGCCACATCGCGCCCTTCGGCAGGCCGGTGGTGCCGCCGGTGTAGATGATGTACACGTCCTCGCCGGACCGCGGCGGGAAGCCGCGCTCGGGCTTGCCACGTTCCAGGGCGGTCGCGTACGGCACCGCGGAGCCGATCGACGGCGGCCCGCCCACCGCGATCAGGTGGCCGAGCAGCGGCGCCCGGTCCGCGACGGCGGCCACCCTGGGCTCGAACTCCACGTCGTAGACCAGCGCCCGGATGTCGGAGTCGCGGTAGAGGTAGGCCAGCTCGGCCTCGACGTAGCGGTAGTTGACGTTGATCGGCACGGCCCGGATCTTGAGGGTGGCGAGCAGGCCGGCGATGTACTCGACGCCGTTGTAGAGGTGCAGGCCGACGTGCTGGCCCGGCTCGACGCCGAGGTCCTGGAGGTGGTGCGCGAGCCGGTTGGCCTCGGCGTCCAGTTCGGCGAACGTGCGGCGTTCCCCGCCGCAGACGACCGCCGTGCGCTCCCCGATCGTGTCAGCGAGCCCTTCGAACAGGTCAGCGTGGTTGAACTCCATCAGGGCCTCTCCCGTCCGACGATCCACATCGCGAAGAACTGGGCTCCCCCGCCGTAGGCGTGGCCGAGCGCCGTACGGGCGCCGTCCACCTGGTGGTCGCCGGCCATGCCGCGCACCTGCAGCGCGGCCTCGGCGAACCTGATGAGCCCCGAGGCGCCGATCGGGTTGCTGGACAGCACGCCGCCCGAGGCGTTCCACGGGATGTCGCCGTCGAGCGCCGTGGCGCCCGACTCGGTGAGCTTCCAGCCCTCCCCTTCCGCTGCGAACCCCAGGTTCTCCAGCCACATCGGCTCGTACCAGGAGAACGGGACGTAGACCTCGGCGACGTCGATCTGCCGGCGCGGGTCGGTGATGCCGGCCTGGCGGTAGACGTCGGCCGCGCAGTCCTTGCCCGCCTGGGGGCTGACGGTGTCGCGGCCGGCGCGGAAGATCGGCTCGGAGCGCATGGCGGTGCCGTGCACCCAGGCGGGGGTGCCGGTGACGGCCGACTCGGCGGCGAGGACCACCGCGCAGGCGCCGTCGCTGCTCGGGCAGGTCTCCAGGTAGCGGATGGGCTCCCAGAGCATGGGCGTCGACTCGACCGTCTTCTGGTCGATACCGGGGATCCTCAGGTGCGCGTACGGGTTCTTCAGCGCGTTCAGCCGGTCCTTGACGGCGACCAGCGTGCCGATGTGGCCGGGAGCGCCGGACCTTCGCATGTACTCGCGGATGTGCGGGGCGAAGTAGCCGCCCGCGCCCACCACGAGCGACGCGCTGAACGGCAGATGGGTGGACAGCGCCCAGGTGGCGTTCGACTCCGACTGCTTCTCGTACGCCACCACCAGCACCCGCTCGTGCACGCCCGCCTGGATGAGCGAGGCGCCGACCAGCGCCGTGGTGCCGCCGACGCTGCCCGCCGTGTGCACCCGCATCATCGGCTTGCCCGCCGCGCCGAGCGCGTCCGCGAGGTACGCCTCCGGCATCATCACGCCCTCGAACAGGTCCGGCGCCTTGCCGATGACCACGGCGTCGATGTCCTTGAACGTCAGCCCGGCGTCCTCCAGCGCCCGCAGCGCCGCCTCGCGCACCAGCCCCGCCATGGAGACGTCGCGCCGTTTGGTGGTGTAGTGCGTCTGCCCGACGCCAATGACCGCGCACCTGTTCATGGGTCGCTCACCACTCCTCGTTCGCTCCGCGACCGGCCTCGTCCCTCAACCGTCCACTCCGCTCACCGCGTCGGGCTCGCTCCCGGTTCATGGGGCCTCCAGGACGGTGACGAGGTTCTGCTGCAGGCAGGGGCCGCCGGTGGCGTGCGCGACGGCGCGGCGGGCGGAGCCGTCCAGGACGCGCCGGGCGGCCTCGCCGATGCGGATGAGGCCGGTGGCCATGACGGGGTTGGCGGCCGGCGGCCCGCCGGAGGGGTTGATCGTGGTCTCCTCGCCGAGGCCGAGGGCGCGGCGCAGGATGATCTCCTCGTGCGGGAACTGGGCGTGCAGCTCGGCGACCTCGACAGGGCCCTTGCCGACCCCGGCGGCTCGTGCGGCATCGGCCGCGGAGGCCGACAAGGCGAGATTTCGCATACCCAGGTAGTGAGGTTCCATGCGATGTGCGATGCCGGTGATGTACGCGGGGTTCGTGGTGAGGCGTCGCGCCAGGTCGCCGGCGGCGAGCACGATCGCGGCGGCGCCGTCCGTGATGGGCGGGACGTCCGTCTTCTTCAGTGGCCGTACGGCGTAGTCCTCAGCGCCGTCGGGGTCGGGCAGGTCCAGCGCGTACGGGTTGCCGCGGCCGTCCGCGCGGCTGCGGCGGACGATCTCGTCGAGTTCCTTGCGTTCCGCGCCCACCGCGGCGGCCTGGAGCGCGGCGTAGGAGAGCTGGTCGAGGCCGAGCGGCGCCAGGTAGTACGGGTCGAGCTGGAGCGTCATGATCGTGCGCAGGCCACCGAGCGACGACTTGCCGAAGCCGTACACCAGGGCGGAGTCGATGTCGCCGTGCTGGAGGCGCACCCACGCCTCGTACAGGGCCCAGGCGGCGTCCATCTCGACGTGGCTCTCGGAGATCGGCGGCCAGGCGCCCAGCGCGTCGAGCGCCGAGACGAACGAGAACGGCGCCCCGGCCAGGTAGTCGCAGCTGCCGGAGCAGGTGAAGCCGAAGCGCCGCAGGCCCGTGCGCTCCTTGACCTCGTCGATGACCGGCCGGATGAGCTCGGGCTCGGTCAGGCCGGTGTCGTGGGACGTGTGCCGGGTCTGCGCGAACGCGACGATCGCGACGTCTCTCATGACGGCTCCATGGGTGCGAACCAGCGGACGCTCGCCATGGACGCCGTCCGTTCCTCCGGTGGGACCCAGACGGCCCTGACGCGCATGCCCTGGCGCACCTCGTGCGCGGGCACGCCGCCGACCAGGGCGATCATCGGGATGTCGGCGCCGTCGAGCAGGATGTACGCCGACACGAACGGCACCTGCGGGGCCCGGGGGTCGGGCAGGTTGTTGATGGCGTAGGTGGTGATCGTGCCGGTGTCGGGCAGCTCGACCGGCTCGCCGATGACCTCGCCGCACTCGGGGCAGGACATCCGGTACGGCACGTACACCTGGTCGCAGGAAGGGCAGCGTCCGCCGAGGAAGACGCCGCGCGCGACGCCTTCCAGGAAGACGCGGAGCGCGCCGCCGGCCTGGAGCCGGTATTCGGTGCGCACGGGCGCGACGATCTTCGTCACCTCAGGCGCGAAATGGGAAATATCGGTGATGTGCCCGGTGGGGCGGTCTTTCCAGACCGGCCACACCCGCGTGCCCGCGGCGACCGCCTTGGGGTTGTCGGCGTCCACGGCGTGCAGCAGCGCCGTGTCGGCGCCGTCCAGCTCGATGAGTGCCCAGGCGAAGGGCCGGTCGAGGGGGTGGGCGTCGAGCGGCTCGTCCACCCAGGCACACGTGGTGACCGTGCCGGCCGGGCCGACCTCGACGTACTCGCCGGTGACCGCCTCGCCGGTCGCGGGGTCGTACTCCAGGGGCGGCACCAGCACGCGGCCCTCGGCCGTACGGACCCCGACGATGCGGCGGGCGCGCAACTCGCTGAGGAACCGCCCGATCACCGGCCCGGTCGTACGGGTGTAGCCGCCGGGGAACTCCAGGACGTGCCGGGCGACCAGCGGATCAGATGGCACGGTCGTGTCCCTCCCAGTACGGGTCGCGGAGCTTGCGTTTGAGCAGCTTGCCGTTGGGCTCGCGGGGCATCTCGGCGATGAAGTCGATGCTCTTCGGCCACTTCATCCTCGACAGCCGGCCCTCCAGGGAGGCCAGCAGCTCGGCGGCCAGCTCGGGGCCGGGCTCGGCACCGGGCGCGGGCTCGACGACGGCCTTGATCTGCTCGCCCCACTCCTCGTCCGGGATGCCGAACACGGCCACGTCGGCCACCTTGGGATGGACCGTGAGCTCGTTCTCGATCTCGGCCGGGTAGATGTTCGCGCCGCCCGAGATGATCATGTCGGCCTTGCGGTCGCACAGGTGGAGGAAGCCGTCCCCGTCGAGGTAGCCGATGTCGCCGACGGTGAAGAAATCCTTGAGGCGGTTGGCGGCGGTCTTGCCGGGGTCGCCCTTGTACTCGAACGTGGCGCCCGTCATCTTCATGTAGATCGTGCCGGGGGTGCCGGTCGGGACGGGCTCGCCCGAGTCGTCCACGACGAGCAGCTCGCTGATGGGCCACGCCTTGCCGACCGTGCCCGGGTGCGCCTTCCAGTCCTCGGGGGTGGCGATGGTGCCGCCGCCCTCGGTGGCCGCGTAGTACTCGTACACGCAGTCGCCCCACCAGTCGAGCATCGCCCGCTTGACGGGGACGGGGCAGGGCGCGGCGGCGTGGATCATCCAGCGCAGCGACGACAGGTCGTACGCCGCGCGCGTCCGCTCCGGCAGGGCGAGCAGCCGCTTGAAGTGGGTCGGGACCATGTGGGAGTTGGTGATCCGGTGGCGTTCGCAGAGCCGGAGCATCTCCTCGGCGTCCCACCGGTCCATGTAGACGAGGGTGTGGCCCATGTGCAGGGCCGTGCCGCCGAACTGGGTGACCGCCGTGTGATAGCTGGGCGACGTGACCAGGTGGGCGTTGGGACGGCCCGGCGTGATGCCGAACATCTGCAGCAGGAACGTCATGAGCTCGGCGTTGTCGTCCGGGTCCAGCCCGTTGAGCGCTCTTCTGACGCCTTTGGGCCTGCCGGTGGTGCCGGAGGTGTAGTGCATGGTGGCGCCGGCCGTACGGCCGTCAGGGGTGGTGTCCGGCTGCCCGTCGGTCAGCTCGTCCGCCATCCGGAAGCCGTCCCGCTTGTCGTCCCCGAGAAGGAAGCGGCGGTGCGGCTCGACGGCCTCCGCGCCCCGCGCGCCCTCCCGATGGAACCGCGGGTGGACGAAGAACGCCTTGGCCTCGCTGTCGGCGACGATGTAGGCGATCTCGGGGCCGGTCAGGTGCCAGTTGACGGGCGTGTAGTACCAGCCGGCCTGCAACGCCGCCAGGTAGAGAACGAGGCCGTCGGCACCGTTCGGGACCAGGCCGCAGATGCCGTCGCCTGGCTCCAGCCCGAGTGCCCGCAGACCGTGCACGAGCCGGTTCGACCTGGCCAGGAGCTCCCCCGCCCGATGCTCCGTACCGTCCGGATCCACAGCCGCGACCCATTCGGGGTCCGCTTCCGCCAACCTCCAGAAACCCAGCGTGCCCATCTGCTCTCCTAAGCTCAGAGCGGGCAAAACAGGAACCTGTTCTTATTTGCTGGTCGGAGCGTATCCTTGGGCCAAGTCTGTAGCAAGCGCTTGATTTTCCCCGTTCGGAGGCGTCCGTGGAGCTTCTTCCGATCAGCACCCCCCACTGCCGGGTCGAACGCGACGGACACGTTCTCGTCGTCACCATGAACCGGCCGGAGGCCCGCAACGCGCTGTCGGCGGACATGCTGGTCGGCATGGCCTCGGCGTGGGCGTACGCGTCGGCGGAGCCCGGCGTCCGGGTCGCGATCCTGACCGGGGCGGAGGGCACGTTCTGCTCGGGCGCCGACCTCAAGGCCATGGGGCAGCCGTCGTCCGACCCCGAGGTGCGGGCACGGGCCGCCCAGATCGTCGACTACCACTGGAAGGGGCTGCTGCGCGAGGACCTGCCGACCAAGCCGGTCATCTGCGCGGTCGAGGGGTACGCGGTCGCCGGCGGCACCGAGCTGCTCGTGGGCACGGACCTGCGGATCGTGGCGGAGTCGGCCACGCTGGGGCTGTTCGAGGCCAGGCGGGCGCTGTTCCCCATGGGCGGCAGCGCCGTACGGCTGCCGCGCCAGATCCCGTACTGCCACGCCATGGACCTGCTCCTCACCGGGCGGGCGGTCTCCGCGGCCGAGGCACTGTCGATGGGCCTGGTCAACCGGGTGGTCCCGGACGGCCAGGCGCTGGCCGCGGCCCGCGAGCTGGCCGCGGACGTCGCCGCGGCCGGCCCGCTCGCCGTCCAGGCGATCCTGCGCACGTACCGGGACACGCAGGGCATGCCGGAGCCGGAGGCGCTGAAGGTCTCCGACGAGCTCGGCTGGCCCGTGATCGGCTCAGAAGACGCCAAGGAAGGCACCCTCGCCTTCCGCGAGAAGCGCCCCGCCGTCTACCGGGGACACTGAAATCAGTCGGAGGTGAGGCGTCCGAGCCGTTCGAGGGCCTCGCCGTACTCCTCGACGAGGCCGAACATCACGTCCTTGGTGGAGCGGACCTGGTTCGTGATGCCGATGATCTGGCCGGCGGGGAAGGTGGCCAGTTCGGCGGCGTCGGAGCGGCCGATGCGCCGCAGCGCGTCCGAGACGAGCATGAACTGCAGGGGCATCGGCAGCGTGCCCGGCGACTCCTCCGACTCCCACGCCTCGGTCCACTCGTTCTTGAGCAGCCGCGCCGGCTTGCCGGTCCAGCTGCGCGAGCGCACGGTGTCGCGCGAGGTGGCCTCCAGGATGCGGCGCTTGGCCATCTCCGGGGTGTCCGCCTCCTCGACGGTGAGCCACAGCGAGCCGGTCCACACCCCCTCGGCGCCGAGTGCCATGCCGGCAACCATCTGACGGCCGTTGCCGATGCCGCCGGCGGCCAGCACCGGCACGTCCACGGCGTCCACGACCTGCGGGATGAGCACCATCGTGGAGATCTCGCCGGTGTGGCCGCCGGCCTCGGTGCCCTGGGCGACGACGACGTCCACGCCGACCTCGACCTGCTTGAGCGCGTGGCGCGGGGTCGAGGCGAGGGCGGCGACCTTGACGCCGTGGTCGTGGGCGAGCTTCACGATGTCGGCGGGCGGCGGGCCGAGCGCGTTGGCGAGCAGCGCGATGGGGTGGCGCAGCGCGACCTCCACCTGGGGGCGGGCGGTGGCGTCGGTCCAGCCGAGCAGCACCCGGCCGGGGTCGGCGTCCGCCGACAGCGCGGGCACGCCGTGCCTGGCCAGGAGTTTCTCGACGAACGCCCGGTGGCCGTCGGGGATCATCCCCTGGAGGCGGCCGACCAGCTCGTCGGCGGCGAAGTCGGCGCCCTCGTACGACGCCGGCATGACCACGTCGACGCCGTACGGCTTGCCGTCGACGTGGTCGTCGATCCATGCGAGCTCGGTCTCGAGCTCCTCAGGAGTGAAGTAGAGCGCCCCGAGCACCCCCATGCCGCCCGCCTTGCTGACGGCGGCGACCACGTCCCTGCAATGGCTGAACGCGAAGATCGGGAGCTCGATGCCGAACATGTCCGTGACGCGTGTCCGCATGGCCCGACGATACGTCCGGCGGGCGACCAACTGCAACGCGTTCTACACGGGAATCTCTGGCCGGTGTCGGACGGTTGGCCCGGACGATAACCCGTTCCATCGACGGTGGGTGACGGTACGGCTCGGGGTCAGCGGGATGGGCGGCGGGACAGGACGGCGCCGGTGGCCAGGAGGACGACGCCGATGATCAGCAGGACCAGCGGAATGACGGTGCGCAGCAGGTCGATCTGAGTCTTGGCGTTCTCGGCGTTCTGGACGAGCTTCGCCACGGTGTCCTCGGTCATCTTCGCGTCCGCGACGAAGGCCGGCGAGCGCTCGACGCCGTCCTCGGTCTTCATCACCTCGTGGCGCCGCACCTCCTGCCGGACCGGCGAGCCCGTGACCGGCTCCACCCAGAACGTGGTCGTGCCGTCGTACCAGTGCTCGACCCGCACGTCGCCCTTGCCGTCCATGCCGATCGCGCTCTTCGGCGGCGTGCTCGTCCTGGTCCTGGTCGGCGGGACGGTCTGCTCGAAGACGTAGACGGGCAGGCCGTCGACGGTGTCCTCGCGCACGAACCGCGCGTCGTACGCCTTCCGCGCCACCGGGTTGAACACCTTGTACGTCGTCTTCCGCACGTCGAAGGGGAACTTGTAGATCTGCCCCTCCATCTCCACCGGCTCGTTCTCCACGCTGTTGCCGCAGCAGTCGACGGCCAGGCCGGTGTAGCGGTCGAACGCGCTGCGCCGCTCGGTGAAGTCGACCTGCGACCGCTCGTTGGTGACGTCGTTGACCACCATGGCCTCGTCCCAGACGACCCGGTCGCCGTCGGCCTCCTTCACGTCGCCGCGCGTGGTCACGACGATGTCGAGGTCGGCGGTGAGCACCTTCAGGTCCTGCACCGAGAAGTAGCGAGCGTCCTCGGCCTCCAGCCGCGAGATGAGAAAGTGGTTGGCCGGAGCGTAGGTGAGCTGGTCCGCGGCCCAGAACTTCAGCAGCGGCGCCAGCGTGACGAAGAAAGCCCCGAACCCGATGAGGACGAGCGTGGAGATGCGACCCATCGAGGCCTCCGGATTCATCATCGTCTAGGGGTGATCAACGGCAACAAAGTATGACAGAGAGTGACACGGTCATCTGCGGGCGAAGCACCCCGGCACAACCGATAGAAACAAGTTCTATCGTGGTTGACCGAGCTCAGGAAATCGGGAGGGCAGGAGCTTCGATGAAGGGCAGGGACGCCGCACTCGACGGCCTGCGCGCGGTCGCCGCGCTCGGCGTCTGGCTGCTGCACGTCGGCAGCAACACCGGCGTGATGTACCGCGACGGCATGCTCGCCTGGATGATGAGCCGCCTGGGCATCGCCGTACCCATCTTCTTCCTCCTGTCGGGCCTGCTGCTCTACCGCCCCTGGGCGCGCGCGGTGATCGAGGATACGACACGGCCGAGACCGCTGCGTTACCTGTGGCGGCGGGTGCTGCGGGTGATGCCGGTCTACTGGCTGGTGACCGGGCTGGTGCTGTGGGCGTGGAGCTCCTTCGACTGGACGGGCTGGCTCAAGTGGATGCTGCTCGTCCAGAACTACTTCCCGGCCGACCCGACCCCCGACGGCCTCTACCAGATGTGGACGCTGCCCATCGAGATGGCCTTCTACGTGCTGCTGCCGCCGCTGGCCTGGGTCCTGCACCGGTGGGCGCGCGGCGGCAACCGGCCGGTCCGGCTGCTCGCGGGCATCGCGGTGCTGCCGGTGGTCTCGGTGGCCACCGTCGTCGTGGCGCGCGTTCACGACCTGCCGCAGCTCGGGCTGATGCTGCCGTACCACCTGGTGTTCTTCGGCTGCGGCATGGCGCTGGCGGTGCTGTCGGTGTGGATCGGGCACAGCCGGGTGGTCGACTCGCTGGCGCCGCAGCTGCTGGTGCTGGCCGCCCTGCTGTACGCGCTGCTGAGCACCGGGCTGGCCGGGCCGCGGACGCTGGACCTGCCCTCGCTGACGGAGTCGCTGTGGCGGCTCAGTCTGGAGGCGGCCGTGGCGGTGCTGCTCGTGGCGCCGTTCGCGCTGGCTCCCCGGGCCGACGCGCTGCGCTCCCGCGCGCTCGGAAACCCGGTGACGGCCTACTTCGGGCGCATCTCCTACGGCTTCTTCCTGTGGCACGCGCCGGTGATCGCATTGCAGCTCAAGCTCACCGGCGCGCAGCCGTTCGGCGGCGACTTCGCCAGTGTCGCGGTGGTGTCCTTCGTCGTCACGACGCTGCTGAGCGTCGCCAGTCACCACCTGCTCGAGGCCCCGGCGCAGCGGCTCAGCCGGCACGGGTCAGCACCCGTTCGGCCTCGGAAGGCTCCGGATCCGGTGCCGGCCGCTCCCGTTCGGTGACGAGCTGGCCGATCAGCACGCCCACGGCGGCGACCGCGGCGAGCTGCGGCCCCTGGTCCATGAGCGGCCCGACGTCGATCCCGTGCTCGCGCAGCACCAGGCCCACCGCCGACGCCAGCGTGGCGAGGCAGAAGAAGCCGGCCGCCGCCCGGTGCGCGGGCAGTCCCCGGGCGCGCTGCAGCAGCGTCACGACGACGGCGGCGAGCATCGCGGCCATGCCCGGCCAGCTCGCCACCCACCAGCCGAACGCCAGCGCCGGCACCACGGCGTACGGCGCCCGCAGGCGCGACAGCCGCGCCGCCCTGGCCGCGGCGGTCTCCCGCACGTGCTCGGGACGCGGCCCGCGCAGCACGAGCGCGATGAACGCGAGCAGCACGATCCCGGCCAGTCCCAGCGTGATCGCGAGCCCGTAGACGCGGTCGGGCAGGTACTCCAGCCGGACGGTCCCCGAGGTGCCGGCGGGCAGCTCCCAGCCCTGCTTCCAGCCGTCGATCCGCACGCGGTCGAGAGTCCGGCCGTCGATCCGGGCCTGCCAGCCGTCGTTGTCGTTCTCGTTGACGACGAGGAAGGCGTCCTGCGGCGCGTCGACCCGCACCTCGCGTACGGACGGCGTCCAGGCGCCCGGCGCCGCCGACCCTTGCTCGCCGCCCGCCCGCGTGGGCAGCGCCCCGACGACGAGCGCGTCGATCGTGTACGCGTCCCAGCCCGCCAGCCGCACCCGGTTGTCGCCCGCCGCGAGCTTCGCCTCGGCGCAGCCGGTGATCTGGACCGGCCGCTGCTCCAGCAGGTCGGCGTGGGTGCCGGTGACCCTGGTGGGGATCGTGCGGCCGTTCACCTCGAGGTTGGGGCCGAACCCGCAGCGCAGCCGGAGCGGGACGCCCGAGGGCCGGCCCACCGGCTGCACGCCGGGCACCACCAGCTCGCTCACCTGCAGCCGCTTGGAGAACGGCATGAAGCGCAGCGTGAGCCGGGTGGTCGTGAGGGGCTCGAACGTCAGGTAGCCGCGCGCGTCCACCCGTCCGGCCCGCACCTCACGGCCGTCGCCGGTCACGATCACGTCGAGCGGCCCCTGGTCGGCGGCCGGTCGCTGGATCTGGACGCGGGAGACCGTCCGCTTGGCCTTCCAGGCGACGGTGAGCGTGGGCTCGGCGTCTTTGCCGTCGGGGACCCAGGTGGTGCTGCCGTCCGCGTCGAACGCCGACCGGGGCGAGATCACCGCGTCGTCGGTGAGCTGTGACGAGCCGGTCACCACGGTCAGGTCAGCACGCAGGCGGGTGAACCGGTCGATCAACTCCGGATCACGCAGCACGGCCGTTCCCCGCACGTTCACGCTCGCGGCGGACTCCGCGCGGAAGGTCCGGTCGAACCCGGTCTCCTCTCCCTTTCCGGCCAGCCGCGCCTCGTTGCACACCCACCGGGCCGGGGTGCGCATGCAGGCGGGCTTGTCGTCGGCACCGCTGTCCATGACGTACACGTCGCCGCCCTGGCCGGGCAGCCGGATCGTGCGCTCGGGCACGACGCCGGGGATCGACAGCTCGACCACGCCGACCCGCTGCCCGTAGCTCCACTGCGGCGACGCCGTCCCGGCGACCTTGATCCGCAGCCACGCCGTGGGCCCGTCCGGCACGCGCAGCCGCTGCGTGCCGGTGGTGCTCGCGACGTCCTGGACCAGGCTCCCCGCCTCGGTCTCCACGGCCACCCGGCCGGTGGACTGGCCGAGCCGCAGGCTGGAGGCGAACATGACGTTCACGTACGGGATCCGGGTGGGCTTCGGCAGGTCCACGCGCAGCCACTCGCCGTCGGGGGGCTGGGAGCCGTCGCTCTCCCAGGCGGTGGCGGTGTTGCCGTCCAGCGCCGCCCAGGGGCCGCCGCCGACGCTGCTGACGCCGGACATCGCGTACGGGTCCGCGACCGACGACGACGCGCTGACGCCGGCGATGCCGTGGTACTCGGCGACCGCGGTCTGGTCGAGCCAGCCGTCCTCCAGCAGGTCCAGCTCCCGGACGCCGGCGAAGTCGGCCTTCTTGTCGGCCGTGAGGGTGGGCGACCGGTTCGACCGCAATTCGCCGAACGAGCGTTCGCGCAGCCGCAGCGCGTCGCTGACCACGGTGCGGGCGTCGCGCGTGCCCGCGTCGCCGTTCACCAGGACGGGGCCGTCGTCCAGCAGGCCGAGGTCGCCCATCGCGAGCAGCGAGTCGGGCCCGCCGCGCACGGCGAGTGCGTCGGAGGCGGACTCCACGGAGACCACGTCGGAGGCGCCCTCCACCTCGTAGAGGTCGAGCGCGGGAAAGGCCGGGTCCAGCGTGTTCACGGCGTCGTCGCTCTGCCGGTCACCCACCGGCTCGCCGAACGAGCGCAGCTTCGCGATGCCGGGCGACTCGCGCAGCGCCTCGTAGATCCGCGACGGCCAGGCGCCCTGGAGGTTCTGCCGGATGAGGTCGTTCCTGACGAGCAGATAGCGCACGCCCATCCGGCGTAGCACGGCGGTGACGCCCGGGGAGCCGTGGCCGGAGGTGAGCCGCTCGTCGATGGCGTCCAGCAGCCGGGACAGGCCGACCGAGCCCGGTGGCGTGATCTGCCTGGTGGTCCAGCGGGCGGTGGTGAGGGCCTGCAGGGGCTCGTCCAGGGGCCGGCCCCATACGTACTCGCCGAACTTGGCGCCGGGCACCACCAGCACGCCCGCGTCGCCGGCGTGCTCGTCCAGCCAGGCCGCCGCCTGCCGCCAGTGGGACGGCACCTCGCGGAAGTCGCCGGGCGGGGCCAGGCCCTGGTTGACGACCGGCACGAGCAGCGCGGCGAAGGCGGCGACGGCGACCGTACGGACCGGGATGCGCGCTTTGACGAGCAGGTGGGCCAGGCCGAAGGCGAGCGCGAGCCGGACGAGCGGGTCGAACTTGCGCAGGTTGCGCAGCGGCGCGAGCGGGCCGTCCAGCAGCCAGCGCACCGGCTCGGCCACGACCGGCTCCAGGGCGCTGATGTGCCCGGCGGCCATCGCGGCCACGCCCACCAGGAAGAGCGCCATCACGAAACCCTTGGCGGGCAGGTCGCGGCGGGCCAGCCCGGCCAGGCCCAGCGCGGCGATGACGCCGGTGACCACGACCATCGTGGCGGAGGTGGCGATGGCGAACCCGGGCGGCTGCTCCAGGACGCCGTCGAGCGGCAGGAAACGCACCCAGTCCGAGGCGCCGCGCAGCACGTTCGTGAGCGAGGTGACGGCCGTGGTGGTCCCGGCGGTCTCGGTGTACGGCAGGAACGAGAACGCGTAGCGGCCGACCAGCAGCAGCGGCAACGACCAGAACAGGGTGGCCACCGCGACGGCGGCCGACCACCAGCCGAGCATCCGCCAGCGCGGCACCGGCCGCGGCCGGGTCAGGATGTACAGGACGGGCGCGACCAGCACGGCCAGCACCGCCACCGCGTTGACGCCGCCGCACAGCGCCACCGCCAGCGCCGACCTGACGGCCCCGCGCGCCCGCTGCCCCGTCTCCGAGGCGGTCAGCAGCGGGATGAGGATCCACGGCAACATCGCGGCGGGCAGCCACTCGATCGAGATCTCGCCGAGGATCGACAACGTCCGCGGGGCCAGCGCGTACGCCAGCGCGGCCACGACCCTGGTGCCGGGCGTGCCGACGCCGAGCTGCCGGGCCAGCCGTTCCACGCCGAGGAATCCGACGCACATGAGCAGCGTCAGCCAGAGCCGCTGCGTCACCCACGGCGCGACGCCCGCCAGGTCGCCCAGCGCGAAGAACGGGCCCATCGGGAAGAGGTAGCCGGCGACCTGGTTCTGCAGCTGGCCGAAGTGCTGCAGGTCCCACAGGTGGGTGGCGCGCTCCAGCCAGCCGACCGGGTTGAGCGCCAGGTCCATCTTGGTGTCGGCGATGAGCTGACCCGGCTTGGTGGTGAACGCGAGCAGCCCGAAGCCGAAGCAGCACAGCAGCAGCCAGAGCCGCCGCCTGGCCTTCTCCCCCACGGGCCGGCCCGCGCCGGTGCGGCGACCGGCCACCAGCTTGTCGGTGGGCAGCAGGGACGGGACGGTCACGGTTCCTCCCAGCCCGGACCGGGGTCCTGACCGCGCATGAGCGCGAGGAGGCGTTCGGCGCTGTGGTCCCAGGAGAACCGGCCCGCCCACTCCCGACATTTCACGCTATAAGTGTGGTCCAGTTCGCCGAGTGCCCCGGCGATGCCCTTGGCCAGGTCCGTACCCTCGGCCAGCAGCCAGCCGGTCTCCCCATGGCGTACGGCGTCGCGCAGCCCGTCCACGTCGTACGCCACCGTGGGGACGCCCAGGGCGGCGGCCTCCAGCACGCTCAGCCCCCAGCCCTCTCCCTGCGAGGTGCTCACGTGCAGCCACGCCCGCCCGACGACCGTGGCCTTGTCCTCCTCCGGCAGGTAGCCGTGCAGCACCACCCCCTTGGGGAGCCCCGCCCGCAGCGACGCCTCCTCAGGGCCCCGGCCGACGATGTCCACGACCAGGCCGGGGAAGCGTTCGCGCAGCTCCGGCACCGCGTCGAGCAGCAGGTGGACACGCTTGTGCGCGACCAGCCGCCCGAGGCAGACGATCCGCGGCCCTGGGCTCCTCGCGGGCTCGGCGGGCGTGGCGACGCTCACGCCGTTCGGGACGACGTGGATCGGCCCCCGCCAGCCGAGCCGCTCGCGCATGGCCCGCACCGTGGACGGCGACACCGCCACGCTCGGGCGCCGCCGGTAGCTCCACCGCGACACCGGCCCCTCCAGGAACCGCCCGAACGCCGCCAGCCACCCCGGCATGTGCAGCCCGAACTGCCGGTCGTGCACGTGGTGCACCACGCAGATCACCCGGGCACGCCGCGGCAGCACCCACGGGGTGAAGAACGGGATGCCGTTCTGGCAGTCGAGCACCGCGTCGAACCGCCTCCGGCGAGCCAGCAGCCAGCCCAGCACGCGCGGGTAGACGGTGAACACGCCCCCCATCCGCGCGAAGCGCACGCCCGCCACGACCTCGCGCCGCCGCTGGCCCGGCGCCCGCGCGGTGACGTAGCAGACCTCGTGGCCGGCTCGCGCGAAGCGGCGGGCCAGCTGCCAGGCGAACGTCTCCGCGCCCCCGGCCTGCGGGTGCCACGGGTCACGCCAGTTGACGACCGCGATCCTCATGGGTATCCGACGGGGTCGAGCGGCGGCTCCCAGGCCGGATGCCCGGCGGGCCGCGGCCGGGCGCGCAGCCGCAGCCAGATCCGGCCCAGCTCCAGCATGATGCCGAGCGTGTGCCGGGCCGGCGAGAAACGCGAGCCCGGCATGTCGCGCCAGCGCACCGGGATCTCCCGCACCTCCACACCCCGCGCCCGGCAGCGCGCGAGCAGCTCGACGTCGAAGGCGAAGCCGGGCGTGCGCAGCAGCGCCGCGACCTCGCGGACCAGGGCGCCGTCGAAGAACTTGAAGCCGCACTGGGTGTCGCTCACCCCGGGCACGAGCGCTCCGGCCAGCGCGCGGAAGCCGTACGCGCCGAGCTCGCGGATCCGGCTGTGCCGGTTCTCCACGTGGGAGCGCCGGTGCGCCCGGGAGCCGATCACCACCCGCTCGCCGGACCGCAGCAGCCCGAGCGCCAGGTCGATGCCTTCCAGGTCGGTGGCCATGTCGGCGTCGCAGAAACCGACGAAGGGCGCGCTCGTGGCGAGCAGCCCGGCGCGCACGGCCGCGCCCTTGCCCCGGGTCGCGCAGCGCACCAGGCGCACCGGCACGCTGCCGCGCGGCCAGGTCGTGACGACCTCGGCCGTGTGATCGGTGCTGTTGTTGTCGACGACGATGACGGCGGTGGGGAACGGCATGCGGGCGAGCTTCGCGCACAGCTGCAGGAGCCCCCCGGGAAGCCGGCGTTCCTCGTTGTGGGCGGGAACGACGATCTCAAGCAGTGGTGGCCGGCTCGCCCTCTCGTCCCCTGACGGAGAGGGTGGCATGGCGGCGTTCGGTTACCGGTCGCCGTAGTTGTAGAGCGGCTGGTTGACCGGGGTCGCGGTGGCGCCGCTGAGGGAGACGGTGGTGACCGTCACCACGAGTGCCGCCACGGCTGCGCCGGCGATCGCTGCTAAGAGGATCTTGACCAAGGGGGTTTCCTCCTGGAGCGGGCTCTGGTCCGAGGCGTTCCTAACCTAGAACCAATTCGTGCTACTCGAAAGTAACTGCACGGAATCCTAATAAGTCCGCTGATCAGCGTACCTATTGGGGTGGAATGGAACGGACGGGGCCGTCGAATCGGTAGAGGCGCAGGTCACGCGCGTCGACCACGAGCGTCGCGGTGCGTAGCCATCCGGCGAACCGTTGCCGCTCCGCCGGCGTTCCCGCGTTGACGATCACGAAGCGGAACCCGGCGCCGGGGAGGTCGGGTGACGGGCTTCGAAGGACGTGGTCCACCGCTTGGGCGCGGGGGTCCTCGCTTCTGACGAGCAGTTCGCCGACGCGTACGGCGTCGTTGGTGACCACCCGGCGGCCGGAGGCGGCGAAGAAGCGCTGCGCGGGGTCGAGCACCGCCCGCCCGCCGTTCCACGGAAACCGCCGGTACGACTCGAACGGCAGCACCAGCACGTCCCCGGGCGCCGGATCCCGGCCGATCACCTCCCGCGCGTCCGTCCACCCCTCGGGGTAGGCGATCGCTCCTAGCCGCCCCAACGCCCCCCACGCCATCGTCGGCAACACCGCGAGAGGCACCAGGACCAACACCACAACCCACCCTCTACCGCGGCTCACGGGCCGAGATCCTCTGGAGGGAGAACCGCGACCGCCGTCCGAGGACGAAAGCTCCGAGCTGCCCGTGACGCGGGTGGCCAGCAGGCCCAGCCCTACGGCGGACGCCAGGGCCAGGGGGGCCACGAATTGCTGGGCGTCGCGGAACACCGCGAAACCGGGCCACAGCTCCACGGCCCAGCGGAACGCCGCTCGTCCTGGCTCGCTCACCCCGACGCACGCCACGCCCAGCCCGACGGCGGCCGCCGCGGCCAGCCCCTTCCTGTACGGCACCGCGCCGCGCAGGAAGAACGCCAGCCCGGTCAGCGTGATCAGCAGCCGCGCCACCGCGCCGGGCACGGTCTCGTAGCCGGGCGGGACCGCGTACATGTTCCAGATGCCGCCCAGCGACAGCAGACTGCCCACCGCGCCGAACGGCGTGTCGGCCCGGGCCGCGAACGCCTCCACCCCGACAGGATCGCCCCGCAACCCCTCCGGCCGCAGCGCCGTCGGCACCAGCCACGGCAGGCTGAACACGGCCAGCACCACCACCACCCGCGCCGGCCCTGCCCAGCGCGCCCCGTTCCCTGACCCGTTCCCTGACCCGTTCCCTGACCCGTTCCCTGACCCGTTCCCGGACGTCCAGCGAGCCACGGCGAGCGGGAGCGCGGTGAGGGCGGTCACCGTCATCGCGGCGAATCCGCCCACCGCCGCGGGAAGGACGGCGAGCGCCGTCCGCCGGCCCGACCAGACGGCACGCACCACCCACGGCAGCCCCGCGTACCCGAGCAACAGCGCCCACTGACCGATCAGCAGCCGCTCGGCGACGTACGGGTTCCACACGTAGAACACGCCGGCCACCAGCCGCGGCCCCACCGATGAGGACGGGACCAGCAGCGCCGCCCCCGAACACCCCAGCACGAAGATCGCCAGCAGGATCAGCTTCTGCACCAGCTCGGCGGGCAGCAGCTGCGCCAGCGCGGTCACCACGGCGTCGCTGGGCACGACCCGCGCCGCTCCGCCCGCCAGCCCGAACGTGAAGCGCGAGAAGGCGGGGTCGGGCACGAACACCATGTCCTGGATGAGCGTGAACCCCCACCCCAGCGCGGGCCCCAGCGCCAGGCAGCCGAGCACCAGCCCCAGGAGGGCGGCGGAGAGCCCGGCGCGGGCCGTGTGGGACATCCCGATATGACATCACAACCGGAGAACGCCCATTCCGCCCGTCACGTCCGGGTCGTTACTCTTCGCCGGGAGGCGAGGCGAGGCGATGGCGGCGGCGGTGGGGGTGGCGGAGCGGGTCCGCCGGCATCCAGGCTCCGGCGACACCGTGCTGGCCGTGGCCCTGGTGATGGTCGCGGCCCAGCTCGTGTGGAAGTTCGAGCTGGTCAGGCGGACGTACTTCCGCCAGGACGACTTCATGTTCATCGCCAGGGGCCTGGAGAACGGGCTCACCTGGGACTACCTCATGCGGATCGACTTCGGCCACCTGATGCCGGGGGCGTTCGCGATCCACTGGGCGATGGGCCGGCTCGGCGTGCACAACGACCTGCTCGCGCACGCGCTCACGATGGGCCTGCAGGCGGCGGCCGGGCTGGCGCTGCTGCGGCTGCTGTGGGTGCTGTTCGGACCGCGCCCGGCGATCCTCGTGCCCCTCGGGTTCGCGCTGGTCACACCGATGACGATCCCGGGGTTGTCGTGGTGGGCGGTGGTGGCGGAGACGCTGCCGTTCCAGATCGCGCTGCCGATGGCGCTCGCCTCTCACGTGCTGCACGCGCGCACCGGGCGCCTGCGGCACGCGCTGGCCACGGCCGGCTGGGCGGCGTTCGGGATGGTGTTCTTCGTCAAGGCGCCGTTCATCCTCGTGCTGGCGTTCGTGCTGACGGCCGGCTGGCTCGGCGGGGTGGCGCGGCTGCGCCGGGCATGGCTGCTCCACCTGGGCGTGCTGGTCCCGTACGCGATCGTCTTCTTCCACCGGCTGTTCACGTCGGTGCAGCTGACGAACGAGACGTTCGAGCCGCGGCTGCCCAGCCCCGAGGTGGCCGCGAAATCCGTGTGGACGCTGCTGTCCGGCTCGCTGGTGCCCACGGCGCTGGGCGGGCCCTGGCGGTGGCAGCCGATCGGCGACGACTACGCGCTGGCCGCCACCCCCGCCCCGCTGATGTGGGCGGCCCTCGCGGTCGCGGCGGTCGCGGTGACGGTGTCGGTGCTCTGGCGGCGGCGGGCCTGGCTGGCGTGGGCGACGCTGCTGGGCTACTTCCTGCTGGCGGACGTGGTCCCGATCATGCTGGGGCGGGTCGAGCTGCTCGGTCCCGATCTGAGCGGGTTCGAGCTGCGGTACATCTCGTCCACCGCCGTCGTGATGGCGCTCGTCATCGGGCTGGCGTTCATCCCGGTGCGGGGCGAGGAGCGGCCGTGGCGGCGTCCTGCGCCGCGGTGGCGCTGGGCCTGGGTGCCGCTGGCGGCCGCGGTCACGGCGGGCTCGCTCTGGTCGGTCGCCGCGTACGCCGACCGGCCGCTCGGCAGGAACGTCAAGCGTTACGTGCAGACCGCCGAGCAGGCACTCGCCCAGGTGCCCGCGGGCTCCACGGTGCTGGACACGTACGTGCCGGACAAGGTGGTGTTCCCGCCGTTCTTCTACGACTACGCCCTGCACTCCAGGGTCGTCGGCCCGGCCGCGCCGCACCGGGTCGTGTGGACCAGGCGGCTGGCGGGGCCGGTGGCTGACCCGCTGGTGTTCGACGCGAGCGGCCGGCTGCGTCCGGTGCGGATCGACGGCGTCATGATCCCCGCCCCCGCCGGCGGCGGCTGCACGCCCGTCGGGCCGGACGCGGTGCGCTTCCGCCTGCCCGCCCCGGTCCGTGACGCCGAGCACACCGTACAGATCTCCTATCTGAACGGCGCCCCCACCACCCTGTCGGTCCGGCTCGGCACGGCGGGGGCGGAAGCGCGGGCCGGCCGGAACCTGGGTGTGACCTTCACCACGGTCACCGGCGGCGGCGACGAGCTCGTCCTCCGCACGCTCGACGGCACGACCTGCGTGGGCGAGATCAGGCTCGGCGTCCCGGTCGCCGACGACGAGAAACCGGCCGTCCCCCCGCGCCCCGTAGGGGGATAGCGGCCGGGCAGGGCGGCCGCCCGGAGCGCCGGCGCGAGGCGGCCGACCGGGACGCCACCACCTTGGCCGTCGCCCGCGGCGCGGATCCCCGGGCCGACAGCCCCGGGTTAACCCTCGACCTTGCCCCGAATATTTCGCTTTTTGGGCGAAACCCGACATATCCTCAGACCACTTATGGTCCTGCCACCGCGGGACGGCCCAAGCACCGGCGGGGTGGCCGGGGGAAGGCACGAATGAAGGACGCGGAACCGAGAACGGCCGGCGATCTGCCGCTGGACGTCTTCGATCCCGCTCCGGTGGGCGTGGCTGTGTTCAGCGGCCCCGATCACCGGCTCATCTACATGAACTACGCCTACCAGGAGATCGTCGGCGAACGCCGGCTCGGAGCACCGGCCCGCGAGATCTTCGGCGACATCAGCCAGGAGGGCTACTTCTCGCTCCTCGAACAGGTGCGTGAGACCGGCAAGGCGATCAGTCTGCAGGAGCTGCCGTTCGAGTACGGCGATCACCCTTCGGCCGGACGGGAACGCTACGCCTCCGCCAGCCTGTCGAAGATCACGCTCGAGGACGGCGAGGACGGCGTGCTCCTCATGGCCGTGGAGGTCACCTCCGAGGTCGAAGCCGCCCAGGTGATCGGCTCCGTCGCCGACGAACGCCGCAGGTTCCTGCAGCGCTACCAGAGCCTGCTCCAGATCGTGACGCAGGCGACCTGGGTGACCGGCCCCAACGGCCAGGTGAACGAGCCGAGCGTCGGCTGGCAGCGCTACACCGGGCAGTCGTGGGAGGAGTACCGCGGCCACGGCTGGCTGAACGCCGTGCACCCGGACGACCGCCAGCCCACCATCGACAGGTGGCTCGACACCGTGCGCCGGCTGGCCCGCTGGGCGCACGTCCTCCGGCTCAGGACCCCCTGCGGCGCCTACCGGCACGTCCGCGCCCGGGCCGTGCCCATCGTCGAGAACGGCGAGCTGGTCGAGTGGGTAGGCGCCATCACCGACATCGAGCAGGAGTGGGCGGAGGCACGCCACAGAGAGTTGCTCGACCAGGCAGCGGCGGCCACCGCGGACCTCGCCGACCTCAACGACGTGCTGACCGCGCTCTCCCAGGTGATCGTGCCTGCCGTGTCCGACGGGTGCGGCATCTACCTCCTGCCCGAGATGGAGGACGAGTCGATCCCCTCGCCCTTCTTCGCCGAGCGGGTCGCGAACACGGTGCGGGACGGGCTGCTGACGCGCCCGCCGCTGCGCACAGAACGGTTCGAGCCCGACAGCGACTTCGCCAAGGTGATCAGGACCCGGCAGCCGATCCGCACCACGTTCCCCCCGGGAACGCCGCCACCCGGCGCCCCGCCGACGGGCACGGAGGAGTGGTTCGCCGCCGTCGAGGCCAACAGCACGGCGTTGGTGCCGGTCGTCGTGGACGGCGCGGTGGCGGCGGTGGTGGTGGCCACGATCTGCGGCGACCGCGAGCCGCTCAGCGCCGCCGACGTCGACCTGCTGGGCCACATGCTGGACCACGCGCACGCCCACCTCAGCAACGCCATGCGGTTCCAGCGCACCCAGCGCGTCGCGCTCGCGTTGCAGAACTACCTGCTCCCCGATCCCCCGCAGGTGCCGGGCCTGGAGATCGCCGCCCGCTACCGGGCGAGCGCCACCGCGGCGGAGATCGGCGGCGACTGGTACGACTCGTTCGTGTCGCCGGACGGCTCGACGATCCTGACCATCGGCGACGTGGCCGGGCACGACCTGGGCGCCGCCGTCACCATGAGCCAGCTGCGCAACATGCTCAGGGGCCTGGCGATGGACCGCCGCGAACCTCCTGGCGACATCCTGCGCCGCCTGAACATCGCCACCGAGCTGCTCGACGACGAGGACACCGCGACCTGCGTCCTGGCCCGCGTGGAAGGCCAGGACGAGGGCGCGCGATGGGTGCGCTACTCGGTGGCCGGCCACCCGCCGCCCCTGCTGGTCACGTGCAGAGGCGAGGCGCGCTACCTCGAAGGCGCCGTCAACCCCATGCTGGGCGTGGCCTACGACATGCCGCGCACCACCGCCGTCGCGTCGCTGCCGCCGGGCAGCACGCTGCTGCTCTACACCGACGGCCTGGTGGAGCTGCCCGGCGAACACCTCGACGCGGGCCTGGAACGCCTTCGCCTGGCCGCCGCCTCGATGGCCTGCGAGCCCCTCGACGCCTTCTGCGACCTGCTGCTCACCCGGCTGCCCATGGCGCGCAAGGACGACATCGCCATGATCGCCGTACGGCTGCCCGGAGCCTGAACGAGGAACCGGCCATCCCCCCGCAACCCCTGAGGGGGATGGCCGGAAGCCGTCACTTGCCCGGCTCGGGGTCCCTCGGCAGGCCGAGCATGCGCTCGCCGATGATGTTGAGCTGGACCTCGGTCGTGCCGCCGTAGATGGTCATGGCCCGGGTGGCGAGGACCGATCGGTTCCAGAAGCCGGCGTCGCCGAGCTTCATGTCCGCGGCGACGACGGCCTGGGCGCCGAGCAGCTCCACCGCGGTCTCCGCCACGTGCTGGGCGTGCGAGGTGGACAACAGCTTCCGCACGGAGGCGTCCGCCCCCGGCTCCGCGCCGGCCAGTTGCTTGAGCGTGACCCGCAGCCCCAGCGCGGCGATCGAGTGGCTCTCACAGACCACCTCGGCCACCTTCTGCGCCTCGACCGGCGACAGCTCCCGGCCGAGCCGCCCGACCAGGCCGAGCACGTCGGACACGCCGGCGGCCCCGGCGGACCCGGAGCCCATCGAGACGCGCTCGTTGGACAGCGTGTTGCGGGCGACCTTCCAGCCCTCGCCGACCTCGCCCACGACCAGGTCGTCCGGGACGAAGACGTCGTCGAGGAAGACCTCGTTGAAGAGGTTCTCGCCGGTCATCTCGGTCAGCGGCCGGACCGTGACGCCCGGGTCCTTCATGTTGACCAGGAAATACGTGATGCCCTGGTGCTTGGTGCCCTCGTTGGAGGTGCGGGCGATGCAGATGCCCCACTCGGCGAAGTGCGCGACCGACGTCCAGATCTTCTGGCCGTTGAGCCGCCAGCCGCCCTCGACCTTCTCCGCCTTCATCTGCAGCGAGGCCAGGTCGGAGCCGGCGCCGGGCTCGGAGAACAGCTGGCACCACATCATCTCGCCGCTGAGCGTCTTCGGCAGGAAGCGCTGCTGCTGGTCCTCGGTGCCGTACACGGCGATGGACGGCACCACCCACGCGCCGATGATCAGGGCGGGCAGCTTGACCTTGGCGGCCTTGAGCTCCTGCGCGATCAGCACCTGCTCCAGCGGCTTGGCGCCGCGGCCCCACGGCTTGGGCAGGTGCGGCATGACGAACCCGCGCTCGGCCAGGGCGCGCTTCTGCTCCTTGCCCTCCGACCGGGCGATCTCCGCGATCTCGGAGCGGATCGACTCGCGCAGCTCCTCGGCGTCCTCCGGCAGCTCGATCTGCATGTCGCGGGAGACGCCCTGGAGCGAGAGGGAGGTCACCGTGGCCGCCCACTCGGCCGAGGAGCCGAGCAGGGCACGCAGGGTGAGCGCGCGGCGGTAGTACAGGTGGACGTCGTGCTCGAAGGTGTAGCCGATGCCGCCGAACGTCTGGATGGCGTCCTTGGCACACAGCACGGCCGCGTCGGGGGCCATCACTCCGGCGACGGCGGCGGCGAACTCCAGCTCCTTGGCCGCGCTGACGGTCGCGCTCCCACGGGCCTCCGTCGGCTCCTCCGTCGCTCTCTCCGGCCCGGCTCCCCGCTCCGCGGCGCGGGTGGCGTCCCACACGGTGGCGCGGGCCTGCTCCAGCGCGACCAGCATGCGCGACAACTTGTGCTTGATGCCCTGGAACTGGCCGATCGGCCGGCCGAACTGGACGCGCACCTTCGCGTACTCGGCGGAGGACGTGACGCACCACGACGCCAGGCCGGCGGCCTCGGCGCCGAGGATGATCGCGGCCAGGTTCAGCACGTCGGGGCCCTCGACGCCGTCGAGCACCCGCTCGGCGGGCACGGTCACGTCCGACAGCTCCACCTTCGCGACCGGCCTGGTCAGGTCGAGCGACTTGATCGGCGTGACGGTCGCCACGGAGGCGTCGAGCGCGATCCACTCCTCGCCCTCCGAGGTCGAGACCGGCAGCACCAGCACGTCGGCCAGCGAGCCGCCGAGCACGGGCTCGACGGTGCCCGACACGACCAGGGAGCCGTCGTCGGCACGCGTGCCGGTGAGCGCGCCGGTCAGCGCCACGGCGCCGGTCAGCGTGCCGTCGGCCAGCGGCTCCAGCAGCTCGTGACGCTTCGACGCGTGGATGACCGCGCTCGCCAGCACCGTCGGCACGTAGGGGCCGGGCGCCATCCGCTCGGCCAGCGCCTCGACGGCCACGGCGGTCTCCAGCAGCCCGTAGCCGGATCCGCCGGCCTCCTCGGGCAGGTGCAGGCCGAGCAGTCCCTGCTCGGCGAGGCCCGACCAGAACGGCGGACGCCCGTCCGATCCGGCGCGCAGCAGCTCCGAGGGGATGTTGCGCTCGGCCCAGCCGCTCACCGACTCGCGGAGCGCCTCGTGCTCCTCGCTCAACCCGATAGCCATTCCTCATCCTCCAGCCAGGTCCGGATGCATGCCCAGAACCATATTCTAGAGGATGCTTCTGGCCTAGAGGTTTCTAGAGGGGGCGTACGCGCTCCACGAGGGTGTTCAGGTCGCGCCAGCGGGCCTTGTTCGTCTCGGGGATCGACGCCATGAGCATGGCCGGCTTCGTCTTGCCCACCTCGAGGACCGTCACCATCGCCTGGGCGTCCTGCTCCTTGCCGTCGTGGGTGTAGGTGACCTTGTAGCCGAGCGTCCACCCCTTGCCGACCGGGATCTTCTGCGACGCCGTCCAGGAGAGCGTGGCGCCCTTCGGGTACTGCGTGCGCATCGTCCAGCGGACGGCCTGGGTGGCGATCTCACGGTAGTCGGCGTCCGAGGAGGGCTTCTCCTCGGGCGACTCGCCGGGGAGCATCGCGGAGGCGACCACCGTGTGCGGGACGGCCACCTCGCCGATCCGCTGCGCGACCGAGAACGGCGAGAACGACTTGGCCTGCCACGGCTTGGCCAGCCTCGGGTACGTGATGCCGGTGTTCTTGTCGGTGATGGTGTTGACGACGGCGGACGCCTTGCCGGGGAAGGTGGCGAACTTCTTGCTCTCCGGCACCGGCGGCAGCACGATCGGGCTCTCCGTCGGCGTCGGACTGGCCGACGGGGTCGGAGTCGCCGTGACGGAGGGCACCGGCGCCACCCGGACGACCTGCTCGGCATCCTGGTTCGGCACGTCACCGGAGAACACGTAGAACACCAGCACCACGGCGAGCACCGTCGCCACAATGGCGCCGGCCAGGTAGACCACCTTGATCGGGATGTCCCCGACCCCCCGCCGGGGCGGCCTCACCGGTACCGGCGCCAACGGCTCCACCTGGAACCCCGGCGTCCCCGCCAGCCCCCCGGAACCTCCCTGCGCGCCTGCAGGCGAGTTCCCCTGAGGGCCCGGGACGTGCTGCCCCTGCGGCCCCGAAGCAGCGCCTGGCCCATACGCTCCCGAACCCGGCTGTCCGTACGGCCCCGAAGCCGACGGCCCGAACTGCCCTGATGGCACCTGCCCGTGCGGTCCTGAGGGAGGTTGCCGGTACGGCCCTGCAGGAAATTGCCCGTGCGGCCCTGCGGCCGGTCGCCCATCAGGCCCCGAAGGCGGCTGCCCCTGCGGATGCCGCACCTGGGGCCACACCTGCCTCCCCGGCGGCTGCGTCTGCGCCTCGGACTCCACCTGGGGATGCGTCGCGGCCCCGGCCTGGGGAGCCGCCGGCCCGGCCTGAGGAGTCGCCGGCCCGGCCTGGGGATGCCCCGCCGGCCCGGCCTGGGGATGCGCCACCGGCCCCGGTTGGGGGCCCGGCCGCGACTCCGCCCGCGCTCCCGGAGGCGCCTGCTGCGAAGACCCCGCCTGCGCCTGCGGACCCGCCTGCCCTTGCCCCTGAGCACCCGCCTGCGACCCCGACGACGGCGGGGCCTGCACCTTCTGCGGACCGGACTGCGGCTGAGCCCGCACCGCCTGCGGACCCGACGGCGGCTGCACCTGCGGACCGGACGCCGGCTGCGGACGCACCCCGGCCTGCCCACCCGCCCGAGACTGACCCTGCACCGCCTGCGGACCCGACGGCGGCTGCCGGCGTGGGCCTGTCTGCGGGCCTGGCTGCGGGGCTGTCTGCGGGGCGCTGGGTGGCTGGTTGCGCTGTGGGGTGGCTTGTTGTTGTGGCGGGGCGGGGCGGCCCGGGGCCTGTCGGGGAGCGCCCTTCGCGCCCTTGCCTTGCCCTTGTCCCTTGCCTTTACCCTTGGCCGGGCTCTTACCTTGGCCTTGACCCTGGCCTTGGTCCTGGCCTTGGCCTTGGCTCTGGCCTTGGTCCTGGTTCGTCTGTGTGGGGTGGGACGGTGGCTGGGCCGACGGGCGGCCGGTGGTGGGGCGGGTCGCCGGACGGGACGAAGGCTGGCTCGATGGAGAGGCGCCCTTCGCCGGAGACTTGCCGGCGCCCTTGGCCGACGCCTGCGCCGCCTGGCCCGGCTTCTCGCCGGATGGCCGGTCGGCCGCTCCGCCCTGGGACGGGGCCGACGGCGGAACCGGGGGCGCACTGTCGCCGCCCCCCTGACCGGAGCCCGGGCCGGGCGTCTTCACCGGGCCGGACGTCTCCGCAGCCGACGGCTGAGAGATCTTGACCGTCTCCTCCGCAGGCAGGACGATCTTGCGAAACGGAGTGGTGGGGGGATCATATCCAGAGCTCTGGTCGCCGACGTCCGCCATGACCTTGAGATTACGTCACGATGGAGCAGGATAATTCCGCTATTCCCTGTGCAGAATGTAATTCTGTAAGGTCTGCGAACATGAGGGGTTTCTACGAGATCGCGGCCCACGACCCTGAACGCCCCGCCCTCCTCGGCGAGGAAGGCACGACCTACGGAGCGCTGCTCTCCCGCGTCAACCAGGCGTCCAACGGCCTGACCTCGCGCGGAGCAGGCCAGGGTGACTGCGTCGTGACCGTGCTGAAGAACGGTCTCGACTTCCTCACGATGATGCTGGCGACGTACCAGATCGGGGCCTATCTCGTCCCGGTCAACTGGCACTACACCACCGAGGAGATCGACTACATCATCTCCGACTGCGGGGCCAAGGTGGTGATCTCGCCGGACACCCTCACGGTCGGCGAGCTCGTCGCCGGACAACCGTCCACCCCGCCCGCCCACCGCCGTGCCGGATCGATGATGCTCTACACCTCGGGCACCACCGGCCGCCCCAAGGGCGTGCGCCGACGGCTGCTCGATCTGACGCCGGAGGAGCTCTACCCGATCCTCATGCGCAAGAGCTGGCGGCACTTCGGCCTGCCGGCGGGCGGCGTCCACCTGGTGTGCTCGCAGCTCTACCACTCGGCGCCGTACGGACAGGCGATGATGGCGCTGCAGTTCGGGCACGCGATCGTGGCGCCGGAGCGGTTCGAGGCGAGAGAGGCGCTGGAGCTGATCCAGCGGCATCGGGTGACGAACGCGTTCATGGTGCCGACGATGTTCCACCGCTGCTGGCGGTGCCCGACCGGGAGTCGTACGACCTGTCGTCCCTCACTCATCTCTACCACGGGGCCGCGCCGTGCCCGCCGGCCACCAAGAAGGCCATGATCGACTGGCTGGGGCCGGTGCTGTGGGAGTACTACGGCTCCACCGAGGCCGCCGTGGCCACCATGGTGTCCTCGCAGGAGTGGCTGGCCAAGCCGGGCACAGTCGGCAGGGCGCTGGACGGCATGACGTTCACGATCGTGGACGAGGACGGCCGCGAGGTCGGCCCCGGCGCCCCCGGCCTGGTCTACATCGGCGGCATCAACCGCTTCGAGTACCACGGCGACCCGGACAAGACGGCCGCGTCCATGCGCGATCGCGCATACACGCCCGGCGACATCGGCTACCTCGACGAGGACGGCTACCTGTTCCTGCTCGACCGGCGCACCGACCTGATCATCTCGGGCGGGGTGAACATCTACCCGGCCGAGATCGAGGCGGTGCTGCTGGAGCATCCCGCCGTGACCGACGTGGCGGTGATCGGCGTCCCCGACCCCGAGTGGGGACAGAAGGTCGTCGCCCTCGTCCAGCTCGCCCCCGGCTTCACCGGCGGGGACGAGCTCACCGCCGAGCTGCTGAGCCACTGCGCGCCTCGACTGGCCCGGCTCAAGCATCCGCGGGTGATCGAGTACCGGGAGTCGCTGCCGCGTACGCCGACGGGCAAGCTGAGCAGGCGGGACGTCCGGGAGGCGTATCTGACGACCTGAGCCGCCGGGTCAGGCGGCGAAACCGCCGTCCACCGCGATCGAGCCGCCGCTGACATGGCGACCGCCGGGGCCGGCCAGGTAGGCCACCATGCCGGCGATGTCCCGCGCGTGTCCGTAATGACCGACGGCGATGAACTGGCGGAGAAAGTCGGCCGCGGCGCCGTCGGCCGGGTTCATGTCGGTGTCCGTGGGGCCGGGGTCCACCACGACCGCGGTGATGCCGCGCGGGCCCAGGTCCCTGGCCAGCCCCTTGGTGAGGCCCTTCAGCGCCGACTTGCTCATCGCGTACAGCGTCATGCCCGGCCCGGGCAGCCGTTCGGCCAGGCAGCTGCCGATGTTGATGATCCGGCCGTAGTCGGTCATGTGGCGCGCCGCGGTCTGCGCGGCGACGAAGGCGCCCCGGACGTGGATCCCCAGCGTGCGGTCGACGTCCTCCAGCGTCACCTCGTCCAGGGGCCCGGACGGGAACACCCCCGCGTTGTTGACCAGGATGTCGAACCGGCCGAACCTGGCGACGGTCGTCTCGATCGCCGCCCGCACGGCCTCGGGGTCGGCGCTGTCCGCCCGGATCCCGAGCGCGTGTCCGCCGGGCGCCCGGATCTCCTCCTCAAGGCCATGCGCCTGGTCCGCCGCGCTGTGATAGGTGAAGCCGACGGCCGCCCCGTTCCTGGCCAGCGTACGGGCGATCTCCGCCCCGATCCCCCGGCTGCCACCCATGACCAGCGCCACCCTGCCCGACAGCTCACTCATGCCGTCCTCATTTCTGTGTCGATCGATACAGAAATCTAGCATCGCATTACAGCAGGTCAACCCATTTATGTTAAAGTCAGCACAGAAATGAGGGAGTTCCATGGGGCAACGAGGCAGACCGCGCGGCTTCGACCGAGACGCCGCGCTGCGCAAGGCGATGGAGGTCTTCTGGAAGTACGGCTTCGACGGCGCCTCGATGACTCGCCTCACCACCGAGATGGGCATCGCCTCCCCCAGCCTCTACGCCTGTTTCGGCAGCAAGGAGGGCCTGTTCCGGGAAGCCGTCGAGCTGTACGGGTCGACGGTCGGCGCCCCGGCGCAACAGGCACTCGAAGAGGCGCCGACGGCCTACGAGGGCATCCGCGCGATGTTGCGGGCCAACATCGTCACGTTCACCGACCCGGAGCGGCCGCCCGGATGCATGGTCGTCCTCGCGGCGGCGGCCGGCAGCGCGCGCAACGAAGAGGTCAGCGCTTTCGTGACCGAGCGCCGGCAGGCCGTGCGCGAGCTGTTCAGGAAACGGCTCAGCAGGGGCGTGGCGGCGGGCGACGTCCCGGCCACCGCCGACCTCGACGCCCTCGCGGCCCTGTTCACCACGGTGCTCCACGGCCTGGCCGTTCAGGCCCGCGACGGCGCCGGCCGCGAGGAACTGCACACGATCATCGAGTCGGCGATGCTCAGCGCCCCGAGGACCGACCGGTAGACCTCCTGGCGCCTTCGCGCCGTGGGCCCCGCACGGCGGGCTGACCAGGCGGAATGTCCGAAAAGAGTATCTTTCGTCCCGTTATGGGCAGAAATCTGCCCATGAGGGAGCTCGTCGCGGGACTGGCCGCCGCCGCCGTACTGCTGACCGGCTGCGGGCCTCCCCCCACCGGCACGCCCACCGCGCCCACCTCGCCCACCTCACCGGCCGGGACGGCCACCCCGGCTTCTCCCGGAACGCCGTCACCCGCCACGACGGCTCCGGTGCAGTCGCTGGAGACCGCCTACGAAAGGGTCATCTCCCAGGTCCTGCCGTCCATCGTGCAGATCACCACGAGCGTCGGGCTCGGGTCGGGAGTCGTGTTCGACACCAACGGCCACATCGTCACGAACGCCCACGTGATCGGCGAGGCCAAGGAGATGACCGTCACCATCGCCACCGGCGGATCGCCGCGCAAGGCCAGGCTGGTCAGGTCGTTCCCCGCCGGCGACCTGGCCGTGATCAAGGTGGACCGGCCGGACGGGCTGCGCCCCGCCACGTTCGGGGACTCCGGCAAGCTGCGGGTCGGGCAGATCGTGCTCGCCATGGGCAACCCGCTGGGGTTCTCCGGCAGCGTGACGGACGGCATCGTCTCGGCCCTCGGCCGTACGGTCTCGGAACCGCAGGACCCCGGGTCGCCGGGCGCCACCATCGCGGGAGCGATCCAGACCTCGGCCTCGATCAACCCCGGCAACAGCGGGGGCGCCCTCGTGGACCTGTCGGGCCACGTGATCGGGATTCCGACGCTGGCCGCCACGGACCCGACGTTCGGCGGGGGCGCGGCGCCGGGCATCGGGTTCGCGATCCCCAGCAACACCGCCACGGACATCGCCCGGCAGATCGTCACCCACGGACGGGTCACCAACAGCCACCGAGCCGCGCTCGGCATCCGCGGCAGCACGGTCATCGGCGCGGACGGCCGGCCCAGCGGGGTCGGCGTGGCCACCGTCGAACCGAACGGAGCCGCCGCCCGGGCCGGCATCCGCTCCGGGGACGTGATCGTCTCGATCAACGGCAAGGACACCCCGACCATAGCCGTCCTCACCGAGACCATCACGACCTTCAAACCGGGCGACCGCATCCGCGTGGGAGTGCGCACCAACGGCGACACGGAAACCGTCACCGTCACCCTCGGCGAGCTCCAGGCCAACTGACCCGCGATCTGCCCCAGGCGGTCCGGTGCGGATCAGGACTTCGCGGTGAAGGTGATCTCGACGCGGCGGTTCTCGGCGCGGTTCTCCGCCACCGGCTTGCCCTCGACCATGTTCGGCAGCTTCGGCCGGCTCTCGCCGTAGCCGCGCGCCCGCAGGGTGACGCCCGCGTCCGCGAGCAGCCCGTGCATGGCCGTAAGCACGGCCTGCGCCCGCCGCTGCGACAGCGTGACGTTGTACGCGTCCGCCCCTTGGTCGTCCGTGTGCCCCTCGATCCTGACCACCCCGCCCGCGCCCTCGGCGGACACCTTCTCGGCCACCTTCGCCAGCCGCTGCCGGGCGGAGGCGGTGAGCCGCCACTTGTCCACGGCGAACAGCACGTCGCTGGTCAGCGCCACCGTCACCTCCTGCCCCCGGGTCGTCTCGCTCTCGGTGCCGTCCATCGACTCGACCTCGCCCACGATGTCCTCCACGGGCAGCACGAGGTCCTCGACGACCCCTGTGGCCCCGGCGGGCGGGACCTCGGGCGCGGGCGTCGGCGACAGGGCCAGGACGAGCGCGGCGCTAAGAGATCGGAACATCGCTGATCACGCCGATCATGGGCAGCTCGACGTTGACCTTGGTCACGTCCGGCGGCGGGGCCGCGAACACCGCGTACAGCGAGGACGTCTCGCCCTGCTCCAGGAACTGCCCCTGCGTGTGGGAGCAGACGCACTTGGCGTCCTGGCCGGCGCCGTTGCGGGCCACCCGGTAGCGCTTGGCGTTGACCGGGTCGATCAGCGCGACCGCCGAGACCGTGAAGTCGAGCGTGTACGAGCCCATGCCGTTGTGCACGTTGACCTTGCCGTCAAGGGCGGTGACCGTCCAGCTGAGGGTGGCCGTGCGGCCCTGGCGCTTGAGCCCGGTGATCTCGGCCCGCGCCGTGCCGTGGTTGGCGCCCGACGCGACCTTGGTCTCACGGCTGGCGATCACCTGGTCCTGCTGCGGCGGCGCGCTCTCGGCAGGGGTCTGCGCAAGGGTCTCCGCAGGGGTCTCCGCGGCCGTCTCCTCCACCTGCTCCAGGGTGGTGGCGGCCGTCTGCCGCTCCTCTCCGCCGAGGCCCTGCTGGCCGGGGAGCATGCCGCAGCCGGTCAGCGCGACGGCCGCCGCGACGAGCGCGAACGTCTTTCGCATATGAGATCACCTTCGTCTTCGGGGGATGACGGCCTCACTCTAGGAAGGCGACCTTCAGGATCCGTATAGTCCGCTATATCCGCTGACCACGCCGCCTGCGGGCCTCCCCCGCGAGCCGTTCCGCCTCGGCCCTTCCCTGAAGGTCACCGAGGCTGTCGTACTCTCCCACAGCGCGCATCAGGTGCCCAATCGCCTGTCCGGCGTCATCCTTGTCCGAAGCGGCCCTGGCGAGCGCCAGCAGGGCCCGGGCCACGCCTCTGCGGTCGCCGTACGCGGTGAAGGTCTCCAGCGCCTGCCGCGCCGAGTCCGCGGCGGCGTCCGGAGCGCCCTCCGCCGCGGCGATCTCGGCCCGTACGAGCAGCGCCGCCGCCTCCGGCAGCCGGTCGCCGAGGCGGCGGTTGAGCCGCAGCCGGCGTTCCACACAGTCGCGGGCCGGCGCGTACCGGCAGGCGGCCAGATGCAGCCTGGCCAGGTCGAGCAGCGCCTCCGCCTCGCCGCGCGGATCGCCCAGCTCGCGATGGACGGCCAGGCTCTCGTGGAGCGCCCGCTCGTCCCCCCGCAGGGCGCCCAGCGCGCGCAGCGCGTCCGCCCGGCCGCGCCGGTCGCCGCCCTCCTCGAACGCCCGCAACGCCCGCAGGAACGCGTGCTCCGCCTGCGCCGGCCGGGACCCGGCGGTCGCGACCTGGACGTGGCCGAGCCGGAGCGTGATCCGGGCCAGCTCCAGCCCCTCCACCAGCGGTTGTGCCGCCCGCAGCGCCGCTGCCGCCGCGTCCATGCGGCCCTCCGCGCGGTGCAGGTCGGCCAGGCCGCGCAGCAGCAGCGCCTCGCCGTTCCGGTGGCCGGCCGCCCTGGCCGCGTCGAGCCCGACGGCCGTGGTCGCGTGCCAGTCGTCGTGGTGCGCGCCCAGCTCGAACAGCGGCACCAGATAGAACGCCAGCCGCCACGCGGCCTCGTACAGACCGGCGCCGAAGAAGTCGCCGACGCAGGCGACGAGGAAGCGGCGCTCGGCGCTCAGCCACCGGGCCTCCTGCCGCAGCCATCCCGTCCGGAGCGCGGCGCCGTGGTCGGTCAGGCTGATTTCGGTACGGCCGGTGCCCGGCTCCGCGGGCAGCAGCGACGCCCTGGCCCGCCGGGTGCGCTCCAAGATCGCGCCCGCCGTCGCCGCCAGCACGCGGGCGGGACCGCCGTCCTCCTCGGCCAGGCGTTCGGCGGCGTAGAGCCGGGTCAGGTCGTGCCGGCCGTAGCGTTCCTGGCCCGCCTCGTCCAGGCCGCGCGACTGCAGCAGCCCGGCCTCCGCGAGCGGTTCCAGGTCGGCGTCGAACACCCAGGACGCGAAGTCGGGCGCCGACAGCGCGCCGAGCCCGCGCAGCAGCCGCCGCTGCGGGTCGGGCAGGCCGCGGTAGCCGAGCGCGAGGCTGCTCCGTACGGCCAGGTCGCCCGCGCTGAGCTCGTCGAGCCGGCGTCGCTCGTCCCCCAGGCGGTCTGCCAGGTACGCGAGCGTCCAGCCGGGTTTCCTGGCCAGGCGGGACCCGGCGATGCGCAGTGCGAGGGGCAGCTGCCCGCAGAGCCGGACGATCCGCAGGGCGGCCTCCGGCTCCGCCCGCACCCGCTCGTGCCCGGTGACGCCACCGAGCATCGCGAGTGCCTCGTCGTCGTCCAGCACCCCCAGCTCGTACGCCCGCGCCGCCTCCAGCCCGGCCAGCGGCGACCGGCTCGTCACCAGGGTCAGGCTGCCCGGTCCGGTGGGGAGCAGGGGGCGTACCTGGGCCTCGTCGGCGGCGTCGTCCAGCACGACGAGCAGCCGCCTGCGGGCGGTCATGGTGCGGTAGAGCCGCACCCGCTCGTCCGTCGCCGGCGGTACCGCCCCGTCGGGGCAGCCGAGCGACCGCAGCAGATCCTCCAGCACCGCTCCGGGCGGCCTGGCGCCGAGCGACGCGTACAGACGACCGTCAGGCCGTTCGATCCCGGTGGCGGCATGCACCGCAACAGCCGACTTGCCGCAGCCCGGAGGCCCGTGCAGCACCACCTGCACGGGCGCGGCGGCGTCCTCCCCGGCCAGCCGGGCAATCCACTCAAGCACCTCCCGCCGCCCAGCGAAATCCGAGATGTCCGGCGGCAACTCATCCGCCACCCCACCCCGCCGGAAAGTCCCCTCTCCGGGGTACGGAGAAAAAGCGCTCTCGCCCAGGGCCCCCGGCGCACCCCCAGCCCCCGCCACGGCGTCCACCGACGGGTACCCGCCGGCCGCCCCAGCCTGTGCCGTCGGGTATCCGGCCATTCCTCCAGCCACCTGGAGCCCCGCCGCACCCCCGGACCCGAGGAACCGGACCGCGTCCCCGGCCTCCGGGGGCGCCGCGACGGCCACGCCCTCCGGAGAGACCCGGTCGGCTGCGGTGCCCTGGTCGTTCAGGACTCGTCGGTGGGCGGCGGTCAGGACGGCTCCGGGTTCCAGGCCGAGCTCGTCCACGAGCGTGCGCCGCGCGTCCTGGAAGGCGCCGAGCGCCTCCGACCTGCGGCCGGCCTGGTGCAACGCCTCGATGAGGAGCGCCCAGGCCCCTTCCCGCAGCGGATGCGCCCCGGCCAGCGCCCGCAGCTCGCCGACCACCTCGGCGCCCCTGCCCAGGCGCAGGTCCAGCCGTACGCGCTCCTCCAGGGCGGTCAGTCGCGCCTCCTCCAGCGGTACGCCGTACTCCCTGCGCAGGATCGACGACTCGACATCGGCCAGCGCCTGCCCCCGCCACAGCGCCAGCGCGGCCCGGAACCCCTCGGCCGCCGCCGCGACGCTGCCCGCCTCCCGTGCCCGCCGCGCCTCCGCGACCAGCCGTTCGAACCGGTGGCAGTCCACCGCGTCCCTGTCGACGTCGAACAGGTAGCCGCCGGGCACCGTACGGATGCCGTCCACGAGCTTGCGCAGCGCGCTGACGTACACCCTGAGCACCGACTCCGCCGAGGCGGGCGGCCGGTCGTCCCAGACCACGGACAGGAGCCGCTCGACCGGCACGGGGTGGCGGGCCGACAGCAGGAGGGCGGCCAGCACGGTGCGGTGCTTGGCGGGGCCGGGCGTCCGGCCGCCGTCGATCCGCAGCTGCCCGAGCACGCCGAACCGCGGCTCCTGGCTCATGTGCCGTCCACCTACGGCCGCCTCTCCCCCACCGGCCCAGGCACGCTGACGGCGGCGGCCACGCCGAGCACGACCGCGACACCCCCGGCCGAAGGCCCCTGCTCGCGTACGGCCTGCGCCAGGTCGGGCCCTTTGACGTACTCGGTGACGAGAGAGGCGACGTCCCCGTCGATCCCGGCGTCGATGACGGGCACGGTGCGGAACCGGGCGACCCGCCGCGCCGCCACCTCCCGCTCGAAGCGCCGCCGGAACGCCGGATCCCGGGCCAGTGCCGAATCAATGATCTTGCTGGCGGCCAGGCCCCCGGTGGGCGTGGCCGCGGGGCGCATCTCGCCCATGCCGCCCCGGACGAGCAGGCGCCGCAGCACGTACCCGCCTATGACGCGATCGCCGTTCATCGCGAGACACCTTAGCCACATTCGCCCCCTTTCGACCGGTCGGCGGGTCGGCGACCATGGACAGACGGACGAAGTACCCACGTTTCCGGACCTCCCGCCCGCTGTCCCTGGCCGGGGCGGCCGTCTCCGGCCACAGTCGTGGGCATGACGACGACCACGAGATCAGGCCGCCGCTGGGGCAGATTCGCCCTCCACTACGTCGAGATGATCATCGCGATGTTCGCCGGGATGTTCGGCCTCGGCATGCTGCAGTCCGCCGTCGGGCTCGGCGTCCCGCACGCGGAGCAGCCCGAGCTCTGGTATCTGGTCATGGCCTTCAACATGTCCGTCGGCATGGCCGCGTGGATGCGGTTCCGCGGGCACGGCTGGGCGCCGACGCTGGAGATGTGCGCGGTGATGTTCGCCCCCGTCGTGCCGCTCTTCCCCCTGCTGTGGTTCGGCGTCATCGACGCCGACGGGCTGATGCTGGTCTCGCACGTGGCGATGTTCCCGCTCATGCTGGCGGCGATGTTCCGCCGCCTCGACGAGTACGCCGCCCACCACCACTGACGGCCTTGCGGTAACCGTCGAGGACGTCCTGCCGCAGCAGGTGTCCGAACCCGGCCCGCTCCAGGCGCATCCCGAGCGCCGCCACGTCGATCCCGAGCGCGGCGGCCGCCTCGGGAAGGCTCCACCCGTGCGCGGCCAGCACGCTCAGCAGGTGGCCGCGCCGGCTCTGCGCCTCCGACAGCCGGAACGTCTTCAGGTACGCCAGCCGCCCCTCCTCGTCGGTGATCGTCTCCCCGATGTGGTTGTCGCCCTTCCGCTCGAACGACGGCAGGAACCGGCTCAGCGTGAACCGGCCCATCCGGTAGATCTCCTCCACCCGTTCGGGGGCGCGGAGGAGCCCGGCGGCCATCACGGAATCGTGGAAGCCGGCCCACTCCCGCTCGTGCCGATCCGCCTCGGCCCGCAGGTCGGCGAGCGAGGAGACCGCGGCGTCGTCGATGACGGCGGGGAAGTCCCTGGCGGGGTGGAGCATGGCGTACTCGTGGACCAGCTCGCCGTACAGGTCGCGGACGAGCGTGGGATGCAGCGCCCGGTAGTCCTCCGGGTGCGGCACCACGAACGCGCCGGCCGGCGCGTCGGCGGCGTACAGCAGCAGCCCGCACTGCCCGGGATGGATCTCGAAGACCTTGAGCGCGTCGTCCAGCCCGCGCACCTGCGCCCCCGTGAACGCGTCCTCGGCCCGGGGGGACAGCCCGTGGGCGACCGCCCGGCGCGACCACTCCTCCCACACGATCTCCGGCCCGCCGAAGTGCAGCGCGAGGAACCCCTCGACGGCCAGGTGCAGCGGCAGGAACCTGAGCCGGTTCCGATCCGCCCGCCGGGCCATCCTGCGCCGCAGCCGGACGGGCACGCGTCGCAGCGGCTGCCCGAGCTGCGTCCCGTACGCCGCCGCCGGGCCGCCGTCGCCGGTCCAGGACGCGACGAAGGCGTGCGGCACGTACGCGGTGTAGACCGTACGGTCCGGCAGGAACACCACGGAGGGCTCGTCGCCGTACACCTTGGCGTGCAGGCGCAGGTCGACGATGGGCTCGCGGCGGACGAGCGGCACCAGCCGCAGCGCCCCCCAGGTCTGCGCGGGCCGCGTCTCCAGCCCGTCGAGATCGATCACGAAACCCCCCGCTCATCCAGCGTCCGGCGCCGCCCGGTCATCCAGGCCCCCCGATCTCTCACGGCCGCCCGGTCCTCCAGGTACGCCCGCAGCTCCGCGACCCCCGTCCGCCCCTCCGCGAACCTGGCCAGTTCCACCAGCGCCGGCAGGTCCTCCGCGTCGCGGATCCCGGCCGTCGGCACCATCGGCGACAGCCGCCGCACGTCGAACTGCTCGGTGTCGTACACCGGGTTGAGATGCACGACGCCGACCTCCCCGCCCGGGTCGAGCCGGCGCCGCCAGACCCGCAACGCCTCGGCGGCCAGCCCCGGCGGCGCGTTGTCCCACCCGTCGGAGACGATGACGACCAGGCCGGGCCGCGTCTCCAGCGCGTCGACGATCCGCCGCCCGAGCGGCGTGGGCCCGGACGGCCGCGCCATGAGCGGGTCGGTCCCGCCCGACACCCACAGCCCCCGGTACGTCCCGGCCAGCGCCTCCAGCAGGTGATGGCAGGCCAGCGCGACCGCGAGCGGCCGGCGGCGCTTCACCGGCGAGCCGTAGGAGGAGAAACTGTCGTCCAGCACCGCCGTCACGGTCCCCCACGTGCCGGCCCGCGCCCCGGCCGCCCGCGCCGCCGAGGCCCGCAACGCGCCCACCAGCTCGGCACGCCGCTCCGCCCGCGTCCGGTGATCGAGCGACAGCACGTACGAGGCCACCCTGACCAGCGGCAACGCGGCAAGGTCGGCGTCGGTGCGCACGCCGTCACGCTCCGCCGCTCCCGCGAGGCGGAGCCGTTCCAGCCGGGTGAGGCGGGGCGCGATGCGTTCGAGGAAGACCGCCCGGCTGATGCCGTGCCGGGCCGCGAACCCCTCGGCCACCGTGTACGGCAGGTCGTACAGAGCCGAGGTGTCATAGTGAGCCCGCCGCCACGCCTCCAGAACGGGCGTCTCGTAGCGGGCCCGGCCGAACGGCGCGAACAGGAAGTCTCCCAGCTCACCGGCCGGCCGCAGGTGCGCGTGCCGCACCGCCGACTTCACCGCCGCACGGTACTTCACCGCGTCGAAGGCCAGGTCGGGACGGCCGGCGAGCCAGTCGCGGACGATCGCCCTGGTGCGCCGGTTGTTGACGCCCTCGCGGCGCAGCCGCCCGAAGAGCCGGTAGACCCGGGGCGGGCTCATCCGGCTCAGCCGCCACGCGATCAGCCGCGCGTCACCGGCCCCGCCCTTCTGCCGCAGCAGGTTGGCGATGATCAGCGCGGCGTTGTGCTCGTTGACGTCGAGCGCCAGGGTCAGGGCGTACAGGTCGGGATAGTTGCCCCGGATGTAGTCGTGCAGGAAGCCGAGAGAGAGCCGCTGCTCGCCGGCCTGGCTGTGGAACTCACGCTGGCCGGTCGAGGTGATCGCCGCGTTCGCGAAGAGCAGCAGGTCCTCGCACTCGATCAGGTCGGCGTACGTCTCCATCGGCTCCCCCCGGGTCGTGGACTGGCCGGGGAATGGGGGCACGAGCTGCGAAGCATCGCTTCAAAGGCGGGTTCCGGAAGTCGTACCGAAGTCCCGCGGCCAGTCCAGATCCGGACGTTACCGACGAAGATGAGCGGAAGCGAGGTGTTTTACGCCACCGCCTGCCCGGCGTCGACCGCCCGCAGGAACTGCTCCAGCCCCGCGAGGTCGTCGGTGTTGATGTGGTCGACGTCGGCCGCCACGAGCTCCCGCCAGAGCGCGTCCCTGGCCGGGCCGGGCGCGTCGGGGGTGGCCCAGAAGCGTACGCGCTGGCCGTCGCGGTGCGCGGTGGCCACGATCTGCCGCAGCTTCTCGCGCTCGGCGGCCGGCATCTCGCCCTCGCCGGTCCAGGTGAAGTGGTTCGTCCAGTTGTCGCTGATCAACAAGACCAGCCCGGGGTCGCCCTGGCCCAGGTCCGACAGGCGGCCGTCGTAGAAGGCGTACCGGCGTTCCTGCGCGGCCATGAGGTCGCGCGGCCGGTCGCCGCTGACGACCACGGTCACCGCGCCGGGCTTCACCTTGCCCTTGTGGAACGTCGTGAGCATCGTGCGGTGGCCGCGCAGCACCTCGTCCAGCGCCGTGTAGGTGGCGGCGCCGTTGTTCTTGATGTCCACCAGCAGCTGGAGCGGCTGCCGGGTGCCCGGGTAGACGCTGCCGGCCCGTACGCGCTCGGCCAGCGGGTCGAGGTAGAGCGCCTGGAGCGTGCGGCCCGGGCGCAGGTCCTCGGGGTCGTGGCCGACCAGCAGCTCGCCGTCCACCAGGTAGACGTCGGCCTCGACGCTGGTGAAGCCGTGGTCGAGGGCGTCAAGGAGCGGGCGTTCGTGCTCGTAGTCGTTGTGCGCGTGGGCGCGGGCGAGCGGCTCCACGCCGGCGGCGGCCGACGCGGGCAGGGCTGTCAGCGGGGCCGCCAGCAGCATGGCGCCGGCGGCGACCAGCACGCCGAGTGCTCGACGTAACATCGCATCTCCTTCGTGGTGAGGGGATGCACGCCACGTTAACCGGCAAAAGTGTGACATAAGTGACTGTTGAGGAAACTAAGGGAGATCGCGCACAGCCCGTGCCCGGATCTGCCCGAGCGTCTCGTGGCTCGCCTTGATCACCGACACCAGCACGTACGCGACCAGCAGCAGCCCCAGGCAGAGCGCGTCGGCCGCCCACCACGGGATCGCGGCGAGCAGCAGCTGCCCGTCGCCGCCGGTCAGCGACCTGATCCCAGCCGTGACCAGCACCACCACCAGACCGACCAGCACCCAGCTCCGGGCGCGTGGCAGTCCGCCCTTGGTCCACAACCGGATCCGCCATCCCATGAACACGGCCAGCACGCCCAGCAGCGCACAGAACCCGATCAGCCACCACGGCAGCGTGAAGGCCGGCTGCTGCGGAGGCGGCGCGGCGGCGGGCGGCGCGGCGATCTGCGCCCGCGCCGTACGCAGCTCCGCCTCCGCCCGGTCCTTGGCCCGCACCGCCGCGTCCAGCTGCTTGCGCAGCTGGGACACGCTCTTCTCCTGCCGCGTCGGCGGCGGCGCGGCCTCGGTCGGCAACATCCGCGCCACCACGGTCAGCATGATCGCGATGAACGCCAGCGCCAGCACGATCGTCATGAACAGGTCGATGAAACGCAGGTCGAGCGGCGGCGCGAACGACCGCGCCGGACGACGCCTCACGGCTCCCTCACCAGGGTGTACTTCTGCGGCCGGCCCTCGAGGGCGTTCAGCCGCTCGACCGCGGTGCGCAGCGCGTCCAGCCCCTTGACCAGCTCCTCGGTCCTGCTGCGCGACTCGGCGAGCTCCTGGGTGAGCCCGTGCAGGGCGGGCGCCGCCTGCTTGGCCGGCAGCCGCGCGATGTGCACGAGGAACACCTCGTCGGCCGCGGTCACCCCGGCCCGCTCGGCCCGCTCGACCAGCGCCATCGCTCCGAACGCGACCACGCTCAGGAACAACGCGATCAGCGTCACCCCGAACGCCGAGGCCAGCTCGGGCAGCACGTGCTGCTTGAGCGCCGTGATCAGCGCACCGGGGTCGCCCTGGCTGTCGAGCGCCCCGGAGAACGAGGTCACCATCGCGGCCATCGTCAGCGCCGTGCCGATGAAGCCGAAGACCGGCAGCGCCCAGATGAGCGCGTGGTCGAGGTGGTGCCGGTTGACCATCTCGTTCTCGTCCAGCGCGGAACGGGCGCTCAGCACGGACTCGCAGTCGTTCCCGGCCTCGGCCGCCTCCCTGAACAACTTCAGCCGCCGCGCCACCAGCGTGGCCTCGCCCGGACGCACCGAGGTCACGTTCGCCACCGCGCGCGCCGTCGCCGCGTTCTCACGCCGGATGTCCGGCACCGCCCGGGCGATCCTCAGCACGGCGGTCAGGAACACCGCGAAGATCAACGTGACCACGAGCTCGGCGGCGGGCGGCGCGGTCGTCGCCCCCACCGCCCCCAGCAACCCCTCCACCACTCCGACCGCGTACAGCGCAAACGAAGCCAGCACGCCCACCAGGGGCGCGAACACAGAATGCCGCCAGACGTCCCTTGACACCCTTCACCCTCACTCCGGCCCAAGAATTGTCAAAGAACACCTAACCACACGTAAAGCACTCATTGCAGGCAGTCAGCACCACACGTCCCCGAAGACGCCGTCCGGAGAGGGGCGCACCCCAGGACAAAGACCGTCCGACCGCCCCTCCGGCCGCTCTGACGATCACGACGAGAACGCATCCCGACCCGGGTGAGCGCTCCGGCTGAAGGATCATCCGCCAGGCTGTGCTCGAAGCCCCGCACGGGCGAGACGAGGGCCGAACAGACCGGTCCCCACCGAGACAGGGGCCAGGCTCAGGGTCACGCCGCCGGCCGAGACGGCCCGCACGCGCGTCAACCCGGTCACGCCCCCGGTTGAGATCGCCCGCACACGCGTCAGCCCGGTCACGCCGCCGATTGAGACGGCCCGCACGCGCGTCAGCCCGGTCACCGGGACGGAAGTGAGCCGCCGCTCGTTGGCCCCGCCACCGAGCCGGCTCCCGTTGTCGGAGTGCCATGCGAAAGCCGGCAACGCCCCCGCCACAGTCGCCGGAAAACACGAAACCGCCCCTTACCTGTGCGATTCACGCAGGTAAGAGGCGGTCTCGATGTCGGTGGAGGTGGCGGGAATCGAACCCGCGTCCTTCAACCCCAAGTCAGGGCTTCTCCGGGCGCAGCCTGCTGTGCTTTTCTCGGCCCCGGCGATCACGCAGGCGAGTCGCCGACGGGCCCAGCCACTGTTTGATTTCCCGATCTCCCCCGTGGCCGGGTTGATCGGTTGAGCCTTCTAGCGATGCCAGACACCGGGCCGAAGGCACTCCCGGGCTGACAGTGGTTTCGCTGCTTAGGCAGCGAGGGCCAGGGAGTCCCTGGCCGCCACAGTGCTCTTGGAATTGGCACTTGTTGTTTGCGGTCACAGGATTAACGAGGTTATGTCCGCAGTCCTCGGCCCGCTTCACCTGGCTTGCAAAGTCGAAGTCGAAGCCAGTCACCCCCTGTGGAATTGTCAACACGCTCCCCGCGAGGAGCGAGCAACAAGAATGTACATGGGATAACACCCCGAACGCCAACTTGATTCCCGCACGGCGAAACCCCCGGGAGCACGGCGCATCGCGCACACGCTCCCGGGGGCCGACCGGCAGGGTCGAGCCGGTCCGGACGGCAGGGCTTCCCCCGAGATGAAGCCCTGATCTCATCACGGCGACTGGGACCGCAACCCCCCGAGCGGGCCCAGTCACTCAGTAAGACGCAGCCGGATGCCCGGATGGTTGCTCCCCGTCACGACATTTTCACGGCGTGCTGCCGAGGCCCGCGAAGAAGCTCCCGGCCACGGCCGCCGCGTTGTAGTTCTTCGCCAGCACCGCGACGGCCACATCGCCCTGCCAGCCGACGAACCAGCTCTGCTGACCGCCCGCCGCCGCCGTGACGCCGTAGACCTTGCCCTTGCCCGCCTGGGCGGGGGTGCCGGCCGCGCCGGCCCGCATCATGGCGGTCAGCGCCGTACGGACCTTGGGGTCGACGGGCACGGAGGACGGCTGGGTGACCGGCACCGGCTCACCGGCCGGGTCGGGCACCTTGGGCTCGGTCACCAGCACCGGTGGCCGCCAGGTGCCGGAGGCGACCGCCGCGGCGACCAGCGCCATGCCGAGCGGGCTCACCTCGACGTTCTGGCCCGCGATGGCCTTGGCCTTGTCGGCGTCGCCGGCCAGCGACGGCAGCGTGCCGCTGAACGATCTCAGCGGCAGCCGCCACGGCTGCTCCACGCCGTACGCCCGGGCGCTGGTCGCCAGGTCTTCGGCCGTGACGCGGCGGGCCAGCGAGGCCAGCGCGGTCACGCAGCCCTTGGCGAAGTGTTGCTGGAACGTGGCCGACGTCGAGGTGCCGGTGGCCTGACCGACCTGGACGAACTTGGCCCCGCCGACCGTGCGCTCCTGCGGGCAGGCCAGCCGCTGCTTGGGGCTCACCCCGCGCCGCAGCAGCGCGTCGGCCGCCACGATGGAGAACGCCGTGCCCGCCGGGAACCTGCCGGCCAGCGCGTCGCGCTCCTGGTGCAGGCCCTTGGCGCCGACGGCGAGGATCTGACCGGTGTCGGCCTGCACGGCCACCAGCGCGCTCGTCTCGGTGTCGGCCACGGCCTCCTCGGCCGACGTCTGGGCGGCCCGGTCGATGGTGGTCTTCACCGAGACGTTCTGGCGGCCCGGCTGCCACTCCTCCAGCAGGGCGACCTGCCTGCCGGTCTTGAGGTCGAGCGTGATCACCTTGGTCTGCGTGGAGCCCGTCAGATAGTCCTGGTACGCCTGCTGCAGGCCGTTGCGGCCCACCGAGTCGCCGGCCCGCTGCGGGCCGCCGAGCTTCTGCTCGGTCTCGGGCGTGAGCGCGCTGACGCTGCCCACGATCTGCCGGGGAGCGTCGGGGTTGACGGGCTGCTCCTGCGGCTCGACCTCGATGCCGTCGATGGCCTCGAGCTTCGGCCTCATCGACAGATAACGCGTGCGCCCGAACGTCACCAGCTGCACGAACTTGTCGGGCGGCGAGGAGCGGACACGGCTCAGCAGCCGGTCTTGGGCGTACCCGGTGATCTCGGACAACTGCGCGACCACCTCCTCCGCCCGGTCGCCCAGCGCGGCCGGGTGGACGCCGGCGACGTAGAGGACGGTGTCGCTCTGCAGTGGGTCGCCGGCCCTGTCGAGCACCGGCTGACGCGGCACGGGCTCGGTGTCGACCGCGAACCGCTGCCCCTCCTTGAGCTGCGGATGCAGCACCGACGGTGACCAGCGCACCTTCCACGTGCCGTCCACGAGGTGCAGCGGGAGCGCCCCTTCGTACTGCCACAGAGGGTTGTTCTCGCCCAGGTCGACCTCGGCGTGGAAGTCGGCCTTGGACTCCTCGCCCTCGACGCTGATGCCGGTGATCCGGAAGCGGAACGAGGCCGCGTCAAGCTCCTGCTTGGCGTCGGCCAGCTCCTTGCGGACCTCGGCCGCGTTGCCGTCGGTGCGGCCGGCGGCCAGGTCGTAGTCCTCGGACTGCCAGCCGACGAGGAAGTCGCGCACCGCCTCGTGCGGCGAGGACTCCTCCAAGCAGGCGGTCAGGGTCGTGGCCGCGACCGCCAGGGTGACGGTCGCGGCGAGGGTGCGGCGGGCACGTGTCATCGGTCGCGGTGCCGCCGCTCTCATCGGTTGTGGTGCCGCAGGGCCCGGGCCATCTCCCGCTTGGCCTGCTGCTCGGCCAGGGACTGCCGCTTGTCCCAGTCCTTCTTGCCGCGCGCCACGGCGATCTCGATCTTCGCGCGGCCGTCCTTGAAGTAGAGCGCCAGCGGCACGATCGTGAGCCCGCCCTCCTTGGTCTTGGCGGCGAGCTTCTCGATCTCCTTGCGATGCAGCAGCAGCTTGCGCTTGCGCCGGGCCGCGTGGTTGGTCCACGTGCCCTGCGCGTATTCGGGGATGTGGACGTTGTGCAGCCACGCTTCGTTGCCGTCGATCATGGCGTAGCCGTCGACGAGCGAGGCGCGGCCCTCGCGGAGCGACTTCACCTCGGTGCCCTGCAGCACGAGACCCGCCTCGATGGTGTCTTCGAGGTGGTAGTCGTGCCGAGCACGTTTGTTCTGGGCGACGATCTTCCGCCCGGTCTCACGTGGCATGCTTCGACTTTACCGGCGGCGGACCCCGAAGCGGTTCATGAGCACGGTTACACCCGGAGGTAGCGGCGGAGCGTCACGAACGAGGCCAGCACACAGATGAGTACACCGATGATCATCGTGACGGTGATGGCCTGGGCGACGTCGTTCCAGGTCAGCTGGGCGGTGACGTCTCCGAAGTAGCCGGCGATCTCCTCGAACAGGAAGACCTTGGTCACGATGAGGATGACCGCCGCGAAGACACCGCCGATCAGGCCCGCGATCGTGCCCTCCATGACGAACGGCAGCTGGATGTAGAGGTTGGAGGCGCCGACCAGCCGCATGATGCCGGTCTCGCGGCGTCTGTTGAACGCCGACAGCCGTACCGTGTTGCCGATCAGCAGGGCCGCCGCGAGCACCAGGATGATGGCGACCGCCAGGGCGTAGAACGAGAGCTTGTCGAGCAGGTCGAAGAACTTGCCGATGAGCTGTTTCTGGTCCATCACCTGCGACACGCCGGGCTGGCCCTCGATCGCCTGGATGATGGGCTGGTAGTTGTCCGGGTCGACGAGCTTGACCCGGAACGACTGCGGCATGTCCTCGACCTTGGTGGCCTCGACGAGGGCCTTGTTGGCCGCGTACGACTCCTGGAAGTTCTTGTACGCGCTGGCCTGGTCCTCGTAGAAGACCTCCTTGACGCCCTGGATGCCCTTGATGTGGCCCTCGAGCGTCTTGATCTGCGCGGTCGTGACGGCCTTGCCGTTGCACGCCGGCATGGCCGATCCCTTGTTGCAGAGGAATACCGAGATCTCGACCTTGTCGTCCCAGTACCCCTTCATCGCACCGACCTGGGCTTTGATCATCAAGCCGACGCCCAGCATCGCCATGCCGACAGCCACGGTGATGATCACCGCGATGGTCATGGTCAGGTTGCGGCGGAGGCCGATCCAGACCTCGGAGAAGATGAAATTCGCCCGCATGTTGTGTCTGCAGCTCCCTGTCAGTACGCCTGGCCGTAGACGCCACGCGACTGGTCACGGACGATCTTGCCGTCCTCCAGCTCCACGACGCGCTTGCGCATGGAGTCGACGATGGCCGCGTCATGCGTGGCCATGACGACCGTGGTGCCAGTCCTGTTGATGCGGTCGAGCACCTTCATGATGCCGATGCTCGTCGCGGGGTCGATGTTGCCCGTCGGCTCGTCGGCCAGCAGGATCATCGGCCGGTTGACGAACGCGCGAGCCATGGCGACGCGCTGCTGCTCGCCGCCGGACAGCTCGTCGGGCATGCGGTGGGCCTTGCCCTCCAGGCCGACCAGCTCGATGACCTCGGGCACCACCTTGCGGATGAACCGCCGCGGCTTGCCGATGACCTCCAGCGCGAACGCCACGTTCTCGTAGACGTTCTTGTTCGGCAGCAGCCGGAAGTCCTGGAACACGCAGCCGATGCGGCGGCGCAGGTGGGGCACCTTGAAGTTGGAGAGGCGGGCCAGGTCCTTGCCGGCGACGTGGATCGCGCCGGAGTTGGGCCGCTCCTCTTTGAGGATCAGACGCAGGAACGTCGACTTGCCTGATCCCGAGGGACCGACGAGGAACACGAATTCGCCCTTGTCGACGTCGACGGAGACGTGGTCGAGGGCGGGCCGGTTCTGGTTCGTGTAGACCTTGGTGACATTATCGAAATGGATCACGAGAGCATCACGGCATGCCAGTCTAGGGGTCAGGACGGAAGCGAGGGTGGCACATGCCCACTTCCCGCCGCCGACCAAACGGGTTACGTCTTCTTTACTGATGATCGACGTTCCGATTGGCCAGACGACAGTCTAGGGGGAAGACTGGCATGGAACGTCCATAACGGAAACAAAACGATTGTGCGGCTAGACTTGGGGCTGTCATGAGCTGTGAACACCTCGTATGCGCCCAGTGCGCCCACCCCGTGATCGAAGGCCGCTGCCCCATGTGCCGCGCCAGCAGGGAGCGGATGCATCAGCACGGCTTCGCCGGGCTGTCACCCGCCCTCATCGCCCTTCTCCTGATCGCGCTCTTCCTGCTGACTCTCGCGATCAACCACCTAAGCGGTCTCTGACTCCTGCCGCCGCATCCAGCGGATCTCCGACTCGATGAACTCGTCGAGGTCGCCGTCGAGCACCGCTGACGGGTTACCCGCCTCGGTGGCCGTGCGCAGGTCCTTCACGATCTGGTACGGGTGCAGCACGTAGTTGCGGATCTGCGTGCCCCACGACGTGGTGGTGGCGCCGCGCAGCTCCGACATCTTCTCCGCCTCCTCCTGCCGCTTGCGCTCCAGCAGCTTGGCCTGCAGGACGTTCATCGCGGTGGCGCGGTTCTGCAGCTGCGAGCGTTCGTTCTGGCAGGAGACGACGATGCCGGTCGGCATGTGGGTGATGCGCACCGCCGAGTCGGTGGTGTTGACGCCCTGGCCGCCGGGGCCGCTGGAGCGGTAGACGTCGACGCGGATCTCGTCTTCGTTGATGTCGATGTGGTCGGTCTGCTCGACCACCGGCACGACGTCGACGCCGGCGAACGACGTCTGCCGCCGCCCCTGGTTGTCGAACGGGCTGATGCGGACCAGCCGGTGGGTGCCGTGCTCGCCCCTGAGCGTGCCGTACGCGTAGGGGGCCTTGATGGTGAACGTGGCCGACTTGATGCCGGCCTCCTCCGCGTAGGAGGTGTCGTAGACCTCGGTCGGGTAGCCCTTGCGCTCGGCCCACCGCAGGTACATCCGCAGCAGCATCTCGGCCCAGTCGGCCGCGTCGACGCCGCCGGCCTGGGAGTTGATGGTGATGAGCGCCTCGCGGGCGTCGTACTCGCCCGACAGGAGGGTGCGGACCTCCAAGGCGCCGATGTCGGACTTGAGCGTCTCGAGCTCCCTGTCGGCCTCGACGCGCGTGTCGTCGTCGCCCTCCTCGGCCGCGAGCTCGTAGAGCACCCTCAGGTCGTCGAGGCGGCGTGCGACGCCCTCGACGCGGTTGAGCTCGCCCTGGAGATGGGAGAGTTTGCTCGTCACCTTCTGGGCCTGGTCGGGGTCGTCCCAGAGGTCCGGCGCGGCAACCTGCTGCTCCAGCTCCGCGATCTGCTTGCGCAGCGCGTCGAGGTCGAGGACGTCCTGGATGCTGCGGAGCGTACCCGCTAGCTCGTTGATCGCTTCTGCCGGATCGATGCCTGCCACGTCTCCCAAGGGTACGCGACCGCCGCGCGCCCGAATAACATGGCGAGGTGCGCGCATACGGTCGGCGGGAAATGCTGGCGATCGCCGCCGGCTTGCTCGCCGCGGCGACCGCCTGCACCAGTGATGCCCGATCGACTCCCACGAGGCCGGCCACCACCGCCCCGGCGACCCCGTCACCCTCGCCCGCCGAGCCGGCCGTCACGCGGGACGAGGCGGCTGAGGTGTTCACCGAGATCACCGTCACCGACGACGCGTTGCGGGTGGCGAGCGACCTGCAGGGGCGGCTGGCGCTGGCGACCGACATCACCGCGGGCGGGCAGACGCAGCTCACGGTGGGCGCCTACCTGTCCACCGACTACGCGCCGCCGCGCTACAAGTGGGGCGCTCCGACGCTGTACGTGCCGAGGTTCGACCCGGGTGAGCGTTCGCCGTGGTTCAGCGCGCTGGCGACCCGCAACGGGCAGCCGACGCTGCTGACGTTCGCCAGGTCCGACCGCTGGCGGCTCAGCTCGGCCGCCCAGCTGCTGCCGGGCGAGGAGCTGCCCGAGATCCGGCTCGACGCCGACGGCTACGCCGGCGCGGTGCCCTCCGACGACACGAGCGTCACGATCAGCCCGCAGTTCATGGGCCCGGTGCACGCCAGCGTGGCCGAGACCGGCACGGCCGGTTCGACCGCCGGCCTGCTCGCGCCCGGCCCCTACACGACCGACGTGGCCGAGCAGATCGCCACCTACCGCGAGACCGCCAAGGCCGACGGGTTCAGCTACGACTCCATCTTCAGCGCCGACAACTACCCGGTCTACGGGCTGCGCACCGAAGACGGCGGCGCGCTGATCCAGTACTCCCTGTCGCGCACCACGTCCACGAAGAACGTGACGAACAAGTCGTACATCATCCCCGTGCCGGAGGAGGCGGCCTGGGCGATCTCCTCGCCCTCGGTGCCGCGCACCCTCAGGCTGACGGAGATCCACCAGTACGCCACCACCGTCCCGCCGCTCAGCGCTCCCGCGCCCGCCGAGGTGATCGCCCACGACGGCGCCCTCACCCGCGCCACCGGCGACTGACGCGCGCTCAGCCCTCGCGTTCGAACGCCTGTCTCATGCGCAGGTAGGCCTTCTCCTGCTCCCGCAGCCGGGCCGCCGCTTCGTGGTCCTGGCGCTCGATCGCGGCGTCCATCAGCGACGTGAAGGTGGCGTGATAGAGGTCCAGCGCGGACCGCGTGGCGGCGCGGTCGGGGCGGTGTCTCCGGGCGATCCTCCGGAGCCACCGGGCGACCTCGTCGGCGTGCTGAGGGCGGCGGGCCGGGTCTTTGGCGAGCAGGGAGAGCACGAGCGCGTCCAGCTCCCTGTTCCCCGTCGCCGGGGAGGGCGGCGGTGTGTTCAGGTGCCCGTACATCGCGTGGGCGATGTTCGACGCCGGGAAGGGCACCCGGCCCGTGCAGAGCTCGTGCAACACGCAGCCCAGGGAGTAGAGATCCGCCCGCCGGTCCACGCCGGAGCCGCCGAACTGCTCGGGCGCCATGTACGCGGGCGTGCCGACCGTCAGGCCGGTCCTGGTGATGCGGGTGGCGTCGAGGGCGCGCGCGATGCCGAAGTCGCAGATCTTCACCGTGCCGCCGTCGAGGAGCACGATGTTCCGCGGTTTCAGGTCGCGGTGGACGATGCCGAGGGCGTGGGCGGCGCCTAACGCCGCGGCCAGCTGGCGGCCGATGTCGAAGACGTCGGAGAGCTCCAGGCCGTCCGCGTGGTCGCGGATCACGGCTCCGAGATCCCTGCCGTTCAGCAGCTCCATGACGATGAACAGGCGTCTTCCGTGCCGGTCGACGTCGAAGACGGTGGTGACCCCGGGATGGTTGATCCGCGCGGCCAGCTTGCCCTCGCGCAGGAAGCGCCTGGCCTCGTCGCCGGAGTCAGGGGCCATCAGCTTGACCGCCACCGGGCGGTCCAGCCGCAGGTCCAGCGCACGCCAGACCTCGCCCATCGCGCCCTTACCGAGTCGTCTCTCCAACCGGTAACGGCCGCCCAAGTCCATGAACGCATTCTTCCATCAGGGACCTCCGGGCGGCTAAGCAACTTCGGTTGACTATCTGAGATTTAGTCAACTACGGTTGCTTACATGCCGGCAGAAGAAGTTCCCCAGGATCCCGCCGACGCGCTGGCGGCCGTCGTGGCGCTGCGACGGCTGGCCGATCGGCTCGAGGACGCCGCCGTGGAGCAGGCCATGCGTTCGGGCTGGAGCTGGCCGGAGGTCGCCGAGGCGCTCGGCGTCACCCGCCAGGCGGTCCACAAGAAGCACGCCAGGCGGCTCATCGCGGCAGGTGTGACGTTGAGGAGACGACAGTGAGCAGAATCGACCACTACATCCAGGCGATCATCCTGGAAGGAGCGGCCGAGGCGCGGCAGGAGGGATCCGCCGCGACCGAGGCCCACCACCTGCTGTTGGGGATCGCCGCCCACGAGGGCACCGCCGCACAGCGCGTGCTGACCTCGGCGGGGCTCGGGCGGCAGGCCGTCAGGGACGCGCTGGACCGGGAGTTCGAGCGGAGCCTGAGCGCGGCCGGGGTGTCCCTCGCCGCCTTCGACCTCCCGCCGGCCACCCCCGACCCGACGGCGAACCCGAAGCTCGGCTCCTCGGCGCGGCTGGCGCTCGAACGCGGCTTCGCCGCCGCGAAGGGCAAACGCGACCTGCGCCCCGCCCATCTGCTGCTCGGCGTGCTCGACACCGAGATCGGCACGGTGCCCCGCGCCCTCGCGCTGGCCGGCGTCGACCGGGCCGTGCTGATGGCCCGCGTACGGGACACGCTGCCCGGAGAGGCGTGGTGACCGGCGTGATTCACGTCGACGGGCTGCGCATGCGCTACGGCACCGCCGACGTCCTGCACGACGTCACGTTCCAGGTCCGCCAGGGCGAGGTCCTCGCGCTGCTGGGGCCGAACGGCGCGGGCAAGACCACCACGATCGAGATCCTGGAGGGCTTCCGCGCCCGCTCGGGCGGCCGGGTGGAGGTGCTCGGCGCCGATCCCGCGCGCGGCGACGAGCGCTGGCGGGCCAGGATCGGGGTGGTCCTGCAGTCCTGGCGCGACCACGGCAAATGGCACGTACGGGAGTTACTCGCCCACCTGGGCACCTACTACACGGCGTATGCCACCCCGAAGATCCGGCGGCCGTGGGACGCCGACCGGCTGATCGCGGCGGTGGGCCTGACCGAGCACGCGGACAAGAAGATCAAGACGCTCTCGGGCGGGCAGCGACGCCGGCTCGATGTGGCGATCGGCCTGGTGGGCCGCCCCGAGGTGCTCTTCCTGGACGAGCCGACCGCGGCGTTCGACCCGCAGGCCAGGCACGCCTTCCACGACCTGGTACGCGGCCTGGCCGACGACGGCGACACCACCGTCCTGCTCACCACCCACGACCTGGACGAGGCCGAGAAGCTGGCCGACCGCATCCTCGTGCTGAACGGCGGGCGGATCGTCGCCGACGGCACGGCCGCCGAGCTGGCGCGGCGGATCGCCGGCGAGGACGAGGTGCGCTGGCTCGTGAACGGCCGGCGTTTCGTCCATAAGACCGCCGACTCGACCGCGTTCGCCCGTGACCTGTTCGCCCGGCACGGCGAGGACGTCCGCGAGCTCGAGATCCGAAGGGGCTCGCTGGAACGGACGTACCTGTCGCTGGTGCGCCAGGCGGAGGCGGCGTCATGACGGCGCTGCGCGCGGGCTGGACCCGCGGCCTGGTCGAGCTGCGGCAGTCGTTCACCAACGGCGCCGAGCTGTTCTCGCATCTCCTCTGGCCGGGCCTGATGGTGGCGGTGCTCTTCTTCGTCAGGGACGTCTCGTTCGGCGGGCTCCCGCTCGCCGCGCTGGCGCTGCCCGGCATCCTCGGGATGAACGCGGCGACCGGCATGATCAGCATGAGCCAGCAGCTCACCGCCGACCGGGAGGACGGCACCCTGCTGCGGGCCAAGGCGACCCCGCACGGGATGCCCGCGTACCTCGTCGGCAAGGTGGTCTCGGTGTCCGGCGGTGTCCTCGCCGATCTGGTGATCTTCCTGGTGCCCGCGATGTTCCTCGTCGAAGGGCTGCGGATCGGCTCGTGGCCCACGCTGGCCTGGGTGCTGGCGCTCGGCCTGGTCGCGACCCTGCCCGCCGGCGCGGTGCTGGGCTCGTTGTTCCCGACCGCACGCGCGCAGGGGCTGGTGCAGCTGCCGTTCATCGCCGTGATCGGGATCTCCGGCGTGTTCTATCCGCTCACCGCGCTGCCCGAATGGCTGCAGGCGATCGGCCAGGTCTTCCCGATCTACTGGATGGGGCTCGGCATGCGCTCGGCCCTGCTGCCGGACGCGGCGGTGGCCGTCGAGGTCGGCGAGTCCTGGCGGCACCTGGAGACGGCCGCCGTGCTGGGCGCCTGGGCCGCGCTCGGCCTGCTGGTGGCGCCGATCGTGCTGCGCCGGATGGCGCGGCACGAGTCCGGCTCCAGCGTCGCCGCGCGCCGCGAACGCGCCCTGCGGCGCATCGGCTGACGCCCGTGGCGGCCGCCTGGACCGGCGGCCGCCACGGCGTCGGCTACGCCTCCGTGTGGGGGAGGTTGCTGGCGGAGACCAGCGTGCGGATCGCGCGCAGGGCGACCGACAGGGTGGCCAGGTCGAAGTGGTCGCTCTCCCAGATCTCCGACAGCGTCTGCCGGGCCCGGGCGACGGCCGCCGAGTTGGCCTCCGTCCACCGCGCCAGCCGCTCCTCCGGCGGCAGCCCGGGCTTGCTGTGGACCAGCACGTCGCGGGTCAGCGAGGCGTGCGCGGCGTACAGGTCGTCGCGCAGCGCCGAGCGGGCGATCGAGTTCCACCGGTTGTCGCGCGGCAGCGCGATGACCCGTTCGCGCAGCCGGGCCAGCTGCAGCCGGTCGGCCAGGTCGAAGTAGACCTCCGCCACCTCGTTCACCGGCCGGCCCGTCACCGACGCGATCTCCACCAGGTCCAGCGTCGAGTACGCGGGCACCATGCCGGCCACCCGATCGGCCAGCTCCGGCGGCACGCCACGGGCCGCGAAGGAGTCGCGGCGCTCCTCGTACGCGACCAGGTCGGGCCCGGTGAGCAGCTTGGGCGAGTGGGCGAGCAGCCCGTCGACGCCCTTCATGAAGAAGCCCACCGAGCCGGCCAGGTCGAGCGGCGGCCGGCGGTTGACCAGCAGCCAGCGGGTGCCGCGCTCGGCCAGCTTGCGGCCCTCCAGCAGCATGGCGAGCTGGGTGGCCGTGTCGACCTGGTTGTCCAGCTCCTCGACGGACCGGTAGAAGTTCGGCAGGTCGAAGACCTCCCGAGCGACCAGGTACGCCCGCACGATGTCGGGCACCGAGGCCCCGGTCTCCTCGGCGAAGCGGAACAGGAACGTGGTGCCCGCCATGTTGACCACCTCGTTGACCACGCAGGTGGTGATGATCTCGCGGCGCAGCGGGTGGTTGTCCATGTACGCCCGGAACCGCTCGCGCAGCGCCGACGGGAAGTACGACACCAGCCACGAGGCGAGGTACGGGTCGTCCGGCAGGTCGGAGGCCAGCACCTCGGCGTCGGCCGCCAGCTTGGTGTAGGCCAGCAGCACGGAGAACTCGGGCGCCGTCAGGCCCAGCTTGGCCTGGCGGCGCTCGGCCAGCGTCTTGTCCGACGGCAGGAACTCCAGCTCCCGGTTGACCAGCCCGTCGCGTTCGAGCTTGCGCAGGTAGCGGGCGTGGATGTGGAGCATCTCGACGGCCTGCGCGCGGGCGGCGGCGAGCACCACGTTCTGGGCGTAGTTGTCGCGCAGCACCAGGTCGGCGACCTCGTCGGTCATCGAGGTGAAGAGCTGGTTGCGCTGCTTGTCGGTCAGCTCGCCGTCGCGGACGACCTGGTCGAGCAGGATCTTGATGTTCACCTCGTGGTCGGAGGTGTCCACGCCGGCCGAGTTGTCGATGAAGTCGGTGTTGACCAGGCCGCCGTTCGCCGCGAACTCGATGCGGGCGAGCTGGGTGAAGCCGAGGTTGCCGCCCTCGCCGACGACCTTGCAGCGCAGATCGGCGGCGTTGATCCGCAGCGCGTCGTTGGCCTTGTCCCCGACGTCGGCGTGGGACTCGGCGCTCGCCTTGACGTACGTGCCGATGCCGCCGTTCCACAGCAGGTCGACGGGGGCCCGCAGGATGGCGCTGATCAGGTCGTTCGGGGCCATCGAGGTGACGCCGGCCGGGATGCCGAGCGCCTCGCGCATCTGCGGGGTGATCTGGACGGACTTGGCGGTACGCGGGAACACGCCGCCGCCGGCCGAGATCAGCGCCGGGTCGTAGTCCTCCCAGGAGCTGCGCGGCAACCGGAACAGCCGCTCGCGTTCGGCGTACGAGCGGGCCGCGTCGGGGTCGGGGTCGACGAAGATGTGGCGGTGGTCGAAGGCGGCCACCAGCCGGATGTGCCGCGAGAGCAGCATGCCGTTGCCGAACACGTCGCCCGACATGTCGCCGACGCCGGCCACCGTGAAGTCGGTGGCCTGCACGTCGACGCCCATCGTGCGGAAGTGGTACTTGACCGACTCCCAGGCGCCGCGGGCGGTGATGCCCATGACCTTGTGGTCGTAGCCGATGGAGCCGCCGGAGGCGAAGGCGTCGCCCAGCCAGAAGCCGTACTCCTTGGCCACGCCGTTGGCGATGTCGGAGAAGGTCGCGGTGCCCTTGTCGGCGGCGACCACGAGGTAGGTGTCGTCGCCGTCGTGCCGGACGACGTCGGGCGGCGGCACGACCTTGCCGTCCACGAGGTTGTCGGTGACGTCGAGCAGGCCGGAGATGAACGTCCGGTAGCAGGCCACGCCCTCGGCGAGGACGTCCTCGCGGGTCCCGGAGGCGGGCGGCTGTTTGACGACAAATCCACCCTTGGACCCAGTGGGGACAATAACGGTATTTTTCACCATCTGGGCCTTGACCAGGCCGAGGATCTCCGTACGGAAGTCCTCCATCCGGTCCGACCAGCGCAACCCGCCCCGCGCCACCTTCCCGAAGCGCAGGTGCACGCCCTCGACCCGCGGCGAGTACACGAAGATCTCGTACTGCGGCCGCGGCAGCGGCAGCACGCTGATCGCCTGCGGGTCGAACTTCAGCGAGATGTACGGCTTGCGCCTGCCGCCGACGGTCTGGAAGTAGTTGGTGCGCAACGTCGCCTGGATCATCTCCAGGTACGCCCGCAGGATGCGGTCCTCGTCGAGCGAGGCCACCTCGTCCAGCGCCCCGAGGATCTCCTCGGTGACCGCCTCCACCAGGTCGGGCCGGGCCTCGTCACCGCGCCGCGGATCGAGTCTGGCCTCGAACAGCCGCACGAGCAGCCGCGCCAGCCGTACGTTGCCGAGCAGCACCCGCTCCATGTACGGCTGCGAGAACGTGCTTCCGGCCTGGCGCAGGTATTTGGCGTAGACGCGCAGGATCTCGACCTGCTCCCAGGTCAGCCCGGCGGCCAGGATGAGCGCGTTGAAGTCGTCGGCCTGGACACGCCCGTTCCACAGGGAGGTGAGCCCGTCCTGGAAGAGCTGCTTGAAGGCGTCGCGGTCCACCTCGGCCGAGGGGGTGTAGCGCAGGCCGAAGTCGTAGATCCAGGCGTTCTTGGTGCGCGGGTCGTTGTCGCGGTCGATCTCGTACGGCCGCTCGTCCACGACCTCGACGCCGAGCCGCTGGATCAGCGGGAGCGCCGCGGACAGCGAGATGGGCGAGCCGACCTTGTAGATCTTCAGCCGCCGCTCCCCCTCCACCGCGTCGTACGGCTCGTAGAGGTTGAGCTTGACCGCGTCCTCGTCGCCCTCGGAGACGAGCTGCTCCAGCCGCTGCAGGTCGATCACGGCCACCTTGGGCGGGAAGTCGGCCTTGTAGCCCTCGGGGAACGCGGCGGCGTACCGCTTGATGAGGGCGGGGGCCTCCTCCTCGGAGGTCAGCTCGGTGAGGGCGGTGGCCAGGTCGTCCTCCCAGGAGCGGGTGATCGCGGCCAGGCGCGCCTCCAGCTCCTCGACGTCCACGCCGGGGGGCGGGAGCGGCCTGCCGCGCTCGCCGCGCACGACGACGTGCAGCCGGGCCAGCACCGATTCGCCGATCATGGCGCTGTAGTCGAGCGTCTTGCCGCCCAGCGCCCTCATCAGGACCTCCTGCATCCGCAGCCGCACCTTCGTGGTGTAGCGGTCGCGCGGCAGGTAGATCAGGCAGGAGATGTAGCGGCCGTAGTCGTCGCGGCGCAGGAACAGCTTGACCTGCTTGCGCTCGCGCAGCCGCAGCACGCCCATCGCGATCGGCAGCAGCTGGTCGACCGAGGTCTGGAAGAGCTCGTCGCGCGGGAACGTCTCGAGGATCTCGATGAGGTCCTTGCCGTCGTGGCTGTCGGGCTCCAGCCCGGCCGCCTGCAGCACCCCGGCCAGCTTGCGCCGGAGCACGGGGATGCGGGAGATCGACTCGTTGTAGGCGACGTGCGTGAACAGGCCGAGGAAGCGACGCTCCCCGATCACCTCGCCCTCGGGCGAGAACAGCTTGACCCCGATGTAGTCGAGGTAGGCGGGGCGGTGGACGGTGGCCCGCGAGCTGGCCTTGGTGATGATCATCAGGTGCTTCTCGCGCGCCTTGGCCCGCACGTCGGCGGGCAGCGACGCGAAGCTCTCCGAGCCGATCTTGTCGTCGCGCAGGATGCCGAGCGCCGCCCCGGGCAGCGCGCGCAGCGTCTCGCCCTGGTCGGTGTGGTCGAGCCGGTACTCGCGGTAGCCGAGGAAGGTGAAGTGCCCGTCGGCGAGCCAGCGCAGCAGGTCGATGCTGTCCTCGACCTCCGCGGGCTCCAGCGGCGGCGGATTCATGCCCAGGTCCTCGGCGGTCTGGACGGCCAGGGCCCGCATCTTCATGAAGTCCTCGACCGCGTAGCGCACGTCGCTGAGCACGCGCAGCAGGTCGGCTTCCAGCCCCTTGAGCACGGCCGGGTCGGACTGGCGGTCGACCTCGACGTGGATCCACGACTCGACGAGCACCTGCCCGGTGACGTCCTCCTGGTCGCGGCCGAGCATCCGGCCGGTCATGTCGCGGCGCACCTTCATCTGCGGGTGGGCCACCAGGTGGGTGCCGAGGCCGTGCCGCTCGAGCTCCATGGTGACCGAGTCGACGAGGAACGGCATGTCGTCGGTCACCACCTCCACGACCGAGTGGCCGGGGTCCCAGCCGTTCTGGTCGAGGGTCGGGGTGAAGGCCCGGACCACGGCTCTGCCCTGCGGGCGGACCTCGGCGAGCTGCCTCTGGGACATCGCCGGGCCGTACACGTCGACGGGGTCGCGGTCGAGCAGGTCCTCAGGTGCGATATGCCGGTAATAGCGTCGCAGGAAGGACAGTGCCTCCTCGGTGCTCACATGATCACTGCCCACCGCGCAACTCTCGGCTGTTCGCTGAAGCAGCTCATCCTTGGCCTCGTCAAGCGGCATTTCGCTCTCACTCCTTTGTGAGGGGTTGCCATAGTGGTTCATAGCCAGGCCCTTAGTTCCCACAGCAGTGGGAAGTAGTGCAGGCGTGTCCTGTCGCGCAGGTATGGGGCACCCGTCGAGCCGCCGGTGCCCGATTTGGTGCCGATCTGGCGTTCGACCATCTGGACGTGACGCATCCGCCACAGCGCGGCGGTCTCGTCGTGCGTCAGCAGGTCTTCGGCCAGTTGCCACAGGTCGTCGTACGAGCTGCGGTCTCTCGCCACGGACAGCAGCGAGCCCATGATCTCCTCGTCGGAGACCGGCAGGCCACGCTGGTTGAGCGCGGCGAGATAGGCGTCCCACAACGTCGGCTCGTCGAGCCTGCGGCGCAGCCGGGCGAGCTCGTCCGCGCCGGCGTGCCGGAAGGTGCCGAGGTAGCGCTCGTCCTTGAGACCCGACAGGAACTCCAGCTCGCGGAACTGCACCGACTGGAAGCCGCTGGCGGGCGACAGCTTGCTGCGGAAGGCGAGGAAGTCCTGAGGCGTCATCGTCTCCAGGACCTCGACCTGCTCGACCAGCACCCGCTCGGCCGCGTGCACGCGCCGGAACAGGTGTCTGGCCCGCCACAGCTCGCCGGCGAACATGGCGTCGCGGGCCGACTCCAGCTCGTGCAGCAGCAGCTTGAACCAGAGCTCGTAGATCTGGTGGACGGTGATGAAGAGCAGCTCGTCGGGCGCCTCGGACTGCGGGCGCTGCTGGGCGAGGAGCTCAGGCAGCCGGAGATATCCGCCGTAGGACAGCCGGCCGCCTTCCTCGCCGAAACTCCGAGGAGGGCGGGGCGCATCACCGGTGACGCCCACCGAACACCTCCCCCTGACCGCCCGGTCGCGCGGAACCGGGCGCAACACCTTGACGTTCCGATACCACCCGAAAAGGACAAAGACGTCAATGTGACATTGACATCGGGGGATCGTCGTCGGAAGTGGAGGAGGCGTGCCTCAGCTCGTCGAGCTGATCGGGCAGCTCGGCGAGCGCGACCAGCTCGGCCTGGCATCGCTCGCACGTGTCGAGGTGGCGCTCGAAGGCCTCGTGGTCGTCCTCGTCGAGGACGCCGAGGACGTAGGCGGCCACCTCGTCATGCATCAGCCGGCTACCCCCTTGTCCCGCAGCAGCTCACGGAGAGCCCGGATGCCGTAGTAGAGCCGGGACTTCACCGTGCCCGGCGGGATCCCCAGAATCTCCGCCGCCTCGCTTATCGTACGGTCTCGGAGGTAGGTCTGCTCAATCACTTCGCGGTGTTCTTCGGACAGGGAACGGAGAGCGTCCGCGACGACCATCGCCGACAGAGCGCGCTCCGAACCATCGGGTACCGACATCATGTCGACTTCGGGGGGCTCGACCTCCTGCGGCCGAGCACTCCTGCGCCGACGTCCATCAATCACGATGCGGCGGGCCACGGTCAGCAGCCACGCCCATATGAGGCTTGGTTCCCATTGCAGTCTTGCCGAGTTACGCCAGGCCCTGACAATCGTCTCCTGCACGACGTCTTCAGCCCACTGAAGGTCGTTACCTGTTGATTTACGTACGTGGCGCAGCAGAGGGCCGCCGAACTCCTGGTAGAGCACCGCGATGCGGTGCTCGGCCTCGGCATCCGCACTCTCGAACCTGCCGTCGAGGTGACCTAGCACGGGGCACATCTTTACACCTTCGTTATCTCGGTGGTAGCCACTCCGATAACTCCAGTCATTTCTAACTATCTCCGGCCATAGGTGAACCCGGCCCGGGAACGCCGCGTACCTCCGATCATGCACAGGCTTTTGCGCGGCGAGTTCTTCATGCTCGGCGGCTTCGTGGCCGCCGCCGCCGTGACGATCGTGCTGGTCATGCCACCGGCGATCGATCCCGCGGCCGCTCAGTGGACGCAGACACCGTCGGGGCCGCTCACGGCCGCCGACCGCGATCTGCTCATCAAGGTGCGCCAGGCGGGCCTCTGGGAGATGCCCGTCGGCGAGTACGCCAAGACCCGCGCCGAGTCCCAGCGCGTGAAGGAGGTCGGCGCACTGATCATGAAAGAGCACATGGAGCTCGACCTGCTGACCCGCCAGGTCGCCAAGAAGCTCGGTGTGGCCCTGCCCGACGAACCCAACCCCGACCAGCAGCGCTGGATGGCCCAGCTGGCCGCGCAGCGCGGTCCCGCCTTCGACAGGGACTTCGCGAATCTGCTGCGCGCCGCGCACGGCAAGGTCTTCACCACCGTCGCCGCCGTACGGTCCGGGACCCGGAACGCGGAGATCAGGAAGTTCTCCGCGGAAGGCATCAACTACGTGATGCGCCACATGGCCTATCTGGAGTCCACCGGACTGGTCGACCACACCCAGCTGCCCGAACCCCCGACCCCCTCACCCGCTCCACCCGTCGCGATGGCGGTCGAAAAGAGGAGACACACATGAGGAGATCCAGACGCATGGCCGCGGCCGTGTCCGCGCTGGCCATGGCGGCAGGCGGGCTGGTGTCCGCGGCCGTCATCGGCGTAGGCCCGGCTCGGGCTGACATCTGCGATTCGGCCGAGGCCACCCAGTCACCTCAGCCACCTCAGGGACAGCAGCCCGACCAGAACCAGCCCGACCAGAACCAGCCCGACCAGGATCAGCCCGACCAGAACCAGCCCGACCAGGACCAGCCCGACCAGGGTCAGCCGGACCAGGATCAGGGCCGGCAGCCTGATGGGCGCGATTCCGGCCGCGGCTTCGACCGGGACGCCGACAGAGATGTCGATCGGGACTTCGATGGGCAGGCGCCCCAGGGCGGCGGGGTGGCGGTCGACCCACGCCGGTCCCCCGACGGGCCGCAGACCGAGTCCCCCGACGGCCAGGCGCCCGCGACCCAGGCGCCCGACGGCCAGAACCCGGACGGCCAGAACCCCGACGGCCAGAACCCCGACGGCCAGGACCCGGACGGCCAGAACCCCGACGGTCAGAACCCCGACGGCCAGTCCCCCGAGGTCGAGGCCCCCGGGGACGTCCCCGAGGCCGACGGGCGCCGGCGCGGCGGCGGGAATCCGACCCCCGCGCCGAGCCCGTCCCCGACCCAGGACCCCGACGGCACCCCGCAACCCTCACCCACCGCGACCGGTGGCGCCGGCGACGAATGCGCCATCGGCCCGTTCGCCGACGACTTCGTGGACATCCGCCAGGTCGCGCCCAGCCGCCTCGACGCCCGGATCGGCAGGAACGGCTCACGCGGCACGTTCGTCGCCCAGTGCGGCACCAACCAGAACGGTCACCACAACTCGGACAACTTCATCGTCGCCCCCGGCGTGAGCAACGGGGCGCACCACCTGCACGACTACGTGGGCAACCTCTCCACGGACGCGTTCTCCACCGACGAGAGCCTGGAGGCGGCGGACACGACGTGCCGGCAGGGCGACAAGTCCACGTACTTCTGGCCGGTTCTGCGGGACCGTACGTCGGACGCGAACGCCGGCGACCCGGACGGCAACGTCGGCCAGATCCTGCGGCCCCGCAGCGTGCGGCTGGAGTTCCGCGGCAACCCGGCCTCCGAGGTCGTCGCCATGCCGAGGTTCCTCAGGCTGATCACGGGAGACGCCAAGGCGGCGACGAACGGCGGCGCCCAGGCGCGCGCGGCCTGGACCTGTTCGGGATTCCAAAACCGTATATCTCCCGATAAATATCCGCTTTGCCCGCGCGGCAGTCAGGTGGTTCGTATTCTGGACTTCCCCAGCTGCTGGGACGGTCAGAACACCGACAGCGCCAACCACCGCACGCACGTGGTCTTCCCCGACCAGGGCGGTGCCTGCCCCCAGGGGACCAGGGCGATCCCGCGACTGCGCATGACCCTCACGTACTCCGTGCCGCAGGGCCGGTCGTACGCCCTGGACGCCTTCCCCGAGCAGAAGCACAACCCTGTGACCGACCACGGGGACTTCGCCAACGTGATGCCCGAACGGCTCATGCAGTCCGTCGTCTCGTGCATCAACCGGGGGCGCCGTTGCTGACCTGAGATCCGCGCCCAGCCTTCCGAGTCGCACCCTCACCCGACCTTGGAGGGAAATAGATGCTCCACAGACGACGCCCCATGCACGCCCCCACCAAGCTGGACACCAGGAATGTCCGGCTGGGGGCGAGCGCCTCGATCACGGCCGTCCTGCTGTCGGTGTTCGCACTGACCAGGACGGAACGTGGCATGGCGCTGCTCGGCCAAGGGGTGGGTTTCCTCGAGTACTACGCGGGCGTGTTCGCCCTGATGCTGCTGACCGCGACCGTCGCGCTCGGCCTGCTCACCACCGAGCGCGTCTTCCTCTCTCCAGCCAACCGGATCAGGGCGCAGCTGGCCCACCGGGCCACCGCGTTCATCGCGCTGGCGTACCTGCTCACGCACATCGCCGTCATGATCAGCTTCGGGCACGTGCCGCCGGGCGCGGCGATCGTGCCCGTCGCCGGGGTCTACGTCGGTCTCGGCGCGCTGGCCTTCGACCTGATGGTCGTGGCCGTGGTGACCGGAGTGCTCAGAGGACGGTTCGCGGTACGGAGCCGGCCGTGGATGTGGCGGATCATGCATTCCGCCGCGTACGTGGCCTGGCCCGTCGGGATCATGCATGGTCTGACCGCCGGGCGGCCGCCGGCGGGCTGGGTGGCCTGGTCGTACGTGGCCTGCATGGCGGCGGTCGGCTCCGCGCTGGTCGTGCGCGTGCTGGCCACGCTGCGCCGGCCGCCGGTCGTACCCGAGAAGGTCGAAGGACCCGCGGTGAGCTCGGCCGCCGCCGTGGGCGTGCCGTCCGAGCGGCCCGCGAAGATGCCCGTCGCGGCGGCGACGGCGAGCGCGCCCGTGAGCCTCGCGGAGGCCCGGCGCAGGTTCCGGGAGGCCGGGTGACTCCCCCGCCACACCTCACCCGTTCCCCCGAGACCCGCACGCTCAAGGAGAATCCATGATCCCGGCACGAGTGCCACGGGTCTTACGCATGGGTCCGGCCCGGCTGACCGCCGGCCTCGACCACTGCCGCCGGCTCGACCTGCCCGCCCACCGCACCCTCCACGGCGTCGTCGAGCCGCGCGAGCTGGGCGAGCTCATCTCGTACGCCAACGAGGTGGACATGCGCGGGCGGGGCGGCGCCGCCTTCCCGTTCGCGCGCAAGCTCCGGGCGGTCGCCGACGCGGCCGGCTCGGGCGGTGACTGTGTCGTGCTGGTCAACGGCGCCGAGGGCGAGCCGGCCAGCTCCAAGGACGCCATGCTGCTCACCCGCAACCCGCACCTGGTGCTGGACGGCGCGGTGCTGGCGGCCGAGGCGCTGGGCGCCCGCGAGGTGGTCGTGGCCACGGCCGGAGGCGAGGTCGCCGAGGCCTCCGTCGCCGCCGCCGTGGCCGAGCGCCGGGCCGCCAACGTCTCCGGCGGGGCCGAGAGCCGGGTGCCGATCCGGGTGGTCGGCATCAGGGAGCGGTTCATCTCCGGGGAGGGCGGCGCGCTCGTGCGCGCGGTCAACGGGGAGGAGGGCATCCCGCCGGGCAGGAAGAAGCGCGCCGCCGTCAGCGGCGTGGACGGCCTGCCGACCCTGCTGTCCAACACGGAGACGTACGCGCAGTTCGCCCTGCTCGCCGAGTACGGCCCCGAGAAGTACGCCGAGGTCGGCACCAGCAAGGAGCCGGGCACGATCCTGCTCACGGTGAGCGGCGGCGCGGCCCAGGGCGCGGTCATCGAGACGCCCACGGGCACCCTGCTGGCCGACGTGCTCGCGCTGTGCGAGGCCGAGCCCGGCGACGGAGTGCTGGTCGGCGGCTACCACGGCGCCTGGCTGTCGGCCGAGACGGCCGGGGCCGCGGTGGTCTCCCGCGAGGGCATGAAACTGGCCGGGGCCACGCTCGGGGCCGGGATCGTCGTGCCGCTCGGCGCGTCCACGTGCCCGCTGGGCGAGGCCGCGCGGGTGGCGTCGTACCTGGCGGGTGAGTCGGCGGGTCAGTGCGGCCCGTGCCGGCTCGGCCTGCCCGACGTGGCCAGGGCCATGTGCGCCCTGGCCGAGGGCACGGGCTCGGTGGACGCCGTGCGCCGGGCCGTGCGCGTGGTCGAGCGGCGCGGGGCCTGCTTCCATCCGGACGGCACGGCCAAGTTCGTGCTGTCGGCGCTGGACGCGTTCGAGAGCGAGATCGCGCTCCACCTGGAGCACGGCTCCTGCGGCCGCCCCGTACGCGGGGTGCTGCCGATGCCCGAGCGCGAGGCCGAGCCCGAGTACCGGCTGGAGGTCGACTGGTCCCGCTGCCAGGGACACGGGCTGTGCGCGCATCTGCTGCCGGAGTTCGTCGAGCTGGACGACTACGGGTTCCCCTCGTTCCGGACGATCCCCGGCTGGATGGCGAAGGAGGCGCGGCGGGCGGTGGACATGTGCCCGGCGCTGGCGCTGCGCCTCGCGCAGACCACCGGCGACGGACCCAAGCCTGTCGGCTCGCCGCTGCGGCTGGTCAAGGACCTCAGGAGGGCAGGAGAAGGGCTCACGCGGGTGGGTGGCCTCCCCCGGATCTCGCGTGCCGGAGGCACGGCGTAATCAGTCCTATGAAGTCGGAGAATTGCGCAGATTCAGCGAATTTTTCCGCGTACGTACACGGGTTCTCCGATTTGCACTATTTGGTACAGGCGCTTGGATGTCGTCATCGGGAGGCGTACGCAGCCGTGGGAGGCCGGGCGGAGCGGGACCTTCGTCGAGCCGTGCAGGGCGATGCCGCCGACGATGTAGAGCGAGTTGTACATCGAGCCCAGCGGCCCCGTCGTCCACCCTGGCGCGCGCCGGTAGACGCGGAAGTCCCCCGTCGGGGTGACGGCGTTCCCGCAGTGGCCGTTCCGGCAGTACGGAATCTGGGCGCCGGACGAGATGTGCGCGAACAGGACCGGGCGGCGGTCGCGGTAGACGGTGAGCAGCTGGGCGCCCAGGTTGACCTCCACCCGGTCCGCGGGCGCGCCCTCCACCATCGGGCGCCTGCGCAGCGGCCGTTCGAGCGCCGACCATTCCTTCGGCCCCACGGCGCCTTTGACGGGCATCCTGCGGCTCTTCTGCAGGGCCCAGACGGCGAACTTCGTCTGCTCGTCGTATCGCCCGTTGACGGGCCCGAAGTAGTAGCGCCCGGCGTGCAGACGGCGCTGCAGTTTCACCACCTCGGAGCCCCGGTCGCCCGGGTGGAGGATGAGCGGCTTGCTCTCGACCTCTTCCGCCTCGGCGTCGTCCACAAGCTCGTGCTCGGCGTCCGTACCCTCGGCCGGCACAGGGGCCTGTGCCACGGGCCGCCCATCCGGCCCGGTCACCGGGCCCCGCCGGCCGTCCGGCCCGGTCACCGGGCTCCGCCGGCCGTCCGTACGGGATCCGGGAGCCCGGCGTTCATCGATCGTGGGCAACGGGCCACGCCTCCCGTCGGCGACGGGCCACGGGCGGCGCCGTCTGTCGCCATCGGGGCCGGGGTCGCGCCGGTCGTCGGCGTTCTTCGCAGCGCCCCGCCGGCCGTGGGAGCCCGGCCGGTCGTCGGGATGGGCGAGCCATCCCGCCGTCGCAGACTGCACGTTCATGGGGGCGTTCATGGGGGCGGTCATGAGGGACGTACCGGCAGATGTCCGGGCTTCGCCCGGAACGGCGGTGAAGGGCAGGCCGCAGCCCACACCGAGACCGATAACGGCAATTCTGCGAAAGTTTATCCTCATAAATCAACGCCTACCCGGATCGCCGGAGAATCGATCTCATACACAGGTTTAGTCAAGCAAAGTCCCGGCTAATGAGCCGATCCCGCTAAATACGGGCATTTCGCTTTTATAGAGACGGTCGGCGAAAAATCCGTCGCCTCGTCGCGAAAGCGGCTGGCAGAATGAGGTGACATGCGTAACTGGCCGCTCTCCGAGCTCTCCGTCACGACCCCGCGCCTCGAGCTGCGTCACCCGTCGCTCGGCGACCTCGACGAGCTGGCCGACCGGGCCGCGGAGGGCATCCACGAGGCCGGTTTCATGCCGTTCATGGTCCCGTGGTCGGACGGCGAGCCGGCGGAGCGGGCCAGGAGCGTGCTGCAGTACCAGTTCCGCACGTGGGCGACGTTCACGCCGGACGACTGGTCGCTCGAACTCGCCGTCGTCCACGAGGGCCAGGTCGTCGGCGTTCAGGGCATGATCGGCAAGGACTTCCCCGTCACCCGCGAGGTCGAGACCGGCTCCTGGCTCGGGCGCCGCTTCCAGGGCCGCGGCATCGGCACCGAGATGCGCAGAGCCGTGCTGCACCTCGCCTTCGCGGGGCTGGGCGCGCACCACGCGGTGACGACGGCGTTCGAGGACAACCACGCCTCACTGGCGGTGACGAAGAAGCTCGGCTACCGCGAGGACGGCATCTCCCTCCACGCCCGCAAGGGCGAGCCGGTCATCACCCGCCGCTTCCGCATGCCCCGCGAAGACTGGACGGAATCCCCCGACATCAAGATCCACCGCCTCGACCGCTGCCTGCCGCTCTTCGGCCTGCCCATGTCAGGCGTCTCTGAGGCGTAGCAGCAGGCCGCCGCCGACGAGGGCCGCCGCGGCCCAGCACGCGACGACGCCCAGCCCGGCCCACGGGCCGACGGGCATGCTCGCCAGGTCCGTGGTGGCCTGGACGGCGAGCCCGGCGTTCACCGGCGAGAGCTGCCACAGGATCCGCTGCAGGTCCTCGTCCCGCACCATGAGGATGACGATCGGGAAGAGGTGGAGCAGGCCGAGCACGGCCCCGCAGGCGGCCACCTGGTCGCGCACGGCCACCGCGACACCCGTGGCCAGCAGCGCGACCAGCCCGAGATGGAGCACCGAGCCGGCGGCGGCGCGCAGCGTGGCGGCGTCGGCGAGCGACAGCGGCGGGTAGCCGTGCTCCGGTGTGAAGCCGCCGCCCGGCAGCAACAGCCGGCCCGCCAGCAGCGAGCCGAGCACCGCCGGGACGCCCGCCCCCAAGGTCAGGCCGGTGACCAGGGACGCCTTGGCGGCCAGCGTGACCGTCCTGCGCGGCATCGCGGCCAGGGTCGTCGCGACCATCCCGGTGCCGTACTCTCCGCACACCACCGCCACGGCCAGGAGCGCGACCAGCGCCTGGCCGGCCTGCACCCCGAAGAGGCTGACGCGGACGGCGTCCAGCCCGCAGCCCGGGGCCGCGCAGTCCATGACGCCGGCCGCGACGCCGCTCACGGCCACGGTCGCCACGACGACGCCGAGCAGCAGCAGGCCGGGTCCGGGAACGGTGCGCAGTTTCGTCCACTCGGCGTGCAGTTCCCGCCTCACGCGTCCCTCCGCTCCAGCCGGTACGCGGCCAGCCCGAGGGCGACGACGGCGTACGCGCACAACACGGCGAAGCCGGCCCACGGCGGCAGCGGGAAGTACCCGGCGGCGGGAACATGGTGGCCGATCACGTGGGCGTACTCGGGGATGCTCTGCTGGACGGCGAAGCCGGCGGCCGGGGTGAGACGCAGCAGCCACCGCGACACCTCGTCGGGCAGGATGGACGCGGTCGCGAGCACGTACGGGACCACGAGCGCCGTGATCGCCGCGACGACCGCCGCCGCGCCGCGCCGGAAGAGCAGCCCGAGGGCGACGGCGAGCACGGCGGCCACGGCGAGCAGGGCCGCGACGCCGACGACCACCCGGACCTCGGTGAGCGTGCCGACCGGCAGGGTGAAGACGCCATTGCCGCGCAGGATCCCCCGGGCCAGCGGAAGCGTCACGGCGGTCGCCGGCAGCGCGAACGCGAAGGTCGCCGCCCCCGCCACGACCGCTTTGGCCACCGCCGTCCGGCCGCGGCGCGGGCCGGCGAGCAGCGTGGTGCGGATCAGCCCCCGCCGGTACTCCGCCGTCGCGAACGACACCATCACCGCGACCACCACGACGAGCGCGATCAGCACACCGGTCAGCACGTGTTCGATCCTGCCGTTCGAGGTGTCCGGGGCGATGTCACCGGTCCCCGTGAGGGCGAACGTGCCGCCGTTCCCCACGAACGCGCCCGGGTGGTGCGGGTTGCCGTCGGGGCCGATCTCGACGCCGATGTCGTCGCGGCTCCACGTTCCGCCGGTGCCCGCGCCGCGCACGGTGACCTCGTCCATGGTCGCGGTGACCTCGGTGAAGCGGGAGGCCGAGGCGGATCCGCCGAGCGGGTTGCGGACCACGCGTACGTCGCCGGGTGAGGCGGCGAACAGGCCGATGCGGACCCGGTGCGCCAGTCCGGTCAGGCGGGCGGTGCCGACGGTGGTCCACCGGCGGCCGTCGGGCGACTCCTCGCCGGTGATCGTCTCGCCGGTGCGGGTGAGCCGCAGCCAGCGCGGCGCTCCCCCGGCGCTGCCGGCCACGTCCTCGGTGAAGTCGTGCTGCATGCGTACGCCGTGGGCGCCGGTGACCATGACGGCCGCGTACGCCGCGCCCTGCTTCGTGCTCTCCTTGACCATGATCCCGGCCTTCGCCCACGGCACGACGCCGGAGACGACCTTCCGGACGCCGGGGGTGGCGTCGGGCAGGCGGATCTGGCCGTTCATGGCCGTCACGCGGGCGGTGATGCCGCCGTCGCCGTCCAGGGACCGGCTGACGAAGAAGAAGCGGTCCTCCACGGCGCGGCCGTCGCGGCTGAGAGGAGGCGTCGGACACGGCACCTCGACCGGGCCCTGGCTGCAGGAGGAGTGGCCGGCAGCGGCGAAGAGCAGGCCGAGCCCCAGGACGAGCAGCGAGGACGCCGCCAGCCCCGCCGTCCAGCCGCGTACCGTCCTGAGCTTGGTCCACTCCGCCCGCAGGAGACGGGCGGTCATCGGGCCACCCCTGAGAAGCCTCCGGTGAGGTCGAGATACGCCTCTTCCAGCGTCGCCCGGTAGGCGCTCACCTCGGAGAACGGCACCCCGCACGCTCCGAGGAGCCGGACGACGTCCTCTGCGGGCGGCCCGGAGACGACGAGCGTGTCGCGCTCGCCCACGGTCACGGTGGCGCCCGCACCGGCGAGGGCCCGCGCGGCCTCGGGACGCGCCGCCGTACGCACCGTCACCCGGGCGCGGGAGGCCGTGGCGATCAGCTCGTCCACCCCGACGTCGGCGACGACGCGGCCGCGGCCGGCGACCACGAGATGCCCGGCGGTGTCCTGCAGCTCGCTCATCAGGTGGCTGGAGACCAGCACGGCCCGGCCCTCGGCGGCCAGCGACCGCAGGAACCCGCGAATCCAGACGATGCCCTCCGGGTCGAGCCCGTTGAACGGCTCGTCCAGCATGAGCACCGGCGGGTCGCCGAGCAGGGCCGCGGCGATGCCGAGCCGCCCGCGCATGCCGAGGGAGTAGCCGCCCGCCCGGCGCCGCGCCGCCGGCGCCAGGCCGACCAGGTCGAGCAGCTCGTCCACCCGCCGGGCGCCCAGGCCCTGGGAGTGCGCGAGCCACAGCAGGTGGTCCCGCCCGGATCGGCCCGGCTGCAGCGCGCCGGCGTCGAGCAGCGCGCCGACGTGGGTCAGCGGTCGCGGCAGGCTCCGGTACGGTCTCCCGCCCACCAGCGCGTGCCCCTCGTCGGGCGCGTCCAGCCCGAGGACCACTCGCATGGTCGTGGACTTGCCCGCGCCGTTCGGCCCGACGAAGCCGGTCACCCGGCCTGGCCGCACGCGGAACGTCATGCCGTCCAGCGCCGTCGTGCGGCCGTACCGCTTGCGCAGCCCGCTGACTTCGATGGTTGCTTCCATGCCCGGCGACCCTAGGCAGCGGCCTGGCCCGCGGTCGTCACGCCAGGGAGCGATCCCGGCGCGGGGCCGTCCCTCCTAGGAGGGATGCCAGGCAGGGAGGCGGCGGGAAACAATGGGGCGCGTGAAGCGAGCGTACGACCGGGGCGGCAGATGGACGGCAGCGCTGGGGCGGGTCGCCACGTGGGCGGTTCCGTCACGGCGGGGGGCCGCGGCGTCGTCCCTGCTGCCGCTCGTGGTCGCGGCGCTGCCGGCGCTGCTCGCCGTGGGCGAGGCGGCGGCGCAGGCGCACCATGCGTCCGGGCTGCTGTTCGGCTCGCGTGAGAGCATGCCGGCGGGCGGTCCCGGGAACGGGATCCCCCTGGACGGCGGCGTGGCCCCGTACGTCGTGGTGCTGTCGCTGCTCGCGCTGGCGACCACGCTCCCGCTGGGCTTGCTCTGGGGTCAGCCGGGCCTGGCGGCGGCGCTGGTGTCCGGCGCGGGCGTGCTGTCGATCGCGGCCTTCCACACCTACACCCTGGGAGGGCTGGTCGTTCAGGTCGTGGCGGCCTACCGGTACGGAGGCCATGGGCCGCCGTCCCGGGCGGCGCTGGTGGCTGTGCCGTTCCCCGTGCTGGCGATGGCGCTGGAGCCCGGCGGTCACGTGCGCGCGCTCACGCTGCTGGCCTCCTGCCTGGTCGCGCCGGCGGCGCTGGCCGGAATCGCCCGCCGGGCGCGCGGCCAGGCCACGGCGGACACCGCCGCTCGGCAGGTCGCCGCCGACAGCCTGCTGGAGCACGCCGCCCGCGGCGAACGCGCCCGCATCGCCCGCGAGCTGCACGACGTCGTCGCCCACCACATCTCGATGGTCGCCGTGCAGGCGGAGACCGCCCGGCTGGCCGTCCCCGGCATGCCCGCGGCAGGAGCGGAACGGCTGTCGGCGATCGGCGACACCGCCCGGGCGGCCCTGACCGAGATGCGGCGGCTGCTCGGCGTCCTGCGCGAGGACACGAGGACGGGCACGGGCACGGGCACGGGCACGGAACCGGCCTGGCGGCCCCAGCCTGGTCTGCGCCTGCACGAGCTCAACGCGCTGGTCGACGCGTCGCGGGAGGCGTCGGGCAGTGTCACGCGGCTGACCCTGCGCGGCACCCCGGTCGAGCTCGACCCCGGCGTGGAGCTGGCGGCGTACCGGATCGTGCAGGAGGCGCTCACGAACGCGCGGCGGCACGCGCCCGGCGCGGCCGTGGACGTCGAACTCGACTACAGCGGCGACACCCTGGGCCTCCGCATCCGCGACAACGGCCCCGGCCCGCCGGAGTCGGCGCCGGGCACGGGAACGCACGACGTCGGCGGCGGACACGGGCTCGGGGGCGGACACGGGCTCGGGGGTGGACACGGGTTGGCCGGCATGCGGGAGCGCGCGGCGTCGGTCGGCGGCGACCTGCGCACGGGCCCCGCCCCCGGTGGCGGCTTCCTCATCGAGGCGCGCCTTCCCGGCCGCGCCGAGCTCCGCACCGAACTCCGCACCGAACTCCGCACCGAACTCCGCGCCGAGACCCGCGTCCACAGGACCGGCAACTCCCCCGTCGACTCGCCAGACTCCGGGAGCGGCGGGTGAGCATCAGCGTGGTCATCGCGGACGACCATCCGGTCGTGCGCACCGGGTTCGCCGAGCTGCTCGACACCCAGGCCGACTTCGAGGTCGCCGGCACCGCCGCCGACGGCGCCGAGGCCGTGCGGATCTGCCACGCGCTCCTGCCCGACGTCGTGCTCATGGACGTGCGCATGCCCGGCATGGGCGGCATCGAGGCCACCCGCCTGCTGACCGGTCCCGGCGGGCCGAAGGTGCTCATCCTGACGACGTTCGACCTGGACGAGTACGTTTACGACGCGCTCCGCGCGGGCGCCAGCGGCTTCCTGCTCAAGGATGTCACCGCGGAGCGACTCTTCGACGCCGTCCGCGTGGTCGCCGCAGGGGACGCGCTGCTGGCCCCGGCGGTCACCCGCCGGCTGATCGCCGAGTTCACCCGCCTGGGCCCCGGCCCCGGCCCGGCCGCCGGCTCCCTTTCGGCACTCACTCCGCGTGAGACCGAGGTGCTGCGCCTCGTCGCCGAGGGCCTGTCCAATGTCGAGATCGCCGCCCGGCTGGTGGTCACCGAGGAGACGGTCAAGACACACGTCAGCCGGATCCTGCACAAGCTCGGCCTCCGCGACCGCACCCAGGCCGTCGTCACGGCGTACGAATCCGGCCTGGTCGTCCCCGGCACCAGGCCGTGATCACCCAGCCCTCCGATCCGGACAGACCCTCACCAGGCGACGCCCACCCCTTCATCCGAAGCACAGAGCCGAACGCCCGGCACGGGCACCATCCCGACCCGGGACAGAACCGGAACGCCCGGCGCGCCCGCCCACCAGGCGGGCGCTCGGGCCGTCCGGGAATCAGAAGTCGAAGTCGTCGATGTTGTCCTTGTTGAACACCGTCGGCTTCCCGAGCAGCACCTCACCGTTCGCGCCCACGGTGTACTCGCCCAGCTTGCCCGCCTTGAACTTCTCCCCCTCGGCCCCGGTGATCTGCCCCGACGCCAGCGCCGCCGCCGCGTACGACGCCAGGTAGCCCAGGTCGGCCGGGTTCCACAGCTCGAACGCCTCGATGGTGCCGTCCTTGACGAACTTCCGCAGCTGGTTGGGCGTCCCCAGCCCGGTCAGCTTCACCTTCCCCTTGGACGGCGACTCCGACAGGTACCGGGCCGCGGCGGCGATCCCCACGGTCGTGGGCGAGATGATGCCCGCCAGGTCCGGGTACGACCGCAGCAGCCCCTGCGTCTCGGTGAACGACTTCTGGTCGTCGTCGTTGCCGTAGGCGACCTTGACCAGCTCCATGTCCTTGTACTCGGGCTTGCTGAGCTCGTCCTTCATGAACTCGATCCAGGTGTTCTGGTTGGTCGCGTTCGGGGTGGCGGACAGCACGGCGATCTTGCCCTTGTGGCCGAGCTGCTCGGCGAGGAGCTGCACCTGCGTACGGCCGAGGTCCTCGGCGCCGGCCTGGTTGACGAAGACGTGCCGCCCGTCGGGGGCGGTGTCGGAGTCGAAGCTGACCACCTTGACCCCGGCGGCCATGGCCTGCTTGAGCGCCGGCACCACGGCGTTGGGGTCGTTGGCGGCGATCACGATGGCGTCCTGCCGCTGCTGGATCAGCGTGTTGATGTAGGACACCTGGGAGGAGGCGCTCGCGTCGGACGGCCCGACCTCCTTGCCCTCGCCGCCGAACTCCTTGGCCGCCGTGATGCCGCCTTCGTCGGCGATGGTGAAGTACGGGTTGTTGACCTGCTTCGGCAGGAAGGCGATCTTGAGTCCCTGCTTGAGGGGGGCGTTGGGGTTGGCCGAGGCCGACGCGGCGGTGGCCGGGGCCGAGGACTGCTGGGCGGCGACGTCGCTCCGCGTGGTGCCGCCGCCGCAGGCGGCCGTGAGGAGGACGAGCCCGGCGAGCAGCGCCACAGGGCGCCAGGGGGAACGCGTAGTCATGAAGCCGACTTCCCTTCCACTGATGGTGTAGTGCGCCGCCGCCAGACCGCCCCCAGGTTCGGCGCCAGCACGGACGCGACGAGCAGCAGGCCCGTCACGAAGTTCAGCACTTCGTTCGCCACGTCGGCGAGGATCAGCGCGTTGCGTACGACGCCGAGGAGCAGCACCGCCATCAGCACGCCCGGCAGTGTGCCGCGCCCGCCGAAGATCGACACTCCGCCGAGCAGCACGGCGGCCACCACGGCGAGTTCCAGCCCCATCCCGTTGTCCGCCCGCGCGCTGGCGTACCGGAAGGTGTAGACGAGCGAGGCCAGCGAGGCCATCACGCCGGTGGCCACGAACAACCAGAACTTGATCCGCTTGACCCGCACCCCGGAGAAGTACGCGGCCTCCTCGTTGGAGCCGAGCGCGAAGAGGGCCCGGCCGACCCCGGTGGCGTGCAGCACCACCGCCGCGACCACGGCCAGCACCGCCACCAGCACGGTGGCGACCGGCACCGGCCCGATCGAGGCCGTGGCCAGGCCGGTGTACGCCGGCGGCAGGTCGGCCACCGCCTGGTCGCCGAGTATCACGTACGCCAGCCCGCGGAACAGCGCGAACGTGCCGATCGTGACCGCCAGCGAGGGCAGGCCCAGCCGGGTGACGAGCAGGCCGTTGACCGCCCCGCACAGCGCCCCGACGAGCAGGCAGATCGGCATGATCATCTCGATGGAGAGCCCCGCGTTCCACAACCAGCCGAGCACCGCGCACGACAGTCCGAGCGTCGAGGCCACCGACAGGTCGATCTCGGCGGCCACGATGACCAACGTCATGGTGAGCGCCATCAGGGCGATCTCGGTGGTGTCGAGGAGCAGGAACGAGACGTTGGAGCCGTTGGCGAAGCCGTCCACGCCGAGCGACGCCCAGACACAGACGCCGACGAGCAGAACGAAGATCAGCCCTTCCCAGCGCCGCACCATCTCAAGCCGCATCGTGGTGGCACCCCCTGTCCTGTGCGCAGGCACGCCACGTCGTGGCAGCCCTGTTCACTCGGCCTCACCCCTTGAGGCCGGCTCGGTCGCCGTCGAGGCCGCGGCCTTTCCCGGCGCCGGTCGCGGCACAGGCGGCGGCGCCTCCCGCGACCGGCGGCGCAGTGCGGCGGCGACCCGCAGGGCGAGCACCCGGTCGAGGACGATGGCGGCGATCAGGAGGGCGCCGTTGATGGCCGTCTGGGCCAGCGCGTCCACCCGGAGCACGGCGAGTGCGCTGGTGATGCTCGACAGCAGCAGCGCGCCGAGTGCCGCGCCGTAGACGGTGCCGCTGCCGCCGAAGATGGCCACGCCGCCGACCACGACGGCCGCGATCACGTCGAGCTCCTTGCCGGTGGCCACGGTGGCGTCCACGGTGCCGAACCTGGCCGCCCACATGACGCCGGCCAGCCCGGCCAGCGCCCCGTTGGCGACGAACGCGGCGACGATCCGGCGCCGCACGCGGATGCCGGCCAGCACGGCGGCCTCGGGGTTGGAGCCGATGGCGTACAGCTCGCGGCCGGAGCGCAGGTTGCGCAGCATCCAGCCGACGACCAGCAGCACCACCAGGGCGACCAGCGCGAGCAGCGGCACGCCGAGGACCGAGCTGGTGCCGAGGGCGAGGAAGCCCTCCGGCATGTCGGCCGCGTTGACCTGACGGCCGCCGGCCCAGGCGTAGTCGATGCCCCGGAAGGCGTACAGGGTGCCGAGGGTGGCCACCAGGGCGGGCACCTTGGCCACGCCGACGAGCAGTCCGTTGACCGCTCCGCAGACCGCGCCCAGCAGCACGCAGCCGGCGATCACGACCGGGATGGGCACGCCCGGGTTGTCGGCCAGGACCAGCGCGCCGCCGAACGCCGCCAGGCCCACGACGGAGCTGACCGAAAGGTCCACGTTCCTGGTGATGACGACGAGCGTCTGCCCGACGGCGAGCAGGGCGATGATGGCGGAGTTGAGCAGGATGTCGCGCAGGCTGGCGTAGCTGAGGAAGCTCGGGTTGACCGCGCCCGTGACGCCGAACAGCACGGCGAGCGCGACCACGATGCCCAGCTCCCGCACCCGCGCGACCCGGTCGACGAGCCGCCGCCCACCCCGGCCCCGTACGGTCTCAGCCGCCGTCGCCGTGGCGGTCATGCGGCTCTCCGGCCGGTCGCGGCGGCCATGACGCTCTCTTCGGTCGCCTCCGCACGCGACAGCTCGGCGGCCAGCCGTCCTTCGTGCATGACGAGCACCCGGTCCGCCATGCCCAGCACCTCCGGCAGCTCCGACGAGATCATCAACACCGCCACCCCGCTCCCGGCCAGCTCCGACAGCAGCCGGTGCACCTCGGCCTTGGTCCCGACGTCGATCCCCCGGGTCGGCTCGTCCACGATCAGCACGGACGGCCCCCGCGCGAGCCACTTGGCCAGCACGACCTTCTGCTGGTTCCCGCCGGACAACACGTTCACGGGGTCCGCGAGGCGGGCGTACTTGAGCCGCAGCCGCACCGCCCAGTCCGCCGCCCGTCCCCGCTCGGCCGCCCGCGAGACCAGCGGCCCCCGGCGTACGGCGGCCAGCCCGGCCAGACCGATGTTGCGTTCGATCGACAGGTCCATGACGAGCCCTTGCTGCCGCCGGTCCTCCGGCACCAGCGCGAGCCCGGCCGCCATGGCGGCCGTGGGGCTGGCGGGCCGCAGGCGTCTGCCGTCGACCTCGACGCTCCCGGCGTCCCAGCGGTCGATGCCGAAGATCGCCCGGGCGACCTCGCTGCGCCCGGCCCCGACCAGCCCGGCCAGCGCGACGATCTCACCGCGCCGCACCTCGAACGACACGTCGGTGAACACGCCTTCGCGGGTGAGCCGGCCGACCTTCAGCGCCACCTCGCCCGCGGTCGTCTCCTGCTTGGGGAACAGCGCGTCCAGCTCCCGGCCGACCATGCGGCGGACGAGGTCGTCCGGGGTGATGTCGGCGATGAGGTCGGTGGCCACGTACGCGCCGTCGCGCAGGGTCGTCACGCGCGTGCACAGCTCGAACATCTCCTCCAGCCGGTGCGAGATGAACAGCAGCGCGCACCCCTGCTCCCGCAGCGTCGTGGCCACCCCGAACAGCCGGGCGACCTCGTTGCCCGACAGCGCGGCGGTCGGCTCGTCCATGATCAGCACCCTGGCCCGCCGCGACAGCGCCTTGGCGATCTCGACGAGCTGCTGGTCGGCGATGGACAGCCCGCGAGCCGGCTGGTCGGGGTCGAGCCGTACGCCGAGCCGGGCGAACAGGTCGGCGGCGGCCGCGCGCATCGCCCGGCGGTCGATGCCGAAGCGGGAGCGCGGCTGGCGCCCCATGAAGATGTTCTCCATGACCGACAAATCAGGAAAAAGGGTCGGCTCCTGGTAGATGACCGCGACCCCGGCCTGCTGCGCGTCGCCGGGCCCGGCGAACTCCACCGGCTCACCGTCCAGCAGGACGCGCCCGGTGTCCGGCCGGTGCACCCCAGAAAGAATCTTGACGATGGTGGACTTGCCCGCGCCGTTCTCCCCGGCGAGCGCGTGCACCTCGCCGGGATGCAGCTCCAGAGACACCTCGCGTACGGCCCGTACGGCGCCGAACGCCTTGCTGACCTGTGAGAGGGACAGAACGGGAGTCTGATCCATGTGCCGCGCTCCCGGAAAAATCGTTTTAAGCGGTGGCAGGACGGTAGATCAGCCAGCGCCCCCGCGTCAATGGCCGGTTAAGTCAAAGTTTCCGACGCCTGATCCGGCGTGTGATCCGTGGGCGAATTGTTACGTTTTAACGGCCTTGGCTTGGGGAAACGCCACCGGACACCCCTCGCGCCGGTATCGGCCGGGCGCCAGGCCGTACTCACGCTTGAACGCGTCCGCGAAGGCGAACTCCGACCCGTACCCCACCCGGGAGGCGATCTCACTCAGCGGCGCGTCCGCCTCCCGCAGCAGGCGCGCCCCACCGGCCAGGCGCCACCAGGTCAGGTACGTCAGCGGCGGCTGCCCGACAAGCGCGGTGAAGCGCCGCGCGAACGCCGCCCGCGACAGCCCGGCCCGCCCGCCCAGCTCGGCCACCGTCCAGGGATGCGCAGGATCGCGGTGAATCGCGTCGAGCGCGGCGCTGATGCCCGGATTGGCCAGCGCCCGCGCCCAGCCCGAGACCGTGCAGTGCTCGCGGGGCGCGTCGAACCAGGACCGCAGGATGTACGGCAGCAGCATGTCGAGCAGGGCCGACACGATCGTGTCGGCGCCCAGCCTGGGCTTGTGCACCTCGGCGCCCAGCAGCTCGACGGCGGCCCGCAGCTCCGGGTGCGTCCCGAGCCGGGCCGGCAGGTGGATCAGGTCGGGCAGATCGCGCAGGAGCGGGTGGGCGCGGGCGGGATCGAGCTCGTAGCCGCCGCACAACGTGACGGTCGGCGCGCCGGAGCCGCCGACGGACGCGGAGGCGAACAGGTCGCCGCCCTCGGCCGCCGGGTCGCAGCGCGGCTCGTCCACCGGCGTGGTCGGCGCCCTGGCCGGGCTGGGCCGCAGGATCGTCACGATCGCCACCCCCGTCGAGGGCGGCACGCACTTCGTGGCCCGCGACGACCCCGCTCAGCTGGGCCGCATCGCCGCCCTGATCGACGAGGGGAGCGTCACGGTCGAGGCGGCCGAGTCGCACCCGCTGACAGAGCTCGCCGAGATCCACCGCAGGGCCGAGGCGGGCGGCACCCGGGGCAAGGTCATCCTCAGGGTGTGAAGTGGCGCAGGACCTCGGGGTTGGCCATGGCGTCGGGGTTGGCGGCCTGCTCGACGGGGGTGCCGAGCAGGATCTTGCGTACCGGGACCTCCAGTTTCTTGCCCGACAGGGTGCGCGGGATGCCGGGCACCACGCGGATCTCGTTGGGCACGTGGCGGGGCGACAGCTCGGTGCGCAGGGCGTCGCAGAGGGCGCGTTCGAGCGACTCGGTCAGCTCGGCGCCCTCGGCCAGGCTCACGTACAGCAGCAGGCGGCCCTCCTGGCCGAGCTGGCCGGTGTCGATCACGAGGCTGTCGGCGATCTCCTCGAACCGCTCGACCACCCGGTAGAACTCGCTGGTGCCCATGCGCACGCCACCCCTGTTGAGCGTCGAGTCGGAGCGCCCGTAGATCACGCAGCTGCCGTCCTCGTCGATCTTGATCCAGTCGCCGTGCCGCCACACGCCGGGGTAGACGTCGAAGTAGCTCTCGGCGTACCGCTCGCCGCTGGGGTCGTTCCAGAACATGACCGGCATCGACGGCATCGGCCGGGTCACCACCAGCTCGCCCACCTCGCCGACCACCGGCTTGCCCGCCGGGTCGTACGCCTCCACCTTGGCCCCGAGCGAGCGGCACGGGATGACGCCCGCCCTGATCGGGTGGAGCATGGTCGCCCCGACGAACCCCGTGCACACGTCGGTGCCGCCGGAGAACGACCCGACCGGCACCCCGGGCAGCTCGGCGGCCACCCAGGCGAACCCCTCGGGCGGCAGCGGCGAGCCGGTCGAGCCGACCCCGCGCAGCCGGTCGAGCCCCTCCGGCCGGATGCCCGCCTTCAGCGAGGCCATGATGTACGGCGCCCCCACCCCGAAGTACGTCACCCCTTCCGAGGCCGCGATCCGCCACAGCGCGGCGGGCGACGGATGGGTGGCCGAGCCGTCGTACAGCACGGGCGTGGCACCGACCAGGAGGGCACCGATGAGGTAGTTCCACATCATCCAGCCCGTGGTCGTGTACCAGAAGAACACGTCGCCCTCGCCCAGGTTCTGGTGGAAGGAGAGCGACTTGAGGTGTTCGAGCACGATGCCGCCGTGGCCGTGCACGATCGGCTTGGGCAGCCCGGTCGTGCCGCTGGAGTAGAGGATCCACAGCGGGTGGTCGAACGGCACCCGCTCGAACTCCAGCGGACCCTCCTCGGCCCGCAACCCCTCCCAGCCGATGACCTCGCCGTGGGGCGTCTCGCGGGTGTGCGCCCGCGCCGGCTCGGCCTGCTGCGGCGCGCGGCCCTCGTCGGCCGCCGCGAGGTACGGGATCCACACGGTCGCCCGCAGCGAGGGCAGCTGGGCGGCGATCTCGTTGACGGCGGCCGAGCGGTCGTAGCCCCTGCCGTTGTAGTGGTAGCCGTCGACCGCGATGAGCACCTTGGGGTCGATCTGCTTGAACCGGTCGACGATGCTCGGCACCCCGAAGTCGGGCGAGCCGGCCGACCAGATCGCGCCCAGCGAGGCCGTGGCCAGGCAGGCGATCACGGCCTGCGGGATGTTGGGCAGGTAGGCGGCCACCCGGTCGCCGCGCCCGACGCCGAGCCTGACCAGCCCGGCGCGCACGCGGGCGACCTCCTCGCGCAGCTCGGCCCAGGTCAGCTCCTGGCGGGCGCCGTCCTCGGAGACGAAGACCAGCGCCGTGCCCTCGGTGCGGCGCAGCGCGTTCTCGGCGTAGTTGAGGGTGCTGCCGGCGAACCACGTGGCGCCGGGCATCCCGCCCGAGAGCACAGGCCCGTCGCCCCGGTCGCCGATCACCTCGAAGTAGTCCCAGACGGACGTCCAGAACTCGGCGGGGTGCTCGACCGACCACCGCCACGCCTCCTCGTACCCGCCGGAGCGTCCCAGCCACCGCAGGTAGCGGGTCAGCTCGGCGGATGCGACGACCTCTTCGCTCGGCTCCCAGAGAAGCTCGCCCTCAGCAACCATGTGCCCCATCCTGTCGCCGGTCCGGGGGAAAGTCACACCCTGCCCTCCCCATACCTTGCTACCTCCGAAGGTGGTCCACCGCCATACGCGCCGCCGTGCCGATGACCGCGTCGGCGCGGGGCTGGTTGAGCGCCGTGCTGAACGAACGGGTGAAGACCGCCACCGCGTAACGCCCGCCGTCGGGGTACTCCACGACGCCCGACTCGGCGCGCAGCGTCGGCAGCGTGCCGGTCTTGCCGCTGACCGCCACGTCGTCGTACGGGAAGCCGGAGGCCAGGCGGTGCGGCCAGACCTGCAGGTTGAGCATGCCGCGCATCCAGGCGCACGACTCGGCGGAGGCGGCCTCGTCCCGCCAGATCATCGCGAACAGCGTGGCCAGCTCGCGCGGCGTGGCGCAGTTGGAGCGGGCCGGGTCCAGCACGCTGAGCCGGGCGATGTCGTCGGGGTCCACGTACGGCCAGCCGTGTCCGGTGTCGGCCCGCATGCTGGCGCTGCCCTCCCGCCAGCTCTGCACGACGCGCGTCCCGGTCAGCCCGAACCGGTCGAGCATGGCGTTGATCGTGTCGCACCCCACCAGCTCCAGCAGGGTGTCGGCCGAGGTGTTGTCGCTCACGGAGATCATCAGGTACGCCAGGTCACGCAGCGAGATCGTCACGTCGTCCTGCATCGCCGCGATGCCCGTCCCGCCCGCCAGGCGGTCGCTCGCCGGCACGGTCACCCGTCGCGCCGGGTCGAGCAGCCCGGCGTCGACCTGCCTGCGGAAGGCCACCAGCAGCGGCACCTTGTACATCGACGCCGTCGGCAGCGGCTCGTCCGGGCCGAGGCCGACCTCGCGACCCGTGTCGATGTCGGCCGCGTAGAGCCAGCCGGTGACGCCGGCCCGCCCAAACAGGCTCTCGAAGTCGGGCGCGCTCATGCCAGCATCCCCGGCCTGCGGCTGACGCGCCGCACGGGCACGGCGGCCTCGTCCGTCATCCCGGCGCTCTCCTTCAACGTCCGTACGGCCAGGGCCGCGAAGCCGGTGACGAGGTCGTCGGCGGTGTCAGCCGGGGCCGCGCGCCAGGCCGTGGAAACCCGGCTCGCGATCGGCGAGCCTAGCAGCGGCCGCCAGGCCAGCCCCGGCACCTCCACCTTCGGTCCGAACGCCACCGCCGCCCCGGCCAGCACGAGCCCCAGCCCCGCGCCCTGGTGGACCTGCGCGGGGACGAACCCGTGGCGGCGGCACTCCGACAGCACCTCGGCGTGCCAGCCCGGCTCCCCTTCCATGGGCGGCACGAGCAGCTCCCGCCCCGCGAGATCGGCCAGGTGCACCTCGCCGACGCCGGTGAGCGGATCGGCGTCGGCGAGCAGCACGCCCTGCGTCTGCACGAGCACCTGCCCGAAGCGCAGACCGGGCGCGGCGACCGGGTGGCGGACCAGGCCGACGTCGATCACGCCCTCCGCCAGCGCCGTCACCTGGTCGGCGGTCCAGATCTCGGTGGGCGCGAGGCGTACGTCGGGGTGGATGTCGCGGAAGCCCGCGACCAGGGCGGCCAGCACGGCGGCGGCGAGGTCGGGCGGGACCCCCACCCGCAGCGCCGTCCCCTGCCCCTGCCGGGCCAGCTCGTGCAGCCGGTCCACGCGGGCGACGATCTCGCGCGCCTCGGCGAGCAGCAGGCGGCCTGCCTCGGTGAGACGGACCTGCCGGGCGGAACGGTCGAACAACCGCACGCCCAGCTCCTCCTCCAGGCGCTTGATGCGCTGGCTGAGCGGCGGCTGGGCCATGCCGAGCCGGATCGCCGCGTTGCCGAAGTGGAGTTCCTCCGCCACCACGGTGAAGTAGCGAAGGTGCCGGACAAGGTCCATGACCAGCCAATATATCCAAATTTATATCTTGATTGCTGTCATATCAGTATTGGACTTCCACGCCGCTTATCTGGTCTTCTCTCCGTCATGGCACCACAAACGGGGACAATGTACGCGCACTTGCAGCCGGAGCGGCCGGTACGACGGCGCCGGAGGTGGCCCTGGGTCACGGCGGGGCTGCTGGTCCCGCTCCTCGCGGCGGGGGGCGTCGTCTGGGCGCTGCGCACGGAGGGCTCGGTGGAGGAGACCGCCGACCGCTACCTGACGGCCTGGTCGGACCAGGACTACGCGACCATGCGCTCGCTGGTCGCCGACCCGCCCGCCGACTTCGACACCTGGCACCGCCGCTTCCGTGCCGATCTCAAGGTCAGTCAGGCGTCCTTCCACCGCCCTCGCCCGAACGGGGTCTTCGCGAGCACCTCCCACGACGGCGTGGTGAGCTTCCAGGCCAAGCTTCTCGGGCGGCTGGACTGGACCTACACCGGGCAGCTCAAGCTGGTCGAGGACGGCCGGACATGGAAGGTCGCCTGGACGCCCGCCACGATCCATCCCCTGCTGAAGAAGGGCCGCTCGCTGAAGGTGGTCACGCGGAAGGCCGACCCGGTACGGGTGCTCGCCGCCGACGGCACGGAGCTCAACGACCCGGGCGCGCCCGGGTCGGTGCAGCAGCTCGTGGAGGGCATGAAGCAGGTCTTCCCCGACCGCTTCGAGTCGCCCGACCGCTACCGGATCGACCTCTACGAAGACGACCAGCCGGTGGAGACGGTCGTGGAGGCGGGCGGGTACCGTCCGATCCAGACGACGATCGACCTGAAGGTGCACCGTGCGGGGGCGCGGGCGCTGGAGGGCATGTACAAGCCGGACAAGCCGGTCTCCCTGGTGGCGCTGCGGGCCTCGACCGGCGAGATCCTGGCGGTGGTCAACGCGCCGGGCGGGTTCAACCGGGCGCTGCTCGGCAAGTACCCGCCGGGTTCGACGTTCAAGGTCGTGACCGCCTCCGCGCTGGTCGCCGACGGCGTCGAGCCCGGCGAGCAGGTGCGGTGCCCGGCCGAGAAGAACATCGGCGGCTTCCCGTTCCACAACGCCGGATTCGAGGACTTCGGCACGCTGTCGTTCCGCGACGCGTTCGCGCACTCGTGCAACACCACGTTCGGCGAGATGAGCGTGGCCCGGCTGAACGGCGGGCGGCTCGGCGAGGTCGCGCGGAGCTTCGGCTTCGGCACCCCGATCACGCCGGGCGTGCCGGCCGTGCGCGCCGAGTACCCCGACCCCAAGGACGACACCGACCTGGCCTCGGCCGCCATCGGACAGGGCCGGGTGCTGGCGAGCCCGCTGAACATGGCCTCGGTGGCCGCCGCCATCGCCTCCGGCGCGTGGATCCCGCCCCGCCTCGTCAAGGACGAGCACATCCCGGACGCCCAGCCGGACAACCCGCGCCCGCTGGAGCAGGGCGTGGTCAAGGCGCTGCGCACGCTGATGCCCGCCGTCGTCACCGACGGCACCGCCCACGGCGTGAGCTTCCCCTCCGGCACGGCCGGCAAGACCGGCACCGCGGAGTACGGCTCAGGCAAGGAACCCCCGGCACACTCCTGGTTCATCGGCTACCGCGGCGACGTGGCCTTCTCCGTCATCGTCGAAGGCGGCGGCGCCGGCTCCGCGGTGGCCGCCCCCATCGCCGCCCGCTTCCTGAGCAACCTGTCCTGAACGTCAGCCGGCCTTACGGTCGATCGGGGTCGCGAGGGAGGCGACGGCGGCCACCACCTCCGAGGCGTTGGACAGATCGGGCAGCACGACATCGGCCCCGGCCTCGCGCAGCTCGGCCGCCATCGACCGCCCGGACGCGACCCCGATCATCGCCGCCCCGCCGATCCTGGCCGCCTGCACGTCACGCGTCGAGTCGCCGATCACCACGGTGTTGGCCGCCGTGAACGGCGTGCCGAGGCGCTGCTTGGCCCGCGACTGCGCGACCTGCAGCAGCGTCGCCTTGGGGTAGACCTCCTCGCCGTAGCCGCCGAGGTCGAAGTCGACGTACTTGTCGAGCCCGAACGCCTTCAGCTTGTGCACGGCGTTGCTCTTGATGGTGCCGGTCAGCACCGTCTGGACGACGCCGTCGAGCCGGCCCACCGACCTCAGCGCGTCTCTGGCCCCCGGCATCATCCGCCCCTCCTTCGTCAGCCGGCCGCGCCGGTCGGCGAAGGCCATGGCGAGCGCGGCCAGGAACTTCGGCAGGTGGTCGTCCTCGGCCACGATGCCGTTGACGGCGAGCGTCTCGAAGACGATCTCGGAGTCGGGGCGGCCCAACGGGGGCACCAGCTTCACCAGCGGGCGCCCCGTCACGACGCGGAACGCCTCCGCGTAGGCGTCTCTGGTCACGATGGCGACGTCGACCAGCGTCAGGTCGACGTTCCACAGCACAAGGCGGTTGATGGCAGCCTCCTGAGCAATCCCCTCAAAGGGTACGGCCGTCACCATGCTCGGGCGGGCCGCCCGAGCGATTCAAGCATGTTCAGGCGTAATCGAGGGCATCGGAGAGCCGGTCGACGACCGGCAGCCCGGTGCTCTCCAGCTCCGCCCGCGTGGTCATCCCGCCCGTGTAGAGCACGGCGCGCGCGCCGACGTGCCGGGCGGCGAACCCGTCGTCCACGCTGTCGCCGATCACCAGTACCTCGGCCGGGTCGACGTCCATGGCCGCGATGTGCGCGGCCATGTGCGCGGCCTTCTCGCCGCCGGTGCCGAACACCACGCCGTCGATCCGGCTGAAGTGGGTGGTGATGCCGAACGACTCCACCTTGGGCACCAGGTGGTCGTGCGGGGCCATGGAGCACAACGACTGCGTGCCCGTCCACCCGGCGAGCACGAGCTCGGCGTCCGGGGCGAGCGGGCACAGATCGCTCAGCCGGAAGTAGTGCTCGTGGAACCCGCCGTCGAGCAGCTCCCACTCGCCCTCGTTCAAGGGACGGCCGAGCAGGCGCTCGTAGGCGACCCAGATGGGCCGGGTGTAGACCGCGCGGAAGGAGTCGGCGGTCAGCTCGGGCAGCGCGTACGGCTTGAACACCGCGTTGGTGGCGTCGACCACGGCCTCCACATCGTGGAAGAGCGTGCCGTTCCAATCCCAGATGATGTGCTTTGTCATGTCATGGCAAGCCTAATGGGCGGGCGTGACTCTCACGGCCGCAGCAGGTCGGGGATCTCCTGGGTCGCGAACCACATCAGGTCGTGCGCCTCGGCGCCGTCCACGGTGAACTGCGCGTCGTCGTCGCCCTCGTCGGCGGCGGGCAGCGCGGCGATCGCCGCCTCGATGTCGGCGGCGGCGCCGGTGTCGTCGACGTGCACCGCGGCCACCGTGGTCAACGGCACCGCGTCCGCGATGCGGACCCGCGCGCGTTCCTCCAGGTCGGCGCCGGCGGTGATCATGCCCTCCGGCACCTCGGCGGCGATCACCACGCGCCGGGGCGCGGCCTCGACGCCGTCGGCGCGGTCGGCGGCCAGCATCCGCAGGGAGGCGCGGGCCGCCTCCGTGAGCGCGACGTACTCGAGCTCCTCGGTGTCGCCCGAGGCGTACCACTCGATCAGCGCGGGGGTCACCGCGTAACCGATGAGCGGGGCCGGGCCCAGCCCTCCCGCCTCGACCGCGAGGGCGAGGGCGGGCAGGGTGCACGGCAGATAGACGCGCATGACGAACCTTTCGTGCTTACGTGGCCGGGCCGGGAGCCCGGCGCGCCGAGATGGAGGTCCTCGCGTCGCTACGGCTCCAGCTCGGCGTGGGAGGGCTCTATCATGCCCGTCGCAGCGTGAGCCGGAGGACGGACTCGAGTTCCGTGATGGTCGTGTCCGGGTCGCGGTGGTGGATCCCGGAGATGCCGAGCCCGCGGGCGGCGAGGATGTTGGCCTCGATGTCGTCGATGAACACGCACTCCTCGCCGGGCAGCCCCAGCAGGCCGAGCGCGTGATGGAAGATGCGCGGCTCGGGCTTGCGCATACCGACCTCGCCGGAGATCACGACCGCGTCGAAGGCCTCGTCCCAGCCGTCGCGGGGGTAGGTGTTGGACCACGAGTTGGACAGCAGGCACGTCTTGAGCCCCTGGCCGCGTACGTCGCGCAACATGTCGTACATGGCGTCCACCCGCTCGAAGCCGGCGAACATCCGCTCGAGCAGGCCGTCGGGCACCGGCGGCTCGCCGTCCACGGTCCGCAGCCTGGCGGCCAGATCGCGTTCGAAGGCCGGCCCGTCGATCTCGCCGCGTTCGAGGGCGTGGACGATGCTCCCGCCGTCTTCGGTGCGGTAGGCGTGCTCGATCAGCTCCCGCATCACGGTGTAGTAGTGGCCGGCTTCGATCCTGTCCGCCTCGATCCAGCGGGCGATGGAGTCGGAGAGGCTGGTCGTCAGCACCCCGCCCCAGTCGATGAGAACACCCGTAACCATCGTTCTAGGGTAGAACGCCAACGAAACGCCCAACGCCTCACCCCCGACGACTAAAAACCGGCGGCCTGCGCGGCTCGCGGCGACGCCTAACGGAAGCGCCCGGCCAGCCTGCGGTGCTCGGCCGAGCGCAGCACGCGCGCGGCCTCCTCCGCCGAGGCCGTGGGCGCCTCGGCCAGCAGACCCCGGTTGTGCTTGAGCGTCAGCAGCCGGGTGACCGACTGGTCGAGGCGCTCCTTGGAGATCCGGCCGGACTTCACCGCCGCCATCACCGCGCGGTACTGCTTCGGCAGGTCGTTCGGCATGAGCAGCAGGTCGACGCCGGCCAGCACGGCCCGCACCGCGATCTCCCCGTCGTCGTACTTCTTGCGCACGCCCGCCATGTTGAGCGCGTCGGTGGAGATGACGCCCTTGAAGCCGAGCTCCTTGCGCAGCAGGCCGGTCAGGATGGGCTTGGACAGCGTGGCCGGGTCGCCCGACGGGTCGAGCTTGGGGAAGACGATGTGGGCGCTCATCACGGCGTCCACCCCCGCGTCGATGGCGGCCTTGAACGGCGGCGCGTCGATGCGCTCCCACTCGGCCCTGGTGTGCTTGATCACCGGCAGCCCGGTGTGGCTGTCGACGTTCGTGTCGCCGTGGCCGGGGAAATGTTTGGCGGTCGAGGCCATGCCCGCCTCGTGGAAGCCCTTGACGGCCGCGGCCACCATCGCGGCCACCTTCTTCGGCTCGTCGCCGTACGCCCGCTGCCCGATGACCGGGTTGCGCGGGTTGATGTTCACGTCGGCCACCGGCGCGAAGTCGAGGTTGACGCCGAGCGCGTGCAGCTCCCTGCCGGTCGCGCGGGCCACCTGCCCGGCCAGCTCGGGGTTGCCCTCGGCGCCGATCCGGCCGGCGCCGGGGAAGGCGGTCATGACGCTGGAGAACCGCGACACCAGGCCGTTCTCCTGGTCGGTGGCGATCAGCAGCGGGATGTCCTTCGAGGCCCGCTGCATGCCGTTGGTGAACGAGACGACCTGGCCGACGCTCTTGACGTTGTACGGGAAGAGGATGACGCCGCCCAGGTGGTACTTCTGGATGACCTTGGCCGGGGTCTGGGCGCCGAAGCGGGCCTGGTTCTCGCCGGAGACCGAGTCGGCGGCGGTGCCGTACACGATCGGCATGAAGAGCTGGCCGACCTTCTCCTCGACGTTCATCTCCGACAGGGCGCGCTCCACCGGGCTTTCAGCGGCCGGCGTCGTCGGCGGCGGGCTCTGCTGCGGTGTGGCCGGCGCGGGCGCCGCCCTGCCCCCGGTCGGTTCGGCCCCCGCCGAGCCGGCGCCACCACCGCACGCGGTCAGCGCGGTCACCAGGAGCCCTGTCGTCGCGATCCGTCGAAGCATGAGTCCCAAGGTATCCATCCACAGGCCGGGCACGAGCCCGGCACGCCTACAACCCGAGCCTGGCCAGGCCCGGCAGGTGCGCGCGGGCCGCCGCGCGCGCGTCGGCCGCCGTCGGCTGCGCCTGTGCCGCCCGCGCCGCCGTACGGCACTGGTCCAGGCTGTGCGCGGCCAGCCCGGCGCGTACGGCGGCCAGCGAGGACGGCGCCATCGACAGCGAGCCGACGCCGAGCCCGGCCAGCACACAGGCCATGACCGGGTCGGCGGCGGCCTCCCCGCACACCGCGCACGGCTTGCCCGCCCGCGTCGCGGCCTGCGCCGTCATGGCGACCAGGTCGAGCAGCGCCGGCTGCCACGGGTCCTGCAGCGCGCTCACCGCGCCGAGCTGCCGGTCGGCGGCGAAGGCGTACTGGCTGAGGTCGTTGGTGCCGATCGAGACGAAGTCGGCGTGGGCGAGCAGGTCGCGGGCACGCAGCGCCGCGGCCGGGATCTCGATCATCACGCCGGCGCTGGGCAGCCCCCTGTCGCGGCAGGCGCGCACGAACCAGGCGGCGTCCTGCGTGGTGGCGACCATGGGCGCCATCACCTGCAGGCCCTCCTCGGCCACCGCCGCCAGCGCGTCCAGCTGGGCCGCCATCACCTCCGGGAACCTGCGGAACAGGCGCAGCCCGCGCTCCCCCAGCGCCGGGTTCGGCTCGGCGGGCACGGGCAGGAACGCCAGCGGCTTGTCGGCGCCGCTGTCGAGCGTGCGCACGCAGATCTTGCCACCGGGGAACGCCTCCAGCGCCTGCCGGTAGGCGCGCCGCTGCTCCTCGGGAGAGGGCGGCCGCGTCCGGTCGAGGTAGAGGAACTCGGTCCGGTAGAGGCCGACGCCCTCGGCCTCGGCGGCGAGCGCCGCGTCGAGGTCGGCGGGGCTGCCGACGTTCGCGTACAGCGGCACCGGCTGCCCGTCGGCGGTCCTGCCGGGGCCCCTGGCGGCGGAGAGCGCCGCCTGGCGCGCCGACGCGGCGCCGACCGCCTCGGCGACGTGCGCCTGCGCCGGCTCGACGCTGACCTCGCCGGAGGTGCCGTCCACCATCACCCGGACGCCGTGCGGGATGCCGGTCGCGCCCGGGCAGGCCACGACGGCCGGCACGCCCATGGCGCGGGCCAGGATCGCGGTGTGGCTGGTGGGCCCGCCCTCCTCGGTGACGAACGCGGCCACCTGCGCGCGCGACAGCAGCGCCGTGTCGGCCGGCGCGAGATCCCGCGCCACCAGCACGTACGGCTCCGCGGGCGAGGCCGGCAGCGCCGGCATGGCCTGCCCGTAGAGCACCGCGATCACGCGGTCGCGGATGTCGTTCAGGTCGGCGGCCCGCTCGCCCAGGTAGCCGCCGGACCCGGCGAGCACGTCGCGGTACTTCGTGAACGCCTCGAAGACCGCCCTCGGGGCGGCCAGCCCGCGGTCGATCAGCGAGCGCACCTTGACGACCACGCCGGGGTCCTCGGCCATCAGCGCCTGGGCCTTGAGGATCTCCTCGGCCTCGCCGCCGGCCCGGTTGCCACGGGCCTCCAGCTCGCCCGCGACCTGCGTGAGCGCGGTCATCGCGCGCTCCTTCTCCTGCTCCGCCTCGCCGGCGTAGGCAGCGCCCTCGGGGGGTTCGGGCACAGAGACGGAGAGGACGTACGAGGGCCCGTGCCCGACGCCCGGGCTGACCCCCACCCCCCTCAGGTTCATGGCGCGGCGGCGATCGCGGCCAGCTCGTCGAGCACCTCTTCCGAGCCCTCGCCCTCGGCCGAGATCACGACGGTCTCGCCCTGCCGGACGTCGAGCGCCATGACCGCGAGGATGCTCTTGCCGTTCACCGGGCCCTCGCCGTTGGGCTTCGCCACCGTGATCTCCATCGGGGCCAGCTTGGCGCGCTGCACGAACGTCGCCGCCGGACGCGCGTGCAGCCCTACCTCGGCGGCCACGGTGACCTTCCGCTCACCCATTTCGCTGCTCCTCCTTCTGTGCCGGTCCGGACCAGCCGTACCTCCGTACGGCCGTCGATCGCCGTCAAATGGGACGACCTGCCCATTCTGCCGGGTCTCACGTATGCCGGTACGTAGATCGGCACTCCCTGTGAACGGATCACAGCGGCCGCTATTCCCATCGGAAGAGCTCGTCCCCCGCGTGCACGGCCCCCTCCGCGACCCCCGTCAGGGACTCCGAGACGGCGTCCAGCGCGACGACCGGGCAGACCGGCGAACGCCCGCCCGCCTCGACGGCCGCGGGGTCCCAGGCCACCACCGGCTGCCCGGCGCGCACCCGGTCGCCCTCCGCCGCCAGCAGCCGGAACCCCTCTCCTTTGAGCTGGACGGTGTCGATGCCCAGGTGCACCAGCACGCCCCTGCCGTCGTCCCCCACGATGACGTACGCGTGCGGATGCAGTTTCATAATTTTTCCCGCTATGGGGGCGACTGCCTCCCCCGGCCCCCGCAGCGGATCGATCGCCGTTCCCGGGCCGACCATGCCCGCGGAGAAGACCGGGTCGGGCACGGCGGCCAATCCCACAGCTGCCCCCTCAACCGGGGCGAGAACAGTCGTCATGGTCTCGCCCTTTAGCCGATGATGTCCTCGATGTCGCTGGCTATCGTGTCGGCCTCAGGTCCGACGACGACCTGAACCACGTTCCCCGCAGCCATCACGCCATGCGCGCCGGCCGCTTTCAGCGCCGCCTGGTCGACCTTGGAGGCGTCGTGCACCTCCGTGCGCAGGCGGGTGATGCAGGGTTCGATCTCGATGATGTTGTCGGCGCCGCCCAGCCCGGCGATGAGCGCATTCACGTCGGCCGCCATCTCGTCCTCCCTAGGACTAGCACTCCGACCAGGCTAGATCAGTCGGTCTGGGTGACCTTGTTCAAGCCGCGCGGCGCGTCCGGGTCGATGCCGAGCCGCCGCGCCAGCGCCTCGGTGAGCAGCTGGCCGGGCACGATCAGGCCCATGGGCGCCAGCCACTCGGGCAGGTCGGGGCCGTTCAGCGCGGCCGTGCCGGCCTGTGCGAGCGCCGTCCCGCCGCCGATCGTGTACGCCGCCGCGCCGGCGGCCACCACCCGCTCGGCCAGCGCGACCGTGCCCTGGAGCGTCGGGCTGTTCTCGGAGGCGACGAGCAGCGCGGGCGTGTCGGCGTCCACGACGGCGATGGGCCCGTGCAGCAGGTCGGCGTACGACAGGCCCATGGCGTGCAGGTAGCAGGCCTCCTTGAGCTTCAGCGCGGTCTCCAGCGCCGTGGAGAAGGCCAGGCCGCGCCCGGAGACGACCACGCCGGGCTTGTCCAGCAGGCCCTCGACCACGGCGTCCAGGTCGCCCGGCTCGGCGACCAGCTTCTCCACCGCCTCGGGCACCCGCTGCAGCTCGCCGGCGTCCACGTCCGCGCCGAGGCCGAGCGCGAGCACCGCGAGGGCGGCCAGCTGCGTCGTGTACGTCTTCGTCGCCGGGACGGCCTTCTCCTCCCCGGCCACCGTGCACAGCGCCACGTCGGCGGCCTGCGCGAGCGGGCTGTCCGCACCCCCGTTGGTGATGCCGACGGTCCTGGCCCCGCAGTCCTTCGCCCAGGACAGCGTCTCCACGATCTCCTCGGTGCGTCCCGACTGCGAGATGGCCACCGCGAGCACGCCGTCGAGGTCGAGCTTGCGCTTGTACGTCGTCGCGATCGACGGTGCCGCCAGCGCGGAGAGCCGCCCGGCGTGCGATTCGACCAGGTAACGCCCGTAAACTGCGGCATTGTCAGAGGTGCCACGTGCGATGAACAGCAACTGGCGGGTCTGCTCGCCCAGAGGCTCGATCTCGGAGACCTGGGGCAGCAGGGCGTCCAGCGTGGCCCGCAGCGCGGTCGGCTGCTCGGCGATCTCGCTGCGCATCTTGGTGGTCATCGTTGACATCATCCTTACGTCATGGCGGCTTGGACTTGACCGACTTTCGCGACATGTGGTCTAGTCCGGACTAGACCAGTACGAACCATAGCCCATTACCCAAGGTCAGCACGAGGGGAGGATGAGTGCCGCACATCGATCCGGACAGCCCGGTGCCCAAGTACTTCCAGCTCCGCGAGATCCTGCTGGACCTCATCGACAGCGACGAGCTCAGCATCGGCGCGGCCATTCCGTCCGAGCGCGAGCTGTGCCAGCGCTTCGGGCTGTCCCGGATGACCGTGCGCCAGGCCGTCGACCACCTGGTCTCCGAGGGCCGCCTGCACCGGGTGCCCGGCAAGGGCACGTTCGTGGCCCGGCCCAAGATCGAGCTGGCGCTGCAGCTCACCTCGTTCACCGAGGACATGCGGGCGCGCGGCATGATCCCGGGCTCGCGCGACCTCGACCGCCGCGTCGTGCGCGCCAGCGCCCACCTGGCCAAGGAGCTCGGCATCCCGCCGGGCGAGGAGGTCCACTTCATCGAGCGGCTGCGCACCGCCGACGGCGAGCCGCTGTCCATCGAGCGGGCCCACATCCCCGTCAAGCTCGCGCCCGACCTCGCCTCCTTCGACCTCACGGACACGTCCCTGTACGAGCTGCTGGAGCGCCGCTACGGCCTGGTCATGGACGCCGGCGAGCTGACCATCGACGGCGGCATCGCCGACCCGAGCGACGCCGACCTGCTGAAGCTCTCCCGGGGCGGCGCCGTCCTGCTGCTGCAGCGCAGATCGTTCTCCGGCGGCGTCTGCGCGGAGCTGGGCGTGTCCACCTACCGCGCCGACCGCTACCAGCTGCGCACCCTCCTCGAAATGCCCGCCCGAAGGGGCTGACCCCCATCTCCCCAGCGAGGCCCTGACCCGCCTCGGAGGATCGCCGGTGAACGAGACCACCGCCGCCCGGCCTTCGCCGTTCGCGCGCGTGATGACCGTGCTCCAGCGGCTGGGCCGCTCCCTGATGCTGCCCATCGCCGCCCTGCCGTCGGCGGCGCTGTTACTGCGCTTCGGCCAGCCCGACATGCTCGGCTCGAACGGCGCCGAGCCGGGCGGCCTGGCCGACGTGGCCGGCCTGGCGTGGCTGAACGAGGTGGCCGGCGTGCTGGCCGCCGCCGGGGCGGCGCTGCTGGAGAACCTGCCGCTGCTGTTCGCCGTCGGCGTCGCGATCGGCTTCGCCCGCAAGTCCGACGGCTCCACCGCGCTCGCGGCCGTCGTCGGCTACCTGGTCTTCGACCGGGTCACGAAGGTGATGTTCGCCGAGTCCGGCATCCGCGACACCGTCGTCATCAAGCAGGCCCTGCCGCAGGGCGGCTTCCAGGAGATCATCGACTACGGCATGCAGAACCCCACCAAGGTCCTCGGCGGCATCGTCATGGGCCTGGTGGCCGCCCTGCTTTGGCAACGTTTCCACCGCATCAAGCCGCCCTCGTGGCTGGCCTTCTTCGGCGGGCGGCGTTTCGTGCCCATCGTCACCTCGATCGCGGCGTTGCTCATCGGCGTGGTGTTCGGCTGGCTCTGGCCGGTCCTCGGCGAGTGGATCCGCCACGCCGGCGAGGCCCTGGCCGCCGTCGGCCCCGTCGGCACCGGCGTCTACGGCCTGGTCAACCGCCTGCTCATCCCGTTCGGCCTGCACCACTTCGTCAACTCAGTCGTCTGGTACGTCGTGCCGCAGTGCGACGTCGGCGGCCGGGTGCTCGGCGGCGACTGGAACTGCTACTTCGGCGGCGACCCGCACGCCGGCCAGTTCATGGCCGGGTTCTTCCCCATCATGATGTTCGCCCTCCCGGCCGCCGCCCTGGCCATGTGGCGGGCGGCCCCCGCGCACCGGCGGGCCACGGTGGGCGGCATCATGCTGTCGGCCGGGCTGGCGTCGTTCGTCACGGGCATCACCGAGCCGATCGAGTTCGCGTTCATCTTCGTCGCGCCGCTGCTGCTGGTGGTGCACGCCGTCCTGACGGGCCTGGCCATGGCGCTCACCACGCTCATCGGCGGCCAGCTCGGCTTCGGCTTCTCCGCCGGCCTGCTCGACATGCTGCTGAACGCCGGCAAGTCGAACACCGAGAATCTCCCGGGCATCCTCGTCCTCGGCGTGGCCTACGGCGTCGTCTACTACGTCGTGTTCTCGTTCCTCATCCGCAGGCTCGACATCCAGACCCCCGGCCGCGAACCCGACCCCGACCCCGACCGCGACCCCGATCGCGACTCCGCCCCTCACCCCGACCCCGGCCCCGGCTCCCACCCCGGCTCCGGCTCCGGCGAGACCTAGCGCCGCCGTCCCGCGCGCACGGTGGGCCGGGCGTTTCCGGCAGATCGGCCGCGGGGTAGAAATCCGGCATCCCCCGCGACGCGACGCACCTGCGGGGGGAGCACGGCCATGGGCACGGCCACGGCCTGGTCATCGACGTTCGCCGTGCTGCAGCGCATCGGCCGTTCGCTGATGATGCCGATCGCGGTGCTGCCCGCCGCCGGTCTGCTGTTCCGCTTCGGCCAGGAGGACATGCTGGGCGCGGGCGGACTCGGCGGCGCCTTGCCGTGGCTGCTCCCGGTGGCCCGGGTCATGGCCGCGGCCGGTGGCGCGCTCTTCGACAACCTGCCCCTGCTGTTCGCCGTCGGCGTCGCGATCGGCTTCGCCCGCAAGTCGGACGGCTCCACCGCGCTCGCCGCCGTCGTCGGCTACCTGGTCTTCGACCGCGTCACCAAGACGCTGTTCTTCGACGCCGGCGAGGGCGCCGTCCACACCAAGGTCACCGTGATCCTGCGGAACGGCACTCCGACGCTCGACCTGGGCGCGCAGAACCCCACGGGCGTGCTGGGCGGCATCGTCATCGGCATCACCGCCGCCCTGCTCTGGCAGCGTTTCTACCGCTTCAAACCGCCCTCGTGGCTGGCGTTCTTCGGCGGCCGGCGTTCGGTGCCCATCATCACGGCCGTCGCCGCCCTGCTCCTCGGCGTGCTGTTCGGCCTGCTGTGGCGGCCGATCGGCGACGGGCTGTCGGACGTCGGCGACTGGCTCTCCGCCCACGGCACCGCCGGCGCCGGCATCTACGGCGTCGCCAACCGCCTCCTCATCCCCGTGGGCCTGCACCACTTCCTCAACACCATCGTCTGGTTCACCCTCCCCGAGTGCCGCGCGGGCGTGAACGGCGCCATCCGGGACGCCGCGGGCGACCTGAACTGCTATTTCGCCGGCGAGCAGGGCGCGGGCGTCTTCATGACCGGCTTCTTCCCGGTCATGATGTTCGGTCTGCTGGGCGCGGCGCTGGCGATATGGCGGGCCGCCCCGCCGGAGCGCCGCTCGTCCGTCGGAGGCATCATGCTCTCGGCCGGGCTGACCGCGTTCGTCACGGGCATCACCGAGCCGCTGGAGTTCGCCTTCATCTTCGTCGCGCCCGTGCTGTTCGCCGTGCACGCGCTGCTGACGGGCCTGTCGATGGCCCTGATGGCGGAGCTGGGCGCGCGGCTCGGCTTCACGTTCTCCGGCGGGGCCATCGACATGCTGCTGAACGCCGGCAAGTCCAACACGCACGGCCTCCCGCTGATCATCGGGTTCGGCCTGGTGTACCTGGTGCTCTACTACGTGATCTTCAGCGTGCTGATCCGGGTCATGAAGCTGCCCACTCCCGGCCGCGAGCCCGCCGAGCCCGCCGAGCCCCGTTGAGGGCGACCGTTCCGGGTCCTCTGCCGCGCCCGTAATTCCGGACGAGGGGCTCCAGCTCGACCCCCACTTCTCCCGCAAAAGCGCACACATCCCTGGCCGCGGGCCGGGAAGTTGGCGCCGTCTGTATTCCTGCGCCGGGCCGAAAACTCCTAAGCACGATTCCTTCTCCCCCGAGCCCACTCCCCCGAGCCCAGGAAACGGAGGACGCGTGTCCCCCCGCATCGCCCTCACCCCCACCCCGGAGCCGCCCTACGACGGCGAGAAGTCTCCGCAGACCCGCGGCGCCCTGGCCCTGGACACCCGTCCCCTGGTCTGGGGCCCGCCCGGCGCCCTGCCCGACGAGCGCGGGCTGCGCCACCTCGGGCAGGCGCTCGCCGAGGTGCTGGCCGGCCGCCGCCCGCCGCGGAGCGTGGCCGACCGGCTCACTGAACGCGCCTACCGGGACCTCGTCAGGGCCGGCCGGATGATCCACACGGGCCACCCGCCGTTCGCCGGAGGCGTCCGCGTGACGGAGCCCCGCGACGGCGCCATCGAGATGTGCGTCCTGATCCACTGCGGCCACCGCACCCACGTCCTCGCCGTACGCCTCGAACGCCACGGCACGCGGTGGCTCTGCACCGACTTCGAAACGGCCTGACGCAGCCCGGGCGAGCGTCCTGCCTGCTCCGTAGAGACCTCGGCCAGCGGCACCTCCGGACCCACCTGCTCCTTCGTAGCCGGCGTCCTACTCATGAGGAAGCAGGTAACGCCACGACAGCGCGACGTGCTCGCCGGTTGACGTGCGATAGACGTGCCACGATCCGTCATGCGGTATCAGCCGGGCGATCGTGTGCGCCTTGTTGCCCTTGTAGTCCTCGCTTCCCGAGCTCCCCTGAGTCCGGGGCGGCAGAGGGACGCCTTCCGGCAAGGGCTGCGCGGGCGCCGCAGGTGCCGTGGACTGCTCGCTGAACAGCCGAACGCGGTCGGTGGAGTAGTCCCGGCCCAGCCCGGCGACACGTCCGGCCAACTGGGCGAGGCGGTCGCGGGCGGTGACGAGCGCGGCATCGTAACGGGTTTCGGCATGCTCCAGATAAGGCACGTACACCTCACGCATCCCGTCACCGCCGTCGACGCCGAGAACCGTGGCAGGCGCGTCGAAGATCCTCCGTGTTCCCGGCCGGGGCGAGGCGGTGGCGGGCTGCCCTGCCAGATCGTGATCCAGGGCCTCGACGAGAGCGTCTATCTCGGCGGGTGGGAGGCGCAGCTCGTGCGCGGCATCGGCGATGACCCGGCCGTCCGCGTACACCACCAGCCTGGGAGGGCGGACAGGCGCGCGGCCGGTGGCCGTCAAACCGCCCACGCGCAGCCACTCGGCGACCGGGCGCGGCGCGGCTCGGGCCGCGCCCGGCTCAGCCACCGGCCGGCCGGTTCCTTCCATGGTCCCGGCTTCTTCGACACCTGTGCCGCCACACGCCGCCAGCACCACTACGAGAGCGACGCCCCAACTCCACCTCATACCCATAGAACGATCATCTTCGGCGCCCGGTTCAGATCCGCAGCCCGGCACCCATCAGGGCTGTGCGCGGCGGCGATCGACCGGACCGACACCGCACGCGCCGAATCGGCCTGGAAGGAGAACGCGAAGAGGCCTCGGCCGCCCGTGCAGGGCGGCCGAGGCCTCTTCCAGCGTCCTTCAACTCCCGCGCGGTTCGCGGGTTGGCGCCGGGACGAGCCGGTCCTGTGTTGTCAGGCCGCGTTCTTCGGGTCTCCGTGGCAGCGCTTGTACTTCTTGCCCGACCCGCACGGGCACGGCGCGTTACGCTCCACGTTGCCGTACTGCGCCCGCTCCTCCTGGGTCGTGCGCACCCGCACGTGCTCGACGTCGCCCTGCTCGCCGGGCGCGGAGTATTCGAGCTCGGCCGGACGCTCCGGGCCCCGCAGGCCGCGCGCGATGATCGAGCGGGTCTCCGCGATCGCCGCGTCCTCCTCCTCGACGATCGGGTTGGCCTGCACCTCCACCTCGAGGTTGAACAGGAACCCGACGGAGTCCTCCTTGATGCCCTCGAGCATCGCCGAGAACATCTCGTAACCCTCGCGCTGGTACTCGATCTGCGGGTCCTTCTGCGCGTAGGCCCGCATGCCGATGCCCTCGCGCAGGTAGTCCATCTCGTAGAGGTGCTCGCGCCACTTGCGGTCGAGCACCGAGAGGATCACCCGGCGCTCCAGGTCGCGCATGGTCTCGCCGCCGAACTCCTCTTCGCGCCTGTCATAGGCGGCGAGCGCGTCCTGCTTGACCCGCTCCGTGATGAGCTCGGCGGTCAGCTCCTCGCGGCCGCCGGCCTCCTCGACGATGTCCTCGACGCGCACCGAGATCGGGTAGAGCTTGCCGAACGCGGCCCACAGCTTGTCGAGGTCCCACTCCTCGGCGAAGCCCTCGGACGTGGCTCCCGCGACGTAGCCGTCGATGACGTCGCCGATGAAGCCGCGCACCTGCTCGTGCAGGTCGGCGCCCTCCAGCACCTTGCGGCGCTCGGCGTAGATGACCTTGCGCTGGCGGTTCATCACCTCGTCGTACTTCAGAACTTCCTTGCGGATCTCGAAGTTCTGCTGCTCGACCTGGTGCTGGGCGGAGGCGATGGCCTTGGAGACGATGCCGGACTCGATCGGCTGGTCGTCGGGGATGCTGAGCCTGGTCATGATCATCTCGACCCTGGCCGAGTTGAACAGACGCATGAGGTCGTCGCCGAGCGACAGGTAGAAGCGCGACTCGCCGGGGTCGCCCTGACGGCCGGAACGACCGCGCAGCTGGTTGTCGATGCGACGCGACTCGTGCCGCTCGGTGCCGAGGACGTAGAGGCCGCCGAGCTGGGTGACCTCGTCGTGCTCGGCCTTGACCGCCGCGCGCGCCTTCTCCAGCGCCTCGGGGTAGGCCTTCTCGTACTCCTCCGGCGTCTCGACCGGGTCGAGGCCGCGCTGGCGCAGCTCCTGGTCGGCGCGGAACTCGGAGTTGCCGCCGAGCATGATGTCGGTGCCTCGACCGGCCATGTTGGTGGCCACGGTGACGGCGCCCTTGCGGCCCGCCTCGGCGATGATGGAGGCCTCACGCTCGTGGTTCTTCGCGTTGAGCACCTCGTGCGGCACGCCGCGTCCCTTGAGGGCCCTCGACAGCCGCTCGGACTTCGCCACCGAGGTCGTGCCGACGAGCACCGGCTGGCCGCGCTCGTAGCGCTCCTTGATGTCCTCCACGACCGCGTCGAACTTGGCGTCCTCGGTCTTGTAGACGACGTCGGGCTGGTCCTTGCGGATCATCGGCCGGTTGGTCGGGATCGGCACGACGCCCAGCTTGTACGTCTTGTGGAACTCGTTGGCCTCGGTGACCGCCGTACCGGTCATGCCGGCCAGCTTCTCGTAGAGGCGGAAGTAGTTCTGCAGGGTGACCGTGGCGAGCGTCTGGTTCTCGTCCTTGATCTTGACGCCCTCTTTGGCCTCGATGGCCTGGTGCATGCCCTCGTTGTAGCGGCGGCCGTGCAGGATGCGGCCGGTGAACTCGTCGACGATCAGGACCTCGCCGTCGGCGACGATGTAGTCCTTGTCCTTCTTGAACAGCTCCTTGGCCTTGAGAGCGTTGTTCAGGAAGCCGACGAGGTGGGTGTGCTCGGGCTTGTAGAGGTTGTCGATGCCGAGCCAGTCCTCGACCTTCTCGACGCCCGCCTCGAGGATGCCGACCGTGCGCTTCTTCTCGTCGACGACGTAGTCGCCGGTGCTCTCCTCGCCGGGGTTCCTCGCCTCGACGCCCCTGCGCAGGCGCGGCACGATCTTGGCGAACTCGGTGTACCACTTGCCCGACTGCTCGCCCGGACCGGAGATGATCAACGGGGTGCGGGCCTCGTCGATGAGGATCGAGTCGACCTCGTCGACGACCGCGAAGAAGTGGCCGCGCTGCACGCACTCTTCGAGCGACCAGGCCATGTTGTCGCGCAGGTAGTCGAAGCCGAACTCGTTGTTCGTGCCGTAGGTGATGTCGGCCTGGTACTGCTTGCGCCGTTCGTCGGGCTGCTGGCCGGAGATGATGCAGCCGACCTCGAGGCCCAGGAAGCGGTGGACGCGGCCCATCGTCTCCGCGTCGCGCTTGGCCAGGTAGTCGTTGACCGTGATGACGTGGACGCCCTCGCCGGCCAGCGCGTTGAGGTAGGCGGGCAGAGTACAGGTCAGCGTCTTGCCCTCACCGGTCTTCATCTCGGAGATGTTGCCCAGGTGGAGGTTGGCCCCGCCCATGATCTGCACGTCGTAGGGCCGCTGGCCGAGCACGCGGCGGGCGGCCTCGCGCACGGTCGCGAACGCCTCGGGAAGCAGATCGTCGAGGGTTTCGCCGTCCTTGTAGCGCTGCTTGAACTCGTCCGTCAGCGCTCGCAACTCCGCGTCGGACAGGCTCGTGAAGTCGTCCTCGATGGAGTTGACCTGGTCTGCGATCCGCCTGAGCTTGCGCAGGATCTTGCCTTCGCCGGCACGTAGGATCTTGTCGAGAATGGCTGCCACTTTATGTAAAGCTCCTCGCAGGTCTACCCCGGCGGCGCCGCCAGGAGGAGAGGCCGAGACAAACTTCCCCGCCTGCCATCGTAGGCGGTTCTGCAACCAGACACAGCCACCGTGCCGACGAGGGCACGAGCCCTGTCTGGGAGAATGGGTTTCAGGCAGAGGGTATGCCGGTTGAGAGCCGGCTCGCACGGGTAAGCGGGATAACCGGCAAAGGAAGGATGAGTCATGGTTGAGGGGAAGAAGTCGGAGCAGACCGAGAATCTCGGCAGCCACGGAGGGCGCGCGTCCTCGTGGCTCGCGGTGACGGTGATGCTGGTGGGCACCATCGTGGCGGGCTTCGGCCTCACGGCCGCCAACTGGACGCTCGTCTGGATCGGCGCCGGTGTGTTCGTCGTCGGCGGAATCCTCGCCCTCGTCTTCGATATCTTCACCGACGTCGTGATCGACGCGCCCCGCGTGGGGATGCACGCGGAAGATCACCGCTGAAACGGTTTCACCGGCGGGCGCCCGACATCCGGGTCGCCCGCCGTTTCCATGTCCGGCAGTCGAATGTCCGCGTTCGGCCACGTAATGTCCATGCTCCGGTCGGGAATGTCCTGTCGTGACCTCCGGGCGTGTCGCCCCGGGCATACGACCGCACAACGGCGCCGCCTTACGGAACGTGCGCCCATTCTCGCGGAATGCGATTCGCTCGTCTTTCACGGATGAAACGCCGGCGCCTCCCGCACGACGACCGCCTGGCGATACCGACCGGTTACTCGTTCGACCTGGACGGCGCCACCCTGTATCTGTCGATCTGCGTCCTTTTCCTCGCCCAGGCGCTCGGGGTCGGCCTCAGCGTCGGGGAACAGATCACCGCCTGCCCGTCCTGATGCCGACGTCCACGAGCATGGCGGGTGTGCCGGAGCCGTCGTTCCTGGCCCTGTCGGCGACGGTGAGCGCCATCGGCCACGCCCTCCCGGTCGCGGCCGTGGCGCTGCTGCTCGGCGCCGACCGGATCACGGACTCGATGCGGGTCTCGGTGAAGATGCGCGTCACGGACTCGATGCGGGTCTCGGTGAAGATGCGCGTCACGGACTCGATGCGGGTCTCGGTGAAGATGCGGGTCACGGACTCGATGCGCGGCTCGGACTCGATGCGCGGCTCGGTGAAGACGCGGGTCTCGGTGAACATGATCGGCCGCTGCGTCGCAGCCCTCGTCGTCGCGAACCGGGAGGGCCGCCTCGACCCACGCGGTTCTCTCCGGCACCTCCCGTACCACAGCTCTTCTCCCGCGAGATAGGGCTCCAGCCGGGCGTGGATCAGGCGCAGCATGCGTCGCCCGGAGGCCGGGGTGCTGCCCGCGACGTGGAAGGGAGTCTGGGCCATGTCGCGGGAGTCCATGCGGGGTGATCAGCACGCCGGGAGCGCTCCACAGCGGGTGATCCTCGGGCAGCGGCTCGGGCGCCGTCACGTCGAGCGCGGCCCGCAGCCTGCCGGTCTTGAGCTCCGCGACCAGGGCGTCGGTGTCGACGACGCCGCCCCGCGCGGCGTTGACCAGCACGGCGCCGTCCTTCATCCGGGCGAGGAACTTGGCGTCCACCATCCCCGCCGTGTCAGGCGTGGCCGGCACACCAGCAGCTCCGTCTCGAGCCGGACCCGCACCTTCACCGAACCCCGGACGGCCCCGACAGCCCGGCCCGACCACCCGCCTGACCCACCTGGGCCCCGACGCACGACCGGTCCCAAGCCGATCCCGCCCGCGACGCGGCGTGCCGCCCCTGGAGGTCCAGCAGCCGGAGGCGTCGTGCCGGGATGTCCCGGGGCGTTCGGCCCCGACGCGGGCGCGTTTATTGTCGGTGGGCGCCGTTAGATTGCTCGCATGCATCGCCGTACGGAAACGCCGTCATGATCGACCTGACCGCCGACGAGGCGCGCCGCGTCATCCTGCGGGCGCAAGGGCTGATCGGCGCCGACGCCCGCAAGGGCGGAGTGCAGGGCATGCTGCGCCGCCTGGGCGCCGTGCAGCTCGACACCATCTCCGTCCTGGCCCGCTCCCACGAGCTGGTCGCCTACGCCCGGCTGGGCGCGGTGGGCCGGCCGACGGTCGAGCGCGCCTACTGGCACAATCCCGCGCGCAGCTTCGAATACTGGTGCCACGCCGCCTGCATCCTGCCCATCGAGCACTGGCCCCTCTACTCGTTCCGCCGCCGCGCCTACCGCGAGCGGCGCTACCGCTGGCACGAGGTCCCCGACGGGGTGGAGAAGCTGCTCGACCAGGTCCGCGACTCCGGCCCGCTGACGACCTCCGACGTCGGCGGCGCCAAGAACGGCGGCCCCTGGTGGGACTGGTCCGACGCCAAGATCGGCCTGGAGTGGCTGCTCGACATCGGCGAGCTGGTCTGCACCCGCCGGGTCGGCTGGCGCCGCGTCTACGACCTGGCCGACCGCGCGGTCCCCGCCGGCCTGCTGGCCGAGGACCCGTCCGACGAGGAGTGCATCACCCGCCTGGCCGCCATCGCCGGTCGCTCGCTGGGCGTGGCCAACCGCAGCGACCTGCTCGACTTCCTGCGCCTCAAGGGCCGCTACGCGGCGATCCTCGACGAGGTGCTGCTCAGCGGGGCCGCCGGGCTCGTTCCCGTGACCGTCTCCGGCTGGCCTGCCGGCAAGAAGGGCCAGGGCAACGCGTGGGCCGACCCCGCCGCCGTCGCGTCCGAGCCGCGCGGGCGTCACCGCACGACGCTGGTGTCGCCGTTCGACTCGCTCATCTGGCATCGGGGCCGCACCGAGCGGGTGTTCGGGTTCACCTACACGCTGGAGCTCTACGTCCCCAAGCACAAGCGGGTGCACGGCTACTTCACGATGCCGGTGCTGGCCGGAGGCCGCCTGATCGGCCGCGTCGACCCGGCGCGTGAGGGCTCCACCCTGGTGGCCCGGCAGGTCCACCTGGAGCAGGGCCTGTCCCCCGCCCGGTGGGCCGACGCCGTGCGCGAGGCGCTGTGGTCGGCCGCCGACTGGGTGGGCTGCGACGCCGTACGCGTCGAGCGCGCCGACCCGCCGGAGCTGATCCCTCTGCTCAACGCATGAGAGCGGCGGCCGACGCCGGCCGCCGCTCCCGGGGGGCGGTCAGGTGATCTCGAGCATGCGCTCCCTGACCGCGTAGACCACGGCTTCCATCCGCGAGTGCAGCTGCAGCTTGTCGAGAATGTTGCGGACGTGGTTCTTCACGGTGTTCTCGGAGATGAAGAGCTGCTTGGCGATCTCACGGTTGTTCATGCCCTTCGCCACCAGCCGCAGGACCTCCATCTCCCGTTCGGTCAGACGGGGGACGGGAAGTTGGGGCGGGCGTTCGGACTCCTTGCGGCTCATGGAGGCGAACTCGTTGATGAGCTTCGCCGCCATCGCCGGGTTGATTAACGACTGGCCTTCGTGCACGCCGCGGACCGCGGCGGGGACGTCGTTGATCTGGACGTCCTTCAGCAGATAGCCGGTCGCTCCCGCCTTGATGGCCTCGAAAAGATCCTCTTCCTCGTCGCTCACCGTCAGCATGATGATGCGGGTGCTGGGGACGGAGGCCTTGATGCCCTTCGCCGCCTCGATCCCGTCCTGCCGGGGCATGCGCACATCCATGAGGGCGACGTCCGGCATGAGGCGGTCGGCCAGTTCGACCGCCTCCTGCCCGTCGCTCGCCTCACCGACCACCTCGATGTCGGGCTCGGCGGCCAGCGCCAACGCCAGGCTCCGCCGGATCAGCTCGTGATCGTCAACGATCAGCACGCGGATCGGCTCGTCAGCTGACGTGCGGGACTCGCCAGACTCTGTCACGAGGCCTCCTTGATGCGCCTCGCGACCGTCTTTCCCTCGCTTCGCTCGCTCACCTGAACCTGACTGAGCTCGCTCACGTCTCCTCCTCGTCGGGGGCCAGAGCCGTTGAACCGCCATGATGGCACGTACCCGCGGTTCTCGGGTGGTCGAGAAGATCTTTTAGCGCGCGATCAGGGCTCTACGAGCCGCAACACGCCGTAGTTGTACCCGCGTCTGTTGTAGACGACGCAGGGCTGGCCGCTCTCCTTGTCACGGAAGAGATAGAAGTCGTGGCCGACCAGCTCCATCTCCAGCAGGGCCTGGTCGATCGTCATGGGTTCGGCTCGGTGGAACTTCTCCCTGACGACGAGCGGACCCTCGCCGTCCATCTCGATGGGGACGATGTCGTCGTAGAGCTGGTCGTTCTTCTGCTGGTACTCGTCCTCGTCAGGCTCTGCCTGCTTGGGGACGGCGGGTTCGGTGCGGGGCTCGGGGCCGGCGGCGGCCGGAAGCGTCGCGGTGATCTCCGCCAGCGAGGGCGGGCAGTGGTTGCCGTGGTGGACCTTGCGCCGGTCGGCCAGCCTGCGCAGGCGGCCTTCCAGCTTGTCGAGGGCGAGGTCGAGGGCTGCGAACCGGTCATCGGCCGAGGCTTCGGCGCGGATGGCCGGCCCTCGGGAGTGAATGGTGAGCTCTACGCGCTCGCGCTGGTCGGCGAGTCGCGGGTTACGTTCCTTCGAAACCTCCACGTCGACTCGGATGAGTTTGTTGTCCAGACGTTCGATCCTGGCCAGCTTGGTCGTCACGTGGTCTCGGAACCGATCACTCACACCTGTGTGCCGGCCCTTGACGATGATGTCCATGCAACAGCCCCCCTTCGTCTAACGACTGAGCAAGAGCGCCCGACCACCTGCGCGCCGGGCGGGGTCTTCTGTCTGCCTTTCTCTCACCGTTCCCCTCTTCCGACTCGGGGTCACCGGGATCTCTGATGGCACCCGTCCGGCCGACCTGGTCTTCGACCCCACATCCGCCTGCTGAGGATTTCGCGGCTCTGATGCCACTACTGCCCTTCTCTTCTGACGGGGGACATCTGGACCCCCGGGAAGGCAGGACTTACCCCTAAGCCGCACCGTGATCGGTCGACAAAGAGTCGCCTTACGTGGACCGTTTTGCCTGCGGCTGGCATCGGCTAGCAGAGTCGGGGACCCCGACCCTGCGCAACCACGGACCCGAACGGGTGCCATGTCAGAACGCTATCCGCATCCAGGACGAATGTCAGCCGGAGGATCGGCCGAAGGATCACTTTCCGTGGTTTCCCTCAGGGTGGTAAGCGCCTTCCCATGCCGGGTTCAACCGGTCGGCACCTCTTGCCGGGGCCTGTTTCCCGTACGCCACCAGGCGCGAAACATGTACGGGGATAGAGACATGTGACCAGTGGGCCAGTGTCGCGGGCGCAGCCCGTTTTCACGCACGGTCACCGTAATGTCTTAGCAGATCTTCGGCGTGTCGCTGCGACGGTGACGGCGAGCGGGACCGCGGCGCCCGTCGCGCGCAGCACCCCGGCGGCCTCGGCCAGGGTGACCCCGGTCGTGACAATGTCATCCAGAAGCAGCACAACCGGCGCTGGAGGGACTTTCACGGCGTGGCGCACCTGGAGTGACCCCGCGAGATTGGCGACTCTCTCCGCGGAGCTCAGCCCCGCCTGGTCGGCCACGCCCCGCACCTGCCGTAGCGCGGGCCACAGCACGGCTTCCAGCCCCAGCCTCCGCAGCCGTCGCGTGACCATCACCGCCAACCGCCCCACGGGATCATGCCCTCGCGCCCGCACCCGACGCCCGCCACTCGGCACCGGCACGACAGCGAACCGCCCGCCGACATATGCAGCCGCGTGCGCGTCGGCCCCCACCGCCGTGACGGCCGCGCTCACCACAGCCTCGGCCAGCACACCGGCGAGCGCGACGGCACCCCGCTCCTTGTAAGCCACGATCGCCGTACGCACCACCCCCTCGTAAGGGGCAGCGGACCAGCAGTCGGGCAGGCCGGCCAACACCGGAACGGGCCTGCGCCTGGCAGGCGCGCCCATCAAGGCGACACGACACCCCGCACACCACGACGCCCCCTTGCTCCCGCACCCCACGCAGGACGCCGGCAGAACGAGATCGAGAACAGCACCCAGCACACCCCCACCATGCCGCCGCCCACCGACAATTCCCGGCCACCCACCCCGCTCGACGACCACCGACGCCCCCTGCCGACCAATTGGGCCTGTCGCGGGGTGAGACCCGCGGCAACGCGGCACGAACCGCGCCGTCCCCACCGCGAGGGCTGAGGCGGACTCGGATCGTTCGCCTGAGGACAGCCGACGCACACGGGCCAGGGCCGCTCACCCGGCAAAGGCGCGCGGGCCAGGGCCGCTCGACTGAGAAGCGCTGAGGCGAACTGGGGCCGTTCGGATGAAGGTGGTGGACGCGGACTGAGGCCGTACACGGGCGGGCGAGTCGGCCTCGGAGGGGCCGTACGGCTGGGGGCTGTGGAGGCGGGCTGGGCCGTCGAAGTGGCCGGGGTGTTCGCTGGTGGGCGGGAACGGGGCAGGGCGTTCAGGCGCGCGTTGACAGGCCCGGTCGCCCCCGGCCAACCGGCCGGCCAGGGCTCGTTGACACGCGGGTGGGCCGCTGTCGGGCCCGAGGGGAGCCCCGGTCGTTGGGGCTGAGGCGAGTACCCGGCGTGCGGAGCCCCCAGCGAGTACCCCGCTCGTGGAGCCCCCAGCGAGTACCCCGCTCGTGGAGCCCGCAGCGAGTGCCCCGCTCGTGGAGCCGGGTGAGTTGCGCCGTCGGAGCCGGAGGGCCGGTTGGGTCAGCCGAGGGGGAAGAGGGGGGCGCCGGCGTCGGTTTCGAGCTTGGTGGCCCAGGTTTGGCGGTCCTGGTTGAGTTCGAGGAGTTTGGTGCCTTTTTCGGTTTCGGCCTCGGCCAGGATGCGGTCGTCCAGCGCCGCCACCGATTCGAGGCGGTCCTTCAGCGGCACCCCCGTCGTCTCCCCGTCGCCGACGTTGATCTCGTTGAGGATCTGTCCCGCCTTGGTCTGCACGAGCACGAGCAGGTGCTCGTCGTCGCCCCACGCCACGTCGGTGATCTCGGAGCCCATCTCGATGGTGGTCAGCAGCTGCAGGTTGCCCAGCATCGTGCCGCCGCCGGTGAGGGCGCCGATCTGGACGGTGTTCTTCCCGGTCGTCACCGCCACCCGGACGCCGTCCCTGGCGATCCGCAGCCGTGTCACGTCGAGTTTCTCCACCTCGGGCGCCGACACGCGCTCCGGCGCCTGCCCGTGGGCCGGGTCGTAGCGCAGCAGGACGGCGTTGTCGCGGTCGTACGTCCAGAGGGACCCGTCCCGATGCCAGGTCGGCGGCGTCAGGGACTCGCCGTGGATGACCTCCTGCCAGCGGCCGTCCGGCGTCAGCGAGGCCACCGAGATGCCGGTGGTGGTCAGCGCCGCGACCTGCGGGGGGCCGTCCTTGGACAGGGACATCGCGAAGTCGGAGTACCCCTCGCGCGGCTCGCCGGCCGCGCCCGGCACCACGCCCTCGGGGCGGTCCTTGCCGAGGTGGCGGACGGCGCCCCGGCTGACGTAGTAGGCGTGGTCGCCGCTGTCGTCGAGCCAGTGCTCGTCGGAGTTGGGCCGGTCGACGGCGTACGGCTCGCCGTTCACCTGGATCTCGATGATGCGGCCCTTGGCCACGTCGTTGTTGTTCAGGGTGTAGCGAATCTGCGCCCTGAGCGCGTCCTCGGCGCTCAGGTCGAGCGGGTCGAGCGGGCTGGCGAGGTCGATGACCACGCGTTCCTCGCCCGACCTCACCGACTCGATCGCGGTGCCCGGCGGGAAGCTGGTGGACACCGCGCCCTGCAGGGCCGCGGTCGGCTGCTGCAGCAGGCGTTCGAGCACGGTCTGGGCGAAGCGCTCGGTGGTCTTCATCCGCAGGCGTACGCGGTCGACGACCAGCCGGTCCTGGGTGCTGCGGTTGAGGTAGTAGAGATTCGTCGGCCGGTAGGCCCGGTCGACGTCGGAGGCGGTGAGCAGCAGCCCGGGGGGCAGCGCGTTGACACGGTAGCCGCCGCCGGGCGCCTTGACCAGCTCGTACGGACGCTCCCACGCCCCGGCCGTGGGCACGTACGAGTCGTCCTCCTTGATGGAGGCCACCGAGCTGCCCTTGAGCGTCACGGTCTGCACGGTCTCGGTGCCGTCGCCCGGCGGGGGCGCGACGATCTCGAAGGCGTCGTCGATCACCGTCACCGGTCCGGAGGCGTTCCACGTGGCCTTGGCCTCGGGTGTCAGGTACTGCTGCAGGACCGACGGGTCGTCGGGGTAGGCGGCCATGGCGGCCTGCATGCCCTTGATCGTCTCCTCCGGTCCCCATTCGCGCTGCGGCCCGATGGCGATCATGCGCTGGAACGGCCTGCCCAGCGGATCGCCCGCGCCGACGTCGCTCACCGCGATCGGGCCGCTCAGCGGTATGACGGTGCACCCGGAGCCCGCGCACGTCACGGCGGCCATGATCGCCGTCACCGCGGCGAAGCGTCTAGTCCTCGTCATAACCGCCCCCGTCGGCGACCGCCGGCAGCAGGACCGGCGTCATGGACGTACGCCAGGTGCGCCGCATCTCGATCTCCGGCGGCACCAGTGGCAGCGGCGAGCCCTTGAGGTCGGCCCCTGCGGTGCGCGGCAGCGTCAGCCGGAACTGCGAGCCCTCGCCGGGCTGGCCCCACGCCTGGAGCCAGCCGCCGTGCAGGGCGGCGTCCTCGCGGGAGATCGCCAGCCCGAGCCCGGTGCCGCCGATGGTGCGCGCCCGTGACGGGTCGGCCCGCCAGAACCGGTCGAAGACCAGGGTGTCCTCGCCGGGTTTGAGGCCGATCCCGTGGTCGCGTACGGCCACCGCCACCGCGTCGCGGTCGCCGCCCACGGTGACCACGACGTCGCGGCCCTCGCCGTGCTCGATGGCGTTGAACAGCAGGTTGCGCAGGATGCGCTCGACCCGCCGGTTGTCGACCTCGGCCATGCAGGGCTCGTTGGGCAGCCGCAGCTCGAAGCGGGTGGAGTGACGCTCGGCCAGCGCCTCGGAGTCGGCGATGGCGCGCAGCACCAGGTCGCGCACGTCGACGGGGTCGAGGTCGAGCGTGGCGGCGCCGGCGTCGTAACGGCTGATCTCCAGCAGGTCGGCCAGCATCGACTCGAACCGCTCCAGCTGCGCCTGCATGAGCTCGGCCGAACGGGAGGCCATCGGGTCGAAGTCCTCGCGAGCGTCGTACAGCAGGTCGGCGGCCATGCGGACGGTGGTCAGCGGCGTGCGCAGCTCGTGGGAGACGTCGGAGACGAACTGGCGTTGGACCTGCGACAACTCCTCCAGCTGGTGGATCTTCAGCGCGAGGTTGGCGGCCATCTCGTTGAACGAGTTGGCCAGCCGGGCCAGGTCGTCCTCGCCGCGCACCTTGAGCCGTTCGTCGAGCTTGCCCGCGGCCAGGCGCTCGGCGGCCTGGCGGGCCAGGCGTACGGGGGTGACGACCTGGCGGGTGACGAGGTAGGCGATGGCGGCGAGCAGCAGCACGAGCCCGAGACCCACCACGACGATGGCGAGCCGGACGTTGACCAGCAGCTGTTCTTCCTCGTCGAGCGGGAAGAAGTGGTAGACCTCGTAGCTCTCGCCGCTGGTCGGCACGTGGACGACGCCGCCGATGACGTACGTCAGCCGCGACTGCCCCTCCTCGGCGAACCGGATCTTTCCCGTGATCGCCAAGGGCTCGTCGTACTGCTGGTCGCGGATGTTGCGCTGCAGGCCCAGCTGGAGGTTGGCCGGCACGTCGCCGGGCACGACCGTCCCCGACCCCCGCGAGGCGCCGGGGAGGTGCCGGTTGAGCACCAGCATGTCGTAGCGCTTCTCGGTGCCGCCCTCGCCGGAGCCCGTGATGGTGTCCATCACCTCGTCGAGCGGGTTGGCCGAGCCCTGCTTGCCGCTGTCGGTGGTCTTGTCCTGGTCGTCGGTCTCGGGGGCGAGCGCGTCGGCGATCTGCAGCCGGTCGGCGAACGCCTCACTGTTCGAGGACTCCTGGGTGCTGTCGACGACCGACTTGCTGATCTGCCCGAACAGGAACGTGCCGAGCACCACCACGACGATGACCGAGATCACCATCGTGCTGGTGACCACCTGGAGCTGCAGCGAGCGCCGCCACGTGCTGCGCGCCTTGCCCGCCGCACGACGCACCCGCCGGCGGACGCCGCCGAGAATCTGGCGGAACGTCCGTCGGGAGCGGCGCTGGGTCGTCGGGGGCATGGCGGGGTGTCGGAAGCTCAGGCAGGGCCGGCTTTGTAGCCCACGCCGCGGACCGTGACGACGATCTCAGGGTGCTCGGGGTCCTTCTCGATCTTCGCCCGGAGCCGCTGCACATGCACGTTGACCAGGCGCGTGTCGGCGGCGTGGCGGTAGCCCCACACCTGCTCGAGCAGGACCTCGCGGGTGAAGACCTGGCGCGGCTTGCGGGCCAGCGCCACCAGCAGGTCGAACTCCAGCGGCGTCAGGTTGATGGTCTCGTCGCCGCGCTTGACCGAGTGGCCGGCCACGTCGATGGTGATGTCGCCGATCTGCAGGATCTCGGGGGTCGGCTCGTCGGTGCGGCGCAGCCGCGCCCGCACCCGCGCCACGAGCTCCTTCGGCTTGAACGGCTTGACGATGTAGTCGTCGGCGCCCGACTCCAGCCCCAGCACCACGTCGATCGTGTCGCTCTTGGCGGTGAGCATGACGATGGGAACCCCCGACTCAGCCCTGATCCTGCGGGCGACGTCGATGCCGTCGGCTCCCGGCAGCATCAGGTCGAGCAGGACCAGGTCCGGGCGTGTATCCCGGAACGCGTCGAGGGCCTTGTCGCCGTCGGAGACAAATGACGGCTCGAAGCCCTCTCCCCGCAGCACGATCCCGAGCATCTCGGCGAGAGCGGCGTCGTCGTCAACGACCAGCACGCGACCTTTCATGGCCCCTCATTCGTTTCTACGCATTGTGGGACATACCCGCACGATCACTGAAGGTTACCCTTGGTAGGCCCATGTGCGACACATGAACCTGACGAGCGGCGAACGTGCCGCCCGCCCCCGCGACCGCCTTCCCAGTCTGCGGTAACAGAGCAGCTTTCGGCCATCCCTGGATGTCAACCGCGCCCGGATTCGCCGGAGAATGCGGGCGAGATCGGGCGACGAATCTCCTCCGTGACACCAAGCTCCCGCCCAGCATGCCAGGATTGGGATATGTCAGACGGTCACGGTCCCATGCCCGAGACGCCATCAGGCTGGTCGGCCGAACAGCCCCCGCCGTACAGCGCCCCGCCGGCCTCCCCATGGACCGCGCCCGGCTCGCAGCAGCAGGTGCCCTACGGCGGCCAGCCGCACGGCCAGCCGCACGGGCAGCCGCCCTATCAGCAGGCGCCCGCCGGCCACGGGCCGGGAACACCCTATCCCCCCTATCCAGGCCAGGGTCCCGGATACGGCTACATGCCGCCTCCGCCGGCGCTGCGGCCCGGCATCATCCCCCTGCACCCGCTGCGCCTCGGCGACGTCCTCGACGGCACGATCAAGCTGATCCGCTCCAACCCCAAGTCGGTGCTGGGCCTGTCGGCCGCGGCCGCGCTCGTGGTCTCCGTGCCGGTCGCACTGGGGCAGGCGTACGTGTTCGACTCCGCGGCGAGCATCGCCGCCGACCCCGGCAGCGTGACCACCGGCGACCTGTACGGCAGCCTCGCCGTCCAGTACGGCGGCACCCTGATCTCGCTCGCCGTGCAGTTCGTCGTCGTCACCATGCTGACCGGCGTGCTGACCCGCATCCTCGGCCGGGCCGTCTTCGGCGGCACGGTGAGCGCGGGCGAGGCCTGGCGGCTGGTCAAGGGCCGGGTGGGGGCGCTGTTCGGCGTGGTGGCGCTGATGGCCGTCATCATGGTCGTGCCGTTGATCGTCTTCGTGCTGCTCATGGCGGCGCTCGCGACGACGGGTGAGTTCACCCTGGTGGCCGTCGCGACGCTGCTGTTCATCGTCGCCTACTTCGTCTACTACCTGTTCTTCAAGACGCGCTTCGCGTTCGCCCCGGCCGCCGTGGTGCTGGAGGGCAGGGGGCCGATCGACGCCATGCGGCGCTCGTGGCAGCTGGTGACGGGCGACTTCTGGCGGGTGCTCGGCATCCTGCTGCTCACCTGGATCCTCGTGGGCATCGTCTCGACCGTCCTCGCCTTCCCGTTCTCGCTCGCCGGCACGATGTTCAGCGCGATGGGCGCGGGCACGGCCGCCACCGCCATCGTCTCGGCGCTGTTCCTCACCATCGGCTACACGATCGGCTCGATGCTCACCTACCCGTTCGAGGCGGGTGTGGCCGGCCTGCTCTACGCCGACCGGCGCATGCGTGCCGAGGCCTTCGACCTCGTGCTCCAGACGGCCGCCATCGAACAGCAGCGCCAGGGCTGGGTGCACTCCTCGGCCGACGACCTGTGGCACCCGTCCAACTCCGCCAGACCGTGAGCCCGATCGGCAGGGACGAGGCCGCCCAGAGGGCCGCGACCGAGCTCCTCGACCCCCAGTACGCGAAGGAGTCGCTGCTCGACCTGATCTACCGGCGGGTCATGCAGTTCCTCGGCGACCTCATCGACGCGGCCACCGGCGGCGGCACGGCCGGCGGCGTCATCGCCGCCGCGGCGATCGTTCTCATCCTCCTCAGCGTGATCACCCTGGTGGGCTGGCAGCTGCGCAGGACGACTCGCAGGAAGGCGCTCTTGACGGGCGGGCTGTTCGGCGAGCAGGCGATGACCGCGGCCGAGCACCGGCGGGCCGCCGAGGGCCTCGCCTCGGAGGGCCGCTGGGCGGAGGCCGTCCGCGAGCGTTTCCGTGCCATCGCCCGCGACATGGAGGAACGCGCGCTGGTCAGCGGCATGCCGGGGCGTACGGCCGGCGAGCTCGCGGCGGAGGCGGCGGTGTCGCTGCCGGCGTTCGCGGCGGAGCTGTCGGCCGGGGCGCGGTCGTTCGACGACGTGACCTACGGCGGGGTGCCGGGCACCAGGGCGGCGTACGACGCGATGACCTCGCTCGACACCCGCCTCCAGCAGGCCCGGCCGGTCCTCGCGACCGTGGGGACGGCCGGGTACGGCGGAGGTGCGGAGTGAGCGTGGGGACGCCCGGCTACGGCGGAGGTGCGCGGTGACCGTGGAGACGCGTCCGCCGCAGGCCGGGGAGTCGTACGCGACCTCACCCACCGTGCGCTCGGTCTGGCGCTCCGGGCGCGGCATCGCGCTGGTGGGCGTCCTGGCCGTGATCGCCGCCGTCATCGGGCTGCTGATCGGCCCCGACCGCGGGCCTGCGCGCCCGCTCGATCCCGACGACGTCTCGCTCTCGGGCTCCAAGGCGCTGGCCGAGCTGCTGCGCGACCGCGGCGTCACCGTCGACAGGGTCGACTCGGTGGCGGCCGCCGCCGCCAAGGCCGCCATCGGCGACCGTGTGCTGGTGATCACCGACACCGCCTACCACGACGAGTTCGCCCTGACCGCGATCCCCGGTGACCGCCTGATCGTCGGCGACCTGCTGGGGCTGCCGGTCCTCGCCCCCGGCGTCCGCATGGAGCCGGACTTCGCACGTCCGCGCTCCCGCGAGCCCGCGTGCGGGCTGCCCGCCGCGACGGCCGCGGGAAGCGCGTACCTCGGCGGGCCGGTCATGCGCGGGCCCGCGGGCGCGACCGCCTGCTACCCGGCCGGCGACGGGCACCTGCTGGTCAGGTTCACCCACGGCGGCGGCGTCACCACGGTCGTCGGCGACGGCGGCTTCATGACCAACCAGCGCCTGGCCGAAGACGGCAACGCGGCCCTGGCACTCAATCTCATCGGCACCGGCAAGCCCGTCACCTGGCTGGTGCGCCCCGACGAGCCGCCGGCCCTCGACCTGCCGGGCGAGCAGGGCCGGTCGATGCACGACCTGATGCCCGACAACATCCGGTGGGCCGTCTACATGGCGATCACCGCCCTGGCCGTCACCGCGTTCTGGCGGGGCAGACGGCTCGGGCCCGTGGTGGCCGAGCGGCTGCCCGTCATCGTCAGGGCGGCCGAGACCGTCGAGGGGCGGGGCCGCCTCTACCGGGCCAGGCGTGCCAGGGGACGCGCGGCCGACGCGCTGCGCGAGGGCACGATCGACCGGCTCGTCCCCCGGCTCGGGCTCGCTTCGGGCGCCGGGCGGCACGAGGTCGTCGCCGCGCTCGCGGCGCGTACCGGCCAGGACCCCCAGCAGCTCGGCGCCGTGCTCTACGGGCCGCCGCCGGACCACGACGCGGGGCTCGTCGCGCTGGCCGGACACTTGGACGCGATCGAAAGGCAGGTCATTGAACCCTGAGGAGACGTACCACGCGACGGTCCCGGCCGACTCGGCGAGGGAGGCCCTGGCGGCGCTGCGCGCGGAGGTGTCCAAGGCCGTGGTCGGCCAGGACTCCGTGGTGACGGGGCTGGTCATCGCGCTGCTGTGCAGGGGGCACGTGCTGCTGGAGGGCGTGCCCGGCGTGGCCAAGACGCTGATGGTCCGCACGCTCTCGGCGGCGCTGTCGCTCGACTTCAAGCGGGTGCAGTTCACCCCCGACCTGATGCCGGGCGACGTGACCGGGTCGCTGATCTACGACTCGAAGACGGCGGAGTTCGAGTTCCGCGAGGGGCCGGTGTTCACGAACCTGCTGCTGGCCGACGAGATCAACCGCACCCCGCCGAAGACCCAGGCGGCGCTGCTGGAGGCGATGGAGGAGCGGCAGGTCACCGTGGAGGGCTCGGCCCGGCCGCTGCCCGACCCGTTCGTGGTGTGCGCGACGCAGAACCCCGTCGAGTACGAGGGCACCTACCAGCTGCCCGAGGCCCAGCTCGACCGGTTCCTGCTCAAGCTGACCGTGCCGCTGCCGCCGCGCGAGCACGAGATCGCGGTGCTCGACCGGCACGCCCGCGGCTTCGACCCGCGCGACCTGTCGCAGGTCAAGGCCGTGGCCTCGGCGCGGGACCTGGCAGCGGCGCGGGAGGCGGCGGCCACGGTGCACATCGCGCCCGAGGTGCTCGGCTACATCGTCGACGTGGCCCGCGCCACCAGGAACTCCCCGTCGCTGCAGCTCGGCGTCTCGCCGCGTGGGGCCACGGCGCTGCTCGCGGCCTCGCGGGCGTGGGCGTGGCTGTCCGGGCGGCCGTACGTCACGCCTGACGACGTGAAAGCGGTGGCCAGGCCGGCGCTGCGGCACCGGATCCAGCTGCGGCCGGAGGCCGAGCTGGAGGGCGCCACCGCCGACGGCCTGCTCGACGGCATCCTCGCCTCGGTCCCGGTCCCGCGCTGATGGCTCTGACGGGACGTGCAGGGCTGCTCGCGGCGCTCGGGATCGCGGTGGTGCTGTTCGCGCCGCGGCCCGGAGCCGCGCTGGCCGGGGTCTGCCTGCTGCTGGCCGCCGGGATCCTCGTGGACCTGGCGTTCGCCGGCGCGGTTCGGCCACTGCGCTTCCACCGCTCCGGCGACACCCTGATACGCCTCGGCCAGCGGGCCACGGTGGAGCTGGTGGTGGAGAACCCGGGCGGCAGGCGTGTGCGCGGCCTGCTGCGCGACGCCTGGCCGCCCTCGGCGGGCGCGACCCCGCGCACGGCCGCCATCGACCTGCCCGCCGGGGAACGCCGCAGGATCGTCGTGACACTCGCCCCCACGCGGCGCGGCGACCGCTCGTCCGCGGGGGTCACCGTGCGCTCGGTCGGGCCGCTGGGGCTGGCCGCCCGCCAGGGCAGCCATCAGGCGCCGTGGACGGTGCGCGTGCTGCCGCCGTTCCTGTCCCGCAAGCACCTGCCCTCCCGCCTGGCCCGGCTGCGCGAGCTGGACGGCCGGCACCCCGCTCTGGTCCGCGGCCAGGGCACCGAGTTCGATTCCCTGCGCGAGTACGTGGTCGGCGACGACGTGCGGTCCATCGACTGGCGGGCCACCGCGCGCCGCAACGACGTGGTGGTGCGCACGTGGCGGCCCGAGCGCGACCGCCGGGTGCTGATCGTGCTCGACACCGGCCGCACGTCCGCGGGCCGGGTGGGCGAGGCGCCGATCCCCATGGCGGGGGCCGCTCCCACGGGCGGCGGCCTGCTGGCCGGGCCGGACGCGCTGCCCACGCCGGGCTGGCCGCGGCTCGACTGGTCGATGGACGCCGCGCTGCTGCTGGCCGCGCTGGCGGCCAGGGCCGGCGACCGGGTCGACTTCCTCGCCCACGACCGGGCCGTACGCGCCTGGGTGAGCGGCGCCTCGCGCACCGAGCTGCTGTCGTCACTGGTCAGCGCGATGGCGCCGATCGAGGCGGAGCTGGTCGAGGCCGACGCGCAGGGCATGGTGGCCGCCGTCCTGTCGCGCGCCAAGCGGCGCTGCCTGGTCGTGCTGCTGACCGACCTCAACGCGGCGGCCCTGGACGAGGGGCTCATGCCGGTCCTGCCGCAGCTCTCCTCGCGCCACCTGGTGCTGGTGGCGGGGGTGTCCGACCCGCGGGTGGCCGCCATGGCGGGCCGCCGGGGCACGGCCGAGGAGGTGTACGACGCCGCGGCGGCCGAGCAGGCCCAGCTCGGGCGCAGGCGCATCACGGCCAGGCTGCGGCGGCACGGCGTGGAGGTCGTGGACGCGCCGCCGGACGACATCGCGCCCGCGCTCGCGGACGCCTACCTCGCCCTGAAGGCCGCCGGCCGCCTCTGAGGCAGGCCCCCTGAGGCAGGCCCCCTGAGGCGGGCGCTGAGGCGGGCGTTGTGTCAGGCGCTGGGGGCGACGTCGGGGGCGCGTTCGAGGTCTCCGGTCTCGTTCCTGGCCACCGCGCGGCGGCCGAAGACGATCACGTACGCGAGGAAGGCGACCTCGGCGAGCACCCCGATGCCGACGCGCGCCCACGTCGGCAGCCCGGAGGGCGTCACGAACGCCTCGATCAGCCCCGACAGGAACAGCACCACGACGAGCCCCAGGGCCACGCTCATCACGGCCCGGCCCTGCTCGGCCAGCACCTCGACGCGCCTGCGCGGGCCGGGGTCGATGACCGTCCAGCCGAGCCGCATGCCGACGGCCGCCGCCAGGAACACGGCGGTCAGCTCCAGCAGCCCGTGCGGCAGGATCAGGCCGAAGAAGATGTCGAGCTTGTCGCGGGAGGCCATGAGCCCGGCGGAGACGGCGACGTTCTCGGCGTTGGCGTAGAGCACGTACGGGATGGGCAGGCCCAGCACCACCGCGTAGCCGATCGTCTGAACCGCCAGCCAGGCGTTGTTGGTCCACACGCGCCCGGCGAAGGAGGCGGCCGGGTGCTCGGAGTAGTAGTCGGCGAAGTCCTCCTCGACAAGCTGGGTGATCTGCTCGGGGCTGGCGATCGACGCCTGCACGTCGGGGTTGGCCGCCACCCACGCCCCGATCACCCAGGCGACCGCCACGAACGCCAGCGAGCTGGCCAGCCACCACCACCGCGCCCGGTAGGCCACCACGGGGAACGACACCGTGAAGAAGCGCACCAGCTCACGCCAGGCCGGCGCGTGCGCGCCCGTCACCGCCGAACGAGCCCTGGCCACCAGCGCCGACAGCCGTCCGACCAGCATGGGGTCGGACGAGGACGAGCGCACGATGGACAGATGCGTGGACACCCGCTGGTACAGCTCCACCAGCTCGTCCACCTCGGTGCCCGTCAGTGACGAGCGGTGCTTGACGAGATGGTCGAGCCGGTCCCACACAGGGCGGTGTGCCGTGACGAATGCATCGATGTCCACCCGAACATTCTGGCCGCTCGAACACCCACGGTTAGCCGTTAGGCTCCACATATGTCAGAGGTTGTGACGGGCGACGCGGTAGTCGTCGAGGTGCGCGTGGCCCAGATGCCCTCGCGCGCGCTGGCGATCCTCATCGACCTCGCCGTCCAGTTCGCCGTGCTGATCGGCGCGTACGCCCTGTTGAACGCGTTCGCCCCGATCACGGACGCGGCCATGTTCAGCACGGTCATGGTGGTGTTCGTCGTGCTGGTGATGGTCGGCTACCCGGTGGTCTTCGAGTCCCTCAGCAGGGGCCGCAGCCTCGGCAAGCTGGCGCTCGGCCTGCGCGTGGTCGGCGACGACGGCAGCCCCGAGCGTTTCCGTCAGGCGTTGTTCCGCGGGGTCGCCGGAGTGGTGGAGTTCTGGCTGCTGTGGGGGGCGCCGGCGCTGATCGCGTCGCTGGTCTCGCAGCGCGGCAAGCGGGTCGGCGACGTCTTCGCCGGCACCATCGTGATCTCCGACCGGGCGCCGCGCGACTCGTCCCCGCCGGTCGTGATGCCGCCGCAGCTCGCGGGGTGGGCGGCCACACTGGAGCTCTCCCAGCTGCCCGCCGAGGTGGCGCAGGCCGCCCGGCAGTACCTGTCGCGCTGGCACGACCTGTCGCCGCTGGTCCAGCACGAGATGGGGGTGCGCATCGCGAACCAGGTGGCGGGATACGTCTCGCCGGCCGCGCCGGCCGGGGTGCCGCCGCACGCGTACCTGAGCGCGGTCCTGGCCGAGCGCCGCCGCCGGGAGGAGGCCCGCTTCGCCCAGCAGCTCGGCCTCGCCACTCCGCCCCCGCCGGCCCCGCGCACGCAGCCGTTCCCCCATCCCCCGCCCGGCCCTTCGGCCCAACCCGGCGAACACCCCCAGCCCGGCCCGTACACCCGACCTGACCAGCACACCCAGCCCGGCCCGTACACGCAGCCAGGGCCTTTCACGCAGGAGGCCCCGCCGCGGCAACAGCCGCGGCAGGGCCCCTATCCCCCGCCGGAGCCGCCGCAGGCGACTCCGGGCGGGTTCGCACCACCTCGCTGACGCGGAGGAGTCAGTGACGGCCTCGGCCGTACGACTCCTGCGTCTGCACGTTCAGGTGGTCCATGCGGACGCCCTTGGCGCCGTCCGTCAGCCGGTCCTTGATCTGGACGATGTCGAACCCTTCGTTGAAGTCGGCCGCGTAGATGTAGCCGTTGTAGTAGTACGCCGACCAGATGCCGCCGCCGGAGCCGTCCGAGCGCGGGCCGCGCTCGAAGTAGCCGATCTCCCGCGGGTTGGCGGAGTCGGTGAAGTCCCAGACCGACAGGCCGCCCATGTACCAGGCCTGGACCATGATGTCCTTGCCCTTGACCGGGATCAGCGAGCCGTTGTGGGCGACGCAGTTCTCGGTGTCGGCCTGGTGGCGCGGGATCTTGAAGTAGCTCTTGAACACGAACTCGCCGTCCACGATGTCGTAGATGGCGTCCGCGCCGCGGTTGGGGCCGACCGTCGCGTTGCAGGTCGCCGCGCCGCCGCCGCCGAGCTCGTCGGTGAAGACGACCTTGGTGGCGTCGTTGTTGAACGTGGCGGAGTGCCAGAACGCGAAGTTCGGGTCCGTGGTCCGCGCCGTGACGACGGGGTTCATCCGGTCGGAGATGTCGAACAGCACGCCGTCACCCATGCACGCGCCCGCCGCGATGTCCTTCTCGGCGTAGACGGTGATGTCGTGGCAGCCGCTGGTCGGCAGGAGCAGGCCGGGCTGGGTCTCGTTGCCGCCGTCGGGGAAGACGACCGGCGTGGCCGCGACCTGCGCGGAGGCCGGGCTCTTCAACGGCACCTTGATGACCGAGATCTTGTCGTGCGGCGGCTGGCAGTCGGGGAAGTTCGCCGACGGCGAGTACGAGGAGACGTAGACGTAGACGTTCTCCCGGGCGTCGCGGCCCTTGCCCGGCACGACGGTCAGGGTGTGGGAGCCGCAGTTCGTCTCGACCGACTTGATGTAGCGCGGGTGCGCCTTGTCGGAAATGTCGAAGATGCGGACGCCCTCCCAGGATTCCTCCTCGGTGGCGGGCAGGCCGGTGCTGTTGCAGGAGTCGTCGCTGCGGGGATTGTCCACGGCGCCGAACAGCAGGTTGCCGTAGACGCTGACGTCCATCTGGGAGCCCGGGCAGACGACGGAGCTGACGACCTTCGTCTTCTTGGGGTTCTTGATGTCGTAGATCGAGAACCCGCCGTAGTTGCCGACGTAGGCGTAGTCGCCCTGGAAGGCGATGTCGGTGTTGATCGTGGCGGCGATCGAGGCGGGCTTCGGGACGTTCTGCACGTGGGTCACGTTGGGGCTGGTGACCACGGTGTCGGCGGGCGGGATGTCGGCGGCCAGCGCCGGCATGCCGACCAGCGCTAACGCGGCGGTGGCTGCCGCCGCGACGGCGACGGCACGACGAGTGAGGGACACTCGGGATCCTCCTTGATCACGGTTGGACTTCCGGAGAACGACTGCGGTGAGGGCCGGGTCACGGCCCTCACCGCGGGGGGGGAACGGTCAGCGACCGCGCTCGGGGTACGAGCCCTGCGTCTGCGTGTTGAGGATGTCCATCTTCACGCTGTTCGCCTGGTTCGTACGCGGGTCGTTGATCTTCAGCACGTCGAGGCCCAGGTTGAAGTCCGAGCCGTAGATGTAGCCGTTGTAGTAGTACGCCGACCAGAAGCCGCCATCCAGCGGGGGCGCGGTGTTGTCCGGGCCGCGCTCGAAGAAGGCGATCTCCTGCGGGTTGGCCGAGTCGGTGAAGTCGACGACCGAGATGCCACCCTGGTACCACGCCTGGACCATGATGTCGCGGCCCTTGACCGGGATCAGGGAGCCGTTGTGAGCGACACAGTTCTCGCTGTCGGCCTGGTGACGGGCGATCTTGAAGTAGCTCTTGAACACCATCTGCCCGTCGACGATGTCGTAGTAGGCGTTGGCGCCCTTGTCCGGCCCGATGGCCTCGTTGCAGGTGGCCCGGGTGCCGCCGCCGAGCTCGTCGGTGAAGATCACCTTCGTGCCGTCGTTGTTGAACGTGGCGGAGTGCCAGAAGGCGAAGTTCACCTCGTCGCGGACGGTCGCGGTGACCTTCGGCTGCTCCGGGTCGCGGATGTCCATGAGGATGCCCTCACCCATGCAGGCGCCCGCCGCGATGCCCTTCTCCGGGTAGGAGGTGATGTCGTGGCAGCCCGTCGTCGCCGACTTGCCGACCGGGTACGACCCGGGCACGCCCGGGAACCCGCCGTCGGGGAACAGGTTCGGCGTGGCGATGACCGAGGCCGCCGTGGGGTCGGCCAGCGGCACCTTGATGATCGAGATCAGGTCGTGCGGCGGCTGGCAGTCGGGGAAGTTCGCCGACGGCGAGTAGGAGGAGACGTAGATGTAGACGTTCTCGCCACTGCTGTCGGGCACCAGCGTGTGGGTGTGCGAGCCGCAGTTCGTCTCGACCGACTTGATGTACCTCGGGTTGGCCTTGTCGGAGACGTCGAAGATGCGGACGCCCTCCCACGAGTTCTTGTCGGAGGCCGGCTGCGAGGTGGCGCTGCACGAGTCGTTGTTCAGCGACGCGTCGACGGACCCGAACAGGAGGTTCCCGTAGACGCTCATGTCCATCTGCCCGCCGGGGCAGACGACCGAGCTGACCACGGACGTCTTCTTCGGGTTCTTGATGTCGTAGATCGAGAACCCGGAGTAGTTGCCCACATAGGCGTAGTCGCCCTGGAAGGCCATGTCGGTGTTGATGTCGGCCAGCGCCCCGGGCTTGGGAACGTTCGTGACGTGGCTGATGTTGGGGCTCATGACGATCTCGCCAGGAGCCGGGATGTCAGCCGCCTGCGCGGCCGGCACGGTAGTGCCGGCGAAGGCGACGAGGGCCGCGACGAGAACGGCGGCCCTTCGGGGGGTGAACACTCGGAACCTCCGATAAAGGGGGCATAAACCTACGCAATCCTTACCTCCTTCGCGTTCGCAGGCCAGCGTCCAACGTGTCAATTTTTGTTCCGATTCGACCCCTTTCAATTGCGGCGTTCTTCACCTAAAGTTCCCATTCCCACCGAGTCAGCAGGGAGGTTGAGTGCGCGCCGCGCTCATCGTCATCGTGGGCACGGTCGTTGCCCTCTCCGGTTGCAGCTCCAGCGCGACGCCGCAGACGCCCCGGGCCGACTCGACCGCGCCCGTCATCGCTCCCGGACGTCCTGGCGAAGAGGCCAGGACGCTGTCTCCCAGCGAGGCCGCGACCGCCGTGCCCTCGCCGACCGCCAACGCGGCCGACATCACGTACGTCCAGGACATGATCGTCCACCACCGGCAGGCCCTCGACATGGCGCTGCTCGCCCCCAACCGGGCGGAGTCGGCCAAGCTGAAGAGCCTGGCCGACCGGATCCAGGCCGCCCAGGGCCCGGAGATCCAGTTCATGACGACCTGGCTGCGCGAGCAGGGTCAGCAGGCGCCCGAACACCACGCCGCGCACGAGGGCATGCCGGGAATGGCCACGCCGGAGCAGCTGGAGGCGCTCAAGGCGGCCAAGGGCAAGGACTTCGACCGGATGTTCCTGGAGCTGATGATCAACCACCACCTCGGCGCGATCAAGATGTCCGAGCAGGTCCTGATGAGCGGCACGCACATCCGGGTCGAGGAGCTAGCCGGCGACGTCAACGTCACCCAGACGGCCGAGATCCGCCGCATGCAGGAGATGCAGGCCGAGCTCTGACCGGCCCCGCCTACATCGGCACGCCGTGCGCCGAGTCCAGCTCGGCCTGGAGCCGGGCCGCGTCCCGGGCGGGCGGCAGCCCGTACATGCGCCGGTATTCGCGGCTGAACTGCGAGGCGCTGTCGTACCCCCGCCGTATCCGACCGTCACCACGTCGTGCGGCGCCGAGATCAGCGTGATCCGCGCCTCCTGGAGCCGGAGCTGTTCTCTGGCACCGCCGCGGGCTCATCGCCGTGACCGCCAGGAAGTGCCCGCTGCGTCGGCCAGGACCTTCACCCGGTTGCAGCGCGGCCGAATCCATCTGATGGCGCGGGCGACGAGGCCCACGCGGCTGTCGGCCGAGCCGATCTGCCGGACCATGTCGCCCCGCGGTCCGTTCGAGCGCCCTCCCGAACGCCTGGAACGACGGGCCGCGCTGCGCTTGCCGACCGGCGCTGGGCGACGGCCGGCGCCTCGGTCACCAGGAGTTGATGGACACCGAACGAGTTCTAGGAGCCCACTCTCCAGGAGTGCAGGTAGGCCTCCTGGTCGGCGGTGAGGGTGTCGATGCCGATGCCGGCGGCCTCCAGCTTGAGCCGGGCCACCTCATGGTCGATCTCCTCCGGCACGTCGTACACGCCGGGCGCGAGGCCCGCCCGCTCCCCCGCCAGCCAGGCCACGGCGAGGGCCTGCGCGGAGAACGACATGTCCATGACGGCCGCCGGATGCCCCTCGGCGGCGGTCAGGTTGACCAGGCGGCCCTCGGCCAGCAGCAGCAGGCGGCGGCCGTCGGGCATGACGTACTCGTCGGTGTTGGGCCGCACGCCCCGGTGCACCTCGTGGGTCAGCTCGTCCAGCGCCCGCACGTCGATCTCGACGTCGAAGTGGCCGGCGTTGGCCAGGATCGCGCCGTCCTTCATGACGGCCAGGTGCTCGGCCCTGATCACGTCGCGGTTGCCCGTCACGGTGACGAACAGGTCGCCGATCATGGCGGCCTGGGCCATCGGGCGCACCTCGTAGCCCTGCAGGGTGGCGTCGAGCGCCTTGACGGCGTCGATCTCGGTGACGATCACCCGGGCGCCGAACCCCTTGGCCCGCTCGGCCACCCCGCGCCCGCAGAACCCGAACCCGGCCACGACCACCGTCCGGCCGGCCAGCAGGGTGTTGGTGGCCCGCATGATGCCGTCGAGCGTCGACTGGCCGGTGCCGTACCGGTTGTCGAACATGCGCTTGGTCCGGGTGTCGTTCACCGCCACGACGGGGAACCGCAGGGCGCCCTCCGCCGCCATCTGCCGCAGCCGGATGATGCCGGTGGTCGTCTCCTCGCACCCGCCGCCGACGCCTTCCAGCAGGTCGGTACGTTCGGTGTGCAGGATGTTCACCAGGTCACAGCCGTCGTCCAGCACCAGGTCGGGCCCGACGTCGAGCGCCTGGTGGATGTGGCGGTAGTAGGTGGCCCGGTCGACCCCCGCGCGGGCGTGCACCGCGATGCCGTAGCCGCGCAGCGCCTCGGCCACGTCGTCCTGCGTCGACAGGGGATTCGACGCGGCCAGCGCGATCTCGGCCCCGCCCGCCTTCAGCGCCCCCATGAGCACGGCCGTCTCGGCGGTGACGTGCAGGCAGGCCGCGATGCGCAGCCCGTCGAGCGGCCGTTCGAGCGCGAACCGCTCGCTGATCGCCGTCAGCACCGGCATCGAACGCGCGGCCCAGGAGATCTGCCGCTCACCGCTGTCACTCAGATCCATGGGGTGCCTCAACCGAAGAACGCGGCCAAGAACCCGCTCCGTCACGGCGCCCGGCCCGTGAGCCTTCACGACCGGCCAGGACCGACGGCAAGGGGCTACGGCGCGTGCGGGTGACTTGGCCTGCCGTAAAGGATGGACAGGGGAAAGCCCCGTGAGACGGGAACCCCGGGAACGGGGAGCCTCCCTGCCGTGAAGGGAAAGCTCCGGAAGGAGAGCACCCCTCCCGGAGCTCTTCGATCGATCAGTACCGGTACTGGTCGGACTTGTACGGGCCCTCGACGTGGACGCCGATGTAGGCGGCCTGCTCCTTGGTCAGCTCCGTGAGCTTGACGCCCAGAGCGTCGAGGTGGAGCCGGGCGACCTTCTCGTCGAGGTGCTTCGGCAGCGTGTAGACGCCGAGCGGGTACTCGGAGGTCTTGGTGAACAGCTCGATCTGCGCGATCACCTGGTTGGTGAACGAGTTGGACATCACGAAGCTGGGGTGACCGGTGGCGCAGCCCAGGTTCATCAGGCGGCCCTCGGCGAGCACCAGGATCGAGTGGCCGTCGGCGAAGACCCACTCGTCGACCTGCGGCTTGATGTTGCGCCGCTCGATGCCCGGCAGCTTGGCGAGGCCGGCCATGTCGATCTCGTTGTCGAAGTGGCCGATGTTGGAGACGATCGCCTGGTGCTTCATCCTCGCCATGTGCCCGGCGGTGATGATGTTGAAGTTGCCGGTGGCGGTGACGAAGATGTCGGCGATGCCGACGACCTCGTCGAGCGTGGTCACCTGGAAGCCGTCCATGGCCGCCTGGAGCGCGCAGATCGGGTCGATCTCGGTCACGATGACCCGGGCGCCCTGGCCGCGCAGCGCGTCGGCGCAGCCCTTGCCGACGTCGCCGTAGCCGCAGACCACGGCCACCTTGCCGCCGATCAGGACGTCGGTGGCGCGGTTGAGGCCGTCGATGACGGAGTGGCGGCAGCCGTACTTGTTGTCGAACTTCGACTTGGTGACCGAGTCGTTGACGTTGATCGCCGGGAAGAGGAGCTGGCCGTTCTTGTGCATCTCGTAGAGGCGGTGCACGCCGGTGGTCGTCTCCTCGGTGACGCCCTTGATGCTCTCGGCGATCCTGGTCCACTTCTTGTCGGCGCCGACCGTGCGGGTGAGCAGGTCGATGATGACGTGCCACTCCTCCGGGTCGTCGGCGGTGGCGGGCGGCACGGCGCCGGCCTTCTCGTACTCGGCGCCCTTGTGGACCAGCAGCGTGGCGTCGCCGCCGTCGTCGAGGATCATGTTGGGAGCGTCGCCGTTCGGCCAGGTCAGGGCCTGCTCGGTGCACCACCAGTATTCCTCGAGCGTCTCGCCCTTCCACGCGAACACCGGCACGCCCTTCGGGTCGTCGGGCGTCCCGTCGGGGCCGACGACGACCGCGGCGGCGGCGTGGTCCTGCGTGGAGAAGATGTTGCAGCTCACCCAGCGGACCTCGGCTCCGAGCGCCACCAGCGTCTCGATGAGCACGGCGGTCTGGATGGTCATGTGGAGCGAGCCCATGATCTTCGCGCCGCGGAGGGGCTGAGAGGCCGCGTATTCCTTGCGGACCGCCATGAGGCCGGGCATCTCGTGCTCGGCGAGCCGGATCTCCTTGCGGCCGAAGTCGGCAAGTGAAAGGTCTGCGACCTTGAAGTCCATCGGGTTTCCCCTCGCGTCACTGATGTTGTCTGCGACGAGTGTAGGCGCCGCTCGCGCGGAGTCGCATCTCAAGCAGGCCGAAACTGACGTAAGAATGTAAGGATGCGCATCACGGAAGCGGCGAAACGGCTCGGCATGTCCCCGCGGATGCTCCGATACCGGGAAGCCCTGGGTTTGCTGCCGCCGGTCAGGGAGCAGGGGGCGCACCGGCGCTTCGGCCCCGACGAGCTGGCGGCCGTGGCCCAGGGCGTGGAGCTGGAGAAGCGGTTCGACGTGTCGCCGGCCGAGCTGGCGTTCGCGCTGCGGGTGCTGACCGAGCCGGCGGTGGCGGCGGCCGTACGCGACCTCGGGGTGCGGATCGGCCGCATCCAGGTGCCCCGCAGGGCCCTGGATTTCGAGAAGGAGAAGGCGCTGCGCCTCCTGCGCCCCTCGGACGGCCCCCGCCGCCCCGCCTAGGACGCCGGAGTGCGCGACCTGTCGAGGTCGGGCTCCAGGTAGATCACCCGCGCGATCGGCACGGCCTCACGGATGCGCCGCTCGGCCTCGTCGATGCTGCGCGCCACTTCGGCGGCGGTCTCGTCGTGGGCGACCGCGATCTTGGCGCCCACGAGCAGCTCCTCCGGCCCGAGGTGCAGCGTGCGCATGTGGATGATCCGCTCGACCTCGGGCGCGTTCGCCAGCGCCCCGCGGATCTGCTCCTCCACGTCGGGCGAGGCGCCCTCACCGACGAGCAGCGACTTGGTCTCGATGGCCAGCACGATCGCGATCACGGCCAGCAGCACGCCGATCATCAGGGTGCCGATGCCGTCCCAGACGCCGTCGCCGGTGAGCACCGCCATCGTGACGCCGAACAGCGCGAAGATCAGGCCGAGCAGCGCGCCCAGGTCCTCCAGCAGGATGACCGGCAGCTCGGGCGACTTGGAGCGGCGGATGAAGGCCCACCACGACTGCTGCCCCCGGACGGCGTTCGACTCCCTGATCGCCGTACGGAACGAGAACGCCTCGGCGATGATCGCGAAGATCAGCACGCTGAACGCCCAGATCGGCGCCTCCACCGGGTGGGGGTCGGAGAGCTTGTGCACGCCCTCGTAGATGGAGAACGCGGCACCGATCGTGAAGAGCACCACCGCCACCACGAAGGCGTAGAAGTAGCGCTCGCGCCCGTAGCCGAACGGGTGCTCCCGGGTGCTCGCCCGGGCCGCCCGCTTGCCGCCGACCAGCAGCAGGATCTGGTTGCCCGAGTCGGCGACCGAGTGGATGCCCTCCGCCAGCATCGAGGAGGACCCGGTGAAGAACGCCGCCACGAACTTGGCCACCGCAATGGCCAGGTTCGCGGTCAGGGCCGCAATGATTGCCTTGGTACCGCCGCTCGCGCTCACCGATCTACTCCACTCAACATGATCACGATAAAGGCCTGATAAGCGATACTATGGGGAAGTTCGGGCCTTCATCTCCGTGATCGCTGACACAGCCGTCGGGTCTGTCCCATATCCCAGCGCGAGATACGTGCTCGCGTAGTCGCCCAGCATGATGAGCGAGGCCATCCGCTCCAGCGGGTGCTCGCCCTCGGCCGCGAGCTCAGTGACCGGGATGTCGCGATCGCCCGCCAGCCTCAGCGCCGCCTTGCGCTGCCGCGTGACTTGCGGGTGCTCCTCGACGTCGCGCATGACGACCAGCCTGAGCGTACGCCCGGCGGCGTCGGCGAAGATGTCGCGCTCGGCCAGCGGCCCGTCGAAGGCCGCGACCTGGTGGTGCGCGGCCTCGGGCAGCTCACCGTGGACGGCGGGGTATTTGGCGTTCGCGGCGAGCTGACACACCAGCCGGTAGGCCGCGACCGATGTCGGCGCCGACGCCCCCCACACCATCGGCACGCTCTCGGCGAGGTCCATCGCCAGCGACTTGCCCGGGTTGATGAACGAGTCGCTGGACGGACGGCAGCGGTTCGCCAGGTCCTCCAGCGACTTGGCCACCCGCTCGAACAGGCCGGCGTCGGCCGGCACCAGCCGCAGCGCCGCCGCCGCCTCGATCACCGGCACGGCCAGCAGCCACAGGCCGGCCCGCGACTGCCCGGTCACCGGCACCGGCACGTAGCCGGCCGACGCCTGCGTGGCGATCGCGTGCAGCGGGGAACCGGCCGGGCCCACGCCGAGCAGCGTGCAGCCCCTGCGGACGGCCTGCGTGGCGACGGCCAGCGTCTCCTCGGTGCGACCGGAGCCGGAGACGGCGACCACCAGGTCGGTGGCGCCCACCCAGCCGGGCAGCTGGTAGGAGCGCAAGGTCACGATCGGCAGCGGCGCGCCGTTGCCGGCGACCGCGGCGAGCATGTCGCCGACGATGCCCGAGGCGCCCATGCCCGCCACCACGATGGCGCGCGGGCGGCCATGGCCGGCCAGCCGGTCGAGGCCGGCCTCGACGGCGGCGCGGTGGCCGGTGCGTACGTGGGCCGCCGAGGCGGCGACCGCGGGCAGCATGCCCTCGGGGTCGGCCTCGCTGAGATGACGCTGGTCGTCGAGCCTCTCCGGCTCCCAGGTCACGGCTTCCTGGCCTCGTCGACGAGCAGGACGGGGATGTCGTCTCGGACCGGGTAGACCAGGCCGCAGCCCGTGCAGGCCAGCTCGTCGGCCTCGGCCTCGGCGCGCAGCGGGGCCTTGCAGGCCGGGCAGGCCAGGATCTCCAGCAGCCAGTCGTCGATCTTCACTCTGACACCTTTCCCACGATCGTGAGGACCTCGTCCCTGATCGCCGTCATCTTGGCTTCGTCGGCCGCCTCGGCGTTGAGCCGGAGCAGCGGCTCGGTGTTGGACGGCCGCAGGTTGAACCACCAGCCTTGACCGGTCACGGTGAGCCCGTCCGTCTCGTCGAACTCCCCGCGCGCGGCGAACGCCTCGCGCACCCGGCGCAGCGCCTCGCCCTGGTCGGAGACTGTGCTGTTGACCTCGCCCGAGGCGTGGTAGCGCGAATAGGCCGACACGACCTGTGACAGCGGCCGATCCTGCTCGCCCAGCGCGGCCAGCACGTGCATCGCGGCCAGCATGCCGGAGTCGGCGAACCAGAAATCCCTGAAGTAGTAGTGGGCCGAGTGCTCGCCCCCGAACACCGCGCCCGTGCGCGCCATCTCGGCCTTGATGAACGAATGCCCCACCCGGGTGCGCACGGGGACGCCGCCGTGCTCGCGGACGATCTCGGGCACCCCGAGCGAGGTGATCAGATTGTGGATGATCGTCGCGCCGGGGTATTTGGCCAGCTCACGCGCCGCGACCAGGGCCGTGATCACCGACGGCGAGACCGACGCGCCGCGCTCGTCGATCACCCAGCACCGGTCGGCGTCGCCGTCGAAGGCGAGACCCAGGTCAGCGCCGCTGTCGAGGACGGCGCGCTGCAGGTCGACGAGGTTCTGCGGCTCCAGCGGGTTGGCCTCGTGGTGGGGGAAGCTGCCGTCGAGCTCGAAGTAGAGCGGCACCAGCTCGATCGGCAACCCCTCGAACACGGCCGGCACGGTGTGGCCGCCCATGCCGTTGCCCGCGTCGACGACGACCTTCAGCGGCCGGCCGCCGCTCAGGTCGACCAGGGTGCGCAGGTGGTGGGCGTAGCCGCTGAGCAGGTCTTTCTCGATCAGGGAGCCGCTGGGCGTGGCGGTCACGCCGACCAGCTCGGCCGCGCGGTCGCGGATCTCGGTCAGGCCCGTGTCACCGCCGATCGGCACCGCGCCGGCCCGGCACATCTTCATGCCGTTGTAGCGCGCCGGGTTGTGGCTGGCGGTGAACATGACGCCGGGCAGCCCGAGGCTGCCGCTGGCGTAGTAGAGCAGGTCGGTCGAGCCCAGACCGGCGTGCACGACGTCGGCGCGGCGCGAGCGGGCGCCGCGGATGAACGCGGCGGCCAGCGGCGGCGACGACTCGCGCATGTCGTGTGCGACCACGACCGACCGGGCGCCGGTCACCTCGACGAAGGCCGCCCCCACGGCCTCGGCGGTCGGCTCGTCGAGCTCGTCGGGCACAACCCCGCGAACGTCGTACGCTTTGAAGATCTTGGCGAGGTCGCCCACTCTCCAGCTCCGCCCTTAGGTCGTTCTCCTCCGTGTAAAACGAGCCTACCGGTCGCGGTGCTGCTGGGCCGACCTCAGAACGCGCAGGTGCCCGCGGCGGCCGACCTCGACCCCCTGACCGACCGGCTCCCCGCTGCCGGACGTCGTGGGACGCGCGGCCTCCCTGACCGCGTTGGCCAGTGCCTCGAGATCGTCGGAACTGGGTGAAGCGCCGTCGGTCGGCAGGCGGACCACCTCCCAGCCGCGGGGGGCGGTCAGTCGCTCGGCGTGTTCGGCGCACAGGTCATAACAGTGTGGCTCCGCGTACGTCGCCAGGGGGCCGAGAACAGCGGTCGAGTCGGCGTATACGTACGTGAGCGTGAAGACGGCAGGCTGGCTGCAAGCGGTGCGGGAACAACGGCGGACGGGGCTCACGGAGGGACCGTATCCGGTAAGAGTGCGAGGCGCCACTATCTGAGCGCTCTTAACGAGCGTGTCGCCACAATTCGGACACCTGTCGCAGCCTTTCCACCCACATGCCCCGAAGTCACCGGGCCTCGTGCCGGCCGTCCCACCCCGGGCTTGCCCATCTCACCACCTGCCCAATCACCCGAACCCCACCGATCTTGCCCCAGAACCGCGGCTCCGCTCCCGGTGACGCGGGAGGCGGGCCCGTACACTTGCTGGCGTGACAAACAAGCGCGGTCCCCGACGGCGCGATCGGCACGGTCGCGGCCTGCGCGGCCCGCTCGCTCCCTCCCACGTCCCGGTGGCCAAGTCGCGCAGCGAACGTTTCGACGACCTGGTGCTCGACGCCGTCGACCGGCTCCGGCCGCGGTGGGAGAAACAGCTGTCGGTGGTGGAGTTCGCGGTGGAGGAGGTGCCGCCGCTGAGCGAGCTGGGCGACGGGCCGCAGCTGAGCTCCGACCCGATCCCGTTCGGCCGCGCCGACGCCGCCACCGGCCAGTCGCCGGCGTCGGTGGTGGTCTACCGCCGCCCGCTGGAGGCCAGGGCCCGCGACCGCGAGACGCTGGGCGCCCTCGTCCACGACACGGTGGTGGAGCAGGTCGCCACCCTGCTCGGCCTCTCCCCGGAGACCGTCGACCCGGGTTACGACGACCGCCGCTGAGGCGGCGCCGGACTCCACGCTCCCCGACGGCAACGCGCTGGAGGCCGTCGGGTGACGCCTCAGGGCGCGACGACCCTGGGGGTGTCGGTGAGGGGCGGCAGCAGGGTCCACGAACGCGCCGGCGCGAGCGGCTGGACGGTGAGCAGCACGGCGTTCCCCGCGCGTTCCTCCACCACGCGGGCGCCGTAGACCTCGCCGGCCACGGGAGTGACGGACACCGCGAAGTCGCCCTTCGCCGCCAGCTTGACGTTCTTGGTGCGCCCGGCGGGGATGTCCACCTCGAACGGCTCCGCCGCCTCGCCCCCCGCCGGCAGCACCTGCACCCGCACCTTGCCCGGCTTGCCGAGCGCCGTCAGCACGAGCCGGGAGCCGGCGCCGTTGCGGGCCACCGCGCTGCCCAGCTCCAGGGACGGGGTGCCGGCCGTGAAGGCGACGTCCCCCGGCTGGCCCGTGCTGGTGACGACCAGGCCGGCCACGACGGGCGTCGGCGACGAGAGCACCAGCGCGGCGGACGAGCCGGCCAGCGTGGTGGTGACGTCGAGGGCGACGACGCTGCCCGCCGGCACGGACACCGTCTCGCGGCCGCGCATCGCGTACTCGGCGTCCTCGCTGACGGCCGTGAGCCGCACGAGGGCGTCCGTCTCGCCGGGCGCCGCCACCAGCAGCCTGCGCTGACCGCCGCCCCCGGGGATGCCGGGGACGACCACGCGGGTGGCCGGGGGCCCGGCCGACGGCAGCCAGTCCACTCCCCCGGTCTCCATCGTGGTCCTGGCGAAGGCGGCGACGCGGCCGAAGATCGTGGTGACGCTGACGGCCATGATGTCGGCCGACGGGGCCAGCGTCCGCAGGTCGATCTCGCGGTGCTGGCCGGGGGCGATCTCCAGGCCGACGCCCTTGTCGCCCGAGACCGGGCCCTCGGCCGCGTACACCTGCACGTCGGCCAGCGCCGGCGCCTTGTCGGCGTTGACCAGGTGCAGGCGCACGTCTGCGTGCACCGGCCCCGGGCCCACGAGCCAGGTCTCTGGGACCGGCTCCGTGCAGCGGACCCCGGCCAGGCCGCGGGACTCCCCTGCCGTGGCGCGGACGAGGTAACCGGCCTCCAGGCCGCCGGGGCCCTTGGTGACGTACGGGTCGCCGTTCTCCAGGGTCTCGGCGTTCAGGGTGCCGGGCAGGTAGACGTTGACCTGCTGGCCCTTCGCCCCTGGGCAGACCGCGGTGACCGACTCGACGGCGACCCGCTTCGGGGTCTGCGCGGGCGGGGACGGCGGCGTGGGGCGGGTGACGAGCGCGACGCCGTACAGGGCGAGCAGGGACACCACGACGAGCACGAGCAGGCCGAACCTGTGCTCCACGAACCTGCTCATCGCGCCACCGCCACGGCCGGCTCGGTGCCCTCGGCCTGGCGCCGGCCCGGCGAGGCCAGGATCACGATCACGATCACGAGCGCGCCCTGCACCCACAACCACGGCGTGTGCAGCACGCTCGCCGGCTGGGCGGGCACGCGGGTGACCGGTTCGGTCAGCAGCCACAGGCCGCCCGCGTCCGACAGGCTGAGGCGCTGCAACGACGGCTGCGAGTCGAGCGTCCTAGCCAGGGCCGGTGAGATGGGCGGAGCGACGGCGACCATCGCGATGCCGTTGCTCGCCAGCGTGGCCGCGTCGCCGCCGCGCCCGCCGACCAGGCCCTGCACCGCCGCCTCCACCCGGGAGCGGGCCTCTGAGGCCACGGGCAGCTCCGCTTCGCCGATCACCGGTGTACGCCCGTGCAGGATGGTGAAGGACGAGCCCTCGATCACGAGAGTGCGTTCTCCGTTCGTGGTCCTGGCCGCTGCCAGGGCGGGCAGCACGTCGGGGGCGTCGCCGACGAGCGGCCCCCGCACGCCGGTGGCCATCCAGTGGCCGGCGGCCAGCAGCGGCGTGCTGAACGCCACCGCCACCACCGCCGTCGCCCCCACCCGGCGCAGGCCGCCCCCGGCGCGGATCTCGCTCAGCCGGTGGGCGGTCAGGCCCACGAGGACCACCAGCCCCGCGCCCGCGAACGCCAGCGGCACTCCCGGCCAGACCCGCACGCCGTCGACGGCGACCCGGCTGACCAGGATGGCCGCGCCGACGCCGTAGAGCGCGACGCCCCAGCCGATGGCGACGATCACGCGCTGGCGGCGCATGGACAGCGCGGCCAGCGCCGCCGCCACCAGCCCGGCCGTCACCCAGAACGGCGGCAGGCCGGGCCCTCCGGGGCTGAGCGCCAGCAGCGATTCGGGGCCGAGTGACGGGTCCACCAGGGCCGGATCGTGCAGGCCGGCCTCCAGGAGGAACCTGCCCGGGTCCGTGACCAGGCTCGCCAGCCAGGGCATGAGCAGCACGAGCGGCACGGCGAGCGCGATGCCCATCGAGGCCGCCACCCCGTCACTGACGTCCGCCCCGCTCTGGGCGTTGCCGCCGGTGCTGGCATCCCCGTTGCTGCGGGAATGACCACCGTGCTGCGGGTCCTCCGCGTTCCGGGCGTCGGTGCCTTTCCGGCCACGACGCCCGCCGCGGCCGGTTTCCCGCTCCTGGGCTCCGTTCGCCGCGGCCTCGTGTCCGGGTGCCCGCCGTCTGCCGGCGCGGCGGCCGCGGGGTCCCTGCCCGGCATCCGCTCGCTCAGCGGGGCCGTCCGACCCCGGGCGAAGCGCCACGGCACTGACCACATCCCGACCCGCCGGTCCCTCGCCGAGAGCGACCGCACCCCTGCCGGCCGCTGGTTCGAAGAAACCGGCGGCCCCCTGGCCGGAGGCGACCCCGGCGGTGGCCTGGACGGCCGTTCCTGGGCTGAAGAGACCGGCGGCGGCCTGGTCGGCGGTTCCCGGGTCGCCTGCGCCGGCGGCGCCTTGACCCTCGCCGAAGAGGTCCTGGCCGAGCTCCCCGGCCGTCTCCTGCCCGGACGCGACGGCGCGCCGGGAACGGACGTGGTGGACGCCGACCGCGCCCAGGATGCCGACGATCGCGAAGAGCGGGTAGACCAGCGGCACGAACGCCGTACCGACGGTCAGAAGCAGACCGAGACCCCAGGCGGCGCGGCGGGCGCGGCGGGGTTCGGCGCGCAGCATGGTGGTGAGGAGCCAGGCGTAGACGGGGACCAGCACGAACGCCACCGCCGTCCCCAGCCGTCCCGCCGCGATGGCGCCCGTCGCGACGGGCAGCAGCGCGTACGTCCCCGCCGCCCACGCCCGTGCCGGCACCGCCGGGATGACGTGCCGGGTGGCCAGGTACGCCGTTGCCCCCGCCAGCGGCACCGAGCCGAGCAGCAGCACCGACACCGCCACCCACGTCTTGCCGAACGCCAGCGTGGACAGGGCGGCCAGCACGGCCACGTACGGCGGCGCGGGAGCGGTGGAGCCGAGCCCGACGTCGTGGAAGCCCTCGGTGTAGAACGCCCACAGGTCGGACGCGCCTCCGGTCACCGGGACGAGCGCGCCTCCGCCGAGCCGTTCCCCGGCGAGCAGCGACCGTTCGGCCACCAGCGCGACCACGGTGAGCGCGAACATGAGGATGACGCCGGGCCGCCCGGCGAAGCGCTTGACCGACCCGGTGTCCGGCGGCGGGGCGATCTCCTGCTCGTCACCCGTGGCCGCGTGGTGGTGCCGGCCGGCCGAGTCGAGCGGGGCCTCCCCGGCGAGGAAGCTCTGCACCATGTCGGTGAGCCGCCGGTACGCCGCCCACCGAGGGGTCATCAACCGCTTTATGCGGATATATCCCTTCTTGCGGCCATGACGGCGAGCCTTCCGCGCCCGTCTCAGCCGCCCCGGGTGCGCCAGGACCGACCCCATGGCCACCACCTCGTCCAGCGCGTTCGCCGGCTGCTTGCTCACGATGAACAGCAGCGTGCGCACGGCCGCGCCGACGACGTTCCGCAGCAGCGCCCAGAGCAGCGCGCCGAACGGCAGGTTCGCCATGATCGCGAAAAGCGCGTTGCGCCGGTCGAGGCGGCGCGGGTGGTCGCCGCTGACCGCGATGCGCCGCCGCCTGCGGGCCGCCGCCTCGGCGTGCCAGGCCACGGCGGAGGTCACGTTCAGGACCTTGTGACCGGCGTTGCGCACCCGCCAGCACAGGTCGAGGTCGTCGCGGAACAGCGCGAAGTACGGATCGAGGCCGCCGACCTTCTCCCACACGTCGCGCCGGATGAGCATGCCGGCCGTCGACACCGACAGCACGTCGCGCACCCCGTCGTGCTGCCCCTGGTCGTACTCGCCCGGTTCCAGCCCGGTGTCCCTGCGCCCGGTGCGGCCCACGGTCACGCCGATCTCCAGCAGCCGCCGCCGGTCGATCCAGTCGCGCAGCTTGGGCCCGAGCACGGCCGCCTTGGGATCGTGCTCGGCCGCGGCGAGCAGTGCCTCCAGCGCATGCCGATCGGGCGCGCAGTCGTCGTGGAGCAGCCAGATCCACTCGTCCGGGCCGGCGGGCGGCAGCTTCGCGAGCGCCGCGGCGACGGATTCGCCGAAGCCGGAGGAACGGTGCAGGGAGACCAGGTTGCCGGTGCCGAGCGTCTGGGCCAGCAGGTCGGCCGAGGCGTCCCTGCTGCCGTTGTCGACGCCGGCCACGCGGTCCGGCCTGCGGCTCTGGCTGACCAGAGCGCGCAGCGTCTCCCCGAGCCAGCGCGCGCCGTCATGGGCGACGACGATCGCGGTGACGAAGGGACGTGACATCGGTGGGCGACTCCTGAGGGGGAAGATCAGGCGCGCCCACCATACCGGTGAAAGTGTGTCAGGAGATGCGAAAAGGGTCACACGGCTACCCGCGTGACCCTTTCCCCCCTTATACCTATACGGCCTGGCGCTTGATCCGTCTGCGCTCCCGCTCGGACAGCCCACCCCAGATGCCGAAGCGCTCGTCGTGCTCGAGTGCGTATTCCAAGCACTCCGCACGAACCTCGCACGATCGGCACACCTTCTTGGCCTCTCGGGTGGAGCCGCCCTTCTCCGGGAAGAACGCCTCCGGATCAGTCTGCGCGCACAACGCGCGCTCCTGCCAGCCGAGTTCTTCAGCGTCAAGCTGTTCCTGTGCGATGACCGGATCGGTCACTGCACACCTCCCTGCCGCCCGCCCGCAATGGAGCCCCCCATGGACGCCTTCCTTATTACCCACCCACTGGAAGGCGTAACAACATGGTTGTAATTACACGCGTGTGCTGTACGCGGCGTCAAGCGGCATGCAGGTATCCGGGGAAAGACCAGATCTCGCCCCGGTGTGCTCGGCATGTGATGTTCTCACCGGCCGACACCTCTCGCGCATGGCATCGGCCTGGCTTGTGCAACGCTGTCAGCGGTCGGAACCGTACCAGGGCGGGATAGACGCCCGCCCGTGGCCCACCTTCTCTCTAGCCGTTCATTGCCGGTCCGTTACCTGCGTGGCTCGTTGGGTGTGTATATGGCGGTTGGGTCGATGGGGTCGTCCCCGGGGCGGCGGTGGTCACCGTCGAACGCCGCCGGATCGATCCGCATCGTCGACTCGCCCTGAGTTTCCGGCCAGCCCGGCTGGGCCTGGTGGGCGGGCCGGTACTGGCCCTGCTGGGGCTCGTACCCGCCGCCGTGCTGCGGTGGCTGCTGCTGCGGGTGGCCCAGCGGGTCGTCGTACGGCCGGCCCGTCTGACCCGAGTAGTCGGGCACGTGGAGCTCCGGCCGGGTGCCCCCGGCGTTCGAGTGCTGGTACGACTCCGCCTGCTGGTAGGCGTCGAGCAGCTGCTGCGAGCGCGGGTCGACCGGCGGGTCGGGCTCCTGGTACCCGGCCGAGGCGGCGTACTCCTGGCCCGAGTAGCCGGTGAACGGCTGGCTGCCCTGCTGGTCGAAGGCGTTCTGCCCGTACTGCTGCTGCCCGTACTGCTGCTGGCCGTAGGAGGGCTGCTCGGCCGACGGGTACGGCATGCTCGGGGCCGTCTCGCCCCCCGGGTACGCCGGCTCGCCGGGGGCGGCGAAGGCGTTGGGCAGGGTCTCGCCCGGGGGCACGTACGCACCGGGCTGGTCGGCGGGCGGGGCGTACGGGTTCTGACCGTAGGCGTCCGGCTGGCTGTCGGCCGGGACGTACGGCGCGGGGGTGTACTCGCCGACGAGCGAACCCGGCGCCGAAGGGGCGGTGTCGGCGGGGGCGTAGGACTGCTGGCCGAAGTAGCCCTGGTCCTGCTGCTCCGGCTGGCGCTGGTCCGAGGGGGCGGCGGGCAGCGCGCCCCTGATCGGCTGGTACGGCGCCGGCTGCGAAGGCTGGGGGCTCTGGGGCTCGGGCTGCTGCGGAGCGTAGGCGGCCTGGTCGGGCTGACCGCCGAAGCTCGGCGGCTGCTGACCGTAACCCTGCTGCCCGTAGTCCTGCTGACCGTAACCGGGCTGCTGGCCGTAACCGGGCTGCTGACCCGACGGAGGCTGCTGACCGTAACCGGGCTGCTGACCGTAACCGGGCTGCTGGGCGGACGGGGGCTGCTGCCCGTAACCCTGGCCCGACGCGGGCTGCTGACCGTAGCCCGGCTCCTGGCCCGAGGGAGGCTGCTGCCCATAGCCGGGCTCCTGACCCGACGGAGGCTGCTGACCGTAACCAGGCTGCCCGTAACCGGGCTGCTGACCCGACGGAGGCTGCTGACCGTAGCCGGGCTGCTGACCCGACGGAGGCTGCTGACCGTAACCAGGCTGCCCGTAGGCAGGCTCCTGACCCGACGGAGGCTGCTGACCGTAACCAGGCTGGCCGTAACCCGGCTGCTGGCCGGACGGGGGCTGCTGGCCGTGGTCGACGCCCGGGGCGGAGGGCTGGTTCGGCATGGAGTGCTGGCCGTAGGCGCCGGGGGGCTGCTCCTGCTGGCCGTGCGCGGCGGGCTGCTCCTGGGGGCCGCCGTAGCCGGGCTGCTGACCGTAACCCTGCTGGGCCTGCTCCCCGTACGGCTGCTGCTGCCCGCCGAAGAAGCCGGGCTGCTGGCCGAACTGGCCTTGGTAGACCTGCGCGGCCGGTCGCTCGGGCATGACCTGCGGGAGCAGGTAGACCAGGGCGACGGCGGTGAGCGCGAGCGTGGGCAGGCCGAGGAAGAAGTGCTCGATCGTCGCCCGGGCCCCGGCTCCTGCGGCCAGGCCGGCCAGGAGCGCGATCAGGCCGAAGACCGTGGCGATCGCCAGCCCGGCCGCCGCGCCGTACGCGAGCGGCTTGGCCTTGGACGACGGCCGGCCGACCTTGGTGGCCAGCAGCACCGCGCCCAGCAGCAGCGCCGTCACGATTGGGCTCGTCAGGCTCGAGAAGTACGTCATCGAGCGTTCCGCGAAGGACGACGAGCCTGCGAACGGCGACGAGCCGGACGAGCCGATGACGATGTGTCCGACCGCCAGCACCACGTTCATCAACCCGGTGACGAGCATGATCCAGGCAGCCGGCTCCTTCAGCCGGGCGACGTCAAGTTTGTTCACAAGAACCCCCATCGGACCCTTTGGTCCGAAGGGAGTTTGCCACAACACTGACTCGCCCGGCGGAAGTCCCAGAAACCTCGTGCGCACCAAATCGCCACATACTGGGACTTCTTCGCCGACAAATGCGGCGAAAACCACTCCCAGATCTGGGGTGTCAGCGCCCGGTGAAAGACTGGGCCGCATGCACATCGTGTCACTCGCCGGCGGTATCGGCGGCGCCCGGTTCCTTCGCGGCCTGCGCGCCACCGCGCCGGACTCCTCCATCACCGTCATCGGCAACACGGGTGACGACATCACCCTGTTCGGCCTGCGGATCTGCCCCGACCTCGACACCGTGATGTACACCCTGGGCCACGGCATCGACGAGCAGCAGGGCTGGGGCCGGGCCAAGGAGACCCACGTGGTCAAGGAGGAGCTGGCCGCGTACGGCGTCGAGCCGCAGTGGTTCGGGCTCGGCGACCGCGACCTCGCCACCCACATCGTGCGCTCGCAGATGCTGGAGGCCGGCTTCCCGCTCTCGCAGATCACGCAGGCGCTGTGCACCCGCTGGCAGCCCGGCGTGCAGCTGCTGCCGATGACCGACGACCGCTGCGAGACCCACGTCGTGATCGACGACGAGCACGGCCGGCGGGGCGTGCACTTCCAGGAGTGGTGGATCCGGCTGCGCGCCTCCGTCCCGGCGCGGTCGTTCGCGCTGGTGGGGGTCGACACCGCCAAGCCCGCGCCCGGCGTGCTGGAGGCGATCGAGCGGGCCGACGTGGTGATCCTGCCGCCGTCCAACCCGGTGGTGAGCATCGGTACGATCCTGCAGATCCCCGGCATCCGTGCGGCCCTGTTGCCCAAGACCGTGGTGGGCGTCTCCCCCATCATCGGCGGCGCGCCCGTGCGCGGCATGGCCGACGCGTGCCTCACGGCCATCGGCGTGGAGACCACCGCGCAGGCCGTCCTGGAGCTGTACGGCTCGGAGCTGATCGACGGCTGGCTGGTCGCCGAGGAGGACTCTGCCGTCGCGCTCGACGGCGTCCGGGTGGTGGCGCGCCCGATCCTCATGCACGACGCCGAGGCCGCCGCCGACATCGCCCGCACCGCCCTCGACCTCGCCCTGGAGCTCGCCCGATGACCGCAGAAGACCACCGCCCGACCCCCGCGGGAGCCGATGCGACGACCACGCCGGCAGCCGCCCGGGTCGAGGTGATCGCCGTGACCGGCATCGGCGAGGTGCGGCCCGGCGACGACGTGGCGGCGCTGCTGAGCCACGCCGGCCTGCGCGACGGCGACATCGTCGTCGTCACTTCCAAGATCGTCAGCAAGGCCGAGGGCCGGGTGCGCCACGCGCCCGACCGCACCCTCGCCATCGAGGAGGAGACCGAGCGCGTGGTCGCCAGGCGCGGCGACACCGTCATCTCCCAGACCCGCCACGGCTTCGTCATGGCCGCCGCCGGGGTCGACGCCTCCAACACCGCGCCCGGCACCGTTCTCCTCCTGCCCGAAGACCCCGACGCCTCGGCGCGGCGGATCAGGGCGGGGCTGGGCGGGCGCGTGGGCGTGATCCTCTCCGACACGTTCGGGCGGCCGTGGCGCAACGGCCTCACCGACGTGGCCATCGGCGCGGCCGGGGTGCGCCCGCTCGACGACTTCCGCGGCACGTCCGACACGTACGGCAACCCGCTGAGCGCCACGGTGACGGCGCTGGCCGACGAGATCGCGAGCGCGGCCGAGCTGGTCAAGGGCAAGCTCGCCGGGGTTCCTGTGGCGATCGTGCGCGGCCTCGCCCACCTGGTGACCGACGACGACGGGCCCGGGGTCAGGCCGCTGGTGCGCCCTGCCGACGAAGACCTGTTCCGCTACGGCTCGCGTGACGTCGTCTTCGCCCGCCGGACGATCAGGGAGTTCTCCGACCGGCCGGTCGATCCGCAGGCGGTGCGCCGGGCGGTGGCGGCGGGCATCGCGGCGCCCGCGCCGCACCACACGACGCCGTGGCGGTTCGTGCTGCTGGAGTCGGCCGCGACCCGCACGAAGCTGCTCGACGCGATGCGCGAGGCGTGGATCACCGACCTGCGCGGCGACGGGTTCTCCGAGGAGTCGATCGCCAAGCGGGTCAGGCGCGGCGACGTGCTGCGCAACGCCCCCTACCTGGTCGTGCCGTGCCTGGTCATGGAGGGCTCCCACACCTACCGCGACGACCGGCGCAACGCCTCGGAGCGGGAGATGTTCGTGGTGGCCACCGGCGCGGGCGTCCAGAACTTCCTCGTCCAGCTCGCGGTCGAGGGGCTCGGGTCGGCGTGGGTGTCGTCCACGATGTTCTGCCGCCCGGTCGTCCGTCAGGTGCTCGACCTGCCCGAGACGTGGGACCCGATGGGCTGCGTGGCCGTGGGGCACGCCGCCGCGCCGCCACGCGATCGGGCGCCCCGCGACGCGGCCGACTTCATCGTCACGCGCTGACGCGCAGTCAGATGGGCATTTACCGTTAGGAAACTTTCCTTTACATTTGGGGCATCCCCCCATGTGAAGGAGCCGCTTCAATGAGAAGGACTCTGACGTTGGCCGCCGTGGCGGTGATCGCGTTCGCCACCACGGTGTTCAACACGACGCCGGCGTTCGCCCACGGCTACGTCAACGCGCCCGCGAGCCGGCAGGCCAACTGCGCGGCGGGCAAGGTGCCCGACTGCGGCAACATCGTCTACGAGCCGCAGAGCGTCGAAGGGCCCAAGGGGCTGCGCAACTGCCACGCCAACATCCCGCAGTTCGCCCAGCTCAGCGACGAGAGCAAGCCGTGGCCGGCCGCGTCGGTGGGCAACCGGGTGACCTTCACCTGGACGTTCACCGCCCGGCACGCGACGCTCAACTACGAGTACTACATCGGCAACACGCGGGTGGCCGTCTTCAACGGCAACGGCCAGCAGCCGCCGCAGACGGTCTCCCACACGGTCGACCTCTCCGGCTACTCGGGCCGGCAGAAGGTGCTCGCGATCTGGAACATCTCCGACACCGCCAACGCCTTCTACTCCTGCATCGACCTGCAGGTCGGTGGCAGCGGCAACCCGAACCCGACCCCCACGCCCACCCCGACCCCCACGCCGACGCCCACCCCGACCCCGACGCCCACCCCGACCACCCCGTCGGGCACGTGGCGGACCGGCACGGCGTACGCGGCGGGCAGCACGGTCACCTACAACGGCGTGACCTACCGCTGCCTCCAGGCCCACACCGCCCTCGCCGGGTGGGAGCCGCCGAACGTCCCGGCGCTCTGGCAGCGCGCCTGACCTGACGACCTGAAGGGGGCGTCCCCGGCGTGGGGCGTCCCCTTCAGGCGTCGCAGGTCGGATGGCACAGGCGGCGGGCCAGGGCGGCGAGGAAGACGTCGATGATCTCCTCCGGCTTCCCGGCCTCGTGCAGCGAGCCGTTGGTGGCCGCGGCGACCTGCGACAGGGCCGCGCGGTCGACGTCCTCGCCGAACGCGATGACGATGATCTGGACCGGCCGCTCAGGGTCCCATTCGCGCCGCAGCGTGTCGAGGAGCCGCGTCAGGCTCGCGCCGCGGCCGTCGTCGCGGCCCGCCGTGATCACCAGGAGCGTGTTGTTCATCTCCGGGCGATAGTCGCCGGAGACCGCGCGGAAACCGCTGAGCACGGCGTCGTGGAGCGAGCTGTCCCGCTCGGCGTGGGCGCGCAGCGTGCCGAGCGCCTGCTCGACGAGGGCCCGGCGCTCCGGCTCGGCGACCGGGCCGAGGGCGACGTGCTGCCGGTGGTCCCTGATCCCGCCCGCCTTGTCGGCGAACTCCCACAGGCCCATGCGGGTGGAGTCGGGGAACAGCCGCAGGCCGATCCTGGCCGCGTCCAGCGCGACGCCCAGCGGCTTCGCCATGTGCCTGGAGGTGTCGACCAGCGCGAGTATGTTGGTCGGCGGGGCCAGGCGGCTCCACACCCGCAGCGCCTGGTCGATGTCCTGCGGCGTCACGGACGTCCTGGTCCTCGGCGGCTGGGCGGGGATCCGCGGGCCGGGCGAGAGCGGCCCCAGCCGGCCGTCGCCCGACCGGAAGCCCGCCCGCCGGACGATCTCCTGGGCCTGCGGCCCGGTCAGCCAGTCGGCGAAGGCCGCCGACGCCTCGGCGACGCGGGGATCGGCGGCGGTGACGACGTACGGGTAGTCGAGGGTGATCGTGCCCTCGCGGGGGTGCAGGGCCACCACCGGGTCGTCCGAGGGCCGCAGGGCGTGCTGCCACACCGACTGCTCGGGCACGATGACGACCGGCCGCCGCCAGAACGTGTGGTCGTCCACCGCGGCCAGCATGCTGCGGTAGTCGGGCGCCGACCCGGCCTGCGCCCACCGGACGAACGCGGTCAGCGCCTTGTCGGCGTCCGGCCCGGCGCCGACGACGTCGCGGGCGGCGGCCACGGTGGCGATGCCCGCCCCGGCCAGCGACGGGTCCGGCACGCGGACGACGTCGGGCTCGTCCTCGGTGGGCGTCAGCCGCCCGCGCACGGTCGAGGGGAAGACCATCCGCCAGTTCATCTCGGTGCCGCCCACGGAGAAGCGCCGGGCCAGCGACGAGCGGGTGGCGAAGACCAGCGGCGAGGTGGCCACCACGCTCTCCCGCGCCGGCAGCGCGCTCGCGCCCCGCCGGCGGGCCAGCCGGATCCACGCCGACGAGTCGGCGATCCACCCGTCGGGCCGCTCGCTCAGCACGCCCGCCCGCTCGCCGATCAGCGTGCGTAACACCGTTGCGGGCGGCTGCTCAGTCACCTGGACGAGCACGCACCGGCCGCCCACGGCGGTGTCCGTCGCGTTGAACCGGTCCGCCGCCTCCATGACCGCGGGGGCCACGTCGACGGCGGCGGCCACGTCCACCAGAACGGGCTCTCGCGTGCCGCAGAGCACCCCGCCGCCACCGGCGACCACGAAGGCGCCGGCCGCGACGATCGCCACGGACGCGAGGCCCGCCAGCATGCCGCGCCCCAGCGCCTTCCTGCGTCGCCGCTCAGGGGACGGCGCGGCACGGTGCTGACCCAACCGCAAGAGCGAACCCTCCCATGCCTCTCATACCGGACGCGAGTCCGGCGAGAACCCAGGTTACGGCCGAGCCAGCGGCAGCACCCGCCTGACGCTCTGGCAGACGCCGTCGCTGGCCGCGGAGGCGCGCAGCCGCTCTTCACCCGGGACGCCGTACTCGGTGGTGCGCTGGCGGACCGGCCTGCCGGTCACCTCGACCATCGCGCGCAGCTCGCTGATGGTCTTGTACGAGCCGTTCTCCGATCCGGCCATCCGGCTGATGGTCTCCTCCATCAGCGTGCCGCCGAGGTCGTTCACGCCACCCTGGAGCACCTGGTGGCACAGGTCGTCCTGGAGCTTGACCCACGAGCACTGGATGTTCTTGATCGCGCCGTGCAGCAGGATCCTGGACAGGGCGTGCACGGCACGGTTCTCCTGCGCCGTCGGGCCCGGCCTGGCCACGCCGGCCAGGTAGATCGGCGCGCTGGTGTGCACGAACGGCAGCAGCACGAACTCCGAGAAACCGCCGGTCTGCTCCTGCAGCCGCCTGATGAGCTTGATGTGCCTGACCCAGTGCAGGTGGTTGTCCACGTGGCCGTACATCATCGTGGACGTCGTCGGGATGCCGACCTCGTGGGCCGTGGTAATGACCTCGATCCACTCCTTGGCCGGCAGCTTGCCCTTGGTCAGCACCCACCGCACGTCGTCGTCCAGGATCTCGGCCGCGGTGCCGGGCAACGAGTCGACGCCGGCCTCCTTGGCCGCCTCCAGCCAGTCGCGGATCGACAGGTTCGTCCTGGACGCGCCGTTGATGACCTCCATCGGGGAGAACGCGTGCACGTGCATGCCCGGAGTCCGCTCCTTGACGGCCCTGGCGATGTCGAAGTACGCCGTCCCCGGCAGGTCGGGGTGGATGCCGCCCTGCATGCACACCTCGGTGGCGCCCGCCGCCCACGCCTCCTCGGCCCGGTCGGCGACCTGGTCGAGGCTCAGCGTGTACGCGTCGGCGTCCGTCCTGCGCTGGGCGAAGGCACAGAAGCGGCAGCCGGTGTAGCAGACGTTGGTGAAGTTGATGTTCCGGTTGACGACGTACGTCACGTCGTCGCCCACGGCCTCCTTGCGCAGCGCGTCGGCGATGGCGGCCAGCTCGTCCAGCGCCTGGCCCTCGGCCCCGAGCAGGGCGACGGCCTCGGCGTCCGTCAGGCCGGCCGGGTCGGCCTCGGCCCGCCTGAGCGCCTGGCGCACGTCGCTCGGGGTGGCGGCGGCCACCGTGCCGAGGCGTTCGCGCAGCGCGTCCCAGTCGCCGTAGACGTGGTCGAAGTCGTCGCGGCGGTCGTTCGTCCGGCCCGTGGTGTCGACCTCGACGTGCAGGTCCACGCGGCCGGACGCGCTGAAGCCGCCGTCGGGCTCCTGCCAGGGACGGCCCTCCAGGACGGCGTCCTCGCGGGCCAGGCCGGTGCGCGGGTCGGCCAGGGCGGTGACGTGGGCGAACAGGCGGGGGTCGAGCCAGGGCTCACCGGCCAGCACATATTCCGGATATATCGTCAAACGCTCCCGAAGCTGGAACCCCGCCTCGCCCGTCCGCGCCGCGAGGTCGTCGATCTGCGGCCAGGGCCGCTCGGGGTTGACGTGGTCGGGGGTCAGCGGCGACACCCCGCCCCAGTCGTCGATGCCGGCCCGGATCATCAGCGCGTACTCGGAGTCGACCAGGTTGGGCGGAGCCTGGATGCGTGTGCGGGGGCCGAGCACCAGGCGGGCGACCGCGATGGTGGCGGCCAGCTCCTGCAGGTCGGCGTCCGGCAGGCCGCGCATGGCCGTGTCGGGCTTGGCGCGGAAGTTCTGGACGATGACCTCCTGGATGCCGCCGTACTCGCGGGCCACCCGCCGGATGGCGAAGATCGACTCGGCGCGGTCCTGCACGGTCTCGCCGATGCCGATGAGGATGCCCGTGGTGAACGGCACGTTCGTGCGCCCGGCGTCCTCCAGCACGCGCAGCCGCACGGCCGGATCCTTGTCCGGCGAGCCGTAGTGGGGCTGCCCCTTCTCCTCGAACAACCGCCGCGACGTCGTCTCCAGCATCATCCCCATGGACGGCGCCACCGGCTTGAGCCGCTGGAAGTCACGCCAGCCCAGCACCCCCGGATTGAGGTGCGGCAGCAGCCCGGTCTCCTCCAGCACCCTGATCGCCATGGCCCGCACGTACGACAGCGTGTCGTCGTAACCGTGGGCGTCGAGCCACTCCCTGGCCTGGTGCCAGCGGTCCTCCGGCCGGTCGCCCAGCGTGAACAACGCCTCCTTGCACCCCATCGCCGCCCCCTGCCGGGCGATCTCCAGCACCTCGTCCGGGCTCAGGAACGGCGCCTGCAGCTTGTGCGGCGCGGTCGCGAACGTGCAGTAACCACAACGGTCCCGGCAGAGCCGGGTCAACGGGATGAACACCTTCCTGCTGTAGGTGATGATCCCTTCGCGCCCGGCGGCGTTCAGACCGGCGTCGCGCACGCGGGAGGCGTGGTCGAGAAGCGTGTCGAGGTGCTCACCGCGCGCCCCCAGCAGCACGGTGGCCTCAGTGACGTCGAGGGTCTTGCCGTCCCTGGCACGGGCGAGCGCGCGGCGGAGCGCGGAGTCAGAACTCATAAACGCACACTACAAAGGGCTGAGTTCGCCGCTCGCACCCAGTCCCCGCACCTCAGAAGGACCGGTAGTCACGGACGGCCATGCGAGGACCGCGCGCGGGCGGCCGGCGGCCGCTCAGCCAGACCAGGACCGTCGCCCGGTGCCGATGCCCCGCGTACGGCTCCAGCAGCCGCAGCATGCCCTCGTCGTCGGTCTTCTCCCCCGTCAGCGCGTAACCGACGAGCTTGGCCAGGTGGAAGTCGCCCACACTCACGGCGTCGGGGTCGCCGAAGGCACGCTGGCGCACCTCGGCCGAGGTCCAGACGCCGACCCCGGGCAGCGCGCGCAGCAGCCGGTCGAGCTCCTCGGTGGTCGCGGCGGCCTCCAGCTTGGCGGCGTGCCAGGCGGCGGTGGCGATCGTCCGCGCGCGTACGGCCTCGGCCCCGGCGCGGTGCCAGTGCCAGGTCGGGATCTGCCGCCACACGGCGGGCTCGGGCACGACCCGCATGCCCGCGGGCGCGGGGCCGGGGGCCGGCTCGCCGTAGCGGGCGAGCAGCCAGCGCCAGGCCCGCCACGCCTCCCGGCCGACGACCTTCTGCTCCAGCACGGCGGGGACGAGCGCCTCCATGACCCGGCCGGTACGCCCGATCCGCAGACCGGGATGGCGCCGCGCGACCTCGGCGAGCAGGTCGTGCCTGAGGCTGAACCCGGACAGGTCGTCGTCGGCGCCCAGCAGCGCCGGCAGCGTCTCCAGGGCCCACCCGGCCCCCGGCCCCCATGCCTGCCCGTGCACGGCGCCGCCGCCGACGGTCACGCGGAGGGTGCTGGGCCCGTCAGGGGTGCGGCAGGTGCGCCACACGGCGCCGTCGGCGCCCAGGCGCCAGGTGGGGTCGCCGCTGCCGCGCCTGAGAGGCTGCAGCGCCAGCCCTACGTCGAGCGGCCCGTCCGGGACCCACCTGCGCTCTTCCACCCGTCAAGTGTGCCGCCTGCCCGGGACTGGAAAGAGTCAGACGTCGCTGGAGTAACGCAGCGCCCGCTCCGGCAGCTCGACCCCCGGCCAGATGCGTACGCCGTTCTGGAGCTCGTTGCCCGGCCCCACGATCGCCCCGTCCCCGATCACCGCGTCGCGCACCACCGTGCCGGCGCAGACGCGCGCCCCCTGGCCGACCACAGCGTCGATCACCGAGGCCCCCGCCTCGATCACGCTGTCGTCGCTCAGCACCGAACCGACCACCGAGGCCCCCGCCTCGACGACGCACCGGGCGCCCACGGTCGTGCCCCCCTGCACCTTGGCCTCGGGTGAGATCCGGGCGCCGTCGAGCGCCAGGTATTCGCCGGTCGGCCCGGGCAGCGCCGGCGAGGCCAGCCGGCCCAGCACCAGGTCGCGCGAGCCCTGCACGAACGCGGCGGGCGTGCCGACGTCGAGCCAGTAGGTGCGGGTGGCGTAGCCCAGGACGAGCTGCCCCGACTCGATCAGCCCGGGGAACGTCTCGCGCTCCACCGACACGACCTCGCCGCTCGGGATCGAGTCGATCACCGACCGGGTGAAGACGTAACAGCCGGCGTTGATGCGGTTGGTGACCGGGTTGGGGGTCTTTTCCAGGAACGCGGTCACCCGGCCGCTCTCGTCGGTCGGCACACAGCCGAACCGGGTGGGATCGTCCACTTCTGTCAGGTGGAGCGTTACAGCGGCCTCGCGCGAGCGGTGAAGGCTCACCTGCTCGCCGATGTCGTGGCCGCTCAGGATGTCGCCGTTGAGGATCAGCACCGGGTCGTCGGGGCCGGACGTCAGCGCCTCGGCCGCGTTGCGGATCGCCCCGCCGGTGCCGAGCGGCGTCTGCTCGGTGATGTATTCGAGGGAGAGCCCGAACGCCGCCCCGTCTCCGAAGACCGGCTCGAACATCGACGCCTTGTACGACGTCGCGAACACGATCCGGCGCACGCCGAACGATCGCGCGCGGGCCAGCTGGTGGGCCAGGAACGGCACCCCGGCGGTCGGCAGCAGCGGCTTGGGCGTGCCCAGTGTCAGCGGACGCAGGCGCGTGCCCTGCCCCCCGACCAGGAGGATCGCCTCGAGGCCTGGCAAAGAGCTCTCCATCACTCCGTGAGGTTACCGAACTATTCGATCGCGCGTTGATAGGAGCTGAGATGCGCTTCGGCCGATGCGGCCCACGTGAACTCGCGAGCCCTGGCCAGCCCCGCCTCCCGCAGCTGCTTCCTGCGCTCGGGTGAGGCCAGGAGTTGCCCGAGCGCCGTGGCGATGCTGTCGGCGTCGGGCTCGGTGTAGGCGACGGCGTCGCCGCCGACCTCGGGCAGCGAGGTGCGGTGGGTGGTGAGCACCGGCGCGCCGCAGGCCATCGCCTCCAGCACCGGCAGCCCGAACCCCTCGCCGTGCGACGGGAAGGCCACGACGAGCGCCCCGCCGAGGAACCCGGGCAGGTCGGAGGCCCCGAGATAGCCGGGCCGCACCACCTTGACCGTCGCCTCGACCTCGCGGCAGGCCACGTCGACGTCGTACTGGTGCACGCCGCCGCCGATCACCAGCGCGGGCGGGTTCTCCAGCGTCTTGACCGCGGCGGCGAAGCCGCGGATGAGGTTCGGAACGTTCTTACGGGGGTCGAGCGCGCCCAGGAAGGCCACGTACGGCCGGCCGTGCAGCCCGCAGCGCGTCGAGGCGCGGCGGACCTCCTCCTCGCTCGGCGGGTGGAACTGCGCCAGGTCGACGCCGTGGTAGGCGACGTCGATGCGGGTGGGATCGGCGGCGAGCACGCGGATGAGCTCGTCGCGGGTGGCCTTGGACGGCACGATGACCCGCCGGGCGTGTCGCACGGCCGTACGGGTGGCCGAGCGGAAGAACGAGGCCCGCGGGCTGCGCTGGTCGGGCTCGGTGAACCAGGTGACGTCGTGCACCGTCACCACGGTCGGCAGGCCGGAGCCGAGCGGGATGGAGTAGTAGGGGGCGTGGATCACGCCGGCGCCCGCACGCCGGGCGAGCAGCGGCAGCCCCGTCTGCTCCCAGGCGAGCCTGGCGGCCCTGTTGGTGAGCGCGACCGGGCCTGGGATGACGTCGGCCGAGGGCGCGAGCCGCCGGTAGAGCTCGGCCTCCGCACGCTGGCAGACCACGGCCAGGTCGGCTCCGGCCCTGTGGAGCCCGGCGACCAGTCCGTGCACATATCGCGTCAAGGCGCCGCGGTCGGCGGGGACCGCCGCCGCGTCGACGAGCACTCGAGGCATACGAAGATCTCTCCCCTCAAGATCAACGCGGGACCGGACGTCCCCCTCTGATGTTCAGCTTATGACCAGCCTCCCCTAAAACGTGCGCCAAATCACACTCAGTCGCGACGTGCTGCAATTCCGGCCAATCCGGCGCAGATCAGATCTCCCACGATGATGACGATGCGGGAGGAAAGGGCCACCGCGATCGCGGCTCCTTGATCGAGCTGAGGGGCCAGCACGGCCACCATGGCGACCTCCCGCACACCCGCGCCCGCCGGGACGACGAACGTCAGGATGCCGAGGCACCACGACAGCGCGAACGCCCCGACGGCGAACAGCAGCCCGACCTGGGGCGCGACGAAGTAGAGGTGCACGCCGTACGCCGCCCAGCCGGTCAGCGCCCAGCCGAGCGCGGTGAGCATGCCGCGCCGGGTGAGGGGGCGTTCGAGCGGCTCGCGCCTGAGCCGGCGCAGGGCCTGGTCGATCACGGCGTTGATCACCCGGGGCTCCAGCAGCACCAGGAGCAGGGGGATGAACAACAGCAGCCAGCCGTACCGGTTCCAGCCGAGGGTGACGAGCGTGACCAGCAGGCCGGTGGCCAGCTGGATGGGCATCATCAGGAAGAACGCCGCCGCGCTGCGCGAACGCGGCACGCCGAGGTCGCGGCCCATCTCCATCTGGGCGAGGACCGGCCATACCGCGCCGGGGATGTACTTGCCGAGCTGGCCCACGAAGAAAACCTTGGCGGCGGGGCGCGGCGGGAGCGGAGAGCCGAGGTCGGCCAGCAGGGTGCGCCACGTGAGCATGGCCCCGAGCAGCGCGGCGACCACGGCGGCGAGCGACCCGGCCAGCGCGGGCCATGACAGCCGGGCGAACCCGGCCGCCACGGCGTCCCACTCCCTGGCCACCGCCCACCCGCCGAAGCCGAGCGCGACCGCCAGGAACGCGCCCCGCAAGACCCCGCGCACACCCTTGCGCCGCCCGACCGCCGAAGCGCCCACAGGCTCGCTCACAGGGCCGCTCACAGGGCCGCTCGTGGGGTCGCTCGACGGGCCGCTCGTGGGGTCGCCGGTGCTTCCGTGGGGGTCCGCCGTGCCGGAGGAGCCGGTGCTCACAGCGGGCGCACCCGTTCGGGCGGCTGCGGCAGCGCCGCGCCCACCGGCCGCCGCGGCGTCTTCGTCGCCACCCACAGGTACGTCGGCACGAGCGGCAGCAGCAGCCGCAGCACCCCGCGCGGCATGCGTCCCAGCACGGCCTTGACCACCTTCCCCACCACCCCGGGGAACAGCTCTCCGCCGGCGAACCTCGTCGGCGTGGCCAGCACAGGGAACGTGTAGTCCCACACGTGGAAGGCCCGCAACATCTCGCGCAGCCCGCGCCGCGTACGGAACCGCTCGTAGTAGTGGTCGGCCCGCCCGAAGGCCCGCACGTAGCGGTCGGCCGCCGCCGGCGGCAGGTACGACAGGAACGGCAGCTTGTAGTGCGGCTCCATGATCCCGAGCCGGTTGCCGAGCCCCAGGTAGAGCACGCCGTCGTCGGCCAGCACCCGGTGCATCTCGGCCACCACCGCGTCGGGGTCGACCACGTGCTCGTAGATGTGGTTGAACACGAGCACGTCGATCGAGCCGTCGGGGAACGGCAGCGCCGTGCCGTCGCCGCAGACGAACGCCACCCGGTCGCCGAACCGGTCGGCGGCCCTGCGCAGCCCCGGCACGTCGATGTCGACGCCCAGCGTGTGCCCGGCCCCGGCCCGCGCCAGCTCGTCGGCGATGAACCCGGCCGAGCAGCCGACGTCGCCCACGGTCAGACCGGCCAGCGGGCCGCAAAAGTGTTCGAGCACCGCGATGATCTTGGCTGCCTTCCGCCTGCGCTTGTCCTCGTCGAGCATGGCGGACTGGAACTCGGAGTATTCGAGCTGCGCGACCCGTTGCTTCACCACGGCCCCCACCGTACCGACCCCGAAGCCGATCCGATGTCAATCGCTCTTCGGTAGCCTGGCGCAATGCTGCGTCGGCTGTTGCGCGTCGTCCTCGCCCTGGTCGCCCTGGGGTTCCTCGGCTACGGCCTGGCGAGCAACTGGCACGAGACCACCGCCGCGGTGGGCGCGATGTCGCCGTGGGCGCTGCTCGGCGCGTTCGCCGCGGTGCTGCTCGGGCAGTTCTTCATGCTGGTCGCCTGGCGCGAGATCCTCGCCGGGCTCGGCACGCGGGTGCCGCTGCGGGGCGCCGGCCGGATCATGTTCGTGGGCCAGCTGGGGAAGTACATCCCGGGCGTGGTGTGGGCGTACGCGGCCACGATGGACCTCGGCCGCGACCACGGCAGCCCGCCGCGACGGACGTTCGCGACGATGTCGCTCGGCCTGGTGATCAGCCTCGCGGTGGCGATCTCGCTCGCCGCCGCCACCCTGGGACAGCTGGATGCGGTGCGCGAGGCGTGGTATCTCGTGCTGCTCGTCCCCGTGATCATCGTCGGCCTGCACCCCAAGGTGCTCGCCTGGGGGCTCAACCTGGCGCTGCGCGTGGCGCGCAGGGAGCCGCTGGAGAGCGTGCTGCCCGGCCGTACGGTCGTCGTCGCGGTCGTCTGGACGGCGCTCGGCTGGCTCGTGTACGGCGCGCACATCGTGCTGCTCGCCGGCCAGGCCGACCTGTACGTCATCGCCATCGGCGCCTACGCCTTCGCCTGGGCCACCGGCATCCTCACGGTCGTGGTCCCGGCCGGGGTCGGCGTCAGGGAGGGGGCGCTGGTGCTCGTGCTCAGCCCGGTCATCGGCACACCCGCCGCCCTGGCCGTGGCGATCGTGTCGCGCGTGGCGTTCACGCTGGCCGACGCGGCGGCCGCGGGCATCGCGTTCCTGCTCGGCCGTCAGAGACCGAGCAGCGCCTCGGTGTACGCCGACCAGAACGGCTCGGGATCGACCGCCTTGACCCCCGACCGCAACCTCTCCGGCTCCCCGGAGGCGTAGAACCGCTCGATGGCCGCGCGCAGGGCGCCGACGTCGCCCGGCTCGACCAGCAGCCCGTCGACGCCGTCGGTGACGTGGTCGGCCAGCGCGCCGACGCGGGTGGCGATCACCGGCACGCCGTGCTCGTGGCCGAGCCAGACGTTCTGGCTGGCCGTGGCGTCGCGGTAGGGCAGCACGAGCGCGTCGGCCGCGGCGAACAACTTCGGCACCTCGCCGGCCGGCACGTAGCCGGGCCGCAGCTCCACCCGGTCGCCGAGGCCCAGCTCGTCGATCAGCGCCTTCGTCTCGTCGAGCCCGCCCCAGAACTCACCGGCGACCGTCAGGCAGACCCCGTCGGGCAGCGCCCGCATCAGCAGGTCGAGCCCCTTGTACGGCCGCACGATGCCGAAGAACAACAACCGCCGGTGCACCGCGTGAGCGGCCCGCTCGCCCGAGGTCGAGGGCAGGTGCGGCGGCAGCGCGGCCACGCCGACCGGCTCGCGGGTGAGCCCGCGGGCGAGTGCGGCCTGCTGCTCGGAGTGGGTCAGCACGCCGTCGACCCGCTTGAGCAGCGCCTTCATCAGCGGCTCGTCGTACGGCTTGCGCTCGTGCGGCAGCACGTTGTGGCAGAGCGCGACCGTCCGGGCGCGGCGGCCGAGGCCGTACAGGACGCCGAGATACGCGGGGACCTGCACCGGGCTCAGAACGGCCAGGATCGCCAGGTCGGCCGCGCGCATCCGCCGCCCGGCCGCCACCCACCCGTCGGGCCGCCGCCAGTCGAGCCGGCGCACGGTCTTCGGGTACGGCGTGCCCTCGGGCGCGGAGATCGTCTGCTGCCCCGGGTAGAGGAACGACGGGTACTGCGCCCGCCACGACTCGATGACCACGTCGTGGCCCTGTGCCGCGAGCCGGTGGGCCAGCTCGGTGGTGTGCTGCGCCCCGCCGCCCTTGTACGGATAGGTCGGGCCGACGATCGCGACGCGCATCGTCAGTCTCCCCGCGAGCGCACGATCAGGTCGGCGAGCAGCGCGACCGACCCGATGAGCAGCCCGGACAGGAAGATCATGACGGTGTTGGCGGGGAAGTAGAACGGCGTCCTGACCATGTCGTAGACGCCCTTGGCGAGCCCGATCCCGACCAGCCAGAGCGCGGGCGGCATGAGCACCTTGAGCGGGTTGAAGTACATGATCATCCGCAGCACCTGCAGGATGTAGCGGTAGGCGTCGGAGACGAAGCTGAACTTCGACTTGCCGGCCCGCTTGGCGTAGCCGATCGGCAGGTAGTAGACGTCGTGCTGGTTCATCAGGAACGACAGCGTGATCGTCGTGACGCAGGAGAAGCCGGGGGGCAGCAGCCGCAGGTAGGGGCGGGCCACCGGCTTGCGGAACGCGCGCAGCCCGGAGTTGAGGTCGGGGATCTTCTGCCCGGCCAGCATCTCGGCGATCTTCCTGATCATCCACTTGGCCGGCACCCGCAGGAGCTTGTGGGAGCCCTCCTCGCTGGTGCGCGCCCCGACGACCTGGTCGATCGACTGGTCCTTCTCCAGGATCTGCACCAGCTCGGGGATGCGCTCGTTGGGGTAGGACATGTCAGCGTCGGTCCAGACGACGATCTCGCCCCTGGCCTCCTGCGTGCCGATCCGGCGCACGGTGCCGGAGCCGCCGTTGCGGTGGAAGGCGCGGATGCGCAGGCGGGGGTAGCGGGGTGCGGCCTCCTTGAGCCTGGCCAGCGTGTCGTCGGTCGAGCAGTCGTCGACGGCCACCAGCTCGTAGGTGTAGCCGCTCGAGTCCATCGCCTTCGTGATGCGCTCCACCTCGTCGATGACGTGGTCCTGCTCGTTGTAGCAGGGCAGGACGATCGTGACGTACGGGGCTTCTTCCACGTCGGGTCCACTCTTGGAGGTCTCAAGCGTGCTCACGGGGGTCGAGGGTACTCTGCCCGGCCGCGTACCGGGCTCACATCGTCTCCCTTGAGGCTACCCGGCCCTGCTATTCGACTGGGGCCATCCAGACGTTCATCCGCAGCGTCCAGGTGCCGTTCGGGGCCTCCAGCAGGGAACGCTCGTCCTGGCGGGTGACCAGCGCCATGACCTGGGTCGCCCGCCCGTACGGCGCGACCTGGTCCTCCTCGGCGGCCAGCACGACCGGGACGCGGCCGGCGGCGCGCACCCGCTGGGCCAGGCGGCGCACCTGGTCCTCGGGCGCGGTGTCGGAGCCCACGCGCTTGACCTCCGCCGCCGGACGGCCGCACATGCCGCGCACGACCTGGGTGAACCGGTCGCCGGTGACCCGCTCGACGAACAGCACGGACGCGTCGCGCGGCAGCCGGTCGCACATCGCCCGGACCGCCGCCATCTCCCCGCGCTCGATCGGCGTGAACGCGGTGCCGATCGACGTCACGGCCGGCGGGACGAGCACCAGCAGGACGGCCGCCGTCATCCCCCACTTCCGGGACCTCGTGCCGCGCCGCCGCAGCCGGTCGCGGAGCATCGCCAGCCCCTGCACGGCCAGCAGCACCATCCCCGGGATCACGATGGGCACCAGGCGGCGGGCGGCCCACGGGTGGTCGGGGGTGATCTCCGGGCGGAGGAGCGTGGTCACGGTCGTCCAGCCGACGACCGCCAGCGGCAGCAGCCAGGCGAACGGCGTGCCGTCGCGCAGCAGCCGGCGCAGCAGCACGGCGGCGGCGATCGTGGCCAGCACGACGGCGGGCAGGCCGACGTACCAGACGACCCAGTGCAGGGAGTTCTCGAAGTACAGGCGGTCGCCGTCGATGGGCAGGCCGTTCGCGCGCTGGATCTGCCGGATCATCTCGGCCGTGCGGATGTCGCCGGGGTTGTCCGCCACGCGGATCACGGTCTGGAACCACGGACGGGCGTACAGGCCGGCCATGAGCACGACCACCAGGCCCACGCCCGCCGCCGGGGCCCAGGCGGGCGGCCGGATCCGGGCCAGCCACGGCGCGGCGAGCGTGCCGACGAGGGTGAGCACCAGGACGCCGGCGCAGATGAACAGCAGCGGCCGGACCGACCCCGACAGGTACATCAGGTACGGGCGGGCCAGCTCGTAAGCCCCCACCAGCCCGAGCCCGGCCCCGGCGAGCAGGCCCGCCAGCAGTGGCGGCCCCACCGTGCCCTCCGGCCGGGCGAAGCGGCGCATCGCGATCAGCAGCCCGGCGAACGCCAGAGCGGGCAGCACGTCGCGCAGCCCGTCGATCCTGACCAGCACCGCGAGGCCCAGCACCAGCCCGGCCAGCAGCCCGCGCAGCCGCCGGCCCGACGTGCCGGTGAGCGCGTCGTAGGCCAGCGCCAGCCCGCCGAACAGCAGGATCAGCGACGGGATCTCGCTGAACGTCGTACGCGAGGTGTAGAGGACCGGCTGGCTCACGGCGACCGCCACGGCGGCGACCACCGCCCAGCGCGCCCCCACCAGCCGCGCCACGACGCCCGCCACGGTCAGGACGGCCAGCCCGCCGAGCACCGCCGGCATCACGAAGGGCGCGCCCAGCCAGTGGCCGATCGCGAACAACATCGGCGAGCCCGGCATGAACTGCGGCAGCACCGAGCCGTTGACGTCGTAGAAGCCGATGCTGACGAAGTCCAGCCAGCGGTCGGGGCCGCCGAACGCCTCGGCCTGCGGCGGGATGGGCAGTGAGCCGTGGGCGGCGATCCAGGCGGCGTACTGGGTGTACGTCGCGGGATCGCGCCGGATGGCGACTTGTTCGCTGTACATGACGCCGTTGAACACGCCCGACGCCACGGCCACCGCCACGAGGCCCGCGACCTGCGGGGACGTCGCCTCGACGACCTTGCCGAGCCGCCGCGTGCCGAGCACGCCCAGCACGGCCGCGGCCGCCACCCCGAGCAGCGCGACCGGCACGGCCCCGAACCGGCCGAGCATCAACAGCGGCAGCCCCGCCAGCAACCACCCCGCCACGGCCAACGCCGGCAGCACGGTGATGGCGGCGAGTATCCGGCCGGATCGATCCACTTCCATCGATCAGCGAGCGTATCCAACCCAACGCCTCACCCCCACCGGCCCGAAGTCATGGGTTGGCGAAAATCGGCGGTACCGTACGCGACGTGACGGGAGCCTGCGCCGCGAAGAGCCCACCCACCGGAGAGCCGCCCCACCACCTCGCCTCCGGGACCGGACGGGGAGGAGCGGTGGGTTACGTGGCGGTCAGGCGGACGGTGTGCGGGTGAGGCAGACGGCTGAGGCCGGCGACCCGGACAGCGCACGCGGACGGCGGCGCCTGCCGCGGGACGCGGCCGGGGTGGCGCGGCGGCACGGCTGGTTCCTCGCCCTGTTCGCGGCGGGTGCCGCCCTGCGCGTGCTGGCGATGCTCGGCTACCGCCCGGCCCTGTGGTTCCCCGACACCTACACCTACGTCGTCACGGTCTTCCACCCCCGCCCCGACCTGGTGCGGCCGGCCGGCTACTCGATGTTCCTCACGCTGCTGGAGCCGCTGCACTCCTTCGGCGCCGTCACGGTGGCCCAGCACCTGCTCGGCCTGGCGACCGGGCTACTGGTGTACCGGGCGGCGCGGCGGGCGCCGAGGTGGGCGGCGACGTCGGCCGCGGCGCCGGTGCTGCTCGACCCGTACCAGGTCGAGCTGGAGCACCTGCTGGTCTCCGACACCCTGTTCATGTTCCTGATCGTGCTGGCCGTGGCGCTGTGCGTGACGCGGCGCACGTCCACCGTCGTGCTGATCGGGTTGCTGCTGGCCGCCGCGACCCTCACCAGGACGGTCGGCCAGCCGCTCATCGTCGTGCTGGCGGCATGGTTCCTGCTGCGCCGGCGGATCAAACCGGCCGGGGTGCTGCTGGCCGCCGCGCTGGTCCCGATCGTCGCGTACGGCGCCTGGTTCTACGCCACCTACGAGCGCGTCGGCATCGTGGGCGCCAACGGCGTCTTCCTGTACGCCCGCACGATGTCGTTCGCCGACTGCGAGCGCATGGACCCGCCGCCCGACCTGCGGGTGCTGTGCGATCCGCGCCCGCCCGGGCAGCGCCCGCCGTCGCAGGAGTACATCTGGGCCAAGGACTCCCCGCTGGTGCTGCTGCCGGACATCACGTTCGCGAAGGCGAACGACGACCTCGCGGCCAGGTTCGCGATGCGGGCGATCACCGCCCAGCCGCTCGACTACGCCGCCTCGGTGCTGACGGAGCTGGGCCGTACGTTCGTCTGGGGCCGCCCGGTATACCCCGACGCCGAGGTCTACGGCTACTACCAGTTCCCGGAGACCCCGCCGGGGCCGCCGGGCCGCTATCCGGCACAGGTCGGTGCAGAATATGCCAAGCTCTACGAACAGGGCGCGATCGGCACAGAGATCGTCGAACCCTACGCCGGGGTGCTGCGGGCCTACCAGGGTTTCGTGCGGCTGCCCGGCACGGTGCTCCTCGCCGTCCTGCTGGTGCCGCCCGCGGCGGCGGCCGTGCGCAGGTGGCGCGGGAGGCGCCGCACCGGGGTTCCGGTCTGGCCGGTCTCGTGGTCGGCGGCCGTTGTGCTGTTGATCACACCGGCCGCGACCGCCGAGTTCGACTACCGGTACGTCCTGCCGGCTGTGCCCTTGGCCTGTTTGGCGGCGGCCCTGAGCCTACGTCCCGACGTGCTAAGACAGTCCGGCAGCGAGAAAGAGTTTGGCGATGATATTCCACCCAATGTCCGGGTCTGAGTATGCTTTGCCGCGGAAACATCACGCCCTGGTCACGGTCGTTCCCCGCGGTCGTTGCTCGAGGCACGCCGTACGTGACCTGGTCTCGTGGCGCGTAGCGACCGGGCCGGCGCACCAGGTGCGAGGAAAGAGGCTAGGGGCGTATGAGTGACTACAGGGGCGTGCCGGTAGTCGATCATGAGCTGGGCCGCCGAGTGGCCCCCACTCAGCCAGGCAGCAGGATGGCCCGCAGAGCGGCCGCCGCGACTCCTCCGCCGCCCGGCGACCACCCACCGCGCGGCCACCGCTCCGGCAAGGGCGGGGGCGGCGGCCAGACGAAGATGCGCGTGCTGGCCTGGGTCAGCATCGGCATGACCACGGTCATGGTGGCGGGCGCGCTCACCGCGTACACGGCCTACCGCGACGCCTTCGGCAACATCAACGAGAAGAGCGTCAAAGAGGACATCCTCAACCCGCGGCCGCCGGACACGGGGGCGCTCAACGTGCTGCTCGTCGGCTCCGACACACGCGCCGGCGAGGGCAACGCCAAGTACGGCCAGCAGCTGGCCCGAACGGCCGACGCGGGCGGCAAGCGCACGGACACGATCATCCTGATGCACATCTCGCCCGACCGCGACAAGGCCCGCCTGATCAGCTTCCCCCGCGACTCCATGGTGCAGATCCCGCGGTGCAAGAACGAGGCCACCAAGCAGGAGATGGCCCCGCGCCGCGACATGATCAACTCGGCGTACAACTCCGGCGGCATCGCCTGCACGATGACCACCATCGAGCAGCTCACCGGCATCCGCGTCAACCACTTCGTCGAGGTCGACTTCAGCGGCTTCAAGAACATCGTCGACGCGCTCGGCGGCATCGAGATCTGCCTGAAGTCGGGCGTCAACGACAAGGCCTCCAAGCTGGTGCTCCCGCCCGGCAAGAGCCTGCTGAACGGCGAGAAGGCCCTCGGCTACGTACGCCTGCGCCACTACGGCGACGGCAGCGACATCCAGCGCATCAAGCGCCAGCAGATCTTCCTCAGCAAGGTCGTCGCCAAGGCCACCAGCAGCGAGCTGCTCACCGACGTCGGGCGCCTGCGCGAGTTCATCGCCGCCGCGGCCGGCTCGGTCACCATGGACCCCGAGCTGGCCAACGACACCGAGCAGCTCATCCAGATCGCGACGAGCGCCCGCGAGATGACCGCCAACGGCGTGCAGTTCACCACGGTGCCGTGGGTGCCCGACCCCAAGGACACCAACCGCGTCATCTGGAAGGAACCCGACGCCACCGAGCTGTTCACCGCCATCAAGACCGACACGGAAGAGGCCAAGCCGACGCCGGCCGCCAGCGCGAGCGCGAGCGCCAAGCCGAAGGTCACCGTCAAGCCCGAGCAGGTGAAGGTCCAGGTGCTCAACGGCACCAAGACCCCCGGCAGGGCCGCCGAGGTCGCCGACATGCTCGCCAAGCAGGGCTTCAACGTCGTCGGGGTGGGGAACTACGAGGCGCCCGACGGCCAGAGCCTGGCCAAGACCGCCGTCCACTACGCCAAGCCGACCGACATGGCGACCGCCGGCGCGGACACGCTGGCCGGGTCGGTGCTGCCCAAGCCCGCCGCCGAGCAGGGCAAGGTCGCGGCGATCGGCGCGCAGGCGTACGCGGCCACGGCCGGTGTCGCGGCCACGGGCACGACCGCCAAGAGCACTCCGGTGACGCAGCTCGTGATCGGCGAGGACTTCGACTCGGTCAAGGTGACCAAGCTTCCCGACAGCGTCCAGAACAGCACCATCACCGCGTCGGAGCAGAAGAACGTCTGCACCTGAGCCTCAAAGTTCCCTGTGTAACCGGGCGTTCCGGGCCGAGGGGGACGGCGGACGCACTAATCTGTTGCAGGTCGGCGACGCAGCGCGACACGGGTCGGCAAGACCCGCTGGGCGTGTTTGCCGTCGTGTTCCCCGGCCCCCGAGCGAAGCTGAGCGACTCCCCCAGTGTCTGACATCAGATCCTCCCCACCGGTCACGACTCCGCGGAGGCCCGCCGACGACGGGCCCGACGTCACGGGGACGAGCTGGCCATTACCGCAAGGGGCGTACTGGGGTGCGTCCACCGACCCCCATGGGGTCGGCCCCGGCGAGCTCACCGCGCCCCAGCCCGCGGTGGGCCAGGGCGCCGCGCCCGGTGGGCAGCCGGAGCCGGAGCCGGAGTCGGGCCCGCGCAAGCGCGACCCGTTCCTCGACAACGTCAAGTTCCTCCTGATCGCCCTGGTGCCGCTCGGCCACTCGCTGGTGCCCACGCTCACGGCCGACTCCTCCAGGTCGCTCTACATCTTCATCTACACGTTCCACATGCCGCTGTTCGTGCTGATCAGCGGCTATCTGTCGCGAAACTTCTGGGTCCAGAACTCGACCGCCAAGGTCAACAAGCTGGTCGACACGCTGCTCATCCCGTACGTCGTGGTCGAGGTCGGCTACGCGACGCTGCGGTGGGCGCTGGGCCACAAGTGGAGCCTGTCGATCGACGACCCGGCGTGGCTCAACTGGTACCTGGTGGCGCTGCTGTTCTGGCGGCTGTCCACACCGGTGTGGAAGCGGATGAAACACCCCGTGCCGGTGGCCATCGCGATCTACCTGTTCGCCGGGTTCTCCGACATCAACGGCGACTTCAGCCTCGACCGCTTCTTCGGTCTCATGCCGTTCTTCGTGATCGGCCTGGTGCTGCAGCCCGAGCACTTCGAGCGGCTCGACCGGCTGTGGATCAAGATCGTCGGCGTGGGCGTGATCCTGGCCGCGGCGGCGGTGGCGATCTTCGTCGCGTCCACGCGCACGCCTGTCGCGCCGTTCTACTTCAAGGGCAGCTACGCGAACCTCGACCTCACCTGGTACGAAGGCCTCGGCCTGCGCACCGGCCTGCTGGTGTGCGCGCTCGCGCTGTCCGTCGCGGTGCTGGCGCTGGTGCCCAGGAAGGAGACCTGGTACACCGACCTCGGCACCCGCACGCTCTACTGCTACCTGCTCCACGGCATCCCCGTCATGATCGCCAAGGAGATGGGCTGGCTGAAGTTCCCGTGGCTGTTCGGGCCGCTCGGCGTGCTGGCGATCAGCTCGGCCTGCTTCGCGCTGGCCATCGTGCTGTGCCTGCCGCAGACCCGCGCGATCTTCAAGTGGGTGCTGGAGCCGCGCCTGACCTGGCTCTATCGGCGCCCCGCGCGAAGTTAAGCGACCGTTCCACCCGCATTAACGCCTTTGACCTGGTAGGCACGGACCATCGACACATGCGCGCATGTGTCGCCACGACCGTCCATCACCCCGAGGACGCCCGGATCATGCACCGGCAGATCAGGGCACTGCTCGACGCCGGTCACGAGGTGACCTACGTCGCGCCGTTCACGTTCTTCAACGTGACCCCCGCCATGAGGCTGACCGCGGTGGACGTGGCCCACGAGGCCTCGTACGGCAAGGCGCGCGGCGCGCTGCGACGCGGCGTCCGCGACGCGGACCTGCTGATCGTCCACGACCACCGGCTGCTGCGCGCCCTGCCCCACCGGCGCCCTCCGGTCGTCTGGGACGTACGCGAGCCCGTCGCCCCCCGGCACCTCGCCCGCGCCGCGCGGCGTCACCAGGTGATCGACCCCGAGGTGGTGCCGGAGGGGACCCTGGTGTCGCCCAGCCCGCCCCTCCCCGGCGACACCAGGGTCGTGCACATCGGCCGCCTGTCGGCCGAGCGCGGGGTGCACGAGCTGGTCGGCCTGGCCGAGCGCCTGATCCCGTACGGCGTGCGGATGGACGTGATCGGCGCGGCGGCCCCCGGCGTGCGCCCCCTGCTGCGCGACGCCCAGCGCGTGGGCCTGCTCGACTGGTTCGGCTACGTACCCAACCGCCATGCCCTGCGCATGGCCGAGGGCGCGCTGGCCGGGCTGTCGCTGGCCCGCGACACCGTTCGGACGCCGCCCACGAAGATCATGGACTACATGGGCCGCGGCCTGCCGGTCATCACGACCCCGCCGGGCGCCCCACTGGTCGAGCCCGTCGGTTGCGGGCTCGTCGTGCCCCTCGACGTGGACGCCGTGCTGAACGCCGTTCTCGACCTCAAGGAGAACCCCGCGCGGCGGGTCAAGCTCGGGGCGCTCGGCCACGCCGAGGCCCGGCTGCGCCACCACTGGCCCGACCAGGCCGCCGCCTTCGCCCGCCAGGCGGAGTCCTGGGCCGGTCTGGCCGCCCACGCCCTGGCCGTCTGACGCGCCGGCTCAGGAGTGCCGGTCCGGCGACAGCGCCGCCGCGGTGAGGCTCAGATGCCGGACGAGAACCGCGGCCGCGGCGGCGGGATCGCGGGCGAGAGCGGCCTCCTCAAGGCGACGGTGCTCGTCGAGGGGCGCACGGCTGGGCGTGCGGTGGCCGGACCAGCGGCGGGCCAGCTCGCTCGCCGTCCACATCCGGTCGAAGGTGTCGAGCAGGACGGAGTTGCCGCAGCCCTCCAGCAGGGTGCGGTGGAAGCCGTGGTGGGCCTCGGCCCAGGCGTCGCTGTAGTACTCGCCCTCCTCGGGCGCGAACGCCGGGGTGCGCGCCAGCCTGTGGTGCGCGGCGCGTACGCGGGCCTCCCACTCGACGTCGCCACGCTCGACCGACATGCGCAGCATGGGCTCTTCGATGGTCAGCCGGGCCTCGGTGAGCTCCTGCCAGCGGCGATCGGAGCAGGCCGGCACGGCGAAGCCGCGATTGGGCAGCCGGTCGGCGAGCCCCTCCCCCACCAGCCGCACCAGGGCCTCGCGCACCACGGCGAGGCTGACCCCTTGGTCCTTGGCCAACTCCTGCGGCTTGAGCGCGTCTCCGGGAGCGTGGGCCCCGTGCAGGATGGCCGCCCGAAGCCGGGCGTGAACCTGCTCCGAAAGCATCTGCTTGCCCGACAAGGCAGGGCCGCGGACCGTCTGAGTCACGGCCACATACTAACGGCGCGACAAAATAATCGATTATGTCTGTTATGATCGATCACTGTAGCCAGCCGTTCCACGGAAAGAAGTACGTCATGACCGGCAACAACCCCTTCGCTCGCCTCCCCGAGGCGGCGGCCTTCACCGTCACCAGCACGACCGTGGCCGACGGCGCGCCCCTGCCCCTTGAGCAGATGTCCGCCGGTGTCCCCGGCGGCAAGGACGTCTCCCCGCACCTGTCCTGGAGCGGAGCCCCCGAGGGCACCAAGAGCTACGCCGTGACCGTCTACGACCCGGACGCCCCCACCGGCTCCGGCTTCTGGCACTGGGCCGTGGCCGACATCCCCGCCACCGTCACCGAGCTGCCGGAGGGCGCCGGCGACGATGCCGGCTCCGGCCTGCCGGAAGACGCCTTCCAGCTGCCCAACGACGTCCGCGTGGCCCGGTTCACCGGCGCCGCACCGCCCGCCGGCCACGGCCCCCACCGCTACTTCATCGTGGTGCACGCCCTGGACGTCGAGCACATCGGCGTCCCGGCCGAAGCCACTCCTGCCTACCTGGGCTTCACCATGTCCGGCCACATCCTCGCCCGCGCGGTCCTGACCGCCACCGCCGAGATCCCGCGCTGAGCCGTGGCACCCGCCGAAGGAGCGGCCCACTCCTTCGGCCGCTAGGGGCGGTCGAGGTCGAAGGCGACGTCGGCGAGCCGGACGGTGCGCACGCGCGGGTCCTCGAGGATCCGGCGCAGCTTCTCGATCGCGACGAGATCAGCCACGTACGCGTAGGCCAGACCGTCGCGCGCGGCCGTGCGCAGCCGGTCGAGGGACAGGTCGAACCGGCGCAGGTTCGCGTCGTCGTGCTCGCGGAGGAGCCCGGTCCACTCCCGGAGATTGCCCAGCTCCACGCCGCACCCTTCCTTCCCCTCGGCGAGTTCCCCGCGGTCCCACGTGCCCGTGCCCCACGTGATCGGCAGCGCGCTCGTCCTGCGTTCGTAGACGACCTTGTCCGCGCACGTGTCGTACGCCTCCAGGAAGCCTTTCAGCGCGTCCGGCGCGAGGGGCGCGGCGAACTCCACCACCGCCAGCGCGTTGAGCCCGTCGGGCAGCCTGGCCAGCACCTTGCGCACCTCGTCCTTGGGGGCGAGCGCGCCCCCGACGTCGAACAGCGCGAGCGAGAGCCTGGTGCCCGCCGTGTGGCCCAGCGGCAGGCGCCCCACGCGCCCGAAGAGGTCCTGACTGATCGTGTACGCGCCGCCGCCCGCCCAGGGCCCGGTGGCGGCGCGCAGCGGGGCGGCGGTGACCTCGAACGACATCGACGCCGGCGTGGTCGCGCAGCACGCGCCGACGACGACCTGGTAGGCCGGGTTGTACAGCTTGAAGGCGGTGCCGAGCACGTCCGTCATCCGCTGCTCCCGGTCGCCGCGCGTCTGCACCAGGCTCGACCCCACCGTGGCGGCGAGGGCGAGCGCCAGCAGGACCGCGAGCACGACGGACGCCGTCCTGAAGAGCCCCCGCCGGACCGCCCGCCTGGTCAGCTTCACATCAAAGTCCGGCATTTCTGGAAAATCATCAGTCATTCTGATCTCCGTAGATCTCGGCGAAGGCGGTCCTGGCGCGCCACACGGCGGTCTTGATCGAGGCGTGGTTCCTGCCGGTCATCGCGGCCACCTCCGCCAGCGAGAAACCCTCGAAGTAGACGAGCACGAGCAGCCGGCGATGACGCTCCGGCAGCCGTTCCAGCGCGTCGCGCACGTCGAGCGAGGCCACGTGCAACGGCGGCACCCCGAGTTCCTCCGGGGCGGGCAGGGCGAGCTCACGACGCGCGCGGCGGACGTGGTCGATGAGGACGTTGCGGGCGATCCTGAGCAGCCACGCGGCCGGGTTCTCCCCGCGCCAGCCCAGCAGCGCCCTGGTCGCCTTGACGAACGTCTCCTGGGCCAGGTCCTCCGCGAGATGGGGGTCACGGGTCCTGCGCAGGAGGAACCCGCACACGAGCGGCCAGTGCTCGCGATACAGCTCCTCGATGATGGCGCCCCCCGTGTTCTTCCAATGGTCACATCACCTAGACGGCACCCGGGGGGAGATGGTCACAGGCCGGACCGGTTGATGTACTGGTGCCATGGCATCGCATCTGATCCAAGGCAGGACGGTGGGCATGCCGGTGCGGGTGCGGGACGCCGAGGTCTGCGGCGCCTTCTATCCGGTACGCGCCGACGCCGCCCGAGCGGTGATCGCGTACTCGGGGCTCGACGTGGCCGAGGTGCTGCCCGGCAAGGCCGTCTGCGTGCTGTTGTTCATCGACTACCGCGACGGCGACCTCGACGCCTACCACGAGTTCGGCATGGCCTTCCTGATCCGCCCGCCCGGGACGACCGGTTCCAAGGGGCCGGCCGACCTGCGGCATGCGGGGTTGTTCGTGCACTGGCTGCCGGTCGACCAGGCGTTCACCCTGGAGGCCGGCCGTACGCTGTGGGGGTTCCCGAAGGAGCTGGCCGACATCGAGCTGCGGCTGAACTCACCGTACAAACGGTGCGTGCTGCGCAAGGACGGCCGGCTGGTGCTCGACATGCTGGTCAAGCCGGGCGTGCCCGTGCCGGGTGGCGCGGTCGTGGCGCCGTTCGCCGCCTACACCCACCGCGAAGGGGTCACGAGGCGCGTGCCGTGGTCCGTACGCGTGCGCGGCGCCCGGCTGCGGGCCGGCGGCGCGCTGATCCGCCTGGGCAACCACCCCATCGCCAAGGAGCTGAGCGAGCTCGGGCTGCCCCGGCGGGCGACGTTCACCACGACCGTCTCGCATGCCCAGCTGACCTTCGGGGAGGCGCTCGAGACCTAGACGATCGGCGGGCGGCCCAGCTTGACCATGCGCCAGGCGGTGCGCCAGGCCATGGGACGGCGCTCACCGGCCGGCGTGCGCAGCCCCTCGAAGAAGCCGGCGAACCAGGCCTTGAGCGCCCCGCTGGTGCCGCGCTCGCGGATGAGCGTGAGCACGATCCAGTTGGTCAGATACAGGACGGCCAGCGGCCACGGCAGATTGCGGCGGGCCAGCCAGACGCGGTTGCGGGCGTTGAGCCGGTAGAAGTCGGCGTGCCGGGTCGGCGGCACCTGCGGGTGGTACATCACCGTCTCGGCGTCGTACTCGATGCGGTAGCCTTCGCCCAGCAGCCGCCAGGCCAGGTCGGTCTCCTCGTGGGCGTAGAAGAACTTCTCCGGCAGCCCGCCCACCTGGAGGAACGCCGAGCGCCTGATCGCCGAGGCGCCGCCGAGGAACGTGGTGACCGGCGACGAGCGCTGCGGGTCGCCGGCCCGCAGCCGCGGGACGTGGCGGCGCTGGCCGATGCCGCCTTCCGGGTCCATCACCCGGAAGGAGAGCACCGCGAGATCAGGCTCGGTGGCGAAGCGGTCGCGCACGTGCGCGACGACCTTCTGGCTGGCATACCAGCCGTCGTCGTCGAGGAACAGCACGACGTCTCCCGAGCACTCCTCGACGCCCCGGTTGCGGCCGGCGGGGATGCCCGTGTTCTGCTCCAGCCTGATCGCCTTCACGACCGCGGCCGAGCCCTCGGGTGGCGTCGCCGACACCTCGGGCACGTCGGCTCCGTTACCAACGATCACCACCTCGACGTCGCCGTCGACCTGGTTGAGCGCTGACTCGACCGCCCGGTTCAGCTCCGCGACCCGGTTGCCCATGGTGAGGATGACGCACGAAATCTTCAACGAATCATCGTCCTGACGCGTTGAGGACACGAGCGGAGCATTCTTTCATGATCACCGAGTCTGCTGGTCTGCATGGTCTGGATGGTGAAGCTAAGCGTATCGGAACCGGCAGTGAACCCCCACCGAACGGCGAACGTCCGATCAATACGACGGACGAGGGCCGCCTGCGGTTCCGCCATGATCAGGCCAGCCGCCGCGAAGCCAGGATGCTGACCAGATGCAGCACCGCCTGCACCCCGGCGGCGACCACGCAGGCGACCACCAGAACGCGGGTCGCCGTCAGGTCGCCGAGCACCGCGTCGATCACCGCCGCGACCACCGCGAGCAGCGACAACTCGATGGGCTGCATGATGCGGTGGAACTTCGTGGCCGCCACGATCCGCCGGGCGAGGCTGAGCAGCCCGGAGCGGAACTGCGCCACGGACGCCTCGCTCGCGGCCGGCAGCCCGCCCTTGGCCCGCGCGACGTCGACCAGGTCGGTCTCGGCCTTGATCAGGATGGCGCCGAGCGCGGCCGCGAAGCCGAGCACGGTATACCAATCCGGTAGAACGGCGGACGCCCGCCAGCCGAGCCCGGCCAGCAGCGCCGCCTCGGTGAAGTAGGCGCCGACGCGGTCGAGGTAGACCCCGGTCAGCGAGGTCTTGCCCGTCCACCGGGCCAGCTCGCCGTCGGAGCAGTCGAGCAGGAGGTAGACCTGCACGAGCAGGGCGGCCAGCACGACCGCCCACAGCCCCGGCAGCGCCAGGACGACCCCGGCGACGACGCCCGCCACCGTCATGACCCAGGTCAGCTGGTTGGGCGTGACCGGCGTCTTGGCCATCAGCCAGGTGACGTAGATGGACAGGCGCCGCATGTAGAGCACGCCCGCCCAGTGCTCGCCGTTCTTGCGTTCGAGGTGGCCCGCCGGCTGGGCCACCTGCCGCAGCTCAGCTACCGAAGGCCCGGACATAGTCCCCTACCCGATCGCGGATCTCGGAGTCCTGCATGCGCAGGTGCTCCAGGATCGTGTAACGGCCGGGACGCGTGGCCGGGGCCAGCGCGACGACCTCGGCGAACTGCTCGCCGGTCAGCCCGATGTCGCCGGGGACGACCGGCAGCCGGTGCTGCCGCAGGCAGTCGACGACCTGCTTGACCCGGGCCTCGTCCTCCCTGAGGAAGAAGCAGAAGGCGGCACCGATGCCGGCGAGCTCGCCGTGGTTGGAGGTGCCGGGGAAGAGCTGATCCACGGCATGAAGGATCTCATGATCTCCACCGCTCGCGGGCCGCGACGAGCCCGCGACGACCATCGACATGCCCGACAGGATCAGGGACTCGGCCAGCACGGTGAGGAACGCGTCGGACTCGATGGAGTCGGTGCGCCCGATGAGCGCCTCGGCCGCGGTGCGGGCCATCGAGCAGGCCAGCCCGTCGATGGGCTCGCCGCGCTCGACGTTGCCGAGCTGCCAGTCCTCGATGGCCGACAGGTTGCTCACCACGTCGCCGACCCCGGCCCTGACCAGCGACTCGGGCGCGTTGTGCACGAAGTCGAGGTCGACCAGGATGGCCAGCGGCATCGGCACCCCGAACGTGCCCTTGCCGCCCTCGTACACGAGGGAGGCCGTGGGCGAGCAGATGCCGTCGTGGGAGAGGTTGGTGGCCACGGCGACCATGGGGATGCCGGCGAGCGAGGCGGCGTATTTCGTCGCGTCGATGGTCTTGCCGCCGCCGACGCCGACCACGACCTCGTAGGCGCCCTTGCGCAGGTCGGCGCCGAGCGAGACGGCGGCGTCGACCGTGCCGTCGGCCACCCGGAACACCTCCGCCTCGCCCAGCGTGGGGGCGATGAGGCTCTCGATGTGGTCGCCCTGGCCCGGCCCGACGGCCACGGCGACCCGGCCGGAGGTCGCCACGCGGCTGTCGGCGAGCAGTGCGCCGAGCTGCGCGACCGCGCCCCTCCTGACGTCCATGGTCAGGGGGGCCGGCAGCATCCTGGCTAGAAGCGGCATGCGCGCCCCTCAGTAACGGACGGCGATCGTGCGGGCCTTGGCCAGGTCGTCGTGGTTGTCCACCTCGACCCAGTCGACCTCCCCGATGGGCGCGGCGTGGATGACCTCCCCGCGCGCGACCATCTCCTGGTAGCCGTCCTCGTAGTAGAGCTGGGGGTCGCGTTCGTAGGTGGCCTTGAGCGCGTCGGCCAGGCGCTCGGCCGCGCCGGGGCGGATGAGCGTGGCGCCGATGTACTCGCCGTAGGCGGCGGCCGGGTCCATCAGCTTGGTGATGCGCCGCAGCGAGCCCTCGGGCGAGAGCGTGACCTTCATCTCCTCGTCGGCCAGCTTCTTGACGTTGTCGACGGCCAGCAGGATGTCGCTCGTCTCGGGGGCCGACAGCAACGTCTTCTCGACCGAGACCGGGTGCACGGTGTCGCCGTTGACCAGCAGCGCCCCCTGGGCGAAGTAGTCGCGGGCGCACCACAGGGAGTAGGCGTTGTTCCACTCCTCGGCCTTGTCGTTGTGCACGAGGGTGAGCTTGACGCCGTGCCGCTTCTCCAGGTCGTCCTTACGCTCGTGTACGGCCTGGGCCGCGTAACCGACGACGACCACGACCTCCCGCAGGTCCACCTCGGCCAGGTTGCGCAGCGAGATGTCCATGATCGTGGTCTCTCCGTCGACCGGCACGAGCGCCTTGGGCAGCGTGTCGGTGTACGGCCGCAGGCGTCGTCCGGCCCCAGCGGCCAGCACCATTCCCAGCAACGTGCACTCCTCAGTCGAGCGTCTCTGTAGGCCCAAAGAGTATTCGCCTTTGGCACTTCTGCGGGTAATCCGCCGTTAGTCTTGCGTTCCCGCTTCGGCGGTCTCGGTGCCGACCCGGGGCGCGGCGAGCCAGCAGGTCAGGCTCTCCCAGCCGAACAACGCCCACAGGTAGAGCGCGAGCAGCACGTAGCCGCCGGTCAGCCAGCCGGCCAGGGCGAACAACGAGACGATCATCATCCTGCCATCCCAGCCGAGCCCGGCGGTCGCCAGCCACTGCGGCGGGTAGACGCGCTGGCGCAGCCGGTAGACGAGGTCGTAGTGGCGGAAGGCGAGCGCGCCGAGCAGCAGGAAGATCAGCACGGGATGCACGCCGTTGGCGAAGCCGCAGGCCGTGAGGAAGGCGTACTCGATGAGCCGCAGGATCGGCGGCACGAGCCAGTCGAGCCTGCCGTCGTGGGCGTGCGAGCTGCCGGGTCCGGCCAGCAGCAGCGTCACGGTGGGGGCGAACACCGCGAGGCCGTCGGCCCCGGCCACGCCGATGAGCAGCAGCACGCCGGTGACGAACATGCCGGCCAGCACCGGCGGCAGCGGCGGGAGCTGCCCGGCCACGAGCAGGCCCATGGCGCGCGAGAGCGGCCCGTCGTCGCGGTAGGCCACCACCGTGCTGGCGGGGACGGGCGTCATCTGGACCGATATCACCGTGCCGACCTCGCGATCCGTCCGGAGAGCTGGTAGAGGGCCGCCACGCCGCCCCAGCCGAGCAGGGCGAGGAACGTGACCCGGGCGTTCCAGCCCGCCGCGGTGACGGCGATCAGCGCCATGCGTTCCCCGATGGGCAGCACGATGATCTTCTTCAGCCAGCGCGCGACCGTGTCGCGTTCGAGCCGCTGGGCGAGCCCGAGCACGCCCGACGCGGTGCCGCGGGTGTCACGCGTCTCCAGCAGGGAGCGCGCGGGCCTGCCCCACGCGGCCCCGACCCGGACGGCGTCGGCGGCGGCCCCGGCGTAGGTGTAGTCGAGGGCGTGCCGGACGACCTGCAGGATCATCGCGGCCACCGCGAGGTACCAGATCCCCGAGCCGCCGAATCCGGCCGCCAGGCCCACGTAGACGGCGTACTCCTTGAGCCGGTCGCCCATGCCGTCGGCCCACGCGCCGAGCGGCGAGAAGGTCCGGGTGTAGCGGGCGAGCTGGCCGTCGAGGCAGTCGAGCGCGAACGACAGGTAGAGCAGCACCGCCCCGGTCAGCCGACCGCCGTGGGTGCCGGCGGAGAACCAGACGGCCGCCAGCAGGGCGACGGCGACCGAGATGCCGGTGACGGTGTTCGGCGTGACCCTGAGCCGGACGAGGGGCTTGATCAGATGGCGGGTCCAGGAGGAGACGAAGAAGGTGGCGAAGAAGCCGTCGTCCTCCTTGACCGAGGCGTCGAGCTTGACCTGGGCCTCGTCGACCTCGGTCAGCCGGGTGACGGCGGCGTCGGCGGCGTTCTGGCCGGTCACCCGGTCGGCGTGCAGCCGCCCGATGCCGGCCGCCCGCACGGGCACGCCCGACCTGACCAGCCCGACCAGCAGCAGGTCGACCGCCTCGACCGGGGTGACCGGCCCGAGCTTGCCCGTGTCGGCCAGCTCCGCCAGCTCCTCGGCGACGTCGGCGAGCGAGGCCAGGTCGGCCTCGCCGGCCTGCAGCACGCCCCTGAACGTGCCGTTCGCCTCGGGCACGAGGTGGAAGGAGCTGCCCGCGGCGACGACCTTGCCTCCCTCGACGCGTACGGGCGGCCGCATGGGCGCGGCGGCGGCGTCGTGGGAGACCAGCGCGCAGGTGTCGCGCGCGGGGTGTTCGAGCACGGTCGCGAGCGCCTCGGTGTGCGCCACCAGGTCGGCGGGCAGCACGGCGAGCGCGCCCCCGGCCGCACGGGCGATCTCGGCGACGCCGCGCAGGTCGGCCCCGAGGCCACCGCCCGGGCTCACCACCTGGACGTCGCGGACGGGCAGCGCGGCGAGCTGGTCGCCGAGCCGGTCGAGCAGGGTGCCGTCGCCGCTGAGGAGCCTGCAGGCGGGAGTCGTGGCGAGCAGCACGGCCGAGGTGGTCGTGCTCCCGTGGATCAGTGAGTCGGGCAAAGCGCAGATCTCCTCCCGGTCGGGGTGGAGTGCGTGGACGTGGGGGGTGCGTAGCCAGCGTAGCGACCGGTCAACGCGATATCACGGAACAGCACCGTTACGCTGCCGGTATGGATTCACGGCTGCGGTCGGTAGGAGTGCTCCTCGCGGGCGGCGTGGGGCGGCGGGTCGGGCTGGCGACGCCCAAACAGCTGGTCGAGGTGGCCGGTCGGTCGATCATCGAGCATTCGCTGGCCGTGTTCGAGGCGGCGCCCGAGATCGACGAGATCGTCGTGCTGATGACTCCCGGCTACGCCGACCAGGTGCGCGAGATCGTGGCCAGGGGCGGCTACCGCAAGGTCAGCAAGGTCGTCGACGGCGGCGAGAGCCGCACGGAGAGCACGTGGCGGGCGCTGCGGGCCCTGGGCGACGAGGAGTGCAACGTGCTGTTGCACGACGCCGTACGCCCCCTCGTGGAGCCGCGGATCATCACCGAGTGCGTGCGGGCCCTGGCCACCCATACGGCTGTCAACGTGGCGATCCCGAGCTCCGACACGGTCCTGGTGGCCGAGCCGGTCGCCGACGGCGAGGTGATCGGCGAGGTGCTCGACCGCTCGCGGCTGCGGCGCAGCCAGACACCGCAGTGCTTCCGGCTGTCGGTGATCCGCGAGGCGTACGAGCGGGCGATGGCCGACCCGGGGTTCGCGTCGCGGCCCGCGACCGACGACTGCGGCGTGGTGCTGCGCTACCTGCCGGAGGTGCCGATCCACCTGGTGCCGGGCAGCGAGCACAACATCAAGGTCACCCACCCCGCCGACCTGCACATCGCGGAGCTGCTGTTCGGGCTGCCCGCGCCCGTCCCGCCGGGCGACAGGGGCGCGCTCGCGGTCAGCTCCCTCGTGGTGCTCGGCGGGTCCGAGGTCGCGGCGGAGGTCGCCCGGCAGGCCGCGGGCTGCGGCGCCGGCGTGCGCGCGCTGACGGCGGCCGACGGCGTACGGGTGGCGGACTACACGTCGGTGGCCAAGGCGCTCGACGACGGGGGCGCGGTCGACCACGTGGTCGTCGCGGCGGGCGCGGGTCACACGGACGGCCTGACGCGGGCGGGCGGCGAGCTCCTCGCCGACGTCGTGGGCTCCGCCCACCTGGGTGCGCTCAACGCGGCCCGCGCCGCCCGGCCTCATCTGCGCGGCAGTCTGCTGCTGCTGGTGCCGCCCGGCTCCGGCGCGGTGCACGAGTCGTGCGCCGCCGCGGTGGCCGCGCTGACCAGGGCACTGGCCCGCGAATGGGCCGCCGACGGCATCCGGGTCAACTGCGTCAATACCGGCTCCTCTCCCCACCACGCCGCTCAGACCTCACTTGACATCCTCATCTCCGACCTATCGGGGCAAGTGATAGACGGTGGCGTGGACGCCACTTGACCCGCGGGTTGTTACCGTGCGATCACATGAGGAGACTCATCGTGATCGCGGCCTTGCTCGCCTGCTATCCCGTGCTGCTGGTGGCGGCGCTCTGGCCGGCCCCGGTGGTGTTCGGGGCGGTCGCGGCGATCTCGTACGCCGTCGAATACGTCGCGCCCCGGGCCGGCCGCCCGCTGCCCGAGCTGCTCGCCAAGGTGCACCTCGGCACGACGCTGCGCTTCGCGGTCCGCGAGACGCTGGCGCTGCTGCTGGTGGCCAGGACGGCCGGGCCCGACTCGCCGTGGTTCGTGGCGCTGGCGGCCGGCGTGCTCGCGATCCACGGGGTGCGGGCCGCGCACACGGGCCTGGCCATGCGGCTGCGGCAGATGCTCAGCCGGATGCCGGTGACCACCCGCAACCTCGACGTCTCCGCCCTGCGCATCCCCAGGATGCCGCCGTGGCCGCTGCGCAGCTCGGCCAGCCTGCCGTTCCTCTACCTCGATGCGCTGCCGGTACTCGGCGCGGTCTTCGGGGCCGTGCCGGCCACGCTCGGCGCGGGCCTGGCGATCGTGGCCGGTGCGGCGGGCGCGCTCGCGATGATCCCGTACGTACGCCGGGCCGTGCCGCTCACCGACAAGGCGCGCGTGATGGAGGTCATCGGCGAGCAGGTCGAGAAGTACCGTCCCGAGGTCGTCCTGTACTTCTCGGGCGCCACCCAGGCCGCCTACCAGGCCCGGATGTGGCTGCCCACGCTGGAGCGGATCGACCGGCGGGCCATCGTCATCCTGCGCGAGCGCGGCATGGCCGCCCACCTGGAGGACACCACGCTGCCGATGCTCTGCATCCCCTCCTCGGCCGACCTGATGAGCTTCCGCGCCCTGTCCCGCGCCAAGCTCTGCTTCTACGTCGCCAACGTCGGCAGGAACGTCCACATGCTGCGCATCCCGACCCTGCGCAGCGTGTTCCTCAACCACGGCGACAGCGACAAGGAGGCGTCGTTCAACCCGTTCTCGCGGGTGTACGACGAGGTGTGGGTGGCCGGGCCCGCGGGCCGCGACCGCTACCGGCGGGCCAAGGTCGGGGTGCGCGACGAGAACATCCACGAGGTCGGCCGGCCGCAGCTGGAGGGCATCTCGACGGAGGGCCCGGGGCTGCCGTACCGCACCGTCCTGTACGCCCCCACGTGGGAGGGCTGGAACGACGACCTGTTCCACACCTCGCTGATCACCATGGGGCCGCGCATCGTGCGGGCGCTGCTCGACCACCGGCCGGCCGTGCGCGTGGTCTACAAGCCGCACCCGCTGACCGGCCACCGCGACAAGAGCGCGCTGCGGGCGCACCGGAAGATCGTCTCGATGATCGAGGCGGCCGAGCTGGCCAAGTCGAAGGCCCGTCACCCCTCCCGGGCGGAGGGCGACACGCCGCGCATCAGGCATCTGATCGTCACCGGCGACGAGCCCACGCTGTACGACTGCTTCAACGAGAGCGACCTGCTGATCAGCGACATCTCCAGCGTCGTCACCGACTTCCTGGCCAGCGAGAAGCCGTACGCGGTGACGAACGTGGCGGGGCTGTCCGAGCGCGCCTTCCACGAGCGCTACCCCAGCACCGAGGCGGGCGCGCTGATCGGCCCCGACCTGTCGGGACTCGCCGACTTCCTCGACGGCGAGGACACCCTGGCCAGAGCCCGCGTCAAGCTGCGCAACCACCTGCTCGGGCCGGAGTATCCCGATGCGATGACCCGCTTCAACGCGGCGATCGAGCGGGTCTTCGCGGGGTCCTAGCCCGACGGGCGGGCGAGTTTGCGTGGGCTGGTGAGGAAGCCCCAGCCCCAGGAGCAGTGCATGGTCGCGTACACGAGGGGCAGCCGCAGCCACGCCGACGCGGGCAGCCCGCGGCCGGTCAGCACCGAGCCGGCCACGATCGCGACGGCGTAGCCGCCCGGGACGATCAGGCCGAGCGGGAAGAACGGCGAGACGACCAGCCCGAGCAGCATCGCCAGCACGGCGGCGGGCGGCGCGAGGTAGCGCAGGTTGATCGTGCCCTCGTGGGTGCGGGCGACCACCCGGCGCCAGCGGCCGTAGTGGAAGTACTGCTTGGCCAGCGCCTTGACGTTGGGCCGCGGGCGGTAGGTGACCCGCATGCGCGGCTGGAACCACACCAGGCCGCCCGTCTGGCGGATGCGGTGGTTCATCTCCCAGTCCTGGGCACGCTGGAAGTGCTCGTCGTAGCCGCCCACCCGGTCGAGCGCCGAGCGGCGGAAGACGCCGAGGTAGACGGTGTCGGCCGGGCCGGCGGTGCCGCCCACGTGGAAGGCCGCCGCGCCCACGCCGATCTTGGAGGTCATCGCGCAGGCGACGGCCTTCTCGAACGGCGTGACGCCCTCGGCCGCCATGATGCCGCCCACGTTGTCGGCGCCGGTCTCGGCCAGCGTCTCGACGGCGACGCGCAGGTAGTCGGGGGGCAGCATGGCGTGCCCGTCGACCCTGGCGATGACGCCGTTGCGGGAGGCGGCGATCGCCGCGTTGAGCGCGTTGGGCGTGCGCCCGGTGGGATTGGGCACGACGACCACCCGCGGGTCGGCCGCCGCGATGGCGTCGGCGACCTCCTGGGTGCGGTCTCGGGAAGGACCCACGGCGAGGACGACCTCGATCTCGCCTGGGTAGTTCTGGGCGAGGACCTGATCGACGGCCTCGCGAAGGTGCCGCTCCTCGTTGAGGACCGGCATGACGACGGAAATGGGGGGCCAGCCGCGCGTCTGCGCGGGCGCGTGCGGCGAGTCGGGGAACTGCTTCATGGCGGGGCTCACGCTACTGTACGGGCAGGGGAGGAGGGCAATCGAAAGCCTGATCCTCCGGGGTGACATGAGGGGGATTGCATGCGCGACCCGGACGGGGAGGACGACGGTGTGCTCGTGGGCGGCGACGCCTACGGCGGCGTCAAAGTCGCACCCGTCCGCGCCCGCAGGCCGCGCAGGAGCGCCCGGGCGCGCCGCCGCAACGTGCTGGTGGCCGGGTTCCTGTCGGCGGCCATCCTGGTCGCCACGGGCGTGGTGTGGGCGACCCCGCGCCAGATCGGCACGGTCGACGCCGGCGTGACGGCCGTCTCGCGCGGCGCCGAGAACATCCTGCTGGTCGGCGTCGACAAGCGCGACGACCTCACCCGCGAGCAGCAGAACCGCCTCAAGCTGGGCCGCGAGTCCGGCCAGCGCACCGACACCATGATGGTCGTCCACCTGTCGGAGGACCACAAGAAGGTGACCGTGGTGAGCCTGCCGCGCGACACCTGGACGACGATCCCCGGCAAGGGCGAGCACAAGATCAACTCGGCGTACCAGTTCGGCGGGCCCAAGCTGGCGAAGGAAGCCGTCGAGGCGGCCACCGGGCTGGAGATCAACCGCTACATCGAGGTAAACATCCTCGGCTTCATCGACGTGGTCGACTCGCTGGGCGGGGTCACGGTGTGCACGCCCGTGCCGATCAACGACACGAAGATCGCGCTCAACCTGCCGGCCGGCACCCACCAGCTCGACGGCGTGCAGGCGCTCTACTACGCCCGCACCCGCGCCACCGCCCGTTCCGACCTCGACCGCATCGACCGGCAGCAGCAGGTCATCTCGGCGCTGCTCAACCGGGCGCTGAGCGCCGACACGCTGGCCAACCCGGCCAAGCTGGCCTCGTTCGTCAACAGCACGCTCGGCACGGTCAAGGTCGATCCCGACGACGGCCTGCTGGGGCTGGCCACGCAGCTGCGCGACGTCTCCCTCGACGACGTGACGTTCGCCGACGTGCCGCTGGCCGACGTCGACTTCCGCACCCCGACCGGCGAGTCGGCGGTGTTGTGGGACAAGCGGGCGGCCCGCGACATGTTCGCCAAGATCGACGCCGACCAGGACCCGGCGCGGCCCACGCCGACCGCCGTGGCCTCGCCGCCGACGGCGGCGTCGGCCAAGCCGTCACCGCCCGCGCCGGGGCAGATCTCGCTCAAGGTCAAGAACGGCACTCTCATCACGGGCCTGGCCGCGCGCATGAAGACGGCGCTGGTCGCGTACGGGTTCAAGGTGCCGGGGCAGCCCGGAAACACAAATCAGAAGGATTACCGCAAAACGGTCATCCGTTATGGCGCGGGTTTGGAACAATCGGCGAAAGTCGTGGCCGAGGCCATTCCAGGCGCCGAGCTCCGCGAAGTGGACATCGACGGCATCGAGCTCGTTCTCGGCTCCGACCAGCTGAAAGTTCGCCAGCAAAAGCCCAGTTCCGCACCAACCGCCAAGCCGAGTGTTACACCAACGACTAAAACGGCAATGCAGAACATATGTAAGAAATGAGCATAACTTTCGGCGGGTCGGGCAGGTGAGTCCCATGGTGGTCAGGTGCTGGCGAGAGGACCCCTGTACGGTGATCCATGTCGTGGGCGACCTCGACGTGGCCGGAGCCCCCCGGTTGCGGGCCGAGCTCGAACAGGTGCTGACCGCCGCCGATCCGCTCAAGGTGGTGCTCGACCTCACCGAGGTGCCGTTCTGCGACTCGGTCGGGCTCGGGGTGCTCGTGGCCACGCTCAACCAGGTCCGGCGCCAGCGCGGCCGGATGATCCTGGTGCTCGCGCCCGGCATGATCCGCCACCTGCTGACGATCACCAACCTCGACCGCCACTTCGAGACGAGCGATTCCCTCCGCGAGGCGCACGCGTCACTGGCCGACGCCGCCTGACCCGGCGCGAGATGTGCCGAACCTGCGAGAGCATGGTCAGGTCATCGCGGGCACTCGCGGGAGCGCCCCCTCACGCGCGGAGGGCTTCACGTTGATCGACCGGTTCCCCGAGCCTGCGCGCGCCCAGCTGCGGGCGGCCTGCGAAGGCGGCCGGACCCGCCCCGAGTGGTGCTTCGCCGAAGGGCGGGCCCACCTGGCCTACTGGGCCCCCTACCAAGGCGCGGACCCGGTGCTCGTCTGGCAGTTCGACCCCGGCCCCGATCCCGAGGCCGCCGCCGCGCTGCTGCGCCGGAGCCTCCAGGAGATGGGGGTGGCCAAGACGATCCACGACATCTCACTCAAGCCGGGGCTCACCCCCGCCGCCGATCGCGCCGTCGCGCACCAGGCCCTGATCGGGGCCGGGTTCGTCATGGAGGTCGAGCGGCTGCTGCTCGCATGGGCGGCCGGCGGCGACCTGCCCGACGACCTGCCCGACGACCTGCCCGACGACCTGCCCGACGACCTGCCCGACGACCGGGGCCGGCTGACGTACCGGCCGGCGCGCCGGATGGACCCGTCCGAGGTGATCGACCTCCTCGTCCGCATCTCCGAGGGCTCGCTCGACCACGACACGCGCACCGAGGTCGCCAGGGTCGGCGCCGAGCACGAGGCCCGCTGGGTGTACGACGACCTGGTCAACCGCAAGGCCGAGCCCGACTGGTTCGTCATCGGCTACCTCGGCGACTCCCCCGTCGGACTGGTCGCCCCCGACGACCGCTCCATCGCCTACATCGGCGTCGTCCCCGAGCACCGCGGTCACGGCTACGTCGACGACCTCCTGGCCAGGGGCACCCGCACGCTCGCCGAGGCCGGCGTCGAACGCGTCATCGCCGGCACCGACGTCGGCAACGTGCCGACCGCCGCCGCTTTCCTGCGCGCCGGGTACTCGGAGACCGGGCGGCTGTTCCGCTACTACTGCAGGGCACCATGAGGCTGGGAGTCATGTTCGACCGCGATCTGCCGCCCGAGCGGCTGGTCCCGTTCGCGCGGGCGCTCGACGAGACGGTCGTGGACGATCTGTGGGTGGTCGAGGACCTCGGCTGGACGGGCGGCATCTCGGCGGCGGCCACGGCGCTGGCCGTCACCTCGCGGCTGCGCGTCGGCATCGGCATCACGCCCGCGCCGCTGCGCAACCCCATGCTGCTGGCGATGGAGCTGGCCAACCTGGCCCGCCTGCACCCCGGCCGGCTGGCCGCCGGCATCGGGCACGGCGTTCCGGAGTGGATGCGCCAGGTGGGCGCGGCCGTGCCGTCGCCGCTGACCCTCCTGGAGGAGACGATCACGTCCGTACGGGCGTTGCTGCGCGGTGAGACGGTCACCCTCGACGGCAGGGCGGTGCGGCTCGACGGGGTGTCGCTCGTGCATCCGCCGGCGGTGCCGCCGCCCGTGCTGGCCGGGGTGAAGGGGCCGCGTTCGCTGGCGCTGTCCGGCCGCGTGGCGCAGGGCACGATCGTGCCCGAGGGCGTGGGGCCCGCCGATCTGCCCGGCATCGTCGAGCGGATCGGCGCGGACGGCGACCACGAGCTGGTGGTCTTCACCTACCTGCACACCGGCGGCGAGGTCGACAGATCGCTGGTGGAGGGGCAGGCGGGCTTCCTGGGCATCGCGCCGGAGGACGTGGCGACGGCCTCCGGCACTCCTCAGGAGGCGGCCGCGCAGGTGAAGGCGCTGTGGGCGGCCGGCGCGAGCACGGTCGCGGTGCGCCCGATCGGCCAGGAGCCGCTGGAGCAGGTGACGGCACTGCTGTCGGCCCTGTAGGCGGCGGACCGCGACCATGAGGCGGATCGAGGAGGCCGGCCACCGACCACCCCGCCTGGTGGTCCCGGCCGTCCCCGCGGGCCAAGGCCACACCTCGGCAAGGCCGCTCGATCGGCCGGAAACATCCCAAGCAGCGCGACTTCGGTGATCGGTTACGATACCCCCTGGCAAGACGTTGCGAGGTGCCTCGCGGTCGCGAGGAGAATCGGGAAGCCGGTGTGATTCCGGCACGGGCCCGCCGCGGTGACCGGGAAGCCGCCGCCCACGTGCGCAGCACAGCCACTGGCCCGCGAGGGCTGGGAAGGCGGGCGGTCAGGCGTTGATCCGGGAGTCCGAAGACCGGCCTCGCGCCCACCGCCCCACCAGGGGCGCGACGCAGCGGGAGCCTGCCTTGAACAGCCAGCTTTACGATGTCATCCACCGCCGTCGCGACGTGCGCGGCCAGTTCACCGGCGAGCCCGTGCCGGACGAGGTGCTGCACCGCGTGTTGTCGGCGGCGCACGCCGCACCCAGCGTCGGGCTGTCCCAGCCATGGGACTTTCTCGTGGTGCGCGACGTCCGGCTCCGCGGCACCTTCCACGACCACGTACAGCACGAGCGGGCCACCTTCGCCGCCACCCTCGACGGCGAGGCCGCCCAGCGGTTCGCCCGGATCAAGATCGATGGGGTGCTCGAATCGACGCTGTCCGTCGTGGTCACCTATGACGCGGACAGGGGCGGCCCCGCGGTGCTCGGCCGTCACGCCATCGCGGACGCCGGCCTGTACTCGGTGTGCCTGGCCATCCAGAACCTGTGGCTGGCCGCGACCGCCGAACGGCTCGGCGTCGGCTGGGTGTCGTTCTACCGCGAGCCCTTCGTCCAGGACCTGCTCGGCATCCCCACCGGGATCCGCCCGGTCGCCTGGCTGTGCCTCGGCCCGGTCACCCACCTCGAAGAGACCCCTGACCTGGAACGGCACGGCTGGCGACGACGGCGCCCGCTGGCCGCCGTCCTCCATCAGGACCGATGGGGTGCGCACCCGGCCTGACGCCGCGTTTCTACGGCGGCGGCGGCCCACGACGATCGTCGCCCGTGGCACGACGGGCGACGATCATCCTGGAGAGGTGACGGGCGGGGGAACGCGAGCTCGCGGGCCGCCTGCGCACCGCCGGTCAGGCCATCGCCCACGCCGCCGACGCGACGGCGGACAGGGCGACGAAACGCTGAGCCCGCGTTACTGCCAGATCGCGGCGTACGTGCCGTTCTCGGCGTTGACCTGCACGGGGGCCAGGCCCTTGGACTTCAGGGCGTCGAAGCGCTTCTGGTAGCCGGAGCCGTTCATGCCGACGTAGTGCGCCCACGACTGGACGCCGTCCTTGCGCCACACGGCGGTGTACGTGCCGTCGGGCGCCACGGCGATCGTGACCGGCCGGAAACCCTTCTCCTTCCTGGCGTAGAACTCGGCCTCGTGCTGCTGCCGCGACTTGCCGTAGGTGTAGTACCAGGCGCCGCCGGTGTTGGCGCTCCACACGGCCGCGTACCGGATGTCGCCCGGGGTGCCGTACGCGTCCACGGAGGTCAGCGCGAGCCCCTGGTCGGCGGCCTTCTCGGTGGCGGCGGCGAATGCGGACGCAGTGAGGCCGAACTTCGAGACGAACTTGCTGCTCTTCTTCTCGAAGACGGCGGCGAACACCGGCGAGCTCGCCGGCCCGGTGGCCGAGACGGAGACCGGCTGCAGGCCGTTCTTCAGCTCGGCGTCGAACCGCTTCTGGAACCCGCTCGCCGACATGCCCTGCCACATGCCCCACGCGGCGGACGAACCGTCCTTGACCCACACGGCGGCGTACCGCTGCCCGTCGGAGACGTTCACCGTGATCGGCCGGTAGCCCTGGTCCCTGAGCTGGTGGAAACGCTTGACGCTGTCGGCCGCGCTGACGCCGTGATAGGCGACCCAGGCCGGCGCGGCCTGCGCACCGGCCGCGGGCGCCGTCACCGCCATCGGGACGGCGGCCCCGGCCAGCACGGAGGCAACGATCGCGATCTTCGCGGTGGCCCTCATGACCCTCCCTTTACCTGAACTTGAGGATTGAGGGACGACCTTAACAAGATTTATGACAGACCGCTAAGGCTTCGGATCACCCCTTCACGAACGGCGTCGGCGTCTGGCCGGTCCAGCGGTAGAGCTCGGCGACGCCGGTGTGCTTGGAGACGCCGTCCTCGGTCACCGTCCCGGCCTTGGCGACGTAGTAGCGGCCGTCGCCGAGCGAGACCAGGCCGTACTCGCCGGTGAACTCCCAGCCCCTGACGCCGGTGGCCGCGTCCTCCAGCCCGCCGGGGGCCAGGGTGAGGAGCTCGCCCTGCTCGGGCTCCGGCTGGCCGACGATCTCGCCCGTCCTGGGCTTCTCACCGCTTTCCACCATGAAGAAGGAGTAGTTGGGGAACTGCGGCTTGACACCCCGGTAGACGGCCATCATCCAGTTTCCGGTGTGCTCGTCGAACTCGAGGTTCTGCACGCCGTACCTGGTGTTGCCGGTGTAGGCGAAGTACTTGCCGTCCACGCGCTCGGGGCCGCTCTTGTGCGGGTCGCTCTCGGTGAGCGGCCGCTCGTACTTCTTCCACTGCTGGACGTCGTACTGCAGGAGGACCTGGTGGTCGTTGTCCTGCCGGTTCACGTTGGAGTAGATGCCGTACGCGACGGTCAGCTTCTGCTTGCCGTGCCGCTTTCCGAACTCGGGGCCGAAGGCCACGCCGTCGATGCCGCTGCAGCCGTAACGGTGGTCGGGGGTGTTGCCGACGTTGCCGTCGAACCTGCCGTCCCCGTTCATGTCGGCGACGTAGTCGTCCACGACCTCCTTGAGGTAGACCGTCCTGACGACGTCGCTGGTCTGGGCGTCCATGTTCATGCTGGTGATGCGGTCGACGTCGAAGATCGCGATGTAGAACGACTCCTGCTCCTTGTACTCCAGGGAGCCGTACACGCGGCCGTCCTGGGAGTTGAAGTCCAGGTCGCCCAGGTGGCCGGTGAAGCCCGTCACCGAGCCGACCGGGTTGCCCCCCAGGTCCGTCTTGACCAGGACGTTGGTGAAGGAGAAGTACATGTAGCCGTTGCGCCGGTCGATGGCCATGCCCTGGACGTGCCCCTCGGACCAGGCGCCACCGTCGATCTGCGCGGGGAGGTCCCGGGGGCGGTCGGCAGGGGTGGCGGAGACCGACGACCCGAACAGGCCGAGGGAGGCGGAGGCAGCGAGGGTGAGCGTCAGGATCTTTCGCATGAAGCAATGCCCTTCCATTACGGATCTACCAAAACCCGACGCTATCCCGATCATCCGCTCATATCTAACGAAGCACCGAACTCCCCGCGAAGTCCCCTGAAACGCCCCGTAACAGGCCTTATCTCTCCGGCCATAGATCGGCGTTCGTGGATCGAGCGACGAGCTCGACCTCGAACCCGTCCCGGTCCTCCAGGTAGGCGGCGTAGTGCTGGTCGCCGCCCGCGTACGGGTGGCGGTCGGGGAAGAGCAGCGTCCAGCCGTACGCGGGAGCCTCCTTGACCAGGGCGTCCACCTCTGCGCGGGGGCCCGCGTGGAACGCCAGGTGGTTCAGGCCGGGGCGGCGGCGCTCGTGCCGGTCGGCGCTGAGCGCCGGCGACTGCTCCAACACGATGTACGTCTCCCCCAGCCGCCAGCTGCGCCCGTCGCTCCACTCCTGGTAGAGCGTGTAACCGAGCGCCCCCAGCAACCACTCCCAACTACCGACGGCGCGCGGCAGGTCGGGAACCCAGATCTCGACATGGTGCAACGCACCGCGGACCCTCTCGTGTGCCATGGCGGGACCCTACGCCGTTCGCCACGGGAGCCAGGTCATCTCCTCCACGATCACGGGACCGCCGTCAGCTCTGCCAGGACGGTGACGAGGTGGCGGCGTTCCTCCTCGTCCTGCCGAACCTGGTGGCCGTAGCTGCCGATCCCGCCTGTCGCGGCGTCGCCGTACGCCAGTTCCCGCAGCTCCGGCAGGAGCGGAGCGGCGTCAGGGCCGAGCTCGCAGAGCGCCTCCACCAACCAGTTCCCGGCTCCCATCCGCGGGAGCCGGCGCCGTACGGCGTCGACGAGCGGCGCGGCCTCGCCGGTCACGCGCCGGATCGCCAGCGCCACGTCGGCGTGGTCATGACGGTCGTCGAGCAACTCCCGCAGCCGCGGTACGAGGTCGGCGGCGTGCGGCCCGATCAGACCGGCGAGCTCGGCCGCCTGCGCCACACGCCTGCCGCTGTCGAGCGCACCCGCGGCGGCGACGAGCGGCGCACGGGCGTCGCCGGCCTCCAGCAGCAGGCGGCCGGCATCGATCCTGGCCTGGACATCGGACGCGTCGTCTCCTCGGTCGACCGTGGCGAGATCGCGCAGCGCGGGAAGCAGATCGTCCAGCGGCAGCCCGTGCCGCAGCGCCGCCCGCGCCGCGAGCACGGGTTCGCCGCCGGAGGCCTCGGCGACGCAGCAGCTCAACTGGGCGACGTCCCCGGTGACAGCGACGAGGGCCTGAGCGCATTCAAGGCGATGCCGCCAGGACACCCCCGCATCATCGCGAGCCCGGGTAAGCGCGGGCACCGCCGCCGAGGCCGCCGGGCCGATCGCGGCGATCGCCGAAACGGCCCACCAGCCCTCGTACGGGACGAGACGGATCAGTTCCGGCACCGCGTCGGCAGCGCCCGGACCCCAGTGGCGCAGCAGCCGGGTCAGGGCGCTCAGCTCGTTGCTCCATCGGTTCCTGGCGAGCAGTTCGTCGTACCCGCCGCCCTGCTCCTGCCACTCGAGAGGCGACGCCGCGAGCCGTCGCCGCACCACCGCGAGCAACGCGGAGTCGACGGCCACGTCGCTGTCGACGAGCAGCCCCACGAGGTGGGGGACGATCCCGCCCGAGACGAGCGCGGCCACGAACGGCTCACGCCAGCGCGGGTCGTCGAGCACGACCAAAATCTCCAACGCCGCCGCGAACAACCGGCCCTCGGACGAGTTCGCGTCCTCGACGGCGACGGGCGGCGGGTCGGCGACGTAGGCCGCCAGAGCGTCGGCCGCCGCCGGAGCCGCGCAGGGCACGTCACAGATGGCCCGGGCGGCGGCGACACGTACGCCGAGGTCAGGGTGGTGGACGCCAGCGGCGAGCAGCGGCGCGCACTCCGCGCGGGCGGAACGCGACCGCGTGCACCGCTCGTATGCCGCGTCGACCGCCTTCCCCGCGGCCTCAGGCGTTCCCCGCTCCAGCAGCGTGCGGCAGAGCTCGGCGAACGCGGCGCTGTCGCTGCGCGCGACGATCTCGCCGAACGGGTCGTCCGACCAGATCCAGTTCGTCAGCGGGGAGCCGTCCAGCCAGCAGTCGAGGACCACCGCCGAGGCTGCGTCCGGCCACGGCAGCCCGGCGTGCACGATCGCCCACAGCGCGCCGGCCCGGACGGCGGCCGGCTTGCCCGGCGCCAGCTCCTCGGCCAGCCAGCCGGCGCTGCCCGACGGGTCGAGCCGGCCGGCGGCGGCCAGCAGGCCCGCCACCACGCGCGGCGACCGCTCACGCCGCCGCCGCGCCCGCAGCGTCGGCACGACCTCGGCCGCGCACTCCCGCGGCAGATTGCCCAGCAGGTGGGTGGCGAGATGACGGAGCTCGGCATCCGGGTCGTCCAGCAGCGGCAGCAGCCGGCCGGCCTCGCGGGCCAGGGCCGCGTCCACGTCAGCGAGCACCTCGGGGCCGGCGTCCCCGGTCGAGGCGATCGCCCCGAGCAACCCCACGAACGCCGCCCGCCTGGGCGTGCCGGGGCCGGCGGCGAACCCGGCCAGGTAGGGCACCGCGTGCGGCGTCGCCGGGTACAGCGTGCCCTGGTGATAAATGCTGCTGAACAGGTGCTCGATGGCCTCCGCGGCCCGCTCCGGGTCCTCGCCGACGGCGTCCCGTAACGCCTGCGGTATGTCTCCCGCCGAGCCGTACGCGTGCTTCAGGGCAGCCCAGTCGAGGGTCATCCGGCTCGCTCCTTCCCCGCATGATCAGCTGTCGCAGCCTAGCCCCTGGCCGAGGCGCACGCGGGGATCGGCGAGCAGCTCGTCACCCGGGCCCGACAGGGTGGTGCGGCCGAGGTCGATCAGGTTGCCGTGGTCGGCCAGGGTGAGCGCCGCGAGGGCGTTCTGCGCGACCATGAGGGTCGTCGTCCCCTGGTCGCGCAGTACGGCGATGGTGTCGACGATCTGCTGGATCATGATCGGCGACAGGCCCATGGTGGGCTCGTCGAACATGAGCACCGTCGGGTCCCCGGCCAGCGCTGGTCGCCGTACGACAGGCTGCTCGCCGGGGCGGCCGTCGATTTCCGGAAAGCGTACGGATACGCCCGGAGACGCTGGTCACATCTCCGGGCGCGTACGACGCACCTCGGGGTTCCCCGGGCTTGGACTACAGGGCGCTCAGGTCCCAGACGCGCACCATCCCGTCGTCGCCTCCGGTGACGGCGATGGCCTTGCCGTTCAGCTTCCCCATCGCCACCCCGTTCACCGCGCCGAGGTGCCCCTCCAGCGGCTTGCCCACCGGCTCACCCTTGGCCAGATCCCACACCCGCACGGTCCCGTCGTCGCCGCCGGTGACGGCGACGGTCCTCCCGTTCAGTTCTCCCATCGCCACCGCGTTCACCGCGCCGAGGTGGCCCTCCAGCGGCTCGCCCACCGGCTCACCCTTGGCCAGATCCCACACCCACACCGCCCCGTCGGAGCGGCCGCTGACGGCGACGGTCCTCTCGTTCAGTTCTCCCATCGCCACCGCGTTCACCGCCACCCCATTCACCGCGTCGGTGCGCCCCCCGGTCAACGGTTGGCGCACCGGCTCGCCCGTGACCAGATCCCGCACCCACACCACCCCGTCGGGGCTGCTGGTGACGGCGACGGTCCTCCCGTCCAGCTCTCCCACCGCCCCGAGGTACACCGCACTGGTGTGGCCGGTCAGCGGTTGGCGCACCAGCTCCCCCGTGGCCAGGTCCCACACCGTTCCGTAGCCGTTGTCGGTGACGGCGACGGTCCTCCCGTCCTTTCCCACCGCCACCGCCCACACCAGGTCATCGTGGTTGATCAGCGGTCTGCCCAACGGCTGCCCCGTGGTCAGATCCCACACCCGCGCCCCGTCGTCGCTTTCGGTGACCGCGACGCTTTTCCCGCTGAGCTCGCCCAACGCCACCCTGTACACCATGTCCTTGTGGCCGATCAGCGGTCGGCGCGCCGGCTCGCCTGTGGTCAGGTCCCACACCCGCGTCCCGTCGTCACCTCCGGTGACGGCGACGGTCTTCCCGCCCAGCTCTCCCACCGCGACCGCGTTCACCTCTCCGACGTGGCCGATCAATGTGGCTTGCGACCGATCGTCCGGGAGGCTGCCGATAGTGGACCTGGCGACGACGGCGACGAGGACGGCCACGATCGCGGTCAGGACGACACCGCGGTGTTTCACCGCCTGGAACACGTTCCTTTTCGGCGTGCCGGGCGACTCGGGCTGCTGCGTGGCCAGCCATTCCTGCAGGCGGATGTGCCGGAATTGATACGTCCCTCCTGACTCACGGAGCAGCTCTTGCTCCCGCGCATCCGAGAGGAACGCCATGAGACGCCAAGGCAGGAGTCCGCGCCCCGCCAGCATGTGCCGTGCCAGCAAGAACCTCGGCCAGGCGCGTGTCAGCAGGATCAGGAGGGCGAAGACCGTCCCGGGCAGAAGCACGACCCACCCGAGCAGAACAGGGAGGCTTTCATCGCCGAAAAGCATCGCGCTGTGCACCGCGATGGTGTCGCCCAGGCCCCCGACTCCCTGGAACCACCCGTCGCGAGGCCATCGGGTGACGGCTGTCTGGGTCATGGCCGCGACCACCTTGCCGGCGATCAGAGCGGGGAGCATCCCTATACCCAGTACCGTCCCCGCGGCCAGCGCCCCCACGAGGGACGAACGGCGATCCTGACGGATGAAGCGGAGCGGACTGGCTTGGGCCGAGCGTCTCGGCGGAGCGTCGAGCCAGTTGTGAACCGCCATCGCGAGGCCGACCGTCACCGCCAGGGCCCCGCCCATCAGGGCCAGCGCCCAATACTCCGGTAAATCCGTGAGGGCCCAGCCCTCCGAACTGATGGATATGGCGGCTGCGCCCAGCACGGGCAAGACAACCATCGCGGTCACGGCGAGGCCGGTGGTGAACCCGCGAAGCAGCCGGTCCATCGATCCACGCAGTCTCAGCGACAACCGGCCTGGAGCGCGGTCGGCGCCGGCGGACCACGTCATCATGGCCAGAATCGCGAAACCGGCCCCTGTCCCGGTACCGACGGCGAGCGCGTCGAAAAAGTCGGTGCGCACGTCACGCGCGCCGATTGCAGGTGTGCCCGAAACACCGGCGACTTCGACGAAGTCCTGAGGCCCCAAAAAGAACGTCCACAGGAACGCCGCGATCATCAAGATCGCCCCGATGGCGAGCCCGATCAGCGGAGCGGCCCACGGCGACAGCAGTCGCCGGCTCAGCAGCCACCAGGCCAGGTCGCGCTCCCGATGCTGGTGGAGATATTTGGCCAGGAACGTCAGCCAACCGCGCGCCTTGGCCGCCGGCCACTTGCTGACGGATCCCGGAACGATCTGGCCCGAAGGCAGCTTGTCCGGGGCGTAGGCCGCGTCGATCACCCGATCGAGCAGGTAGTCCTCGACCGCGTGCCGGGAGTCGAAGCGCACGGGATCCAGCAGTTCGGCCGGCGAGCCGCCGAGGCGCTGGTAGACGCGGCGCGCCATCGACACCATGAGCGGGGTGGACAACGCCATGGCCAGCGGGCTGTCCGGCGTGGCGCGCAGATGGTCGTACACCCGGCGCCAGTCCGTGCCGTCCGGCCAGTCCACCGCCTCCAGGTAGGCGATGATCTCCGTGCTCGTCACCGCGGCCACCTCGATGACCGGAGCCCGGCGAAGAGGCTGTCCACCGCCGTCGATCACGTCCTGGTACTCGGCCGACCGGCACGTGACGACCACCGCGCGGTCCTGCCCGATCGCCTGGTTGATCGACCGTACGGCGCTCCGGCGGGCCGACTCGGGAATCTCGTCCAGCCCGTCGAGGATCGGCAGGAGCAGCCCCCGGTCGTACAGGAGTTGGGGGATCTCCCTGCGGCCGTTGTAGTAGGAGGTGGCCAGGCTGTGCACGATCCAGGCGTCCATCGAGTCGGCCACCGGATCCCACGAGGAGGCGGTCAGCAGCACAGGCACCGGGCCGCCGTCGGCACGGACTTCGCTGTCCAGCAGGCCGAGGGTCAGCAGCACCGCCAACACGGTCTTGCCCGAACCCGGCTCTCCCAGGACGAGCAGCCGTCCGCTGTGAATCGCCCGGTAGTCGGTGGCCAGCCGGCGGGTCACCGTGTCGAACTCTCCTTCCAGCCGGCCTTCCAGGCGAAGCTTGACCACCCGTCCGACCTGCTGCCCCGTGATGAGCTCGAAATCGTCGCTGACGTCGCGTTCGGTGGCGGCCCAGGACAGGGGCAGCACGCCCGGGTCGCGGAGTTTGCGAGCCTTGGTCTCCTCCAGCCACTGGGCCTGGACGGTGGCGGCCAGGTCGTCGGCCAGTGCGTTCGGCCTGAGGGGCTCTGACGGCTCTACGCGCACAAGACTCGTCACCGTGACCGTCAGGGCCGCGAGCCCCACGAACATGCTGATCACGCTGGCGCGTGCGTCGTTTGCCGAAGGGTCGGAATTGGCCATCCATACCGCCAATACCACGAACCCTGCTACTAAAAGAAGAAGCAAGCCATTGCGGACAAATCGTCGTCTTGATCGGGAACGGCTGGGCACACGAAGAATCGTAGGTCTCCCAGTGGCCCGGGACGCATTTTTGAGCATAAAGCTCAACGAGTCGCCCTAAAGCGGATGTTTGTGCAGATTCCCATGGTTTGTTCTGTCACGGAAACTCAACCGGCGACAGCTGGGTACCGCGCTGTTGCGAGATCTTCGGCGAGATCCGCCAGAAGAAGGTGGGGTTGAGCGCGGTGACCACCGCCCGCGTCAGCGGGCGAAGCGCGTGGACGTGCCGCACCGCGTCGAGGCCCACCGCGACGTCGAAGGAGTCCTCGGCGTACCGCTGGAACGCCTCCGGCCTCGGGTCGACGAGCCGCTCGAACACGTACGCCGCTCCGTCGGGATCGCTCGCGCCATCGGGGTAGTCGATCTCCCCCACGCTCCAGCGATCGTCACCGTTCTGACGCCACAAACAGGCGGTCACGACGGGCATGCCGCCCTCGTCACAGGACGCGGGCTCCTCCACCCAAGGACGGAAGACCTCGGGAACGGAGTCGACCACCCCTGTCCACGGCCCGTCATGACCGTACGGGCTCATCGCAGATTCGTGGGCGAAGCCGCGAATGTACGCACCCGCCGCGGAGAAGACGATGGCGTACTCATCCCCCGAGCCGTTGCGCATCGAGGCCATATCCTCCGCCGGCCCCCAGCTCGTGTCGTGGGAGTGAAAGCGGCTTGACCACTCGGGGCTCAGGATGGCGTCGAGCACGGCCATGGACCGGCACAGGTCGCGTAGCACCGGGATGTCAGGCAACAGCCGGGCTGCTTCATGAGCAGTCATGCCGACATCCAAGCGGACACCACTGACATCCACAGCACCCCCGCTTCCCGCGGAAGCCGTCGAACGAGCCGGAGCCGAACACAGGTCGATGATGTACCCGCGGTTCTCGGCGAGTACGCGGGGTCCAGACCTCCTCGAGGTCCCACGACCATGCGACCCGACCGCTGCGGAACAGAGCCGCGTCCCTTCCGGCACATGTTCGACGGAGTCCTGTTCGGCGTCGTCGCCGAGAGCCTCACAGGCCAGGAGCATGCCGAGTTCTTCCCGAAAGGCATCAACTTCGACGACACCTGACGCCGCGCGGATCCACGGACCATCGAGGCGGACGAGCGATCTTGTCGTAGGCGATCGGTAGCATCCCGCCCATGTTGCGGGTCGGAGATGTAGCGGCCATGCCCCTTCCGCTGGGCGGTTACGGCGCATGCCAGGTGAGCGGGGTCAGCGGAGATTGTGCGACGGTATGCGCGCTCGACTGGCACTCCGACGAGCTGCCCACACTCGACGACCTCGCCTCCGCCGCACCGTTGGTCCTTGACCATCACGGCTGGTCAGGACGACCGGACGCCCTCATGGTCGACAGCTCGGATCCGCCGCCGCCCGACTTCGTCCGGCTCGGGCAACGACCGGTCCACCCTGACACGCCACCCGAGACCAACGCCCTCGGCGCCTGGGAGAGCATCCCGCGAAGCGTCGCCTTCCAGCGGCGCTGGGATCTCCATGTGCCCGCCGGGGCCAAGGCGGCCTACCGCGACGCCACCCACGGCCCGGTCATGGTCGATCTCGGCGACGTGCCGCGGACGATGTACGCCACCGCGTCGTCGCTCACCCTCCCGGCTCATCTCGCTAACGTCCGCTGGCCGGCCTTGGACGCGCTGCCCCAGCTGACCACCGTGAGATGCTCAGGTCCGGATCGCGGCCTCGCCGAGGCTCTCACCGCTCGCCCGATCATCCAAAGCCTTGTCTGGGACGATCCGCCGCACACGGTCGACCTGAGCACGACACACCTGACCACATTGACGATCTCAGGCACCGGGCCACGGCTGTTGCGCCTGCCGCCCGAACTCATCGACCTCCACGTGGAGGGGGAACCACCCGCAGCAGTCGAGGCGGCCGGGGAGGGGCGATGGATCCATCTGAGCATCGCCGCATTCTCCAGGGGCGTTTCGAACGGTCTCCATGGAGTCCGCCGTCTCGACCTCCGCGCATCCGGTGACCTGTCCCTGACCGCTCTCGAAGCCCTGACGGACCTGGAGTGGCTGCACATCCGCTGGAACCACCCGCACGGCGGTCTCCTCGACGACTCCCGTCTGAGCGGCGTCTCCCGGCTGCATACCTTACGACTCACCGACGCCTACGGCGTCGATGCGTCGTCTCTGTCCCATGCGCCCACCTCCGTACGGCGTCTGGACGTCAACGGCATCCGGCGCAGCCAGTCCGAGCTCCTCATGGCACGCCACCGAGGCACCCCTGTGCGGGTGACCGTGTGGGGCGCCAAATCCGACGCCTGGCTCGCGTCCAACATCGACAACCCGCTGCGCGACTGGGTCGATGACGACGAACAAGCCGGCGCCGCGGCATGCGAGGCCTACGCCTCCGCCCTCCGCGCCATCGACCACCTGCCCGCCGACGACCCCGCCACGGCCACCAGGGCGCAGCCGATCCTGCGGCATCTGATCGAGCAGCTCAACGCGATAGAAGAACGTTCCGAGATCATCGACACCCTCCGAAGGGAAGAGGCCGCGGACGCCTTCTTCGATCTGGCGCAACGTGCCGGCATCACGGATTCCGAGGCAGCCGACTGGTTCGACGAGTGGCGCGACTTCTGAGCGAACCACCGACGTCCAGCAGGGGTCAACGCCTACTTCAACAGCTGGCGGGCGATGACCATGCGCTGGATCTGGTTGGTGCCCTCGTAGATCTGGGTGATCTTGGCGTCGCGCATCATGCGTTCCACCGGGAAGTCCTTCGTGTAGCCGTAGCCGCCGAGCAGCTGGACCGCGTCCGTGGTGATCTGCATGGCGGCGTCCGAGGCGGCGCACTTGGCGGCGCTCGACAGGTACGTCAGATCGGCCTGCCGTTCGCCGTTCATGGCGCGTTCGGACTTGGCCGCCGCGTGGTACGTGAGCTGCCGGGCCGCCTCCAGTTTCATCGCCATGTCGGCGATCATGAACTGCACGCCCTGGAAGTCCGCCACCGGCCGGCCGAACTGCTGGCGTTCCTTGACGTAGCCGATCGCGTAGTCGAGCGCCCCCTGCGCGATGCCGAGCGCCTGGGCGGCGATCGTGACGCGGGTGTGGTCGAGCGTGGCCAGGGCGGTCTTGAAGCCGGTGCCCGGTTCGCCGATCATTCGCGAGGCCGGGATGCGGACGTTGTCGAAGATGACCTGCCGCGTGGGCGAGCCCTTGATGCCGAGCTTCTTCTCCTTCGGCCCGAACGAGACCCCCTCGTCCGACTTCTCCACCACGAAGGCGGAGATGCCGCGTGCCCCGGCGGACGGGTCGGTGACGGCCATCACCGTGTAGAACTCCGACACCCCGGCGTTGGTGATCCACATCTTGGTGCCGTTGAGCACGTACGCGTCGCCGTCGGCCACCGCCCGCGTCTTCATGGCCGCCGCGTCGGAGCCGGCCTCCGGCTCCGAGAGCGCGTACGAGAACATCGCCTCGCCCCTCGCGACCGGCTTCAGGTAGCGGAACTTGAGCTCCTCCGAGGCGGACAGAAGCAGCGGCACCGTGCCGAGCTTGTTGACGGCGGGGATCAGGGAGGAGGACGCGCACGCGCGGGCCACCTCCTCGATGACGATCACGGTCGCCAGCGCGTCGGCCCCGGCGCCGCCGTACTGCTCAGGGACGTGAACGGCGTGCAGGTCGGCCGCGACGAGCGCCTTGTAGACGTCCCACGAGAACTCCTCGGTCTCGTCGATCTCGGCGGCGTGCGGTGCGATCTTCTCGTCAGCCAGGGCGCGAACGGTCTCCCTGAGCATGTCGTGCTCTTCGGCGGGCGCGTACAGAGGGAAGCTCATGCGTCAAATACTAGGACGTCCGAGCATCTTGTTACCAGCGGGTACGGTTTGCGAAGAATTGCACGTGGCACGTAGCAGGTAGCGGAAGGCCCGGTAACATGCCTCCGCGATCGAAAGGAGCTCACACGTGCCATATCGCCTCACGGTGATCGGGACCGGATATCTGGGCATCACTCATGCGGCGTGCATGGCTGACCTGGGGTTCGAAGTCCTGGGCCTCGACGTGGACCCTGACAAGATCGCCCGCCTCAACGCCGGTGAGCTTCCCATCCACGAGCCCGGCCTCGAGCCGGTGCTCCAGCGCGGCCTCGCGTCCGGCCGCCTGCGCTTCACCACCTCCTTCGAGGAGGTCGCCGCCTTCGGCGACGTGCACTTCGTCTGCGTGGGCACCCCGCAGAAACGCGGCGAGTACGCCGCCGACGTGACGTACATGGACAACGCCATCGAGAGCCTCGCCCCGCTCCTCGACCGCGAGTGCCTGGTGGTGGGCAAGTCGACCGTGCCCGTCGGCACCGCCGAGCGGCTGGCCGACAAGCTGGCCCGGCTCTCACCGGCCGGCGCGGAGGCCGAGCTGGCCTGGAACCCCGAGTTTCTGCGCGAAGGCTTCGCCGTCCACGACACGCTCAACCCCGACCGCATCGTGCTCGGCGTCCGCACCGAGCGGGCCGAGAAGGTGCTGCGCGAGGTGTACGAACCGCTCGGCGACGTGCCGATCGTGGTGAGCGACTATGCGACGGCCGAGCTGGTCAAGACGGCCGCGAACGCGTTCCTGGCCACGAAGATCTCGTTCATCAACGCGATGGCCGAGGTCTGCGAGGCCGCGCACGCCGACGTCGAGCTGCTGTCGAAGGCCCTGTCGTACGACGACCGCATCGGCGGGCGCTACCTGAGCGCCGGGCTGGGGTTCGGCGGCGGCTGCCTGCCGAAGGACATCCGGGCGTTCATGGCGCGGGCCGGCGAGCTGGGGGCCGACCAGGCGCTGACGTTCCTGCGCGAGGTGGACGCCATCAACATGCGCCGCCGGGCCCGCATGGTCGACCTGGCCAGGGAGCTGGCCGGCGGCTCGTTCCACGGGTGCACGCTGGGCGTGCTGGGGGCGGCGTTCAAGCCCAACTCCGACGACATCCGCGACTCCCCCGCTCTCGCCGTCGCCGTCGCCATCGGCCACCAGGGCGGCAAGGTCACCATCTACGACCCCATCGCGCTCGACAACGCCCGCAAGGCCCACCCGGAGCTCAACTACGGCGAGTCGGCCGTCGAGGCGGTCCGCGGGGCCCACGTGGTCCTGCTGCTGACGGAGTGGCAGGATTTCGTGGAGCTCGACCCGGAGCAGCTCGGCGGGGTGGTCGCCGCCCGGCGCATCGTCGACGGCCGCAACGCCCTCGACGCCGAGACCTGGCGCTCGGCCGGCTGGCACTACCGCGCCCTCGGCCGCCCCTGACCGCAGGTCACCATGACTTTCGTCATGGCGGTCTCTATCTCCGGCTCGATGCGCGCGACACCCGCGCCTTCATAGCGTTCCCGGCGTGAGAACTCTCTGGTCCGTCGTCCTGACCGTCGCCGTCATGTTCGCCCAGATCTTCATCGGCGCGGCCCCCGCGTATTTGCTCCTCGACCGGACGAACCCGTTACAGGGACCTCTCGGCGCGCTCGGTGTCACGCTCACCGCGCTCCTGCTCGTCCACCTCGTTCGCCGCTTCCTCGACCGGCGGCCGTGGCAGGCACTGGGCTGGCGCGATCCCTCACACGTCGTGCTCGGCGTGATCGCGGGCGCCGTGCCCGTGCTCGCCGCGCACGGGATCTCCCTCGCCGTCGGAGCGTCCGTCTGGGTGCCGATCGATCTCGCCGTCTATGCCTGGCTGCCGCTGGTGGCCGTCACCGTCCTGCTCAATCAGGCCTTCCCGGAGGAGCTGCTCTGGCGCGGCCACCTCTTCGACACCCTGTCGGTACGGCTGCCGCCACGAGCGGTCGTGCTCATCGTCTCCGCGGGATTCGGCGCCCTGCACATCGTCTCCCAGAGCCAGGCGACCACCCTCGTGGAACGGCTGCTCTACGTGGTCATGGCCGTGGCGCTCGGCTTCGCGTGCACCGCGGCGCGGGTACGCGGCGGCGGGCTCTGGATAGCGGTCGGCGTGCACTGGGGGTTCCACCTGGGCATGCGCGTGCTGCCTCTCCAGCACGTGCGCTTCGGGGTCACGCTCGTGCTGCTGACCATCACGCTCACGCTGGCAGGAGCCGTGCTGCTGAGGCGATCAAGCAGTACGTGGCGTTCACCAGGCAGGGCTTCGTCCGCCGCCTGAGGGCGTACCGCCGCGGCCCGGGCTCCGCGTCAGAGCCCGGCGGCCTCGGCGCGCAGGCGTTCGCCCTTGGCGTGCGCCTGCTCCTTCAGCCGCTCCTGGAACTCCTCCATGCGCGCCCGCAGGCCGGCGTCGGAGGCGGCCAGGATGCGTACGGCCAGCAACCCCGCGTTGCGGGCGCCGCCCACCGCGACCGTGGCGACCGGCACCCCGGCCGGCATCTGGACGATCGACAGCAGGGAGTCCATTCCGTCGAGGTATTTCAGCGGCACCGGCACCCCGATCACCGGCAGCGGCGTGACCGAGGCCAGCATGCCGGGCAGGTGGGCGGCCCCGCCGGCGCCCGCGATGATCACCTGGATGCCGTGGGAGGCCGCCTGCCGACCGTAGTCGATCATCTCGACGGGCATGCGGTGCGCCGACATCACGTCGGCCTCGAACGGCACGCCGAACTCGGCGACCGCCTCGGCGGCCTGCTTCATCACCGGCCAGTCCGAGTCGCTGCCCATGACGATGCCGATGCTCACGTGTACTCCCCGGTGGTGAGGTAGACGACGGCGTGGCGGGCGCGGGCGCGCACCTCGTCGAGGTTGGAGCCGAGCGCCGTCACGTGGCCGATCTTGCGGCCAGGACGCACCTGCTTGCCGTAGAAGTGCAGCTTGATGCCGGGGTCATGGGCGAGCACGTGTTCGTAGCGCTTGAACAGGTCGGGCTCGTCGCCGCCGAGCAGGTTGGCCATGACGACGACCTGGGCCGTCATCTTGGGCGAGCCGAGCGGCAGGTCGAGCACGGCCCGGAGGTGCTGCTCGAACTGCGAGGTCGTGGCGCCCTCGATCGTCCAGTGGCCGCTGTTGTGGGGACGCATGGCCAGCTCGTTGACCACCAGCCCGCGGGCCGTCTTGAACATCTCGACCGCCAGCAGCCCGGTCACCCCGAGCTCCTCGGCGATCCTCAGGCCGATGCGCTGGGCCTGCGCGGCCTCCTCGGGGTCGAGGTCGGGCGCGGGCGCGAGCACCTCGACGCAGATGCCGTTCTCCTGCACGGTCTCGACGACCGGGTAGCTCACGCCCTGGCCGTGCGGCGAGCGGGCCACCAGCACCGCGAGCTCCCGCTCGAACGGCACGAACGCCTCGGCCATGAGCTCGGCCCCGGACGCGAACGCCTCCGCGACCTCCTCCGGCGTGCGGCACACCCACACACCGCGCCCGTCGTAACCGCCGCGCACCGCCTTGAGCACCACCGGCCAGCCGTGCTCGCCGGCGAACCGGGCGACGTCGTCGGCCGACGACACCCGCGCCCAGGCCGGGCAGGGCACGTCGATCGCGGACAGCCGCTCGCGCATGACCGCCTTGTCCTGGGCGTGCACGAGCGCGTCGGCGCCCGGGCGCACGATGTGGCCGCTCGCCGCGAGCGCCCTGATGTGCTCGGTCGGCACGTGCTCGTGGTCGAACGTGACCACGTCGCATCCCTTCGCGAAATCACGGAGGTCGTCGAGGTCGCGGTAGTCTCCGACGCGCGTGTCGACGATCACCCGCGCGGCGCTCTCGTCACGGTTGCCGGCCAGCACCCGCAGCTCGACGCCGAGCGCGATGGCGGGGGGCTGTGACATCCGGGCCAGCTGGCCCGCGCCGACGATGCCGACGACCGGTCCGATCGGGCTGTATGCACTCACGCCAGGTGAGCTTACCCGGCGGCGGCGGGTCGCTCCGCCGCACCTCCGCTGCTCGTGCGGCTGGGCTGGACGGCCGTTCCGGGTCGCCCTGTGTCAAGGCACGGCCGTCCAGCGCCCCGCAGCGTAATGCCCGTCTAAGCCGGATGTTGGGCATAGGACGATATTTCTACAGACGTTCTTTGCGGGCTATGTCCACCCGTCTGACACCCCGTCCGTACCGTGCCCGGTACGCTGAGGTGGTCCGGCTCGACGATGGAAGGGACCGAGCAGAGACGTGAAATTCGTCAGACGCCTCTACCAGCGGTTCTCGTCCCTCGTGCACGAGTTGGCCAAGTTCGGCAGCATCGGGGCCATCGCGTTCCTGATCGACCTGGGGCTGCTCAACCTCTGCAACGTCGTGCTCGACCAGGGCCCTCTGACCTCCAAGGTCGCGGCCACGTCCGTCTCCACGACCTTCGCCTACTTCGGCAACCGCTTCTGGACGTTCCGCCACCGCGAGCAGAGCGGCCTCGGGCGCGAATACTTCCTGTTCTTCCTGCTGAACGGCATCGCGCTGCTGTTCGGCATGCTGACGATCGGCTTCACCACCTACACGCTCGGCCTGCACGACCCGCTCAGCGTCAACATCGCCAACATCATCGGCGTCGGCCTCGGCACCCTCTTCCGCTACTGGTCGTACCGGAAGTGGGTGTTCCTGGAGGCCACCGAGCCGATCCCGATGGAGCTGCCCGAGGCCGGCATCAGGCAGGACCGCTGACGACACGGTTGCGGCCGTCGTCCTCCGCCGGGCGCAGGAAGACGGCGAACGTCGCCGGGCGGCGCCGGACGAGCTCCAGCCGACCCCCGTCGGCGGCGGCCAGCGCGCGGGCGAGCGTCAGCCCGAGACCCGTGCCCCCGCCTCCGCTGACGTTCCGCTCGAAGATCTTGGGGGCGATCTCGTCGGCGATGCCCGGACCCTCGTCGGCGACCTCGACGACCACGTAGCTGTCGCCGCAGCTGGTGGTCACGGTGACGGCCCCGCCGCCGTGACGCAGGGAGTTCTCCAGCAGAGAGGCGATCACCTGGCCGAAACCCCCGGTGGTGGCCATCGCCTTCAGCCCGCGGGCGCCGTCGAGTTGCAGCGTGCGATCGGCCTCGCGGAAGACCGGCTCCCACTCGGTGATCTGCTGGATCAGCACCTCGTCGATCGCGACCGGCTCGGCCTGGGCATGCCGCTGACGCCGCGCGGCGGCCAGCAGCTCGTCGATCACGGCGGTGAGCCGCTCGGCCTGGACGATCGCCGCCTCGCCCTCCTCGCGCACGACGTCCGGCTGGTCGGCGGAGGCCACGATCTCCTCCAGCCGCATGGTGAGGCCGGTCAGCGGAGTGCGCAGCTGGTGGGAGGCGTCGGTGGCGAACTCGCGCTCGCGGGTGAGCAGGTCGGAAATACGGGTGGCGCTGCGGTCGAGGACCTGGGCCACGCGGTCGAGCTCGGGGATGCCGTAGCGGTGTTTACTGGGCCGCGCGTCGCCGGAGCCCAGCCGGTCGGCGATTTTCGCCAAGTCCTGCAAGGGCAGGGTCAACCGGCGTGACTGGACGACGGCGAGGCTCACCGCCACCGCCATGGCCGCCACGGCCAGGGCGACGATGAGAAGCAGGCGGGCGCGTACATCCTGCTCAACCTGGTCACGGTCACGACTTATCCGAACATAGACGCCCGTGTTGGTCTGGGCGTCCTCCGTCATCAGGTGACCGGACGGCGGGGGGTCGCCGACGACGGTCAACCTGGGGGGAGCTCCGCGTTCCCAGATCTGTATGAACCGTTTCGGATATTTCTGCTCCAGTTGCTGGGGGTCTAGCGGCGTCTCCTGGATGCGGGCATATTCCACCTCTCCCACGAGACGCTTGGCCTCCGCCCCGAGCTCTTGAGCCGCCTCGTCAACGATCAGACGACTGACGACGACGCCCAGGGGGACCCCCAGCAGCAGGACCGCGATTACCGCGACGACCAGGGTGGAGGAGAGCAGTCGGCGGCGCATCTCCTACTCGCGCTCGAACCGGAAGCCGACTCCCCTGACGGTGGTGATGTATCGCGGTTTCGCGGCGTCGTCGCCCAGCTTGCGGCGCAGCCAGGAGATGTGCATGTCGAGTGTCTTGGTCGAGCCCCACCAGTTCGTGTCCCACACCTCGCGCATGATCTGCTCGCGGGTGACGACCTTGCCGGCGTCGCGGACCAGGACCCTCAACAGGTCGAACTCCTTCGTGGTCAAGTGCAGCTCCTTGTCGCCCATCCAGGCACGCCGGGAGTCGGCGTCGATCCGCACTCCCTGGACGACCGGCGTCTCGGAGGTGCCGCGGCGCAGCAGCGCACGGACCCTCGCGAGTAGCTCGGCCAGCCTGAACGGCTTCGTCACGTAGTCATCGGCGCCGGCGTCGAGGCCGACGACGGTGTCCACCTCGTCGACGCGTGCCGTGAGAATCAGGACCGGAGTTCCGTGCCCTTCGGCGCGGATCCGGCGAGCGACCTCCAGCCCATCCATCTCTGGTAGGCCTAGGTCAAGAACGATGAGGTCTATTCCGCCCGACAGTGCCCTCTCCAGGGCCTGCGGGCCGTCCGGGCTCACCTCAACCTGATAGCCCTCACGGCGCAGCGCACGCGCGAGTGGCTCGGAGATCGAGGTGTCATCCTCGGCGAGAAGTACGCAGGTCATGAACCGATCGTAGGACCTTAGGCGATCGTTTCCCGGGCACAGCGCGCGGTTTGACTTGTCGTTGACCTATCCATTGACCAGGGCAAACACGACTAAAAGACGCTTCGTCGTGATTAAAGTACCGCGCTTTCGCACCCGAAAGTCATCGGGTGATCATGCCCAAGCGCCAATTCCTCAATCCTCCGGCGGAATTCCGGCACCACGCGCACTCCATCCGGAGCCTCCACAATCCCGTACGCGTGCCGCACCTTCCCCGAAGTACCCGCGACACGCCGACGCCACTCTCAGGGCACGACACGACGCGTCGGCGTGTCGCCGGACCGGAGGACAGAGACGGACAGACCCTTCTCATACGGATAGGTCGGATGTTGAGGGTTGTTGCACCGATATTTCAGTGATATTTCATGGTTCTGAGCCCGTAGTGATCGGAGCACTCTCGTGAACGCACCCCCCACCATTCGCGCCATCCTCACCCTCCTGTTAGCCACGTCCCTCACGGCTGCCCTGCCGTCCACCCCCGCCTCCGCCGAAGCGGCCCTCGATACACCCGATGACCTGACCCTCTGGTACGACAAACCGGCCACCGACTGGGAGACGCAGGCGCTGCCGATCGGGAACGGCGCCCTCGGCGCCATGGTGTTCGGCGGCACGTCCACCGAGCAGATCCAGTTCAACGAGAAGACCCTGTGGACCGGCGGTCCCGGCTCGCGGCAGGGCTACGACTTCGGCAACTGGACCACGCCCCGGCCGAACGCCATCGCGGAGGTTCAGGAGCGACTCGACCGCGACGGGAAGATGTCGCCGGAGGCGGTCGCCGCCAAGCTCGGGCAGCCGAAGCGCGGCTTCGGGGCGTACCAGACGTTCGGCGACCTGTGGCTGGACATGGCGCAGGAGGGCACGCCCACCGGCTACCGGCGGGAGCTGAGCCTGCGCGAGGCCGTGGCGAGGGTCGGCTACACGGCGGACGGCGTGCGGTACTCCCGCGAGTACTTCGCCAGTTACCCGGCCGGCGCGATCGTCGGCCGGATCTCGGCCGACGAGGCGGGCAAGGTCTCCTTCACCCTGCGCACATCCTCGCCGCGCGACGACAAGCAGGTCAGCGTCGAGGACGGCCGGCTGACGATCCGCGGGACGCTGCAGGACAACGGGATGCGGTTCGAGGCCCAGGTGCAGGTCGTCACGGAGGGCGGCACGCGTACGGACGGGGGCGACCGGGTCACGGTCACCGGGGCCGACAGCGCGATGTTCGTCCTGTCGGCCGGGACGGACTACGCCGCCGAGTACCCGGCCTACCGGGGCGAGGACCCGCACGCCGCCGTCACGGCCGCCGTGGACCGGGCGGCCGGACAGGGCTACGACGCGCTGAAACGGGCACACCAGGACGACTACCGCACGCTGTTCGACCGGGTGAAGCTGGACATCGGGCAGAAGGCGCCCGCCATCCCGACGGACCGGCTGCGGGCGAGCTACACCGGCGGCGCGTCGGCCGACGACCGGGCGCTGGAGGCGATGTTCTTCGCGTACGGGCGTTACCTGCTCATCGCCTCCTCGCGGGACGGGTCGTTGCCCGCCAACCTGCAGGGCGTGTGGAACAACTCCACCAGCCCACCGTGGTCGGCGGACTACCACGTCAACATCAACCTGCAGATGAACTACTGGCTGGCCGACCAGACGAACCTGGCCGAGACCACGAAGCCGTACGACGACTACGTGCGGTCGATGGTGCCGGCGGGTGAGCGGACGGCGCGGGAGATGTTCGGGGCCGACGGCTGGCTGGTGCACAACGAGACGAACCCGTTCGGGTTCACCGGCGTGCACGACTGGGCCACCTCGTTCTGGTTCCCGGAGGCGGCCGCGTGGCTGACCCAGCAGATGTACGACCACTACCGCTTCGGCGGCGACGAGACGTACCTGCGCGAGACCGCGTACCCGGTGATGAAGGGGGCGGCGGAGTTCTGGCTGGACACGCTGCACACCGACCCGCGTGACGGGAAGCTGGTCGTCTCGCCGAGCTACTCCCCCGAGCAGGGCGACTTCTCCGCCGGGGCGTCGATGTCGCAGCAGATCGTCTGGGACCTGTTCACGAACGTCGCCGAGGCGTCCGAGACGCTCGGGGTGGACGCCGAGTTCCGTACGCGGGTGCGCGAGGCCCTGAAGAAGCTCGACCCGGGCCTGCGGATCGGGTCGTGGGGGCAGCTCCAGGAGTGGAAGGAGGACTGGGACGACCCGAACAACACACACCGGCACGTGTCGCACCTGTTCGCGCTGCACCCGGGGCGGCAGATCACCGCGGACGGCCCGGAGGGCCGGGCGGCCGAGGTGTCGCTGACCGCGCGCGGCGACGGGGGCACCGGCTGGAGCAAGGCATGGAAGGTCAACTTCTGGGCGCGGCTGCTCGACGGCGACCACGCGCACAAGATGCTGAGCGAGCAGCTGAAGTTCTCCACGCTGGAGAACCTGTGGGACACGCACCCGCCGTTCCAGATTGACGGAAATTTTGGTGCTTCTGCTGGTATTTCGGAAATGCTGGTGCAGAGCCAGCACGACGAGATCCACGTGCTGCCCGCCCTGCCCTCCGCCTGGCCCACCGGCTCGGTGAGCGGGCTGCGCGCCCGCGGCGACGTCACGGTGGACGCCTCCTGGCACGACGGCGCCGCCGAGAAGATCACCGTGCACCCCGGCCGCACCGGCCAGATCAAGGTACGGGCCGCCGCCGTCGCCGGACGTTACCGGGTGTACGACGAGGAGGGCCACGAGGTGGGCCCGCACCGCGTGGGCGACACGCTGAGCTGGAACGCGCGGGCCGGGAAGTCGTACACGATCGTCAACGAGGTCGCGGTCTCCGTTAAGGCCCCGGCCTCGGTGGGCGCCGGTGAGTCGTTCGAGGTCGAGGCGACGGTCACCGCCCCGGGCCGGCGCGCGGTGCCGGCCGGGACGCTGGCGCTGGAGCTGCCCGAGGGCTGGAGCGGCGAGCCCGCCTCCGTACGGGTGCCCGCCGTGCCCCGCGGGGAGACGCGCTCGGCGACGTTCACGGTCACGGCCGGGCCCGCTGACGGGAGTCGCAGCGCGCGGCTGACGGCGGTGCTCACGGCTGATTCGTGGCGTTCGTCCGGATCCGCCACGGTGGGCCTGTCGCCCTGCGCGACGCCGCCCGCCGACGAGGTCCTGGTCGCCTGGGACCCGACGACCGGCTCGACGGTCGCCGACTCCTCCGGCAACGGGCGCCCGGCCTCCGTCGTGGGCGCCGCGGCGTACGACGACGGGGCACCGACGGGCAGCGGGCTGGTGCTGGACGGGTCCGCGTACCTGTCGACGGCGGCCACGACGCTCGGCTACCTGCCGGAGGCCACGTTCGCCGCCGAGGTGAAGATCGCGGGCAGCGGGTATCGGCGGCTGTTCGACTTCCAGCCCTCCGGCGACCCGGGCACGGACGGCGTGCTGATGGACGTCACGCCCGACAACCGGCTGCGGTTCATCGGCGCGGGGCAGAACGTCACGACCGACGCCACGCTGCCGACCGGCCGCTACCTCAGCCTCGTCGTCACGCTGTCCCGCACGGGCGCGGTCACCGTCTACGTGGACGGAGTGCGCGCGGGCGGCGGCACGGTCTCGTCCGACGGGATCGTCGGCTGCGCCACCCGGCCGCTCCGGTTCGCCGCCGACCAGGGCGGCGGGCAGCGCCTGACGGGCGCCGTGGACCGCATGGCCATCTGGCCGCGCGCCCTGCCGGAGTCGGACCTGCGCTCCTGGCAGGAGCTGGCCTTCTCCTGACGCGGGCCTCCACGCGGGCGGGGGCCTGACAAGCGACGCGCCTCTGGGACCGGACAAGCGACGGCTCTACGCCTCTGGGACCGCGCAAGCGACGGCCCTGCGCCTCTGAAGCCTGACAAGCGACGGCCCCCGCCACGCTCGTGCGTGCGGGGGCCTTGCGGGCGGCCGGACGCGGTCAGTCGTCGTCGGACGAGGGCGGCTCGGCGTAGCGGGCAAGGTAGAGCTGTTCACCGAGGCTGCGGATCAGGCCGAGCTCGGTCTCCAGGTAGTCGATGTGCTTCTCCTCGTCCTCGAGGATCTGCTCGAAGATGCGCGCCGAGGTGATGTCGCCCTTCTCACGCATGAGCTGGATCGCCGGCCGCAACCGCTGCACCACCGCCAACTCGACGTCCAGGTCCGCCTGGAGCTGCTCCGGCACGGTCTGGCCGATGTGCAGGGTGCCGAGACGCTGGTAGTTGGGCAGTCCCTCGAGGAACAGGATGCGCTCGGTCAGCCATTCGGCGTGGCGCATCTCCTCGATCGACTCGTCGCGCGTGTGCTCGGCGAGCTTGGTGTACCCCCAGTTCTCCTGCATCTTGGCGTGCAAGAAGTACTGGTTGATCGCGGTCAGCTCCGCGGTCAGCTGTTCGTTGAGCAACTCGATGATCTGCTTGTCGCCCTGCATGAACGGGCCCCTCGCTGCTATCCCGGCTATGCCGTCGTGAGTTCTTCAGACCTTTTCAGGATTGCACAGATCTTCCGTACACATCGGGCACAGTCCCCACCGGCACCTGTGGTGTCGCGAATCTGCTTGGCGCTGGTGGCCCCGGCGGCGATGCAGTCGTGCACTTCGTTCTCGGTCACAGCACGACAAACGCATACGTACATCCGGGGACATGCCTCTCACGCGGGGGAACAGGGGACACCTTTAGGTTAGGCACACCTAAGCTAGCTCACTTTGGTTAGGCTTGCCTATGTTGGCTCGGTCACAGTCCCGTGTCCCCCGGTGTCAGTGCCCCCGGGTGATCCATTCCTCCAGGTGGGGCGCCTCCGCGCCGATCGAGGTCGACTCGCCGTGGCCGGTGTGCACCACCGTCTCGGGCGGCAACGTCAGCAGCCGTTCCCTGATCGACTCGATGATCGTGTCGAACGAGCTGTAGGACCGGCCGGTGGCCCCAGGACCGCCCTTGAACAACGTGTCGCCGCTGAACAGCGCCCCGAGGTCGGGAGCGTGGACGCAGACCGCGCCCGGCGCGTGGCCGGGAGTGTGCAGGACCTGCAGCGTGATCCCGCCGACCGTCAGCTTCTCGCCGTCGGCCAGCGGCTCGTAGGCCACCTCAGCCCCGTAGACCTGCTCCCACAGCACCTGGTCGGCCGGGTGCAGCCGGATCGGCGCACCGGTCAGCTCGGCCAGCTCGCGGGCGGCGTTGATGTGGTCGTTGTGCGCGTGGGTGCAGACGATGGCCTTCACCGTGCGCCCGCCGACCCGCGCGGCGATCGGCCCTGCGGTGTGGGCGGCGTCGACGATCACGACCTCTCGGGCGTCGCCGACCAGCCACACGTTGTTGTCGACGTCCCACGTGCCGCCGTCGAGAGAGAACGTGCCCGAGGTGATGACGCGGTCGATCACAGTGCCTCCTGCCGAGCTGCGCCCGCAAGGCCGTAACGGATGTCCTCGCTACGCTGCGGATCCATCACCGTGCCTCCCTGCCGAGCTGCGCTCGGAAGGCTGTAACGGATGTCCTCGCTACGCTGCGGATCCATTACAGCACCACCACCGAGCGCAGCACCTCGCCGCGGTGCATCTTCCCGAACGCCTCCTCGACCTGGTCGAGGGCGATCGTCTCGCTGACGAACTTGTCGAGCGGCAGGCGGTTCTGCAGGAACAGGTCGATGAGCATCGGGAAGTCGCGCGAGGGCAGGCAGTCCCCGTACCAGGAGGACTTCAGGGAGCCGCCGCGGCCGAACACCTCCAGCAGGGGCAGCTCGATGTTCATCTCCGGCGTCGGCACGCCGACCAGGACGACCGTGCCGGCCAGGTCGCGGGCGTAGAACGCCTGCGTGTACGTCTCGGGCCGGCCCACCGCCTCCACGACCACGTCGGCGCCGAACCCGCCGGTCAGCTCCTTGACCGCCTCGACCGGGTCGCTCTCGCGCGAGTTGACCGTGTGGGTGGCGCCGAAGCCGCGGGCCCACTCCAGCTTGCGGTCGTCCACGTCGACCGCGATGATCGTCGCCGCGCCGGCCAGCGAGGCGCCCAGGATCGCCGCGTCGCCGACGCCGCCGCAGCCGATGACCGCCACACTGTCGCCGCGCGTCACGCCGCCGGTGTTGATGGCCGCGCCGATGCCGGCCATGACGCCGCACCCCAGCAGGCCGGCGACCTGCGCCGGCGCCTCGGCCGAGACCTTCGTGCACTGACCCGCCGCCACCAGCGTCTTCTCCAGGAACGCGCCGATGCCGAGCGCGGGCGACAGCTCGGTGCCGTCCTTGAGGGTCATCTTCTGCTTGGCGTTGTGGGTGTTGAAGCAGTACCACGGGCGGCCGCGCAGGCAGGCCCGGCACTGGCCGCAGATCGCGCGCCAGTTGAGGATCACGAAGTCGCCCGGGGACACCTCCGTGACACCGGGACCGACCGCCTCCACCACGCCCGCCGCCTCGTGCCCCAGCAGGAAGGGGTAGTCGTCGCTGATGCCGCCCTCGCGGTAGTGCAGGTCGGTGTGGCAGACCCCGCAGGCCTGAACGTTCACCACCGCCTCGCCCGGACCCGGGTCCGGGACGACTACCGTCTCGAGCGAAACTTCCTGACCCTTGCCTCGGGCGATGACGCCCTGCACTTCATACGGCATGCCAGCCATCTTGTGTCAGGAGGATGATCTCCGCAAGACATAGGGCTGCACCACGCCGAGCCCTCTGGCGGGACGGCGCCGGATCTTGTGCAACGCGTAGCCCTCGCGCCCGTCGAGACCGTCGGCCAACTCGGCGTCGACCAGGATCGTGCCAGGCCGGGCGATGGCGGTCAGACGGGCGGCGAGATTGACCGTGGTGCCGAAGACGTCGCCCATCATGGGGACCACGGGCCCGTACGCCATGCCGATGCGCAGCTCGCAGGTCTCGGCCAGATCGAGCGCGATCGCCCCGGCCTGCTCCGCCGTCCGGGCGGTGAACAGCACCTCGTCGCCCAGCGTCTTGACCAGCCGGGCGCCGTGGCAGGCGACGACGTCGGAGGCCCGCGCCTCGAACCCCTCCACCAGCTCGGCCAGCTCCTTCTCGTCGAGCTCGCGGGCCCGCCGGGTGAACGACACCAGGTCGGCGAACCCCACGGCCAGCGGCACGCGGGTCGGCGCCAGCTCGTCGTGCACGTCGGCCATGGCCAGCAGCCGGGTGCCGGCCGCGGCGAGCTGGGCCCGCCAGACGTGCACGAGAACGTGCTGGAAGTCGGGCAGCAGCTCCTGCGCCGTGCCGAGCAGCGCGGCCAGGTCGCCCTCCGCGCGCTCCTCCGGCAGTGTCGCGCCGACGAAAATCTCCGCCTGCCACTGGGCGAGCCGCGCGGTGGTCTGGCCGAGCGCGCGGGCCATGCGGATCACGGTCTGCTCGTCGAGGCCGCCGTCGAGCATGCGGCGCACCCGGCGCAGCGCGGCGACGTCGGCGTCGGTGAACGCCACGGCGTCGTCGGCCCGCTGCGCGAACCCCAGAGCACGCCAGATGCGGGCCGCCAGGTCCTGCGACACGCCGGCCTCGGTCGCGACCTCGGCCCGCGTGTGGCGGGGCGGAAGGCCGACCAGCAGCCGCTCGATGTCCTCAGCCGTCGGCCGACGCTGTTCGCTCACCCGTAGGAGGGTATGTCAGCGACCGTCGAGCTCACCGTCGGTGGCGTCCTCCACCAGCCGGAACAGGTCGGTGCGGACGTCCTGGATCTTCGGGATGTCGCGCAGCACGATCTCGCCCCGGTCGCCGGCCGACTCGACCGTCAGGGTGCCGCAGCCGAGCAACCGCTCGGGGAACGACTGGTCGGAGCTGACGGTGTTGACCTTGGTGATCGGGATCTCGTCGGTCGACTTGTTGAGCACGCCGGTGCTGATCGTGAAGCGGTGGGTGGTGAGCACGTACGCCGTGTTCTTCCACTGCAGGTAGGGCACGAACGACCAGATCGTCAGCAGGATGAGCGCGATGACGACGACCGCGATCCTGGCGTAGGTCGCGTAGGCGAAGTCGGCCGGGATGAAATAGAGCGCCGCGGCCGAGGCCAGGGCGATGAGGACCAGCGCGAGGAACGGGCCGACGAGCCGCTTCCAGTGGGGGTGGAAGGATCGTACGCGCCGCTCTCCCTGCGTCAGATGATGGTCGGGAAGGGCCATGGGCACATGCTGCCACCATCGCTCACGCCACGGCTACGACGCCGGGACAACCGGCAGAGCCGGTCAGCCGGCCGGGCGGACGTGGACGACGTCGCCCGCACTGAGCGTGTGCCGCTCGCCCGCCGCGTCGACCAGCAGGTGGCCGAAGTGGTCGATGCCGGTGGCCTGCCCGGTCAGCGTCGCCTCCCCCGGCAGCTGCACCCTGACCCGCTGCCCGACCGTGGCGCTCGACGCGAGGTAGGCCGAGCGCAGCCCGGACGCCTCCGCGTCGCCCTTCGCCTCGGTCCAGTCGTGGTAGTGGCCCTCGACCTCGCGCAGCACCGCCCTGATGAGCGGGTCACGGTCGACGCAGGCCGCCTCCTCGATGCCGAGGGACGTGGCCGTCTGGACCGGCAGCTCGTCGGGCCTGAGCGTGACGTTCAAGCCCATGCCGATGACGACGGCGTCGTCCACCCGCTCGGCCAGCACCCCGGCCAGCTTGCGCTCACCGATCAGCAGGTCGTTGGGCCACTTGAGGCGTACGTCGACCTCGGCCAGGCGGCGTACGGCCGAGGCGGCGGCGACGCCGTACATGAGGGTGAGCCAGCCGTGGGCGGCGACCGGCACGCCGGGCCGCAGCAGGATCGAGAACGTCAGCCCGGAGCGGGGCGGCGCCGACCAGGGGCGGCCCAGCCGGCCGCGGCCCGCCCGCTGCTCCTCCGCCACCAGCACCGTGCCCTCGGGAGCGCCGCCGCGGGCGGCGTCGGCGAGGTCGGCGTTGGTGGAGCCGGTGCTGTCGACGACCGTGACGCCGGTCCACAGCGAGCCGGGGCGCACGAGGGCGCGGTTGAGCGCCGCCTCCGACAGGGGCGGGCGGTCGAGGTCGGAGTAGCGGGACTCGGGCATCTCCCCATCTTCCCCGACGGCGGTGGGTGCCGAGGCCTCGGGGCCCCGGGTCTCCGGCATTCCTGACCAGGAGTGATGATGAAGTATGAGCATATTTCTGCACCCTGCGGGCCGGGAGACCCCCTGGCCGGAGGGTGACGTACCGCTGGAGGACGGCCGCCGCGAACCCGGCGCGCCTGTCACGGTGGGGGCGCGGTGAAGGTGCGCCCGGGTCCGACGACCCCTGTTCGGATCAGGCAGTTCTCCGGCTCGACGGCCAGGGACCGCCGCGACGACCTGGCCACGGAGGAGCCGCTGGAGATCCGCATATCCGCCCCCGACGGCTCGCGCCGTACGGCGGCCATCACCATGCGCACGCCGGGGCACGACTTCGAGCTGGCCGCCGGCTTCCTGAGCGGGGAGGGCCTGGCGGGGCCGGGGGACATCGCCGCGATCGCGTACTGCACCGACGACGACATCCCGCCCGAGGCCCGCTACAACACGGTGACCGTGCACCTGAAGGGGCCCATCCCCGACCTGCCCGCGCTCGACCGCCACTTCCTCACCTCCAGCGCGTGCGGCGTCTGCGGCTCGGCCAGCCTGGAGTCGCTGCACGACCGTTGCCGCCCCCTGCCTCGGGGCGAGCTGGAGCTCACCCCCGAGCTGCTGTACGGGCTGCCCGGCGCGCTGCGTGACGCCCAGGGCGTGTTCGGCAAGACGGGCGGGCTGCACGCCGCCGGGCTGTTCTCGGCCTCGGGGACGCTCGTGGCGGCGCGCGAGGACGTCGGCCGGCACAACGCCGTCGACAAGCTGGTCGGCTGGGCGGCGATGAGCGACCGGCTGCCGCTGAGCGACCACGTGCTCATGGTGAGCGGCCGGACCAGCTACGAGATCATGCAGAAGGCCCTGTCGGCAGGCATCCCGGCGGTGTGCGCGGTGTCGGCGCCGTCCTCCCTGGCGGTCGACCTCGCCAGGGAGTTCGGCATCACGCTGGTCGGCTTCCTGCGCGGCGAACGCTGCAACGTCTACGCGGGCGCCGAGCGGGTGGCCGCGTGAGACTCAGCCGCGTGAGACTCAGCCGTGGGTCAGCCGGTGTTCTGCAGGCCGGCCGCCACGCCGTTGACCGACAGGAGCAGGAGGGTGGACAGGCGTTCGCGCTCCCGCTCCGACGGGGCGCCGGTGCGCAGCTCGCGCAGCGCCCGCAGCTGCAGGTGTGACAGGGCGTCGACGTACGGGTCGCGCAGCTGGACGGCCCGCGAGAGGACCTTGCGGTTCTCCAGCAGCCGCGTGTGGCCGGTGACGCGCAGCACCAGGTCGCGGGTGCGGTCGTACTCCTCCAGCACCCGGCGGGTGAAGTCTTCCCTGCCGCCCAGCGCGAGGTAACGCTCGGCGATCGAGCGGTCGGTCTTGGCCAGCGACATCTCGGCGTTGTCGAGCAGCGCGTTGAACAGCGGCCACTCCGCGTACGCCGCCCGCAGCTCCTCCAGGGTGCCGACGGCGGCCAGGCCGGTGCCGAGGCCGTACCAGCCGGGGAGGTTGACCCGGGTCTGCGCCCAGGCGAACACCCACGGGATGGCGCGCAGGTCGTCGAGCGAGCGCGGCGCGCCCAGGCCGCGGCGGGCCGGGCGCGAGCCCAGGCGCAGCGTGCCGATCTCTTCCAGCGGGCTGACCAGGCCGAACCATTCGGGGAAGCCCGGCGCCTCGGTCAGCGCGCGGTAGGCGCCTTCTGAGGCCGTGGCCACCTGCTCGGCCAGGCCGCGGAAGCGCTCGGCGGCGGCCGCCGTGCGCTCCCCCACCGTGGGCGAGGACGCCATCAGCACGGCGTTGGCCACCTGCTCCAGGTGGCGGCGGGCGATGGCGATGTGGCCGTAGCGGGCGAAGATGACCTCGCCCTGCTCGGTGACCTTGAAGCGGCCCGCGACCGAGCCGGGGGCCTGCGCCAGCACCGCCCTGTTGGCCGGGCCGCCGCCGCGGCCGAGTGCGCCGCCCCGGCCGTGGAACATGCGCAGCTTCACGTCGTGCTCGGCGGCCCAGGCGGTGAGCGCCTCCTGCGCTTCGTACAGCCGCAGTGTGGCCGCCGCCGGGCCGAGCTCCTTGGCCGAGTCGGAGTAGCCGAGCATGATCTCCATGCGCCGGCCGGTGTCGGCCAGCCGCCGCTGGACCTCCGGGATGTCGAGCATGCCGGTCAGCACGCGCGGCGAGTTGGCGAGGTCCTCGCCCGACTCGAACAGCGGCACCACGTCGAGCACCGGCGCGCGGTCGCCGAGGGCGCGCCTGGCCAGCTCGTGGACCGCCGCGATGTCGTCGGCGGAGCGGGTGAAGGAGACGACGTAGCGGGAGCAGGCCCTCACGCCGTAGCGCTCCTGGATCCAGCCGATCACCCGGATCGTGGCGAGGACCTCCTCGGTGCGCTCGGACAGCTCGCCGCCGGCCCGCAGCTCCTCCAGGGCCGCGGCGTGCACCTGGGAGTGCTGGCGCACCTCCAGCTCGGCCAGGTGGAAGCCGAACGTCTCGACCTGCCAGATGAGGTGCTGCAGCTCGCCGTACGCCTGCCGCGGCGCCGAGGCGGCCAGGGACTCCTGGGCCAGCCGCAGGTCGGCCAGCAGCTCGGCCGGCGAGCGATAGGCGAGGTCGAGGTCACGGCGGCGGGTGGCGGCGATGCGTGTCGCCACGAACAGCAGCCACTGCCGGTGGGGCTCGCGCGGCGAGCGGGTGGCCAGCTCGGAGACCACGTCGGGGTAGGCGTCGACGGCCGCGGCCAGCGCGGAGCGCAGCCCGGGCGAGCAGGGCGCCAGCGGGGCCGACGCGGTGAGCGTGCGGCCGATGCGCGAGCAGGCGGTCTCCAGGGCCGACAGCACGTGCTCCGACTGGATCTGCATGGTCTCGCGGGTGACGCGGGCGGTGACGTTGGGGTTGCCGTCGCGGTCGCCGCCGATCCAGCTGCCGTAACGGATGAACGGCCTGGCCCGCGGCGGCCGGGTGCCGGTGCGCTCGTCGAGCGCCGCGTCCAGCGAACGGTAGACCTGCGGCACCATGCGGAACAGGGTCTCGTCGAAGGCGGCCATGGCGGTGCGCACCTCGTCGAGCGGGTCGAGCTTGGTGGAGCGCAGCTGGGCCGTACGCCACAGCAGGTCGATCTCCTCCAGCATGCGGCGCTCGCTCTCGGCGCGCTCGGAGGCGCCGCGGCCGGGGGTGTTGTACTCGGTGAGCTGACCGCTGATGCGCTGGATCGCGGTGACGACGGCGCGCCGGCGCGCTTCGGTGGGGTGCGCGGTGAGCACGGGATGCAGCTCCAGGTCCTCCACCAGCTCGGTGACGCGCTCGTGGCCGAGCTCATGAACGGCCTGCGCCAGCGACTCGCGCTGCACCCGGCCCTCGGCGTCACGCTCGCGCAGCGTGCGGATCCGGTAGTGCTCCTCGGCCAGGTTGGCCAGATGGAAGTAACAGGTGAACGCGCGGGCGACCTGCACCCCGCGCTCGATCTCCCACCCCTCCACCATTTCGGTGATCTCGTCTGCCGAGACCTCTCCTCTGCGCGCGGCGATGACCGCCTTGCGCAACCGTTCGACGTCGGCCAGCAGGTCTTCGCCGCCCTGCTCCGCCAGCACCTGGCCGAGCAGCCGGCCGAGCATGCGCACGTCGTGGCGCAGCTCCTGCGGCATCTCGGTCGCGGCCGCACTGCGTCGCTCGAGCCCCTGGTCAATCATGGTTCGAAGATATCGACTCACCTTCCGCCGCCGTAGACCGGTCTCGCCCATTGGACTAGACCACTGTCGGAGCCGCGTGCGGCGCCGGCTGGTCGCGGGGTGGTCAGGTGGGTTTCGAGACCGCGGCCAGCAGCTCGGGCATGCGGCGGTGGGCGACTCCGGCGGCCAGGCGGCGGCCGAGGGCGGCGATGAGCAGGCCGTAGAACGGCGCCGCCGGCGACACCCAGAGCATGCCCAGCATCATCGGCAGCACGAACGGCACCGACAGCGCGATCATCGCGACCGCGGCGGCCACCGCCCCGGCGAACGCCTGCCCGCCCTGGCCCGGGGCCGCGCCGGTGAAGGCGTTCATCCGGTCGGGCACGGTGTACGGCAGCAGCACGCTGGTGACCGAGCCGACGCCGAGGCCGACGCCGAGGACGCCCCACGAGGCCAGCAGGGCGGGCAGGATCCTCGCGGACTGGCCGGTGTACAGGCCGCTGCCGACGGCGATCACGGTCAGCACCGGCACCGCGATCATCGCGTTGGCCAGGTGCCGGCCGGCCAGGTCGGTGCGCAGGTCGCGCTCGGTGCCGAAGACGACGGCGTTCATCCACAACGAGCGGCCGTCGATGCCGAACACGTTGCCCGCCATCAGGGCGATCATCAGCGCGCCCAGCATGGCCAGGAAGACGGCCTGCCCGTCGGACGGCTGGTCGCCGCCCATCGAGACACCGAGCACGACCGTGAGGAACAGGGCGCTGCCCCAGTTCACCCGGAAGCGCGGGTCGCGCCGGATGTACTTCAGCTCCTTGGTCACCACCGCCGCCAGCGGGCCGTCGGGCAGCAGCCGGTCGACGAGGCCCCGCTCCCTGCGTACGGAGGCCGACTTCCCGGCGGCCTCGGGCGTGACGAGGGCGCGGCTGAGCGCCTTGATCCACAACCAGCCGCACAGCACCACGAGCACGGCCAGGACCGCGATCTCGGCCAGCCCGGCGAGCCCGCCGTCGGCGATCGCGTGCGCGGCCATGCCGGGCGGGGTCCAGCGCAGCGCAGCGGCCATCTGGTGCAGCATCGTCGTGGGGTCGGCGAGGCCGCGGTTCATCATCAGGTTGGGCACCTGCGCGAGCAGCAGGACCAGGATCATGGAGACGGCCAGCAGGTCGCGCCCGCGCCGGCTGCGCAGCGCCCCGGAGAGCACCGTGGTGACCAGCCGGGACGCCACCACGCAGAGCGCGAACTGCAGCAGCACGGCCGGCACCCCGAGGAGCACGCCGCCGGGGCCGGTGGCGAGCGCGGTGACCGCGCCGAACGTGACGACGAGCGTGGCCAGCGGCCAGACGCCGGTCACGGACGCGGTGAACAGGCCGAGCGCGAGGTCGCGCGTACGCAGCGGGAACAGCGCCAGCTTCGCCGGGTCGAGCGTGTCGTCCAGGCCGAAGGCCAGCAGCGGCATGACCATCCAGCTGACCAGCAGCGACGCGTACGCCACGACCGTGACCGAGAGGGCGATGTCGTCGGGCGCCAGCCTCAGCAGGCTCATCAGGAAGAAGCCGAGGGCGCCCAGGACGAGGGCCACGACCAGGGTGAAGACGAAACCGATCTTGCGCTGCGCGTCGCCGCGCAGGTTGCCGCCCAGCAGCCGCAGCTTGAGCTGCGCGAAGAGCCCGACGGTGCCGAGCACGCCGTTGCCGAGGCCGGGCGCGATCCCGGCGTCAGGCACGGGGCCGGGCGTGATCCCGGTGTCAGGCGCGCGGTCGGGGCCGGGCGCGGGGTGGGGCGTGGGGCCGGGTGCGGTCACCGGCCGGCCTCGGGGCGGGCGCCGAGCCAGCTCAGATCGGCCTGGCCGTCCTGGGGCGAGCGGCCGACCAGGTCGAGGAACGCCTGGTTGAGGCTGCGCCCGCCGCGTACGTCGGCCAGCGGGCCCTGCGCCACGATGCGGCCCGCGCTCATCACCGACACCCAGTCGCACAGCCGCTCGACCAGGTCCATCACGTGGCTGGAGAAGATCACGGTGGCGCCGGACGCGGTGAGGCGCCGCAGCACCTCGGTGAGCGTGTCGGCGCTGACGGGGTCGACGCCCTCGAACGGCTCGTCGAGGAAGAGCACCGACGGGTTGTGCAGCAGCGCGGCGGCCAGCCCGATCTTCTTGCGCATGCCGGTGGAGTAGTCGACGACCAGCTTGTCGGCGGCGTCGGTGAGGTCCATCACGGACAACAGCTCGCCCGCGCGCCGTTCGACGTCGGCCTTGGGCATGCCGCGCAGCCTGCCGTTGTAGAGCAGCAGCTCGCGGCCCGACAGCCGCTCGAACAGCCGCAGCCCTTCCGGTAACACGCCGATGCGCGCCTTGACCTGGACCGGGTCGCGCCAGACGTCGAACCCGTCGATCTCGGCCGAGCCGCCGTCGGGGCGGAGCAGGCCGGTGATCATGCTGAGCGTCGTGGTCTTGCCCGCTCCGTTGGGCCCGACCAGGCCGGCGAAGCTTCCGGCGGGGACGGCGAGATCGACCCCAGCGACCGCGACCTGCTGCCCGAAACGCTTGAGAAGGCCGTGGGTGCGAACCGCATCCGTCATGGCTCCACTCTAGGAGGAGGGATAGCCTGGCGCGCATGAGCAGTGCCCAGCCCATACCGGAAGAGCCGGACATCCACACCACCGCGGGGAAGATCGCCGATCTGGAGCGGCGCCTCGGTGAGGCCGCGCACGCGGGCTCCGCGGCGGCGGTGGAAAAACAGCACGCCAGAGGCAAGATGACCGCCAGGGAGCGGGTGCTGGCACTGCTGGACGAGGGCTCGTTCGTGGAGTTCGACGAGTTCGCCCGGCACCGCTCCACGATGTTCGGGCTCGACAAGCGCCGCCCGTACGGCGACGGCGTCATCACGGGGCACGGCACGATCGACGGCCGCCAGGTGTGCGTGTTCTCCCAGGACGTGACCGTGTTCGGCGGCTCGCTGGGCGAGGTGTACGGGGAGAAGATCGTCAAGGTGCTCGACCTGGCGATCAAGACCGGCTGCCCGATCATCGGCATCAACGAGGGCGGCGGCGCGCGCATCCAGGAGGGCGTGGTCGCGCTCGGCCTGTACGCCGAGATCTTCAAGCGCAACGTGCACGCCTCGGGCGTGATCCCGCAGATCTCGCTCATCATGGGGGCGGCGGCCGGCGGGCACGTCTACTCCCCCGCGCTGACCGACTTCATCGTCATGGTGGACCAGACGTCGCAGATGTTCATCACCGGGCCCGACGTGATCAAGACGGTGACCGGGGAGGAGGTCACGTTCGAGGAGCTGGGCGGCGCCCACACGCACAACACCAAGTCCGGCGTGGCCCACTACCAGGCCGCCGACGAGCAGGACGCGCTCGAGTACGTCAAGACGCTGCTGTCCTACCTCCCGTCCAACAACCTGGACGAGGCGCCGGTCTACGAACCGGCGAACGACCTCGATCCCGATCCGGAGCTGGACGAGCTCATCCCCGATTCGGCCGGCCAGCCGTACGACATGCGCCGGGTGATCGAGCGGGTGCTGGACGACGGGGAGTTCCTGGAGGTCCACGCGCTCTTCGCGCCGAACATCGTGGTCGGGTACGGCCGCCTGGACGGCCGGCCGGTGGGCGTCGTGGCCAACCAGCCCATGCATTTCGCCGGATGCCTCGATATCAACGCATCCGAGAAGGCAGCCCGATTCATCCGAACATGTGACGCCTTCAATATTCCGATCCTGACTTTTGTCGACGTACCGGGATTCCTTCCCGGAACGGATCAAGAATGGAACGGAATCATCCGCCGCGGCGCCAAGCTCCTGTACGCCTACGCCGAGGCCACCGTCCCGTTGATCACCGTGATCACCCGCAAGGCTTACGGCGGCGCGTACGACGTCATGGGCTCCAAACACCTGGGCGCGGACATCAACCTGGCCTGGCCCACGGCGCAGATCGCGGTGATGGGCGCGCAGGGCGCGGTCAACATCCTCTACCGGCGCGAGCTGGCCGCCGCCGACGAGCCCGACGCCCGGCGCGCCGAGCTCGTCACCGAGTACGAGGACACCCTGGCCAACCCGTACATCGCGGCCGAACGCGGCTACGTGGACGCGGTGATCCGGCCGTCCGAGACCAGGCAGCAGGTCGTCAGGGCGCTGCGCGCGCTGCGGAACAAGCGCGCGACGCTCCCGCCGAAGAAGCATGGAAACATCCCGCTATGACGCCACATCTGCGTATTGTCCGCGGCGATGCCACACCGGAGGAGATCGCCGCGCTCGTCGCCGTGCTCGCGACACGACACGCCCAACCGGAGCCGCGTCCCGTTCCCACAAGTCAAACATGGCGAAACCCAGCTAGAGCGATGCGTAAGCCCGTCGCCCCAGGGAAGTCGGCATGGCGGATGAGCGCACTACCCTAGATGGATCGGGGGAATCGGGTGTCAAGTTCCCCGGGAGTTGGGACTATCTAGAGAAAGTAGGCGTATATAGTCAGCCGATCAACTAACTAACACCGCGGCCTGGAGGACGACATGGCCATCCCAGACCTCATGCCGCATCCTGTGGCAGCCAAGTATGCCGTCCTAGTGGATGTCGGTTATCTGTACGCGGCGGCAGGTGAAGTGCTGCTCGGTGCGAAGGAGCGCAAGGAATATCGGGTGGCCGCCGATGAGCTCATCCAGAGTCTGCAGAAACATGCAGAGGAACGTATTTCTGGCGAACTCTTGCGGATCTATTGGTATGACGCAGCCCGTGACCGCGTGCCGACCGTCGACCAGCGCGTCATCGCCCAGCTTCCGTGGGTGAAGGTGCGCCTCGGCAACCTGAACGCCCGTGGCCAGCAGAAAGGCGTTGACGCCCAGATCCGGAGTGACCTGGAGGCGCTGGCCCGGCATCACGCGGTCACCGACACGATCCTGCTTGCGGGCGACGAGGACATGGTTCCGGCGGTCGAGGCGGCCCAGGCGTACGGCGTGCGCATCCATCTGTGGGGCGTCGAACCGCCGTACGGCACCAACCAGGCCGAACGCCTGGTGTGGGAGTCCGACACCGTTGAAGTGATAACTGCTGATTTCCTGAGGCCCTTTTTCAGCCGCGCTCCGCAGCCCGTGGCGGTCACCCCGCCGGCCGCGCCCTCGCCCGCGCAGGTCTTCGCCGGCCGCACGCCCGTCAAACCGCAGGCCAAGCCCGGCCAGGTCGCCAAGCTCGGCCCGAGCCGGCCGCGCGTCGAAGACGTCGGCGAGCACGTGGCACAGAAGTGGATACTGACCCGCGGCCGCGACAACATCCGCGACCTGCTGCCCGGCCCGATCCTGCCCACCGTGATCGACACCGAGCTGCTGATCGAGGCGGAGAAGGAGCTCGGCCACTCGCTGCGGCCCTACCCGGAGGCGCGGGTGTGGCTGCGTGACGGGTTCTGGGCACGCGTCTACCGGGAGTTCGACCTCGGCGTCGGGGTCTCGTCGAAGTAGCCGCCGCTCAGGAGCGCTTCGGCCGTCGCCGTAGCGCTCAGGAGCGCTTCGGCCGTCGCCGTACGGGCGTACACCACGTATCGCCCCGTACGGCTCGGCCGCAGTTCGTATCAAACGAGATCGTATCGAATGAAAAGATAGCCGTTAACCTGTTCTCATGACTGCCGACGGTCCTGACAGAACAACCGCCTCGCGTGCGACCGGCCGGCCCGGGGATGCCACGCCTTTCGCTCTCGGCCTGCTGCTGCGCCAGGCGCACTGGCGCGCGGCCACGGTGATGACGGAGGCGCTTCGGCCGCTGGGCATCGAGTTGCGGCATTTCGCGGTGATGATCGTGCTGGTCGACCGCGGGCCGACGGTGCAGCGGGACCTGGCGCCGGCGACCGGCTCGGACCGGGCGGGGATCATGCGGGTCGTCGACGATCTGGAGCGCATGGGGCTGGCCGTGCGCAAGAGCGTCCCGGGTGACCGGCGGGTGCGGGCCGTGGAGATCACCCCCAAGGGCCTCGAGCTTTTCGACGCGGCCCATGTGGCGGCGGAGCCGCAGGCCGAGCGCCTGGTCGCCCAGCTACAGCCCGGCGAGGTCGAGCAACTGAAGGGCCTGTTGACCCGGTTGGCCTACCCCACGAGCGGCGAGGGGTGAGCCCCGCCGCGCTTCGTCCCATGCGGCTCGCGTGACAGAACCTGCCGCGCCGCGGGTGAGCCGGTCTGGAGATCGTTCCTGGGCGGAGCAGTAGGTAACGGCGACGTTCGCGGCCGGTTCCTGGATGAGTCCTGACCCTCACGATGAGCCATGCCTACCAAATTGTATTGATTGATACAATCGTGAATGATACAATCGCAGGTGAAACAGAGTTCCACACGTGAGCGGTTAGGGAGATGACGATCGTGGACGTCTACGAGGCGGTCACGAGCCGGCGGGCGGTGCGGGGATTCACCGACCGACCTGTCCCGAAGGAGGCGCTGGAGCGGGTGCTGTCCGCGGCGGCCTGGTCGCCGTCCGGATCGAACCTCCAGCCCTGGCGCGTCTACGTGCTGACCGGCGCGCCGCTGGCCGAGCTCAAGAAACGCGCGCTCGAGCGCGTGGCCGCGGGCGATCCCTGGGACGAGCGCGAGTACGAGATGTACCCGCCCGACCTGAAGTCCCCGTACCGCGAGCGCCGGTCCGCTTTCGGCCGGGAGCGCTACGGCGCACTCGGCATCGCGCGCGAGGACTGGGAGGCGCGCCAGAGGGCCGCCGCCGCGAACTGGGACTTCTTCGGCGCGCCCGCCGCCCTGTTCTGCTACATCGACCGCGACATGGGCCTGCCCCAATGGGCCGACCTCGGCATGTACCTGCAGACGGTCATGCTGCTGCTCCGCGCGGAAGGGCTGCACAGCTGCCCGCAGATGGCATGGTCGGTGTACCGCAAGACCGTCGCGGAGGTCATCCACCCCCCGGACGGACTCGTTCTCTTCTGCGGCATGTCGATCGGGTTCGAGGACGTCACGGTGGGCCACGTCCGTACGGGCCGGGCGCCGCTCGAGGAGACGGTCACGTTCGTCGAGGACTTAGTCCGGCACGCCCATGCGGCGTGACTGAGGGTCCGCGGCACGGGGGCCGGTTGCCGAGGTCGGGCAGCCGGCGACGTGATCATCGCTCCGGCTCCTGACGGCGTGCCCCGGGCGGGCCCGGCTTCGGCGAGCCGGCCGAAGTGGCGGCCCCCGATTCTCACCGGCACCACTTCACCTCATGAGGAGAGACATGACCAACGAGTTCCGCCTCGGCGGCGACCTGACGATCGACCGGCTCGGCTTCGGCGCCATGCGCCTGCCCCAGGGCGGCCCGGGCGCACCCGCCCGCGACCCCGAGTCCGGCCGCGCCGTTCTGCGGCGCGCCGTCGAGCTCGGCGTCGACCACATCGACACCGCGGAGTTCTATCGCAGTGAGAACGGCTCGGTGCGCGCCAACGCCCTGATCCGCGAGGCCCTGTCCCCGTACCCGGACACCCTGGTCATCGCGACCAAGGTCGGGCCGGTCTTCGGCCCCGGCGGTCCCCGCCAGGGCACCGCCGCCGATCTCCGGCCCCAGGTCGAAGCCAACCTCGAAAGCCTTGGGCTGGATCGCCTCGACCTGGTCTACCTGCGCATCGGCGCGACGGAACCCCCGCGTGGAGAGTCGCTCGCCGAACGTTTCCAGGCGCTCGCCGCGCTGCGCGAGGAGGGCCTGATCCGTCATCTGGGCATCAGCAACGTCGATGCCGGCCATCTCGCCGAAGCCCGCACGATCGCTCCGGTCGCGGCCGTCCAGAACAACTTCCACATCGCCAACCGTGACGAGACGGCCGTCCTGGACGCGTGCACGCAGGCCGGCATCGCCTTCGTGCCCTTCTTCCCCCTCGGTGGCGGCAGGGCCGGCACCGACGACCCCCGCCTGGTCAAGGTCGCCGCCCGGCACGGCGCCACCGCCCATCAGATCGCCCTGGCCTGGCTGCTGGCCCTGTCGCCGGTCGTCCTGGCCATCCCGGGCACCGGTTCCGCGGCTCACCTGGAGGAGAACCTGAGCGCCCGGTCGATCATCCTCACCGAGGAGGACCTCGCCGACCTCGCGTGAACGAACGAGCCGGCCGACGGAGTCACTGATGCGGTGGCCCACCGGTCGTGATGAAGAACGAACCCGATCAGGCGCCGTGGGGAGAGAGGACGGACCATGAGGGTTACCTATCGCCGGAGACTGGCCTCCTCGGCTCCACCCGGCGTCGGCGAGGGCGGCGCGCCGGCCGGTCACGGTGATGAGCGGCGTCAAGCCATGACGGGCGAGTCGTCGAGCCGCCCGGACACGGGCCGGCAGCCGGTGGGCTTGCACGCCCTTCCCCGTCCCGTGGCGGTGGCGGTGGGGGGCGGAGGAGTGCTCGGGGCCGCGCAGGTCGGTGTCGGGTACGCGCTGGAACAGCGGGGATTCGTCCCGGACCTGATCGTCGGCACCTCGGTGGGCGCCCTCAACGGAGCGATCGCGGCCGCCCACCCCGGCAAGGCCGCACCATGGCTGGATCATGTGTGGACCCACGCGCGTCGCCGCGAGGTGTTTCCGCTGGGCTACCTGTCCTCGCGGGCCAGCATCTTCGCCGATCGCGGCCTGCGCAGGCTGATCGCCCGGGCCGAGCTGCCGTCGCGGATCGAACACCTGGACATCCCCTTCACCGCGGTGGCCATGGATCTGGCCACCGGCGCTCAGGCGCTGCTCGACCACGGAGATCTCGAGTCCGCGCTGCTGGCCAGCGCGGCCATCCCGGGGATCCTGCCGCCGGTGACCCGGGAAGGCCGGACGCTCATCGACGGCGGAGTGATCGCCTTCGTCCCGGTACGGGCAGCCCTGCAGGCGGGGGCGGCCAGCGTGGTGGTGCTGTCGACCGGGCAGAAGAGCCGGCCGCCGCGCCCGCTCGACCTGCCCCGGCGGGCCGGCGCGGTCGCCGCCAGGGCCGGAGTGCTGCTGCTGCACCAGCAGATCGAGCGCGACCTGCACGAGGTGTCAGAACGGATTCCGACCGTGGTGGTGCCGACCGGCATCGACAGCTGGCCCGCCCCGTGGGACTTCGGCCATTCCCAGCGGCTGATCGATACCGCCTGCCTCGCGGCGGGCCGCTTCCTCGACGGACTGCGCGTCAGCGGGCCCGGCCTGTATCGGGCCGAGGGTCCTGCGGGCCTGGGCGAGGCGCGGGCCGCCTCCGTATCGGAGGTCGGCCGGTGAGCACCATCGCGTTTCTCAACATCGCCATGCACGGGCACATCAATCCGACGCTGCCGGTCGTGGCGGAGCTCGTCCGTCGTGGCCACTCCGTCACGTATCACACCTCGCCCGCGTTCTCGCAGGAGATCGAGGCCGCCGGTGCGACCGTGTGCCTCTACCCCGGCGGTGACCGACCGCTCCCCGATCCGCCGATGCCGGTGACGATGCTGGACGGGCTCGCGCGCACCGCCGTCGGCCTGCTGCCGCCTGTGCTCTCCGATCTGCGTGCCGTCCGGCCAGACCTGATCGTCCACGGCTCGGCCTGCCCCTGGGGCGCGGTCGCCGCCCGGGAACTCGACGTGCCGGCGGCATCGTGCTTCACCACGTTCGCGTTCAACGGGTCCGTGCCCAGCCCTACCCGCGCCTCGTGGGAGCTGCTGGCCGCGGCGGCGACCCGGCCGCGCCATGTCCACGGCTACCTGAGGTCGCGGCGGGAGTTGGCCCGCCGCTACGACACCGGTGGGCTGCCCCTGCTCGACCTGGCGAACGTACGTCAGCCGCTCAACCTGGTCTTCACCTCGCGGGCGTTCCAGCCCGACGTCGACGCCTTCGACCCGTCCTACCGGTTCGTCGGCCCAAGCCTCGGCGCCCGTCCACCCGACCCGTCGTTCGCCGCCGACCGTCTGCGAGGACCGGTGCTGTACGCCTCGATGGGCACGGTGGTCGATGCCGGCCCGCAGTTGCTGCGCGCCTTCGCCACCGCGCTCTCCCCGCTGGGCGGCACCGTCGTCATCTCCACCGGACGGACCGATCCTGCCGCGCTGGACCCGCTGCCGGGCAACGTGCTCGCTCGCCGCTTCGTGCCGCAACCGGAGGTGCTGGCCCGTGCCGCGCTGTTCGTCACTCACGGTGGGATGAACAGCGTCAACGAGGCCCTGCACGCCGGGGTGCCGATGCTGGTGGTCCCCCAGGGCGCGGATCAGCCGCTCGTCGCCCGGCGGGTCGTCGAGCTCGGCGCCGGTCTGTCGATCCGTACCCGGGACGCCGCCGCGGGAGCCGTGCACGCCCTCGCCCGGCGCCTGCTCGGCGAACCGCGCTTCCGGGCCGCGGCGGCCACGTTGCGGGTCGCCCAGCGCGAGGCCGGCGGCCATCTGCGCGCCGCCGACGAGCTTGAGCGCTACCAGCGGCGGATCGGCCGGCCGATCCCGGCGGATTCACCACGGGAGCGCTGAGCGATGTCGCCCGCCGTCGTCGTCCTGCTGCTGTTCGCCGGGCTGTCCGAGTCCGCCGGACGGATCCTGCCCCTGGTAGCTCGCCGTCCGAGCGTGTCGCGGTCCAACGCGATCCTGCTCCTGCTGACCGGCGCCGTGGTCGAAGGCGCTGTGTTCGCGCTCTGGCCACTGACCGCACGGACTCTCGCCGAGCTGACGCTGTCCGCGCCCGTGACGGACGGCGCCGCGTCGGCCTGGACAGCCGGTCTGGCCGCCCCGCTGCTCCTCGCCGCCGTTCTCGCGTTCCCGCTGCTCGGGCCGCTGCTGCACCTGCTGCTTTTCGTGGGCGTGGGGGCAAGTCTCGTCGCGCCGCTCGCCGCCACGACGGAGCTGGACTGGTGGGCCGCCGCAGGCTGCGTGGCCGTCGCCGGGGTCGGGCTCGGGGTCGCCGTCGAGGCGGTTCGCCGTCTGGTCGTGAGGATCAGCGCGACCGGGGCGCAGGAGCCGCGCACATGACCGAGTTCCCGCTTCTCGCCCTGGTGCTCGGCCCCGTCCTGCTCGCCGAAGCTCTGCTCGCCCGCTACGAGGTGATGGCCTACACCACCGGCTGGCGGACTCCTCTCACCGAACTCCCTCAGGGCATGCCCTACGCGCGGGGTGCGGACCCCGATCGCCCTCCGGACGCGTATCTGGTCTATCTGGACGGCATCGGGAAACGGCGCTTCCGCGACACGCGCGACGGGGGCCAACTGGTCAGGGCCCTCATCGCCGGAGCGCCGGAGCTGCGGGTGCTGGGCCAGGTGCAGCCCTACTCCCCGCTGGCCCACCCGCTCGTCAACCGGCCCGTGTGGGCGTGGCTTCGCCGCCGCGTCGGGATCCTGTTGTTCCTGCACAACGTGATGCAGATCTTCGTCGCCGCCGACCGCAGGTACCGTCCCCTGTACAACCGCGCCGTCGGCAGCCAGATCGCCGGTCAGCTGCGCCTGGCCGGTTACCGGCCCGGCAGCGACATACCGGTGGTGCTGCTCAGCTACAGCGGCGGGGCCCAGGTCGCCACCGGCGCGGTCGAAGAACTGCACACCCGGCTGCGTGCCCCGCTCCTTCTGATCACGATCGGCGGGTTCCACAACGGCGCCAACGATCTCACCCACGCCCGTCACCTGCACCGGCTGACCAGTGCCGGCGACTGGATCGAGCGGGTCAGCATCTGGATCTTCCCTCAGCGCTGGCGGGCTCTGCGCCGCAGTGGATGGAACCGGGCCGGCCGCGCCGGGAAGATCACCGTGCACCGGCTCGACCCGGCCACCCACATGGGGCGGCGCAGCTACATCAGCCCAGAGGCGCGGCTCCCCGACGGCCGCAGCCACCTCGACCGCACCACCGACACCGTGATCGCACTCATCCGCGCCGCCGCCCCTTCCCGCCGCCTTCCGGCCACGCCACGACCTGGTGGAAGCGCCTGAACCCGGTGGCACGAGTCCTGCCGACACTCGCGCGCCTACCGGAAGGTCGACCTCGGCGCCGGGGTCGCGTCGAACGAGCCGCCGCCCAGGAGCGCTTCGGCCGTCGCCGTACGGGCGTACAACACGTATCGCCCCGTACGGTGGGCCGTGCACAACCCCGCCCGGCGCAGCGCGGTGAGATGCTGGTTCGCGCCCGGCTCCGACAGGCCCGTGCGCTGGGCCAGGTCGCGTGTGGAGGCGGGCTGGTCGAGCTCGGCCAGCAGGCGGGCGCGCGTGCGGCCGAGCACGGCCGCGAGCGCCTGCGGCGGCTCCACCTCGCGGCGCTCCCACAGCGTCGCGATGCCGCGCGGCGGATAGCGCACGGTCGGCTGGTACGGCGGCGTGGTGACCGAGAAGACGCGCGGCGAGGCGAACACGCACGGCACCAGCAACAGCCCCTGGCCGCGCAGCGAGCGTTCGCCTGAGGCGTACCGGTGGCGGATGCTCAGCGTGCCGTCCTCCCAGGTGACGGCGTCGTCGAGGTCGGCCAGCATGCGCTGGAGACCGCTCTCGGCCAGCAGCCTCGCGCGGTACAGGATCTCGCCCTCCAGCAGCGACCTGACCCTCGGCCAGTACGGCGCCATCGCCGCCCGCCAGTATCCCCTCACCTCCTCGGCCAGGCGTTCCAGGCCCTCGCCCGGGTCGTCGTAGAGAGCTTGGACGCGTTTCGTCCGCGGCCCCGGGATCTCGTCCAGGTCCGCGCGGACCCGGCCGGCGGCGCCGCGCATCGTCGCCAGCTCCAGCTCGAGGTCCGGCAGGGACGTGGACGGCGGCGTGCAGGTGAAGCCGGCTATCGAGATCGTCGGGACGGGCACCAGGTCGGACAGCAGCCGCCAGTCGACGTCCCGCAGGCGGCGGCGCACCTGGTCGGCCCAGGGGCGAAGCAGGGGGTGGGCGGAGGGGTTCTGCACGACGCGGACGCTCGCCACGACCTCGCCGAGCGGGGAGACGGCGAAGCGGGTGTTGGCGATGTCGTGGGCGGTGAACGTCAGGTCGAGGGTCATGTGGATTCCGGGGTGGCTTAATCAATACCGATGGATGACGAAATTTCAGCATCGTGGCTGACATGTCAGCAACTGCGGTGGAAAGACCGCTTCTTCGGCTACGTGCGTTCCGCAACCTGTTCGTCGCGGCGGCGGTGAGCCAGTTCGGGTCCCAGATCACGTACGTCGCGCTGCCCCTGCTCGCCGTGAGCGTCCTGGGAGCGGGGGCCGGTGAGGTGGGGCTGCTGGCGTCCCTCGGGACGCTCACGGTGCTGATCGTCGGCCTGCCCGCCGGCGTCTGGGTGGACCGGATGCGCCGGCTGCCGCTGATGATCGTCACGGACCTGGCGCGGGCGGCGGCGCTGCTTTCGATCCCGCTGGCGTGGTGGGGCGGATGGCTGTCCATGGGGCAGCTGTACGTGGTGGCGGTGCTGGTCGGGGCGGGGTCGCTGCTGTTCGACGTGGCCTGCCTGAGCCTGGTCCCCGGCCTGGTCGGCCGCACCCGCCTGACGTCGGCCAACTCACTCCTCGTAGGCACCGGCGCCGGAATGGACGTAGCCGGCCGCAGCGCCGCCGGCCTCCTGGTCCACACAGCGGGCGCACCTCTGGCCATCCTTCTGGACGCCCTCAGCTACGTGTGGTCAGCGGCCTGGCTCCGCCGCGTCCCCGAGCACCCCGACGCGACCGTCCCTGGAGTGGCTGACGCCCTTCGGGATGGGGAGGAAGCCGGTGGCGGTGCGCGGGCGGTCGGTGGCGTGCGGGCGGAAGGGATGGGGAGGCAGGTATCCGAAGGGGTGCGATTTCTGGTCGGGAATCCGGTGCTCATGGCGGCGCTGATCCAAGGGGCGATGGCGAATCTGGCGTTTCCGTTGTGCTCGGTGCTGCTGCCGGTGCTCATCGTCGGCGGGCTCGGCCATCCGGAGTGGGTGCTGGGGGCCTACCTCGCCGTGGGCGGGCTGGGCGTGCTGGCGGGCTCGTCGGCCGCGCACACCCTCGCCCGCCGCTTCGGCACCGGACGGGCCGCCTGGCTGGCGAGCCTGGCGACCGCGCCCGCCGCGCTCGCGATCCCGTTCCTCGGCCACGGACCGTGGTTGTGGCTGGCCGCCGCGGCGTGGTTCGTGCTGACGTTCCGTACGGGCGTCAACAACGTGCTGCTCGTCAGCCTGCGGCAGCGCGTCACGCCCGACGAGATGCTGGGCCGCATGACCGCCACGGTGCGGCTGCTGCTGATGGGCGCGACCGGCGCCGGCGGACTGCTCGCGGCGCTGCTCGGCGAGCTGTGGGGGGTGCGCGCGGCACTGTGGGCAGGCGCCCTGATCATGGCGCTGAGCTGGATCCCGTTCCTGCGCTCCCCCCTGCGCACGCACCCGTGACGGCCACGTCCGATTTCCGCCGGTCACCATCCCCGACGAGGGCATACCGTCGAAGACATGGCACCCCTCGAACTCGACTTCGACTCCTGTTACCGGGCCGTCTCCGCCAGGGACTCCCGGTTCGACGGCCGCTTCTACACGGCCGTCAAGACGACGGGGATCTACTGCCGTCCGATCTGCCCGGCGCGTACGCCGTCGTCGCGCAACGTGCGCTTCTACCGGCACGCGGCGGCGGCCGAGGCGGCCGGGTTCCGGCCGTGCAAGCGCTGCCGGCCCGAGCTGTCGCCGGGGGACCCCGGATGGGACCTGCGCGGTGACCTGGTCGGACGGGCGCTGCGGCTCATCGACGACGGCGCCGCCGACGAGCGGGGCGTCGCCGGGCTCGCCAGGCGGCTGCACATCACCGAGCGCCACCTGCACCGGCTGTTCGTCGCCGAGCTGGGCGTCGGGCCGCTGGCGGTGGCCCGGACGAAGCGGCTGCTGTTGGCCAAACAGCTCCTGACCGAGACCGGGCTGCCGATCACCGACGTGGCGTTCGCGGCCGGGTTCGGCAGCGTGCGGCAGTTCAACGCGACGATGCGCGAGACGTACGGCTTCACGCCGAGCGAGCTGCGCGCCACGGCCGGACGGTGGGCCCGCGAGCCGGGCCCGGCAGGCCAGGTGACGCTGCGGCTGCGGCTGCACCCCCGGGAGCCGTACGACGTGGAGGGGGTGTTCGCGTTCCTCGCCGCGCGCGCGATCCCCGGGCTGGAGACGGCCGATCAGGCGTCGTACAGCCGGGCCGTGCCGGGCGGGACGATCACGCTCACGCCGTGCTCCGACCACCTCGCGCTCGACGTCGCGGTGGACGACACGCGGCAGCTCAACCGCATCGTGGCCCGCTGCCGCCGCCTGCTCGACCTCGACGCCGACCCCGACGCCATCGCCCAGGCCCTCGGCCGGAGCTCGCTCGGCCCGCTGGTCGCGGCGCGTCCCGGGCTGCGCGTGCCAGGCGCGTTCGACGGGTTCGAGCTGGCCGTACGCGCCGTCGTCGGCCAGCAGGTCTCGGTCGCCGGGGCGCGTACGCTGCTCGGCCGCGTCGTCGACAGGGCCACCGCGCCCGGCGGGCTCTTCCCGTCCGCGGAGTGCCTGCTCGACGCCGACCTGACCGGGCTCGGTCTGACGAACCGGCGCGTCGGGACACTGAAGGAGCTCGCCGCCCTCGTCGCCGAGGGCCACATCGACCTCGACGGCGGCCAGGACCCGGCGGAGGCGGTCGCGGAGCTGCTGCGGGTGCGCGGCATCGGCCCGTGGACGGCCAGCTACATCGCGCTGCGCGCGCTGCGCGACCCCGACGCCTGGCCCACCGGCGACCTCGTGCTCGCCAAACGCATGGCCGACCTCGGCATCACCCACGACCACATCGAGCGGTGGCGCCCGTGGCGGGCGTACGCCGCCCTGCACCTCTGGAGTTCGTCATGATCGCTGCTCAGCTCGTCCCGACGCCGGTGGGGCCGCTGGCCCTGCTGTCCCGCGAAGGAGTGCTGGTCGCGGCCGGCTTCACGGCCGATCCCAAGGAGATGTTCGCCCGGCTCACGCCCGAGCTGCGGGCCGAGGGGCTGGAGGTGGTGGACGACCTCGGGCCCGCGACGCAAGCCGTGCGCGCCTACCTGGACGGCGACCTCGACGCTTTGGAGGCCGTACCGGTCTCGCAGCCCGGCACGCCCACCCGCAGGCGGCTGCACGCGGCGCTGCGGGAGGTCAGGGCGGGCACGACCGTGTCGTACGCGGAGCTCGCCGTACGGGCCGGCCTGCCGCGCACGGCGGCGCGCGCGGCCGGGTCGGCCTGCGCCCAGAACCTCATCGCCCCGTTCGTCCCGTGCCACCGCGTCCTGCCCAGCACCGGCGGCTACGGCGGCTACTACTACGGCAGCCCCGTCAAGGAATGGCTCCTCACCCACGAGTCCCGCCACGTCACGACCGCCGGCTGACACCGGAGGAACGCCTCCCGCTTCCCTGGGGAGGCGTTCCCGCGGAGTGGCGGCTACGGGCGGACGTTGCTCTGGATCTCGCCCACCTCGACGTCTCTGGTGATCTCCACCTCGACCGGGGCGAGCTGGAACGGGGCCACGTCGCCGGTCGCCCGGGTCGACCAGACGCTCGTGACGCCGAGGGTGTACGTGCCGCCCGGCTGGTCGATCGACGAGCGCAGGTAGCGCACGCCGCAGGAGAACGTGCCGCCCCTGACGTACGGCTTGCCGGTCGGGCCGCAGTCCGCCAGCTCCGTCACCGCCCGGTTCTCCGAGGTGCCGGGGTCGATGGTGATGCTGTCGAGCGTGGCGGTCACCGTGACGCTCATGAAACCGGGGATGGTCGCGGTCACCGTGCGGGTCGTCTCGCCGATGCCCTCGGCCCAGACCCAGGTGTCCAGGTTCACGAAGCTCTTGGCGTCGGGGTTCAGCCTGACCGTGTGCTCGGGGACGGTCAGCGAGCCGCGAGCGATATGGGCGAGTTGCTCCGGCGTGATGCCCGACGGGGGCGTGGTGCCCGTCGGCACGAACACGAACAGCTCCAGGTCGCCCCAGCAGGCGGCGCCATCGGGATGGTTCTGGTCGTAGTTGGGCACCCACCAGAAACCGTCCGCGTCGCGCTTCTCCTCGAACGGCTTGAGGAACTCCAGGCGGCTCTCCTCGTCGATCGCCGCCCGCCGGGCGTTCGTACGGGGGTCGGTCAGGAACCTGTACATGTCCTCGCCGCTGCGGGCGGGCTCGTACCAGCACGGGCGCGGGATGCGGTAGCCGTCGCCCCTGCCCCTCCCGACCCCGTTGCCGGTGACGGTGATCTTCTCCCGCACGGCCAGGTCCACGTAGGTGGTGTCCTCGTCCTGAGTGATCGTCGACTCGCCGCCCGGATTCTTCGGGTCCGGGAGGAGACCGTTGCCGAACATCAAGAGTCCGGCCGTCATCGCCGCGATGAGGGGCTTCATCGGGTGCACCGTTCGTTGGATTCCGCGTACGACCTGATCCGCCACACCCCGTCGTCACCGCGGTGCGCGATCACGCTCTCGCCGTAAGGGGCGCGCAGCCAGGCGGGCGGGCGCGGTACGGCCTTGCCGGTGCTCTCCGAGACCAGCCGGATACCGGTCTCGTCGACGCAGGCGTTGATCTGGGCGCCTTTGCCCACGACCGAGGCGACCTTCAGGTTGTAGACCCGCCCGAGGCCGCGCATCGTCTGGCCCTTGTCCACGAACTCGCGGATCCATTCGGTGGCCTGGATCTCCGCGTCCATCTCCATGTTGTGGCCGTAGCCCCTCTCCCGCTCGGCGATGGCCCTGCGGGTGCCGACGTACTGGTCGACCATGAGCTTCAGCAGCGGGTCGGGGTCGGCGGGCCAGTCGATCCTGGCCCGCAGGCCGTCCGCGACCCGCACCGTCCGCGGGCCGGACGGAAGCTCCTCCTCGGAAGTGCTCTCGGGGGTGCCCTCCGCGGACGGGGTCTCCTCGGGCGGGCTCTCCTCGGGCGGGCTCACAGGGGCGCTCTGCGCGGCCGCGGCCTCCGCGGGCCGGTCCGGGGGCTGCTCCGCCCCGCAGGCCGCCGCTGCCATCAGGGCCGGCAGCAGGCCCAGCACTATCGCCGCACGTCTCATGCGGAAGACTCCCTCACTACGTGGATGCGCCATGTGGGCAGCAGTTCCTCGATCAACGCCTCCGTCTCGGGCGCCATCCCGCCCCCGTACGGGTGCGAGGACGCCCTGCGGGTGAGGCCCTCCACGACGGCACGCAGGCGTACGGCGTCCTCCGTGGCGTGGGTGGCGCGCAGCAGGTCGCGCCAGAGGGCCTCGTCGTCCGGCGCCAGCAGCAGCGCCGCGCGCACGGCGGCCACCGCGGCGTCCGGCTGGCCCTGCGCGAGCCGGATCTCGCAGAGCCGGTGCGCCGCGTCGGCCACGGTGGCCGTCACGTCGTACTCCAGGTCGTCGGCCGCCAGCCAGGCGTACCCGCCGGAGCGGCGGCCGACCAGCAGCGGGCCCCTGACCAGGCCGAGGGCCTTCTCCAGCAGGACGGCCCTGCCGGACGGGTCGCCCTGGGCCCGGCGGACCAGCTCACGGAAGAGCGCCCAGTCCGTACGCACCTCGGGGCCCAGCCGCAGCCGGCCGGCTTCGTCGGTGAGCAGGTGACCGGGCCCCAGCCACTCGGCGACCCTGGCGATCGCGGCGTCCCTCACCATGTCCTGGACGCCGCGCGGCCACAGCACCCCGCCGAGCACCACCGGGTGCACGCCGCCCTGGTGCGTGGCCAGGTAGACGAGCATCTCGGTGGCCAGCTCCATCCGGCCCTCCTCCAGCGGAGGCAGGCCGGCGATCCCGACCGGGCCGAGGATCCTGACCTCGACGGCGGGCGAGTGCAGCCCCGCCAGCGGCACGGGCTCGGAGATGGCCTCGCCGTCGAGCCGGCCGGCCGTCCGGAACAGGTCGACCAGGGCGCGGTAGTGGCGGCGGGGCAGCAGCTGGGCGCGTACCTCGAAGCCCAGCTCGGCGATCCTGGCCGTGCCGTCCTCGTTGATCTGCAGCGTCCAGGTGGCGTGCGGCACGTCGCCGGCCAGGACGTACCCGGCGGTGTCGCGGCGGGCCAGCAGCGCCAGGCGGCGGGCCTCCTCATGAGTGGGCGCGACCGACGACAGCAGGTAGTGGGCGCGGCGCGGACGGCCGGTGATGCGCCCGGTGAGCACCTGCGCGCGCGGCGCGGCGTCCGCCTCCAGCTCGGGCAGCACCTCGGCGAGGCTGCCGACGGCCCTGATCCGGTCGGGCGCGATGGCGGTCAGCTCCTCGCCGAAGCCGACGAGGGTGACGCGCATGCGGTCGGACCACAGGTTGGTGGCCAGCTCGACGGCGAGGGCGGCCAGCGCCGCGGTGGTCTGCGGGCCGCGTACGTTGATCAGGCCCTGCGCGGCCTCCAGGTCGATGAGCACCCGCCCGCCGGCGTCCGTGCCGATGGAGACCAGCCCCGGGTACGGCGCCCCGGAGGTGCGGCGGTCGGGCAGGAGACGCCCTTCGTGGGCCGGTAACCGCCACACCTGGCCGCCGTCGATGGCCGTCCAAGGGGTGGGCGGGTCGTCGTCCGAAGGGTGGATCCACAGGTCGAGCGTGCGGGCCGACAGATGGGCGCCGTACACGGTGGGCGGGGTGCGGCGCTGGGCGGCCAGCTCGGCGCCGAGATGCCGCAGCCCGACGTCGAGGACGCGGGCGCCCGGCGCGTCGCCGCCGAGCCGGAGAGCGACCTCGGCCTGAGCGGCGTCGTCGCGGGGGCGGACGATCCTGCGGCCGGACACGCGACCCCACAGCTGCTCGCGGCGCCGCCTGGCCAGCACGAGCAGCAGCCCGGCCGCGGCCAGTGAGGCGCCCGCCAGGTAGTCGGTCAGGTCGGCGCCCTGGGCCTCGCGGATGACCGGGGGCTGCTCGGCGCGCTGGTCCTGGTCGTCCGCCCGCTGCTCCGGCAGACGGTGTTTGGCCTCCCGTTTCGGGGTCTTCTGCTCCTGCTGGTCGCGCTGCTCGGCGGCGGTGCTGCCCGGGGCCACGTCGACGCGGCCGGGGTGCTCGCGCAGCGTCTGCTCCCGCGGCTGGCCGGAGGGCACGACGTGGACGTTCTTCGCGTCGTCCGGCATGTCGAGCACCCAGCCGGGCCTGATCAGGTCGGCCATCCGCAGGCGGCTGCCGTCGGGCTGCTCCTTGGCCTGGTTGAGCCGGTAGATCTCGTGGTAGCGGCGGCCGTCGCCGAGGCACTTCTCGGCGATCTCCCACAGACTCTCGTGGTGGCGGCCGTGCGGAGGCTGCACGACGTACACCTTCTTGGTCCTGGGGGCCTCCAGGGTCTGCTCGACCAGCGGCGCCGAGTAGGCGACCGCCGTCACCGGCGGGGCGGCCGGCATGGGCGTCAGCTTCGCGAGCGGCACCACCATCGCGCCCGCCGTGAACAGCAGCAGCACGGACGAGACGAGCTTGTTGGCGACGAACTGCATGCCGCCGGAGAGCGGGACGCGGGCGGGCATGCCGACCCGGCGGACGCCGGCGTACACCTCGACCAGGATGCACAGGAAGAGCTGGAACCAGGCCAGCCAGACCAGCAGCACCAGCACGGCGATGATCGTGCTCGGGCCGACGTTGCCGGTCAGCACGTCGAGGTCGAGCAGCTCCGGCCGCAGCGGCGGCCCGACGAACACGAGCAGCGCGTACGGCACCCCGCCCACGAGCGCGACCAGCCCGACCAGCGCCGCGAGCCCGGCGAGCACGTCGACGGCGCGGCGCCGGGCCGGGACGCGCACGGGAACGTGCCGTCGGTGGGGACGCGCGGGCTCTCGCGTCGGCATCGCCTCTCCTTTCTCCGCTCCAGCGTCATGCCTCAGAAGGTCCCGCATCCATCGACCGGCGGGATTCGGTCTGGCTCAGGGGTTATCGCGCCTCGGGGCCGGCCACGGCCTCGCCGGTCATCTCGGAGCCGGGGAAGCCGAGCGCGCTCAGGAAGAACGCCTCCCATCGCACGCTCACGGTGACCGTCACCTGCGCCTGGCCCTCGCCGAGCGAGCATGCGCCGGGGCTCACGTCGTCCCCGCCCTGGGCCGCGACGATCTCGCCGGCCCTGGCGCACACCTGCTCCTCGCCGAGCAGCCGCGTCTCCCCCGTCTCACGCAGGTGGTCCTCGTCGATCACGTCCGCGCCGGCGCGGGCGGCCTGTTCGGCGACGTCCGCGGCGCGCAGCCTGGCGTTGATCGCCGAGCCGCCGTCCACGAGCAGCCCGGCCAGCAGGAACACGACCACGGAGAACAGGACGACGAACACCGACATGGATCCGCGCTCGCCGTCCCTCATTCCACTCTCCTGAACCGTTCCAGCGGCACCACGGCCGTGCCGGTCAGCTGCTTGGTGGCGTCGAAGCCGAGGAACGACAGGTCGAGCTCGCAGGTCACCTCGGCCTGCACGTGGCCGGCCCCCTCCCATTTCGAGCCGTCGAGGGAGACCTCGGACGACCGGCAGCGCTCCTGGAGCACGTTCGTGGTGATGGCCTCGGCCGCCGCCTCGGCCTTGTCGAACGTCCGCTGCACCGACGCGGACCTGGCGGCGTCCCTGGCCGCCCCGCTGACCCGGCCCTGCGACTCCACCAGCACGCCGGCGCCGGTCAGGAACATGAGGAACAGCAGCATCAGCGGGGCCAGCATGACCGTCTCCACCGCCATGGAGCCGCGCTCGGGGTCGCTCATCGGCAGTCACCGCCGCCGTTGTCGGGGCGGAAGCACTCCACGGGCCCGCCCGCGGTCGCGGTGATGGTGAACGCCAGCTCGGGCAGCAGCGGGATGACCTGCACGGCGTTGCCGGTCACCGTGACGAAGCGCTCGTCGGGCTCCCGCTCGGACGTGGTGGCGGTGGCCTCGCGCAGCAGTCTGGGGCCGATCGTCCGCACGATGTCGGTGGCCTTGCCGGTGGCGGCGTCCTGCCAGGCGCCGGAGTCGAACGGGGACGCCCTGGCCACCCGCGCGCCCTCCCTGGCCGCCGCCTCGGCGACCTGGCGGCCGTGGAACCACAGCGCGACCTGCACGATGAGCAGCACGGCGGCGAGGATCACCGGCATGAGCAGCGCCAGCTCGATCGCCGTCACGCCGCGCTCGTCGTGCCGCCGCCGCTGCGCGGCTTTCACGGATTCTCACCACCGCCGCCGCCGTCGCCGCCGCCCCCGGTGCCGCCACCGCCGAAGGACTGCTCGATCTCGGCCTGCTGCTCGACGACCAGGGTCCTGATCAAGGTGGCCAGGCCGAGCGCGACGCCCGCGATGATCGCGGTGATGATCACCCATTCGACGGCGGAGGCGCCGCGGGTGGGCGCCTCACGGGCCCTGCGTACGCGCTCTGCGAGGTACGCGGTGAGATAGACGATCCAGGGATGGTTCTGCATCAGACCCCCAACATCTTCATAGCGGCGGGAAAACTGAGAAAAATCACGAAACCGGCGCAGAGCAGGAGCTGTGCCACCAGCATCGACTGCGAACGCTCCCCCGCCCGGCCCTCGATCTCGGCCAGCTCGCGGCGGCGCAGCGTGGCGGCCCGCGCGGTCAGCGACGCGCGGACCTTGGCGCCGTCGTCGGCCACCAGGCCGAGCGCCGCCGACAGGTCGCGCAGCTCGTCGACGTTGATCTCCTCGCCGAGCTGCCCGAGCGCCTGCCACGGGGTGATGCCGACGATCCTCGCGCCGCTCAGGGCGTCGCGGATGCGGCCCATCGCCCAGTTGGGCTGCTCACCGCTGACCGAGACGGCCATCATCAGCGACTCGGGCACGCCGCGGCCGCCGGCCAGGTTCATGGAGACCAGGTCGAGAAAGGCCCCGACGACGTGCCGGAAGTCGCGCCGCTTGGCCGCGGCGTCCTTCTTGACCTGCAGGTCCGGCAGGAAGAAGAAGACGGCCGCCACGAGCAGCGCCGCCCAGAACGGGATGACCGGGGACGTGCCCCACTCCATGAGCACCAGCCAGCCCAGCAGCAGCGGGAACGCCAGCAGCCCGCTGGCCGCGAGCAGGACCTTGGTGGCCAGGAACGCCTCGAACGAGCGCCCCAGCAGCGCCAGGTCCGCCCTGGCCGAGCGCACCTCCCAGCCGCGGGCGCCGTACAGACGGGCCAGGCGGACGCCGAGGTTGCGGCGGAACGGGCTGACCTCCTCCTCCGGCAGCAGCAACTGGACGCGGGGAGCGTCGGCGTCCTCGCGGACGGCGTCGAGCGCGAGCAGTCGCGCCACCAGGCCGGGACGGGCGGGGAAGAGCGCCCGCAGCAGGACGAACACCCCCAGACCGACGGCAGCGCCGGTAAGCGCGCCCTCAACCATGGCTCTCGCCTCCTCCCATGAGCAGCCGCGCGGGCTTGTCGAACCTGGCCAGCCGCCGCATCCAGGCGAACCCGGCGCCGAACAACCCGGCGACGACGACGAGCACGGCCTGGCCGAGAGGGCCCTTGTACTCCTCGACGTAGTCGGAGTTGAAGACCACGAGCAGCCCCGCGAAGGCCAGTGCGGTGATCACCACGATCTGCACGCTGCGCCTGGTCGCGCGGCGTTCGGCCTCCACGCGGCGGCGCATGTCGAGCTCCTCGCGGGCCGAGACGGCGAGCGCGCCGAGCACGTCGCGCAGGCCGGGGCCGCGCAGCCGGGAGTTGAGGATGAGCGCGGCGACCACGAGGTCGGCCGAGGGGTCGTCGAGCTCGTCGGCGAAGAGCGCCAGCGCGTCCGGCAGCGCCATCCTGGTGTGCAGGCGGTCGACGAGGGCGCGCAGGTGCGGCCGCAGCGTCGGCGCGGCGGCCCTGATGGACGACGGGATGGCCTGTTCGAGGCCGGCGGCGCCGGCGATGGTGTCGCGCAGCGACTCCGTCCAGGCGGCCAGCCCTTCGAGGCGGTGCATGGCGGCGCGCTCCTCGGCGGCGCCGCCCGTGAGGCCGCGCCAGGCGAAGACGAGCAGCACCGTGCCCACCGCCATGACGGGCCAGCCGGTGACGACCAGCACCAGGGTGGCGGCCACCGCGGCCACGGAGGCGCGCGTGGTCAGCATCTTGACCAGGTGGCGCCTGGGCCGGGACGGACGGGGGCGCAGGCCGTACAGGGAGAGCCCGAGCAGGAACAGGCCGCCGCCCGCCACCGCGCCGGCCAGCAACGCCAGCGGGTCGATCGTGAACGGCATCCGCTACCACCCTCCCGGCAGGTAGCCGTGCGCGGCCAGCTCTTCCAGGCAGGACAGCGGGGCATGCGGCACGGCGATGCCGTCGGGGCCGGGCGCGAACACCTCGCTCGACAACACACGGCCGTCGCAGCCGTTGACCTCGCGGATGCTGCTGACGTAGCGGCGCAGCTTGCCGCCGAGGTGGTAGTCGTTGCGCTTCTCGACGAAGACCACGAAGTCGATGGCGCCCGCGATGAGCATGTGCGTGGCGTCGATCGGCAGGCGTTCGCTCGCCTGGAGGGCGTAGGTCGAGATGCGGTTGAAGACCTCCATGCTGGAGTTGGCGTGGATGGTCGACAGCGACCCGTCGTTGCCCTGGGTCATCGCGTTGAGCATGGTGACGATCTCGTCGCCGAGCACCTCGCCGACGATGACGCGGCTGGGGTTCATCCGCAGCGAGCGTCTGACCAGCTCGGCCATGGAGATCTCGCCCTGGCCCTCGGAGTTGGGCAGGCGCTGCTCGAACGCCACCACGTTGGGGTGGAGCTCGGGATACTGGTCGAGGCCGAGTTCGAGGGCGCGCTCGACGGTGACGAGCCGCTCGCCGGGCGGGATCTCGTTCGCGAGGGCGCGCAGCAGGGTGGTCTTTCCGGCGTTCGTGGAGCCGGCGATCATGAGGTTCTTGCGGGCGTTGACGGCCGCCGTCAGGAACCTCGCCACGTCGGGGCTGATCGTGCCGTTGCCGACCAGGTCCGACAGGAAGACCTTGCCCAGGCGGGCGCGGCGGATCGACACGGCCGGCCGTACGGTGACGTCCATGACGGCGCTCAGCCGCGAGCCGTCGGGCAGCCGCAGGTCGAGCTGCGGGTTCGCGGTGTCGAACGGCCGGCTCGACAGCCCCGAGTACGCCGCCAGGATCTGGATGAGCTCGATCAGCTCCTCGTCGGACTCGGCGACCGGGTCGTGCATCAGCTCCTGGCCGTCGGCGTAGCTGACGAAGACCCGGTCGCAGCCGTTGATGTCGATGTTCTCGACCTGGGGGTCGTCGAGCAGCGGCTGCAGGCGGCCGACGCCGAACAGGGCGGCGTGGATACCGGCCGCGAGCGCCTCCTCCTCCTCGACGGTGGGCGGCGTGCGGCCGAGGCCGATCTCGCTGCGGGCGTGCTCCTCCAGCACCTGCGAGATGAGCGCGCGGGCGAACTGCCGCTCGTCCTCGCCGGTCATCGGCGGGACTCCGTTGGCCTGGTCGAGCCGGCGCTGATGGGCCAGGCGGTCGCCAACCTCCTGGCGGAAACGCTTGACGAGCGCGTGGTCGATCATCGGTGACTCACCAGCCTTGCCGCCAGGTCCCTGGCCGTACGGATGAGGAGGGAGCGGTCGAGGCGGCCGCCCCACTGGCCGCGCAGCAGCTCGGCGCCCTTCGGGTCGTACGCCAGGCCGTGCACGGACTGGACGAGCGGGCCGACGATCCTGCGGACGTCCTCGACGGAGGCGCGGTAGGTGCGCGGGTCGGCGATCACGACGACGCCGTGGGCCTTGCTGATCTGGAGGCGTTCGCGCAGGTGGGCGACGTGGTCGAGGGTGGCCCTGGTGAGCAGCACGACCTGGTCGGCCTCCGCCGTCAGGTCGCCGATCTGCGGGTGGGCGCCCAGGCGGCCGCAGTCGGCGATCACGTCGGCGTTCGGGATGGCGGCCAGGGCGCGGCCGAGCGGGCCCCACAGCCAGGTGAGGCCGGCGGCCTGCTCACCGTGCGTGAGCCCGACGAGCACGTCGAGCCCGCCGACGATCTTCTGGGTGTGCTGGTGGATGTGGGCGGCCTCCAGACCGCGCCGCGCGGTGGCCCCCAGCGTGAGCAGGCCCCTGCCCGGGTTGAGCACCCCGCCGTCGGCGGCGGGCAGCCGGTAGGCGAGGTCGCCGCCCGCGGGGTCGCATTCGGCCAGCAGCACGGGCCGGGGCCAGACGGCCGCGAGGGCGGTCGCGGCCGTGGTCACGCCCGGCGCGCCCTTGTCGGCGGCCAGTACGATCAGCGCCACGTCAGCCCGCCCCCGTGACCTCGGCCACGGCGATCTCCCCGGTGGAGGCGAACGCCACGATCTCCGGCGCCGCGGCCGCGTCGACCACGATGGTCAGCCGGCCGGATTCCTCCCCCGTGGTGTGGACGAGCGCGTCCGAAGCGAGGACGCGGCTTTCTCCCTGACCTGACCGGGTCGGTACGAATATCACCTGAACGCGATCGCCCTCGCTCACGCTCGCCGGCATTTGTCCGGCCTTGAGCGACAGGCCGACCATCGCCTTTCCTGGGCCGAGCTCACTGCTGGCCGGATTGACCATGTCTCTCGTCAGCAGAGTGCCGGGCAGGATCGTGACGGCCGCGAAACCTTCGGTCACACTGTCGCGGGCGGACCATGGGACGAGGTTGATGCCGTCACTGGCGATCTGCACCTCTTCGAGGTCGCGGTCCGAGAACTTCTGACCCGCGCCGACCTGCTGGGTGACGCGGACGACGGAGACACGGTCGCCGCTGCGCAGGACGAGCATGGTCGTGGCCAGCGCGCCGCCGAGGATGAGCAGGACGGCCAGCGCGGCCAGAGCCGGCTTGCGCTCTCTGGGCGGCACGGGGAGCTTGCGCGAGGCCGGGCCGGACAACCCCGCCGCCGTGTTGACGGCAGGCTTTTCACTGGTCCTCATGGGTGGGGGGCTCCCGAAGTGAATTGCGGAATTCACGCCATTATGTGGGGCTTGCGATGAACGCGGTGGCGGAATGCGGCGACCCATGCTCGTTTCGCAGGTGACATCGTGTCAACCAGAATTCATTGATGCCTATTGTTTCTATCAAGTTGACGGTTCCCAACTTTTCCGGGCAACGCCTCTTGAATAACATCTGCCCCTTTTCTCACAGCACCCATGCCGTTGCCGTCAACCGGCGCACCCGGCGCCGTTCTCGGCGCTACTTTGGGCGGCCCGAGTCGACCGAGGGGACGGCACCATGCGGATCATGCTCACCGTGCTCGGCGGGCAGGGCGATCGTGACGTCGTGATCGACGGTGACGACGGCGTGACGGTGGAGCGGGTGAGCGAGGCGCTCGGCGACGCCTCCGGCGCCGCCGGGCCGCTGGCCACCGTGGTCCGGCTGCCCAGGGCCAGGGCGCCGTACGGGCTGTCAGGGGGCCATGACCGGGACGGCGATCGGGCCGCAGGCGCCCGGGTGCCGCGTCCGCGCAGGCCCGACGGGCCGGCGGCGCTCTGGCGCGACGGCCGCCCGCTCGACCCGCGCGCCCCCGCCGCCGCCGTGCTGCGCGACGGCGACAAGGTCACGCTGGACGCCCGCCTGGCCCGCGCCACCGTCGCCGAGGAGCCCGGCGGGGTCGCCGAGGTGCGGGTGGTGGGCGGCCCGGCCGCCGGGGCGGTGCACCGGCTCGGGCTGGGCGTGCACGTCATCGGCTCCGACCCGATGTGCGCGATGGCGGTCGACGACCCCGCCCTGGCTCCCGAGGCGGTCATCGTACGCGTGACGCCGGAGTCGATCACGGTGGAGCGGGCCTGGCGGCGGCCCGGGGAGGCCCCCAAGCTCAGGCTCAAGGGGCGCTGGGCCGAGGAGGTCGCCGAGCTGACCGCCAGGACCGCCGAGCGCGAGGCCGCCGAGCTGGCCACCGGCCAGGACGACGTGCCGGAGCTCGACGGCAAGCCGCTCGACGAGCCCGCCGAATGGCCCGACCAGGCCGTGCTGACCTGCGGGTCGTCGGTGTTCGTGCTGACCTCGATCGAGCCGAAGGACGCCCACCTGGCGCCGCACGGCGAGGGCGGCGTGGCCTACAACCGGCCGCCCCGGCTGCGCCGGCCCGAGCCCCAGCGCAGGTTCGTCCGGCCGAAGGAGCCGACCAGGAACGAAGGGATGCGGCTGCAGCTGCTGGCCGCGTGCCTGCCGGCCGTGCTCGGACTGACACTGGCGATCGCCCTGCAGCAGTGGTACTACCTGCTCGTCGCCTTCATGACGCCGGTCATCATGATCGGCCAGTGGTGGAGCGATCGTCGCCACGGCAAGAAGAAGCACCGGCAGGCGCTCAAGGAGCACGCCGTGAAGCTGGCGGAGTACGACGAGGCCGTGGAGCGCGCCCGGGTCGCCGACGAGGCGGCCCGCCGCTCCGACGCACCCGACCCGGCGCAGGTGCTGCTCACGGCCACCGGGCCGCGCCGGCGGCTGTGGGAGCGCCGGGTCCACGACTCCGACGCGCTGCGGCTGCGGGTCGGGCTCGCCGACCTGCCCGCCAATCTGGAGCTGTCGGAGGAGCAGGGCGGGCCGATCCAGCCGCCGATCTGCCGTTCCGTGCCGGTGGCGCTGCCCATGCGCCAGCTCGGCGTGGCCGGCGTCACGGGGCCGCGCGAGGCCGCGGCCGGCCTGGCGAGCTGGCTGATCGCCCAGGCCGCCACCCTGCACAGCCCGCGCGACCTGGCCATCGTCGTGGTGTCCGCGCACCCCGACGGGGAGCGGCGGTGGGGCTGGGTGCGCTGGCTGCCGCACTGCGCGCCACGCGGCGGCGAGGACTGCGTGGCGCTGGTGGGCGCCGACCCCGACTCGGCCGCCCGCCGCGTCTCCGAGCTGGCCGCCCTCATCGACGAGCGCCGCAACACCTCGCTGCCCGACACGGCCAAGATCCCCACCGGGTGGGACGACCTCGGCGGGCCCGAGAAGCCCGCGTTCTCCGCGTACGACGTGCGCCCCTACGACGTGCTGGTGATCCTCGACGGCGCGCAGGTGCTGCGCGGCCTGCCCAACATGCCGCAGGTGCTGCGCCAGGGGCCGCGTTGCGGCGTCTACACCCTGGCCCTCGACGAGGACCAGCGGCTGCTGCCCGAGGAGTGCCAGACGGTGGCCGACTGCGGCTCCGACGGCATGGTGCGCCTGCGCGGCGGCGGGCTCGACGTCATCGGCCCCGTCCTCGGCGACCTGGTCTCGGCCGGCTGGTGCGACCGCCTGGCCAGGGCGCTGGCCCCGATCCGTGACGTGAGCAGGGACGACCCCGGCGGGAACCTCCCCGACGCGGCACGCCTGCTCGACCTGCTGGGCATGCCCGTCCCCTCCGCCCGCGACCTCGCCGCCCAGTGGCGTGACCGGGGCACCACCGAGGCGCTGATCGGCATCGGCCCGGACGGCCCGTTCTCGGTGGACCTCCGGCTGGACGGCCCCCACGGCCTGGTCGCCGGCACCACCGGCGCGGGCAAGTCGGAGCTGCTGCAGACGCTGATCTGCGCGCTGGCCGTGGCGAACCGGCCCGACCAGCTCACGTTCGTGCTGATCGACTACAAGGGCGGCGCGGCCTTCAAGGAGTGCGTACGCCTGCCGCACACCGTCGGCATGGTCACCGACCTCGACGGACACCTGACGCAGCGGGCCCTCGACTCCCTGGCGGCCGAGCTGCGCCGCCGCGAACGGCTGCTGCTGTCGGCCGGGGCCAAGGACATCGAGGACTACACCGGGCCGGGCATGCCGCGGCTGGTGCTGGTCATCGACGAGTTCGCCGCGCTGGTGTCCGAGCTGCCGGACTTCGTCGCGGGCCTGGTGGACATCGCCCGCCGGGGGCGTTCCCTGGGCATCCACCTGATCCTGGCGACCCAGCGGCCCGCGGGCGTGGTGACGGCCGACATCCAGGCCAACACCTCGCTGCGGATCGCGCTGCGGGTGACCGAGCCGGCCGAGTCGGCCGACGTCATCGACCAGCCCGACGCGGCGCACATCTCCAAGTCCACGCCGGGCCGCTGCTACGTGCGGTCCGGGGCGGGGGCGGCGACGGCCGTGCAGACGGCCAGGGTCGGGGGGCGCAGCCCGGTCGCGTCCTCCGGGGCCTCCCTGCGCCTGCGGGTGCTGGACCTGGACTGGCGGTCCCTGGGCAGGCCGTTGCCGCCTGCCCCGGTGGTGGAGGAGGAGGACGCCACGACCACGGACCTGACGCTGGTCACCGACGCGCTCATCGAGGCGGCCCGCCTGGCCGGGGTCCCTGCCCAACCCAGCCCCTGGCTGGAGCCGCTGCCGTCCCGCTTCGTCCTGGACCTTCCGGACACCCCGGGCTCGGCGGCTGATCCCGGACCTGAGGTGCCGGCCGGGGCCGGCTCGGGTGCCCGATCCGGTACGGATGCGGAGGCGTTCGCCGAGGTCGAACCGATTCCGTTCGGGGTCACGGACCGGCCGTGGGCGCAGGATCGGCGGGCGCTGGCGCTCGACGTGGCGTACGGCGGGCACCTGCTCATCGCGGGGGCCGCGCGTACGGGCCGGTCGACGGCGCTGCGCACGATCGCCGGCTCCATCGCCGCGCACGCCTCGCCGGAGGACGTCCACCTGCACACGATCGACTGCGGGTCGGGCGCGCTGCTGCCGCTGGTCGCGATGCCGCACTGCGGCGCGGTGGTGACGCGCGACCAGCTCGACCGGGTCGAGCGGCTGCTGACCCGGCTGCGTTCCGAGGTGGGCCGCCGTCAGCAGCTGCTGGCCGAGGCCGGGCACGCCTCCCTGGCCGAGTACCGGCAGGCCGGGCACCGCCTTCCGTGGCTGGTGTTCATGCTGGACCGGTGGGAGGGCTTCGTGGCCGCGTTCGAGGGCTACGATTACGGCCGGCTGATCGAGGCGGTGCTCCAGCTGCTGCGGGAGGGCCCGGCGGTGGGGCTCAGGGCGGTCGTGACGAGCGACCGGTCGGGCCTGATCGGGCAGGTCTCCACGGTGTTCGAGGACCGGCTGCTCCTGCGCCTGCCGGACCCGGCCGACTACGGCCTGGCCGGGCTCCCGCTCAAGGGGCTCCCGGCGTCGATGCCTCCTGGGCGCGCGCTGTCGATGGGCGAGCACGGCATCGTGGAGCACCACATCGCCCTGCTCGCCTCCGACCCGGCCGGCCCCGCCCAGGTCGCCGCCCTCCAGTCGCTGGCCCGCACCGCCGCCTCCGCCCTGCCCACGGCCCTCGAAGACACCGACAGGGGTACGGGCGGCGCAGCCGACGCGGGGAGCGTGTGGCGGTGGAAGGGGGAGCCGCCGCTGCGGGTGGACGCCCTTCCCGCGCGCATCACCGCCTCCCAGGCGCTGGCCCTGGACCCGACGTTCGCCCCGCCCTCGCCGTTGTGGGCGCTGGTCGGGGCGGGCGGCGACGCCCTCGGCCCGCTCGGGCTCGACCTGCTGGCCCACGGACCCGCCGCAGTGGTCGCGGGTCCGTCCCGCTCCGGACGTTCGTCGGTGCTGATGACGGCCGCCCGGTCGCTGATCTCCCGTGGCACGCCGGTCATCGCCGTCGCGCCCCGCCGCAGCCCGCTGCGGAGCCTGGAGGGCGCGCTGGCGGTCCTGGACGGCAACGCCACCGACCTGGCGGAGTTGGTGGCCGGCCGGCGGCAGTACGTCGTCCTGGTGGACGACGCCGAGCTGGTCAACGCCGACGGCCCCCTCGGCACGGCGCTGGAGGAGGTCCTGCGGACGGGCAGGGACGGCGAGCACGGCCTGCTCATCGCCGGCACGACCGGGGACATGGCCGTGGCCTACCGGGGGTTCGTCGCGGAGGCCCGCAAGGCGCGTACCGGACTGCTGCTGGCCGTGCAGGGCCAGACCGACGGCGACCTGTTCTCGATCCGCCTGCCGCGCGGCACCGCCGGCGGCCCCCAGGGCCGCGGCTTCCTCGTCACCACCGGCACCATCACGCCCCTCCAGGCCGCACTTCCGGACGACGCCTGATGCGCCACCGCCCGTTCGGCGATGAGGTGGACCTTCGACCGGGTTCGGAGCTGTCAGCTCCCCCTTTGCCGGCCCGCACGCTGACGGAGGACGTCGGATCGTTGTCGGTCGACGCCATCGTGGTCTTCCGCGCGATGTAGCCGAGCCCGGCAATCACCGGGCTGCGCGTGTCCCGCTGTCGCTTGAGTCTCGATCACCCCGGCATGACCTGGCGAGGGCGGACACATTACAGCGAGCAAAACAGGATTAAACGGACATATGGTGCGTATATCCCATTAGGGAAACTCGCCGCGCGTACTTTGCGAAGGCGCGACGCCGGCCGATGTCGGCGCCGGCCGCCGCAAGCGCTTCGCCACAGGAGGTGATCGCCCTGCTTCAGGGTGACTGACATGCTCTGGTCTTGGCAATCGATCCGGGCCCGCAGGACGGTGGCGACCGGCGCCGTCGCGGCGCTGGTGTGCGTCGTGGTCAGCTTCATGTTCCTGCTGTTCGCCGGCAACAAGGAGGCCGACACCAGCCAGAACCGGGTCACCGACGCCTGGAACCGGGTCGTCCCCCTGATCCGGCAAGGTCCCCTCCCGCCTGTCCTGCAGAAGGGCGAGGTAGAGGCGATCCAGGTCGTGGACGAGCACGGCCGCGTGGTGGCGGCGACCCGGAATCTCGCCGGCAAGCCGCCGATCGCCACTTTCCGCGCGACGAGGACGCAGGTGAGCACCGCGCGGACGTTGTGCCCGCCGATCGGGCTGCGGGGCTGTATGACCGTCGCGTCCTACAAGGTCTTCCAGCCGCAGGGGCCCTGGCTGCTCTACGTCTCGGTGCCGGTGGTCCCCTGGTACGGCCAGATCACGTCGCTCCTCCTGGCCGCCGGCGTGTCCGTCCTGGTGACCACGATGATGACCGCCTGGACGTACCGAGATCTCACCAAGGCCCTGGGCCCGGTGAACGCCATCCGGGCCGAACTCGCCGAGATCACCGTCACCGACCTCGTCCGCCGCGTCCCCGTCCCGGCGAAGTACGAGGAGATCAGATACCTGGCGCAGACCGTGAACGCCACCCTCGACCGCCTCGACGAGGCCTACACCCGGCAGCGGCGCTTCACCGCCGACGCCTCCCACGATCTGCGCACCCCCATCACCGCCATACGGACCCAGCTGGAGGAGGCGCTCCTGCATCCCCACGACACCGACTGGCCCCGGATGGCCGAAGCGGTCCTCGCCGGGGTGGACCGTCTCCAGCGGCTCGTGACCGACCTGCTGGCCCTGGCCCAGCTGGACGCGCGCAGCTCGCTGCATCGCGACCCCACCGACCTGCGCCGGCTGGTCGACACCGAGCTGGAGCGCCGGACGCACCGGAAGCGGATCGTCAAGGAGATGCCGGAAAGTGTCTTCGTCAACTGTGACAGGCTGCGGATCGCTCGCCTGCTGGGCAATCTCCTCGACAACGCCGAGCGCCACGCCGCTTCGCAGATCACCGTCAGGGTCCTGGGCGACCGGTCCACGGCGACCTTGGAGGTCATCGACGACGGTGCCGGAATTGCCCCTGAGGACAGAAAGGTGGTCTTCGACCGCTTCACCCGGCTGGACGCCGCGTACGCCCGTGACGCGAACGGGACCGGGCTGGGGCTGGCGATCGCACGGGAGATCGCCACTGCGCACGGGGGCAGCCTGACCATCGAGGACAGCGAACGAGGCGCACGCTTCGTCCTGCGCCTCCCCGCACGCGAGCCCCAGGTGTCGGTATGACAGGAGGCCATCGGTGCCTGTCCATGTCGTGGACAGGCACGCGGGCCTCGGATCCAGGCGGGGCAGGAGCGCTGCCTCTTGTCAGTCCTCGTCGGCGGGGAGGGTGAAGAACCGGACGTAGAGGGGGCGGGCGTCCGGTGGGGCCTCGTCGGCCGGGTGGCCGTGTTTGAGGAGCAGGGCGATGTACTCCTCGTAGAAGCGGTCGAGCTCCTCCTTCGTCATGCGGGCCATCGCCCTGGAACCCCTCGCCCAGCCGGGGTCGGCCTTGAAGGCGGCCGGGAAGCGCTCGACGAGGGCGCGGTCCTCCTCGAAGCCGACGCGGTGGAACTCCTCCAGCGTCTTCCGTTCCTCCGGCGGGAGCTCGCCGGGGGTGGGCAGCCGGATGTCGCGCGGAATCCGGGCCCGCCGCCACCAGCGCTCGCGGCCCGACGACCGTTCGGGGATCTCCTCGATGAAGCCGTACTTCTCCAGCCGGCGCAGGTGGTAGCTGGTGGTGCCGGTCTTGGCGCCGAGCAGCTCGGCGAGAGTGGTGGAGGTGGCCGGGCCGTGCACGTTGAGGTGGGTGAGCATGCGGCGGCGCATGGGGTGAGCCAGGGCTTTGAGCCGCTCCGGGTCGTCGAGCAGGAACGGCTCGTCGGCCTTGTCATCCTTCATGAGGAGCAGGCTAGTACCGCAGAACGATATCTGCAGACATCTCTTTGCCGAGACTTCTCTGCAGACTACTGTCGGCAATATGCGCAGATTCTTCGCGGCCGTGGTCGCCGCACTCACCGCCCTCGTCTTAGCCGTCACGGCGACAGCCCTTCCTGCCCTGGCCGGCCCGGCTCCGCCTGCCGGTGAAGCGCCGGTGCCCGCCGATCTCGTGGCGGACGACGTGAGCTTTCGCGGGGGCGGAGGGCTCGTGCTGCACGGCAGCGTGATCAGCCCGCGCGGCGGCTCCACGGGGCGGGCGGGGCTCGTACTCGTGCATGGAGCCGGGACGGGGCCTCGGGAGAAGCTGATGGCGGAGGCGGTCGCGTTCGCGCGGCAGGGGCTGACCGTGCTCGTCTACGACAAGCGTTCGGAGGGCTACTCGCTCTTCCGGCGTTCGTACGCCGACCTCGCCGAGGACGCGCTGGGGGCCGTCGCCGTGTTGCGGCGGCAGCCGGGGGTGGACCCGGCCAAGGTCGGGATCTGGGGGTTCAGCGAAGGCGGCTGGGTGGCGCCGGTCGCGGCGGCGAAGTCCCGCGACGTCTCCTTCCTGATCCTCGTCGGCGCGAACGGGCTGGAACCGCTGCGGCAGCAGGTCTGGACGGTGGCGTCCGGGCTGCGCAAGGCGGGAGTGGCCGGGTCGCTCGTGGACCTGACCGTGCCCAAGCTGTACCGGGTGGTCGCGGACGGCGGGATGTTCCCTGAGCCGTACTTCGACCCGGCGCCGGTCGTCGGGCGGGTGCGGCAGCCCGTGCTGGCCGTCTGGGGGGTGCACGACCTGCTGACGCCGCCGCGCGAGTCGCCGCCGCTCCTCGCCGCGGCGTTGGACGCGGGCGGGAACCGGCACTACACGTTCCGGTTCTTCCCCGGCGCCGACCACGCCGCCCACCTCACCCCGGACGGCGGCCTCACCCGCCTGCCGGATCTGGCTCCCGGGTACGCGGAGCTGGTCGGCAGCTGGGTGGCCGACGTGACGTCGGGCCGCCCGCCCACGAGCCAGGTCTCGGGCCCCGCACCCGTGCAACCCGCGGACACCACACCCGTGCCGCCGCCCGCGTGGTGGGAGTCGGCCGGCGCGCAACTCGTGGCTCTCGCGCTGTTCCTGGTCGCGTTCGGCGGCTACCCGGTGACGGCCCTGGTCCGCAGGCTGAGGAGGCGGCGACCGGGCGCGGCTCCCATGCGGGCGGCGCGGGTGGTCAGCGCGGGCGGGCTCGTGACGATCGTCGGAGCGTTCGCCTTCCTCGTACACCAGATCATGACGGGCGGCAAGCTGGCCACGCCAGGGCCCGTGGTCGCGGACCGGCCGCTGGTCTGGCTCGCGCTGCAGGCGCTCGCGGCGGTGACCGCGGTCGCCACCGTGGTAACAGCCGCGCGATGGCAGCGTTCGATCCTGGGGCGTTCGAACCCCGTGGGCGAGAAGATCCGGCTCGGGTTGCTGGTCGCCGGCGGAGTGGTGTTCGTGCCGTGGGCACTCTCCTGGGGACTGCTGCTCCCCTGACCCGGACCGGCCGGCCGGTACGCGACCGACCAGCAGGCGTCGTCGAAGATGGTCAGCCGGGCGCTGCGGTGGGCCATGAAACCTCCGTGCGGTGCGGATTCGACACCTTCACCACATCGGAGGCTGCCCTGTTGATCCAGCCCGACCGAACGCCCGCGATCAATACGGCTCAGCCGATCCGGCTGTTCACCGCCGAATCAGTGTCGCCGCCCCACACGTCGTCGTCCTCGTGCAGCCACGTCGTGGACTCGCGGTCACTCGACTCCTGGGCACCGCCCGCGCCCATGGCGCCCATCGGCACGAACGGCATGCCCGCACCCGTCGCGGAGCCACCGCGGGCGTTCATCGCCGTGCCGGCAGGCACGATACCGCCGCCGCCGTACATGCCGGGGCCCGTGGCCGTGCCCGGCGAGTACGGGGAGCCAGACGGGGAGCCGGACGGGGAGCCGTAGCCGGGCACCGTCCCGCCGGTGGGCGACGTGGACGTGGGGGTAGCGGCGTTCGGCGAGGTGTAGTCCTGCAGCCTCGTGACGGGATCTGTGCCGCCGGTCCGCGTCTGGCCGGGGATACCGTTGCCGGTGGCGTCCGGGTTCTGGGCGTTCGGGCCGGTGGAGCCGTCCGGGTAGCCGCCAGGGCCGGTCGTGGGGCCACCCGGCGAGCCGGTCGATCCCTCTGATCCCTCTGATCCCTCTGATCCCGATGAGCCCGTCCCCGGGTAGCCGGGGACGGTGTATCCGCCGTCGGCCGGATCCGTGGAGCCGAACGTGGGGCGGTCCGCCCCAGGCACGCCCGTAGGCATGCCGGACAGGCCGCCGGCTCCGTACGACGCCGGCGAGACGTCACCGCCGCCCGTGGTGTCGAAGGGGTATCTGACCTGGTCGGGGTCCGGATCCCGATCCCGCGGAAGGTTGATGTCGCGCAGCCTTGTCTCGACCGTGTCCGGCATCTGGTTGTAGATGCGCTGGAGGTCGTCTCCGAACGTCTTCAGGTGCAGCCCGGCGAGCTCGTCCTGGGAGCCGAGGTCGAGCCGGTTGCCGCCGTCGCCCGCGCCGCTCGTGGAGCCGTTGTAGACGCGGTAGATGTCGGCGATGCTGTCGTTCCAGGTGCCCAGCATCTGGTTGTGCCATGTCGGCTGCAGGAAGCCCTGCCAGCCGTCGTCGAGGAACGCCTGGTGGTCCTTGACGACCGTGTTGAGGTGCCCGAGAGGCGTGGACATCCCCTTCATCTTCTCCGCGAGCTCCCCGAGCGTGCCGTGCAGGGTCTGGAGCGCCCGCTGGGCCTCGACCGAGGCCGGCCCCTCCCAGTGCTTGGCCAGTTCGACGGCCTGTTCGTAGACCGCCTGCTGAGCGTCGTTGACCACTCGGTGGGCGTCCTGGTAGGCGAGGGACGCCTCTTCGATGCGCGGGGCGTCGATGTTCTTGATGAGGTCCTTCACCTCCTGGACGTTCCGGCCGTACGTCTGGACGTCCCAGGTGCCCCGCGCCGGCTTCAGGTGGTGCGTCTCGTGCTGGTTCTCGCCCACGCCGCTCAGACCTCGCCCTCGTTGGCCGTGTTCGTGGTCCCGTAGACCCCCGCGCCGGTCTCGATCAGCGCGATCGCGGTCTGGAAGTTGGTGATGACACGGCGGTAGACGTCGAGGAACTCCTGGTGGCTTCGTCCCAGGCTCTCGGAGAACAGCCTGCCGCCCTCCCAGTTGGAGATCGTCTGAAGCTGCGTGCGAAGTTGGTTGACCCCGCCGTACGACGTGAGGTCCTCGACCGAGCCCCTGCCGTCGGTGCCCTGACCTTCGAAGGGTTTCAGCTCTTCGCGCAAGGCGGAGGCGACGCTCTTGATCTTCTGAGCGCTGTACGTCACACCGTCTCGTTCGGCGTCCAGACCGGGCCAGTTGTCAGGCGTGTTTCCCACGAAACCTCCCCCTGGTGCTCGCTGTTGGAGCTTACTGGAGCATTTCTTTTCCGTACAGGAAACCCATAGTCCCCATGCGTAACATATCCAGATATGCAGACCCAGAAGGATCTCTACCAGGCGCACCGGCTCATGACGCAGCGCCTGGGTCTGGCCCTGCTCCAGGGGGAACCCGATCTGCCGGAGTCTCCGATGCGGCGTCACAACGTGGCGACGTTCGCCGGGATTCTGATCGCGGTCCTGGTGGTGGCGGGATTCGGGATCTGGGGGCTGATCAAGCCGGGCAACGCGACCAAGCTGACCGATGCGGGGCAGTTGCTGGTCGAGGAGGAGACCGGCGCGTCGTACGTGTACAACCAGCAGGAGAGCAAACTGCAGCCGGTGGCCAACTACGTCTCCGCGCGGCTGCTCCTCGACAGCCAGGACATCAAGGTCCGCACCGTGTCTGCGGAGTCGCTGGCCCCCTTCGCCCGCGGGCACAAGGTCGGCATCCAGGGCGCGCCGGACTCACTGCCGAAGCGGGAGAGACTGGTCAAGACCCCATGGTCGGCGTGCGTGACGGAGGCGCCCGACGCCTCCGGCGTACGCAGGCCGTATGTGACGCTCATCGGCGGGATCAGCGTCTCAGGCACGCCGGTGGGCGACGAGGCGCTGGTCGTCAGCGACGGACAGCAGACCTGGTTGCTCTGGGCCAATCAGCGCATGCGCGTGACGAACGTGGACCGGCTGACCGACCAGACGCCCCGCCGCGTGCCCGCCTCCTGGATCAACGCCATCCCGTCGGGCGTGGACTTCGCCGCCCCCAAGGTCCTCCAGCGCGGCAAGAAGGTCGCCGGCCCCGGCGGCAGGACGGCCAGGGTCGGCCACGTGTACAAGGTCGCGTCGGTCGCGGGCTCGGCCGAGCGCTGGTACGTGCTCCTCGCCGACGGGCTCGCGCCCATCACGCAGACGCAGGCGATCCTGCTGCTCCAGGACCCGGCCATCAAGACCGTGTACGGCAACCGCCCGGCTCGCGAGACGCCGATCGACGCGGCCACCGCGAACGCGATGAAGGCGTCCGCGCAGCGGCCCATGGAGAGCGGCCTGCCCGCCACCTTGCCCCGGTTCCGCACGCCTGGCGTGTCCTCTCCCCTCTGCGCCGTGTACGACAACACGATGAAGGGCTCCACCAAGGCCGTCCTGACCACGGGCGGCAACCTGAGCATTCCGCCCCCGGCGACCGGCGCCGGGCCGGAGAAGGTCGACCAGGTGCTGCTTCCGCCGGGCACCGCGGCGCTGGCCGGCACCCTTCCCGGCGACGGGCAGCTCTCGGCCGTCCAGCAGTACTCGCTCATCACCGATCAGGGCAGGCGGTTCCGGCTGGCCTCGGCGGACGTGGTGGGCAAGCTCGGGTACGAGGCCGCGGACGTGGCGCCGGTGCCCGCCCACCTGCTCCGGCTGATCCCCGAAGGGCCCTCGCTGGACCCGGCCGCCGCCAGGATGCCCGTGCAGGAGGTCGACGTCATCCAGCCCGCGACCACGACCCCATGACGGCGGCGGCTACGCCGGGTAGCCGCCGCCGCTCAGGCCGAACTTGGGGGTGAGGGCACCCGCCTTCTCGTCGTACGTCATCTCGGTGCCCATGAACGGCTGCCGGCCGGTCCCCAGGGTGCTCGTCTGGGTCGGCATGGCCTCGAGCCCGGGGAAGATCCGGCCGGCGGTCTGGGCGTACTGGTTGGAGACGTACATCAGACCGCCGAGGGTTCCGATCACGTAGAGGTGCTTGCTGAACACCTTCTGCATCACCGTGATGATGCCTTTCGCCACGACGCTCTCCGCGACCACCGTCGCCACCCTGCCGACGGGCCCGGCGAGGTTGGATGCGAGCTTGGCGACGCCAAGCGTCAGCATCGCGGCCGCGAGGCCGGTGCAGATGACAGCACCCCACTGGAAGAAGCCCGCGGATGACTCGACTCCCTCACCGGTCGCGTTACGGCTCTCCTTGAGCTGCGCGAGCGAGTCCTTGAAGTCGCCGTGGACCTGGTCGAACGCCTCGAAGGCGCCGCCCTCCCACGTGCCGGTCTCCTTGAGGTAGTTCCTCAGGTCCGTCAGCCCTCGCTCGAGATCGTCGAGCTCGCTCACCGCGCCATTCTGGGCGGTGGTACGCCAGTTCCTGGCCGAGTCGGCCATCCCCTCGGGGTCGGACACCATCGTGCCGATCGTGGTGGCCACGTAGAACGCCCACGGGCTTCTGATCATGGCAGCGGCGGCCGTGGCCGTTCCAGCGGCCCCCCAGTACATCTCTTTGTAGACGCTCACACGTCCTCCGCCCCGATCACCGGAGGCGCGATGTCCTCGTCACCGCCCCAGACACCTTCGTCCTCGGAGAGGCCGACGCTCGTCTCGCGGTCACGTTCCTCGTTGCCCGCGCCCGCTCCGCCGCCCATCGGCATGAAGGGCATCATCGGCATACCGGCCGCGCCGGCACCGCGCAGCCCGGCCGCGCCGGCGGCCAGGCCGGCGTTCGCGCCGGCGCCGGTGCCGAGCCCGGATCCGGCCATCATGCCGGGCCCCACGCGGGTGCCCGGACCGGAGGGGTCCCCCGCCCCCGGGGGCAGGTTGGTGCTGATCTGCGGGGTGTTGGGGGGCTGGTAGGACGACAGGTCGGTCTTGGACGGGTCGTTGAGCGCCGAGTCGATGCTGGGGACCTTCATGTCCGCGGGATCGGTGCCCGGCATATCCCCCGAGGGCGGGTCCGTACCGGGGAGGTCGGACCCGGGAAAGTCGGATCCGGGGATGTCCGATCCGGGGATGTCCGATCCGGGGATGTCCGATCCGGGGATGTCCGATCCGGGGATGTCCGATCCGGGGATGTCCGATCCGGGGATGTCGCTGCCCGGGGGGTCGATTCCGGAAAGGTCCGTTCCCGGCACGTCGGTCTCGGGCAGGCTCGCGTTCTGGATGCCGCCCAGGCCGCCCATCCCGTCGCCGAGGCCGGCGGGCACGCCGCCGCCCCCGCCGAGACCACCGCCGCCCGTGCCGTTCCCACCGAAACCGCCGCCGCCCTCGTCGGCCTTCACGTAGTTCTCGTCGGCCGCCTTGAGTGCCGGTTGCCAGCTCTCCAACGCCTTGCGCGCCTTGGCCAGCGCGTCGTTCTGGACACGGATGAGTCCTTCGTGGACGCCCTGGAGCCCCATGCCGGCCACTCCGAAGTGGGGGAAGGGAACGGGAAGACTGCTGGACTTCCCCGTCAGGTTGTCGATGAGCTCGGTCTGGCCCTGAATCTTGTTGCCGCCGGCCTCGAGCTCGTGCTTCGTGAACGAGATCCCGGAGGACAGGCCGGGGAGTTGCCCGCCGCTGAGGTCGGGCCAGGGCGTGGTGCTCATCCGATCACCGGGTCCGTGGTCTCGTGCCCGCAGGCCCAGGCGCTCGCGTCCTCTGACAGGTACGTGCTCCGCTCCAGGTCCGTGTGGTCGCCGACGGCGCCTCCCCCCATGAAGGGCATGAACGGCATGCCGGTCGGCGAGCCCGCGATCCCGCGCCCCGCGCCGCTCACGAGCGAGGTCACCGTCCCGCCGCCGGCGCTCGGAGAGCCGATCACCGACGGGAGGCCCGGCGAGCCGACCGGCGTGGGGGTGTGGATCGCTGACGGTGGGACGAGGCTCGTGCTCGGCGGCGTCAGGGTCGGGGTCGTGAGCGACGTGGCCGCCGGCGGCTGGTAGCCGGCCATGTCGGTCCGGGTGGGATCGGTGCCGTTCACGCCGTCGGTGACCGTCGTGCTGTCGCCGCCGATGACCGAAGGAACCGTGTCGCCGGCGCCCGGGACCTGCGGTTGCCCTGGAACCGGGTTCGTGCCCGGATCCCCGGTTACCGGGCCGGGCGTGGCGGGGTCACCGGTGTCGGGCCCGGTCGGGACCGAGCCGATCGGACCGCCCGGATCCGAGTCGCCCGGATTCGGGCCGCCCGCGTTCTGGCCGCCGGAACCTGAGCCGCCGGCACCGCCGGCACCGGAGTTCGACCCGGAGCCTCCGGATCCGTCACCGATGCCGTACGAACCCGTGGAACCGGACCCGCCGCCGTACGAGCCTCCGCCGTCATAGCCCGAGGAGCCGAAGGTGGGGCTCCGCGTGCCGGAGCCGTTCGGGTATCGGGGATCCCGGGTCTCGGCGGGAGCCTCGGGAAGGGTGACCGTCGGCAGCTCGAAGGAGACCTCGTGCGGCACCGTGAGGTCGTAGATCGACTTGATCTGCTGGTTGAGGTCGTAGAGGGTGCGCTGGGCGTGCGTGTTCTCGAGCGCCTCCTTGACCACCTCCGCCTCGGACTCGGTGCCGACGCCCGCCGGGACGTCCTGTTCCTCGTTGACCTTCGTCCTGGCATCCGAAAGGTGGCCGGAGTACGTCTGAAGCGCCTGGCCCATCAGGCTGAGCTTGCCGCGCAGTTCGCTGCCGGAGGCGTGCAGCAGCTCCAGGGCCGTCCTGGCCTGGACGGCGTCCGGCCCCGTCCAGATGTTGAGGATCTTGCCGGCGTGCTCCTCGAGGGCGTTGACGGCCTGCTCTATCTTGCTCGCCGCGTTCATGTACGTCTGCCCGGTCCCCGAGATGTAGCCGGGGTCGGTGCCGTCCAGCCAGCCCTTGATCTCGGGTTTGGTGTTCCGCGGCCATTCGCCCTGCGGCGTCCGGCTGAAGTCCGCGATGACGACGACCTCGCGTTCGCTGCCCATCAGGCATCACCCTCGTTGGCGCGGCGCGCCCGGTCGAGATTGTCAGCACTGGTCTCGACGGCCTCGACCACCTTCTGGTAGGCGTCGATGAACCGCTGATACACCTCGGCGAACTTCCTGCCCGCGTTGTCCGACCCCACGGTCGAGGCGAGCGCCAGGGCGTCGCTCCACCTGCCGATCTGGGAGGTCGACAGACCACCCTCCGTCGAGGGCGTGATCTGGTTGATGTTGCCGTTGGGACGCTCGCCGTTGCCGAGCATCGCGTCGAGGCTGGACCTCAACTCCGTGGCGATGGCCCGCATCTGGGAGGGGGAGTTCTCCCGTCCGGCGCCGTCATCGAACAGATGGGGGTCCACCCGCAGCGGGTCGGTGCCCCCGTACATCGCGTCCTTCTGAGTCATCCTCGTCCCCACGAACATGACTCTCGGTCATCGCCAGGGCGATGACCGAGAGGGTGATCGAACCAGATCAGTCCGTCCAGATGCTGATGTTGCGCCGCTCGGCGGATTCGTAGTTGCCCTTCGCGAGGTTGACCGCTTCGGCGGCCTGGAAGAGCTGCTGGCCCATCGCCTTCTCGTGGGCGTTCCACTGCTCCTTCTTCACGTCGAAGAACTGCTGGGCCTCGCCCTCCCAGCTCGCCCCGAGCTCCTTCTTGATGTCCTGGTAGAGGTCGTCGGTGACCCGGTCGAGCTCGGTGATGACTCCCTTGAGCTCCTCGTAGGCCTGCTCCATGGAGCCGAACCGGACAAATGTGTAGTCGTCAGGCACCGTCATGGCGTCATCCATCCTGGTCAGCGGTTGGCGTTGATGAGGGAGTCGATGCGACCGGACTCGCCGGTCCGGGCGAAGCCGCCCGCGATGTCCATGTTCTGGTCGGCGGTGTTCCGGTAGACGCCGGCGCCGATGTTGAGCCGGTCGTAGATGTCCTCAAGGACCTTGATGACGCCCTTGAACTCGCCGTCCCACTGGTCGAGCGCCTGGCTGAACCGCGCGGACGCGTTGCCCTTCCACCCCTGCGTGGTGAGGGTGGCCTTGATCTCCTGAACCCGCAGCCGCATGCCCTCGATGTACTGCGCGGTGTCCTGGCAGTAGCCGGCCGCGTTCGTCAACTGCGTGGGACTTGCCCCGTACAGTGCCACTGGACCTCCAAGTCGCGATTGCCTCGTCGATCACCGCGCGCGGTCAACCCCGAAAAGGGATGGACTCCCCTCAGTGAACAACGTCAATTGGCATGTTAACCACCATGCGCCCCACAGATCACAAAAATCGCAGATTACAGATCGGTCGCGATATAGCGCCTTATAGGTGCATCCGCCATGGATCAGGCCATGAACACGTCCATCGGCACCGAACTTCCGAGGTCGCGTCAGAGTTCCAGCCGCCGCCGGATGCTGTCGAGCCGACCCATCACGTCCTCGAACGCCTGATCGTAGAGCGGCTCCGCCTCCTTCACCTTGCCGGTGATGGAGCCCGGCTCGGCAAGCAGCCTGAGCGGGTTGGCCTCCTGCCCGAACAGCTCTCCCGCCTCCTCGGTGAGCCTGCGCTGGAAGTCCTCCGTGGCGTCGCGGAGCGTGATCTTGATCAGCTCCGCCAGCTCCCCCGAGGACAGCCGCATCGCCTTCGGATGCAACTCCAGCTCGCGCACGCCCTCCTGCCCGTACTCCACGGCGACGAAGCCGTTCTCGTCCTGGGCGCGGCCGACGCACGACGCGGCCCGCTCCTGGAAATCGCCGAGCAGGGCGAGCTGCTCGTCGGCTCCCTTCACCAGCTTCTCCAGGTCGACCTTCGCGAAGTCGCCGAACTCCTGCATGCTGCCTCCTGTTTCGAGAGATTCCGGGCCGGGATCAGCCGGACAGGCCGCGCACCCAGCTGTAGACCTCCAGCACGCCGAGCGCGAGCGGGAACAGCTGCACCATCAGTACGAGGTCCACGATGTCGCCTGCACGGCCCCAGAACGGTGACGGCTTGCTCATCGACAGCCATATGCCGATGCCCACAGTGATCAGCGCCAGCCACAGGACGGCGATGGCCACGGCCAGCGATCCCACGATGCCGCCATCGCCGACGAACGACAGCGTCAGCATGGCGAACCCCGCCAAGCCGCCGCCCACCAGCCAGATGCGCTGGCCGAGACTGCGGAACACCCGGGCCCGCATGATGAGCGACAGCGACAGCGACACGGTCATGACCGACGAGACCCAGTAGTCGTCGAGCACCAGCAGCACCTGCGCGACCAGCGCGCAGATCCCGACTCCCGCGATCATCCCGACGGCGTGGCGCTGCGCGACCCTGGTGCGCTCCTGGATGGCCGGGGCGTCCAGGCGCTGGTTGTCGCTGCGCAGCTCTTCGGCCGTGGTGGGCATCGCGGGCAGCGGCACCTTGGCCAGCCGGAACGACAGCGAGGGCACCAGCGGCATCAGGGCCAGGAGCACGGCGATGGCCACGGCCGCCACACCGGCGGGGGGCGCCGACCACACCATCACCACGGCCGAGCAGATCGCTCCCACCGTGCTCGCCACGGCCGTGCCGAGGAAGCCGGGCACGCCGTCGGAGATCAGCGCCCCGCCGACCGCGGCGGCCAGCGCGGTGCAGGCCATCGCCGCCAGCAGGTGTGGCGCGCCGAAAGCGAGCACCGCTCCGCCGGCGGCCGGGGCGAACAGGCCGGCCACGAACCCGTACGGCAGAGCGGCATGCCCCACCAGCGCTCCCGCCTGCGAGTCCCCGACGGCCCTGGACAGCAGGGTGCCGGTGACGACCAGCAGCAGCGCCAGCAGCGCGGCGACGATCGTGATGGTCAGCCCGGACATGCCGGACAGCGCCAGGCCGACGGCGCCGAGCACGAGCAGGCCAGTGGCGCCGCTCGCGCCCAGGACCCTCGAATGCTTGGCCGACCAGGCGCCGCCTCCCTCCCGGACCCGGCTCGCCACCACGTCCGCCACGTCGTCGTAGAGCGCGGGCGGCAGGATCGCCTCACGCGGCCTGAGGTAGAGGATCTCGCCGTCGAGCACACCGAGCGCTCCCAGGCTCTGCCTCAGGTCGAGCGGCGCACCGCCGAGCCGCTGCAGCGTCCAACCGGGCGCCGCCGCGGCGTCGCCGCCCACCTCGCCCAGCGCGCGCAGCAGGGACGGCAGCACGTTGGGAAGCGGGATGTCGGCGGGCAATGCCAGGTCGGCCTTGCGGCGCGGGCCGACGATCGTCACGTGGCACTGCGCCGGCAGTGGCACGGGCACCTGTGGGAGGGCGCCCTGCTGGATCGGCCCATGGCCCGGCGGCGGACCGGGCGGTCGGCCGGGGAAGTTCATCGGGGGGCCGTACATCGGGGGAGGTCCAAGGGGTGGCCCCTGTGCCGGCGGTGGTCCGGGCGGAGGCCCCTGAACCATTCGTCCCATTCCTAACCCCTCGGTCCCCACCTGCGGTCACGGACAACACAGAACATATCTGGTCTCTTCTGGTAAGAACGTCTCGATGAGCATCGTCGTCGTGCGCCGCCCCGAACGCCGCCCCGGCCCCAAGCCCCCGCGCGGCGAGATCCTGCTCGAATCTCCCCCCGAGATTCCCGAGGTCCAGAGCCAGGGCTTCACCGCGGTGCTCACCTACCTGCCCATGGTCGCCGGGGCCGCGGCGATGGGCCTGATGTTCACCGTGGGCGGCAACAGCAACCCGATCATGTACGTGGCCAGCGGCCTGTTCGCGCTGTCCATGGTGGGGATGACGATCGGCCAGCTGGCGCGCCAGGCAGGCGAGCGCAAGTACCGGCTCAACGGCGCCCGCCGCGACTACTTCCGTTACCTGAGCCAGGTGCGCAAGCGCGCCAGGCGCGCGGCCCGGCAGCAGCGTGAGGCCCTGGAGTGGAGCGGGCCCGAGCCCGATGCCCTGTGGTGGATCGCCATGGGCCCGCGGCTGTGGGAGCGCCGTCCCCGCGACGAGGACTTCGCCACCGTGCGGCTCGGCACCGGCGTCCAGAAGCTCGCGATCCAGATCATCCCGCCGGACTCCAAGCCGGTGGAGGACCTGGACGCGCTGTCGGCCGGCGCGTTGCGCAGGTTCGTCAGGGCACATTCGACGGTCGCCGAGCTGCCCGTCGCCGTCGCGCTCGGCTCGTTCGCCAGGATCCGGTTGACCGGCGAACCCGGAGCCATGCGTGACCTCGTCCGCGCCATGATCGCCCAGCTCACCGTCTTCCACTGTCCCGACGACATGCGGATCATGGTGTGCGCCGACGTGGAGACCATGCCCCAGTGGGAGTGGGTGAAGTGGCTGCCCCACGCGCTGCATCCGGAGGAGGTGGACGCGGCGGGCGCCGTACGGCTCATGACGGAGAACCTGGGCGAGCTGGACCGGCTGGTCGGCGACGAGCTCAAGGAGCGCGCCCGGTTCCGGCCCGGCGCGCCGGCCGACGCACTGCCGTACCACGTGCTCATCGTGGACAACGGGCACGTGCCGCACGACTCCCAGCTCGGCAGCGACGCCATCCACGGCGTGACCGTGATCGACCTGTCCGGCTCGACCGCCGACGTCGAGGAGCAGAACACGCTGCGGCTGGACGTGCGGTCCGACGGGTTCCACATGGTGAAGCTCGACCACGCGGGCAAGGAGCACCTCACGCGGCTCGGAGACCCCGACCGGCTCGACTACATGCGGGTGGAGGGCCTGGCCCGCCAGCTGGCGCCGCTGCGCGCCTCCGCCGCCGTCGCCGGGGAGAGCGAGGACGTGCTCGCCGCCAACACCACGCTGACCGAGCTGCTCGGCGTTGGCGACCCGGCCCAGCTGGACCCGTCCGTGACCTGGCGGCCGCGGGCCGGCCGCAACAGGCTGAGGGTCCCCATCGGCCTGGGCGGCGACGGGCGCGTGGTGGAGCTGGACATCAAGGAGTCCGCGCAGGGCGGCATGGGGCCACACGGCCTGGTCATCGGCGCCACGGGCTCCGGCAAGAGCGAGCTGCTGCGCACGCTGGTGCTGGGCCTCGCCATCACGCACTCCTCGGAGACCCTCAACTTCGTCCTGGTCGACTTCAAGGGTGGCGCGACGTTCCTCGGGCTGGAGTCGCTCTCCCACGTCTCGGCGGTCATCACCAACCTGGAGGACGAGCTGCCGCTGGTCGACCGCATGCACGACGCCCTGCACGGCGAGATGGTGCGCCGGCAGGAACTGCTGCGCTCGGCGGGCAACTACGCGTCCCTGCGCGACTACGAGCGGGCCAGGGAGCAGGGGGCCAACCTGGCGCCGTTGCCCACGCTCTTCGTGGTGCTGGACGAGTTCAGCGAGCTGTTGTCCGCCAAGCCCGAGTTCATCGAGCTGTTCGTGATGATCGGTCGGCTGGGCCGGTCGCTGGGCGTGCACCTGCTGCTGGCCTCTCAGCGCCTGGAGGAGGGACGGCTGCGCGGCCTGGACACCCACCTGTCGTACCGGATCGGTCTGCGCACCTTCTCGGCCATGGAGAGCCGGGTCGTCCTGGGTGTGGCAGACGCGTACGAGCTGCCCTCCGCACCCGGCAACGGATATCTCAAGTTCGACACCACGGGCATGACCAGGTTCAAGGCCGCGTACGTGTCGGGCCCCTACCAGCCCGACTCCCGCCACTCCAGCTCCGACGACGGCCACACCGTCCTGCGGCAGGTCGTGGAGTACGGCCCGACCTACGTGCCGCTCCCGGTCGTCAAGGAACCGGCCGGCGAAGAGCGGAAGGCAGAGGTCGACGAGCGGGCCGCGCAGAAGAACAGCCTGCTCGACATCGTGGTGCGCCGCCTGGCCGGGCAGGGCCCCGCCGCGCATCGCATCTGGCTGCCGCCGCTCAGCGAGCCGCCCACGCTCGCCCACCTGCTGCCGGCGCTCTCCGTCACGCCGGAGTACGGCCTGTCCACGACCGGCTGGGACGGACGGGGCAGGCTGCACGCCGTCATCGGCATCATCGACAAGCCGTTCGAACAGCGCCGTGATCCGTACTGGGTGGATCTGTCCGGGGCGGCCGGGCACGTAGGCGTGGCGGGCGGCACCCAGAGCGGCAAGACCAACGTGCTGCGCACTCTGATCACCAGCATGGCCCTCACCCACACGCCGCGGGAGGCGCAGTTCTACTGCCTCGACTTCGGTGGCGGCGGCCTGGCGGCCCTGGAAGGGGTGCCGCACGTCGGCGGCGTGGCCACCAGGCTGGACGCCGACCGGGTACGCAGGACCGTCGCCGAGGTCTCGGGACTGCTGCGGCAACGCGAGCGCGAGTTCGCCGACCGCGGCATCGAGTCCGTCGCCACCTACCGGCGCATGGTCGCCGACGGCAGCCTGCCGAGCGACGGCTGGGGAGATGTGTTCCTGGTCATCGACGGCTGGCTGACGATCAGGCAGGAGTTCGAGGGGCTGGAGGCTGTGATCACGGACCTGGCCGCGCGCGGGCTCGGTTACGGCATCCACGTGGTGGCCGCGACCAACAAGTGGTCGGAGTTCCGGGCGGGGATCAAGGACCTGTTCGGCACCAGGATCGAGTTCAAGCTGGGCGACCCGTACGAGTCGGAGATCAGCAGAAAGGCCTCGGTCGCCGTGCCCGAGGGGGTGCCGGGCCGGGGCCTGACCAGGGACGGCATGCACTTCCTCGCCGCGCTGCCGAGGATCGACGGGCGGACCACCGCCGACGACGTGGCCGAGGGCGTGCGGTCGCTGGTCGAGCTGGTCCGCGAGTCGTGGCAGGGGCCCGCGGCACGGCCCGTGCGCCTGCTGCCGTCGCTGCTGCCTGCCGCCTCCCTGCCGGTGCCCGAGCAGACGGGCCCTGGACGGATCGCGATCGGCATCGACGAGGACTCCCTCTCCCCGGTCATGGTCGACTTCGACAACGATCCGCACTTCGTCGTGTTCGGCGACAACGAGTGCGGCAAGTCCAACGTGCTCAGGCTCGTCATGGAGGGCGTGGTGGCGAGGAGAACGCCGCGCGAGGCCATGATGATCGTGATCGACTACCGGCGCTCGCTGCTGGACACCGCCGTGACCGACCACCGCATCGGCTACGCCGCCTCCAGCACCGCCGCCGTCGAGCTGATCCAGGAGGCCCGCTCCGCGCTGCTCAAGCGGCTGCCACCGGCCGACCTCACGCCGGAGCAGCTGCGCGCGCGCAGCTGGTGGCAGGGCTCCGACCTCTACATCGTGGTCGACGACTACGACCTCGTGGCGACCTCCAGCAATCCGCTGGCGCCCCTGGCCGACCTGCTGCCCCAAGCCCGCGACATCGGCCTGCACCTGGTACTGGCCCGACAGAGCGGAGGCGCCAGCCGGGCCATGTACGATCAGGCCGTCCAGCGCATGAAGGAGATGGCCAGCCCGGCCCTGATCATGTCGGGCAACCGCGAGGAGGGGCCGCTCTTCGGCAACATCCGGCCGCAGGCGCTGCCGGTGGGCCGTGGTTTCTACGTCGACCGGAGGTCCGGCTCGCGCCTGATCCAGACGGCGTTCCTGGAGCCGTCGTGACACAGAGGCGCCCGTCGCCGCGGGCGGCGCACAACAGTCAGGGAGTCTCGTGGGTTTCGTGGATGTGCACGTCCAGGCGCTGGAGGAGTGCGGACGGCAGAGTCTCAGGGTCCGCAACATGCTCGACGTCGACGACGCGTTCGTCGGCGGAGACGGCCCTCGGCCGGGCGAGGCCAGGGCCGCCGTCTTCGGCGACATCGAGGGCGCCGGCTCCCTGGCCGCCAAGGTGAACGCCGTCTGGAGGTCGATCGAGGAGGATCTCGGCGCAGGACGCAACCGCCTGAAGAACGTCCACGACGCACTCGGCGAGGTCGCCGGCAACTTCAGGTCAGCGGAAGGAGCCAACGGCGGATGAGCCTCGTATCGACGCTGGCCTCGCTGAAGCGGAAGCTCGACGGCGACCCACAGGAGATCAGGAACATCGCCGCCGCCCTGCGCACGGTCGCCGAGCACGTCGCCACGTCCGCCGGCAGGCTCACCGCGCACGTCGACGAGGTGGACAACGCCTGGCAGGGCCGCTCGTCGGAGGCCTTCGCCACGTACATGACCGCCTACCCCCGCGCCGGGCAGAGCCTGAAGGGCGCGATCACCGCCTGCGCCTCGGCTCTCGACACCGCGGCGGGGGTGCTGGAGACCGCCTACAACACGGTCGACGGTCTCCACCGGGACGCGATGGCGGAGGAGAACGCGTACAAGCGGAACCATCCCGACGCCTCGCAGGCCGACATCGACGGCCACCTCGGCGGCGTGGCGTCGCTCAGCGGAGCCGCCGGCAAGGCCCGCCAGGCAGTGACCGACGCGGAGACCGCCCTGAGCACGGCCGTCCGGGCCCTCGACCGCCAGCTCGGGGAGGACGGCTTCCGTTTCTTCCACGGCATCCGCCAGCCCGGCGGCGCCGACTTCCAGTCCGGTGAGCACGCGGTCGACTGGAAGAAGGCGGCCGGTTACCGACCCACCACGACGCTCGCCTCGACGGGCGCGCCCGGCGGCGGCGCTGGCGGTGGGGGCGCGGGCGGTGGGGGCGCGGGCGGTGGCGGCGGTGTCGGGCCGGCCTCGTCGTACGGGAACGCCCCGGCGCCCAAGGCGCAGGTCGTCGAGTGGATCAAACAGGCGCTCACCGTCATCACGTCGCCGGGGATGGCCGCGATCATGCGCCGGCGCGGTCTGGACGTGAGCGATCTGGACCCGAACGATCCCGTCGACATCCAGCGCATCTGGACGGTCATCTACCACGAGTCGGGCGGCAATCCCAACGCCGTCAACAACTGGGACGTCAACGCCAGGAACGGTGTGCCGTCCCAGGGCCTCATGCAGACCATTCCTCCGACGTTCAACGCGCATGCCCTGCCCGGCTACGGCGGGATCCGGGAGCCGGTGGACAACATCATCGCCGGAGTCCTGTACACCTACAGCCGCTACGGCGATCTCGCGCACCACCCCGGCATCCAATCGCTGGAGAGAGGCGGCCCCTACCGGCCCTACTAGCCGCGAAAGCGCAAGAAAAGCGCAAGGAACGCCAGGTTACGACGACATTAAATGTGGACACCCATTCCCTTAACCCCCTAAAACAGCAATTTGTGCTACATATCTCGATGGTAAAAAGATCAGGTGTCGACTGATCCTCCATCCGCCACGCCATCCCCCTCGGGCGGCCCCTCGTCGGCCTACACGCCCACCGCGAGCCCGTCCCCCACCGGCGGGACGCAGTCACCCCCTCCGACGCCGTCGTCCAGCCCGGCGCCGAGCACGTCCCCGACACCCAGCCCCGCGCCCACATCGAGCGCGCCGGAGCCGTCGACGAGCCCCACGCCGCTCCCCAGCATGGTGAGCCCGTGCCCACACCTCCCGCCGTGCCCGCCGCCGACGTGCCTGCCGCCGTCGCTGCGGCCTTCGTCTGCGCTCACCATCTCGAACTCGCCCGCCCAACCGTCCAGAGCGGGCAGCAGTTCGGGCGACCGCTCGCAGCTGCCCGGTTACGAGGTCGAGGCGGGTCACCTCGCCACGTTCTCCGGGACCATGCAGAGCACGGCGACGGGGGTGAACCTGGCCGGGAACCGGACCCCGCGCTTCGAGGGCTGGAACCTGGCGCCGCTCGCCGGCATGCCGCAGATCGGCCTGAGGTTCGTCGGCCGCCTCAACGCCATCGCCGACACCTGGCGCGACAGCACCGGCATCCTGGGCAACGTCCTCAGGGACGACAGCGACAAGATCATCAAGTCGGCGGCCAACTACCGGGCCGCCAACTTGGACAGCGGAAAGCCTTAGAGGATGTCGACGCCTCCGAACCAGCCGCCGAAGCTGCTCGTGCCCGGCCGGCCCGCCGTGCCCCAGAGCACCCAGCAGTTCTACGTCACCAACGCCAGTGGGACGGTGACGAAGACCGTGCCCGTGCCTCCGGCCGCCGCGACCCGTACCGATCCAGGCTTCTTCAAGCGCCTCGTCGGCCAGCTCAACCCGCTGCGGCAGACCACCAGGACGGCGACCATGATGTCCGGGCTCGGTGTGGCCGCGCTGGCCCTCGACGTGGCGGCCACGGTCAACCTCGGCAATCCGTTCCTGTTCTACGACCGCCGCGAGACCTGGAAGGAGATGTCGGGATCGCTGGAGGGCAACCGCTCCAATCTGTGGCGTGGCTACTTCGACGACATCGCACCGAACTGGAAGGGCCACGCAGCCGAAATGCTCCAGCAGTACGTGCGATTCAACGTCAACGGCCTGTTCAGCCAGCTCGGTAAGGTCAGCGACGAGATGAGCGGCGCGATGCACAACCAGTACAAAGAGGTGCTTGAGTACGACTTGTCGGTGTTCGGCCTCTACGCCGGCTCGGCACCGATCCTGCGCACGCTGGCGAGCATGAGCGCGAATCCGGTCGCGCGCGCCGCCCTGATGACCCAGGTCGGCGTCTTCACGACCGCGCTCGGCAACCTGGTCAAGCAATTCACCGACATCTACAACTCCTACGAGGGCGACCTCAACAAGCTGGAGCTGAAGCTGAACGACCTGAGGGGCGCCTTCTACCAGTCCGGCGACCCCGCCCAAGGAGCACGCCGGCTCAACCTCTCTCCCACCATCGCCGACCCGAAGAGCGTGAAGAACATGTGGATTCCCGCGGGGGCGGCGGAATGAGCGAGGTCAGTGCCTTCGCCGAAGGCAGGGAGGGCGATGTCGCCGGCCTGCTTCGCCACGTGAATGACTGGGCGGGCGTGCTGAACGAGAGGCTGACGACGCTGGCCCGCGAGCACCTGGACGGGAGGGACCGCACAGGCGCCGTACGTGCCCGGGTCTCCGGCGCCGGCCGGCTGGTCGGGCTGACCATCGACCCGCGCGGCCTGCGCCACCTCGACAACGTCCAGCTCGCGCAGGCCGTCATGGAAGCGATCGCCGCCGCGCGCTCCGCCATGGGCGACCGGCTGACGGAGCTGACCGCTGATCTGGCCGGACCGGACCTGCCCGATGGCGACCCGTTGGCCCCCCACGTCGAGCGCCTGCTGAGGGAGGGCTGACCTTTGCATGAGATGGACGAGGCCACGGCGCGCCTGGAACACCTCGTCTCCGCAGCCAGGCTGGCCGAGGAGATGGCGGCCGAGTGGAGCACCCGCCGGCACGTCGGCCGCGCCGACGAGGGCAGGATCGTGGCCACGACCGATGCCGTCGGCGCCCTGGTCACGCTGGAGATCAGCCCGCTGAGCAGAAAACGACTGGATGCGCGACGGTTGGCCGACGAGATCCTGGTCGCCGTCACGAAGGCCGAGCAGTCCGCAGCGGCATCCCAGGACGAGCTCCTGCGCGGCCTCCACTCCTGACCCAGGCAACGAAGGGCCCCCTTCGGATGCACGCTCCGAAGGGGGCCCTGTGACATTCACGGTGCCGGCTCAACCGCAGTTGGCCCAGCTCACCATGCCGGTACCACCGGTGCTCGTACTGCCCTCGAAGCGGACGCACTTGCCCTTGCCGGGCAGCTTCACGGGGCCCGCGTAGAACTCGTACATGCCGATGTCGGTCTTGCGGGGAAGGCCCTGCACCTCGATCGTGGCGGTCACCTTGGTCGGCTTGCCCACGTCCGCCGTCTTCATGGTGACCACGCAGTTCTCGCCTGTGGAGGCGTTGTAGAGCTGGACGGTCTCGCCACCGGCGAACGGCATCGACCGCTGGACCTGGAAGCCGTTGCCGCAGACCTGGACCGGCGAGTGCGGGTTGCGCATCGGCGCGGTCGTCGCCGGCTTCGTGGGCGCCGGCTTCGTGGGCGCCGGCTTCACCACGGTCGTGGTGGGCCTCGCGGTCGGCTTGGCGGTCGCGGTCGGCTTCGCGGTCGCGGTCGGCTTCGCGGTCGGCTTCGCGGTCACTGTGGGCGCCGGCTTGGCCGGCGTCTGCGTCTGCGTCTGCGTCGGCATCGCCGTCACCGTCACCGTCGGGGACGGTGTCACCGTCGCCGTCGGGGTCGGCGTCACCGTCACGGTCACCGTGGGCACGGGGGTAGCCGTAGGCGTGGGGGTCGGCTCGGAGGTGCCCGACGGATGGACCACGGGTTCCTCACTGGCCGACGGCGTAGGCGTCGCCGAGCCTGTGGCGGTCACCGTCACCGTGGGCTTGCCCGTCTCCGTCTGCACGAGCGTGGGCTGCGCGCTCGGCAGCACGTACTGGGTGACCTGCGGCGGGTTCGGCACGGTGCTGAGCTCGGGCGGAGTCGGCGTCGTCCAGTCCGACGGCAGCACCATCGGGCGCACGTCGTCCGGGTCCGCGGTCGAGGCCCACGGCACGGTGACGTCGGGCTGGGTCTGCTGCGGCTGGCCCGTGGCAGGCTGCCCGGGCTGATCGGGCCGCCCCGGTTCCGCGGGCTGACCCGGCCGATCGGGCTGGCCGACGCCGTTGCCCGTTCCGCCCATGCCCGCGCCACCATCGGACGGGCTCGCCCCCACCTGCAGGGCGACGGGCTCGAAACGCTGCGTGGAGGCGTACTCGTTGGCGCCCCACAGGCCGACGCCGGACAGCAGCGCCAGCGCGCCGACCGCGGCGGCCAGTCCGATCGGGAACGGCCTGCGCGGCCCACGCGAGGATACCGTCTGCCCCTGGAGCGGCTGCTGCGGCGCGTCCTGCGACGGACCCCACGTGGGTCCCACAGGCGGCGGCGCCACGCCCTGCACCGGCCCTGGGCCGGCCTGCATGGGAGCGCTGTGCGGAGGGCCGCCAGGAACGGGTTCCTGCGGCAGCGGCCCCCACTGCTGGGTCGGGACCATCGGCGGCATCGGCGGCATCGGCGGTATCGAGGCCACGCCGGTGACCGGTACGCCCTCGATCGGCGGGACCGGCGGCTTCTGCGCCATGACCGCGGCGTCCCCGCGCTTGTTGCCGAGGAGCTGCAGCAGAGCCATGTACGTAGTCGGACGCCGCCTGACGTCCTTGTCCAGGGCCAGCAGCACCACCCGCCGCAGCGGGTCGGCCAGGTCGCCGACCTCGGGCTCCCGCTCCAGCACCGCGCCGGCCTCGTGGCCGAACGGCGACTTGCCGGTCGCGGCGAAGACGACCAGCGCTGCCCAGGAGAACACGTCGGCGGACGGACCGTAGCCCAGCCCGTTGATCTGCTCCGGCGCCCGGTAGCCGATCTCGCCGACGGGCTCGCCGAGATCGGCGTCCGTCACGCGAGGGCCGTCCGAGCCCATGATGATGTTGTGGGGGGTGAGCCCCCGGTGCGTGATGCCCGCCAGATGAACCGCGGTCAGCGCGGTGAGCACGCCGGCGGCCATCCGCTCCAGCGCGTCGCCCCGGAGCGGGCCGTCCTGCGCCACGACCTCGGCGAGAGTGCGTCCCTCGACGTGCTCGCGCACCACGTACGACTGGTCGCCGTGCTTGCCCGCCTCCAGCGTCCTGGCGACGTAAGAGCTGGACACGCGTTGCACTCCGGCGAGACGAGCGACATCGTCATCGTCCGATTCCGGAGCAGGCAATAATTTGATCACACGTAACGGCGCGTCGTCGGACTCCCTGCCGAGCAAGGCCGGTCCACGCGGACCTTCGGCCAGTCGCCCGCAGATGACATACGCGCCCAGGTTTTCTGGATCACCCGGCCGCAGGGGGTGCATCTGCATTCCCTTCGCTTTTGCACGATCTTGAAGGGACATTCAACCAAATCAGTCACTTGTGCATCAGTGGTTTCGGACACGGGTTGATATTTCACTACCACGTCACGTTCCGGACACGCGGCCGGCGCGCCATCCCCGCCGCCGCCCGAGGGGGACGAGGAGCGCGAGCGCGCCGACCACCATGACCGTGATCAGCACGCCGATGCCCACGGCCATGGAGACGTCGACGGCACGCTGGTCGCGCGGCGGCGCCTTGGCGATCGCGCCCGGAGGGAGCGCGGGTTGCGGCGGCTCGGCCACGACCGGCGCGCTGGCCTCCTCGTAGGGCAGCACCGCCGTGAGCGCGAGCAGCGGGTTCACCATCCCGGCGCCGGCGCCCGCGCCGGTTCCGCCGTCCGCGGTGGCGATGATGCGACGGCGCACCTGCTCCTGCGTGAGCTTGGGAAAGCGGGCCCGTACCAGCGCTGCCGTGCCGGCCACGTACGGCGTGGCGAAGCTCGTGCCCTCCAGCCCGCGCATGTACCCGCGGCCGGGCCACGGCGCGGTGATGTCCACGCCGGGCCCCAGCACGCCGACGGGGGTGGCGGCGTTGGAGGAGTCGGCGCGGCGGCCGTCCGGACCGGCCGCGCCAACGGCCAGCACGCCCTCGTAGGCGGCGGGATAGGCGGGCACGTCCTCGTCGTCGGGGCCCGTGACGTTGCCCGCCGCGGCGACCACGACGACGTCCCGGTCGAGCGCGCGCTGAACGGCCGCCCTCAGCGCCGGCTGGTCGGAGGCGCGTACGGAGATGTTGATCACCTCGGCGCCCGCCGCGACGGCGTCGTCGATCCCGTTGACCAGTTTGGCAACGTCGCCCTCGGTCTTGTTGCTCTGCTTGATCACCACGATCTCGGCCTGCGGCGCGACTCCGTGGAAGGGGACTCCGGCGTAGTAGCGGGCGCTGACGATGCCCGCCACGGCGGTGCCGTGACCCACGCAGTCGCGGTAGTTGGTGTGCGTCTCGTCGATGATTTTGGAGATCTGCATCTGCGGGTGGTAGTCCACACCGCTGTCCACGATGGCGACGGTGACCCCTGCACCCTGGGTGAGGCGCCAGGCGTTCTTGATGTCGAGCCGTTTCTGCGCCCACGGCTCACTGACGGGCAGCCTCAGCAGGCCCTTCTTCGGATTGCAGTCCTCGTCCGCGGCCATGGCGGGTGCCGCGACGAGGTGCAGGGCGAGCGCGCTCGCCACGAGGGCGCGACCAATCATGGCCGAAAAGCGTAGCTTGCCGAAAAGAACCGGGACGCGCAGTCCGGCGATCAGTGGAAGAAGCCCTGGCGCCTTCGCCGACTCGTCGTGTCATGGCCTCTGGTGGGGTCGGGGGGGGGGGGGGGGGGGGGCGGGGGCGGCCCGCCCCCCCCCCCCCCAGGCCCACCCCGACGCGGGGGGCCGCGGTGGGGGTCCGCCCGGCCGCGGGGGCGCGCGGGCGCGCCA
>NZ_JBITLL010000006.1:728840-1006204 GCF_044465245.1 Nonomuraea terrae | reverse complement strand
CAAGAAACGGACGCGTACTTCCTCACCAGAACCACTTTCGTGATCCCCGCTCGGAGGCGTTCATTTCGTCTTTCGTTGTGGCTTTATTCTTTCAGTCGTTCAAGTTCCTGTCAAATTGACCGGACTTGCTCGATCTGTGGGAATTAAGCCTGCCCCCTTTCGGAGACAACCCCTCTAACTTACCAGCCACTCGACCGTTCTGCGAATCGATCGCGCGACCTGGGGTCAGCGGGATTACCGGCGCAACGAGCACACAACACACCAAAGTCACCGAAGTGAAGGAGGAGGTTGTGCCGCACCGCGTCGGCTCCTCAAGATTAGCAGCGCTCTCCGGCGCCTCAGGCCGGTTCGTCTCGTTCTCCGGCAACAGAACGATCACAACCGAACATAGACTCCCCACGTGAGCAGCAACACGCCGCCAGTGGCGAAGAAGGTCCCGACGAAGCGGACACATCACGGCGACACCGTCATCGACGAGTACGCCTGGCTGACCGACAAGGAAGATCCCGACACCACCGCCTATCTGGAGGCGGAGAACGCGTTCCTCAAACAGCAGACCGCTCACCTGGCGGACCTCCAGGAGCAGGTGTTCCAGGAGATCAAGGGCCGCACCCAGGAGACCGACCTGTCGGTGGCCAGCCGCAAGGGCGCGTGGTGGTACTTCACCCGTACGGAGGAGGGCAAGCAGTACGCGGTGTCCTGCCGGATGCCGGCCGACGGTGACGCGCCCCCGGAGATCATCCCCGGAGTCCGCCTCGCCGACGAGCAGGTGATCCTCGACGGCAACGAGCTGGCCGGCGACAACGCGTTCTTCTCGATGGGCACGAGCGCGGTCTCCCCCGACGGCACCATGCTCGCCTACTCCACCGACTACAAGGGCGACGAGCGGTTCACGCTGAGGTTCAAGAACCTCGAGACGGGCGAGCTGCTCCCCGACGAGATCACCGACATCTTCTACGGCGGCGCCTGGTCGGCCGACGGCTCGACCTTCTTCTACACGCGCGTGGACGACGCCTGGCGGCCGTACCAGGTCTACCGGCACGCCCTGGGCTCCCAGGAGGACGCGCTCGTCTACGAGGAGAGCGACGAGAAGTACTGGGTCGGCATCGGCCTGACGCGCAGCGAGCGCTACCTGGTGCTGGGCGCCGGCAGCAAGATCACCAGCGAGGTGCGGATCCTCGACGCGACCGACCCCACGGGTGAGTTCCGCGTCGTTCGCCCCCGCACGACCGGCGTCGAGTACGGCGTCGAGCACGCGGGCGACTTCTTCTACGTCCTGCACAACGAGAACGCCGAGAACTTCGAGCTGGCCACCGCGCCCCTCGACGACCCCGGCACGTGGACCCCGCTCATCGCCCACCGCGACGACACCCGGCTGCTGGAGATCGACGCGTTCTCCGACCACGCGGTCGTGCACTTCCGCCGCGACGGGCTGACCGGGCTGCGGGTGCTCCCGTACAGCGCCGACGGGCGGTCGTGGCGCGAGCGGGTCGAGGCGTCGGAGCGGAACGCGTACGAGATCGACTTCCCCGAGCCGCTCTACGACGTCAACCCGGCAGGCAACCCCGAGTTCACGACCAGGCGGCTGCGGCTGGCGTACACGAGCATGGTGACCCCGCCCAGCGTGTACGACTACGAGCTCGACACGCACGAGCTGATCCTGCTCAAGCAGCGACCTGTGCTCGGCGGCTACGACCCGGGCGACTACGAGCAGTTCCGCGAGTGGGCCACGGCCGAGGACGGCACGAGGGTCCCCGTGTCCATCGTGAAGCGCAAGGACGCGGCCAAGCCCGCCCCGACCCTGCTGTACGGCTACGGCAGCTACGAGACCTCCATCGACCCCGGCTTCTCCGTCCCGCGGCTGTCGCTGCTCGACCGGGGGTTCGTCTTCGCGGTCGCCCACGTGCGGGGCGGCGGCGAGATGGGCCGGCGCTGGTACGAGGACGGCAAGCTGACCAGGAAGCGCAACACGTTCACCGACTTCGTGGCCGTGGCCAGGCACATGAAGGCGACCGGCTGGAGCGAGCGGGTCATCGCCAGGGGCGGCTCGGCGGGCGGGCTGCTCATGGGCGCGGTGACGAACCTGGCGCCCGAGGAGTTCGCGGGCGTCGTGGCCGAGGTGCCCTTCGTGGACGCGCTCAACACCATCCTGGATCCGTCGCTTCCGCTGACTGTGATCGAATGGGACGAGTGGGGCGATCCGCTACACAACCCCGACGTCTATGCCTACATGAAGAGCTACTCGCCGTACGAGAACGTGGACGGCAGGCCGTACCCGCCGATCCTGGCGATCACCAGCCTGAACGACACGCGCGTGCTCTACCACGAGCCGGCGAAGTGGATCGCGAGGCTGCGGGCGACCGCCTCCGGCGGACCGTTCCTGCTGAAGACGGAGATGGGCGCGGGGCACGGTGGGCGGAGCGGGCGTTACGACGCCTGGCGGGAGGAGGCCTTCGCCCTCGCGTGGATCATCGAGAGGGGCACGGCATGACCTATCAGGCCGACGAACGGCGTTACGAGCGCCAGCCGTACAACAGGAGCGGACGCAGCGGGCTCAAGCTGCCCGTGGTCTCCCTGGGCCTGTGGCACAACTTCGGCGACAACCGGCCGATCGAGAACTCCAGGGCGATCCTGCGCCGGGCGTTCGACCTCGGGGTGACGCACTTCGACCTGGCCAACAACTACGGCGTGCCGTACGGGTCGGCGGAGCGGAACTTCGGGCGCATCTTCCGCGAGGACTTCGCGCCGTACCGGGACGAGCTGATCATCTCCACCAAGGCGGGGTACGACATGTGGCCCGGCCCCTACGGCGAGTGGGGGTCGCGGAAGTACGTGCTGGCCAGCCTCGACCAGTCGCTGCAGCGCATGGGGCTCGACTACGTGGACGTCTTCTACAGCCACCGCCCCGACCCGGAGACGCCGCTGGAGGAGACCATGGGCGCGCTCGACCGGGCGGTGCGCTCGGGCAAGGCGCTGTACGCGGGCATCTCCAACTATTCAGCCGAGCAGACCGCCCAGGCCGCGCGCATCATGCGCGAGCTGGGCACTCCGCTGCTCATCCACCAGCCCTCGTACTCGATGATCAACCGGTGGATCGAGGGCGGGCTGCTCGACGTGCTGGAGGAGGCGGGGATGGGCTGCATCGTGTTCTCGCCGCTGGCCCAGGGGCTGCTGACCGACCGCTACCTCGACGGGGTGCCGGCCGACTCGCGGGCGGCGACCAGCCGGTTCCTGAGCGAGGACAAGATCGACCGCGAGCTGGCGCGCGGCCTCAACGAGATCGCCGGCGGGCGGGGGCAGACGCTCGCGCAGATGGCGCTGTCGTGGACGCTCAGGGACCCGCGGGTGACGAGTGTGCTGATCGGCGCCAGCAGCGTGCGGCAGCTGGAGGACAACGTGGCCTGCGTCGACGGGCCCGCGTTCACCGAGGACGAGCTGAAGGCGATCGACGAGGTGACGTCCGGCCGCTGACCGTCAGAGGGCATCGTTGCGCTGGAGGTAGGTGAAGGACGCCCAGCCCGGCAGCACCGGCAGCCAGAACGTGAGCAGCCGGTGCAGCAGCACGGCGGAGGTGGCCAGCTCGCGCGGCACGCCCGCCACCGTCAGGCCCGCCGCGAGCGCGAGCTCGACCGCGCCCAGACCGCCCGGTGTGGGCGCGGCCGAGCCGATCGCGTTGGCCGTGAGGTAGACGACGGCGACGGCGGTGAAGCTGATGTCGCCGCCGAACGCGCACACGCAGGCGTACAGGCAGACCACGAACGCGATGGTGATCATGAGGGTGCCGACGCACGCCTCGACCATCTTGCGCGGCGACTGCAGCACGTCGAGCAGCCTCGGCAGCACGTTCGAGAACAGCTTGTGCATCCGCGCGGTCACCAGCCTGCGCAGCGGCGGCACGCCCAGCACCACCACGACCAGCAGCGCCAGCGCGAGCAGCGCGAGGACGAGCCCGCGCGAGGGTGTGAAGGACGTCGCGGTGCTGGAGCCGGTGATGTAGGCGAACAGCAGCAGCAGCGCGATGTGGAAGACCAGCATGATGAGCTGCGAGGCGCCCACGCTGGCCACCGCGCTCGCCGGCCGGATGCCGCGCTTCTGCAGGTAGCGGGTGTTGATCGCGACCCCGCCGACGGCGGCGGGCGCGACCAGCTTGACGAACGACGACGCGAACTGCACGAGCACCGTGCGCCAGAGCGGCAGGTGCTCGGGCACGAAGCCGCGCAGCATGAGCGCGGCGGCCACGAAGCTGACGAACGACGCGACGAGCGCGACCCCCGACCAGGCCCAGTTGGCCGTGGTCACCACCCGGTAGAGGTCGACCTGGCTGAGCTGGGACAGCACGATGTACGCGGCGACCGCGCCGGCGATGATCGTGATCAGCGTGCGGGGGCGGAAACGTTCGAGGCGAACCTCCTCGACCCTGTTCTGCGGCCGCAGCGCGACGATCTGCTCGCGGATCTCGGGCAGCACGTGCTTGGCCTTGGCCAGCGCCGAGCGCGTCTCCCTGGTCAGGGCGATGCGCTGGAGCAGCGGTATCGCCGCGGCCAGCGCGTCGGGGCCCATCACGGCCGCCGCAGCGCGCACCGAGCGCTCGGGGCCGACGCGCAGCGCCAGGTAGGTGAGCAGCTGGGCGACGTCGAGGCGGAGCAGCAGGTCGCCGGCGGCGATCTCGCCGCTGCGCGGGTCGGTCAGCACGATCCGGCCGGCCTTGTCGAGATGGATGCCGTCGCCGGTGAGGCGGCGGTGGGCCAGGCGCTGGATCTGGAGCAGCCCGACCTGCTCCCAGATCTGGGCCAGCAGGTCGTCGTCGATCTCCTCGTCGGGCACCTCGTCGAGCGGGCGGGTGTCGAGGTGCTCGTAGGCGAGCAGGGCGGCCTCGGTGCCGATCTCGCTGGTGCCGAGCAGGCGGGGCGTGCTGGCGCCGGCCGCCTGGGCGGCGTACGCCATGAGGGCCTCGCGTTCGAGCTCGGCGCGCAACGAACGGATCGCGCGGCGCCTGGTCTCGGAGTTGAGCCTGATGCGCCGCCACAGCCGGTACGGCAGCCCGGCCACCTGGCGGTCGCGGTCGAGCACGGTCACGTCGAGGCTGGTGCCGTCTTCGAGGCCGATGGCGTAGCGGCGGCTGCCCTGGTGGTCGTCCTCGATGCGGCGGGCGGAGACCGGGGAGAACGACAGCTTGCGCAGGGCGGCGACCACGGCGCTGCCGGGCGGGCGGGTGTTGGGGCTGCCGACGCCGTACAGGGTGGCGTAGCCGATGGCCATGCCGACCAGGACCGTGACGATGGCGCTGGGGATGGTGATCTGGCGGCCGGAGAAGAACGCCAGGATGTAGAGGGCGATCGTGGTCCACATCAGCATCCGCCAGGTGGGGCGGCGGGAGATGCGGACCGCGGTGGCGTACGCGACGACCGAGGTGAGCAGGGTGTTGAGCGGCTCGATGGTGCGGTCGCCGGTGAGCAGCACGCGCAGGTCGTCGAGGGTGCCGGAGATGAGCCACTGCCCGAGCAGGAACGACCCGGCCATGCCGATGATGGCGGCGATCAGACCTTCGGCGACCCGCAGGCCGTCGCGGTGGAAGACGCGCTCGACGGCGAAGGCGGCGGGCACGATGAGCACAGCCGCGCCGCCGAGGAAGGCGGCGATCCGGCCGAGCGGCGGTACGAGCTCGGCGCCCTCCTTGACGTCGGCCTCCAGGCCGATCAGCGTCTGCTTGGCGACCAGGGCGAGCAGGACGACCGCGGCCAGCACGATGAGCGTGGCGAAGAAGCGCAGCAGATCGGACGGCCGCCGCAGGCGCTGGGGCAGCAGCGGCTCGACGACGTAGACGTCGGTGTCGGAGCGTGACTGGGCCACGGCGGGATCCCCTTTCGCGAGGTCCTCCGTGTCATCTCGTGCGCTGATATCGGCCACCGACAGTGATTCTGCACCTTCCCGGCCGGACCTGTACGTCGTCTAGCTTGCAGTGTCCTGAGTCGTCCCCGTCGCAGGTGGCAGGCTACACGGTCGCCTTCCCCCGTTCACCTCCGTATTTCCCCGGCATACGCTGTAACGCATGTCGGGTGAACTGAGGGTTTTGGGGGCTTGTCCGCTGGACTGCCCGGATACCTGTTCGTGGGTGGTCACCGTCGAGAACGGCAAGGCCGTCAAGCTCCGGGGCAACCCCGACCAGCCCTACACCAGGGGCGCACTCTGCGTGAAGGTCAACCGGTATCTGGAGCACACGCAGGCTGATGACCGCATCCTGTACCCGATGCGGCGTACCGGGCCGAAGGGGTCCGGGCAGTTCGAGCGGATCACGTGGGACGAGGCGCTCGACGAGATCTCCGTACGGCTGCGCGGCATCGTCGAGGAGCACGGCGGCGAGGCCGTCTGGCCCTACCTCGGCACCGGCACGCTCGGCTACCTGCAGGGCTGTGAGGGCGTGGCCGGGCGGCGGTTCTGGAACATGCTGGGCGCCTCCAAACACTGGCTGAACATCTGCTCGGCGGCCGGCAGCACCGGCCTGCGGCGGACGAACGGCACCGCGGCCGGCATGGACCCGGAGAACTTCGCGCTGTCCAAGCTGATCCTGCTGTGGGGCACGAACACGCTGACCAGCGGCCACCATCTGTGGAAGTTCATCCAGGACGCCCGCGCGGACGGCGCCCATGTCGTCGCCATCGACCCGATCCGCACCAGGACGGCCGACCAGGCCGACGAGCACCTGGCGATCAGGCCGGGCACCGACGCGGCGCTCGCGCTCGGCCTGCTCAACGTGGTGCTGGCGGAGAACGCGCAGGACGAGGAGTTCCTGGCCGAGCACACCGAGGGCTGGGAGGACTTCCGGCAGGAGATCCTGAGCCACCCCGTCGAGCGGGTGGCGGAGATCACCGGCATCCCGGCCGAGGCCGTCCACAGGCTGGGGATGAGGCTGGCGCACACCCGGCCGACCGCGATCCGGGCCACGCAGGGCCTGCAGCGGCACAAGGGCGGCGGCACCGCGCTGCGCACGATCGCCGCGATCCCCGGCGTGACCGGCGACTGGCGGCACCCGGGCGGCGGGGTGGCGTACTCGACCAGCGACCACGTGCGTTTCACCATCGACACCCGCGACGACCTGCTGGCCAAGCCGGTGCGCACCCGGGTGATGAGCAAGCTGGCCTCGCAGCTCGACGACGTCAGGTGCCTGTGGGTGTACGCCGCCAACCCGGTCGGCTCCACGCCCGACGCGAACGCGATCCGGCGGCAGCTCGAACGCGAGGACCTGTTCACGGTGGTCATGGAGCAGTTCCCGACCGACACCGTCGACTACGCCGACATCGTGCTGCCGGCCACCATGCAGACCGAGCACCACGACCTGCACGCCGGTTACGGCCACCTGTACCTGCTGTGGAACGAGCCGGCCGTGGAGCCGCCGGGCGAGTGCCTGTCGACGACGGAGACGTTCCGCAGGCTGGCGGCGCACATGGGGATGACCGAGCCGTCGTTGTTCGACTCGGACCTGGAGCTGGCCGAGCAGCTGCTGTCGAGCGGGCACCCGTCGCTGGAGGGCATCACGCTCGACCGGCTGCGCAAGGAGGGCTGGGTGCGGATGAACTACCCCCAGCCGTTCGCGCCGTTCGCCGAGGGCTTCCCGACGCCGTCGGGGCGGCTGCGCTTCCCGCCGGCCGGGCAGGCGTACGTGCCGTCGCACACGGCCTCGGCGGGGCGCTCGGCGTACCCGTTGACGCTGGTGACGCCGGCGCCGCACACGTTCCTCAACACGACCTTCGGCAACAACCCCGAGCTGCGGCGGCGGGCCAAGGACCCGGTGGTGCTGGTCAACCCGGCCGACGCGGCGGCCCGCGGGCTGAGCGCCGGGCAGCGGGTGCGCGTGCACAACGACGGCGGCGGGTTCCTGGCCGACGTGGAGATCAGCGACCGGGTGGCCGCCGGGGTGGTGGCCTCGCCGAAGGGCCGCTGGCCCAAGCTCAGCCCCGGCGGCGCCAACCCCAACGCCGTCGTGGCCGAGCGGGACGGTGACATGGGCCGGGGGCCCGGCTTCCACGACAACCTGGTGGAGCTCAGCCCCGTCTCATAGGGCGAGCTTGTAACCCACATGGGACTGGACGAACCCGAGCCGGTCGTAGAAGCGGTGGGCCTCGGCGCGGGACTTGTCGGAGGTCAGCTGCACCATCGCGCACCCGCGGGCGCGCGCCCGGTCGATCGCCCACCGGATCATCTTGCCGCCGAGGCCCTGGCTCCGGGCGGAGGCGGCGACGCGTACGGCCTCGATCTGGCAGCGCTCGGCGCCCAGCCGTGACAGCCCGGCCAGGTACGTCAGCTGCATCGTGCCCACCACCTTGCCGTCGATCTCGGCCACGATCAGCTCGTCGTACGGGTCGGCGTCGATCCGGTCGAAGGCGGCCAGGTAGCGCTCGTCGGCGGGGTCGCCCTCGCGCCGGGCCCCGAGCGGGTCGTCGGCCAGCATGGCGACGATCGCGGGCACGTCGTCCCTGCGGGCCTGGCGGAAGATCAGCGACATCACGTACTCGGTCTCAGGGGAGTCGGGGCCGGACTCGCGGGTCAGCACGCCGGTCCGGCCGCTCGGCGTGAACCCCTTGCGGAGGTAGAACGCGCGGCCGCCCTCGTTGGCGTCCACGACCCACAGTCGCACCCGTTCGGCGCCGGCGTCGCGGGTCCAGGCGACGGCCGCGTCCACCAGCCGGGAGCCGACGCCCGACCCCCTGGCCCCCGGCGCGACCCACATGGACAGCAGGTGTCCCCCGGTCTCCTCCATGCGCAGGCACACCAGGCCCACGTCCGTGCCGTCGCCGACGCGGGCCACCCACCAGCGCGACTCCGGGTTCGTCAGGCGTTCGGCCCAGGTCTCGGCCGGGAAGGCGCTCTCGCTCTCGTAGGTGGAGGCGAAGGCGTCCGGCGTGTCGCGCAGCGCGCGGAGCCGTACCTGCTTCAGCCGCTCCCCCTCGTCCGGGCCAAGCCGCACAATCTCGATGTCCCTCATGTCCCGCATCATGTCAGGGACGGTTCAGGGTCCGTCCCCGATGCCCCCAGGGTGGGTCAAAAGACAGCATGAGGACATGAACGAAATCAGTCGACGCGATGAGGTCTCGCTGTCGGGCGCCGCGCTGCGCGGCGCTCCTTGGAAGGCCGCCGCCATCGGCGGCGGCGTCGTCTCCGCGACCAGCCTCGGCCTCGGCCTGGTGACGGGCGGCGGCGACCTGTCCTGGGCGCTGGGGCTGGGCATCAGCCTGTTCGCCCTGATCGCCGCGATCGGGTCGGTCGCGCGGCCGAACGAGGGCGACCGGGTGACCCGCCAGGCCCGCCTGTGGTCGTTGCAGCACCCGTGGAAGTTCTCGCTCCTGCCGGCCGGCATCACGGCTGTGCTGGACTACCCCGTGCAGCTCGTGCTCGACGGCGAGGGCGTCTTCGGCGCGGCCGTGGACTCCCTGTGGCACGGCGCGCTCGTCTATCTGATCGCCGGCATCCTGACCGTCACGATGAAGGGACGAGCGCAGTCGGCCCGATGACCTCAGACCTGCGACTCCCGCTCCGCCTGGCTGCGGCAGACGCAGAACTCGTTGCCCTCGGGGTCGAGCATGGTCACCCAGCCGCTGCCGTCGGGGTTGCGGTGGTCCTCGAAGACCGTCGCGCCCTGGCCCAGCAGCCACTCGACCTCCTGGTCGCGGGTCCTGCCCTCGGTGCCGTTGACGTCGAGGTGCAGCCGGTTCTTGACCGTCCTGCCCTCGGGCACGCGCTGGAACAGCAGGAACGGGTCCTGCCTGGTGCGCAGCACGACGTCGTCGTCGCCGGGCTTGTCTCCCTCCCCCAGAGGCAGCCCGGTGACCTTGCTCCACCAGGAGGCGATCGCGTACGGGTCGGCGGCGTCGATGGTGACGGCATGAATCTCGATCATGCCCTCACCCAATCGCGACACCACCTAAGCCGTCAAGCGAGTGTTCGCAACCCGATCACCCCGGCCAGGATCAGGCCGATGAAGAGCAGCCGCCCCGCCGAGACCTGATCGCCCAGCAGGAGCATGCCGAGCACCGCCGTGCCCGCCGCCCCGATGCCGGTCCAGACGGCGTACGCGGTGCCCACTTCAAGCGTTTTGATGGCGTACGAGAGCAGGCCGAAGCTGAGCACGGCCGTGGTGAGGAACGACAGGCTCCACCACAGATGGGTGAAACCGTTGCTGAGTTTGAGCGACAGCGCCATGGCGACCTCGAAGAGACCGGCCAGCACGAGAACGATCCATGCCATTGAGATGACTCCCCTGGACCTGAGACCTACACGGATGCGTCGTCTTGGCGTGTCCGGGTACGGCGCGTCTCGTCCGGGAGCCCTGAGGCTCACAGGGTGAACAGGGCCGATGTAAGGATCATTCCCACCAGATGGTGACCCACCGGTCACGGGGCAGGGGCCACATGCCGAGCTCCAGCGCGGTCGCGGCCACCTCGTCGGCCCGCGCGGGGTCGAGGCAGGCCCGCCGGCACGCGCTGGCGGCCAGCTCCTCCAGCGAGGAGAACCGTTCGAGCGGCGCCTCCCGCTCCTCCACCCGCACGGCGAAGCCGAGCGCCGCCGCCAGCGCCACGCAGTCTTCCGCGACCGGCCGCACCGGCCGGTCGATGCCGTGGAAGTGCTGCCACAGCGGCGTCAGCCAGCTCATGGGGTGGCGGTGGGTCAGCTCCAGCACGACCCTGCCCTTCGTCCTGGAGTCGAGCGCGCGCAGGAACGGGGCCAGATCGGGCACGTTGTAGACGACGTGCGCGGCCACGCTCACGTCGGCCACCGGCACCCGGTCGGCCACGTCGGGCCAGCGGCCTTCGACCGCGGTGACGGGGACGCCCAGCTTCTCGGCCCGCGAGGTCAGCCCGTCGAGCATGGCCCGCGAGGTGTCCACCGCGTACAGATGGCCGATCCGGCCGCTGAGCGGCAGGGAGGAGGCTCCCGCCCCGGCGCCCACGTCGAGCAGCGTGCCCTCCTCGGGGAGGGCCTCCGCCAGGCGTTGCATGGTGGGGCCGTCGTCGGGCTCGGCCAGCGCACGGTCGGTACGGGTGCCGAACCTCTGCGGCGAGTGACTCCACGGATCGACGGGAGCCTTGGCCAGGATCTCGTCGGGGATCGCCCACGATTCCAGTCGCTCACGCCACCGGGCGGCGAGTTCTTCGGCGTCCATGACGACGAGCATGCCATGCATGCCCCTGGTTACCCGCGGGTAGCATTCGGGAGTAAGGTTACTCGCCGGTACAACCCCTCGGTTCAAGGAGATCGACGCCCATGGGCCACTACAAGAGCAACCTGCGCGACCTGGAGTTCAACCTCTTCGAGGTGTTCGGCAGACGCGAGATCCTCGGCACCGGGCCCTTCGCGGACATGGACGAGGACGTCGCCCGCAGCATCCTCGACGAAGTCAACCGCCTCGCGACCGGCGTACTGGCCGACTCCTTCGAAGAGGGCGACAGGAACCCGCCCGTGTTCGACGCGGCCACCGCCACCGTCAAGGTGCCGGAGGGCTTCAAGAAGTCCTACAAGGCCCTGGTCGACGGCGGCTGGGCGGCCCTCGACCTGCCCGCCGACCTGGGCGGCCCCGGCATCCCGCGCAGCCTCGCCTGGGCCACCGCCGAGATGGTGCTGGGCGCGAACCCGGCCCTCTACATGTACGCGGCCGGCCCCAACTTCGCCTACACGCTGTGGAAGCTCGGCACGCAGGAGCAGAAGCGCTTCGCCGAGCTGGCCATCGAGCGCAACTGGGGCGCCACGATGGTCCTCACCGAGCCGGACGCCGGCTCCGACGTCGGCGCCGGCCGGGCCAGAGCGGTGCGGCAGCCCGACGGCACCTGGCACGTCGAGGGCGTCAAGCGCTTCATCACCAGCGCCGAGCACGACCTGTCGGAGAACATCTTCCACCTCGTGCTGGCCCGCCCCGAGGGCCACGGCCCCGGCACCAAGGGCCTGTCGATGTTCCTGGTGCCGAAGTACCACGTGGACCTGGAGACCGGCGAGCTGGGCGAGCGCAACGGCGTCTACGTCACCAACGTCGAGAAGAAGATGGGCCTGAAGGTCTCCACGACCTGCGAGCTCACCTTCGGTGACAAGCACCCCGCCGTCGGCTGGCTGGTCGGCGACGCGCACGAGGGCATCAAGCAGATGTTCATGGTCATCGAGCACGCCCGCATGATGGTCGGCACCAAGGCCATCGCCACGCTCTCCACCGGCTACCTCAACGCCCTGGAGTACGCCAAGGCCCGCCTGCAGGGCGCCGACCTGACGCGGCAGAGCGACAAGACCGCCCCCCGGGTGCCCATCACCCACCACCCGGACGTCCGGCGCGAGCTCATGCTGCAGAAGGCGTACACCGAGGGCATGCGCGCCCTGGTGCTCTACACCGCCACGTTCCAGGACACCCTGCTGATCAACCCGGCCGACCGGCAGGCCGAGGAGATGAACGACCTGCTGCTGCCGCTGGTCAAGGGCGTCGGCTCGGAGCGGTCGTACGAGATGCTCTCGCGCTCGCTGCAGACGCTCGGCGGCTCCGGCTACCTGCAGGACTACCCGATCGAGCAGTACATCCGCGACGCCAAGATCGACTCCCTGTACGAGGGCACGACGGCGATCCAGGGCATGGACCTGTTCTTCAGGAAGATCCTGCGCAACCAGGGCGCCGCGGTCGGCAGGCTGCTGGCCGAGATCAACGAGTTCGCCGGCTCCGAGGCGGGCAACGGGCGGCTCAAGGAGGAGCGCAAGCTGCTCGCCGAGGCCGCCGCGGACGTCAAGGTCATGGGCGACACCATGGCGGGCTGGGCGATCAGCTCGATGGAGTCGGCCTCGGAGGTCTACAAGGTCGGCCTGAACACCACCCGGTTCCTGCTCGCGCTGGGCGACCTGGTGATCGGCTGGCTGCTGCTGCGCCAGGCCGAGGTGGCCCTGGCCCGGCTGTCGGAGGCCGAGGACCCGTTCTACCAGGGCAAGGTCGGCGCGGCGTCGTTCTTCGCCAAGACCGTGCTGCCCCGGCTGGCCGCCGAGCGGCGCGTGCTCACCTCCACCGGCCTGGAGCTCATGGAGCTCCCGGAGGAGGCCTTCTAGGCCGCACCAGCCCACCGCACCGCCAGAACGCCCGCGCGAGTATGCGCGGGCGTTCTGCCATGAGAACGGGATGCTCGCCGGATATCGGCGCCGCCTACCTGCAGCCCGACGGCAGCGGGCCGCGATCGCCGGCCGCGAGGGCGTGCGCGAGCAGATCCTCGCCGACGGCGTGCTCGCAACGGCGGCCGCTGTCGTGCCTGGCCTGATTGCGACGGGTGGACCATCTATACCCGGGTATGACCCTGGCTGTACTCGCTCATTGCCTGGAGGTCGCTCATGGGTGTCGGGGTCAGCATCTTCTTCCTCACGCTCGGCGCCATCCTGAGGTTCGCGATCGAGCCTGACGTGTTCGGAGATGCCGTCCACATGGACATCGTGGGCCTCATCTTCATGATCGTCGGTGGCGCGGGCATCGTGCTGAGCGTCGTGCTGGCCCCGAGGCGGGGCCGCACGTCGGACGACCGGCTGATGCACCGCGAGAACCGGCCGCCGGAGATCTAGAGGGATCTAGAGGCTCAGCTGCGCGGCGGCGCGCGAGGCGAGGATCGGCTTGATGCGCTCGGCGATGACCGCCTGGTGCCGCGGGTCGTCGCGGTAGACCAGGAAGTCGTCGGCACTGTCGAAGTCGGCCACCACCGCGAAGTCGTAGTTGCCCTGGTTGATGCCCGCGTCGGGGGCGGCGGCGAAGGAGCGGATCTGCGGGATGAGGCCGGGCAGTTCGTTGAGCGCGGTGGCCACCGCGGCCTTCTGCTCGTCGGTGGCCTCTGCGGTCCAGGTGAACATCGCGATGTGGCGGATCATGCCGGTCACTTTATCGATGTATCTGAGGGCGGGTCGTGTCGCTCTGGCATGAGTGGGTGCGGGTGTCCCGCCACGGCGGCCGCCGGGGGAGGGGTCCTCCCGGCGGCCGCCGGATTCAGCTCCAGGCGAGCATGCGGAGGGGATCCTCCAGCATGGCGCCGACGTCGCGCAGGAACGACGAGCCGAGGTCGCCGTCGACGACCCGGTGGTCGAACGAGAGCGACAGGGTGGCCACCTTGCGCACCGCGAGCTGGCCGTCGACCACCCACGGCATGTCCCTGACCTGCCCGAAGCCGAGGATGGCCGACTCGCCGGGGTTGAGGATCGGGGTGCCGCCGTCGACGCCGAACACGCCGATGTTGGTGATGGTGATCGTGCCGCCGGACATCTCCGCCGGCTGCGTGCGGCCCGCCCTGGCCGTCTCGGTGAGCTCGGCCAGCGCCGCGGCCAGCTCGGGCAGCGCCAGGGTGTGAGCGTTCTTGACGTTCGGCACCACCAGCCCGCGCGGGGTGGCCGCGGCGATGCCGAGATTCACGTAGTGCCTGACCACGATCTCCTGGGCCGCCTCGTCCCACGACGAGTTGATCATCGGGTGGCGGCGTACCGCGGTCAGCATCGCCTTGGCCACCAGCAGCAGCGGCGAGACCTTGACCTCGGCGAAGTCGGGCAGGGCGCGCAGCCGCCGCACCGCCTCCATCGTCCCGGTCATGTCCACCTGCAGCCACGTGCTCACGTGGGGGGCGGTGAACGCGCTGGCCACCATGGCCTGGGCGGTCATCTTGCGCACGCCCTTGACCGGGATGCGCTCCTCCCCCTCCTGCGGCCGCGTGGCGACCGGCTGCGGCGCCGTAGCCGCGGCGTGGACGTCCTCGCGGGTGATCGAGCCCTCGGGGCCCGTGCCCGAGACCTCCGACAGGTCGACGCCGAGGTCCTTGGCCAGCTTGCGCACCGGGGGCTTGGCCAGGACGGCGGGACGCCGCGGCGGCGCGGGAGCGGCGGGCGGCGGGCCCTGCGCTGCCGGGGCCGCGGACGGCGGGCCGTCCACCTCCACCCGGGACGGGTTCGCCACCGGGTTGGCCGGGATGCCGCGCGACGGCGGCTCCTTACGCGGACGGCGCCTGGTGGCCCCGGTCTTGACGCCGTAGCCGACCAGGACCGACTGGCGCTCCTCCTTCGGCGCCGGGCTGCCGTGGGTCCCGGGCTCGACCGCGCCCTCCTCCGGCGGATTGGGCACCACCTTCTCGGCGTCCTCGGCCGACGGGCGCGCGGGCTCACCGCCCGGCTCCGCCGTGTCCACGGCGATGATCGGCATGCCGACCTCGACCGTGCGGCCCTCCTCCGCCAGCAGGGCCCCGACCACGCCGTCCCACGGGATGGGCAGCTCGACGATGGACTTCGCCGTCTCGATCTCCACGACGATCTGGTTGACCTTGACCTCGTCGCCCGCCTTGACGTGCCAGCGGACGATCTCCGCCTCCGTCAGGCCCTCGCCGACGTCGGGGAGCTTGAACTCGCGTCGCATCGCACTCCCCTCAGTAACCGAAGGTCCGGTCGACAGCGTCGAGCACCCGGTCCAGATCGGGCAGGTAGTGCTCCTCCAGCTTCGACGGGGGGTAGGGGGTCGAGAAGCCACCGGCGCGCAGCACCGGCGCCTCCAGGTGGTAGAAGCACCGCTCGGTGATCCTGGCCGCGAGCTCCGCGCCGAAGCCGCTGTTGACCGGCGCCTCGTGCACGATCACGGCCCGCCCGGTCCGGCGTACGGAGTCCATGACCGCGGGCTCGTCCAGCGGGTTGAGCGAGCGCAGGTCGATCACCTCCAGCGAACGCCCGTCCTCCGCGGCCGCCGCGGCCGCCTCCAGGCACGTCTTGACCATCGGCCCGTAGGCCAGCAGCGTGACGTCGGACCCCTGGCGTACGGTCCTGGCCGCGTGCAGCGGTGTCCACCAGTCGGCGGAGGAGGTGTCGACGTCGGCCTTCTCCCAGTAGCGGCGCTTGGGCTCGAAGAAGATCACCGGGTCGTCGCTGCGGATGGCCTGCTGGATCATCGTGTACGCGTCGGCCGGGTTGGAGCACGCCACGACCCGCAGGCCGGCCGTGTGGGTGAAGTACGCCTCAGGCGACTCGCTGTGGTGCTCGACCGCGCCGATGCCGCCACCGCAGGGGATGCGGACGACGACCGGCAGCTTGATCGCGCCGAGCGAGCGCATCGGCATCTTGGCCAGCTGCGTGATGATCTGGTCGGCGGCCGGGAAGACGAAGCCGTCGAACTGGATCTCGCACACCGGGCGGTACCCGCGCAGCGCCAGGCCGATCGCGGTGCCGATGATGCCCGACTCGGCCAGCGGCGTGTCGATGACGCGGTCCTCGCCGAAGTCCTTCTGCAGCCCGTCGGTGACCCGGAAGACGCCGCCCAGCTTGCCGACGTCCTCCCCCATGATGAGGACCTTGGGGTCGTCCTCCATGGCCTTGCGCATGCCCTCGTTGAGCGCCTTGGACAGGCTCATCGTCGTCATGCCTGGAACCCCTCCAAGTACGCGGCGAACTGGGCGCGCTCCTGCTCCATCAGCGCGTGGGGCTCGCTGTAGACGTGGTCGAAGATGGCGAGCGGCCCGGGGTCGGGCAACGCCAGGCAGCGTCGGCGCAGGTCGGCGCCGAGCTGGTCGGCCTCGGCGGCCACGGAGTCGAAGAACTCCTGGTCGGCATGCTCGTTCTTGAACAGGTACGCCTTGACCCGCTCGATCGGGTCCTTGAGCTTCCACGCCTCCAGCTCGCTGGCCACCCGGTAACGGGTCGGGTCGTCGGTGGTGGTGTGGGCCCCCATCCGGTACGTGAACGCCTCGACGAGCGTCGGCCCCTGCCCGGTGCGGGCCGCTTCGAGCGCCTTGCGGGTCACCGCCAGGCAGGCGAACACGTCGTTGCCGTCGACCCGGATGCCGGGGAAGCCGAAGCCGGAGGCGCGGCGGTAGAGGGGGATGCGAGTCTGCTTCTCCAGCGGCTCGGAGATGGCCCACTGGTTGTTCTGGCAGAAGAACACGATGGGCGCGTTGAACACGCTGGCCCAGATGAACGACTCGTTGACGTCGCCCTGCGAGGTCGCGCCGTCGCCGAAGTAGACGATGGTGGCGGCGTTGGCGTCGTCGCGCTGGATACCCATCGCGTAGCCGACCGCGTGCAGCGTCTGGCTGCCGATCACGATCGTGTAGAGGTGGAAGTTGTGCTCCTTCGGGTCCCACCCGCCGTGGTTCACTCCCCTGAACAACCCGAGCAGCTTCACGGGGTCGACGTCGCGGCACCAGGCCACGCCGTGCTCGCGGTAGGTGGGGAAGGCCATGTCGGCGTCGGTCAGCGCGCGGCCGGAACCGATCTGGGCCGCCTCCTGACCCAGCAGCGAGGCCCAGATGCCCAGCTCGCCCTGGCGTTGCAGGGCCACGGCCTCCAGGTCGATGCGCCGGACGAGCACCAGGTCGCGATAGAGCGACCGCACCTCCTCCGGCGTCAGGTCGATGTCGTAGTCGGGATGCTCGACCCGCTCCCCTTCCGGGGTAAGCAGCTGGACGAGATCCGGAGGTGCCTCGGCACCACGAGAGGCGTCGGTTGTCACGTGCCACTCCTGCTGGTCAGGGCCGGTCTCGGTGGGGTTGCCACCTTAGCCAGGCCTCCTCTGCGACGAACCGGGAGGTGTTGATTCGTACGCGTTCGGGGCCATCGTGGCAGACATCACAGCCCGGTGCGCAAGCCCCATGTTCTCCCCGTTCCCGTTGTGTCGTCGGCCACACGCGCCGTCAGGCGGCCGTTGCGCGCCGGTAGGCTGTCCTTCCCATCACCCCGCTCGCTCCCAGGAGGAACGCACGTGGCCCGCGTCATCGTGGACGTCATGCTGAAGCCCGAGATCCTCGACCCTCAGGGCCAGGCCATCGCCAGGGCGCTGCCCCGGCTCGGTTTCTCCGGCGTCTCCTCCGTGCGCCAGGGCAAGCGCTTCGAGATCGAGCTCGAAGGCGCGGCCGACGAGGCGGCTCTCGCCGAGGTACGCAAGATGGCAGAGACGCTCTTGGCCAATACCGTGATTGAGGACTACAGCGTCCGGGTTGAGGGGTAGAAGTCACATTTGGGGCACTGGTTTCCCCCTGGGGGGTTAAAGTGGGGTTCGGACGTGTCACAATCCCACGGGCGTGCCAACACTAAATAACAACAACGTGATTTTGCGGTTAGCCCCAATTTCACAGGGAAACCTACTCCAGGTGACATTCCGGAGCCCGGAGGAGTCCGGTGGATATTGAGTTCTCGTTGGCACTGCCTCGGGATGCGATCGGCATACCGATGGTCAGGCGGGTGCTGGGCGACGCGATGCGTTCACTTCACGTGAGCGAGACCTGCATCGCCGACATGCTGCTCGCCGTTTCCGAGGCTTGCTCCAACGCCGTCCGGCACGGAGGGCCGGCCAACCGCTACGAGGTGACCGCGTCGATCGGCTACGGCCAGTGCGACGTCCGCGTCGCCGACAACGGCGAAGGCGTCCCGACGATGCCCCGCTGTTTCCCGCCTCCCGACACCGAGAACGGCCGCGGCCTGCTGATCATGCGTTCGGTGGTCGACGAGATCTCCTTCGGCGTCACGCCCGGCCGGGGCACCACGGTCCACCTGCGCAAGCTGCTCGCCTGGGACGACGAGGCCGACGCCCGTCCCCGCGAGCTGGCCGCCGTCTGACCTGCCGTCTGACCTGCCGTCTGACCTGCCGCCCGTTCTGACCTGCGCCTCCGTACGGCCTCTGAGCCGATGCGGACCACCTGGCAGCACCCGTTAGGCTGGATTACACCGCCGCTGACCACCGTCCACCCCGAAGTGACGGTGGCGCGTGCGCGCGCATCCTCGGAGGGGACGACTGTCATGAGCGCTGCCCGTGTGGGCGTAGTCACGTTTCCAGGAACTCTCGACGACCAGGACGCCGCCAGAGCCGTTCGCCTGGTGGGCGCGCAGGCGGTTCCGCTGTGGCACGCCGACCGCGACCTGAACGGGGTCGACGCCGTCTTCCTGCCCGGCGGCTTCTCCTACGGCGACTACCTGCGCTGCGGCGCCATCTCCCGGTTCGCGCCGCTCATGGAGGAGATCGTCCCGGCCGCGAAGGCCGGGCTGCCCGTGATCGGCACGTGCAACGGCTTCCAGATCCTGTGCGAGGCGCACCTGCTGCCCGGCGCGCTGACCCGTAACGGCTCGCTCCACTACGTCTGCCGCGACCAGAGGCTGCGCGTCGAGCAGACCGCGACCGCGTGGACCAACGCGTTCGAGGCGGGCCAGGAGATCGTGCTGCCGGTCAAGCACGGCGAGGGCCGCTACGTGGCCGACACCGACACGCTGGCCGCGCTGGAGGCCGGCGGCCACGTCGTCGTGCGCTACCTCGGCGGCAACCCCAACGGCTCGCTCAACGACATCGCCGGCATCCGCAACGAGGCCGGCAACGTCGTCGGCCTCATGCCCCACCCCGAGCACGCGGTGGAAGAGCTGGTCGGCGCCCCGAGCACCGACGGCCTGGGCTTCTTCACGTCCATCCTCAAGAACCTGGTGAACGCATGAGCGAGCGCAGCGAGCGACCCAGCGAACACGGCGACGCTGTCGGTCGTCCGACCGACAGCGTGGTGCGGGCGGCCGCGACGCCCGACGAGCCGATGCCCTTCGCCGAGCTGGGGATGAAGCAGGACGAGTACGACCGGGTCAAAGACATCCTGGGCCGCCGTCCCACCGGTGCCGAGCTGGCCATCTACAGCGTCATGTGGTCCGAGCACTGCTCGTACAAATCGTCCAAGGTGCACCTGAAGCAGTTCGCCACCAAGGCGCCCAAGTCCGAGGCGCTGCTCGTGGGCATGGGCGAGAACGCCGGCGTCGTCGACATCGGCGACGGCTGGGCGGCCACGTTCAAGATCGAGTCGCACAACCACCCGTCCTACGTCGAGCCGCACCAGGGCGCGGCCACCGGCGTCGGCGGGATCGTGCGCGACATCATGTCGATGGGCGCCCGCCCGATCGCCGTGATGGACTCCCTGCGCTTCGGCGCGGCCGACGCGGTCGACACCCGCAGGGTGCTGCCCGGCGTGGTCGAGGGCATCAGCCACTACGGCAACTGCCTGGGCCTGCCCAACATCGGCGGCGAGGTCGTCTTCGACCCCTGCTACATCGGCAACCCGCTGGTCAACGCCCTGTGCGTCGGCCTGCTGCGCAAAGACCAGATCAAGCTCGCCACCGCGCCGGGGCCGGGCAACAAGGTCGTGCTGTTCGGCGCCTCCACCGGCCCCGACGGCATCGGCGGCGCGTCCGTGCTCGCCTCTGCCACGTTCGAGGACGAGTCGCAGGCCAAGCGGCCCGCCGTGCAGGTGGGCGACCCGTTCATGGAGAAGCTGCTCATCGAGTGCTGCCTGGAGCTGTACGCCGCCGACGTCGTCGTCGGCATCCAGGACCTCGGCGCGGCCGGCGTCTCCTGCGCCACCACCGAGCTGGCCGCCAAGGGCACCGGCGGCATGGACGTCGACCTCAACCTCGTCCCGCTCCGTGACCCCTCGCTCAGGCCCGAGGAGATCCTCATGAGCGAGTCCCAGGAGCGGATGATGGCCGTGGTCCGGCCCGACGACATCCCCGCGTTCATGGCGATCTGCGCCAAGTGGGACGTCCCGGCCACCGTCATCGGCGAGGTGACCGACACCGGCCGCCTGGTCATGACGTGGGACGGCGAGGTCATCGTCGACATCCCGCCGGGCACCGCGGCCGACGAGGGCCCCGTCTACGAGCGGCCCTTCCACGAGCCCGCCGGGCAGGCCGCGCTCAACGCCGACGCGCCCGACCGGCTGGAGCGCCCCGCCGACCTGCGGGCGACGCTGCTGAAGCTGCTCGGCTCGCCCAACCTGGCCTCCAAGGAGTGGGTGACCTCCCAGTACGACCGCTACGTCCGCTCCAACACCGTGCTGGCGCAGCCGGCCGACTCGGGCATGCTGCGCATCTCCGAGTCCATCGCCGGGGCGGAGCCGACGACGCGCGGCATCGCGCTGGCCACCGACGGCAACGGCCGTTACGCCAAGCTCGACCCGTACGCGGGGGCGCAGCTGGCGCTGGCGGAGGCGTACCGGAACGTGGCCGTGACCGGGGCCAAGCCGCTGGCCGTCACCAACTGCCTCAACTTCGGCTCGCCCGAGGACCCCGAGGTCATGTGGCAGTTCGCCGAGGCCGTGCGCGGGCTGGCCGACGCCTGCAAGACGCTCGGCGTGCCGGTGACCGGCGGCAACGTCTCCTTCTACAACCAGACCGGCTCGACCGCCATCAACCCGACTCCGGTCGTGGGGGTGCTCGGCGTCATCGACGACGTGGCCAAGCGGGTGCCGACCGGGTTCGTCGCCGAGGGGCTGCGCGTGGTGCTGCTGGGCGACACCCACGAGGAGTTCGGCGGCTCGGAGTGGGCCCACGTCGTCCACCGCCACCTGGGCGGGCTGCCGCCGCAGGCCGCCCTGGAGGCGGAGCAGGCTCTCGCGACCGTGCTCGTCGAGGCGGCGAGCCGCGGCCTGCTGGAGGGCTCCCACGACCTGTCCGACGGCGGCCTGGCCGTCGCGCTCGCGGAGTCCTGCCTGGCGCGAGGCGTCGGGGCCTCGGTGGAGCTGTGCGGTGACGCGTTCACCGAGCTGTTCAGCGAGTCGGCGGCGCGGGCGCTGGTCGCGGTGCGGCCGGAGGCGTACGACGAGTTCGCCTCGCTGTGCGCGCGCCACGAGGTGCCCTGCTACGGGCTCGGCGTCACCGGCGGCACGTCGCTGGACGTCAAGGACGTTTTCGAGGTGCCGGTCGAGGAGCTGCGCGAGACGCACTCGGCGGCGCTGCCGGCGCTGTTCGGCTGACGGTTTCACGGGAGGGGCCGGCACGGGGTCACCGTGCCGGCCCTTCTCGTTACGCCTTCTTCAGGCAGACGACGTAGACGGTGCCGCTGACGCTGGTGCCGTTGTCGCCGGGCCTGCCGCCCGCCGGTGTCTCGGAGGACGAGCCGAACGCGCCGCCCTTGGGCTCATCGCCGCCCTTGGCGTCGTTGACGTCCTTGTTGCCGTTGTCGTCCTTCGCCACGGTGACGGTCCAGCTGCCGGAGCCGCCGGGGGCGCTGCTCATGACGACGGCGTTCTTGAGGGTGTCGAAGGAGAAGCCGCCGCCGGTGGCCATGCCGCCGTTGCCGCAGCTGACGCTCTGCGATCCGGTCGAGCCGATGGACTCCGTCCTGGTGTAGGAGACGTAGCTCGTCCCGGAGTCGCCCTTCGGGCCCTGGAGGCCCTGGGAACCGCGGTCGCCCTTCGGACCCTCGGGGCCGCGATCGCCCTTCGGGCCCTGCGGGCCGGGGGCGCCGTCCTTGCCCGGCACGCCGTTCTTGCCGTCGTCGCCTTCTGGACCCTGCGGACCGGTCGCACCCCTCGGGCCCTGCTCCCCCTTCGGGCCCTGCTCCCCCTTCGGGCCCTGCTCGCCCTTCGGACCCTGTGGGCCGGGGTCGCCCTTGGGGCCCTGCGTGCCCTGCCTGCCGTGGGGGCCGGTCGGGCCCGTGTCGCCCTTGACGCCCTGCGGCCCTTGCGGGCCCTGCGGGCCGCGCGGGCCGGTCCGGCCCTGCTCGCCCGTCTGAACGGTGGTGGTGGAGGTGCCACCGCCGCCGACCAGGATCCGGACCTCGGTCTTGCGGCACTGGGTGGTCGGGTTGACGATGCGCGCGTACCGGGACTTCTTGTGCACGCAGGCGTGCACCTCGGCGGCGGCGGACGAAGCGGTGGCGACGCCACCCACGGTGAGAAGCGAGGCGGCCAGCGCTCCGACGGCAGCGAGCGTGACCGTACGCCCACCGCGAACCTTGATAGCCACGGTTGTCCTTCCAGGAACCAGTGATGCTCATGGTGTGCATGAGAAACACGCTTCAACCGTTCCAACGGATGGCGGTCATGACATAACGTATCCATCACAAAACAGAGTGTTACTGACCAGTTTGACCAGCTGTTAGCCACTTATTGAGTAAAAGTACGCATTGGTAACGAGTTGGTAGCGAGGATAATCAGGTCTGTGCCAACCCCTGATCAAGCTCCGTACCTGCCGCCGGCCACCCAACCCGTGCGAGGCGGTGTCTGGGTCATCCACCTGGCTCTGCCGCTGCTCGGCCTCTGGCTGCTGCTGGCGCAGCCGGACATCAACATCGTCTGGCAGCACAACCCCAGCCACTTCTGGATGATCCTGGCCGTCGCCGGGATCAGCGTCGTCCTCGGCTTCCTCGTCAGCGAGACCGCGCGGCAGCGGCAGGACGCGCGGCTGTTCCTCGTGTCCATGGTCTTCCTGAGCAGCGCCGGCTTCCTGTTCCTGCACGGGCTCGCCACACCGAAGATCATCCTGCCGGCCGGCTCGGTGGGGTTCGACCTGGACCACCAGGTGGGGCTGTCGATCGCGGCGGTGTTCGCGTTCGCCTCGGCGTTGCCGCTCGGCGAGCGGGCCGCCAAGGCCGTGCTGGAGGCCCAGAGCGCCATCCGCGCCGTGCTCGTCGCGTTCATGCTGCTCTGGGGCGTCGCGTCGCTGGTGCCCGGGCTGACACCGCTCAGCGCGCCGCCGGAGATCTCGCCCATCGACTGGCTGATGTGGGTGTCGGTGCCGGGGCTGGTGTTGTTCACGGCGGCGAGCGTGATGATGTTCCTGCTGCACCGACGGCGCCCGTCGGCCATGCTGGTCAGCCTGCTCACCGCGTACGCGCTGCTGGCCGAGGCGATGATCGCGGGCATGTCGCAGCTCAACTGGCACCTGTCGTGGTGGGAGTGGCACATCCTGCTCACGCTGGCCTTCGTGTTCGTGGCCTACAGCGCGTACCTGCAGTTCAGGCGCGAGGGGTCGAGCGCCGGGCTGTTCGACTCGGTGGCGCTGTCGGGCACCGTGGCGCGCATCCGCCGCGACTACGACCAGGCCCTGGAAGAGATGGTCGAGCACGTACGCCGGGGCGAGCCGCTCGCCGCGGCCCGGTTGTCGGGCAAGTTCCGGCTCAACGAGGGCCAGGTCGCGGTGCTCGACCGGGCGGGCGAGGCGCTGGCCCACGAGCGGGAGCTGTCCCAGCGGCTCTCCGCGCTCGTCGAGGTGAGCGCCCAGACCCGGATCGGCCTGCCCGAGGACGAACTGCTGACAGCCTCACTGGACCGGGCGCGGCAGGCGTACGGGGACGTCAAGATCGCCCTGGTGTCCGGCGGCAAGACGCAGGTCGGCTCGCGGGAGTACCAGTTCAAGGACGGCAACCCGATCCGCCGCGACGGGTTGCTGGCCTTCCCGCTCACCGTCAAGGGCAACCTGGCCGGCGTGCTGGAGGTGCCCGTCGGCGGCACCCGCCAGGACGAGGCCCTGGCCGCGACGCTGGCCGGGCAGCTGTCGATCTCGCTGGAGAACGCCCGCCTCTACCGCGAGCTGGACACGCTCTTCCACCAGTACATGTCGCCCGACGTCGCGCACGCGCTGCTCGCCGACCCGTCGCAGGCCGAGCTGGGCGGGCAACTGAAGGAGCTGACCGCGCTCTTCGCCGACCTCAAGGGCTTCACGACGTTCTCGGAGAAGGTCTCGCCCGGCGAGATCGTGGAGATGCTCAACCGTTACCACACGGCCGCCGTGCCCTGCATACTCAACAACGGCGGCACGATCGTGCAGTTCGTCGGTGACGCGCTGCTGGCCCTGTTCAACGCCCCGGCCACGCAGACCGGGCACGCGCACGCGGCCTGCCGGGCGGCGCTGGCGATGCAGCGGGCCGCCGCCGAGGTGGCCGAGGAGATGTCCTGGAAGCGCGAGGACGGCATCGAGTGGCCGACGTTCCGCGTCGGCGTCAACACCGGCCCTGCGCTGGTGGGCAACATCGGCAGCCCTGAGCTGCGCGGCTTCAACGCGATGGGCGACTGCGTGAACGTGGCCGCCCGCCTCCAGGGCATCGCCGAGCCCGGCACGGTGGTCATCGGCGAGACCACGCTGCGGCAACTCGGCGATGGCGTGAAGGTGAAGCCTCTGGGACCGCTGAGCCTGAAAGGCAAGGAGGAGCTCGTCACCGCGTACGTTCTGACCGACCTGCAATAACAGCGCAACACGCAAAGCGTCATAATCGGGCGCATGGTTCCAGAGCCCGGAGAGTTCCTGTCCCTGCTGACCGCCGAGGAGGTCGAGGCCGTCCGCGCGGCCGGACGGCTGCGCAAGTGGGATCGGGGCGCCACCGTCATGAACGAGGGCGACACGTCCGACTGGGTAGTCGTCCTGATGGAGGGGCGGGTCAAGGTCTCCTCCCACACTGACAGCGGTACCGAGGTCGTGCTCGCCGTACGCGGCCCCGGCGGCATCCTCGGCGAGCTGTCGGCCATCGACGGCTCGCCACGTTCCGCCACGGTGACCGCGTTGGAGCCGATCTCCGGCATCGTGGTGCGCGACTTCGCGACCTTCCTCGAGAACCACGGGAGAATCGCCGTGCTCCTCATGCAGCACGTCAGCTTCCGGCTGCGCGACGCCGACCGCAAGCGCATCGAGTACGGCGCGTACGACACCGCGGGCCGGGTGGCCACGCGGCTGCTGGAGCTGGCCGAACGCTACGGGGAGCAGACCAGCGCCGGCGTGCGCGTGGCGCTGCCCCTGTCGCAGGACGAGCTGGCCGGCTGGACGGGCTCCTCCCGCGAGGCCGTCAGCAAGGCGCTGCGCATGCTGCGCGACCGCGGCCTGATCGAGACCGGCCGGCGCCGCGTCGTCATCCACGACATCGAGGGCCTGCGCAGACGCGCCAGGTAACCCCCGTAACAATTCGGACGTACGTCGTACGTCATAGTGGAGGTCATGGTCGCGGTCACCCCCCGAGAAGGCAGCAGCCTGCGCTACGCCTGGCAGGTCTGCGCCGTCACCAGCCTGGGCCTCGTCCTCATCGGCATCGCCGGCAGCACGCTCAACGTCGCATTACCCACGGTCGTGCGGCACTTCCACGCCGACGCGATGGAGTCGAGCTGGATCCTGCTGTCGTTCCTGCTGGTCAACACCGCCAGCGTGGTGTTCTTCGGCCGCGTGGCCGACCTGCTCGGCCGGCGCGAGGTCTACCTCGCCGGGTTCGCCCTCTTCACCGTGGCCTCGTTGCTGGCGGGCCTGTCGCCGGACGTGTGGTTCCTCATCGCGATGCGCGTGCTGCAGGCCGTCGGCGCGGCCATGATCCTGGCGAACGGCACCGTGATCATCACCGACGCGTTCCCGCCGGAGAAGCTCAGCCAGGGCATGGGCGTCTACTTCGGCGTGATGTCGGTCGCGCAGCTGGCCGGGCCCACCGCGGGCGGCCTGATCGCGGAGACCGCCGGCTGGCAGTGGATCTTCTGGGTGAACGTGCCCGCCGGGCTCATCGCGCTCGTCGTCGGCGCGGTCATCCTGCGCAAGATGCCCAAGCAGCCCAAGGAGCCGGTGGACGCGCTCGGCAACATCCTGGTCTTCGCCGCGATGTCCGCGGCGCTGCTCGCCCTGAACGAGACCGGCACGGGCGGCCTGACCAGCCCCGTCGTGCTGGCCGGTGCGGGGGTGTTCCTGGCGCTGCTGCCACTGATCGTCCTGGTCGAGCGGCGGGCGTCGAACCCGGTGATGAGGCTGCAGCTGTTCGCCGGGCGGCTGCTGGCCTGCGCCAACCTCGCCTCCTTCTGCAACTCCCTCGCGCGCTCGGCGCTGGTGCTGGTGGTGGCGCTGTACTTCCAGGCGGCCCGCGGCGTCGACGCCTTCGAGGCCGGCCTGAGCGTGCTGCCGGTGCCGATCGGGCTCGGGCTGGCCTCGCCGCTGGTGGGCGTGCTGGGGCGGTGGGTGTCGCCGTACGCGCTGTCGATCGGCGGGGCGACGCTGAGCGCCGTCGGGCTCGGCACGCTGATGCTGACGGCCGACCCGGCGACGCCGTACTGGGTGATCGCGATCGGGCTCTTCGTGGCCGGCTGCGGCAGCGGGACGTTCCTCACCGGCAACACGACCCAGGTCATGCAGGCGCTGCCGACCGGCAGCCTCGGCGTGGTCAACGGCTTCCGCGTCATGATCATGAACGTCGGGATGGTGATCAGCGTCGGCCTGTCGCTCAGCGTGCTGTCCGCCTCGGTCAGCCCCGAGCTGCGCGCCCAGGTGTACGCGGGCACGCTGTCGAAGCTGTCACCGGTCGCCGTGGAGCAGCTGATGGGCGGGTTCCAGCGGGCGTACGGGGTGCTCTTCGCGGTGGCCGTGGCCGGCGCGGTGCTGGCCGCGTTCGCCCGCTCTCAGAGGACGCCGGCCAGCCTCGACTCCACGTCGCGGTAGCGCGCGACCGGGACGAGGTGCACCCCGGCGAACGCGCCCGACTCGCGCAGGGCGAGCACCTGCTCGCAGGCCGCCGCCACGCCCGCCATCCGGTCGGCGGACACCTTGTCCACCAGCTCATCCGGGATGTCGATGTCGGGGATGGCGGCGGCCAGGCCGCGCGCGTGGTTGGCGCTGGCCAGCACCATCACCCCGGCGTAGACCGGCATGTCGACCGGGTGGGCCTCCCGCCACCGCAGCTGCGCCTCCACCGAGAAGCTGACCTGGGAGAACAGGAAGTCGGCGGTACGCTTCCACGCCGGCACCGGCCGGAGCGCGGCCGCCGCCCCGAGGCGGAACCCGGGCGAGAACTCCCGCGCCTCCTCGATCATCGACCGCACCGTCAGGTCACTCGTCCGGTTCCCGCTCGTCGGCTTGTCGCCGTAGACGAAGAGGAACTGGTCCACGCCGTACGCCGCCGCCGTCAGCAGGTCGCGGCGGAAACCGAGCAGGTTGCGGTCGCGCGAGTTGAGGCAGGCGATGCCGCGCCCGCCCATCGCCTCGACCTCGTGCGCCACGGCCACGCTGGAGACGGTGGCGCGGCCGATGTGGTTGTCGGGAATGAGGAACGCGTCCGCGATCGTGGTCAGCGTGCCGATCTGGTGGCGTACGCGCTTCAGATCGGGCTTGGTCGGGGGTTCGATCTCGCAGATCAACTCGAAGGTCACGACGGGACTCTAACCTCTGGCCGCCGGCGCCTCGATGCCGACCGGCACGAAGACCAGCCTCAGGCGACCGCGACCGTCGGCTCGTCGAACTGCGTGCGGTAGAGCTCCTCGTAGCGGCCTTCCGCGGCGAGCAGTTCGGCGTGCGTGCCGCGCTCGACCACCTGCCCGTCCTCGATGACGAGGATGAGGTCGGCGGCCCGTACGGTGGAGAGCCGGTGCGCGATCACCACGGCGGTCCTGCCCTCCAGCGCCTCGCCGAGCGCCGCCTGCACGGCCGCCTCGTTGGTGGAGTCGAGCGCGGCCGTGGCCTCGTCCAGGATGACCACCCTGGGGCGGGCCAGCAGCAGGCGGGCGATCGTCAGCCGCTGGCGCTCGCCGCCCGACAGCCGGTAGCCGCGTTCGCCCACGACCGTGTCGAGCCCGTCGGGCAGCGACGTGATGAGCGAGGCGAGGCGGGCGCGGGTGATCGCGTCCCACAGCTCCTCGTCGCTCGCCTCGGGCCTGGCCAGCAGCAGATTGGCCCGGATCGTGTCGTGGAAGAGGTGTCCGTCCTGGGTGACCATGCCGAGGGTGGCGCGGATCGACTCGGCGCTCAGCTCCCGTACGTCGACGCCGCCGAGGCGTACGGCGCCGGAGTCGACGTCGTACAGGCGGGGCAGGAGCTGGGCGATGGTGGACTTGCCCGCCCCCGACGAGCCGACGAGCGCCACCATCTGCCCCGGCTCGGCCCGGAACGACACCCCGTGCAGCACCTCCTCGCCGCCGCGCGCGTCGAGCACGGCGACCTCCTCCAGCGAGGCCAGCGACACCTTGTCGGCCGACGGGTACGCGAAGCGCACGTCGTCGAACTCCACCGACACGGGGCCTTCCGGCACCGACCGGGCGTCGGGTCTGTCCTGGATGAGCGGCTTGAGGTCGAGCACCTCGAAGACCCGCTCGAAGCTCACGACCGCGCTCATCACGTCCACCCGCGCGCTGGCCAGGGCGGTGAGCGGGGCGTAGAGGCGGGTGAGGAGCATGGCCATCGACACCAGCGCGCCGGGGGCCAGCCGGTCGCTCAGGGCGTAGAAGCCGCCGAGGCCGTACACGAGGGCCAGGGCGAGGGCCGACACCAGGGTCAGCGCGGTCACGAAGGCGTACTGGGTCATGGCCGAGCGCACCCCGATGTCGCGCACCCGGCGGGCGCGGCCGGCGAACTCGGCCGACTCGTACGCGGGCCGGCCGAACAGCTTCACCAGCGTCGCGCCCGGCGCCGAGAAACGCTCGGTCATCTGGTTGCCCATGGCCGCGTTGTGGTCGGCCGCCTCGCGCCTCATCCGGGCGATCCTGACGCCCATCCGCCGCGCGGGCAGCACGAACACCGGTAGGAGCAGCAGCGCCAGCAGCGTGATCTGCCAGGAGATGCTGATCATGGCGGTGAGCGTGAGCAGGAGGGTCACGATGTTGCCCGCCACGCCGGACAGGGTGTCGGTGAAGGCCCGCTGCGCCCCGATCACGTCGTTGTTGAGCCGGCTGACCAGCGAGCCGGTGCGGGTCCTGGTGAAGAAGGCCACCGGCATGCGCTGGACGTGGTCGAAGACGGCCGTGCGCAGGTCGAGGATGAGGTCCTCCCCCAGGCCGGCCGACAGCCACCGGTTCAGCAGCCCGAGCCCCGCCTCCACGATCGCCAGCCCGGCGATCAGCAGGGCCACGACGACCACCACGCCGAGCGGCTCGCGGTTGAAGACGGCGTCCACGACCCGGCCGGCGAGCAGCGGGGCGGCCACCGCGAGGCCGGCCAGCACGACGCTCAGCAGCAGGAACACCGTCAGCTTGCGCCGGTGCGGGCGCGCGAAGCCCGCGATGCGCCGGAGCGTCGCCCTGGAGACAGAGCGACGCTCCTGCCGGTCGTTCATCGAGTACAGCTGGTGCCAGGCGGTCACTTCCATGCTCATGGCACGGAACGTTAGAGCCTCAAGCTAAGTTGAGGTCAAGCGCCGATCTTCTTGTTGGAGCCGTGCCACACCACCGCGACCGACGGGCGCGGCTGGGCGCCGTCGGGCCAGTGGCTGGCGGGGTTGTCGGGGGTGGCGCCGCTGACCTCTCCCGGGTGCTGCACCGCCACGAAAACGCTGAGCTGGTCGTCGGTCACCATCGGGCCGCAGGTCTCGGCGCCGATCGGGACGCTCAGGAACTGGCGCAGGTGGCCGCGCTCCCTGCCCTCGACCGGCATCACGAAGAGGCCGTCGTTGGTGCCGAGCGCGTTGCCGTCCGTGGAGATCCACAGGTTGCCGTCGCGGTCGAACGTCACGTTGTCGGGGCACGAGATCGGCGAGACCTTGGACTTGTCGTAGCCCGCGAAGTACGTGGCCGGGTCCTTCGGGTCACCGCAGACCAGCGGCAGCGACCAGGAGAACCTCTTCTCGGCCGCGTCGTCGCGCCGCTCGACGATCTCCAGCACGTGGCCGTGCTTGTTCGCCGAACGCGGGTTGGCCTCGTCGGCCTCGGCCGCCGTGCGGTTGGTGTTGTTGGTCAGCGCCACGTACACGCCGCCGGTGACCGGGTTGCGCTCCATGTCCTCGGGGCGGTCCATCTTCGTGGCGCCCACCTTGTCGGCGGCGACGCGGGTGTAGACGAGCACCTCTTCGGCGGACATGCCCTTGACGTACGACCGGTCACCCGAGACCAGCGGGATCCACTCGCCGGAGCCGTCGAACTCGCCGTCGCGGGGCAGCTTGCCGGAGCCGTCGATCTCGGAGTCCCGGCTGTCGCCGGTGAACTTGGCGACGTACAGCGTGCCCTCGTCCAGCAGGGTGCGGTTGTGCCGGTCGAAGCCCGGGATGTAGCGGTCCTTCGAGACGAACTTGTAGATGTACTCGTAGCGCGCGTCGTCGCCCATGTACACGACCAGGCGGCGGTCACGCGAGAGCGTCGTGGTGGCGGCCTCGTGCTTGAAGCGGCCGAGCGCGGTGCGCTTGATCGGCGCGGAGTCGGGGTCGAACGGGTCGATCTCCACGATCCAGCCGAAGCGGTTCGCCTCGTTCGGGTGCTTCTCGAGGTCGAAGCGCTCCTCCACGCGGTCGAACCGGCGGCTGTCCTCGGGGACGCCGGAGGGGATCGTGTAGCGGGCGATGAACGGCTTCTGCGCCTCGGGCACCTTGTCGCCGTTGATGAAGTACTGGTCGATGTTCTCCTCGGCGGTCAGCACGGTGCCCCACGGGGTCGTGCCGCCCGCGCAGTTGTTCAGCATGCCGATGGGCTTACGGCCCTCGGGGTCGGCGGCCGTCTTGAGCAGGTCGCTGCCCGCGGCCGGCCCGCTGAACCGCATCGGGGTGTGCGCGGTGACGCGCCGGTTGTAGCGGCGGCGGCCGCTGGTGACGAGCTTCCACTCGCCGCCGTTGCCGACCCGCTCGATCTCCACGACGGAGCCGCCGTGCGCGGCCAGCGCGATCTTGATCTGCTCCTCGGACGCGAACGAGCCGTCGGTGTAGCCGCGGAACATGAGGCTCTCGGTCGTGTACTCGTGGTTGACCCAGAGCAGCGCGCGGTCGCGGCCCATCGGGAACATCGTCACGTAGTCGCAGTTGTAGCCGAACTGCTTGCTCTGCGCCTCGGCGCTCTGGTTGTCGAAGTCGAACTCCGGCGCGTCGGGCAGCACGGGGTCACCCCACCGCACCACCACGGACGACTTGTAGCCGTGGGGGATGCTCAGCGCGTCGTCCTTGTTCGGCGGCACGGCGGTGAAGCGCAGGTCGCCGCCCTTCCCGCCACCGCTGTTGCCGCGGCCGCGCGCCTGCGGCTCGTCCGCCAGCGCCGGCACGGCCCCCGCCACACCGGCCCCCGCCACGATCGCGCCGAGCGCGCCGGCCCGCAGCACGCCGCGCCTGGACAGGGCCTCCTTTACGACGTCACCGAAGTAGGCGTTCTCCGAGGTGTTGGCCACCTCGTGGGCGCATGCGTTGCCACAGCGGAACCGGCAGGTCAGCGCGGATCGGCCGCCTTTGTGGGGGGTGGAGAGCAACGGCAGGAGCCGCCTGCCCCCGTTCGGGTTCGCCACAGGTCCTCCAAGGATGTGCGGGGGGTTACGGCCGGGAGGCTACGGTCACCGTCGAAACCTCGGGTGAACGACGATCTCCATCTTGATGAACGATTCCAGGGAGGACAATGGTGACGTGGCACGACGCAAGATGGACCAGGAATCGCTGAGATCGGCACTCGACGCGCAACTCGTGGCGCTGGGCGAGCCCGCCTACGACGGCCCGGCCTCGTCCCTGCCGGACGCGCTCGTGGCCGCCGTGCTGACCGCGTACGAGCGGGGGCTGCGTCCGGAGCGCGACGCGGGCAGGCTGGCGGTGCGCCATCTGCTCGACAAACTGACCACCGCGGCCCCGGGCCGCACGGTCGAGGTGCGCGTGCCGCCGTACGCCGCCGTGCAGGCCGTCGCCGGGCCCCGCCACACGCGCGGCACGCCGCCCAACGTGGTCGAGATGGACGGCCACACCTGGATCGCGCTCGCGCTGGGCCGTATGACGTGGGACGAGGCCGTGGCCAACGGCGCGGTCTCCGCCAGCGGATCCCGCGCCGACCTGTCGGCCCACCTGCCGCTCTAGCGGCGGCCGCCGTCCATCCAGGGGAAACGTTCCTGGAAACACTGGTCCGCCTGCGCGGTGGGCAGGTGGGCGCAGTCCTGCACCACGTTCCAGAACCAGATCGCCACGATCGCGAAAAGCACCAGTGACAGGACACTGATCACGATGCCGGCGATGGCGCGGCCCTTGCCGGCACGCTTGGCCAGCGCCACGCAGCCGAAGATGATCGACAGGATGGCCGTGATCAGGCCGGTGAAGCAGACGAAGACCAGGAACGGGCTGGCCACGCCGAGCACGAGCGAGGCGGTGGCCAGGCCGCTGCCCGGCTGCGACGGCGGGTATCCCCCTCCGGGCGGGCCGTAGGGCGCTCCCGGGGGCGGAGGCGGCGGGTAGCCGGGCGGGCCGCCGTACGGGCTGGAGGGCGTCGTGCCGGGCACGATCGGGCCCTGGTCCTGTGGTGTGGCCCCGTACGGGCCCTGGTACGGCGGCGCCCCGGGCACCTGCCCTTCCTCCGGCGGCACCCCTTCCCGTGGCCTCTCCTCGGGACCACCCGGGCCTTGCCGGCCCTGCTCCGGCCTTTCCGCCGGCCCACCCGCCCCGCCGGGCACCGCGAACCCCGGCTGCCCGGGCTCCTCGAAACGCGACGGCTGCGGCTTCGGAGGCTCCTCGAAACGGGACGGCTGCGGCTTGGCGGGCTCCTCGAAACGCGACGCGGGCTCCTCGAAGGCGGGCGACTCCGGGCCTGCCGGACCCCCCTCCTCCGGCGGGGCGCTCTCCCACCCCGGGTACGGCGGGGTGCCGCCGGGCACCCGGAACGCCTGGGTACGCTCCGCGTCGCTCTCGGCGGGCTCGGGTACCTCCGGCGCGGTGGGCAGGTCGGGGTGACGCGGCTCTGCGGCCGGTCGCGGCTCGTGCGTCGGCGGCACGTCGGGCTGCGGCGCCTCAGGCGGCTCAGGCGCGATCGGCTCCTCTTCGGGCGACGGCTCCTCGCCGCCGCCCTCGCGGGACGGCCTTTCACCGGCGCCCTCGCGCGACGGCTCGTCATCATCCGCGGACTGCCGTTCCGCGTCGGAACCAGGGACGGGGCCTGGGGCGGCGCCGCCCGTGGGGCCGGCGCCGGGTGGCCCGCCCGCGGACCACTCCTCCGGCGTCTCTTCCCCGCCGGTGGGCCCCTTCTCGTAGGGGAGCGGCTCGGGAGGCCGCAGCCCCTCAGGAGCCGTCTCCTCCTCCGGCGCACGCTCCGATGGCCCCTGACCGGGCCGGCCCTGCGAAGGACGGGCGGTCTCGGGGCGATCCTCCTGCCCCGGGCGGGGCTCGTGCTCGTTCGGGTCCCCAGGTGTGGTCACGTCTGCGTCTCCCGACGGGTTTGCATGCCGGATACTTCACCCTTTCGCGGAAGGCGTCCGCTAAACCGCACGACACGGTAAGGAGCTGCTCAACCTTGGGCCACCATGCGCCAAAGCAGCAGGCGAACGGCAAGATGAGGGCATGCTGGACGAGACCCTGACGTACGCGTTGATCAAGGTCGTCAAGACGCACCGCAACCGGTTCGCCGCCGCGCTGGTCCCGCTCGGGCTGCACGCGGGGCAGGAGATGCTGCTCAACCAGCTGTGGAAGGAGGACGGCCTGACCCAGGGCGAGCTGATCGCCCGCCTGGGCGTCGAGCCCCCGACCGTCACCAAGACCATCCAGCGTCTGGAACGCGCGGGCCTCCTCCACCGCACCCCCGACCCCGTACGCCCGCGGGTGAGCAGGGTCCGTCTCACCGACGCGGGCAAGGCGCTGCGCGCACCGGTCGAGGACATCTGGAACCGCCTGGAGGAGGAGCTGCTGCACGGCTTCACCGCCGAGGAACGCGCCCTGCTCGCCCGGCTCGTTCACGCCATGCCGTTTTCGCCGCGAGCGAACCACCCTTGCCACCACGACACCGACTCCACTTAGCTGGCTAATTAGTCGGCTAATAAGGAGTCTCACCCATGCACGTCCTCATCACCGGTGGCTCGTCCGGCATCGGTAAGGCCACCGCCTTCGCGTACGCCGAGACCGGCGCGCGCGTCACCATCACCTACAACACCGGCGCCGACCGCGCGGCCGAGGTCGTCAAGCGCATCGAGGCGGGCGGCGGTCAGGCCGCCGCCGTTCACCTGGATCTGGAGGACCACGCCACCATCGCGCCCGCCGTGGCCGCGGCCGGCCCGGTGGACGCCCTCGTGGCGAACGCCGTCCGCTGGGGCACGATCCTTCCGGGAAGCGTCGCGTTCGAGGACGTGCCCGCCGCCGAGTGGTCGGCCGCCCTGCACGCCAACGTGGTGGGCAACGCCCTGCTCGTCCAGCAGGTGCTGCCCGAGATGCGGCGCAGGAGGTTCGGCAGGATCGTGTTCCTCTCCTCCGGCATCGCCGAGGAGGGGGTGCCGGGCCCGGGCGTGTACGGCACCGCCAAGATGGCCCTGCACGGCATGGCCCGCGCCCTCGCCTGGGAGGCCGGCCGCGACGGCATCCTGGTCAACGTGGCCGTCGCCGGGCTGACCGTCACCGACACGGCCCGTCCGATCCCCCAGGAGGCCCTCGACCGGCTCGCCGCCCGCACGCCCACCCGCCGGCTGTCCACGGCCGGCGACATGGCGGCCCTCGTCCTCTTCCTCGGTTCGGCGGCCAACCGCAACCTCACCGGAGAGATCGTCCGCGACGGCTCGAACGCGGGCAGGTCCGCTCACGCACTGTGACTGCCGCCCCGGGTGTGCGAGCACGGAAAGGGGCGACCTAGACTGAGGCATGTGCTGAAGGGCGACGGCCGGCTCGGCCATGACCTGGACCCCAACGACCGCGCACCTCAAGACGCCTGTGGCGTCTTCGGCGTCTGGGCTCCGGGCGAGGAAGTTTCCAAACTCACCTACTACGGGCTGTACGCGTTGCAGCACCGCGGCCAGGAGTCCGCGGGCATCGCGGTCAGCGAGGGCAGCCGCATCCTCGTCTACAAGGACATGGGGCTGGTCGCCCAGGTCTTCGACGAGTCGGTGCTCGGCACCCTGCGCGGACACCTGGCCATCGGCCACTGCCGCTACTCCACCACCGGATCCAGCGTGTGGGAGAACGCCCAGCCGACCCTGAGCTCCACCGAGGACGGCGGGCTCGCGCTGGCCCACAACGGCAACCTCATCAACACCCCGGAGCTGGCCGAACGCCTGGCTCCTGGCACCATCCGCGCCACCACCGACACCGAGGTCCTCACCACGCTGCTCGCGCAGGACCGCACGCGTTCCATCGAAGACTCCGCCGCCGAGCTGCTCCCCCAGGTCAAGGGCGCCTACTCGCTGGTGTTCATGGACGAGAAGACGCTCTACGCCGCCCGCGACCCGCAGGGCATCCGCCCGCTGGTCCTGGGCCGCCTGGAGCGCGGCTGGGTGGTGGCCTCGGAGACGGCCGCGCTCGACATCGTGGGCGCCACCTTCGTCCGCGAGATCGAGCCGGGCGAGATGCTCACCATCGACGAGCGGGGCGTGCGCTCGCGCCGCTTCGCCCTCGCCGACCCCAAGGGCTGCCTCTTCGAGTACGTCTACCTCGCCCGCCCCGACACCACCATCGCCGGGCGCGGTGTCCAGGTCACCCGGGTCGAGGTCGGCCGCGTGCTGGCCCGCGAGCATCCGGTCGAGGCCGATCTGGTCATCCCCACGCCCGAGTCCGGCACGCCGGCGGCCGTGGGCTACGCCGAGGAGAGCGGCATCCCGTACGGCCAGGGCCTGGTGAAGAACTCCTACGTCGGCCGCACCTTCATCCAGCCCTCGCAGACCATCCGCCAGCTCGGCATCCGGCTCAAGCTCAACCCGCTGCGCGAGGTCGTGGCGGGCAAGCGCCTGGTGGTCGTGGACGACTCGATCGTGCGCGGCAACACCCAGCGCGCGATCGTCAAGATGTTGCGCGAGGCCGGCGCCCGTGAGGTGCACGTCCGCATCTCCTCGCCGCCGGTGGCCTGGCCGTGCTTCTACGGCATCGACTTCGCCACCCGCGCCGAGCTGATCGCCGGCTCGCTGTCGGTCGAGGAGATCCGCGCCTCGCTGGGCGCCGACAGCCTCGGCTACATCTCCCTGGAGGGCCTGACCCAGGCCACCACCATCCCGGCCGAGCGGCTCTGCCGTGCCTGCTTCACCGGCGAGTACCCGATCGCCATCGACCAGGACAACGTCGGCAAGTTCGTGTTGGAGAGCAAGGCGTGAGTACGTACGAGGCGGCAGGGGTCGACATCGAGGCCGGCGAGCGTGCCGTCGACCTGATGAAGGACAAGGTGGCGCGTTCGCGCCGCCCGGAGGTCGTCGACGACGCCAGCGGTTTCGCCGGTCTGTTCGACGCCTCCGCCCTGCTGCGCTACCGGCGCCCGCTGCTGGCCACCTCGACCGACGGCGTCGGCACCAAGGTCATGATCGCCCAGCGGTACGGCAAGCACGACACGATCGGCATCGACCTGGTCGGCATGGTCCTCGACGACCTGGTGGTCTGCGGGGCCGAGCCGCTGTTCATGACCGACTACATCGCCTGCGGCAAGGTGGTGCCCGAGCGCGTCGCCGAGATCGTCGGCGGGGTCGCCGAGGGCTGCCGCCTGGCCGGCGCCGCGCTCGTGGGCGGCGAGACGGCCGAGCACCCGGGCGCGATGGGCGCCGACGAATACGACCTGGCGGGTGCCGGCACCGGCGTGGTGGAGGCGTCGGCCATGCTCGGGCCCGAGCGGGTGGCCGAGGGCGACGTCGTGCTGGGGCTGGCCTCCTCCGGCGTCCACTCCAACGGCTACTCGCTGGTGCGTCACGTGCTGCGCGAGGCGTCGCTGTCGCTCGACGCGGTGCTGCCCGAGCTGGGCCGGCCGCTCGGCGAGGAGCTGCTGGAGCCGACGCGCATCTACTCGCTCGCCTGCCTGGAGCTGACCCGCGCGGTCGAGGTGCACGCCTACGCCCACATCACCGGCGGCGGCATCGAGGGCAACCTGGCGCGGTCACTGCCCGCCCACCTCGACGCGGTGCTCGACCGCTCGTCGTGGACGCCCCCGGCGATCTTCGAGGTGCTCGCCGGGCACGGGAAGATCGCGCAGCGCGACCTGGATCGTACGTTCAACCTCGGGGTGGGGATGGCGGCCGTGGTCGCGCCCGGCGCGGCCGACGAGGCCGTGCGGGTGCTCGCGGCACGCGGGCTGCCCGCCTGGGTGATGGGCGAGATCGTCGCCGGAACGGGTCAGGCCCGCTACCGCTGACCGCGGGCAGCGGAAAAAAGCCCCACCACGTGACGAAAGCCCCACGGTTTCCCGTGGGGCCCGACGAATGTGATCGGAATCCCGGCGACTGACGTCGCCGGGCCCTGGTCACTTCACCCAGAAGAACGGCTAGCGGCGGCCGGAAGGACGGCTGTCGTCGTCGTCTCCGGCACCGTAGTCATCGGCGTAATCGGCATAGCGATCCGCCAGCTCATCGTTGAGGTCGTCGGCGTCGTCACTGCGGCTGGAGTCTCCGACTCCGAGTTCGTCGCGAAGACGGTCAAGATCCGTGCCACCGCTGTTGTACTTCAGCTGGCGAGCAACCTTGACCTGCTTGGCCTTTGCTCGGCCGCGCCCCATTGGCTCGACCCCCTCGTGTGGGGTCGTCCCCGACCCCTCGTCGCTAACGCACCACACACTGACGCCGCCTGACTCTGGGCGTCAGCCTATCGTTCGCCTATTACCGTACCTGTTTTGTGCCCAGCTCGGTACGTCGTATGGGCGCGGGGCATCAGCGGCCCAGCCAAATGGCCCGAATACGCCCGACTTCCGACATTCTGCGCTCGGCCAGCCTATCCGCTGCGACCGCGGGAGGTACGCCCTCCTCAGCGGCGATTTCGAAGATCTTCAGAGTCGTGTCGTAGATCTGGGCCGCGTTCGACCTGGCGCGCTCCATGTCGAAGCCGCGGATCTCGTCGGCGACCTGAATCACACCACCGGAGTTGACGACGTAGTCGGGCGCGTACAGGATGCCGCGATCCTCCAGCTGCTTCTCCACACCGGCGTGGGCCAGCTGGTTGTTCGCGGCGCCGCAGACGATCTTCGCCCGGAGCGCGGCCACCGTGTCGTCGTCGAGCGCGCCGCCCAGCGCGCACGGAGCGAAGACGTCGATGTCGGAGGTCACGAGGGCACGCGCGTCGGCGACGACGTCGACCTCGGGACGGTGCTGGCGCACCCGCTCGACGGCCCGCTCGCTCACGTCGCAGACCACGACCTCGGCGCCGTCCTCGCGCAGCAGGTCGACCAGGCGGTGGCCGACCTTGCCGACCCCCTCGACCCCCACCCGCCTGCCGTGCAGCGACGGGGTGCCGAAGACCCGCTCGGCGGAGGCCCGCATGCCCTGGAACACACCGAACGCCGTGAGGATCGACGAGTCGCCGGCCCCGCCGTTGGCCAGGGTGCGCCCGGTCACGAAAGTCGACTCGCGGGCGACGATGTCCATGTCCTCGCTGTAGGTGCCCACGTCGCAGGCGGTGATGTAGCGCCCGCCGAGCGACTCGACGAACCTGCCGTACGCCCGCAGCAGCGGCTCGCTCTTGTCGCGGGCCGGGTCGCCGATGATGACGGCCTTGCCGCCGCCGAGGTCGAGGCCGGCCAGCGCGTTCTTGTAGGACATGCCCTTGGCCAGGTTGAGCACGTCGGCCAGGGCCGCCTGCTCGTTCTCGTACGGATAGAACCGCGTGCCCCCGAGGGCCGGGCCCAGGGCCGTGTTGTGGATGGCGATGATGGCACGCAGGCCGCTCTGCTCGTCCGCGCAGAAGACGACCTGCTCGTGTACGTCCTTGTGGGACGTGCCGAAGACGTCGGTCACTGTGGTGACTCCCTGTCCGGTCCGCCGCACCTTCGCGGCGGAGATCCCTCCCAGAGTAGTGACGGCGCGACGGTGCGCGCGGAGACGCTTCGTGACACGATGCCTCCGTGCTGCCCTATGCCGCCTACCTCCGTGTCTATGAGCCGCTGACCGCGTTCGCCGAGCCCGAGCGCAAGGTGTGGGCCGACTACGCCGACTCACGCGACCGCCCGCGACGCGCGAACGCGCTCAACGCGGAGCACGGCGAGTCCGTCATGCGCCTGCTCGGCATGCCCCCTCAACCCGTTCCCGCCCAGGAGAGCCCCAACGCCTATCTCCGGCGTGTCGAGGACCGTCTGTACGTATGTCCCTGGCAGACCCGGTTGCGTTCGTGGCTGGCGTTCTCACGGCTTCGTGGCACCACGCCCGTGAAGGTGATGGACCACCTCGTGCCGAAGGCGGTCGCCGAGCAGACGGCCGACGACTTCGACCGCTACAAGCGGCGGGCGGGCTCGGGCGCGCTGCGCACCCACATCCGCACGACGTCCTGGCACGTGCCGGCGTCGTGGTTCGTGCCGTTCGACGGCAACGAGCGCTGGCTGGTGCTCGGCTCGGCCAACCCGGGGCAGGACGTCACGACGGCCACGGGGCGTAACCTCATCTATGTCACTTCCATGGCGCAGGCCAGGAGGCGGGCGGCGCGGGCGCTCAGCGTGCTGCGCCGGCACCTGGGCGACACCTCTGCGCCCCTCGACGTCGAGGACGTCGCGCGGTGGCTGGAGGAGTTCCACCCGCACTCGCTGGTGGAGCTCGACTACGGCGGGCTCGTCCACCTGATGGACGACGACGCGTTGCAGGCCGACCAGTCGGTGGCGGAGCTCTCCGCCGCTCTGACGGGGCTGGACACGGGTCAAGAAGAACTTGCCTACGCCATGTACCAGAGAGTGATCCTGCGGTGGAAGTCAATGCAACTGCTGGAATCTGCCAACTGAGCCCCAATACGGGTGTCTGACCTGCATGAGTAGGTCACGTCTCGCGGCTGCTCTCTTCTGCGAACTGAGTAGTTTGCCGTTTTCACTGCGATACCACGAACCGTGTCGCTAGAATCACCGAGCGTGACATGGCCACGGGGGCGGGCAGTTGGGTCAAAGAAGGGCTCGCCAATCGCTCAGCGTGGCGGTATGGTCACATCGGGTGATGCCGCATATGGCTCAGAAAAGCCGCACGCTCTGTGCCATAGGGGGACATCCGTGACACGCGCAAAGGCAGTCACAGGATCGCTAAGCCGGTCCACACGGAGGAGAGGCCGCACAAATGTCAGCTCGTACACCCGAGGCCGAGCCACTGCTTACGCCCGCTGAGGTCGCGACCATGTTCAGGGTCGACCCCAAGACCGTTACGCGGTGGGCCAAGGCGGGCAAGTTGACGTCGATTCGCACCCTCGGCGGTCATCGGCGTTACCGGGAGACCGAGGTTCGCGCGCTGCTCGCGGGGATCCCGCAGCAGCGCTCCGAGTAACGGGAACGTCGTCACGGACCTCAGGGGGGTTCAGTGGGTGGACCTGGCCGGCGCTGGAGGCCCGGTCCACCACTCGTGACGACACGACGTCGCGACGGAAGTTGGCGCCGCCCGCCCGGCGCCACTCTTCTCCGCGAGCGAGCCGCCGTCCTCTGGATCAGCGGCCGGAGAGCGGCGACCATCGGGGCGACAGAGCCCGCCTCACGGAGTGAGGCCACGAGCGGAGCCCAGCCGCTCGATCAACCCGGCGACGTCGCCATCATGGGCGGCGGCGACGCCTAGCAGCGCGACCATGTGATCGACCAGCATCTTCTCGAGCGTCGAGCGGTCGATGTCGCGGTGCTCCAGCCAGTCGAGGCCGGCCGCCTCCACGGAGGCGATCCACGACCGCAGCGTCGTGCGCAGCACAGGCCCTGGCTCCTCGACGCCCATCTGCTTCTGGACGAGAGCGAAAAGCCGGCGGCGCACGCCGTCGACGATCTCTCCCACCTCGCCCGTCCTGTTGGCGGGGCCGCCGCGCAGCAGCGCCGCGAAGCCCGCCGCGTGCTCCTCGACGAAGTCGAAGTAACGTCTGAGCCCGGAGGCCAGCTCGTCGAGCGCCCCGCCGCCTTCCTGGGACTGCAGCCGCGACTCCAGCTGCACCGCCGCGCTGCGCAGCGCGGCCACGTAGAGCTCCTGCTTGCCGCCGAAGTAGTGGTAGACCAGGGCGCGCGAGGCGCCCGCCGCCGAGGCCACGTCGTCGATGGAGACGTCTTCCGCGTCGCGGGTGCCGAACAATTCCAGCGCCGCCGCCATGAGCTCTTCCCTGCGGCGGTCCACGCTGAGCCTGCGCCGCGCCGGCCGTGTGTTTCCGGCTGACTCCCCGCCTTTCACACCTGCACAGTAGCCGACCCCTCTCGGCCGAAATCCTCCGTCCCGTGACAAGAGTTACGCCAATCCGTTACGGAGGCCGTACCCTGCCGCGAACTCGATCGTTTGGTGAGACAGGTGCCCATATCCGCATCGCGGGGGAGACACATGTCAGGACCGCCCGTCAACACTTCCATCGCCGAACTGAGAGAGGTAGACGCACTGCCTCGGCCGAGACCGACCATCCGTAATGTCGCCGAACGAGCCGGCGTGTCCAAATCGCTCGTCTCTCTCGTGCTGCGTGGTTCCCCGCACGTGAGCGAGCACCGTCGCCAGGCCGTGCTGCAGGCCGCCCGCGAGCTCGGCTACCGGCCGAACGCGGTCGCCCGCAGCCTGGTCGAGGGACGTACGCATCTGGTGGGCGCGCTCGTCGCCGACCTGCACAATCCGTTCTACGCGGAGTTCCTCGACGGCCTCCAGGAGAGCCTGCACGGCGACGGTCTGCGCATGCTCATCGGGAACAGCCAGTGGGACCCGGCGTTCGAGGACGAGGCCGTTGAGGCGTTCCTCGAACTGAGGGTCGACGGCCTCGTGCTGCTCGGCATCGCGCCGACCAGCGAGACGCTGGTCGAGGCGACCTCCTACACCCCCGCCGTCGTGGTGGGGGAACGTGACATTCAGCTGGACGGCGTCGACATCGTGGTCGACGACGATCAACTCGGCGCCCGCATGGCCATCGACCACCTGGTCGAGCTGGGCCACAAGCGGATCGCCCACATCGAGAGCCGGCGCGCGTCGCGCTGCGAGGGCTACCTCGTGGCGATGCGCAGGCACGCGCTGGCACCGTACATCATGGTGGAGGCCGCCGAGTCCGACGAGGACGGCGGCAGGGCGGCGGCGACGGCGCTGCTGACCCGCGACCCCAGGCCCACGGCGATCTTCGCCGCCAATGACGTGGTCGCGCTCGGCGTGCTCTCTGCCGCGAGCGAACTGGGCCTGCGCGTCCCCGAAGACCTCTCGGTGGTGGGGTACGACAACACGCACCTGTCGGCCTCGCACCACATCTCGCTCACCTCGGTCGACCAGCCCCGCCGCGCGATGGGCCGGTCGGCGGCCGCCCTGCTGAGCGACCGGATCGGAGACCCCGGCAAGGCAGCGCGCCTGCGGGAGATCCGGCCGGAGTTAGTCGTGCGACGGAGCACGGGGCCCGCCTAAGAGCGGCCCAAAGCTGGGTCAAGCCGTGCGGAGGCACGGGCGTACGACGGTTTACTCGTCAGGGTCATGCTAATTGTGGCCGGATTCGGTCCGGTCACGATCTGATCCGGGGGGAACAGTCATGCGTGATCCGGAACTGGTGTCCTGTGCCCAGCGCGCGGCGGCAGAGCTCGAGCGCGCCTGGGGGCACTGGCGGGCGGGCAAGGGCCGGGGCGCCGACGGCGGCGCCGAGTCGGTCGCCAGCTACGTCGCCCACTCGCTCGACCACCCGTGGGGCCGCCCCCGCGTCGTCCTCGGCCTCGACGCCGAGGACGCGCGGGAGCTGGCCGCCCTGCTCGAACGACAGGAGGTCGGCGAGCACGTCTGGTGAGGACGTGCCGGCGGGGATCGTACGCGCCAGACCGGCATAACACGGGCTCGACCGCCCTGCCTGCCGTAAGTTGGACGGTATGCGTGCTCTACCAGCCACGATCCTCGCCGTCTGCGGCCTGATCGCCTCCGCGTGCGGCGGCGCCGGCACCGATGGCGCCACGGCAGGTCAGGCCGCCCCCGCGACGAGCGCGGGGCAGACCCCGGCGGCCACCACGGGGCAGACCCCCGCGGCCACCACGGGAGAGGCCGATGTGCCGGTGTCGGAGACACCGGAGGAGCCGCTCGACGGCAAGGTGGTCGTCATCGACCCGGGCCACAACGGCGGCAACTTCCGCGACCCGGCCGCGATCAACCGCCAGGTCGACGTGCTGACGCAGAAGAAGGCCTGCGACACGACCGGCACGTCCACCGACGACGGCTACAGCGAGGCCGCCTTCACCTGGGACGTCTCCACCCGGCTCCGCAAGATCCTGAAGAACCGGGGCGCCACGGTCGAGCTGACCCGCTCCGGCAACGACGGCGTCGGGCCGTGCATCACCGAGCGGGCCGCGATCGGCAACGAGGCCGGCGCGGACGCCGCGATCTCCGTGCACGCGGACGGCTCGGCGCCGGGCAACCGCGGCTTCCACGTCATCATGCCGAAGAAGATCGACGGGCCGGTGGACAAGGTCGTGAAGGCCTCGAGCAGGCTGGGCGTCGCCGTCCGCGACGCCTTCCGCGACGGCACGGGGCTGCCGTACTCGAACTACATCGGCAGCAGGGCGCTCGACTACCGCAACGACCTGGGCGGGCTCAACCTGTCGACGGTGCCGAAGGTGTTCATCGAGTGCGGCAACATGCGCAACGCCGCCGAGGCGGCCAAGTTCCGCGATCCGAAGTTCCGGCAGAAGATCGCTCTGGCGCTGGCGAACGGATTGCAGCACTATCTCGAATCATGATTCCTCGTCCTGAGCTGCTCCATGACCTTTCCGCCTCCTACGCGCTGAGCTCCGGCGCGACGGTGTCCGGTGACCTGGTGGACGCCGTACGTGTCGCGCTGCCCCGGCTCGACCTGCGGCCCGGCGACTCCGGCGAGATCGACGTGCGCCGTGATCCGGCGCTGGGCGAGGAGGCGTACCGGCTGACGGTGGGGTCGCGCGGTGTGGAGATCGCGGCGGGCGGCCGGGCGGGAGCGTTCTACGCCGCGCAGTCGTTGCACCAGTTGCTGCCCGACGCCTCCTACCGGTTCTCGGCCGGCGCGTCGTGGGCCGTGCCGGGGGTGCGGGTCGAGGACGCGCCCGCGTTCGCCTGGCGTGGGCTGCACCTCGACGTGGCGCGGCACTTCCTCCCCAAGCGGGAGGTGCTGCGCCTGCTGGACCTGATGGCGGTGCACAAGCTCAACCGGCTCCACCTGCACCTGGTCGACGACCAGGGGTGGCGGGTGGAGAGCCGGGCCTACCCGCGGCTGCACGAGGTGGCCTCCCACCGCCCGCGTACGGTGAGCAGCCACTACGGGGAGCCGGTGACGTACGACGACCTCCCGCACGGCGGCTACTACAGCCTGGACGACCTGGCGGAGATCGCCGCGTACGCGCGCTCCCGCTGCGTCACGGTGGTGCCGGAGATCGACGTGCCGGGGCACGCGTCGGCGATCCTGGCGGCGTACCCGGAGTTCGGGGCCACCGGGGAGCCGCATGAGGTGCTCGACCGGTGGGGCATCTCCCCCGCGATCCTGTCGCCGCTGCCGGCGACCGTCGACTTCCTCCTCACGGTCTTCGACGAGCTGCTGGGGGCGCTGGGCGAGACGCCGTACGTGCACATCGGCGGCGACGAGGTGGTGCTCGACCACTGGGCGGCCTCGCCGGAGATCGGCGCGTACCGCGAGTCGCTGGGCCTGGCGACGGCCAACGACCTGCAGGCGTGGTTCCTGCGGCGGCTGGCCGACGCGCTGGCCGAGCGCGGCGCGCGGGCCGTGGTGTGGGACGAGGCGTTCGTCAGCGGCGGGTTGCGCGAGGACACGATCGTCATGCCGTGGCGCGGCATGGGCGTCGGTCGGCGGGCGGCCGCGGCCGGGCACGACATCGTGGCGACGCCGGTGTTCCCGCTCTACTTCGACTACGCCGAGTCGGGCTCGCCCGCGGAGCCGATGGCCATCGGCGACACCACCACGGTGGACGACGTGGCCGCGTTCGACCCGGCGCCCGCCTCCTGGAGCGATGCGGAGCGGTCGCGGGTGCTGGGGACGCAGGCGCAGCTGTGGAGCGAGCGGGTGCCCGACCCGCGGACGGTCGACTACCGGCTGTGGCCGAGGGCCTGCGCGCTCGCGGAGGTGGCCTGGGCGGGCCGGGCCCAGGAGGGCTTCGGCGAGCGGCTGGCCCGCCATCTCGGGCGGCTCGACGCGCTCGGCGTGGAGTACCGCCCGCCGGCGGGGCCGCGCCCGTGGCAGCGGCGGCGCCCGCACCGGCCGAGCGAGCTGGACATGCGCGACAGGATGGCCCGCATCGAGGAGATGACGCACGACGCCGAGTCGACCCGGCCGAGCGTGTGACTCAGAGGGCCGGGCGGTCGTTGAGGATGAGCTGGAAGAGCCGGTGATCCTGCCACCGGCCGTCGATCTCCAGATAGCGCGGGGCGGTGCCGTACAGCTCGAAGCCGGCCTTGCGCAGCACGCTCTGCGAGGCGACGTTGTCGACCAGCGTGCCGGCCGCGACCCGGTGCAGGCGCAGCTCCTCGTCGGCCATCCGGCACACCTCGCGCACCGCGGCGGTGGCCAGGCCGCGGCCGGTGTGGCCGGCGTCGATCCAGTAGCCGAGGTTGGTGCTGAGGAACGGGCCGCGGACGGTGTCGTTGAGCGTCATGCGGCCCACGATCAGGTCGCCGTCGGCCAGCGCCCACGCGGTCGCCTGGCCGGCGGCCTGCTTGGCGAGCATGGCCTCCAGCATCTGGGCCTGGATCGTGAGCGTGTAGAAGCTCTCGGGTCTGCGCGGCTCCCAGGGCCGCAGGTGTTCGCGGTTGCGGATGTAGGCCTCGGTCAGGGCGGGGGCGTCGTGCTCGCTCAGCGGGCGGAGCACGACGCCGCCGGGAAGGGTCACTGGTCGGATCACCGTGCCACCTTAGGCGGTGCGGCCGATGGCCTCGGTGATGGACTTCATGCCGTGTCGGCGCACACGTACGGACAGCTGCCGGTGGATGCGGGAGGCCCAGAGGGGGCCGCCGTAGATCCAGCCGGAGTAGCCCTGGACCAGGGTGGCACCGGCGAGCAGGCGCTCCCAGACGTCGTCGGCGTCCTCGACGCCGCCGGCCGAGACCAGCGTGAGGCCGTCGCCGACCCGGGCGCGCAGGCGCCGCAGGACCTCCAGCGAGCGCTTCTTGAGCGGCCGGCCGGACAACCCTCCGGTCTCGCCGGAGTGGCGGATCGTGGTGTTGGTCGCGATGATGCCGTCGAGGCCCAGCTCCAGCGCCAGGTCGGCGATCGCGTCGATGTCGGCGTCGGCCAGGTCGGGGGCGATCTTGACCAGCAGCGGGGTGCGGCGGGGCGTCGCGTCGGCGACCTCCTTGACCGCGGTGAGCAGCGGGCGCAGCAGCGAGACGGCCTGCAGGTCGCGCAGCCCGGGGGTGTTGGGCGAGCTGACGTTGACCACGAGGTAGTCGGCCAGCGGGGCGAGCCGCTTGGCGCTGGTGACGTAGTCGGCGACGGCGCCCGACTCGGGCACCACCTTGGTCTTGCCGATGTTGACGCCGACGACGACGGGGACGCCCCTGGGCCGGCGCAGCCTGCGGGCGGCGGCGAGGGCGCCGTCGTTGTTGAACCCCATCCGGTTGATCAGCGCCCGCTCGCGCGGCAGCCGGAACAGGCGCGGACGCGGGTTGCCCGGCTGGCCGTGGGCGGTGATCGTGCCGACCTCGACGTGACCGAAGCCGAGCGCGGCGATGCCCTCGGCGCACGCGGCGTCCTTGTCGAACCCGGCGGCCAGGCCCAGCGGCCCGGGGAAGTGCACGCCGAACGCGGTCACGCGCAGGGCCGGGTCGTGCGGGGCGAGCGCACGGTGGAGCAGCCGCTTGAGCAGCGGCAGCCGCGCGAGGAGGGCGAGGCCGCTGACGGTGAGACGGTGCACGGCCTCGGCGTCGAACCGCCGCAAGACCTGCGTGAACACGAGGCGATACATCACGCGTCAGGCTACCAAGCCGGCCTCGTGGGCGATGATCGCGGCCTGGACGCGGTTGCGCACGTCGAGGCGGGTGAGGATGGCGCTCACGTACGCCTTCACGGTGCCCTCCACGATGTGCAGCTCGCGGGCGATCTCGGCGTTGGACAGACCGGCGCCGAGCAGGGCGAGCACCTCGCGCTCGCGCTCGGTGAGCCCCTCGATGCGGTCGCGGGCCACCGCGCCCCTGGCCATCCGGCCGCCCTGGAGCCGGCTGATGACGCTCCTCGCCACCTTGGGCGACAGGTACGCCGCCCCGTCGGCCACCGCGTGGATGCCCGCGATGAGCTCGCGCGGGTCACCCGACTTCAACAGGAAACCGCTGGCGCCCACGTCGAGCGCCTTGGCGATGTAGTCGTCCTCGCCGAACGTGGTGAGCATCACCACGGCCGTCGCCGGCGCGGCCCTGCGGATCTCCGCCGCGGCGGCCAGCCCGTCGAGCCGGGGCATGCGGATGTCGAGCAGGGCGACGTCGGGACGGTGGCTGATGGCGAGGTCCACCGCCTCCTTGCCGTCACCCGCCTCGGCCACCACGTCGAGGGCGGGGTCAGAGGACAGGATCGCCCGGACTCCGGCCCGCATCATGGTCTCGTCGTCGGCCAGCAGAATGCGGATCACACCTTCTATAGTGGCCGATATGGCGCAGGTGAAGGTGTACGGCCGTCGCGACGTCTGGGCAGGCAGGCGGCGCGAGCTGTCGGACCTGATCCACGCGAGCCTGGTGAGCGCGTGGGGCCTGCCGGAGGACAAACGTTTCCACCGCTTCCTGCTGCTGGAGGCCGACGACCTCGTCTGCCCGCAGCGGAGCGAACGCTATGTGATCATCGAGGTGGTCTGCTTCACCGGGCGCAGCGACTACGCGAAGCGGACGCTGGTCCGGGAGCTCTACGCCCGGTGGCCGCACGACCCCGAGGACCTGGAGCTCACGATCGTCGAGATGCCCCGGGTGAACTGGGGGATCCGCGGTGTCCCCGCCGATGAGCTGAGCCTGTCGTACGAGGTCGAGGTCTGAGGACGGGTCAAGTTCGGGCTGGCGGTATGGTCCGACTCATGAGCACTCACTATGACGTCGTCGTACTCGGCGCGGGTCCTGGAGGGTATACGGCCGCCGTCCGCGCCGCCCAGCTCGGACTGCGCACCGCGGTCGTCGAGGAGAAGTACTGGGGTGGCGTCTGCTTGAACGTGGGCTGCATCCCGTCCAAGGCGCTGCTGCGCAACGCCGAACTGGCCCACATCTTCCATCACGAGGCCAAGACCTTCGGCATCAGCGGCGAGGTCACCTTCGACTACGGGGCGGCCTTCCAGCGCAGCCGCAAGGTGGCCGACGGGCGCGTCAAGGGCGTTCACTACCTGATGAAGAAGAACGCCATCACGGAGTACGACGGGCGCGGCACGTTCCTGGACGCCAACACGCTCCAGGTGAACGGCGAGACGATCACGTTCTCCCACTGCATCATCGCCGCCGGGGCCACCACCAGGCTCATCCCCGGCACGCAGTTGTCGGAGCGGGTGGTGACGTACGAGGAGCAGATCCTCTCGGAGGAGCTGCCGGACAGCATCATCATCGCGGGCGCCGGCGCGATCGGCGTGGAGTTCGCGTACGTGCTGCACAACTACGGCGTCAAGGTGACGATCGTGGAGTTCCTCGACCGGGTCGTGCCGCTGGAGGACGAAGAGGTGTCGGCCGAGCTGGCCAAGCGTTACAAGCGGCTCGGCATCGAGGTGATGACCTCCACCCGCGTGGACGCCATCGAGGACACCGGCGCCTCGGTCAAGGTCACCGTCACCAAGGGCGGCCAGACGCAGGTGCTGGAGGCCGACAAGGTGCTGCAGGCCATCGGCTTCCAGCCGCGCGTCGACGGCTACGGGCTGGAGAAGACGGGGGTGGCGCTGACCGACCGGGGCGCCATCGCGGTCGACGGCCGCTGCCGGACGAACGTCCCCAGCATCTTCGCCATCGGCGACGTCACGGCCAAGCTGATGCTGGCGCACGCCGCCGAGTCGATGGGCATCATCGCCGCCGAGACCATCGCGAACGCCGAGACGATGGAGCTCGACTACGTGATGATCCCGCGCGCGACGTACTGCCAGCCGCAGGTGGCGAGCTTCGGCTACACCGAGGCGCAGGCGCGCGACCTGGGTTACGACGTGAAGGTGACGAAGTTCCCGTTCACCGCCAACGGCAAGGCGCACGGTCTCGGCGACAGCAACGGCTTCGTCAAGATCATCAGCGACGACACCCACGGCGAGCTGCTCGGCGCCCATCTGATCGGCCCCGAGGTCACCGAGCTGCTGCCCGAGCTGACCCTGGCCCAGCAGTGGGACCTGACGGTGCATGAAGTGGCCCGCAACGTCCACGCCCACCCGACGCTCGGCGAGGCGGTCAAGGAGGCCGTCCACGGCCTGGCCGGTCACATGATCAACATGTAGGACGTGATCGATGATCGGTACGGCCAGGCCGTACCGATCACGTCATCCTGAACGTGTAGTAGTCGACCTGCCAGCCGTCGCGCTCAAGGGCGCGGTGGGCGACGACCTCGGTGGCGAAGCCCTCCTCGCGGGCCAGGCCGCGCAGGTGGTCGAGGTCTCCCGAGGTGCCGAAGCCGATCAGCATCCGCCCGCCGGGGGTGAGGTGGGCTCGCGCGCCGCGGAAGAACGCGGTCATCGCCCGGTAGCCGGGGTCGGCGCTGGCCAGCTCGGACGCGTCGCGCGGCGTGAACCAGCGGTACGGCGGGTCGAAGACGATCAGGTCGAACCGGCCGTCGACGGCCTCGTAGACGTCGCTGAGCCGCACCTCCACGCGGTCGGCGACGCCGTTGCGCTCGGCGTTGCGCCGGGCGGCCTCGACGGCGGCCGGGTTGACGTCGACGGCCAGCACCTCGGCGGCCTTCGAGGCTGCCAGGATCGCGTTGACGCCGCTGCCCGTGCCCATGTCGAGCACGCGGTCGCCCTCCCTCACCTCGGCCAGCACGGCCTCGCCGAGCAGGTGGGACAGGCGCGCGATCGGCATCACACCGGGCGGCACCACGATGGTGCGGCCCAGGTAGGCGAAGCTCTGCTCCCCGGCGCCCTCCTCGCGCATGGCGCGATAGGCGTTCTCATGCCAGCGGCGGATCCGCTCGACGTGCTCGGGCGGGAGCCGCGGAACGTACTCGTCGGCCATTTCGTCCACTTTTCACGAGATCTTCAGAATGCGCTGAGACTCCTCTGAGGATCCGCCGAGAACGTGAGGAGGACAACAGGATTTCCCATCGGACGGTGGTCGCCGCACATGACCTCAACTACCCCTCGAACCGCTGAAGCTCGCCGGCTCGGCCCCTCCTCCGCGGTCCGGCTGGGGCTGCTGGCGCTGGTCGCGGTCGGCATCGCCGGCGCCGGGCTGGAGCTCGCCTTCGAGCGCCACTGGCAGTCGTTCACCCAGCTCATCCCATGGGTCGCCGTGGCGGCCCTGGTGGTCGCGCTCGTGTTGCTCGCCGTGTCCGCGCGCACGGTGACCGTGGTGCGCGTGCTGGCCGGGATGGTGCTGCTGGCCTCGGCGTACGGCGTCTTCATGCACGTGTCGGTCAATTACGGCGTGGGCGCGGGCATGGACCCGGCGTGGGACTCGCTCTCGCCGCTCACCCAGTGGTGGTACGCGCTGACGAAGACCGTGGGCGCGGCGCCGCCGCTCGCGCCCGGCATGCTGGCGCAGAGCGCGCTGCTTCTGCTGCTCGCCACACTGATGCCGAAAACGCGGGCCTGATTGACGGAAACTTGGGCAGAGATCTACCCAGAAGGCGTCGAACGACGTATCTTCCAGGCTCTGGCGCATTTCCTCGGGAGGGCGGCGGGTGGGTCTCGTCCAGGGGCTGCGGGCGGTCGTCCGCACGCCGCGCGGCCGGGTGCTGCTGGCCGCGCACTTCCTCATGGCGTTCGGAGCCCTCGCGCTGGTGGTGCTGGTCGCGCAGGCGTCAGGGGCGGGGCCGGCCGGTCCGGTCGTGCTCGCCGGCTGCGTGGTGGTGTCCGCGGTCTGGGCGCTGGCGCGGGCGTATCCGCGGTGCCCGATCTCGCGCACTTTGCCGGGAACGACGGTCTCCGTCCGGGTGGGCGACCCGCTGAATCAGGACGCCGACCTCGTGGTCGGGTTCGCCGACACGTTCGACACCGACCTCGGCGGCGTGCGGGGGAAACTGCTCGGCCGCCTGTACGACGGCGACCTGGAACGCCTGGACGGCGAGCTGGAACGTGCCCTGTCGGCGGTGGTGCCCCGCCGCGTCGAGACGCGCGAGTCGAAGCCCGTGGGCAAGCTCAAGCGCTACTCGCTCGGCACGGTGGCCACGATCGGTTCGCCGTACCGGAAGGTGCACTGCGTGGTCTCCCGCAGGATGGGCAACGACATGGAGGCGCGCTCGTCGGTGGACGACCTGTGGCTGAGCCTCGGGCGGCTGTGGGCGGAGATCGCGCGGGAGGGGCCGCTGGACCGGGTGGCCGTGCCCGTCGTCGAGGCGGACCCCGAGCTGTTGATCAAGATGGTCGCGGTGTCGTTCGTGGCCCAGCAGAGGACTCGGCCGGTCGCGCGTGAGCTGACCCTCGTCGTGCCCCGCGCCGACGCCGCCGGCATCGACCTCCTGGAGATCCGGGCCTTCCTCGCCGCGCTCTGACCCTGTCATTTTGACGACATGTCGCTGTTTGGCCAGGCAGATCGCGCCCTCCGAACAGGCAGAATGCCGCATTCTCATGAGCGAGTAAAGCGACGTAGCACTACAGATCGGGTTCGTTCATGAGATGGATCACCCGCTTCGCCGCCGTGGGCGCGGGCCTGGCGATGCTGGCGCAGCCGGTGCCGGCGCACGCCGCGGCGCCCGAGCCGGCGACCGGCGGCGCGATGTACCGCGTCACGTTGATCACCGGTGACGTGGTCACCGTGCAGGAGTTCGCCGGCGGGAAACGCGCGGCGACCGTGGAGCCCGGCGAGGGCCGGCAGGACGTCAGGTTCCTCACGCGGGAGGAGAACGGCGAGCTGATCGTGACGCCCGCCGACATGGTGCCGTACCTGTCCCGCGGCCTCATGGACGAGCGGTTGTTCTCGGTCAGCGGCCTGATCGAGCAGGGCTACGACGACGCGAGCAGCGACGTCTTACCGCTGATCCTGGCCTACGCGCGGAGCGGCGCGAAGGCCGTCACGCTGAGCAGCGTGAACGCCCGCCCCCTGCGCGCGGACAAGGACGAGCTGCCCGTGCTGTGGGGCGAGGCCGGTGCCCGCTCGGCAGCGGCCGAGCCGCGGCTGCGCGACGGGCTGGCCAAGGTGTGGCTCGACGGCAAGGTGAGCGTGTCGCTGGAGCACAGCGTCCCGCAGGTGGGTGCGCCGCAGGCCTGGCAGGACGGGTACGACGGCAAGGGCGTGAAGGTCGCGGTACTGGACACCGGGATCGACGCCGACCACCCCGACGTGGCCGGCAAGATCACCGAGACGCGCAACTTCACCGGCGACCCGTCCGCCGAGGACCTGCACGGCCACGGCACCCACGTCGCCGCCACCGTGGCGGGCACCGGCGCGGCCTCGAACGGCCTGCGCAAGGGCGTGGCCCCCGGCGCCGAGCTGGCGATCGGCAAGGTGCTCGACGCCGGTGGCAGCGGCTCGGAGTCACAGGTGCTCGCGGGCATGGAGTGGGCGGCGCTGAAGAGCGGCGCCGACGTGGTCAACATGAGCCTCGGCGGCAGCCCCACCGACGGCACCGACCCGCTCAGCGTCGCCGTGGACGAGCTGACGAAGCAGACCGGCACGCTGTTCGTCATCGCGGCGGGCAACGAGGGCGGCGAGTACACCGTCGGCTCGCCGGGCGCCGCCGCCTCGGCGCTGACCGTCGGCGCGGTGGACGCCGACGACGCGCTGGCGTCGTTCTCCAGCCGCGGCCCGCGCCTGGACGAGGCCGTCAAGCCGGACATCACCGCGCCCGGCGTGGGCATCACCGCGGCCCGAGCCTCCGGCACCGCCCTGGGCACGCCGGTGGACGACCTGCACACCCGGCTCAACGGCACGTCGATGGCCACGCCGCACGTGGCCGGCGCGGCGGCGATCCTGGCCCAACGCCACCCCGAGTGGCAGGCCGGGCAGATCAAGGACGCGCTGGTGTCCACCGCCCGCACGATCGACGGCCAGACGCCGTACGAGCAGGGCGGCGGGCGCGTGGACGTGGCCCGCGCGCTGCGTCAGACGGTCACCGCCACCGCCTCCCTCAGCATGGGCGTGCACGAGGACGGCGACAAGGGAACCCCCGGCGGCGTCATCACCTACACCAACTCCGGCCAGGCCCCCGTCACCCTGACGCCGGCCCCGGTGCTGTCCAACCTGGACGGCGACGCCCCCGGCGAGGGCGCGGTCACCCTGTCGGCCACGACGGTCACCGTGGAGCCGGGCGCGAGCGCGACCGTCGAGGTCGCCGTGGACGTCGCCAGGCTGACCCACGGCCGGCACGCCGGCTACGTCACCGCCACCGCCTCCGACGGCTCCGCGGTCGCGCACACCACGCTGGCGCTGACCCGGCGCGCCGAGACGCACAAGGTGCGCTTCACCGCCGTCGGCCGCGACGGCGAGCCCGCCCGCGTCCCCGTGATCATGATGTACGGCGCCGCCGGCCGCGACGACGCCTTGGGCTACATCCTGTACCCGGACCTCGGCTGGACCGTCGAGGTGCCGGTGGGCACCTACCACATGCAGGCGATCATGGGTGAGAGCCCGGAGGAACTGCCCGTCGACACCCTCGTCGTCAAGCCCGAGATGGCGGTGACCGGCGACATGGAGGTGGTGCTCGACGCCAGGACCGCCGTGCCCGTCGAGATCAGGACGTCCCAGCCGGTGATGCAGGAGGGCATCTCCACCTACTTCACCCACCGCACGTACGGGTCGCGGAAGATCAGCCTGGGCTCGATGAACTTCCCGTCGGTCGAGGGGCTCATGGTCACCCCGACCGAGCCGGTGGCGAACGGCACGTTCGAGTTCGCCTCGCGCTGGCAGCTGGCCGCGCCCCGGGTGCAGGCCCGGCTCGGCAACGAGAGGCTGGTGGTCCGGCCGGCGATCAGGTCGCCCGAGATCGAGGGCACCAAGCACTGGAAGCTCGTCGACGGCGACGCCAAGGGCGTCGACGTGCGGGGCAAGGCCGTGGTGGTCGCCAGCCAGGACTTCGGCGACTGGGAGGAGCGGCTGGAGGGCTTCGCCGAGGCCGGCGCGGCCGCGGTCATCGCGGTCGGCCCGGACGGGCGCGCCATGTGGCAGCCGTGGCGGCCGGACGGCGACCGCGCCCCGCTGCCCACGCTCCTGATCACCCATGACCGCGGCCAGCCGCTGCTGGAGCGGGCGCGCACCGGCCGGGGCGTGGTGCACGTGACCGGCTCGTTCAGGACGCCGTACCTGTACGAGGTCATGCAGGTCTCCTCCGGCCGCGTGCCGGAACGGGTCGTGCACGACGTGAACTGGACCAACACCGCCCTGGTGGACGCCGGCTACCACGACGTCGGCGGCGGCGACCACGGCAAGGACCAGCGGTTCGGCTGGCGGCCATGGCAGACGTACAGCCTTGACCTGCAGATGGAGACCCAGCGCATGGTGGCGACCCCGCTGCGGCGCATGGAGTACGTCAGCGCGGGCGACACCCAGTGGCAGCACGTCGTGCAGCACCAGCTCACCTGGGAGTCGATCAACCGGCTGCGCGGCGGGCTGACGGACGAGCCGCGTTCGTACCGGCCTGCGGAGATCGCCAGGGAGAGCTGGTTCTCCCCCGTCGTCCGCCCGGCCGCGCGGGCCGCCTCCCGGACGGGTGACGTGCTGTCGTTCGACATCCCCGAGTTCGTGGACGCCGACGGTCACTACGGCTTCGTGCACGGCAGCGCCGCCGAGGACACCGGCTCCGCCCGCTTCTACCGCGACGGCGAGCTCGTCCAGGAGAGCGAGACGCTGAACGGCTCCTTCCCGGCCGTGCCGCAGGACGCCGAGTACCGCCTGGAGCTGTCGACGACGCGCACCTCGGAGGACTGGCGGTACGCCACGGCCACCGAGACGTCGTGGACCTTCCGCTCGGCGCGTCCCGAGGGCACCCGGCCGGTCGCGCTGCTCGGCGTGGACTACGACGTCCCCGCCGACCTGGAGGGGAACCTCCGCAGGACCGTCCCGGTCCCGCTCGGCTTCACCGCGCCGAACGCGCGGACCCTGACCGCCGAGCTGTCGTACGACGACGGGCGGACCTGGCGCAGGCTGCCGCTCGCGCCGCTGGGCAAGGGCCGGTTCACCACCCTGGTGGCGCACCGGTCCACCGACACCGGCGTGTCCCTGCGGGTCACCGCCACCGGCGCGAACGGTGAGCGGTTCCAGCAGACCGTCACCCGGGCGTACGGCGTGAAGTAGCTACAACCAGCGCTCGCGGGCCGCATGCCAGGCCAGTTGCATCCTGGTCTGCGCGCCCGCGAGCCGCATCAGGTGGTAGACGCGGCGCTGCACCGTACGCAGGCTCAGCCCGAGCTGGCTCGCGATCGTCTTCTCCGGCACCCCGGCGACGAGCAGCGACAACAGGTAGAGCTCGTCCGCGTCGAGCGGGCAGGCGTCGCCGGGGTCGGCGACCTGCCCGTCCTCCAGGAACCTGATCGGCGTCGCCCGCTCCCACTGCGACTCGAACAGCGCGATCAGCGCCTCCAGCAGGCTGCTCCCGCGCACCAGCGCGGCCGTCGGCTCGGTCACCCCGGCCGCCTGCTGCACCAGCGGCACCAGTGCGGCCGACCGATCGGCGATCATCATCCGCACCGGCAGCGAGCGCACGGCCCGCGCCTGCTCGCCCAGCTTGATCCCGTACGCGACGTTGGCCACCATGCCGGGCTCCTCCAGCAGGGCCCGTTCGTAGATGACGCGGTAACCGACGCCGCGGCCGAGCGCTTCCAGCTCCTCGGTGTTGTCCTGTGAGGGCATCACGACATGTCCGGCGCGGCAGAAGTACATGACCTCCTCGCGGGCGGTGTTCTGCAGGTGGCGTACCTGCTCGCGCAGCGCGGCCCGGCTCGGCAGGATCTCGATCAGCCAGTCGGCGTCACGGCGGCGCAGGCTCGCCCGGTACTCCTCGGCGAGCTGCTCCACCGCCTGCCGGGCCCAGTCGATCGTCTCCTGCTGCCTGACCAGCCGCGGCCCGAGCGCCACCTCGGGGGCCACGGGCGCGTACCTGCGGCCGTGGGTGCCCGGCACCTCGCGGGTCAGGCCCGTGTCGCACATCGATCCCAGCGCCCGGGCCGTTCTCTCCTGTTCGACGCCCAGTTCGTCGGCGAGGTCCGCGACGTCCGCCTCGCCCGCTCGTACCAGTAAGCGGTACGCCCGTTCCTCCAGCTCTCCCAGTCCGGCAACCTCCAGCATGCCCCCATGATGGCACTTGACCACATAGGTCACTTACATCGGCTTAAATCACAAATGGCCAGGTGATGCGGTGAAATTTCGCGTCATCGTCCTCCGATGTCCTCGCGGGCGGCTCTCGGCAACCGAGCTCTAACAGCCCGACGAGGACGGCTGGGTCGCCGTCTCGGCTGTGGGGTGTGCGGTGGGAGGAGTTCCGAGCGCGATCGAGGGATCTCCCTGAGCGCTGTCAATCCTCGCCGAAGGTGATGACGATGTCCCTGCCGTTGGCGTAGCTCACCACGGGGCGCTGGAGCGAGTCGCTCACCCTGCGGGCGGCGTTCTGGAACAGCTCCACCATCTCCGGGGTGTCGGCGGTGATCCGGAAGCGGCCGCCGGCGAGGAGATGCTCGGCGACCAGCGGGGCGAAGGCCGCCTCACCCCGGACCTTCTCCTCCGCGGTGAGCGGGGTGCGCCGGGGGGCGGGCGGGACGCCGAAGTGCTGGGACATCGATGGTCTCCTCCTGATCGCGGTCCTTCCAGGGTGCCACCCTTCGAAGGAGCCAATACTGCGATTTAGTGAAATACCGAATGGCATTCCACTCAACAATAATACCGGTGTTGACTTTTGAAGTTTGAACATTAAAGATCGCATTGGCCCGGCCGGTGTCATGTCCTCTTTTACGGTCAGTTCAAGGGAGAAGTCATGCGTAGTACCAAGCTCACGTTCGCTTGGGGCCTCGCGGGCGCCGCGTCGCTGTGCATCGCGCTCGGATCCGCCGTGCCCGCCTCTGCCGACTCGGGGTCGGGTGTCACGTTCTGGTCGGGTGATTTCACCGGCCAGTCGGTGACCCTCCCGGCGTCCACCGCGTGCACCACCCTGCCGTTCACGGCGCACTCGGAGTTCAACGACACCGACACGACCATCCGCGTGTACGAGACGACCGACTGCACGGGTCACGCGCTCGCGTACCCGCCCACCGACATCCACAGTTTCCTGACCTTCGACGGCCGCAGCTTCCGCGCGGTCGGCTGACCCAGCACGGGCGAGCCCCGCACGGGGCTCGCCCTCTAACCGCAGGCCCCCCAGAGCGCCAGAACACGACCCACCGTCTCGCGCAGGGTCAGGTCAGTGGTGTCCAGGTACGCGTCGGCGCCGCTCATGGCCTCCTGCTCCCGGTGCAGCAGCGCGAACTCGTCCCAGGTGAGGTGAACCGGACGGGTCAGGGCGCGCTCGCGGGCCCGTTCGTACGACGCGTGCAGGTGCACCACCAGGAGGTCGGCCAGGGCCGCGCGGTACACGCCGAGCGTGTCGGCGTTCAGGACGTCGGCGATGACGACGTCGATCGCGGCCTCGGCGAAGTTCCGGGCGAGACTCGCCGCGTTGAGCGCGCCCAGGCGCCGCTGACGGCGACCTTCCGCGCCCTCCCAGGGGGCCGCCGCGCCGGCGATCACCAGTTGGCGGACGTCGTCCACGTCGACGAAGGCGCATCGAGGGCGGGCGGAGGCGAGCCGCCGGCCCACAGTGCTCTTGCCCGCCGCCGGTGGGCCGGTCAGCGCGAGGATCCGCATGGAGGTTCCCCTACCCGGGGTGCTTGACGGCCAGACGGAGATCGGCTTAATTTCGGTCAAGACCGTTATCTAAGGAGCCCCCCATGCGCTCGGTCACCTACGACAGCTGGCGGCGGGAGCGTAATCGCCGGCAGCGGGTCGAACTCGAGGACTTTCTGCGGCGGACGCTCGTGGACGGGTACGCGACACGCCGCGAGGATGCGTGGCGGCGCGATCACACGGACGAGGACGCCTACGCGGCGAGCGTCGAGCCGAACAGGCGGCGCTGGGCGCGGCTGCTCGGGGTGCCCGAGCTCAAGCCGGCCGGTCCCGTGGAGGTCGAGGACCACCCGCTTCGCGACGACGTCACGACGAAGTGGGTACGGCTCCCGCTCGACAACGGCCTCAGCGCCGAAGCCGTCCTCGCCACTCCGCGGGGGGACCACGACGGCCGGCTCGTGGTGTTCCAGCACGGCCTGGACAGCGTTCCGGAGATCGCGTTCGGGGTCTGCGACGAGTCGGGGGCGTACCACGAAGCGGGGGTCGAGCTGGTCCGCAGGGGATTCACGGTGCTCGCGCCGTTCAACGTGGCCGGCTACGAGGAGCGCAACCGCCTCCAGCGGCTCGCCTGGATCGGCGGCGGGCTGGTGGAGGGCATCGAGTTCGCACGGGCGCGATGCCTGCTGGACGTCGTGGCCGACCTCGCGCCCGTCGACCCCGGCCGGATCGGCATGTGGGGGCAGAGCTGGGGCGGGCTGGCCACGCAGTACTGGATGCCCCTTGAGCCCCGGCTCCGGGCCGGCGTGATCTCGTCGTACTTCAACGAGCGCCTGGGCAAGCTGGCCGTGCCGGACCCGAGGTACACGTGCTTCCTCGACACACCCGCCTTCCACGCCCACCACCCCGGGCTCCTGCGCGAGTTCGCCGACGCGGATCTCCTCAGCCTGATCTGCCCGCGGCCCGTCATGGTGCAGCACGGGCGGGCGGACGACATCGGCTGGCCCGCGGAGGTCGCCGCCGAGTTCGAGCGGGCCAGGGAGCACTGGGCCCGCCTCGGCCACGCCGACCGCGTACGACTCGAACTGCACGGCGGCGGCCACGAGGTCGAGCCGGACAGCGCCATCACCTGGCTCGAACGCTGGTTGTAAATAACGGCCCCGCCCTTAATAAAGAATCCCCATTGACGGGCTCGGAGTGGCGAATTACGGTCTGGACTGTAATCACCCACTTCGAAGTGGAGGAACCCCCATGGGACGGACCCGGCTGGCGGCCACAGGGCTCTTATGCGGCCTTCTGATCGTGTCCTGCGGATCGGGCGGCCAGTCCGGCGGAGGAGGAGGTGAGCTGTCCGGCACCGTCGTGATGTGGACGAACCCGATCTACGACGAGGCCGGCATGCGCAAGCACTACGAGGCAGAGGCGGCCGCGTTCGAGAAGGCCCACCCGGGCGTCGACATCGAGATCACCGTCAATCCGTGGCAGGGCGCCCAGGAGAAGCTCACCGCCGCCCTGGCCGCCCGCCAGGGCCCCGACGTCGTCTACCTGATCCCGGACCGCATCCCGACCCTGGCGAGCCAGGACCTGCTGGTGCCGATGGGCGACGCGCTGGGCGGCGACCGCGCCGACTTCAACGACAACGCGCTCGACGCCGTCACCTACGACGGCCAGGTCTACGCCGTCCCCGTGCTGCAGTCGGCGCTCCCCCAGGTCTACGACAAGCGCGTGCTCGACGAGGCCGGCGTCGAGGACGTCCCGACGACCTGGGAGGAGTTCGCGGCCCTCGGCGAGCAGGTCAAGGGCGCCGGCTACTACCTCACCGAGTACCACGCGCACGCCGACATGGCGATGAACATCTCCTTCTACCCGTGGTTGTTCCAGGCGGGCGGATCGGTCTACTCCCAGGACGGCACCAAGGTGGCGTTCAACAGCCCGCAGGGCCTGAAGGCGCTGACGTACCTGAAGGGGCTGTTCGACCAGGGCCACGCCCCGAAGGGACCGATCAGCGAGCCGTCCCAGATCGAGGAGACCGACGTCAGCCGCGGCAAGGTCGCGCAGGTCGCCTTCGAACCGCAGCGCCTGGTCACGCTGTGGGGCGCGGAGAACGTCCGCATCGCACCGCCGCTGAAGGACGAGCGGCAGGTCGGCTACGGCACCGTGGGCTCGTACGGCGTGCTCAAGACCGCCGACGACACCGCCGCCGCGACGGAATGGGTGAAGTGGATCAGCCGCCCCGAGGCACTGCGCGAATTCGACGCGGCCTCCGGGTTCTTCGCGCCCAGGAAGTCGCTGAACGACCTTTATGCGGACGACCCGGTCCTCGGCGAGGTCGAGAAACTGATCCCGATGATGTCCACGTTCGGCCCGCACCCGAAGGACGCGGCCGAGGTCAGCGCCGCGCTGCGGGTCGAGATCGAGGCCGCCCTGCGCGGTCAGAAGACGCCGCAGCAGGCCCTGGCCGACGCCGAGGCGGAGGGCAACCGCATCCTCTCGTCCGGGGGGTGACCGGCCCGTGAGCCACCGCACCGCTGTACGGCCGCGACCGTCGTCCGCGGCTCCCCCGCCGGAACGCCACGCCATCGCCGAGCGCGCCGCCAGAGTGCTGCGCCGCCGCGAAGCCCGGATCGCGTACGCCCTCATCCTTCCGTACGTCCTGCTGTTCCTGGTCTTCCGCATGCTGCCCGCCATCGCGAGCATCGGGCTGAGCTTCGCCGACTACTCGCTGGCCGGCACCCTGTCGTGGGTCGGGCTCGAGCACTACGAACGCCTGGCCGCCGACCCCACCTTCTGGGAGGCCCTGCGGGTCACGAGTGTGTACGCCGTCATCTCGGTGCCGATGATCCTGCTCACCTCGCTGGTGATGGCGTTGCTGATCCGGCGGCCCCTGCGCGGCCTGCGGTTCTTCAGGTCGGTCTACTTCCTGCCGGTCATGACGAGCCTGGTGCTCGCCGGGGTGATCTGGCGCTGGATCTATTCGGACGCCGGCGCGCTGAACTCGATGCTGGAGTCGGTGGGCGTCGCCTCGGTGCCCTGGCTGGGCGACGAACGGCTGGTCCTGCCGGTGCTGTCCAGCGTGGCGACGTGGACCCGGTTCGGGTTCGACATGCTGATCCTCCTCGCCGCGCTGCTCAGCGTGCCGCCGGAGCTGGAGGAGGCGGCCCGGGTCGACGGCGCCGGCCCCTGGCACGTCTTCCGGTACGTCGTGCTCCCCCATCTGCGCCCGGCGCTGTTCTTCGTGCTCGTCATCGAGACGGTGAACGCCGTCCAGGTGTTCGACGTGATCTACGTCATGACCGGCGGCGGCCCGGTACGGGCCAGCACGACCCTCGTCTTCCTGCTCTACAAGCGGGGCTTCGAGTTCTTCGAGTTCGGCTACGCCGCGGCGATCGGCGTGGTCCTGTTCGCGATCACGCTGGTCGCGGCCGTCGTCCAGCGCAGGTTCTTCGGAGGGAGTACCGCATGACCGCGGTCGCCGACATCGCACCCGACATCGCGCCGGCAGGCCGGAGCCACCGCTCCCGCCTGCCGCGGATGCTGCGCTACCTCGTCATGACGATCGCGGCGGTGCTCACCGGCTTCCCCTTCTACGCGATGCTGATCATCGCGCTGAAGCCGCCGACCGCCCCGATCCGGCTGCCCGGCTCGCTCGCGCCGTGGCCGCTGACCCTCGACAGCATCCAGGCGGCGCTGGCCGGCGGCGACGTGCTGCGCTGGACGCTGAACAGCGTGGTCTATTCGGTGGGCTCGACGGTGGCGGTCGTCGTGCTGGCGTCGCTGGCCGGATACGCCTTCGCCAAGAAGCGCTTCCCCGGCCGGAACGCGATCTTCTGGGGGATCCTGTCGATGCTGATGATCCCGTACCACGTCACGCTGATCCCGCTGTTCATCCTGGTCGCCCAGGTGGGAGGCATCAACACGCTCTGGGGGATGATCCTGCCGACGCTGGCCAACGTGCACGCCCTGTTCCTGATCCGGCAGTTCGTCATGGGCATCCCCGACGAGATCATCGACGCCGCCCGCATGGACGGCGCCGGGGAGTTGCGCGTCTACTGGAGCATCGTGCTCCCGCTGATCAGGCCGATCCTCGCCACCGCGGCGCTCTTCGTCTTCCTGTGGCACTGGAACGACTTCCTCTGGCCCCTGGTCGTCGGCCAGGACGAGAGCATGCGCACCCTCACCGTGGGCGTCGCCGGCCTGCGCCAGCAGGTCAGCCAGCTGCCCCTGGAGATGGCCGGGGCGGTGCTGGCCTTCCTGCCGATCCTGATCGTCTACCTGCTGGCGCAGCGGCACTTCATGCAGGCCGCGATGATGTCCGGCCTGAAGGGCTGACTTTCAGGCCGGACAGGCAGTGGACCAACGGAGCGCACACCACGGCGACGACCGCCAGCCGGCCGCCCACCCCGCTGGGCCGGGCAGCATGAGCAGCCCGGTGGTGAGAACGCCGGCGCCGGGGCCGGTCTGCAGGTAGATGGGCATGCCTGTGGAACGGGGGATCCGCTCCTAGGAGACCGGCTGGTGCGAGGTGAGCGTCACCGTGCCGCCGTCGAAGCGGAGCGTGTAGCGGCCGCCGCGTTCCACCACATCGGGGAGCGGCGTGCCGGCGTACCCGGAGAGCATGGCCAGCAGCGCCGGGATCACGTCGCCGTGAGAGGAGGCGACGACGCGGCCGCCGGGGTGGCGGCGGGCCATGGACGTGAGCGCGTACGCCATTCGTCCCGCCGACCAGGCACCGCCGATCGCGCCGGCCACCGGCGCGTAGACACCTCCGACCCACTCGGCAGGCTCGCGGAACCCGTCCGCCTCCGCGAGCGTCTCCAGGCACTCGACCGGCAGCCCGGTCGCCCTGGCCAGCGGCTCGACGGTCTCGCGGCAGCGCCGCGCCGGGCTGCTGAAGATCGCGTCCACCGGCAGGCCCACGGCCGGCACCAGGGCCTCGGCCTGCCGCCTGCCGAGGCCGGACAGCGGACGGGCGTCGTGATCTCCCTCCCAGCCCTGCCGAGGCACGCTCTCGCAGTGCGGGACCAGTTCGAGGGTGACGTCGGGGATCAGCACCCCAGCATGATCCGGCCGGGATCGGCGCGCTGTCGAGAGCGTCTCAGGCGGAACGCCGGCGCACGAGCCGGTAGCCGAGCACGGCGAGCACGCAGACGACGGCGAGGAGGAGCAGCAGCGCCCACGGGAGCGTCCACGTGTGCGCGGTGGTCTGGACGGCGGTGAGCGGGGCGATCGAGTTGGACGCGTCGGTGAGCAGCGGCGTGAGCGCGACCGTCCCCGTCACCCGCAGCACGGGCGCCACCCCGCGCACCGGCACGGACACCTTCCAGGTGTCGCCAGGCAACAGCTGCGGCGTGTCCGCGATCTTCCCGGCGTCCACCGCCAGGCTGCCGAAGGGCCCGGACAGCGACACCTCCTGCCGGGCGGCGAGGATGGCGTTGCCCGTGTTGCGGATCGTGTACGCGACGGAGGCGTCACCCGCGCCGAACGGGTTCGACGTCCCCGAGTAACTCACCCGCACGTCCTCCACCGACAGGCGCGGCTTCAGCTCGCCGCCCACGCGGAGGCGGATGCGGATGCCGAGCCGCTGGTTCCCCTCACCTTCGGTGACGACGCCGCCCATGTAGTCGCCGGGCGCCACATCGCCGGGAAGGGTCAGCGTGAACGGCACCTCGGCCGACTGGCCGGGCTCGACCGTCACGTCGGGGCGCTCAGGGCGGACCCACGCGCCCACCCCCGCCGACTCGGCGTTCTTGGGACGCAGGTCGAGCCGCCCTTCGCCGGAGGTGAACGCGTCGGCGGCGTACACGGCCAGGTGGAGCGGCGTGGTGCCGTCATTGGTGATCACGATGCCGTCGGTGAGGCTCCCGCCGGGGTTCAGCACGTAGCTGTAGTTGTCCCGGTCGGGGCCGAAGTCGTTGGCGGCCGTGCCGACCGCCCATGAGGCGTCACCGTCCGCCGCGGCGGCGGGTCCGGCGAGGCCGAGCGCGGCGAGCAACGCCACGATGGCTGCGAACGCTGTGGTCGGACGCATCTGGTGAACCTCGGGCAGTCTGGGAGTTGCGGATGTGCGGATGGGGTGGGCGTCGGCGACGCCCACCCCACTAGGAGGAGCAGGCCGGATCAGCAGGTCCGGCGCGACCGCGATCGGCTACTGGAGCCAGCTCGCCGTGGTGGTCGCGACCGCGCTGTCCTCATCGTCGTGGCCGTTGCCGTGGCCGTTGCCCTGGCCGTGGTCGTCGTCCTTGCCGTCGTGACCGTGGCCGTGGCCATCGCCGTGGCCGTTGCCGTGGCCGTCGTCGTCGCGGGAGGGGTTGATGACCACCTTGTCGACGAGCGAGCCGACGGGCTGCGCGGGGCTGGCGCCGCTGTCAGGGCCGCACCAGGACTCCTGGCCCAGCTCCACGGCGGAGTTGGGGCCTTCGCAGTCGCCGCTGCGGACGTTCTCGACGGTGAGCTTGTCGTCGTCCACCTCGACCTTCACGTACGTACGCACGTGCTCCTGGTTCTCGACCGAGTTCGCCCAGTGGTTCTTGGGGTTGAGCGGGTCGGGACCGTAGTTCGGGTCCTTGGTGACGTCGGGCTTGCTCAGGTCGTAGTACTTCGAGCCGGAGGCGGAGTTGGCCGTCACGTAGATGACGCCGCCCGGACCGGCCTCGACCTCGGCGTCGCCGGGCTTCTCGGCCGGGTTCGCCTTCTGGCCGTTCTTGATCACGTAGCTGCGGGAGTAGCTGTGGTCGTGACCCTGCAGGACCAGGTCGACGCCGAGGTTCGAGAAGGCGGTCGGGAAGTCCTTGCGGCGCAGCTGGTTGTCGCCGTCGTTGGCGTGGTTGGCCGGCGAGTAGATCGCGTGGTGGTAGACCAGCACGGTGTGCTTGGCGTCGGCGCCGTGCTCCTTGATGACCTTGGTGACGTAGTCGATGTGCGCGGCGTCGGAGCCGTTGGCGTAGGCGTTGCTGTTCAGGTCGATGAACAGCACGTCCTTGTAGGTGTACCAGTAGTCGCCGCCGGAGCGGGTGTTCGTGTCGCCGTTGTAGAACGGCGTGGAACGGTCGGTGTTCGGCGTCCAGAAGTGCTGCTCGTACGCCTTGCCGCCGACGTCGTGGTTGCCGATGGTGGCGGCCCACGGGTACTGGCGCAGCTGGTCGGGCCGCAGGAAGTCGTTCCAGTTGGTCTCGTTGTTGGCGCTCTCGACCTGGTCGCCGCCGGAGACCAGCAGTTCGGCGTTCGGGTTGGCGGCGGTGGCCACCCGCAGGGTGTCGGCCCAGCCGTCGCCGTCCCTGGTCGAGTTGCCCGACGAGCCGATCTGCGGGTCGCCGAAGAACAGGAAGTCGAAGTCGCCGTCGAACTTCTGGGTCTTGAAGGTGTACGTCGGGGACCAGGTGCCGCCGGTGCCGACCCGGTAGGAGTACGAGGTGTGCTCCTTCAGGCCGTTGATCGTGGCGTGGCCGTTGTAACCGCCGCTGACGACGTTCGCGGTGACGGTGGCCGGGATGGTGACGGCGTCCTTGGGGAACTGGCCCTTGTGGACCTTGTGGGTGGGGGCCACCTGGACGACCTTGGCGGTGCCGTCCGCGGCGTACCAGGACACGACGCGCTGGGCCTCGTTGGCGCCCACGCCGAGCACGATGCCGGTGGGCGCCGTGCCGTCGGCGGCCTGGGCGGCGGCCGTCAGGCCGCTGCCGATCACAGCGCTGAGGCCCATGACCGCCGCAGTGGCGGCCACAGCGGCCCGGCGAAGGAACTGCCCACGCCGCTGCGTGCCATTGTCAAGCTTCATCAGATTTTGTCCGTTCAAGCACTGAGAGGGTACTGAAAAGCCGATTAACCATTTCGGGCATCGGTGACCAAAGGGTTAACTTCGGGCAGTCTCACGCTGGCGCTTGCCGGAAGATGCGAAGATTTCTCATATTCCGATCACACGCTGCACGAACCACACCAGCCCCATGACCGACACCCCCGCGGCGATCGCCCCCGTCGCCCACAGGCCCGCCGCCGGCCGACGATGGCGCAGCACGGCGAGCAGCGGGAAGACGACGGCGATGACGGCCAGCTGGACGGCCTCGATGCCCACGTTGAAGACCAGCAACGACCACAGCAGCGTCCACGACAGAGGCTGGTCGATGCCGAGGGCCGAGGCGAAACCGAGCCCGTGCACCAGGCCGAAGCAGAAGACCACCGCGAGCCTGGTCCAGCCCGCGCGGTCCAGGCTGAAGTGACCGTCGCCGAGGCTCTCCAGCTCCGTGGCGTGCGACCGGCGGCTCCAGAGCCGCCACAGGTGCCAGCCCGCGACGACCGCGATCGACAGCGCGATGACCGGCTCGACGAACGCGGCCGGCACCTCGACCAGCCCGAGCGCGGCGAGGATGAAGGTCACCGAATGGGCCAGCGTGAACGTCGTCGCCGCCAGCACGATCTCGCGAAGCCGGCGCGACCCGGCGATGAGCGCCAGCAGGAACAGGATGTGGTCGAGCCCGGTGAGCAGGTGTTCGGCGCCGAGCCGGAAGAAGTTCCAGAACCGCTCGGCGAAGGACTGCTGGGTGGAGAACGCCGGATGCTCGGCGTCGAGGGCCGCGCTGCCGGAGACCAGGTCCAGGTCGTACGTGATCACCGTCTTGGTGTCCTTCACGTAGCCCTCGGCGTCGGGGAACAGCCCGCTGCGCACCTCGTGCGCCTGCGCGGCCACGGGACAGCGGTAGTCGAGCACCAGCAGCGCGTACGGCACGCCCTCGCGCTGCTCGATCGAGAAGTCCCCGTCGCGCGCCGGGGTGCACGCCTCGCCCCCGGCCGTGACGCCGAAGCGCTTGGTCACATACGCCACGACCGAGTCGGCGTGGGCGTCGAGCGCGGCCTTCTGGCCTGGCGTGTCGCCGTTCTCCCAGGCGGTGTTGCCCTGCCGGAACAGCGGATCGTCGCCCTGCGCGTCGGCGGCCGAGACGACGAGCAGGTCGTACTCCAGCCCGATCTCCGACCGCACGTGCCCGCTCCCGGGCGAGGTGAGCTCGACGTAGACGGTCGAGGTGAATCCATGGGCGAACGCGGGTGCGGCGCTGAGCAGAACGGCCACGGCTACGGCGGCGACGGCACAGGCACGACGCCGAGCGACGTGGAACATGTGACTCCTCTAGGAGTTTCGGACGTACGCAATCTCCTCGGCCGAAATGAACGAACGGCGTCGCATCCGCGAACCGACAATGAACCCAACTAGGCAGAAACCATCCCTATCTCGAAGAATCAGGGGCAATGAGGTAGGAATTAGGCGCGCTGGTGCCGGCACCCGACCGGCGCCTTCTTCCCGCCGTCCCGGAGGACTCCATCCCATGCGCTCCCGGCTCCTGCCCGCCCGAACGCTCGCCGCGGTGGTCGCGCTCGCCGCACTGGCCGGCGGATGCGGCGCGGGCGACGACTGGTCGCGACCGCACGCCGAGCCCACCGCCGTCGGCTCGCTCGCCCCGGGGTTCTCCGATCCGGTCGCGACGCCGGCCCCCGAGTCGACGATCACGCCGCGCGCCGGCTCCTGGAACGACGTGCGCCCGTCGGAGGACTACCGCGTGGTGCTGCTCACGACCGGCCAGGACCCCCAGACGCGGACCCTGGTGGACGCCGTGCTGACGTGGGCCGAGGAGAACGACGTCGACCTGCGGACCATCGCGCCCACGGACCCGCACCAGTACGTCGCGAGCATCAGCCAGGCGATCCAGCTGAAGCCCGACCTCATCGTCAGCGCCGGCAACGACCTCGTCGACCCCCTGGCCATGGTCAGCCCCAACCACCTCGACCAGCAGTTCCTCGTGGTCGGCGCGGAGCTGGCCGAGCCCACGGAGAACGTCACCGCCGCGGACTGGACCGGCGCGTCGTTCCGCGGCGAAGGTCTCGGCATGTCCTCGACGTACGACCCGGCGAGCTTCACCCCCGAACGCGCCGGCCGGGCCATCCGGGCGGGCGTCGCCGCCGTCCTCAACGGCCTGACCGGAATCGTCATCTGGCTCGACTGATCCGCCCCCTAAAGTCAGGTCATATGGGGATCGAGGGGTCGTTCTGGCGGGCGATCGCGGTCTACCGCGTCGCCTCCCTGGGGTACGCCGTGCTGCTGCTGGTGAGCGCCGGCGGCTACCAGCGTCCCGTCGCGGGCTGGCTGGTCATCGGCGTGATGGCGGTCTGGACGGCGGTCGTCACCGTCGCCCGCCCGAACGCGCGGCTCCTGGCGCTCGACGTCGTCGTCACGCTCGCCTGCCTGCTGAGCTCGCCGTACGTCCAGGGCCCCGACGCCAGGGCCTCCGGGCTGATGCCGCTCACGGCGACCTGGGTCGGCGGGCCGGTCCTGGCCTGGGGCGTGTACGGCGGGCGGCGGGCCGGCGCGGTCTCGGCGGTCATCCTGTCGCTCGGCGACCTGTGGCTGCGCGGCCTGCGCGAATGGAGCCTGTCCGCCCCCGTCAACGGGGCCGTGCTGCTCATCCTCGCCGGCAGCGTCGTCGGCCACGTGGCCCGGCTCACCAAACAGGCGGAGGAACGGCTCCAGCGCGCCGTCGAGGCGGAGGCCGCCGTCCGCGAGCGCGAACGGCTCGCCCGCGGCATCCACGACTCCGTCCTGCAGGTGCTGGCGCTGGTGCAGCGCCGCGGCCTGGAGATCGGCGGGGAGGCCGCCGAGCTGGGACGGCTGGCCGGTGAGCAGGAGGCGGCGCTGCGCGAGATGGTCCGCAGCGGGCCACCGGACCAGGACAGCGCGGAGACGGTCGACGTGGGCGCCCGATTACGCCGCTTCGCCTCCGCGACGGTCACCGTGTCGACCCCCGCGACCCCGCTGCCGCTCCCCGCCCACCAGGCCCGGGAGGTCGTGGCGGCCGTGGGCGCGGCGCTCGACAACGTCCGGCGCCACTGCGGCAAGGATGCCGGTGCCTGGGTCTTCGCCGAGGACGACGGCGTCCGGATGACGGTCACCGTACGCGACGACGGCCCCGGCATCCCCGCGGGACGCCTCGATGAGGCCGCGGCCGAGGGCAGGCTCGGCATCGCGCAGTCCGTCCGGGGCCGGATCGCGGGAGTGGGCGGCACCGTCGAGATCACGTCCGCCCCCGGCCAGGGCACCGAGGTCGAACTGACCGTCCCTCTGCTTCTAGAGTGACGGGCATGACCAGCGCTCTGCGGGTGATGGTGGTGGACGACCACCCGATGTGGCGGGACGCGGTCGCCCGTGACCTGGAGCAGGCCGGTTACGAGGTGGTGGCGACCGTCGGCGACGGCCGCCAGGCGTTGCGCGTCGCCGGCGCCGTACGCCCCGACGTGGTCGTGCTCGACCTGCGGCTCCCCGACCTGGCCGGGGTGGAGGTGGCCCGAGGGCTGGCGGCGTCCGAGCGGCCGCCGCGCGTGCTGGTGCTGTCGGCCAGCGGCGAGCAGGACGACGTGCTGGAGGCCGTCAAGGCGGGCGCCTCCGGCTACCTGGTCAAGTCCGCGAGCCGGGAGGAGTTCCTCGACGCCGTCCGGCGCACCGCCGAGGGCGAACCGGTCTTCACCCCCGGCCTGGCCGGTCTGGTGCTCGGCGAGTACCGCCGCCTGGCCACGCAGCGGCCCGCAGTCGGAGGCCCCCGCCTCACCGACCGCGAGACCGAGGTGCTGCGCCTCGTCGCCAAGGGCCTGTCCTACAAGCAGATCGCCGAACGGCTGGCGCTCAGCCACCGCACCGTGCAGAACCACGTGCAGAACACCCTGAGCAAGCTCCACCTCCACAACCGGGTCGAGCTCGTCCGCTACGCCATCGAGCGCGGGCTCGACCAGGCGTAGCGGGCTCAGGAAGCGTCGACCTTGAACGGGTCGTGCTCGGCGAGCAGCTTGTCCAGGCGCGCCTGGTCGATGCGGCTCGCCATGTTGGCCACCTCGTGCCGGTCCCGGATGCACTTGGCCAGGACGAAGGCCGACGTCACCGTGTAGAGCACGGCGATCGCCAGGAACGCCCGGATCCAGGCGTCGATGGGGAGGTAGAGGACGCCGAGCGTCACGCTCCCGAGCGCCACACCGAACGAGATGACGCACTGCGCGAAGTAAGCGGCGGTCATGCTGGGCTGGACGGGTTTGCTCATGCCCCCAGGGTCCGGCCTGGACGCGCCGGCCGCCTGAGTAGAGGTACCTAAATCCTGCTGAGTACGCGCTACCAGGCGACGACGCCCTGGTTGCTGGGCTGGAACGTGCCGACCTGGAGCGACTTGACGGTGATGCCGGACTGCTCGGGGGCGGGGAAGCCCTCCAGGGTCGCCGCCACCTGCGGCCCGCCCTTGGCGAGCCCCACCTTGAAGCCGTTGCCGGTCGGGCAGTCGGAGTCGCTCTTGTCGCAGACCGTCCACTTGATCCCGGCGAACGCGCCGCCGCCCGCGGTCAGGTCGGCCGGGACCGACTCGCCCGGCTGGGCGACGTTCTCCGTGGGCACGTCCACGGCCTCGTCGGCCGCGTTCACCAGGGTGACCACCGGCCGGCCCGCCACGCCGCAGGTGCCGTCAGAGGTGTTCGTGACGTGCAGGAGCGCCATCCGGGTGTCTCCCTCGCGCCGCTGCGGCTGCTCGGTGAGCGTCACCTCGACGTCGTCGGCCGCACAGGCGGGCACCGCAGCCGCCGGAGCGGTCGGCGTGCCGCTCTCACTCGGCGTGTCAACGGCGGAGCTCGGCGTCTCAACGGCGGAGCTGGGCGCGGCGGCGGCCGAGCTCGACGCCGCCGACGGCGGGTCCGCGGCGGGGGCCTGCGCCGAAGAGCTCCCGCAAGCCGACAACCCCGCCATCACGGCGAGCAGCAGGACCGCTTTCGGGACCGTACGAAGTCGTGACACAGTTCGTCCTCATCTCACATCAATGGCTGCGGTCGCGGAACGCCCGGTCTGCGTCGGGCCCGGTTCCGGCGCCGGAAAAGGCGGCGCTGCGCGACAGGCGTCCCTGTCACGAGCCGCAACTCTATGCGAACGCCGCGCGCCGGATCATCAACCCCCCGGGGCCGGAACCCGTGGCGGACGCGCTGACCTGCCCGTGTGATCACCGGCAAGGCAGGATTCCTCGCCTCGAATGCGTAATTCGCCACAGAACGAAAGCCGTTCGTCCACGACGTTCGTCTCCCGGAGCCGCGATCAGGCGCGGAGGATCTTGCAGACGAAGGTGGTGTAGTGGTGGACGACCTCGTCCCGGCTCAACGGGCCCGACCGCCGGAACCATTCGCGCACGCCGTTGAGCATGTCGAGCACCGCCATCGTGGCCATGCCGACGTCGTCGACCTGGAACTCACCGGTCGCGCACCCCTCGGCGATCACGTCGCGCACCGCGTCGTGGTACGCCTTCTGCAGATGGATGCCCTCGCGCCGCTGATCAGGGCTGAGCGCGTAGCGGATCGGGTTGCCGATCAGCAGCTCGGGCCGCCGGTCGTCGCTCATCTCCAGGTGGACGCGGACGATCTCCCGTATCCGCGCGGTGGGCGTCATGGTCCGGTCCTGCAGCACCGGCACGGTCGCCGCGAGGAAGTCCGCCATGAACTTCGCGATGATCGCGTACAGCACTTCCTGTTTGTTCTGGAAGTAGTGGTACATCGTCGAGGACGAGATGCCCGCCGCCTCGGCGATGTCCCGGATCGAGGTCGCCGCGTAGCCGCGCTCCTGGAAGAGCGCGCTGGCCTGACCCATGATCCGCTCTCGCAGCACCGGGCCTTCGTCCAGGCTGCGCTTCCTGGCCAATCGAGTCCGCCTTTCCGCTTCGCCTCCCGTCGGCCCAGGTCAGTGGCCGATGAGTGCGGCGAGCCTAGCAGGGCGGCCCCGCGCCCGAACCTGCCTCGCCTTGACGGTCGAGCAGGCCCCGCCCTAGCATGCCGATCGTTTGATCGACACGAGCCGCGACCCCGACCCCGGAGAAACCCTTGACTGACACGATCGCCTCGATGTTGCTCGCGGTCGCGAAGGAGCACGGCTCGCGCGAGGCGCTGGTCGACGGGCCGCGGCGGCTCGACTACGCGGCCGTGTCGCGACGCGCGCGGGCGGCCGCCGCCAGGCTGGCCGCGCTGGGCGTCCGGCCCGGCGACCGGGTGGCCGTCCTGCTGCCGAACGGCTGGCACCACGCCACCGGCTACCTCGGCATCCAGCTGGCCGGAGCGATCGCCGTGCTGGTGAACACCCGGTTCACCACCCCGGAGATCGAGTACGTCTTACGCGACAGCGGCGCCCGGTACGTCCTGACCGACGATGACCTCGCCGCCCGGCTGGCGCCGGACTCGGTGGCCGAGCCGCTGCGGGTGGCCGAGATCGTCGCCTGCACCGGCGCCCCGCCGGCCCCCGCCACGCCGCCCGGCGTCGCCCGCAGGCCCGGCGACGTCGCCCACCTGCTGTACACCTCGGGCACGACCGGCAGACCGAAGGGCGCGATGCAGACGCACGCGAACCTGCTGTTCAACGCGGGCACCGTCCGGGAGCGGCTCGGCGCGGCGCCGGGCGAGCGCACGCTGATCGCGGCGCCGATGTTCCACGCCACCGGCCTGGTGTCGTTATTCGTCGGTTTCGTCTCGGCCGGCGGCTGCTGCGTGATGACGCCGTCGTTCCACGCGGCCACCGTGCTCGACCTCTTCGTCCGCGAGCGGATCACGGTGTTCGCGGGGGTCGCGGCGATGCTGCGGCTGCTGCTGATGCTGGACGACGTCGACTCCGCGGACCTGTCGGCGCTGCGGCTGTTCGTCATGGGCGGCTCGCCGGTGCCCGAGACCTTCCCCGCGCAGGTGGCGGAGCGGCTGCCCAAGCTGCGGCTGGCCAACGTCTGGGGGCTGACCGAGGCGACCTCGATCGTCACGTACGTCGACGGCGAGGAGTACACGACGCGGCCCTGGAGCGTCGGCCGGGCCGTGTCCGGCGTCGAGCTGGGCATCTCGATCGACGGCGCACCGCCTCGTGACCTGCGGGGGCAGGTCGGGGAGCTGTGCGTACGCGGCCCGGTGGTCGCGGCCGGGTACTGGGAACGGCCCGGCGCCACCGCGAAGACCTTCGCCGGCGGCTGGCTGCGCACCGGCGACGTCGGGTCCGTCGACGCCGACGGCTACGTCCGCGTGCTCGACCGGCTCAACGACATGATCATCCGGGGTGGCGAGAACATCTACAGCCTGGAGGTCGAGAGCGTCATCGCCGAGCACCCGGACGTCGCCGACATCGCCGTGGTCGGCGTGCCCGACCCCCTCTTCGACGAGCGGGTCCGCGCGATCGTCGTCCCGCGGCCCGGCACCTCGCCCACCGCCGAGGAACTGCGCGCGTACGCCGCCGCCCGGCTGGCCGACTACAAGATCCCGGCCGAGTTCCGGTTCGTCACCGAGCTGCCCCGCAACCCGGCAGGCAAGGTGCTCAAGCGGCGGCTGAGCGAGGAGCCCGATGCCGCGACAGGCTGAGCGGGGCCGGCCCGGCAGCGCCGAGCTCGACGTGCTGATCATCGGCGCCGGGTTCAGCGGCCTGGGGGTGGCCGCGCTGCTCGACCGGGCCGGCCTGCGCTCGTTCCTCGTCCTGGAGGCCGCCGACGACCTCGGCGGCACCTGGCGGGACAACACCTATCCGGGCTGCGGCTGCGACATCCCGTCGCCGCTGTACTCCTTCTCCTTCGACCAGCGGGCCGGCTGGACCCGGCTCTTCGCCGGCCAGGCGGAGATCCTGGACTACCTGCGCGACGTCGCCCGCAGGCGCGGCCTGCTCGACCGGATCCGGTACGGCGCGAAGGTCGTCGAGGCACGCTGGTCGGGCCGGCACTGGGAGGTGACCACGGCGGCGGGAGAGCGGTACACGGCCCGGTTCGTGGTCTCCGCGGTCGGGCCGCTGCACCACCCCGCCATTCCGGACCTGCCGGGCGTCGCGCAGTTCCGGGGGGCGGTGTTCCACTCGGCCACGTGGGATCACGGGGTCGATCTGACCGGGAAGCGGATCGCGGTGCTTGGCACGGGGGCCAGCGCGATCCAGTTCGTCCCGGCCATCGCCGGGCGAGCCGCCGCGGTGACGGTGTACCAGCGCACGCCGCCTTGGATCCTGCCCAAGGCGGACCGCGCGTTCACCGAGCGGCAGCGGTGGCTCGCCCGGCGTCTCCCGCCGTACCGGTGGTACGTGCGGGCCCGGCTGTTCTGGACCCACGAGAAGCGGGCCCGCGGCTTCGTCGGCGACCCGGCCGCCATGGCCACGACCGCCCGGTACGCCAGGAGGCTGCTGGAACGGCAGGTCACCGACCCCGAGCTGCGGGCCAGGCTGACCCCGGACTACGCGATCGGCTGCAAACGCCTGCTCATCTCCAGCGACTGGTATCCGGCCCTCACCCGCCCGGACGTCGAGGTGCGCGACGGCGGCGTCAAGGAGGTCCGGCCCGGTTCGGTGGTGGGGACGGACGGCGTCGAGGTGCCGGCCGACGTGCTGATCTACGCGACCGGCTTCGACGCTCATCACACCGTGACCCGCATGTCGATCACCGGCCGTGACGGCCTCTCGCTGGCGGAGGCGTGGCGGGACGGCGACCAGGCTTACCTGGGCACAACGGTCGCCGGTTTCCCCAACCTGTTCGTCATGGTCGGCCCGAACACCGCGCTCGGCCACAACTCCCAGATCTTCATGATCGAGGCGCAGGCCCGCTACGTCGTGGCCTGCGTGCGCCGGATGCGGCGCCGGGGTTCCCTCGAAGTGCGCGCCGAGGTGCAGCGCGCCTTCAACGAGTGGCTGCGGGGCCGGATGGCCCACACGGTGTGGCAGACGGGCGGCTGCCGCAGCTGGTACCAGGACCCGCGCAGCGGCCGGATCACGGTGCTCTGGCCGGACACCGCGGTCGCGTTCTGGCGGCGGCTGCGCCGGGTGCGCATGTCCGACTACCTGCTCGACGGCGCCTGAGTCAGCGCACGTCCCATTCGAGCTCGCCGCCCACCGCCCTCGGCCGCCAGTAGCCGATGGAGCCGCCCCGCTCCAGGGCGTCGGCGGTGGCCTTGAGCAGGGCGTGATAGGAGCGAATGCGCACCCCTCCGGGCGTGAAGCTCATACTGCCCTCGTGATCGGTCTCGCCGACGTCGCGCCGCACCGTGTCGACCACGAGATGGTCACCGCCTCCGTCGGCGCCGACGGGCAGCATGCGCGCGTCCCACCACTCCTCGCGCGGATCGCCGCCCATGTCCTCGCCGTCGATCTCGCAGAGCTGCCGCCAGTTCTCCCGGATCTCACGGACGCTCATGTTCCCGTGGCCCAGCAAGCCGAAGCCCCAGGTCTCCGCCACGTACGTGGTCCCGTCGTGCCGCAGCAACGACGCCCGCAGGTCGTCGGGGAAGCGCAGGCCCAGCTCCGCCTCCGCAGCCGCGATGGCCTGGGGCTTGGCGGGCCCGGCCAGCGTGCGACGGCTGCGCGGCGCGTTCTTCTTCAGCCACGCCTCGATCCGCCGCCACTGCCGGTTCACCGCCCGGGTGACCTTCGCGTCGATCTTCCGTACGCGCGGGGCGGCCTTCTGAGGGCGGCAGTCCGCGTCGGGGACTGATGCGTAGTCGGGGACTGATGCGGAGTCGGGGCTCGACGCGTAGTCGGGGACCGGCTCCGGCCGGCCGCCTGTGCCTACGAAGACAGCTGAGCCGCCCTGCTCCGTCTCGGCCACCGTCGCCTCCTCCGTTCCGCCGGAGAAGACGGCCGATTCCAGCGCCTGCACGCCCCCGGCCAGCACGACGAGCGCGAGCCCGGCCACGGCCCAGCGGGTCAGGCGGCGCCGGGTGGCCCCGTCCAGCGGCTGCCGGGGTGGGACGGGCCGGGAGGGGCGATCCAGGACGGACGGCTTGGCGGCGTACCGGTCGGCGTCCTTCTCGGTCGGGGTGCCGAGGATCGGCGCCGGGGGCCACTGCGCCACCGGGCTCTCGGCCGCGGGTGCCGGCCCCGCCGGGCTCTCAGCCGCGACCGGCGGCTCCGCCCGGCGCTCGGCCGCAGGTGGTGCTCCCGCCGGGCGGCGGCGGGAGCGTACGACCAGCACGGCGACCGCCGCCAGCACGGCAGCGGACAGCACGCACCATAACCCTCGAGACCTGATCACTCGCCGCACGCCCGGCAGAGTATCCCGAATCGGCCTACCCGGAGACCGACATCACCCGGCGGGCGAGGCGCACCACGATGCTCTTCGAGGTCGGCGTGTTGGACGTCTCCGCGACTGAGTCCAGCGGCACGAGCACGTTGGTCTCCGGGTAGTACGCCGCGCAGCAGCCGCGCGCGGTGGCGTACGCGATCACCCGGAACCCTTCGGCCGTGCGCTCCCCGTCGGGCCACTCGCTGACCAGGTCGACCATCTCGCCGTCGGCGATGCCGAGCCGGGCCAGGTCGTCGGGGTTGACGAACACGACCCTGCGGCCCTGGTGGACGCCGCGGTAGCGGTCGTCCAGGCCGTAGATGGTGGTGTTGTACTGGTCGTGGCTGCGCAGCGTCTGCAGCAGCAGCCGCCCCTCGGGGACTCGCAGCACCCGCAGCTCGTTGACGGTGAAGTTCGCCTTGCCCGTGACGGTGGCGAAACGCCGTTCGTCACGCGGCGCGTTCGGCAGCACGAACCCGCCCGGCTCGCGTACGCGGGCGTTGAAGTCGTCGAAGCCGGGCACCACGCGCTCGATGCTGTCGCGGATGGCGTCGTAGTCCGCCTCGAAGCGCTCCCACGGGATGCCGTCCTGGCCGAACAACTTCCTGGCGAGCCGGCAGACGATGGCGACCTCGGGCAGCAGGTCCGGGGAGGCCGGGCGCAGGCGTCCCCTGGAGGCGTGCACCATGCCCATGGAGTCCTCGACGGTGACGAACCGGTCGCCGTCGCGCTCCGTACGGCCCAGCGTGGGCAGGATGAGCGCCTGCTCGCCGCAGACCGCGTGCGAGCGGTTGAGCTTGGTCGACACCTGGACGGTGAGCCGGGCCTTGCGCAGCGCCGCCTCGGTCACCTCGGTGTCGGGAGTCGCGGAGACGAAGTTGCCGCCCATGGCGAAGAACACCTTGGCCTCGCCGTCGCGCAGCGCCCTGATCGAGTCGACGACGTCGTGGCCGTGCTCGCGCGGCGGCTCGAAGCCGAACTCGGCGCGCAGCGCGTCGAGGAAGGCCGCCGGGGGCTTCTCGTAGATGCCCATCGTGCGGTCACCCTGGACGTTGGAGTGCCCGCGCACCGGGCAGACACCGGCGCCGGGACGACCGACGTTGCCGCGCAGCAGCAGGAAGTTGACGACCTCGCGGATGGTCGGCACGGAGTTCTTGTGCTGGGTGAGGCCCATCGCCCAGCAGACGATGACCGACTTCGCGCCGAGGACCTCCTTGACCGTGTCGTCGATCTCCGCGCGGGACAGCCCCGTCGCCTCCTCGACGTCCGCCCAGTCGAGGTCGCGGAGGTGCTTCTCCCAGTCGTCGAAGCCGTGCGTGTGCTCCTCGACGAAGCGGCGGTCGATCACCGTGCCAGGAGCCGCGTCATCGGCCTCCAGCAGCCGCTGCGACAGGGCCTGGAAGAGCGCGAGGTCGCCGTTGATGCGGATCTGCAGGAACCGGTCGGCCATCTGGGTGCCGTTGCCGACGACGCCCACCGGTCGCTGCGGGTTCTTGAACCGCATCAGGCCGGCCTCGGGCAGCGGGTTCACCGCGATGATGCGGGCGCCGTTCTTCTTGGCCTTCTCCAGGGCCGTCAGCATGCGCGGGTGGTTGGTGCCGGGGTTCTGGCCGACGACGAAGATCAGGTCGGACTTGTAGAGGTCGTCCAGCAGGACCGTGCCCTTGCCGATGCCGAGCGTCTCGGTGAGCGCCGAGCCGCTGGACTCGTGGCACATGTTGGAGCAGTCGGGCAGGTTGTTGGTGCCGAACCGGCGCACCAGGAGCTGGTAGACGTACGCGGCCTCGTTCGACGTGCGGCCGGAGGTGTAGAAGAGCGCCTCGTCCGGGCTGTCGAGGCCCCGCAGCTCGTCGGCGATGAGCGAGAACGCGTCGTCCCACGACACCGGCACGTAGTGGTCGGAGCTGGCCGCCTTGAGCATCGGCTCGGTGAGCCGGCCCTGCTGCCCGAGCCAGTAGTCCGTACGCTTCGCCAGCTCGCTGACCGGGTGCTCGGCGAAGAACTCGCGCGTCACCCTGCGCAGGGTGGCCTCCTCGGCGACCGCTTTCGCGCCGTTCTCGCAGAACTCGGCGAAGCTGCGATGATCGCCTTCCGGCCACGCGCAGCCGGGGCAGTCGAAGCCGTTCTTCTGGTTGACCTGAGTCAACGTCAGGAATGCGCGCTTGACCCCCATCTGGGCGTACGAGATCTCCAGGGAGTGGGCCACGCCGGGCACGCCGGCCGCCCACTGCTTCGGTGATCCGACGTGGAGGGCTTCGTCGCCGACGTCCTGCCGTGGAGCCTTTTTAGCCACCCGATACTCCATTTCCGGCTATCCAGCGTTGTCCAAAATACTGCACACTGTTCCTCGAGCCGCTGGGGCGGTCGTGACAGCCCCCGGGCCGCGGCAGCGACTCCATGACGCAGTGGCATGACTACTGTCAGATAATCTAGACAAACAGTATCAATGCCGACATACTACTCATTCATGCCGGAAGATGGTCAAACGTTGAAATATTCCACCTCTGGTGGGTTTCTGAGTCGCGCCCGTTCGGTGGCGCCACCCACCTGGAGCCGGTGGCTGGTTCCCCCGGCCGCGCTGTCCGTGCACCTCTCCATCGGGCAGGCGTACGCATGGAGCGTCTTCAAGCCCGCGCTTGAAGACGCCCTCCACCTCTCGGGCACCCAGAGCGCCCTCCCCTTCCAGCTCGGCATCGTCATGCTGGGCCTGTCCGCCGCGTTCGGCGGACCGCTGGTGGAGCGCAACGGCCCGCGCTGGGCGATGTTCGTCTCGACCGTCTGCTTCTCGCTCGGCTTCCTGATCGCCGCGCTCGGCGTCGCGACCGGGCAGTACTGGCTGGTCGTCTTCGGGTACGGCATCGTCGGCGGCATCGGTCTCGGCATCGGTTACATCTCGCCGGTGTCCACGCTGATGAAGTGGTTCCCCGACCGTCCCGGCATGGCGACGGGCATCGCGATCATGGGCTTCGGCGGCGGCGCGCTCATCGCCTCGCCGTGGTCGGCGCAGATGCTCAGCTCCTTCGGCTCGACGACCAGCGGGATCGCGACGGCGTTCGTCGTGCACGGCGTCGTCTACGCGATCTTCATGTCCCTCGGCGTCTTCCTGATCAGGGTCCCCAAGGAAGGCTGGCGCCCCGCGGGCTGGACACCGCCGGAGACGACCGGGCGCGCGCTCATCACGACCGCGAACGTCTCGGCACGCAACGCGATCCGCACGCCGCAGTTCTGGTGCCTGTGGATCGTCCTCTGCTTCAACGTGACCGCGGGCATCGGCATCCTGGAGAAGGCCGCGCCCATGATCACGAACTTCTTCGCCAACACGTCCACGCCGGTCTCGGTCAGCGCGGCGGCGGGCTTCGTGGCCCTGCTCTCGCTGGCGAACATGGCGGGCCGGCTCGCGTGGTCGTCGGCGTCCGACGCCATCGGGCGCAAGAACATGTACCGCGTCTACCTCGGTGTCGGCGCGCTGCTGTACCTGGTGATCACGATCGCCGGCGACTCGGCCAGCTTCGTGTTCATCCTGTGCGCGATGGGCATCCTGTCCTTCTACGGCGGCGGTTTCGCGACCGCTCCGGCGTACCTGAAGGACCTGTTCGGCACGTACCAGGTGGGCGCGATCCACGGCCGCCTGCTGACGGCGTGGTCCACCGCGGGCGTCCTCGGCCCGCTGATCGTCAACGCCATCGCCGACTCCCAGGAGGCGGCCGGCAAGACGGGCCCGGCGCTCTACACGACGTCGCTCTACATCATGATCGCGCTGCTGGCGGTCGGCTTCGTGGCCAACGAGCTGATCCGTCCGGTGAACCCGAAGTACCACGAGCCGCCGGCCACCGAGGCGCCCGAGAAGAACATCGCGGCCGTACCGCAAGGAGGATCATGATGGCGGAGCAGAACACGGCGGCGCCGCGGCGTACCGCCCTGATGGTCGTCACCTGGGCGTGGGTGGGCGTGCCCTTCGCCTACGGCGTCTACGAGCTGCTGCTCAAGCTCGGCCCCCTCTTCGGCGGCTGACACGACACCCCGGCCGGCCTCCGCGCGGAGGCCGGCCCTCACTGTTCCCGTACGGCGCGCAGGCAGCGCTCGGCCTGTGCGCGCAGGGCGTCGGCCAGCTCGGGCGGACCGCTGGTGAGCGTGAAGCCGGCGTCGACCGAGGTGATCATCCAGACCAGGTCCGACGGGGTCTCGGCGCCAACGTGGAGCAGGCAGCTGTGGTCGTCCACGGCCTCGACGACGCCCATCCCCGGCCAGACCCGGTCGGCGACGGCTTCGGCGGACTCGTGGAGGGTGACGGTGGCCCGGCACGGCCACGTCCGCGACGACAGCTGGTACGCCAGATAGGCCGCCACGTCGTCGTACGGCGGCCGCCTCGGCGCGAAGCGCGGCCCGTTCGGCGTGCGCGGAGTGAGCCGGTCCACCCGGAACGTACGCCAGTCGCCGCGGCCGGTGTCGAAGCCGACGAGATACCAGTGCCGCCCGAAGCTGACCAGGTGGTACGGCTCCACCGACCGCACGGAGTCGCCGCCACGCGGGCTGGTGTAGTCGAAGCGCAGCCGCTCGCGCCGCCGGCAGGCGTCCGCGATGATCATGAGGGTGTCCGTCGACACCTGCGGCCCGGGCGCCGTACCGGCTCTGACCGTGGCGGTGTGCAGGGTGCTGACCCGATACCGCAGCCGCGACGGCAGGACCTGCTCGATCTTCGTGAGCGCGCGCAGCGAGGTCTCCTCGATCCCGGCGACCGAGCCGCCCGCCGCCGTGCGCAGACCCACCACCACGGCGACCGCCTCGTCGTCGTCGAGCAGCAGCGGCGGCAGCGCCGCGCCCGCGCCGAGCCGGTAGCCGGCGGTGCCCTGGGTGGCGTCCACCGGGTATCCGAGGCCGCGCAGCCGTTCGACGTCCCTGCGGACCGTGCGGGTGCTGACGCCGAGACGGCCGGCGATCTCGGTGGCCGACCAGTCGCGCGGGGTCTGCAGGAGCGACAGCAGTTTCAGCAGTCTCGCCGAGGTCTCCACCACGTCGACCAGTCTGCCGCACACTTAGGACCGCGCTTGTCCTAAGCGCTGCCTAGCGTCATGGGCATGACAGGCATTCACCCCTTCCGCATCGACGTCCCGCAGGACCAGATCGACGATCTCCACGCGAGGCTGGCCGCCGCCCGCTGGCCGGACGAGCTGCCCGGGGTCGGCTGGAGCCGGGGCGTCCCGGTCGGATACCTGCGGGAGCTCGCCGACCACTGGCGCACCGGTTACGACTGGCGCGCGCACGAGGCCGCGCTGAACGGGCACCCCCAGTTCACCACCGCCGTCGACGGCCAGAACGTGCATTTCCTGCACGTCCGCTCCCCCGAACCGGACGCCCTGCCGCTGCTCCTGCTGCACGGCTGGCCGGGCACGTTCGCGGACTTCCTCGACGTCATCGGCCCGCTGTCGGACCCCCGGGCCCACGGCGGCGACCCCGCCGACGCCTTCCACCTGGTGATCCCGTCGCTGCCCGGGTTCGGCTGCTCCACGCCGCTGGCCGGGCCCGGCATGGGCGCCGCCAGGATGGCCGGCGTCCTGGTCGAGCTGATGTCCCGGCTCGGCTACGACAGGTACGGCGTGCAGGGTTACGACACCGGCTCGTGGGTCGCCCCCGAGATCGGCAAGCAGGCGCCCGACCGGGTCGCCGGCGTCCACGTCAACGCCATGATCACTTTCCCGGCCGGCGTGGCAGGCGAGATGGACGGTCTCAGCGAGGCCGAGCAGCGGCGCTGGCAGGCGATGCAGGACTTCAACGACGGCTACCTGCAGTGCAACTCCAAGCGCCCGCAGACCGTGGCGTACGGGCTGCACGACTCCCCCGTCGGCCAGCTCGCCTGGATCGTCGAGAAGTACAAGGAGCTCACCGACCCGGTGGACGGGCTGCCCGAGGAGAGCGTCTCCCGCGACCGCATGCTCACCACCGTCTCCCTGTACTGGCTGACCGGCACGGCGGCGTCCTCGGCGCAGGTCTACTACGAGGAGATGGGCGCCGCCGGCTGGGGCGAGCCGCAGCGCGGGACCGTGCCGACCGGCGTGCTGGTCTCCGCCCACGACGTGACCGTACGGCGCTGGGCCGAACGCGACCACCACGTCGTGCACTGGACCGAGCTCACCTCCGGCGGCCACTTCCTCGCCATGGAGGCGCCCCAGGAACTCGTCGGCGACGTCCGCCTGTTCTTCGGGAAGCTGCGCTGACATGGCCGCCAGGCTGAGCACACGGGCGCTGGGCCGTGCGCTGCTCGACCGCCAGTCGCTGCTGCGGCGCGCGGACCTGCCGGTGGTCACGGCCGTCGAGCGGGTCTTCGGGCTCAACGCGCAGAGCCCGAACCCGCCGTACCTGGCGTTGTGGAGCAGGCTCGAACCGTTCACGATCGCCGGCCTGACCGCGGCCATCGAGGACCGGTCGCTGGTGCGCTCGACGATGATGCGGGCCACCCAGCATCTGATGTCGGTGCCGGACTTCCGGTTCGTCCGGCCGGTGCTCGCGCCGCTGCTGCGCCGCGTGCAGCGCAACGTGTTCGGCCGCCGCATCGCCGGCGTCGACCTCGACGCGCTGGTCAAGGAGGCGCGCGAACTCCTCGACGGCCGTGTCGTGACCCGGCCCCAGCTGGGCAGGCTGCTCGCGCGGCGCCGGCCGGCCGCCGACCCGAGCGCGCTCGGCTGGAGCGTCCAGTACCTGGAACCGCTGGTCCACCCGGCGCCCAGCGGCACCTGGAACGTCTACGGCCCGACCCCCTTCGCCCGCGCCGACTGGACCGGGGTGCGGCCTGAGGCGACGGCGGAGGACGTACGCCGGATGGTCCGCCGCTATCTGGCGGCGTTCGGCCCGGCGAGCGTCTCCGACGCCCGCGTCTGGTCCGGCGTCAGCGGGCTGCGTGAGGTGTTCGAGCAGTTGCGCCCGGAGCTGCGGGTGTACACCGACGAGTCCGGCCGGGAGCTGTTCGACCTGCCCGACCGGCAGATTCCGGCGGCGGATCTCCCGGCGCCGGCGCGGTTCCTCCCGGAGTTCGACGCGACCCTGCTCGCCCACGCCGACCGCGGCCGGATCATGACCGACGAGATCCGCCGTCAGGTCTGCGTCGGCGACGCCATCGCCGCCACGGTCCTCGTGGACGGCACTGTGGCGGCGACGTGGACGACCTCGCACGACAACGGCGCCGCCGTCCTGACCGTGCGGCCGCTGCGGCCGCTGCGGTCGTGGTCACCCGCCGACCGGGACGGCGTCGCGGCCGAGGCCGCCCGGCTGCTCGCCGTCACCCACCCGGACGCCGGCGGGCATGACGTACGGCTGGCCGGCTGATCAGGAGACGGTGTCGGCGACGACGTGGACGAGGTTGCGCGTCTGCCCGACGATGGCCAGCCGCCACGCGTCGAAGGTCGGGTCGCTGGGCCGGAAATCTGTCTCGAAGTGCTGCATGTCCGGCGTGTGGATGTGGCCGGCCGGGATGTCGAGGCCCATGCGGTCGCGCAGCAGCGTGTTCCGGTAGGCGCTCTCGTTCGACAGGTAGTTGCCGCCGCCACCGCTGTAGGAGCACGATCCGGGGTCGGGCGGGGTCGGGGCGGTCGGCGGCGGGTACTCGACCGGCGGCGGGTCGTTCCGCGTCTGCCGGGCGATGGCGGCGCAGTCGGCGAACTGCGTGTAGTTCGTGTGCCAGACCACGCCGAAGGCGACGGACGGGTCCGGCCACGTGTCGCCCGGCGGCCGGGGGATGGAGGCCCCCGTGTTCGCCTTGATCATCTCGGCGATGGGCAGGGTGGCGGAGGTCCACTGGGGCGGCTCGGTCAGGCTGAAATCGGCCGGCCCGCCCCAGCGTTCCACCACGGAGCTGTTGCACGCGTTGTTGTCCACGGCCAGCTGCGGCACGCCGCCGGCCGGCGCGCACGGCCGGACCTTGTCGTTGCCCGGTGAGACGCCGTGGTAGCGCGCGTTCCACTGCTCCAGGTTGAACGCCGCGCCGCCCGCCTGGCTGATCGTGATGGAGGCGTCCACCCGCTTCGGCCCCGGGCGCATGAACGGCCCGACGGTGTCCTCCAGATAGCCGCGCTCGAACTCGGGATAGTTGACCGGCAGCGTGTAGGCCTCGATCCGCGCGATCCCGCCGCTCTTCGTCCGGTACGTGGTGCCGTCCAGGGCGAGTGCGGTCGCCCCCGACGGGTTGCCGTGCCGGATGTTGTTGCCGACCGTCCCCGGCGCGGGGCCGGTCGTTCCGCCGTCGAGCGTGTACGGGTCGAAGCCGCTGGCGATGACCCGCCTGACGCCCTTCCCGCTGGGGAGGTCGATGTCGAACATGCCGCGGGAGGCGCGGTCGAACCGGGTGATCAGCTCGCTCCGCCCGGCGGCGGACAGCCGGAACTTCGGCGTCCACTGCCGCAGGACGGCGGTCGACTCCAGCCGGGTCCAGTAGAGCGGCCGGTCGTCGCTGTAGGGCAGGTCGCCTCGGACAGGCTCCCGCTGCTGGGCCCGCCGTACGGCGTCGCGCCAGAGCTCCTCGCCCGCGCGCAGGACGAGCGCCGTGGCGGCCTTGAGGCTCGTCGTCCGGCAGAGGTCACGAGTCAGCGCCGGGGTGAAGCCCTGGAAGCCGCCGCCCTCGATCATCTGACGGGCGAACGTGCGCGACTGCGGCACCGCCGGGTCGTCGGCGTCGGGCAGGGTGAGCCCCAGCCGTTCCTCCTCCACCGACAGGGCCGCCCCGGAGTCGAGGCATCCGCGCTCGCTCCGCGCCGAGACCGGCCCCGCCGTGGCGAGCAGGGTCACGGCCGCCAGGGCCAACGCCGCCCCGCGTCGTAGGTACGTCATGGCGCCCTTACCTCCTGCCCGCAGATGATCAGACTTTACGAATCGTTCAACAATCCGTCAATAGGTCACGTTGGACCTATGAGGCGGCGAACGGGATCGTGTCCGGCCGGCACGTGGCGCCCTTGGCGGGCAGTGTGCCGTCGACGAGGTAGCGGGACGTCGCGGTCACCACGCAGCCGGACTGCTGGGCCGCCACGTGCCCCCACCCCTCGTTGATCAGCAGGCGGCTGCCGGGCAGCATGTCGTGCACGCGCTGCGCCGACCACACCGGGGTCGCCGGATCGAACCTGCTGCTCAGGATGAGCACGGGCTCTCGGGTGCGGGCGTCCCACGGCCCCCGGTGCCGGAGCTTGTTCTCGCTGTGCCAGGGCACGCAGGGGCTGTTCTCGTACGCCCGCAGCGTCCCGAACGGCGCCGCGTCCCGGTCGCGTTCCGCCGCGAGCCGCTCCAGCGCCCGGGCACTTCGCGGCCCGTCCGTCTCACCGCAGGTCACCGCGTGGTAGGCGGCGATGATCGGGCTGGTGTACGGCGTGCCGCCGATGCCGGCCTGCTGCAGCAGCACCACGTCGGCCGCGAGGGCGGCGCCCGCCGGGCCGGACGGATCCTCGATCGCCTCGGCGACCGCCTTCAGGAACGGCGCCCCACCGCCCTGCTCGTTCCAGAACATCGGCTGGTACAGCCAGCTCCCGGTCCACGTCACCACGAAGGAGTAGGTGAGCGGGACGGTCGTGCCGTCGCTCGCCTTGAGCCGCACCGGCCCCCGGCGCAGCACGTCGAGAACGCGCTCGAACGCCGCCTCCGGGTCCCCGCCGCCGAACGCGCAACGCTCACCGGCCTCCTCGCACAGCCGGAAGAACTCCTCCAGCGTGCGCCTGGTGGCCACGTCGCTGCCGGTGCGGGCCGACGGCGTGGTGCCCGGCGCGCCCGCGTCCCGCCGGGTGGGGTCGAGGACGCTGTCGAAGACGAACCGCCCTGTCCTGTTCGTGAACATGTTCGCGTAGACCATGCCGAGGTAGGTGCCGTACGACTGGCCCAGGTAGTTCAGCCGGTCCTCGCCGAGGGCCGCGCGCACCACGTCGAGGTCACGGGCGATCGCGACGGTGCTGACGTGGTCGAGCAGGTCGCCGCCGCGCTCGCGGCACAGGCTCGCGTACCGGGCGTCGGCCTTCGCCCGCTGCCTGCGTTCCTCGGCCGTCACCGGCGCGTTGGACACGCCGCGGGCCAGCGCCTCGGCCTCCGCCGCGTCCGCGAAGCACCGTACGGCCGGCACGCTCCGCCCGGAGCCGCGCGGGTCGACGCCGACGATGTCGTACCTGGACAGCACGTCGGCGTTCACCGGGCCGGGCAGGGCGCCGGTGACGATGCCCTGCAGGTAGTCGACGGCCGAATATCCGGGGCCGCCCCGGTTCACCACCAGGGAGCCCGCTCGCTTGCCCCGATCCGCGGCGGGGATCCTGGCCAGCGCCAGCGTCACCGTCCGGCCGCGCGGGCGTGTGTAGTCCAACGGCACCTCAGCGGTGGCGCACTGTAACCGCGGCGCGTCGGCGCACGCCGTCCACGTCAGCTCCGGCACCCGTACCCCGGGCACTCCCCCGGCGGGGATTTCGCGGGCCTGCGCCACGGCGGCCATCGGCGGCGCGGTGGCCACGACCATCGCCAGCGACGCCAGCAGTGTTCCGGCAAAACGCCATTTCATGCTCGCTTCTCCCGTCTCCGTTTCCCGCCGTTGATTTTTCCGAGACACGTGACGCGACGGCAGTCGCCGATGTCATCAACACACATGACATCTGTCATGCGAGTTCGGTGAACTCACCGGGCGGGGGCTGCTTCAGGAAGCCTGAAGGTCATGTGTTAGGTTTCAGGCACCCTGAAGGTCATTGGGAGAAACCCATGGAAGATTTCCTGCTGTCGGTGCACGTGCTCGCCGGCATCGTGTTCATCGGAGGCTCGGCGGTCGCGACCAGCCTGTTCCCGCGCTACGTGCCCGTCGCCGTACCGGAAGGCGCCTCGCAGCCGGACGAGCGCAGCCGCGCCGTGGCCGTCGCGCTGCACCGCATCACCCGCGGCTACAGCCTCTTCGGCGTCGTCGTGCCCGCCGCCGGTCTGATCCTCGCCTTCGTCCAGGGGCGCACCGGCGAGATCTGGATCACCCTCGCCATGATCCTCACCGCCGCCGCAGGCGTCCTGCTGGCCCTGCAGGTCCATCCCCGGCAACGCCAGGCGCTCGACACCCTCGTCGACCGCGACCGGCTGCGCCCGCTCTCCATGATCGCCGGCTTCTACAACCTCCTGTGGGCGATCGTGGTCGTCCTGATGATCGTCCGCCCCGGCGCTCCCGAGGGCCTCTGATGGAACGCACCCTCCGGGCCGCGGCCGCCGTCGAGGCCGTCTCCCTGGTGATCCTCCTGGTCAACGTGTTCACCGTGCACAACGAGGCGATCACCTCACTCGGCGGCCCCCTGCACGGCTCGGCCTACCTCACCGTCATCGTGACCACGCTGCTGCTGACCCCGGCCGCCGGCACCCGCCGGCGCGCCGCCGTCCCGGGCATCGGCGGCCTGCTCGCCGTACGCCGCCTGCGCCGCCACTCCCCCGGCGACTGAGAAAGGACACCGTCATGGACGCCTACGGAAGCCTGCCGTTCCCCTGGACCACACTGACGCTGAACGCGACGACGCCGGCCTCAGCGACCAGGGCGACGGCGACCAGCGCTTCGACCTCGACGGCGCCGACCTGGCCGCCGAGTGGCTCACCGGCCAGGGGCTGCCGCCGGAGAAGGTGGAGATCGTCTGGGACGCGATCGCCCTCCACCTGTGTGTCGAGGTCGCCGCCCGCAAGCGCCCCGAGATCGCCCTGGTCAGCGCCGGCGCCGGCTACGACCTCGGCCCCGAGGGCCCCGCCCTGCCGCCCGGCTACGCGGACCGCGTCCACGCCGTGCTCCCCCGCCTGCACGCCGCCGCCGTCCTGCACGACTCCATCGTCGGCCAGGCGCTGGACAAGCCCCACAAGGCGCCGCCGTACAGCATGCCCGGGGAGCTCGTCCGCCAGGTCACCCACGGAAGCTGGCCCACCTGGCGCCAGTTGATGGAGACCTCCCCGTGGAACGACTACGCCGGCCACCAGCCCTCAGCCTGATGTCACAACCGACCCGGGCTGTCTCGTCTCACGCTCAGGAAGACGGACTCCGGAATCGGCGAGGGTGATGGTTGTGCGAGTTTTCGTGGCGGGCGGGACCGGGGTCGTGGGGCGGCGGCTGGTGCCGCAACTCGTGGCCCGTGGCCACCGGGTGACGGCGACGACGAGGGACCCGGGCAGATCGCGCCTGCTGGAGCGGCTCGGCGCCGAGGCGGTCGTGATGGACGGGCTGGACGCGGTCTCGGTCGGCGAAGCGGTGGCCGCGGCCCGGCCGGACGCGATCGTGCACCAGATGACCGCCATCTCCCCGGCCAACGCCGGCGGAGAGCCCGACTTCAAGCACATGGACCGGTGGTTCGCCATGACCAACCGGCTGCGTACCGAGGGGACGGACCACCTGCTGGCCGCGGCCGAGGCCACCGGCGTCTCCACCTTCGTCGCGCAGAGCTACGCCAGCTGGAACGGCGTCCGCGAAGGCGGATGGGTGAAGACCGAGGAAGACCCGCTCGACACGCACGCGGGCACGTCGCAGTACCCGGTGTCGGCGGCGATCCGCCATCTCGAAGCAGCGGTCCTCCAGGCCGGCGGCGCGGTCCTGCGATTCGGCGGGCTCTACGGCCCGGGCGCCACCGACGACCAGGCCGAGCTCGTGCGCAGGCGTAAGTTCCCGCTCGTCGGGGACGGCGCAGGATACGCCTCGTGGCTGCATCTCGACGACGCGGCGAGCGCGACCGTCCTGGCCGTGGAGCGGCGGGCGAAGGGCGTGTTCAACATCGTCGACGACGAACCGGCCCCGGCCCGCGAGTGGCTGCCGTACCTGGCCGAGGTCGTGGGCGGAAAGCCGCCGATGCGGGTCCCGAAGTGGCTGGCCCGGATGGTGGCCGGGGAAGTGGCGGTGCTGATGATGACCGAGGGCCGCGGCTTCTCCAACGCCAAGGCCAAGCGGGAGCTCGGCTGGCGGCCGCGCTACCCCACGTGGCGGCAGGGGTTCCGGGAAGGGCTGGCGTGAGCAGGGCTGAGGAGTTCCAGGGGCTGCGGCCGCTGCTGTTCTCGATCGGCTACCGGATCCTGGGCAACGCGAGCGAGGCCGAGGACGCGGTCCAGGAGACCTGGCTGCGTTACGAGGCCTCGCCGACACAGCCCACCTCGACCAAGGCGTTCCTGTCGGCCGCGGTGACCCGGATCTCGATCGACGTGCTGCGCTCGGCCCGCTTCCGCCGGGAGGAGTACGCCGGGCCGTGGCTGCCCGAGCCGCCGCTCACCGACCCGTACGAGGACCCGGAGCGCTCGGCGGAGCTGGCCGACTCGGTGTCGATGGCGGCCCTGTTGCTGCTCGAACGGCTCAGCCCGCTGGAGCGGGCGGTCTTCGTGTTGCGCGAGGTGTTCGGGTTCGGCTTCCCGGAGATCGCCTCGGCGGTGGGACGCTCGGAGGCGGCCTGCCGCCAGCTCGCGGTGCGGGCCCGCCGCCACATGGACGAGGGCCGCCCCCGCTTCGAGGCCGACCGGCAGGCACGCGAGAAGCTCGCCGCACGATTCTTCGACGCCTTCAAGGAAGGGGACGTCGCGGGCTGCGGGAGCTCCTCGCCGCCGACGTTCACATGGTCGGCGACGGCGGCGGCAGGGGCCCGCAGTGGAAGCCCGTCCTCGGCGCCGAGAACGTGGCCCGGGTGCTCGCCGCGATCGTCCCGCCGTTCGTCCGGATCGGCGGCGTGGTGGAGCCGCACGAGGTGAACGGCCGCCCAGGCGCGATCTTCCGCGACCGCGACGGCAAGGTCGTCAACACGCTGGCGCTCGACATGCTCGACGGCCGGATCCACACGATCCGCGCCGTGACCGACCCCGACGAGCTGGCCCGCCTCGGCCCGGTGGCCGACGCCCGAGCCGTGATCCGCGCCGCGGCCCGGTCGCGCATCGACCCCGGCTCTGTCCGGTGATTCCGATCCGTCAGGGCGACTCGGGTGTTTCGGGGATGAGCAGTCGCCGGTTGAAGGCCTCGGCCACGGCGGCGGCGCGGTCGCTCACGCCGAGTTTGGCGTAGATGTTCAGCAGATGGCTCTTGACCGTGGCCTCCGTGATGAACAGCCGGGCGGCCGCCTCACGGTTGGTGTTCCCGGCCGCCACGAGTTCGAGGACCTCGAGCTCTCGCTGGCTCAGCAGTTGCGGGGCGGGGGTCTTGACCCGCTTCATCAGCCTTGCCGCCACCGACGGTGACAGGACGCTCTCGCCCTTGGCGGCGGCCCGCGCACCGCGCAGCAGCTCCTCCCGGGGCGAGTCCTTGAGCAGGTAGCCGGTCGCGCCCGCCTCGATCGCCGGCAGCACGTGGATGTCGTTGTCGTACGTGGTCAGAACCAGGACGCGCGCGCTGACGCCGCGCCTGGCCAGCTCGGTGATCGCGCTCAGCCCGTCCATGCCCGGCATGCGCAGGTCCATCAGGATCACGTCGGGCCGGAGTTCCTGGGCCAGCCGCACGGCCACGGCGCCGTCCGCGGCCTCGCCCACCACCTCGAACCCGGGCGCGGAGGCGAACATGCTGCTCAGCCCGTCCCGCACCACGGGATGGTCGTCCACGATCAGCAACCTGATCGGTGTCATACGTGGCTCCCGGCCGGCAGAGCGGGGATGCAGGCCGAGATCCCGGTGCCGGCGCCGGGCTCGGACTCGATCCGCAGGCTCCCGGACAGCCCTTCGATCCGCTGCCGCATGATGGTCAGGCCGAACCCGCCGCCCGTGCCGGCCTCGAACCCCGAAGGATCGAAGCCCGCGCCGTCGTCACGCACGTCCAACGCCACCTCGTTCTCCAGGTACGACACCGTCACGCCGACCCTGGTCGCGTCCGCGTGCTTGGCCACGTTGGCCAGCGCCTCCTGCGCCGTGCGCAGCAGCGCGAACTCCGCCTCCGGCGGCATCGGCCGTACCGTGCCGGTCGTCGTGACCTGGACGGGAAGCCCGTGCAACTTCGACCACCGGTCGGCGACGTCGGCGAGCGCGCCGCTCAGGCGCCCGTTCTCCAGCGGCTCGGGCCGCAGCGCGTCGACCGAGCGCCGCGCCTCGGCCAGGCTGTCCCTGGCCAGCCCCTTCACGGCCTCGAACGGCCGGCGCCACTGCGGCGGCACCTCGTGCATCTGCTCGGCGGCCTGGAGCTGCGTGATGATCCCGGTGAGCCCCTGCGCCAGGGTGTCGTGGATCTCGCGGGCCATCCGCTGGCGTTCGTCGAGGACGCCCGCCTCCCTGGCCTGGGCGAGCAGCTGGGCGTGCAGGCCGGCGTTCTCGGCGAGGGTCGCCTCCAGCATCCGGTTGGCCCGGCTCAGCTCGGCGAGGGCCTGGACGCGCTGCTGTTCCTCCTTCTCTGCCAGCTGGAGGAACCAGGCGGTGCCGCACATCATGACGATGTTGGCGACGACGATGGCCGCGTAGATCGTCAGGCCGATGGCGGTCGTCTTGGGCACGTCGGACGCCTGCGCGCTGCCGGCCACGACCGCGACGACGGCCACGCCCGGCAGCCGCCACGGCCACGGCAGGATCGTGAAGGCGTAGATGTAAGGGGCGGGGGTGAACAGCCCGAACGCGGGATTCCGGGCCACCAGGACCGCGGTGATCAGCACCAGTCCGGTGAAGAACACCCCCATGATCCGTGACCGCTCCCACCAGGCGGGACGCAGCGTGAACATGAAGAGCATCCACGCCGCGGCCAGCCCGCACAGGCCGAGATCGATGAGCACGGAGTCGTCCACCGGCTGCACGATCAGCATGAGGACGACGAGGGCGCCCAGCAACGTGTACGGCACCACGGTCACCAGCACGACGGGTCGCCGGACCTGCGCCCGGATCCAGCGCCATGGAGTCTGCCCGCTCACCATCCCCGCTCCCTCCGTCCCGAGCCTATTGCCAGCGGAACCAGCGGACCGCGCCGACCGCGCACACGACCGCGTACCCCGCCAGGACGACCAGGGGCAAGGCGGACGGGAAATGGCCCTGGTACGCGTCCTGGAACGCCTGCATGCCCGCGCCGAGTGGGGAGTACTGGCTGATGTCCCGCAGCAGCGGGGGCATTTCCGCGATCGGCACCCACAGCCCGGCCAGGAACATCATGGGGAAGAACAACACCATCCCGATCGCCATGGCGACGTTACGCCCGGAGGCCAGTGCGCTGACCAGCAGGCCCATCGAGAGCAGCGCGACGGCAGAGAGCACCCAGGAGACGACGAAGCCGGTGGCGTTCTGCGGCGGCCGGACGCCGAACCCCAGCCCGGCCACCGCGAGGAACAGGATCACCGCGACGAGCGCGACGGCCAGGTTGGCCGCGAGCTGGGCGACGAGCATGCGGGCCGGACCGACCGGCGTGGTCTGCATGCGCCGCAGCACGCCGGTCTCGCGGTATCCCGCCAGCGTGGTCGGCATGGCGGTCAGTGCCAGGATGGTCAGGTTGAACAAGATCATGATCGGCACGTAGATGTCGAAGGCCATCAGGCCGCCGTAGATCTCGCGGGGCTCCCTCAGGGCGGGGACGCTGCCGAGGATGACCAGGACGATCAGCGGGAAGCCGACGCCCCAGACGGGTGTGCTTCTGTCGCGGACATAGAGCTTGGTCTCGGTTCTGACCAGCCGCCCGGTGGCGTTCAGGGCTGACACGATGACGACTTCCTCTCTCAGTGGGTGGGGCTACTTCGGGTCCAGGCGCTTTCCGGTCAGCTCGACGAACGCGTCCTCCAGGCTCGCCTGCTCGACGCGCAGCCGTTCGGCCACGATCTGGTTGCGGGCCAGGACGGCGGTGACGGCGTTGAGCGCGTTGCTGTTGCCTGTGACGATGACCAGCTCGCCCCGGCGGGTGACGCCGGAGACGTCGGGCAGGCTCGCCAGCATCCGGTCGTCCAACGGCGTGGACGGCCGGAACTGGATCCGCTGCTCGATGCGGGCCCGTTCGGTCAGGCCGGCCGGGGTGTCCACCATGACGACGCGGCCCGCGTCGATCAACGCCACCCGGTCACACAGCCGCTCGGCCTCCTCCATGAAGTGGGTGACCAGCACGATCGTGACCCCTCGGGCGCGTACGTCCTCGATCAGGCTCCAGGTGTCGCGCCGGGCCTGCGGGTCGAGACCCGTGGTGAGCTCGTCGAGTATCGCCGCCCGAGGGCTGCCGACGAGCGCCAGCGCGATCGAAAGGCGCTGCTTCTGGCCACCGGACAGCTTGGCGTACGCGGTCTTCGCCTTGTCCGCCAGGCCGAGACCGTCCATCAGCCCGCGCCAGTCGGCCGGCTCCGGGTAGAAGGAGCTGTAGAGTTCCAGCGCCTCGGCGACCTGCAGCCGCTCCGGGATCTGACCGGACTGCAACTGAACGCCGAGCAGCCGGGTCACCTCGGCGCGGTCCCGGAGCGGATCCAGCCCGAACACCTTGATCTCGCCCCGGTCCGGCGCACGCAGACCCTCGACGCACTCCACGGTCGTCGTCTTGCCGGCGCCGTTCGGGCCGAGGATCCCGAGGATCTCGCCCTCCCGAACGGTGAGCGAGACATCGTCGACCGCGACGTTGTTCCCATAACGCTTGTGGAGGTTCCGTACCTCGATCACTGGTGGCATGCGCGCGTCCTCCCGGGCTCGGCGACTTACTGCGTCCACCCTGGTACGACGGCCCTCATCCCGGCACCGACCGGCAGACGGGACCTGCCGTACCACCCGGCGGACCCCTCGACCCCACCGGAAGGCGCCGGCGATCCACCGATCGGTGGATCGCACTCCCTTTCCCGGCACGACGATGCGTTCGTCACGCGCAGGACCCCACCCTGGTCTTCTCGGACCTCCGGATCGCAGAACTCCCCGGATTTTCCACGACCGTCATGCGCCTGAAACACCGGACGGTCACCGTGGAGCGACCCCCCCAAGATCATCGGGAGGGGCCTGTCCACGCACCCGGGATCTCCTTGGGTGCCCCTTCAGTGATGGGAGCCCGGCCATTTCCACCAACCACTGGAGCTCGGCGAGTCGGAGAAGCGTGCTGGCCGCCGGTCTGGCCGCAACGATCGGGGCCGGCGTCGCCGCCCCCGCCCAGGCGTCGCCCGGCGACAAGGGCAGCCGCCGCGGTTCCAAGCCCGCGAAGTGGGACCACCACCTCAGATCCACCCCGGACAAACTCCACTGGGGCGGCTTCCCGATCGGCTGGGAGCCCGGCCTCACGATGAGGTCGGGTCAGACCGTCCACGTCGACACCCTCTCCCACCAGGGCTTCACCAACCCTGACATTCACCCGCGCGACTACTTCGGCGCCTTCGGGGTCGAGCCGGACGAGATCCTGCCCGACGGGCTGGCGTTCTGGGAGACGCTGCCCGAGCGCCAGGCCACGGGCAGACGGTACGGCGGTCACGTCCTGACCGGCCCCATCTACGTCGAGGGCGCCGAACCGGGCGACACCATCGTGGTCGACATCCTCGACATCGACACCCGGGTGCCGTACGGCTTCAACAACACCGCTCCCACCGGCGGGGTCATGGCCACGTTCTACCCCGGTTGGCGCGAGGGCGACGAGGGCCTCGACATACCCGCCGAGATCCCGCCCGACCTTCCGGCCGGCGTCTGGCCCGACGTCCGCACCCACCTCTACCGGACCGGCATGCACCGCGGTGAGGAGGTCGTCTTCTTCTCCGACGACATCATCATCCCGACCCAGAAGTTCATGGGGATCATCGCGGTCGCCTCGCCGACGGGCGAGTTCATCGGCAACACCGAGGGCGAGCCGCCGCCGGCCACCGGCGTGCAGAACTCCACGCCCCCGGGCAAGTTCGGCGGCAACATGGACGTCCGCGACCTCTGCGTCGGCACGAAGCTCTACCTGCCGGTCTTCCAGCCCGGCGCGCAGATCTTCGTCGGCGACCCGCACAGCTGCCAGGGCGACGGCGAGGTCAGCGGCACCGCCGTCGAACACTCCCTCGCCGGCACGTTCCGCATCACCCTGATCAAGAACGTGGCAACCGAGCTCCCGTGGGCCGAGACCGACGACCACTGGATCATGATGGGCATCCACTGGGACCTCGACCGCGCCATGCGGATCGCGGTCGAGAAAACCGTCGACTTCCTCGTCACCACCCAGGACCTGACCGTCCCGAAGGCCTACTCGTTCGCCTCGATCGCGGTGAACTACCACAACGCCGAGGTCGTCGACCGCACCCAGGTCGTCACCGGCTACATCCCGAAGAATGTCTTCAAACGCCGCCGCTGACCCACCGCCAGGCAACCCGCAGTGGGGTCGGCAGGCCGGGGCAGCGATCGAGGAGACGGGCGGCGGCTGCCCATCGGCGACCTCATCCTCGCCGAGGGACTCCCCGCGTCGAAGACAGCTCGCGCGACGTCCCTGAGTTGCCGTCCCCCCGGGCACGGACCTCTGCCAGGTGCTCCGGTGTCCGGTGTACCGGCAGCCCTCTACCCGGCAGATCTCGCCGTCGGCAACCGCGGCTCCAACGGCATGTCCCTCTTCATCTGCCTGGAGTGTCCGCAACGGCCGGTGGAGGCCATCGACCAGTAAACCGTCGACGGACAGCGCTGGACCGTGCTCGCAGGTGTCCGCGGCGGACCTCGTATTCTTGACCGGGTCGCCGACCGTGCGGCCGTGAAGGGAACGTCGTGCGTCGTTATTCACGTGTCGTGGTCAAGTTGAGCGGCGAGGCGCTCGCGGGAGACGCCGGTTGGGGCACCGATCCCGCCAGCCTGGCGCAGTTGGCGGATGAGATCCTGTCGGTTCACGAGCTCGGCGTCCAGGTCGCGGTCGTCATCGGCGGTGGCAACTACTTCCGGGGCAGGATGGCCGAGGGATGGGGCATCGGTCGAGCCGAGGCCGACAACATCGGCATGCTCGGCACGGTCATGAACGCGCTGATGATGCGCGGCGTGCTCACCGCACGTTCCACGACAGATGTGCGAGTCATGACCGCCGTGCCCATGCAGAGCGTGGCAGAGCCCTTCATCCGGCTCCGCGCCGACCGTCACCTGCGCCGTGGGCTGATCGTGCTGCTCGCCGGCGGGATCGGCCAGCCGTACGTCACGACGGACTATCCCGCGGTCCAGCGGGCTCTGGAGCTCGACGCGGATGCGCTGCTGGTGGCCAAGCGCGCTGTCGACGGCGTGTACGACAGCGACCCGAACGTCAACCCAGAAGCGAAGCGGTACACCAACCTCACCTACCGGGAGGCTCTGGCGGCGGGCGTGAAAGTCATGGATGAGAGCGCGTTCGTGCTCGCCAACGAGCAGCGGCTTCTCATGCACGTCTTCGATGTGGCGGCAAAGGGCGCGATGAAGGCGATCTGCGAGGGCGAGGACGTGGGGACGCGGATCACCCACGATGCGGTGGCCCCGCGGGCATGACGCGGGTGATCGAGCAATCCACGAAATCCTCAACGAGAGGCGGCAGCCCTGCGGATGAAGCCCGTCCAGAACCGCGATCCGCAGGCCCCGATTAAGAATCGCCGAGAACACTCGGATACCCCATGAACTGGGGCCCGCTCCGGCCATCGCCTCATGTCAATTGGTGCTACAAATGACCGTCTATGGGGATCTTTCGCCGCCGGAAGTTATCGCGGTATGCCAGTGAGAACATGGTCGTCGGGCGCACCTGGACAGACGCCGCTCTGGACACCGGTGTCGAGCTGGTGAGCCAGGGGCACCTTCAAGCGGGGATCGCCCTGCTCTCGGAGACTCATGACGATCCTGAGCTGCGTTCGCTGAGGACGGAAGCGCTCGGTGACGCCGCGATCGGCCGGAGCCGGGAGATCATGGAGTTGCTGGACGAGGCCGACCATCCGGCGGACGTCCTTCTGTGGCTCGGCCGTACGATCATCAATGAAGCGTGGGCCATTCGCGGCGGTGGTTACGCCTCCACGGTTGGCAGCGATCGATTCAAGATGTTCTTCGCCACTTTGTCCACCGCGCATGAGCCGCTCATGGAGGCGGCCAGACTGCGTCCGGACGATGCCGTGCCGTGGGAGTCCATGATCTGGTACGGCCTGGGCATGCAACTCGACCGGTCGGAGGAAGATGCGATCTGGGCCGAGATCACCTCTCGGTGCGACACCCTGTTCTCCGCCCATTGGGCCAGGCTCCAGGCGGTGAGCGCGAAATGGGGCGGGTCCCATGAGGACATGTTCGCGCACGCCCGTAGCGCGGTGGCGCTGGCTCCACCGGGCGACCCGCTCACGGCCATGCTCGCGTTGGCGCATCTGGAGTATCTGCTCGCCGAGGAGACCCGGCTGGTGCAGGAGAGCACCTTGATGGCCTACATGAAGTTCAGCATGGCCTACTTCTCCGAGACGGTGCTCAGCGAGTTGAAGGAGGCGGAGAGCCGCTGGACGACCGGCAAGCGATCACATGTACGAGATGTCGACGCCCACCACCTGTTCGGCGCGATCTTCTTCCAGACGAGGGACACGTACGACCTGGCCGCCCGGCATCTCTCCCAGGTAGGCAACCGGGTCGGGGAGGCCGCACCGTGGGGTTACCGCGGCGACCCGGCCGAGGAGTTCGGCAAGGCCCTGCAGAAGCTCAAGCTCCCTCTTCCCCGTTAGGACTCTCGCTGTCATGGCGGGGTGCTTGTCTGTGTGAGCCTGTGTGAAGAAGGAGGGGATGAGGTGTGCTCACCCCCTCCGGGAATCAGCCGGCGGCCGGTGCTGGGTGATCAAGCCCGTCGAGATGGTCGTAGACGGCCAGTCCGATGTTCTGCACGATCGGGTTGCCGATCCGCTGAGCCTCGTTGTAGCTGGTCGTCGTGGTCACCTCGGTGAGCACGACGACGGCGGTCTCATGCCCGGGGACCAGGAAATAGCCCACATCGTGGGTGACGTTGCCGGTCTCTCCGGTCTTGTGAGCGATCGGCTTGCCGGCCAGGACCGCCCCGAACTTGCTGTCGACCTCCTGGTGCAGCATCCAGTCCGCGATCTGGTCCGTGGACCTGCGCGAAAGGAGCCGGCCGGAGTACGTCGCCTTGAGCAGTGCGAGGGTATCCGCGGCATCGATGACATTCGTCGGAGCGGTGATGAGATCGCCTGGGAACATCTGCCGGTTGAACTTCATCGTCTTCAGCCCGAGATCGTCCAGCAGCGCCTGAACCGTCGGTATCCCGACGTAGTACAGCAGGACGTTCGTGGCGGTGTTGTCGCTGACGACCACCATCCGGCGCGCGAGTTCACGCACTGTGGTGTTGAACGGCATCTGCTCGTTCTGGATGGTGCCGCTTCCCCCCACGACCATGTACGGCGAGACCGTCACCGGGGCGTCGAGCGAGATGAGGCCGCGGTCGACCTGTCGCATCAGGGTGGCCAGCAGGGAAAGCTTGATGACGCTGGCCGGGTTGTAGGAGGCCACCGAGCCGAGGATCGCGCTCTGGCCGTTGGGACGGCTCAGGTCCGCCAGACCGACCGAGACCTGGACGCCATGTTCCGCGGCATCGTCGACGAGCGGCCGCACGATGCCGGTCAGCTGCTTGAGGTCCGTCTTCCGCGGATCAGCGGTCGCCGGGGAGACGAACAGACCCACGCAGACCGTCAGCACGGCGGCGACGATCGCCGCGCGACGTAGACGCAGGCCCATAAATGTCTTTCCGGCCTCTTGATGGCGAACGTCTGTGTGTCTGGACCTGCGCTGCACGAAAACCGTCCTTCGAACATCTGGATTGAAGGCAACAGAAAGCACGGAAGTGGCATGTCCTAAAATGCCGAATCAGACGCTATGATCACGGCATTTCAGCATTTTTTCCGAAATGTAAATGTCTGGTTTTCGGGGTGCCGTACAAGAAAAAACCGCGTGGCTCCTCAAGGCGCCGCGGAACCACCGGCTCCACGCCCGTTACGTCCTGGCCCTCGACCTCGGCCTGCGGCGAGCACCCGGCGACCGGTCGCTGGTCACGACCCGCGCTGCCGCCGGACGTGCTGTAACGCCGGATGGGGACCTGCTCCCGAGCGTGAGGACGACCTGAGGGAGTATGCGAAGATGCGTTTTTCGATCAACATCCCGAACTTCGGGGACTTCGCGGACGCCAGGACCGTGGCATCGGTGGCCGTGGCGGCGGAACGTGCGGGCTGGGACGCGTTGTTCGTGTGGGACCACCTCGTGCATCGCAAGCAGTTCCGCCGCACCTTCGGCGATCCATGGATGCTGCTGACCGCCGCGGCGCTGGCCACCTCGCGGATCCGGCTGGGCACGCTGATCACCCCGGTCGCCCGTCGCCGTCCTCAGCAACTGGCCCGCCAGGTGGCCACCCTCGACGCGCTCAGCGGTGGGAGGGTGATCTTCGGGGCGGGTCTGGGCGCGCCGATCGACGACGAGTTCGGCAGTTTCGGAGAGCCGACCGACCCGGTCGTGATCGCCGAACGCCTGGACGAGGGGCTGGACCTGCTGCGGCGCTACTGGTCGGGCGAGCCGGTGAACCATGAGGGCCCGCACTTCCAGGTGCGTGACGTGACCCTGCTGCCCGCCACGGTGCAACGCCCCCACCCGCCGGTCTGGATCGCGGGGTACTGGCCGCGTCAACGTCCGATGCGCCGAGCCGCCCGCTGGGACGGCGCGGTGCCGCTGTTCGCCTCCGCCACACACGGGGAGGCCCCGCCCGCCGACGAGGTCCGCGACCTGGCCGCCTTCGTCCACCGGCATCGCGATCCCAGCCGAGACACCCCCTTCGAGATCGTCGTCGGCGGCGCGAGCCCCGCCGACCCCGCCGGGGCGCGCGACGTGATCGGCCCGCTGGCCGACGCCGGCGCGACCTGGTGGGACGAACGGCAGCACATCCGCGGTGAAGACCTCGACAAGCTCGCGCCGGTACTACGCCGTATCGAACAAGGCCCACCGACCGTGTAGCCACGGCGCGTCGCACCTGAACGGCGAGCCAGCCGCCTCCGCTCACCCGTCACACCGCCGCGACTCCCGTGAGCTCCTATGCTCCGGAGCGTTGCCGCCGGGCAGGCTCCGGAATGACGGCCGACCGTTGATCTTGCCGGCTGATGGGTGATATAGGTGGATTGGTGCGATTCCAAGGTGCGGCGGTGAAAGCCCGCCGGTTCCGCTGATCGTGGCGGGACGACTCGGTGTGATTCCGGGCCACGCGGTGACACCCCGCCACCTCTCGGGCCCACTCACGGCCCCTGACTCGTTCGTGCGGAGAGGACCGTCCTCCCGCTTTCGAGAGGTGGTGTCGCATGTTCACCGGACACATCCAGGAAGTCGGAACGGTGGTGGCCGTCGACCAGGCATGGATCGCGGTCAGAGCGCCCAAGGCCGCCGCGAGCGCACTGAGCTCGATCTGCCTGAACGGCGTCGGGCTGACGGTCGTTCGAGCCGAGCACGAGACGGACGTCCTGGAAGCCGGGCTTTCCGCCGAGACCCGTCGCCGATCGACCCTCGACGAGATCCAGCCCGGCACGCGGGTCAACGTGGAAGCGCCGCTGACCCTGGGCGACCCGCTGGGCGGTCACCTGGTCCAGGGCAACGTGGACGCCGTGGGCAAGGTCATGCGAGTCGACGACGACGGCACCGCACGGCGGTTGTGGATCAAGCCGCCGGAGCGGTTTCTCCCCCTGGTCGTCCCCAAGGGCCGGATCGCGGTCGACGGCGTCAGCCTGACCATCGCCGAGGTGTCCCGCGACCGGTTCTCCGTAGCCCTGATCCCCGCGACGTTGCAGGCCACCGCGCTGTCGGAGCTGTCGGCCGGCGATCGGGTCAACCTGGAGCCCGATCTGCTCACCCGGCTGGTGCGGCGCCGGCCGTCCGACCCGGGGCGGGCAGTGAGCGAGGTGGTCGCGGCGCTGCCGTGGGCGGGACGGGTCTCGGGCGGGCAAGGCGTGCAGAAGGCGGTGACGCAGCTCGCGTCCGGAGGAGCCGTGGTGATCTGGGATCCCGACCGGGAGGGCGAGGGCGACGTGGTGTTCGCGGGAGCGCGGTTGCGCCCGGAGGCGTTCACCTTCCTGCTCACCCAGGTCTGCGGCCATCCGACGGTGCCGTGCGCGCCCGAGGTGCTCGACCGTCTGGAGATCGGGCCCATCCCCGGACCCGGTGATCGGCATGGCACCCGGCCGCACGTCCCGGTGGACCTGGCGGCCGGGGCCGGCACCGGGGTGTCGGCGGCCGAACGCGCCGCGACCGTACGCCGCCTGGCCCACCCGGACTCCAGACCCGCCGACTTCCTCCGGCCCGGACATGTCTTCCCACTGGCGGCACGCCCTGGAGGTCTCTCCGAGCGCGCCGGTCATACCGAGGCCACCGTCGCCATGTGCGTGGCCGCGGGGTTGGCGCCCGTCGGGGTGTGCTGCGAGGTCATGAACCCCGACGGGACCATGGCGAGGGCCGCCGACCTGGAGGTCGCCGCCCTGCGCTGGGGCCTGCCGCTCCTCGACGTCGACGACCTCAGGAAGCACCTGTGATCAGAGCGGGCCGCGACCTCCACGAGAGGTCCCACTCCTGACACGAGATCACGAAGCGTCCTGGCCCAACGGCTGAGGCCGGCGTGGTCGTGACGGTGGCGGTGTGCGTCAAGTCGCTGTGGTGTCGATCACTGGTCTGTCGACCGCGCTCTGATCGTTCTAGGTGGTGGGCGTAGGTAGGCTGGTAGCGCACCCTTCACGGGTAGGGGTGCGTGTGCTGATCGGGCTGTTGAGGCTCGCGTGTCTGGGCAGGACGGAAGAGCGTGGGCGTCGATATGCGGGAAGAGTCGGACGTCGACCACGTGGCGGGTGAGGCGCGGCCGAAGAAGCTGCTGTTGCGTGCGCTTGCGGGCGAGCGCACCGAGCGACCACCGATCTGGCTCATGCGGCAGGCCGGACGCTATCTGCCGGAGTACCACGACGTCCGCGAGGCTGCGGGCGGGATGGTAGGGCTGTGCAATTCACCCGAGCATGCGGTCGAGGTCACCTTGCAGCCGCTCCGCCGCTTCACGCTCGACGCCGCGATCCTGTTCGCGGATCTTCCCCAGATCGCGGCGGCGTTGGGGCAGACCTTGGAGTACCGGGTCGGTGACGGTCCCGTCCTCACACCCCCGATCCGTTCGACTTCGGACATCACCGAGTTCTTGAGCGCGTCCCGCTTGCACGAAGAACTGGCCCCGATCTATGAGACCGTCAGACAACTCACTCGCGCATTGCCTGACGAGGTCACGTTGATCGGCTATGCCGGTGCGCCGTGGACGGTCGCGACTTACATGGTCGAAGGGCGCGGCGGCGGCTCAGAGCACTCCATCGTCAAGCAGTGGGCGCTGAGCGATCCGGCGGGTTTCCAACCCCTGATCGACCTGCTCACAGCGGCCATCATCGAGTTCTTGGACCGTCAGATTCGGGCGGGTGCCGAAGCGATCCAGCTCTTCGAGAGCTGGGCCGGAATACTCCCCGACCCGCTGTTCCAGCGTTGGTGCGTCACGCCGGTTGCCACCATCGTCGCGGCGCTGAAGGCGAAGCATCCGAGTGTTCCCATCATCGCCTTTCCGCGCGGCGCGGGGCTTGCCTACAACGGCTTCGCCGAGGCGACCGGCGTGGACTGCGTCGGGCTCGACTCGACAGTACCTGTGGAGTGGGCCGCGCAGAAGGTGCAGCACGAGCTCGGCCGGTGCGTGCAGGGCAACCTCGACCCCCAGCTCCTGGTCGCGGGCGGGCCCGCACTCCACGCGGAAACAGACCGCATCCTGAACGCGCTCGGTGGCGGCCCGTTCGTGTTCAATCTCGGACACGGAATCGTCAAGACCACACCCCCCGAGCATGTGGCCGCTCTCGCCCAGCAGGTACGGTCCTGGTCCGCAGCTTTGACGCAACAGAGAGCCTGAACGCGTCGGCGTCGGCTCGTGCGCTCCGCCTACCGGAGGCCTAGCCCGGGGCTGAGATCTCCGCACGTCGTGCCCGCACGTAGACCCGCACCGTCGGATGGCCCACCTCGGCACCGTCAGAGCGACAACCCTGGGCAGGCTGAGACTGACAAGGCCGACCAGAGCCGCCACGGCGCGCTTCTCACTTTCGCTTCCGCTCTGGCAACGGTGTGGATCTCGTCGGCCGTGAACGCAGCGGCAGGCAGCGGCCGACGTCGAGGTAACCCGCCGACTCCAGGCGCTACCGATCTTGGTTACGGTGCATCCGGTCCACGTCGTGGCTGGGGGCAACGCCGAAGATCCTGCGATACTCGCGGCTGAACTGTGAGGGACTGCTGTAGCCGACGGTGTAGGCGGCCGTGGCAGCATCGTAGTCGTGGCTGATCATGAGCCGTCGTGCTGCGTAGAGCCGGATTTGCTTCTGGTACTGCAGCGGGGTCATCGAGGCGATGGTCTTGAAATGGTGGTGCAGCGAGGACGGGCTCATGTGGACGTGCCGGGCGAGTTCGGCGATCCGCAGGGGTTCGGTGTAGTGCTCACGGATCCACGTGATCGCCTGGGCGATCTTGTGTGTCTGGCTCTCGGCGAGGACGAGATGACGGAGCCGCATGCCCTGTTCACTGGTCAGTAGCCGGTACAGGAGCTCTTGTTCGATCAGCGGGGCGAGGAACGGGATGTCGGCGGGGGTGTCGAGCAGGCGCACGAGCCGCAGGACCACGTCGAAGAGCGGAGCGGACAAGGCGCAGACGGAGATGGCCGCACCCCCGGGGATCGACCTGGGCGGAGGGAGCCGCATGTCGGCCATCAGGTCGGCCATGCGCTGCAGGTGGAGCTCGTACGCGATGCTCAGGTACGGCCGGTCGGGAGTGGCTTCGGTGACCGTACTGATGAGAGGCAGGTCCATGGCGGTGATCAGGCCGTGGGTACCGCCGTAGGAGTAGGTGCGCTCACCCAGGACGACCTGCTTGCTCCCCTGAGTCGGCAGCACCAATTGGGCCTTGGCGACGTCGCACTCCGGCTCTGTGGGTGAGGAGTACCGGTACAGCGACATTCCCGGGATGGTCGTGTGCAGCTTGCCGTTGGAAGAGGTCAGCTTGCCGATCAGGGTGGTGAGCTCATCGCGGGCATGTTCCAGCCGTGCGCTGGGCGGTAGCGGCATTGGCGTCATGGTGTATCCCGACAGCGGGTGTCACGTGTGCAGGATTTCCAAAGGGCGTTGTAAACACCAGCCTAGGCGCTGGATTCGGCAGGCACTCGGCCGGGCTGCCCGTTCCACGGGTCCCGTCTGCAGGATCGTGCATGATTCTCGGAGCATCTTGCTAGGACGCGCGGTGCTTGGCCGCCTAGCATCGACAAAGCAAGCCGCCGTTCTCGGCAGGCAGCTTGGACGACAGCCGCGCACCTCAAGCGCTGCCGCTTCCCCGCGAACACATCGCGGGTGCGGCGCTCGTCTGGGGGCGCCGAGCCTTCCGTCCGGGCGTGCCCGCCGGCGTTCGGGACGGCGTAGTGGCATCCACCGTCAAGCTGGTCTTTCCCCAGCTTCCCCATGGCGCACAAAGCTCACGCGAGTGACTCAGAGCCATATTTGACGAATGTGTCAGATATGGCCGAGTAGATCAGAATGGGGAGACTGGGGCATGGACAAGCATGATCAGCCGCAGTCGCTGCAGCTTGCGACGCACTCCGCAGCTTGGGGCGCCGTGCTGGCCTTGCGGGGAAGTTTGGACTACGAAACTTCGGCACGGCTAGGGGTGGCGCTTGAGCGGATGCTCGGAGAGCACGATCTGTCCACTGTTGTACTGGATCTGTCGGAGCTCGAGTTCTGCGACTCTTCCGGTATAGGCGCGCTGGCGATAGCGTGGAAGCGGATGCGCAGGGATGGCCGCCACCTGGCTTTGGCCGGTGCTCATGGACTGTGCGGACGGGCCCTGCAACGGACGGGCCTCCACCAGATCTTCGCGCAGTACCCCACGTTGGCGGAGGCCGATGCCGCACTGTCTGCGAGACGGTGACGACGGCAGAAGGCAGATCCATGCGTCCCTGCCGATGTCCCTGATGGGCGGCACGCCCGGACGGCGCGGCGACGTCATCGAGCACGCAACGGGCCCGGAGCCCTGAACAGCCGTGAGGGAGATCAGAGGCCCAGGCCCACTGGGGCATTACACCTTGCTGCCGGTCAACTGTTCGCTCAGGTTCCACAGGCGGTCGGCGAGTTGCGGGTCGACGGCGTAGGACATCACCCCGACGGGTGTCTCCACCCGACCCGTCATCACGTCGATGCTCTCGTCGTGTGACGTGAGCAGCGGGGAGATCTCGTTGTTCTCGCAGTAGACGCCGCCCATGCCGTCGAGTTGCGGCGCGGTGGCGCACCAGAGGGTGGTCGACGCCCCCTGCTCGGCGGTCTTGCGGCCCGACTGCGGGTCGATGACGCGGTTGCCGTGCTCGTCGACGAGGCCATTCGCTCGCAGATACTCCGGCGTGGTCCACGGGCTGAGGTTGGTGCCGATGATGAGGCCCGGGTGCAGGGAGAAGCCGCGGATGTCGTCGGCCTCGCCGCGCTGGTCCAGCCCGACCGCGAACAGGATGTTGGCCGTCTTCGACTGGCCGTAGCCCAGCCAGCCGTCGTACTCGCGTCGTTCGAAGTTCGGGTCGTCGAAGACCACGGGCGAGAGGTGGTGTGCCCAGGCCGAGACCGTGACCACCCGCGCGCCCTTGGCCCGGCGCAGGGCGGGCCAAAGCCGCGTGGTGAGTTGGAAGTGTCCCAGGTGGTTCGTGGCGAACTGCGCCTCGTACCCTCGGGCGTCCCGGGTCAGCGGTACGTTCTGGATCCCCGCGTTGTTGACCAGGATGTGCAGCGGCCGCCCGGTGGCGAGGAACCTATCGGCGAACGCGTCGATCGAGGCCGGATCCATCAGGTCCAACTGGTCGATCTCGACGCCGTCGATCCCCGCGAGCATGTCGCGGGCCCGGCCTGGGGAGCGTACCGGAACGACGACGGTGGCGCCGGCAGAGCGCAGGGCACGGGTGGTCTCCAGACCGAGGCCGGAGTGGCCGCCGGTGACGATTGCGGTTCTGCCCGAGAGGTCCATCCCCTTGATGACGTCGGCAGCGGTGGACGCGGCGTCGAAACCCGAGCCGATCGGTTGTTGTGGACTGGGCATGTCAGATTTCTCCTTGAAAAAGCTGCTGCGGACCGCGTCTGCCTCGCGCCTCTCGGGCGATGCATGCGCGCTCGTCACGTTTCTGTTCGGCGCGGGTCGCCGTCATGGTCGCGTTCACGCCACCACACGGCCCCGGTCACGGAGAGACGGTGCAGACGTCACGACATCGCTGTCGAGCGGCTGAGCGTCTCCCACGTGACCATGTCGGCCAGCAGGGACTCGTGGTGGGCCCGCAGCGCATCGACCGCGTCGCCGCCGAGTACGAGGCGGAGCGGCGGGTTCTCGGCGTCGAGCACCTTGATGATGGCAGCGGCGGCCTTCGCGGGGTCACCTGGTTCTTTGCCCGCGGTAGCCGCGACCATCTGCCGGAGACCCCCCGAGGTCGCCTGGTAGGCCGGGTTCTCGGGGGCCAGAACCATGTTGTCGGTGATCTTGGTGCGGAACATGCCCGGCTCCACCAGCAGTACCCGAACGCCCAGGGGTGCCAGTTCACTCGACAGCGCCTCGCTGAAAGCCTCGAGCGCGTGCTTCGCGGCGTCGTAGCCGGCCAGCCCCGGGTAGGTCATCCGGCCGCCCAGCGAGCTCATCTGCACGATCGTCCCGCTGCCCTGCTCGCGCATCAGGGGGACGATCGCCTTGGTGACCTCCGCGGCACCGAAGAAATTGACCTCCATCAGCGAGCGCAGCTGCTCCATCGAGGTTTCCTCGACGGCCCCGATCATGGTGAACCCGGCGTTGTTCACCAGGACGTCGATGCGACCGAACACAGCCAGCGTCGCCTGTGCCGCGGCCTGGACGGATGCCGGGTCCGTGACGTCCAGTGCCGCCGTGCTGACCCGGTCGCCGCCGATCTCCGCAAGGTCGGCGAGCGTCTCCGGGCGGCGTGCGGTGGCCATGACCCGGTCGCCGGCGGCCAGCGCGGCCAGCGCGACCTCCCGGCCGAACCCGGTCGAGCAGCCCGTGATCAACCAGACGCGGCCCTGCGTTTCGTTCGTCATCCCCATGCCCTTCAACGTGGTGTTTGCCGAGGTCAATGGTGGTTGGGAACGCCAAAGCCGTCCAACACCTACTACCTGTCGCGGTTGTAGGATTTTCTTGTGACCCCTGATCTTCGGCAGCTGAGGTATTTCGTCGCCGTCGCCGAGGAATCCAGTTACACACGTGCTGCCGAGCGACTCATGATCAGCCAGCAGTCCCTGTCCCAGCAGATCGCCCTGCTGGAACGCATGCTCGGTGCGAAGCTGTTCGACCGCGACACCCGCGGCACCAGCCTGACCGCTGTCGGTGTGCTGTTCCTCCCCGAGGCCCGTGCGGTGCTGAAGCGAGCCGACGAAGCCATCGACGTCGTGGCACGAGCCGTGCGTGGCGAGGTCGGCAGCCTCCGCCTCGCCTTCCTCGCCACCACCACGAACTACCTGCTTCCCCCGGTGGTTCGTGCCGTCCGGCAACGACTGCCGGGAATCAGGCTGACGACGGAGGAGACAACGATCGCACCTCTGGTCGAAGGCGTACTCAAAGGCCGCTACGACGTCGCGTTCACCCGGCCTCCGCTGGTGGCCGGTCTGGAGACCAGGACGCTGATCAGCGAGCCGGTATGCGCCGTCCTGCCCGAGGAGCATCCGCTCGCCGGACGATCCGAGCTGACGCTGGGTGAGCTGGCCGGCGAACGGTGGGTGCTGACCCCGCGGAGCTCATGGGAGCCTTGGCACCAGGCGTTCGACCATTCCTTCCGTACGGCGGGATTCACCCCTGACGTGGTCCAGCGGGACACGAGCGTGCAAGGGCTTCTCGGCCTTGTGGCGGCCGGTGTCGGGATAACCCGGCTCGCCAGGTCCGCGAGCAGTCTCCGGCGCACCGGTGTGGTGTTCGTACCGCTGACCGGTGAGTTCGTGCCCACCGCGATGGTCTGGTTGTCCGGCGACACCTCACCCGCGTTGCGCGGTCTGCTGGACGTGGTCACCGAACTGGCCGCTTCCACCGACCTCACCGAGTTCGGCTGACCCCCACGCCGCACCTGCCCGAACCAGGGGCGGAGCCGGCGACAGGCGCAAAGGGTGAGGTGCTCCGAGCGCGGCAATAGCTCACAGGATCGGGCTGTGACCGTTGCAGGCAACTCATGTTGGACGGAGCAAGCCGTGCCCCGACACAATTGCCCTTGTCAACCACTGTGCTGACGAGATGCGCTGCCGGCGGCGGCCGGGCCACGTTCGCCTTCCGCATCACCGACCCCGACAACGGGACGAGCGCGGCTGCTCCGTAGCGACTACCCGGCCGCAGCGGACGGGCATCGAACACGCTCGACCCCGGGTGCCGCCCTGGCCGCCCGCCCACGAGCTGCCACAGGGCTCGCACTACCGCGACTGCGCAGGTGGATGCGGCCCCGCCCCACTGTGCCGCCGATAGCGGCTTTCTGCGACTCGGCGCCATCCGACAAGGAACTTTTTCATGACCGTGCTCATCACCACACCGTTCAACGCTGACAGCACCGCTGCCGACGTTGTCGCCGGCCGAGACCTGTCCGGGCAGCGAGCCATCGTCACCGGAGCGTCCTCGGGGATCGGCATCGAAATCGCCCGGGCACTGGCCTCAGCCGGAGCGGAGGTGACCTTGGCTGTGCGCGATACCGGTGCCGGCGATCAGGTCGCCCGGGACATCGCGGCGAGCACCGGCAACGCGACGGTCCGCGTCGCGCGCCTGGACCTGTCCGACCTCGGATCGGTGGGCGCGTTGGTCGCGGCCTGGAGCGGCCCCCTGCACATCCTGGTCAACAACGCCGGCGTGTGCTTCCCGCCCGAGACGCACAATGCCCAGGGCCTGGAGACACAGTTCGCCGTCAACCACCTGGGGCACTTCGCGCTCACCACCGGCTTGCACCCGGCGCTCGCTGCTGCCGGACGCGCGCGATTGGTCACCCTCAGCTCGGATGCCCACATTTACGGACCCGTCGACTTCGACGACCTCAACTTCCGCGAGCGGCCGTACGATCCAGCCGTCGCCTACGGCCAGTCCAAGACCGCCACCGCGCTGTTCGCCGTCGAGGCCCAGCGGCGCTGGTCCGCCGACGGTGTCACCGCCAACACCGTGCACCCCGGGCCGATCAAGACCAACCTCGACCGGCACCTGAGCGCTGATGCCCAGGCCGCGCTGCCCGACTTCGACTACCGGACGGCCGAGCAGGGCGCGGCCACCCCGACCCTTCTGGCCACCTGGCCCCACCTGGAAGGCAAGGGCGGAATGTACTTCGAGAACTGCAACCAGGCCGTACGCAACGAGCCCGGGCAGAGCACCGGAGTCGCAGACCACGCACTGGACCCCGAGGCGGCCGAGCGCCTGTGGCACGTATCCCTCGACCTGCTCGCCGCCGCCCGCTGAGCCAGGGACGACAACGCCGCGCGCTCGCAGAGATCACGGCCCAGGTCCGCTGACAGACATCCGGACACCCCCACCCACCTCAGCGACCACGACGTCATCCAGGAGCATGTCGAGGCGGGGCCGCGTCCCGCCTCGACCTCAGCCGCGCGTGCGGATCAGCATGACGAGCCCGGCGACGAACGACCCGAGCAGGACCGGCGACACGACCGCGAGGCCGCCCCACACGACGAGGCCGAGATAGCCGAGCGCGGACGAACTGTGCGTCGGGTCGGCGTCAGCGGCCGCGAACAGCCCCAGGCCGAGGACGACACCGGCCACCGTGAGCGCGATCGGCGTCCACAGGAGCACGTGGGCCCACAAACGGTACCTCCGACTGTAGACACGCCGGGCCGACCGCACGTCCGGCTGTGGCGGATACCCGACGGATTCGCTCATGCCCCATTTGTACCAGCCCGCATGGTCCCCACACCGGACAAGACGCCCATCCTCCGCCTCCCATCGCCGCATCACGGGCGAGCCGCACCGCCCCGTCAGTCCTTCCTGCGGTCCCAGGGGCCCCCGATCCAGCCGTCGAAGGACGGGATCAGTGCCACGAGTGCGGCCCCGAGCCGCCAGTCCAGCTCCGGTGCGTACAGATGCACCGTGTCCCCGGCCGACCTGAACTCCAGCGGGAGCTGTCCGCCGGAGCGCCACTTGATGCGGCGGGGGCCGCGCGGGTAGTCGCCGCCGCCGTTGAACAGGGCGGCCACGAGGATGATCGGCAGCAGGGGCGAGCAGAGCCACCACACGCACCACCAGAAGAGCCGGCCCTTGTATCCCACCGCGTCCGGACTGCCGGCCCGGCTCACCGTCCAGCGTGTGCGCAGTCCCCCGCTGAACGCCTTGTCGCGGGTGAACATACCGAGCAGTTCGCCCTGCGGGCCGAGCACCTGGAACTGTGCCCGCCCGCTGCCCGCGGAGACGGTGACCAGGGTGGCGACCCGCGCCTGGCGGTGCTCGTCCGCCCACAGGACGAAGGAGCGGGCTCCCGTCTTCCGGGCCGCGAGGTAGGCGGATATGCCGTTGGGCGGCAACTCACGTTCCACATAAGCGACCGGCCGCGAAGTTCCCGGTCCGTCGGAGAAGCTGATCAGGCAGTCGAGCTGCCCGCCAGGCGCGGTCCTCAGTCGCCGCAGCGCTTGTAAGTTGAGAGTACGGGTCACCCGACGGGCTCCTTCACGCGTGTCTGTGTCGAACGATCAGCACGAAGGTACGCCCACGCGTTCCCAGTTCCCTCATCCGTCCGCGCCCGTCCAGGGAGAACGCGTCGGTGATGCAGGAGTCCAGTCCTGCGCGCCACCGGTCCACGCGTTCACGTGAGCGCCGGAGTCTGCGATCGTCACGGCATCAGCCCGAACGCTTCATCACGGGTGAGAACGCGATCACTGTCCACAACCGTCTCGCATCTGACCGAGGGGCACACGCTGCTGCGCACCCTGCCCAACCCGCCCACCAGCGACGAGAGGGCCCGCCTTCGGGATGTCCGCCCTGCCGGCCCGGAACCCCAACCAGCCGCCGAGCCGGTCCGGGTGCAGCGGCGGGTCAGCAGCCGCGGCCAGCTCTCCATCGCCGGCCAGCGCATCCGTGTCGGTATCGCCCATGCTGGAGCGACCGTGACCATCGAGGACACCGACGGAACCTTCCGCATCACCCACGCCGGCTGCCAGATCATCGCCGAGGTCGCCCGCACCACCACGAAGCCGATCGCCCGGTTCAAAGTTCGAAAGCCGCAGCTTCCGCTGCTCGGCATTCGCAGAACGTCTTCTACTGAAGATCGCTTCGGACACGAATGTCAGGGCGCTGGCGTACCGTCCACCCGTGATCTCTTATGTGACCGGCGACGCGACCCATCCCCACGGTCAGGGACCAAAGGTCATCGGCCACTTAATGCCTCCCAGGATCACCGCCTCGGCGCGCTCTACGTCCTGGCCGTCTGCCTCGGGTTGCGACGCGGCGAGCTTCTCGGGCTCCGTTGGCAGGACGTCGACTTGGAGGCCGGCACCTTGGAAGTGGCCAGACCCTCCAACGAGTCGGCGGTCGCCTCCAGTTCGTCCGGCCCAAGACAGACGACTCGGCTCGGACGGTGCCGCTCCCCTCGGTCTGCCTCAGCGCTCTCAAGGAGCACCGAAAGCGACAATGCATAGAACGGTCCGACCGTTACCCGGGCTGGGAAGATCACGGGCTCGTCTTCCCCTCACGCCGCGGCACACCCATGGAGCCTGACAACCTACGACGTAGCTGGAGCGAGATCCGGAAAGCGGCCGGACTGGGCTCGGTCCGTCTCCACGACCTACGTCACACCTGTGTGAGGCTCCTGCTCGACATGGGCATACCACCTCACATCGTTCGAGAGATCGTCGGCCATTCCGACATCGAGGTCACCATGACGATCTACGCGCACGCCTCCCTCGACGAGAAGCGCAGAGCCCTCGGCAAGCTGGGCGAAGCACTGAGCTGACGCGACCGCTCCACACGGCGAAGCGCTCCAGGGGTCCTGGAGCGCTTCTCCACGTTCCCTAGTAGAGCCACTTCTCGCTGTGGCGGTGCCTCGTAGGCTCCGGTTCCTCGACCCGTAGCAGAGTCAACCTAACGCGTTGCCGAGCCTTCCGTTCGGCGATGCTCGTGTCTTTGCCGATGCCCTTGTAGGACCCGCCCGCGTCATGCCTGTGGCGGCGGCCATCCTGCTCTTGTATGCGCAGCGGCATCGTATTGTCGGTCCGGCTCACGGCATGGATTCTGCAACCCTCAGGACCTGACCGCCACGGCTACTGTCGTCAGCGTTGTCGTCAGAGCAACAAAAACGCCCCGGAGCGGTAATCGCTACGGGGCATCTTGGCTGTTCAAAGCTGGTGGTCAGGGGCAGGGTCGAACTGCCGACCTTCCGCTTTTCAGGCGGACGCTCGTACCAACTGAGCTACCTGACCCAGAGCGGTCCTGACGGGACTTGAACCCGCGACCTCCACCTTGACAGGGTGGCGAGCACTCCAAACTGCTCTACAGGACCTTGCGTTTCTTGCTGTTTGCGCTCGCTTAGCTTACCAGCTCTTCGGTGGTCTTAGACCATCCGTTGTGCGGGTGCGCCAGGCGCTCGCAGTGCCCCCAACGGGATTCGAACCCGTGCCGCCGCCTTGAAAGGGCGGTGTCCTAGGCCGCTAGACGATGGGGGCTCAGGATTCCCTGTCGCCTTCCGTCGGAGACCCCTGAAGCATAGGGGACGATTGCCCCTGATGCCAAAGCGGCTGACCGGCGGTCGGCGTCGGCGTGCCAGTGACCGGTCCCGTTGGCGACGGGGCGTTCGTTGGCTCTGGGGAAATCATACGTTGCGGGTCGGCCTCCACGTGACGGGAGATGTAGACCGACTGCTCGCCCAATCCACCCAGCGTGATGTCGTCCCAGGCCTGCAGGCGCCCCGTCTCGCGGTCGAAGTACAGGACGGACGCCTGTACGGGGGTGGGCTGGGCGTGTTCGAGTGCGCGCAGGCCGGCGCCGCCCGTAGAGCCCTGGACGAGCATGCGGCTCCCGCTCGGCAGCATGGTCGTCTTCCGCTCGTGCGTGTGGCCGGCCAGGATCATGGGCGCGGCGCCGCTGAAGCCGCGTCCGACGTCAGGGTCGTGTACGGCGATCACGTCAGGCTTGGCCACCTTGCTCAGATGCGCACGGGCGAACCGGGCGAGGACGGACGGGTCCGAGTCGATGGGTACGGATTTGTCCGGCGTGAACCGCGGGTCGCCGAGGCCGTAGATCTTCAGGCCGGCGACGGTCCGGGTCTCGTCGTCCAGGACGATGGCGTTCCGCTGCCGTTCCACCGCCCGCTGGGTGGTCATCGAGTCGTGGTTGCCCCGGACGTACACGTACGGCACGCCGAGGCGGCCGATCTCGTCCACGAACTTGTTCTCGGCCCTGGTGCCGTGGTCGGAGATGTCGCCGGTGTCGATGACCATGTCCACGGCGAACTGGTCCTTGAGCGAGCGGATGACGTTCCAGGCGATGGGGTTGATGTGGATGTCGGAGACGTGCAGGACCCGGATGGACTTCGGGTCCGGGTCGTACACCGGCAGGGTCGAGACCGTCTCGTAGAGCTTCGAGACGTTCGTGACGAGCTTGGTGAGCTGTGTCCGGTACGACTCGAACCGCGTGACGATCGACTCCGCGCTGCCCACCAGTGACGGCGCCGCGGCGATCAGACCCGAGTAGCGCGGCTCCACGAGCGAGTTGGGACGGAACGTCAGGGCCGCCAGCGCCCCCGTCCCGGCAAGCCCCACAGAGGCCGCCAGAAGGCCCACCAGAGCCACTTTGGGGCGCTTGTAGACCATCAGGACGGCCAGCAGCGCCCCCGCCCCCGCACACAGCAACGAGCGGACGACGAGCATGCGGACGCCGTCCAGCAGATCGCCCTCGATCGTGGCGGGCAGGCGATCGGCCAGCCGCGGGTCCTCCAGGAGGGCGCGGGCGCGTTCCTGGTCGATGTTCTCGAGGGTGATGCGCAGCCGCAGCGGCGCGTCATGCGTGTGGAACGTGAGCGTGCCGAGGGGGCTCGCGTCGACCACCGTCTCGCCGTGCCAGGCGGGGCGGAGCGACATGCCGGTCTCGACCGGGCCGACCTGGGACCGTACGGTGCCGCTGAGGAAGATGCCCAGCCAGGCACCGGCCGCGGCGACGAGGAGAACCGACAGGACCCTCGCGGTCCGCGACCGAAGGATGGCCTTCGACCTGTGGACGAACTTCATACGGATTCTTGCCTACCTGACGGACGGGGCAGAATGGCAAGCGTGATCCAGGTATCGCGGGAGAAGTTCGAGGAACTCGTGGCCGAGGCATTGGACAGCATCCCCCCTGACCTCACCGGCCTCATGAGCAACGTGGTCGTCACGGTCGTCGATGACCCGCCGGAGCCCAACCTGCTCGGCCTGTACACCGGTGTCCCCCTCACGGAGCGCGGCGACTGGTACTCAGCAGTCCTGCCCGACCGCATCGAGATCTACCGCAATGCGATATGTGAGATTTGCGATACGGAAGAGGACGTGATCGAAGAGGTCCGCATCACGGTCGTCCATGAAGTTGGTCACCATTTCGGCATCGACGACGCCCGCCTTCATGAATTGGGCTGGTAACCCTTTGCATTTGGTTGGCTGCTTTAGGTTGCGGTCACCCCTGTCGTTCGGGCACCTTAGGTGACATACCGAACACTCTGAGTCAGGCACAGCGGAGTCCTATGGGGGCCATGCGGGCGCGACGGCCGCCGGGGCGGCATCGCCGTGCCGGAACGCCGCGAGTCACATACCGGGAAGTCATCGCCGTCAGGGAGTTCCGGGCCCTCTGGTTCGGCCAGGGCCTGTCGCTCCTCGGCGACCAGCTCGCGCAGGTCGCGCTCGCCGTGCTCGTCTACGACCGCACGGGCTCGCCCCTGGCCACGGCCGCGGTGTACGCGCTGACGTACCTCCCGTCGATCGTCGGCGGCCCGCTGCTCGCGGGGCTGGCCGACCGGTTCGCGCGCCGCGGCGTCATGCTGACCTGCGACCTGCTGCGGGCCGCGCTGGTGGCCGCGATGGCGGTGCCGGGGCTGCCGTTCTGGGTGCTGTGCGTGCTGGTGTTCTTCGTGGTGCTGCTCAGTGCGCCGTTCTCGGCCGCGCGGGCGGCGCTGCTGCCCGAGATCCTCGACGGCGACGCGTACGTCATGGGCTCGGCCCTGCAGAACATGACGAACCAGGCCGTGCAGATGATCGGCTTCGCGGCCGGCGGAGCGATGATCGCCGCGATGGGCCCCTACCGGGCGCTCGCCCTCGACGCCGCGACGTTCCTCGGGTCGGCGCTGATCATCGTCTCCGGCGTACGCCGGCGTCCCGCTCCAAGTCGCGACGGCGCCAAGCCGTCCATGTGGACGATGACCAAGGGCGGGGCCAGGCTGGTGTTCGGCTCTCCCAAGCTGCGCACTCTGGTGCTCTTCGCGTGGCTGTGCGGCTTCTACATCCTGCCGGAGGGCATAGCGGCGCCGTACGCGGCCACGTTCTCCACCGACGCGTTTCCGGTGCCGGTCATCACGGGGCTGCTCATGGCGGCGATGCCGACCGGGACGGTGATCGGGGCGTTCCTGTTCAGCAGGTTCGTGTCACCGCCGCGACGGCTGCAGCTGATGGGGTGGATGGCCATGCTCAGCTGCGCGCCCCTGATCGTGACGGCGCTGCGGCCGCCGCTCGCCGTGGTGCTCGCCGCGTGGGTGCTGTCGGGCGTCGGCGGGGCGTACCAACTCGCCGCGAACGCCGCCTTCGTGCAAGCCGTACCGGCCGAACGCCGCGGCCAGGCGTTCGGTCTCGTGCAGTCGGGGCTGATGGCCGTACAGGGGATCGGGATCCTCATCGGAGGGTTCGCGGCGGAGAGACTCGGCCCTGAGCCGGTGGTCGCGCTGGCCGGGATCGGCGGGGTGACCTGCGCCGCCGTCCTCACCATGATGTGGACCGAGTCTCGCGACAAGACCGCCCGGGTGCGCGCCCAGGCAGCCGCCTGATCACGGCTGAGGCTTCTGCTCGCCGCTCCAGTCGGTGGTGGACTTGCGCTGCTGCTGCTTGCTGATCACGTCCTGGAGGATCGAGGTCTCGTGGTGCTCGTCGGGCATGAGCAGCCAGCCGATCGCGTAGATGCCGACGCCCAGCCCGCCGAACAGCGTCAGGATCGCCAGCGCGATCCGCACCATGTTGGCGTCGATCCCGACGAACTCGCCGACGCCCGAGCACACACCCGCGACGATCCGGCCTTTTTCGGTCCTGCGGAGTTTCTTGACCTGGTATTCGCTCATGCCTCAAGACTGCCCGTGGGGCCGGTATTCGCACATCAGGATTACCCCTGGTAGAACCCTGGTAGTCCCCTATGCGAGGAGAGGATCCGCAATGGACGACCTGCTGCGCCTCGACGACCGGCTCAACGCCGACCAGCGGTTGATCCGCGACACGGTCAGGTCCTTCGTCGCCGACCGCGTCCTGCCGCACGTGGGTGACTGGTTCGAGGAGGCCGTCTTCCCCGCGCGCGAGCTCGCGCCCGCGCTCGGCTCGCTGGGCCTGCTCGGAATGCACCTCGAGGGGTACGGCTGCGCCGGCACCGACGCGACCTCGTACGGCGTGGCCTGCCGCGAGCTGGAGGCCGGCGACTCGGGGTTGCGCTCGTTCGTGTCGGTGCAGGGCTCGCTGGCGATGTTCCCGATCTGGAAGTACGGCTCCGACGAGCAGAAGCAGGAGTGGCTGCCCCGGATGGCGGCCGGCGAGGCGATCGGCTGCTTCGGCCTGACCGAGCCCGACCACGGCTCCGACCCGGCCGGCATGCGCACGTACGCGAAGAAGGACGGATCCGACTGGATCCTCAACGGCTCCAAGATGTGGATCACGAACGGCTCGATCGCCGACGTGGCGGTGGTGTGGGCGCAGACCGACGAGGGCGTCCGCGGCTTCGTCGTGCCGACCTCGACGCCCGGCTTCTCCGCCCCTGAGATCCACAAGAAACTGTCCCTGAGGGCCTCGGTCACCTCCTCCCTGTACTTCGACGACGTACGCCTGCCCGCCACGGCCGCCCTGCCCGGGGTCGTCGGGCTGCGCGGGCCGCTGTCGTGCCTGTCGGAGGCCCGCTTCGGCATCATCTGGGGCGTCGTGGGCGCCGCCCGCGCCTGCGTGGAGGCGGCCGTCGACTACTCCAAGACGCGCGTCCAGTTCGACAAGCCGATCGGCGCGTTCCAGCTCACCCAGGAGAAACTCGCCTGGATGTACGTCGGCCTGGCCCAGTCCCAGCTCACCGCCCTCCATCTCGGCGAGCTCAAGGACGCCGGCACGCTGAAGCCCCGCCAGATCAGCTTCGGCAAGCTGGCCAACGTCCGCGCCGCCCTCGACATCGCCCGCCAGGCCCGTACGATCCTGGGCGGCAACGGGATCACGCTGGAGTACCCTGTGATCAGGCACATGAACAACCTGGAGAGTGTGCTGACGTACGAAGGCACACAGGAAATCCATACGCTGGTGCTGGGAGAGGCGCTGACCGGGCTGCCGGCTTACCGGTGATGGAGGCGTCGCGGGCAGGACGGTAATCTCTGTACCCTTGCTCGTGCGAGGGGCGTTAGCTCAATTGGCAGAGCTGCGGACTTTTAATCCGTAGGTTCCGGGTTCGAGCCCCGGGCGCCCTACCACTCCACACCCCACCTGACTTGCACTTTCTCGATCCTCGGCCTTCTCCTGCGAGGCAGGATGGCCGAGTTCATGCTCGTCACATGCTCTTCGGCACGCGTCCGGCACAGCGGCGGCGCCGCAGGAAAGACACGCCCGCGCGTGGCCAGGTCTTCGCGGCGCTGCTCGGTGTGAGCGTGACGGATGGCTCGCTTCCGAGGCCGTCGGCGTAGGTCCCGGGCTCGGATGACTACGCTGGATCTGCCGGGTGGGGAGGCGGCGATCTGTATGGGCGATGGGCACGCGAGTGGCCGGTCTGAGCGGGAGGGCATGCTCGGAGCCGAATGGGAGAGCCACCGGCCTGCGGTTTTCGGCGTGGCCTACCGGCTGCTGGGAAGTGTGGCCGATGCCGAGGACGTGACCCAGGACGTGTGGTTGCGGGCGGCCGGAACGGATCTGCGGGGTATCGATGATCTGCGGGCCTGGCTGGTGACGGTGGCCGCACGGCGGTCGTACGACATTCTCAAGAGTGCCCGTTACCGCCGGGAGACCTACGTCGGGCCGTGGCTGCCGGAGCCACTGCTGACGGGGCCGGACGCATCCGAGCCGGTCCTCGTCGATGAGTCCGTCGGCTCGGCGATGCTACTGATCATGGAGGAGTTGAGCCCGCCGGAGCGGGTGGCCTTCGTCCTGCACGATGTGTTCGGTCTTGAGTTCGGCCGGATCGCCGAAGTGCTGGATGTCTCCGCGCCGAGTGCCCGGCAACTGGCCTCACGGGCGCGGCGGCGGGTGGCCAACGCGAAGCAGTCCTTGCCGCAGGCGTCGCAGGCGGAGCGCGAACGTGTGCTGGCGGCCTTTCGCGCCGCGTACGAGGCCGGGGATCTGGCTGGGCTGGTCAGGCTGCTGCACCCGGACGCCCTCTACGTCACCGACGGCGGCGGCAAGGCCGCCGCGATGCGCAAGCCCGTCTACGGTGGTGAGCGCGTCGCTGAGGTGCTGGTGCGGGTGGGCCGCCAGTGGCGGCCGGACCGCATCGAGGTCGTCGAGGTCGGTGGCGAGCTCGCCCTGGCGTTCTACCGGGACGGCCGTGTCTTCTCCGTGGACACTTTGCAGATCACAGACGGCCTGATCAGCGCGTACCGCAGGGTCATCAACCCGGACAAGCTTTCTCACCTCTGAGCTGTCACACCCCGAGGGGCTGCCTCGTCTCCCTGATGAGAACCAGAACGGGACAGACGAAGGAACGCTTGCGAGCAGATGAGATCAGGTATGCGCCCACCTGCTGCGTTCCTCCGACGACGAGCCGCGATGAGCCCCGTCTGTGACCGGGATGCGCGCTCGAGAGCCGCCTCCCAGTAAGGACCTTCATGCAAGCCATCACTGTACGAGACCGTGAAGCCGGTCTCTCCGGGCTGTCCCTGACGGACATGCCCTACCCCCATGCGGCCGAGAACGACGTCATCGTGCGGGTACACGCCGCGGGCATGACCTCTGGAGAGCTGGACTGGCCGGGCACGTGGACCGATCGCGCGGGCCGTGACCGGACGCCGAGCGTACCCGGGCACGAGTTGTCGGGTGTGGTCGAAGAGCTGGGGCACGGCACGACCGGCTTGAGTGTCGGCCAGCGGGTGTTCGGCCTGGCTGACTGGACCCGCAACGGCTCGCTCGCCGAATACGTCGCGGTGGAGGCCCGCAATCTCGCGCCGCTGCCAGCGGATGTCGACCACATCCTGGCCGCGGCACTGCCGATCTCCGGGCTGACCGCCTGGCAGGGCCTGTTCGACCACGGGCGCCTGGTCACAGGCCAGACCGTCCTGATCCACGGCGCCGCGGGCGGCGTCGGCTCGATCGCGGTGCAGCTCGCCCGCGAGGTCGGCGCCCGTGTCATCGGCACCGGGCGGTCCGCCGACCGGGACAGGGTGCTTGCCCTGGGCGTCGACGCCTTCCTGGACCTGCAGACGGAGAAGCTGGAAGACGCCGGCGAGGCCGACGTCGTGTTCGATGTGATCGGCGGAGACATTCTCGACCGATCGGCCGCCCTGGTCCGGGCCGGCGGCACGCTCGTCAGCATCACCCTGCCGCCCAAGGTCCAGCCCAAAGACGGGCGGGCGGTCTTCTTCGTCGTCGAACCCGACCGCGCCCGGCTCACCGAGCTGGCCACGCGACTGAGGGACGGCCGGCTCAAGCAGGTCATCGGCGACGTACGGCCACTCGCTGAAGCACCCGCCGCCTTCGCCCCCGCCACGCGCACCCCGGGCAAGACGATCATCCGCGTCACGGAAGACCGAACAGGAGACCAATCATGATCGGAATGCGGATCGCCGGTGGCGTACTGGCCGTCGCCGCGCTGACTGCGGCCACGCCCCACTCCACCTCGGACCAGCCCGCCCCAGCCACGACGCCGACCGCGGCCGTGACATCGGAGCACCCCGCCGAGACCTTCAAGCCACTGCTCGAGCAGAGCCTGCCGAATGTGAAGGGCAAGACGTTCACCTCGGCGATCGTCGACTTCCCGCCCAACGCACGCGCGATGCCGCACCGGCACGGCAAGGCGTTCGTCTACGCCTACGTACTCGCAGGCACCGTGCGCAGCAAGCTCGACGGCAAGCCCGCGACCACCTACCGCCAAGGCGCGAACTGGGTCGAGTCGCCGGGCGCCCACCACGTCCTCACCGAGAACACCAGCCGGACCCAACGGGCCAAGCTCCTGGTCGTCTTCGTCTCCAACACCGGAGACAAGCTCAAAGTCGACGACCCTGGGTCGTAGCGCGTCGTACGCGACGGGCGCCAACGTGTCCGCACGCACTCACTGCCTCTGCCGGAACCCAGACACCGGCCACAAAGGACGCGCCCCAAGCACGGAAGATCGACGATCATCCTTGTCCGATCGGTGAGGAGTGGACTTCCAGCAGGTTCGGCGCTGCCTTCGGAGATCTCTCGACGACCGGCGAAGGCTCAGCTGCGCGGTGCCGGGTCGCGGGTTCCGGCAGCGGGAGGCACGGATGAAGGACGAGAACACCAGAAGGGCCGGCGACCTGCCGCTGGGCGTCTTCGACACTGCCCCGGCGGGCGTGGCGGTGTTCAGCGGTCCCGATCATCGGCTGATCTACATGAACCACGCCTACCAGGAGATCGTCGGAGAACACCCGCTCGGAGCCCCGGCCAGGGAAGTGTTTCACGACATCACCCAGCAGGGATTCTTCACGGTGCTCGATCAGGTGAGGGAAACGGGAAAGGCCGTGAAGGAGATCCCGTTCGAGTACCGCGATCCCCCGCTGGCGGGACGGGAGCGTTACTCCTCGGTCAGCCTGTCGAGGATCTCACTGGAAAACGGCGAGGAAGGCGTGATGATCACGGCCGTGGAGGTCACGGACCAGGTCGAGTCCAAACGGCTGGGCGGCTCCATCACCGCGGAGCGGGACAGGTTCCTGCAGCGCTATCAGAGCCTGACTCAGCTTGAGAGGCAGGAGATCTGGGTGTCCGATTCCAGGGGGGAGGTGATCGAGCCGTGTCCCGGCTGGCACCGGCTCACCGGGCAGCCGTGGGAGGAACACCGCGGTCACGGCTGGCTGAATGCCGTGCACCCCGACGACCGCGAATCCACCAAGACAAGTGGCTCGAGACGGTCGAACGGGTGGGTGACTGGGACTACGTCAACCGCCTGAAGACACGCGACGGCAGCTATCGGCATGTTCGCCTACGCGCCGTACCCGTCGTCGAGGGCGGTGAGGTGGTCGAGTGGGTCGGCACCTTCACCGACGTCGAGCAGGAGTGGCAGGAGGAACGCCGCAAGGAACTGCTCGACCGGGCCGCCGCGGCCACCGCCGACCTCGGGAGCCTGGATGAGGTGGTGCGCACGCTGGCCGACGTGATCGTGCCCGCGCTGGCCGACGTGTGCGCCGTCTTCCTGCTGCCGGAGTTCGAGGGTGAGTCGATCCAGCTGCCCTTCGTCGCTGAGCGCCTCATCAGCATCGCGCGGACGGGCATCCCACCGGCGGTCGGCCCGCAGACGATCGACGAAGAGCGCGACTTCGTCACGGTGATCAGGACCCGCCGCCCGATCCTCCGGGTCTTCCCCAAGGGAGAACCGCCACCGGGCAGCATGCCGCCGGGTGCCGAGGACTACGCGGTCGGCACCGAACTCAACAGCGTGGCAATGGCGCCGGTGATCGTGGACGGCGCGGTGGCGGCGGTGGTGGCCGCCGGGCGCTATGGGGACCGCGAACGGCTCAATCCGGATGATGTCGATCTGCTGGGCCGGATGCTGGCTCACGCGCATGTCCATCTCAGCAACGCGATGCGGTTCCAGCGCACCCAGCGCGTGGCCCTGGCGTTGCAGAAGTACCTGCTCCGAGACCCGCCGCGGGTGCCGGGGCTGGAGATCGCCGCCCGGTACCGGGCCAGCGCCACCTCGGCGGAGATCGGCGGCGACTGGTACGACTGCTTCGTACGGCCCGACGGCTCCGCCGTGCTGACGATCGGCGACGTGGCCGGCCACGACCTGGCGGCGGCGGTGACGATGAGCCAGCTGCGCAACATGCTCAGAGGGCTGGCGGTGGACCGCCAGGAGCCCCCCGGTGACATCCTGCGCCGTATGGACGTCGCCACCGAGTTGCTGAACGGCGAGGGCACGGCGACCTGCATCCTCGCCCACTTGGAAAGGCCGGACAGCGGCGTCTGGTCGCTTCATTACTCAGTGGCCGGCCACCCGCCGCCCCTGCTCGTCACCCCCGAGGGCGAGGCACGCTTCCTCGAAGGCACCGTCAACCCCCTCCTGGGCGCGGACTACGACATGTCGCGCAGCAGCTCCGTCGCGGTGCTTCCCGCACGTGGCACGCTGCTGCTCTACACCGACGGCCTGGTGGAAGTGCCAGGAGAGCATCTCGACCTGGGACTCGAACGGCTCCGCCGCGGCTCCGCCTCGCTGGCCCACGAGCCTCTTGACAACTTCTGCGACAGACTGCTCCAGCTGCCTTCGGTGTACAGGGACGACGTCGCCATGATCGCCGTACGCCTGCCGGGGATTTGAGCACACGTGGGCGGTGATCGCCCGCCGTCCCGATCTACCGCCGGAGCAGTCGATCCTCAAGCAGGGCCTGCTCCCCAGTGAACCCCTCCGCGTCGTCCCGAAGACGTGACGACAGCCCCGCTTCCCTCGGCAATGACCCGGATCGGCAGGGGTCACGCGCTGGGGGAAAGCGGCGCTGCCCTTCCCACCATCTCGAAACGGACGCGACCAAGAGCACGAGGCGGTCCCGCCAAGGGACGGCCAAATGAGAACGATCAAGGGACGGCGCCCGCCCTGTCGTTGCTCCTTGCTGACACACACAGGCAGCCCCTTATTCGCTGGTGCAGGTGGTCGACCGCTCCGTACGATCGAGCTGGTGTCACTGGACAAGCACGGCAGACGGGTCTGGTGAGCGGCATCCGCCCGGACCACGGCACCATGTTCGTGCGGTGGATCTGGTGCCGAGCCGTACTGCACCGCGGCTGGTGGCTGGTGACCAGCGTCTACCTCGTCGTCGACGCGCGTCTGCCGGCGTCGGAACTGGTGCTGATCGGCGTCGCGCAGGCCGTCGCCGCGCTCGTGTTCGAGGTTCCCGCCGGTGTCGTCGCCGACACCCTCAGCCGCAAGTGGTCGCTGGTCGTCTCCCATGCGCTCATGGGTATCGCCATGATCACCACCGGCCTGATCAGTGACTTCCCGCCGTTGATGGCCACGCAGATGCTCTGGGGGCTGTCGTGGACCTTCGCCAGCGGCGCGGATGTGGCGTGGATCAGCGACGAACTCGACGATCCGGTGCGCGTCCCGGTGGTGCTGATCCGGGCGGAGCGGGCCCAGCTCACCGGGACCGTCGCCGGGCTGGCGGGCATCGGCGGCCTGGCCTGGCTCACCGGGCGCAGTCCGGCGATGGTGCTCGCCGGAGCGGCCATGCTGCTCCTCGGCCTGTACGTCGTCGTCGGCTTCCGCGAGCAGCGCTTCGTCCCGGTCCCGGAAAGACGGTGGTCGGCTGCCTGGTCGATCCTGGCCCGCGGGTCACGCCTGGTACGCGGCAGCCGTATGCTGCTCGCCGTCTTCACCGCGACGTTCCTGGTCAACGGCGTCGCCGACGCCTTCGGCCGGCTGTATCCGCTGCGGCTGGTCACCCTCGCACCGGCGGTCGATCCGGTCGCCTGGTTCACCGGCCTGGGTGTGCTGATGTGCCTCGCGGGGGCAGCCGCCCTGCGCGTCGCGCAGCCCCGGATCCGCTGCCCAAACACCGCCCGGCGCGGCTACGTCGTCGCGTGCGCCGTCGCCGCGGTGGGTGCCGTCGGCCTCGCCCTCGCATACGAGGCGACCAGCGGCAGCCTCGCCGTGCTGCTGGCCGCCGGCGCGTTGCCGCTGACCCGCAGCTTCGGCACCATCTGGGTCAACGACCAGACCGTCGGCGCCGTCAGGGCCACCGTACATTCGCTGCTCGCCCAGGCCGAGTACGCGGGGAAGATCGCCTGCGGGCTCGCTGTCGCCCTGATCACCGACCTCGCCGGGGTGTTCCTCGCACTTACGGCGTGCGGCGCGCTCCTCGTGATCGCGATCATCATCGTCCAACGCTTCGGTACATCCCACCAGTGAGCTACCACCAGGCGAGGCGCCGCGAGCGTGTGCCAGAGCCTGATCAGATGATCGACACCCTGCGGACCGGCACGAGGGTGCGAGCCCGTGGCGGCCGTGCAGGATTTCGCGGGATATCCGCCTACGACTGCTGATCGGCCGGCATGCCGGCCACCCGGCCCGCGGGACGTTCCGGGCCGGCTTCCGCTGTGGATGACGGTTGCTGTTCCAGCGGTCGTCGCCTGTGCAGCAGGAGTGCGGTCAGGCCGCCCGCGATCAGGCCCCAGAACGCCGCGCCGATGCCGAGGATCGTCATCCCCGACGCGGTGACCACGAACGTGACCACCGCGGCCTCCCGTCCCTCCGGCTCGGTCACCGCGCCGGCCAGCGACGAGCCGAGCGCCGACAACAACGCGAGGCCGGCCACCGCGGTGACCAGCACCGGTGGGGACAGCAGCACCAGCGCCATGGCGAGGCCGGCGCCGAGGCCGAGTGTCAGCTGCCCGGCGCCGAGGGCCACCGTCGCGATCCACCGGCGGCCGGGGTCGGGGTGGGTGTCCGGGCCGGCGGTCAGCGCTGCGGTGATCGCGGCCAGGTTGACGGCGTGCCCGCCGAACGGCGCCGCTGCCGCGCTCGCCAGACCGGTCGCGACGAGGACCGGGCGCAGGGGCGGCACGTACCCGTACGTCGCCATGACCGCCATACCGGGGACGTTCTGCGCGGCCATGGTGACGAGAAACAGCGGGATGGCGATGCTCACCACAACGGACGGGTTCAGCGTCGGGGTGGTCAGCTCGACCGCGGGCCGCAGCGCCGCGCCGGACAGGCCGTTGCCGGTCCCGTGCGCCGCGATGGCGACGACCGCCGCGACGAGCGCGCCAGGAACGGCCCACTGCCGCAGGTACCGCTGTAACACCGCCCAGGTCAGGACGACGGGCACGGCCAACAGCGGGATGTCGACGACGGCGCGGACCGGTGCGGTGCACAGGCTGAGGATGACGCCCGCCAGCATGGCACCGGCGATGGGACGCGGGATGGCGGCGATCGCCCGGGCCGGCCATGGCGACAGGCCGGCGAGGACGATGAGCCCGGCGCAGACGATGAACGCGCCGACCGCGGCCGGGAAGCCGCCGGGCACGGGACCGGTCGCCACCAGCAGCGCCGCGCCGGGGGTGGACCAGGCGATGCTGATCGGCATGCGGTACCGCAGCCCGAGGAGGACCGCCACCGCCCCGATGCCGCAGCAGAGGGCGAGCAGCCCGGACGCGGCCTGCCCCGGCGTCGCCCCGACGGCACGCAGCCCAGCGAGGACGACGGTGAACGAACTGGCGTAGCCGACCACCGCGCTGACCAGCCCCGCCATGACGGCCCGCACCCGTACGCCCACCCCTCGGTCACCAGTCTCGCAAATCGTTCCGTTTGCGGAACGACCCTATCGACGTGGCCACCGCGGGACAAGCCCGGCGGCGGAATGCAAGGATTGCCGGGTGGACGGCCGTAACACGGATATCGGGAGCCGGCTGCGGCGATTGCGGGAGGCCCGCGGCATCTCCCTGTCGGCGCTGGCCCGCAGCGCCGGCATCGGCAAGGCCACGCTGTCCGGCCTGGAGCTGGGCACCCGCAACCCGACGCTGGAGACGCTCTACGCGGTGGCAGGAGCCTTGGGCGTACCGTTGACGGCCCTGGTTCTGGAGCCCGGCTCACCGCCCGCAGAGGCCGTCCACGTGCCCGGCGCCGCTGTGACGGCCACCCTGCTGGAGGTCTTCGAGGAGCCGACCGCAACGTTCGAGTTGTTGCGCATGCGCGTCCGCCCCGGCGTCGTGCAACACTCGCCGCCCCACGCCCCCGGCGTGACCGAACACGTCACGGTCTACGCGGGCGTGCTGCGCGCCGGCCCGGCCGACGCCCCCCTGCTGGCCGCGCCAGGCGAGCACATCTCCTGGCAGGCCGACGTCCCGCACATCTACAGCACGGTCGGCCCGGACGAAGCACTGGCCACCCTACTGATCCGCTCCCCCCGCCGGACCTGAGCCACCGAACCCCGGGCCGGCTGATCGCGGCGATGGCCGGAACGCGAGCATGCACGGCTTCACGACATCGTCCCCGCCCCACGCGAGCGTGAGACGGGGACGATTCAGAAGATCAGCTCAGAGGCACCGTCGAGGAGGACAGGCCGCCGCGAACGCTGACGGCGGTCACCTTGACCGTGTCGACGTCGCCCTTGGCCACTCGGAGCGTCACCTTCTGCGCCTTCCCTCCGTCCAGGTAGAACTCGGGAGCTTCACCGACGACCCTCGCACCGTCGACCTCGACGGTGTCAGGGGCTACGATCTTGATCTCCTTCGCCTGCTCCAGCGCGGTGGGGATGCGGCCCGTGTTCGTGACGGTGGCCGCGATCTCGTGGGTCGCACCGTCGCTCTGGCCGCCCCTGAGCGGCTTCACCTTCACCTGCGAGAGGCTCACCTGCGGAAGCGACTCGGACAGGTAGAGGTTGAAGCGTGCCTGGTTCGCGGCCCACTCACCGATCAGATCCGCGGACGGGTTCTGCGACCAGAACTTGGGGTTGATCCCGCCGACCTCGACCGTGCCCAGCTTGGGGTGCTGGACCGTGGTCCACGGCAGGAAGCAGTCGGTACGGCCGTTCTCGGCGCACCACCGCGACCGCTCCCAGTCGGAGAACCTGTCGTCGCCGTCGTAGTCCTTGAAGTCGCCGCCGTTCCACAGCTCGTCGCCGTACCAGATCGAGCCGTACTGGAAGTAGCCGAAGTCGGGCCCGTGGCCGAACAGCGGCTGGGGGTCACCACCGTTGCGGGTGGCGTAGTCGATGTAGACGCTGCCGGTGTAGCGGTAGCCGGTGAACCCGGCGCCCGCCTTGTCGAAGTGCTCGTACAGTTTGCGGTCACTCGTGTACATGCACTCCTTCGGGTCACAGGTCGAGGGCCCCCGAAGGTGCATGGGCACCCGCGTGTCCATGCTGTTCACCACGCCGATGTTCGTGTGCGACATCAGCCAGGTGTACACATGGCGCGTCTCCGGCTCCGACAACGGGTACGCTCCGGCGCCGCCCTGGGTCAGGTTCCGCCCTGTCGCGTCGTTCTCGGGCATCACGTGCCAGTTGTAGGGGTAGTTGCGATGCAGGTCGAGGCCGCCGATACCGTCCTCGTTGAGATCACCGTCACCGTCGTTGTCGACCCCCTCGGAGAACATGAGGTAGTCGCCGTTACCGGCGCCGACGCTGCGCATGACGTTCTTGGCCGGGTCACGTTCGTCGATCACGTGCGTTCCCTTGCCGGCGCCGACGTGCTGGCGCAGCTGGCTCAGGTATCCGTCCTTGTTGAGGTCGTCGCCGGAGTCCTCGTCGAGCTTGCCGTCGCCGTCGTTGTCCTGCGGCCGCACCGACGACCGGTTCGTCTGGGCGGTGTAGAGGTACAGGTCGTGCCCGTCCGGGTTGTTGACCGGCCGGATGTAGAAGGCCTTCTCGGCGAGCAGTTCGTCGACCTTCTCGTCCTTGCCGGCCTGCGTGATCAGATGGTGCGCGAGCCACAGCGCACTCTCGGCCGAGGACGTCTCGCCGGAGTGGCGGTTGCCTTCGAAGAAGGCGGCCGGCTTGTCGGTGTCGGCACCGGTGGACTTGTTCGTGATCGTCAGCTGGTAGATCGGCTGACCGCTGAAGCTTTCCCCGACGACGTACAGGTCGACCAGGTCAGGATGGTCGTGGGCCCACTTCTTCAGCCACCACTGGATCTCTATCCCGGTGTGGAAGTGGTCGAAGTCCATCTGCCCGGGCTGCTTCGGCTGGACTTGGGGGTACTTGACGACGTCGAAGGTGCTCTGCCCGTCACGCGTGCCGCCGATCGTGATGGTGGGAGTCGTCGGGGTGACGCTCTCCGGGAAGGGACCCGGGTCCGTGGCCGGCTGCAGGCCGACGGCGTGCTTCGTGGCCGAGGACAGCGCCGTGTCGCCGAATGCGACGGTGCCGTCTGCTCCCCACATGGGCGCATTGGTCATGACGACGGCGGCGCCCACCAGCAGGGCGGTCAGCGTCGAGAGCGGGCGAACCATACGCCGCGGGCGGCGCGCCGCCCGCGGTGAATGCGTAATCGCCGGGTCGTGACGTTCGTCGGGTAATGGATGAGAGTTGTCGGAGGAGCCCACGGCAAATCTCCTATCGTCACCTTGGTGAATGCCTCGCCGATCGGAGGCATGGCAATCACGCTCCAGGCCGGGGGCGCCACCCGAGGGGTAATTCCAGTGATCAACGTAAACCACCATTTTCCGGATGTAAATATCAAAGTCGACCGAACTGGTACATCAATCCCTGTTTCGGATGTTTTGCCTGGTTGGCGCCGTGTCGTCGGCCGGCTCGGCGACCGGCGAACCGGCCGACGGCACCCGGGCAGGCCCGGCCGTCGGTCGGTGACGTCGGCGCGACCGAGGCGGACGGGCCGACGGGAACGGAAGGTCCGCGGCTGAGGCGATCCGTCACGGGCGATTCGCACTGCCCGTGGCTCGTGCTCGCGTCCGTTGCGGACCAGGTGGCGATGCCGGCGACGCCACCGTGGCCACCCGCCGCGATGGTGGATCGGGTCGCCGTCACACGGTTCGAACAGGAGCCGGGTGAATGGTTGTTCTGTGCACGTGCGTGCGACTCCAATGGACGGTTGAATCGACACCGGGGTTCGCCGGATAACCGCTTCCGGTCGCGCACTTTTGATTAAGGACGGGATGTGGAGGTGACGAGTTGAATCAGGTGCCGGCCCGATCGATATCGGCGGTTATTTGTTGCCTGTTTGGCATCGGCTATCGACTGAATGACCACAGGTGAGTAGGGCGGCGCCAGGAAAAACAGAAAGTGGGGCGCAGATCCGCCGGGTCGCCGGCACGGCCACAACCACTCGGTTCTGACGAACGATCAAGCCGCCTCACCGAGGTTGACGCGTTCAACGACCTTCGCCACCGGTCGGTCACCGGGTACGGCGGTGACCGCCGTCGCCGTGGTGGTCTTGTCGATCTGCGTGCCATCGCGCGGTACATCGTCATCCCCCTGACGCGCGGTCCGAAGCGGCGGGCCGCCGGAGTTGGTGTCTTGCTCCGATCCGGCTGCTCACGTTGACGCGAATTGTCCGGCGAATGTCCTCTTCATGCCCTGTCCTGACACCGTGCGGTCGCATGAGCATGGAGCACGTCAGCAAGCGGAAAGACCAAAGGAGGCGTCATGCGCAACTTCGCACGGGTCCTGGCTGCGGTGGCGGGCGGCGCGATGGTCCTCGCTGGAATCGCCACCCCGGCGCACGCCGAAGTATGGGGTTGCTACACCGACGTGGACACGCGAACGAACGTGGCGGGGGCGGCATGCACGGGCGGCTTCGGCAGCTACCGGGTGGCCGCGAAGTGCAACTCGGCTCACTACCCCTACACGAGAACCGTCGTCGGCCCGTGGGTGACCAAGGTCTCCGGTCAACCAGGACCACCCTCCATCGTTTCCGGCGACAGCCAAGGCTGCCACGTCGTCGAGGCCTGGACGCAGGTCCGGTAGGTCCAGGACTCTTCGGGCCCGGCCGGGCGGACGCGAATCACATGGGTCGGCTCCCGGAATGCCCCCACGACCATTTCCGGATCGGTCACGTCGAGCACCTTGCCGGGGTGTCGCGGCGACTGCCGACTGGATCGAGTTCGAAGATCGGGCATGAAGGTGGCCCAGACGAGCCTGGACCTTGGTTGGCCTGGTCAGCGCGTTCCGAGACCAGGCCGTAGGGCGACGAGGCCGCCGGGTCAGTCTCCGGCTGTGCGCTCGCGTTCGTATGCGGCGTTGATGCGCAGCGCTTCGGCGAGCTGGTCTTCCAGGATGATGATCCGGCAGGCGGCTTCCACGGGAGTGCCCTGGTCGACGAGTTCCCGGGCGCGCGCGGCCAGACGCAACTGGTAGCGAGAGTAGCGGCGGTGCCCACCGCTGGAGCGTTTCGGCTCGATCAGATGGGCGGCGCCCAGAGCCCGCAGGAACGTCGGGGTGACGCCGAGCATCTCGGCGGCAGTACCCATGCTGTAGGCGGGGTAGTCCTCATCGTCGAACCGGTCCTCGGCCGTAGGTTCGGCCGTGTCCGTAATCCTGCCGCGAGCGAGCGTGTCACCCTCGGCAGCCGAGCGACGTTGATCCATACATTCCTTCCCGTAACGCGCACAGGGGGCCCCGACGCCTGTTGCGCCGGGGCCCCGAAGAGTTCAACACCATCTACCGGCCATCGGCCGGCTTACCTTGTGCGCATCCGCCGTACTGAGCGGCGATGATGCGCGGATCGCGGATTCGTGACCGTAGACCACCTTCCTATCTGTGGAACTGCGGTACCCGAGCGGCGTAACTCAGCCGGCAACGGGCGATCCCGATGGCGTCAACACTCCCTTCATCTCTCTTCCGAAACCACTTGCCCAACTTCACCTTCGGCAGCGCGTCCACGCTCTGGGCCCCTTACCACTGCGCTGGCCCTTCGCGTCCGACCTTCTGCCGTCGATCTTGACTTCACCTTGCTCCGGGCAGTTCGTCGTGAAGCTGGTAACTACTGCTGCTGCCCGGTGGATCCGTTCCTTGCGATGTCAGAAACCATAGTACCCACGGCCGCGAATGTCTACTACGGCGACGACAGATTTTCCGTGCGAGGTACGACAGCTTTCCAGCTGCGGATTGCTCGGCCAGGCCCATGGTGCGGGAGCAGGTGTTCAGTGATCAGCGTCGGCGTTCAGCGGTTCGATCTTCGGCCGGCCAGGTTTCTCAGCACAGCGGATCAGGGCTGTATCACGTAGTCGGTGCCCGTCGTATGAGATACGTGAGCCATGGCGTCGAACGCCGCGAACACCGGCATGTCAAGGAAGTAGTCGGCCATGCGGGACTGCTGGAAGGACTCCGCGTCGTCGATGTGGGGACGGGCCTCGCGCAGGTTCGCCATGGTCCAGAGCGGGCCAGCGGGGAATGCCGCTTCGATGCTGCTCCCGGTAGGCGGCGGGAGCGGCGCGTCGTACCAGGTGCCCTCCGGGCGCTCCGGCGTCGGTTCGCCCACGATGGCGGTACGGCCGTGACTCGATGTCAGGCCGATGGCCCGGTAGCCGTCTCCCAGAGCGGCGGCGAGGTGGACTCCGGTGGGCAGCAGCAGGCGGCCGCCGCCGTCAGCCGCGGGAGTCTTCTGGATGTGCCAGTTGTGCGCGGCCAGCACGACGCGAGTGCCCGCGTCCCCGTCCAAGAGCCGCAGCACGGACTCCGCCATGTAGACATCACGAAACGTCGATGCGACCTCGAAGCCCTCCTCAGCGGTGGCGCGGTGGAGCTGATCCAGGTACCAGGCCCCGCGCAGGTGCCACAGCGCTGTGTCGTGCTCGGCCCCGTGGCCTCGGCTCCGCTGTACGAAGGCCAGTCGCCGCATGAGGGCTTTCAACTGGCTCAGCGCACTGGTCAGCGCGTCTCGTTCGCCGGGGCCGAGTTCCTGGTAGCGAGCGAAGGCCCGCATGGTCACCGGGTCGTGGAAGCGCTCGGCCACGTCGACGGCCGTCTCCAGGGCCGGGAGCGCGTCGGGACAGGACCGGTTCAGGTAGCCGGCCAGCTCGTCGAGCGCGGGCATGGGTGATCCGAAGGCGCCGGGAAGGTCGGTTCCGACACATCTGAGCGACGGTCCTTCGCTCGTCTCGTTCCGTTGCCGCATCCAGGTCAGCACCTCGTACATCTGTCGGCACCGCCCCAGGGACATGGCGATGCCGGTCTCGGCGACCTGTTCCACCGTCCCGGGGGCGCCCTGGACCCACGCGTCGAGGACCTGCCCCTGGGTGAACGGAGCCTCCAGGGCGTACACGCGGAAACCGCAGCGTTCGACCAGGAAGCGCAGGATGCGATGGCGCGCCTGGTAGAACTCCCGGACGTGATGGGAGCTTTCTCCCAATGCCACCACCCGCGCATCGCCGACGACGTCCCGGAGCGGTTCGAGATCGTCCGAAGCGGCCTCAAGGTCCAGGGTGTCGAGGGCGGCCCCGTGGTCGCGTACCCAGCTTGCGAAACTCCTCCGGCCGCTCATCGTTCGTCTCCATGCCGTCGTGGTGAGTCGTGCGCGTGGGCGCCCTTGGCTCGGCTGTCATGGAAGAGCGTCTCGCGGCACGCCGGCAGCGGTCGTCGTTCCGGCGAAGGCGATTCGGCTACGCAGTACGGAGCAGCCGTGGCTCGAACTACCGCGCTGGTAGTACCCCTGGCCCCGCTCGCGTGCGGTCAGCTCGCGGCCAGGTCCATGCGGAGGAACTCGGTGATGCGGAGCAGCCTCGGTGGGCGTGGCGCCTCGTCGGAGAGCGCCTGGAACGCCTCGTCCTTCCCGACCAGGCGCGGGGCGACGAGTTCCAGCTCCCTCCCGTCGGCCCGGAGCCGCGCGCCGTCGGCCGCCAGGACGTTCTGCACCCAGTCCGAGCGCGATCCGTACACCAGGACGAAGAGGTAGCCGCCGTCGACAGGATACGCATCGAGAGGCGTGCGGTACGTCGCGCCGGAGACGCGACCGACGTGCGTCAGCACCGGCCACTTCCCGCCCGCGATCGCGCGAGGGTTGAACACCCGTTTGTTCACGTGGCCCCACCATCTCGGCATCGGCATCGGGATCTCCTTCTCTCGCCCCGGTGGGGCGCGTCGCGGTCGCCGAGCCCCAGCTGATGCGGGCCCAGAAAGCCTTACACCCGTAAGATGGCTTACGTCTGTAAGGCTGGCTTACGCTCGTAAGGTTGTCAACCGAACTCTGGAGCCGTCGTGTCCCCGCCACCGCCGCAACCACTCAACAGAGATCTCGTGCTGGAAGCCGCGATCCGGGTCGCGGATCGCGGCGGCGTGGAGGCGATCACGATGCGACGGGTGGCGCAGGAACTGGGCGTGGAGGCGATGTCGCTCTACCACCACGTACCGAACAAGGACGCGATCCTCGACGGGGTGGTCGACATGGTCTTCGCGGCGATCGAGCTGCCCCGTGCCGAGTGCGACGACTGGCGCGACGCGATCCGGGCGCGTGCCTCCTCCGCGCGTGCGGTCCTGTCGCGGCACAGCTGGGCTCTCGGCCTCATGGACTCCCGTCGCAACCCGGGGCAGGCGACGCTACGTCACCACGACGCCGTCCTCGGTGCCCTCCGCGAGGCGGGGTTCACGCTGCCGATGGCCGCGCACGCCGTCTCGCTCATCGACAGCTACATCAGCGGGTTCGTCCTCCAGGAGGCGAGCCTGCCGGTGATGACGCCGGACGATGTCGAGGAAGTGGCCGGCGGCATCCTCGAGCGTCTGCCGGTGGACGAGTTGCCGTACCTCACCGAGATGATCGTCGATCACGCATTGCGGCCGGGCTACGACCACACGAGCGAGTTCGGCTACGGCCTGGACCTGATTCTGGATGCGCTCGAAGCACGCCGGAGGCGGACCCCCGACACCGCTCCGTGAGCACTAGTCCGGAATGCTGCGCTCAGGCCGCCCGGATCTCTGATGATCTAGAGATCTGATCCTTGGGTCTCGTATTGTCGCCGCGTGACCACTGTGCTCTGCGTACCACAATGGCAAGGTTCGGCGTCGGGCAAGGCGCCGCGGCTGGTGGTCGGCGCCCACCGCGCCGCCGAGCTCGTTCCGGCCGATGAGGTGGTGACGGTGCCGGTGGCCGAAGCCGGTGGGGACAAGGTCGCCGGGGTCCGCGCGTTCGACGTGCTCGTGGAGAACCAGTGGCTGACGCGGCAGGCGCTGGCCGCCATCGACGACCGGGTGATCACCGTCGGCGGCGACTGCGCCGTCGACATCGCGCCGATCTCCGCGGCCCACGCCCGTTATGGGGACGCGCTGACGGTGCTGTGGATCGACGCGCACCCGGACGTCTACAGCCCGCAGACCCTGCCCTCGGGGGCTTTCCACGGGATGGTGGTACGCGCGCTGCTCGGCGACGGGCCGGCCGGGCTCGCGCTTGAGCGGCACCTCACGCCACAGCAGGTGATCATCGCCGGCGAGCGGGCGGGCGACGCGTCCGAGCACGAGTACCTGGCGGAGATCGGCCTGCGCAGGTACGGCGTCGACGACCTCGAGCGCGTGCTCGACGGTCTGCACGGCCCCGTGTACGTGCACATCGACCTGGACGTCCTGGAGCCCTCCGCGTTCGGCGCGACCTGCTACCCGGAGCCGGACGGCGTGCGGCCGCAGCGACTGATCGACCTCGTCGCCCAGGTGGACGACATCGTCGGGGCGGCCATCACCGAGCACGCGCCGGCCGGCGACGACGTCGACCCCGGCGAGGCCGAGGTGATCCGGCGGCTGGGTGCAGCGCTGACGCGTTGACGCTGTCTGCGGTCGACTGCCGAGGCGTCACACCGTCGTCTGGAAGTTCTGCGTGCCGATGACCCGCAGCAGGTCGAGTTTCTCCCGGGCGTCGGTGCCCTCGGTCGGGAAGAACGCCATCACCATGAGGTCCGCTTCGGGTGTGAGCAGGATTTCGCAGGTCAGATGGAGCATGCCGACCTCCGGGTGGAGGAGCCGCTTGCGGGCGGAACGGCGTACCGCGACCTCGTGCCGTTCCCACAACGTGCGGAATTCCGTGCTGCGTTTCAACAGCCCGTGCACCAGGTCCACGACATCGCGCTCACCCGCGCGGCGGGAGTACGTCGCCCGCAGATCGTTGACGAGCGCGAGCGAATGCCGGGGCCAGTCCTCTTCAGGGACGCGGGCGCGTGACGCCGGCTCGGTGAACCATCGCCAGGCGGTCTTGCGCGAACGGCCGGCACCGTGGTCCTGGGTGCTGAGCACGAGGTCGGCGAGGGCGTTCTGCCACAGCACCTCGTGCAGATCGGTGCAGATGCAGACCGGGACATCCGTGAGCCGGCCGGCCAGGCTGATCAGCCCTGGGCGGATGTGCCCCCCGGCACGGCGTGCCGGTGGCGCCAGTCCGGCCAGGTGGAAAAGGTGGTCGCGTTCGTCCAGGTCGCAGCGGAGTGCGCGCGCCAGGGCGGCCACGATCGGCTCGGAAGGGTTCGCGCCACGGCACTGCTCCAGCCGGGCGTAGTAGTCGGTGGACATGCCGGCCAGCTGGGCCACTTCGTCCCGCCGCAGACCGGGTGTGCGGCGCCGTACGCCGTCGGGCAGGCCGACATCGGACGGGCGCAGCAACTCCCGGCGGCGGCGGAGGAAATCGGCGAGCCCTGCGCGATCCATCACGTTCACCAGTATCGGCCGCGTCCCACCGGTCATCCAGGGACGGGTTGTCCCTGGATGAGTCAGGCCTGTTCCAGCAACGCGGCGACACACACAGTGGAGACATGACAACGACAACGCGACTCGGCACCCGCCGCCTCGGCCGCACCGGTCCCGCGGTTTCCTCACCCGGTCTCGGCTGTATGGGCCTGTCCGGCGCCTACGGCCCTCTGGACGACGACGAAGGCGTGCGGGTCGTGCACGCGTACCTGGATGCCGGCGGCACGCTGCTGGACACCGGCGACTTCTACGGTTCGGGACACAACGAGCTGCTGATCCGGCGCGCGCTGGAGGGCCGGAGCCGTGACGACGTCGTGCTCTCCGTCAAGTTCGGCGCCATGCGGGGCCCTGACGGCGGGCTCGTCGGGATCGACGCCCGGCCCGCCGCGGTGCGGAACTTCCTGACGTACTCGTTGCAGCGTCTCGGTACCGACCATGTCGACATCTACCGCCCGGCCCGGCTCGACCCGTCCGTGCCCATCGAGGACACCGTCGGCGCGATCGCCGAGCTGGTCGACAAGGGCTACGTGCGTCACATCGGCCTCAGCGAGGTCGGGGCGGAGACGATCCGCCGCGCCGCGGCCGTCGCACCCATCTGCGACCTGCAGATCGAGTATTCGCTGCTCACTCGCGGCATCGAGGACGAGATCCTGCCCGTGTGCCGCGAACTCGGCATCGGCATCACCGCCTACGGTGTGCTGTCCCGCGGCCTGATCGGCGGCAGCGGGGCCATCGAGGGGGCTCGGACGATGTCACCGCGTTTCCAAGGCGCCAATCTCCAGCACAACGGCGCCCTCGTCGCACGGTTGGCGGAGCTGGCCGCGGCGAAGGAGGCCTCCGTCGCGCAGCTGGCGATCGCCTGGGTGGCGGCGCAGGGTGCGGACATCGTGCCGGTGGTCGGCTCGCGACGTCTGGAGCAGGTCGTCACGATGATCGACGGCGGCCGCGTCTCTCTCGACGCCGAGGAGCTCGCGCAGATCGAGGACCTGATCCCGCGCGGCGCGGCCAGGGGCGACCGGTACCCCAGCCAGGCGATGGCCCAGCTGGACAGCGAGCGCTGACCCGCCGGCTTGCGACGACAAGGCCGTCCGGCGGCCGATGGACCAGAGCGAGCCGATCAGAAGGGGTGACCGTTCTCCGCCCGTTGCCAAGCCTGGGTGAACAGGTCGGGCAGCGTGCCGGGCAGGCCGCCGCGCCAGTTCCTCACTTCGGTCCGGTCGTAGGACAGCGTCACCCCGAGGAGGTCGGCCTTCCAGGTCTCCATCGGCGTCAGTTTCTTGGCGGAGGCCCAGCCGCCGGGGAGGAAGACGGTACGCCCCGCGCGAGGGCGCTTGTCCTGGACGACCAGGGCCGCGTCCACGAGGGCGGTCATGGCCTGGCGGTGCCGCGGCGCCTTCCAGCCGTTCCAGGTGCGGATGTTGGCGTCGGTCGGGTTCGGCAGGGCGAGCAGCTGGAGGTAGAGGGTGGCCGCGTCCTCGGTCAGGGTGTGCCGCTCGGCGACACGGCGTACCAGGTCGGGGAGGACCGCGCGGGGATCGCTCTCGTAGCGGCCGTCCGGAAGAGCGCCCGTGCGGATCCGCTCGACGATGCGTTCGCACGCTTCACCGCGCAGCCACTGGAACGCCCTGAGGCTGCGGTCGCCGTACGGGCTCACCACGGCTGACAGCAGGCGGGCGCGCTCGTCGCCATCGTCGTGGCAGGCGGGACGGAAGAAGATCCTCGCGTACCGGCCGTCCTCGCTGGGGGCGGCGATGCTGAGCCCGTCGTCGGCCGTCGGTTGGTCGACGAGCGGGTAGGAGGCGTGGCCGAACGTGTGACGCAACACTTCGATGGAGTGGTCGCCGTGGGGCGTCGATCCCGCGTGCAGGAGGAGCCCCGGATGGGACAGGCGCTCGCGCATCAAGCGCACCACCTCGGGCACCCCCGCACGCACGGGGTCGCCGGCCGGCAGCTCGCCGTAGGCCCACCGGATCAGCCTCGGCATGGAGCAGAGCAGCTCGTCGAACGGCAGATGGCCGTCACCCCGGAGAAAGCATCCGTGCTCGTTCCGCCTCAGTGAGGTGTCGACATCGCGGGTGAGCCGGGTGTCGGCCGCGGGGGTCGTGAACGTGGCCCAGATTTCAGCCGCCGACATGCTCTGGTCGGCCACCATCAGCGCGGCGGCGAACGTCGCCTCCGGCATCGGCACGCGCCGGCCGTGACGCCCGCACCACTGCTCGGCGATCCGCCGCGCGAGCGTCACGGCACCACCGGGTTCCCACAGCTCGGCGGGGTCGGCGGGAAGGACGTCGGCCAGCAGGTCCAGCCGGGCCGCAGCGTCCAGGTGGCGCAGCTCGGTGCGAGCGTCGTCGGCCTCTGCGGTGCTGATCCCCATGATCTTGCGTTCGGCGGCGTCCGGGAACGACCTGGTGTAGCCGGCCCCCGGAACGCCCGCCAGCACCAGGGCGGCCGCGGCACGGCTCATGCCGGTGCCCTCGGTCAGCTCCCGCACCGCGGCGGGGTCCCACGGCATGGGGCCGCGTTCCCGGATCAGCTCGGTCAGCGTGCGGAGCTGCCCGGCGCTCCCCCAGCCGCGCGGGACGTCGTTCACCTCGACGACGGGCCCCAGCGACGGCGGCGGCTGCTCGCCGTACCGCAGATCCACGAAAGTGCGGTGGTTCCGGTTGGAGAAGTGCCAGTACGTGGCGACGGCCGCGCCGTTGTCGTCCCGCGAGACCCAGGAATCGGTCGCGACCACCCCCACGCGGAGCCGCGCCCGCGGGTCCGCGAACGGCGTCGCGGCCCAGGTGTCCAGGAAGGCCAGCAGGCGCTCGCGGTGTTCCTCCTGGGTGAACGGCGCGGCGGCGCGCAGGGCGACGGCGCCGATCCGCCCGATGAACCGGGTCCAGGTGCCGCCGCCCGCCGTGCCCGGAGGCGCATCCTCGGCAGGTGCCACCTTCCCGGTGAGGAGGTCAGCGGTCAGGGCGATGGCCCGGAGCGTCCCGGCCCGCCAGTGGCCGGTCGCGTCGATGAGTCCGTAGAGCGCGTAGGGGAGCTGCTCGTCATCCGCATTGATCGTCATCGGGCTCGATGATGGCAGACCGCGACGACAGCCGGTCGCGGCGGGCGCGGGATCCAGGGAGGAGGTCACGGTGCCCTCGTAGAGGGTGGGCGTGAAGCCGGCCGAGCGGGACAGCGCGATGACGAACCGGTTGAGCTCCGGGGCGTGTGCGTCTTCGCGAGCCGTTCCCTCCCTGACGTGGGCGGGCGCCCGATCCTCATGATCGGGCGCCCGCCCGGCCGTGCCGGGGAAGAGGCCTGCTCAGTGGCGGCGGGTGATCGATTTGTGTTCGATGTATTCGGTCAGGCCTACTCGGCCGTATTCGCGGCCTACGCCGCTTCCCTTGTAGCCGCCGAACGGGCCGTCGAAGCTGATCGGTGAGCCGTTCAGGGTGACGGTTCCGGTCCGCAGGCGGCAGGCGACGGTGAGGGCGCGTTCGGCGCTCGCGGACCAGACGCCTCCGGACAGGCCGTACTCGGAGTCGTTGGCGATCCGTACCGCGTCGTCCTCGTCGTCGTAGGGGATCACGACCAGGACGGGGCCGAAGATCTCCTCCTGGGCGATGCGCATGCGGTTGTCCACATCGGCGAACACGGTCGGGGTGACGTAGTTGCCCTTCTCCAGGCCCTTCGGGACCTCCGGGCCGCCGGTCACCAGGCGGGCGCCCTCCTCGATGCCGAGCTTGATGTAGTCGATCACGCGCTGCTGCTGGTCCCGCCGGATCATGGGGCCGATGAAGGTGTCCGGCTCGGCGGGATCGCCGACCTTCAGCGACTCCACCATCTCCTTCAGCGCGGCCACGATCTCGTCGTAGCGGCTGCGCGGGGCCAGGATCCGGGTCTGCAGGATGCACGCCTCGCCGTTGTTCCCCAGGGAGCCGGAACGCAGCCCCTGCATCACCGCGGGAAGGTCGGCGTCCTCCAGGATGACGGCGGCGGACTTACCGCCCAGTTCGAGGCTGACCCGCTTGAGGTGTTCGCCGGCGATGGAGGCGATGCGCCGGCCGGCCCGGGTCGACCCGGTGAACGCGATCTTGTCGATGTCCGGGTGCGAGACGAGGTACTCGCTGGTCTCCCGGTCGGCCGGCAGGATGCTGAGCACTCCCTCGGGGAGCCCGGCCTCGTGGTAGAGGTCGGCCAGCAGCATCATGCTCAGCGAGTTCTCCGGGGAGACCTTCAGCACCACGGTGTTGCCGGCCAGCAGGGCGGGGGTCAGCTTCGCCGTGGCCGCCGAGAACGGCGAGTTCCACGGGATGACCGCGGCGACCACGCCGATCGGCTCACGCCTGACGATGGTGTCGTAGGGCGCCGAAGGATCCGACGGCTCCACGGTCTCCTCCCAGCCGAGCTCCTCGGCCGCCTTGAGATAGGCGTTGACCTGGAGGGTCAGGAACGGCTGGCCGGCCTTGGTGAACCAGCCCGCCGAGCCGTTCTCGGCGGAGATGGCCGCGGCGACCTCGTCGGCGCGGGCCTCGCGCAGCGCGTTGAGCCGCCGGATCACCTCCTGCCGCTCCTTGGGGTCGGTGTGCGGCCACGGCCCGTGGTCGAACGCCTTCCGCGCCGCGGCGACGGCCGCGTCCACGTCGGCGTTGCCCGCCTGGGCCACCCGGCCGAGTACGGACTGGTCGTGCGGAGAGCGGATCTCCAACAGGTCGGGGTCGCCGGGCGTCACCCAGGAACCGCCGATGTAGAGCTTGTCGCGGACGATCATCTGTCGCTGCTTCTCTCGTCAAAAGGTTTCTGTGGGGGCCGGACCATCCGTGCGACCGGCGTCTGCGAGAAGTCGCCGAGCCCGTCGAGGTCCGTGGAGACGCTCACCTCGTGCCAGGCGGCGTCCTCGGCGGCGCGGGCCTCGGCGATCAGCGGCGCGAGCCAGGCCGCGTCCGAGCCCAGGAGGAGCCGTACCGGAGGCTCCGGCTCGTCCGTGATCCGCAGGATCACGCGCGCCATCTTCGCCGGGTCGCCGCGCTGCACGTCCGGGTTGTCGCTGTACGTGCGGACGAAGGCGCCGACCGTCGGCTCGTACTCGTCGTGGAGGGGCGGCATGGGGAGCGGGGCGGCGGCCCAGGGTGTCCGGATGCCGCCGGGCTCGACCAGCGTGGCGTGGATGCCGATGGGAGCGACCTCGCGGGCGAGGATCTCGGTGAAGCCGCCCAGCGCCCACTTGGCCGCCTGGTACGCCCCGAGCCCCGCCTGAGCGCGCCGGCCCCCGATGGTCGACACGTTCACGATGCTGCCCCTGCGTCGGGGACGCATCACCGGCAGGGCGGCGCGCACCATGTTGACCGCGCCGAAGAAGTTGATCTCGACGTTGCGGCGGAACTCCTCTTCCGGCATGTCCTCGATCGAGCCGGCGCTGCGGTGGCCGGCGCTGTTCACCAGCACGTCGAGGCCGCCGAACTCGCTGACCGCGTACCGCACCGCCGCGCGGGCGGCGGCCGTGGAGGTCACGTCCACGGCGCGCACCCGCAGCCGGTCATGGAGCTCCGGCAGGCCGTCGACCGTCAGGTCGGTCGCCAGCACGTTGTGCCCGGCCCGCAGAGCGGCCTCGACCAGGTGTCGTCCCAGGCCGCCCGCCGCTCCGGTCAGCAGGAAGGTCTTCATGCGAGGTCGGTCGACCGGCTGACCTCGGCCCACTTCCTGGCCTCCTCCAGCCGCGCCTCCTCGGCGCTGAGGGCGATCTCGAGGGCGTCGGTGCCGAGCAGCAGCCGCAGGGGCGGGTCCTGCACGCCGACGACGTCGACGATCGCCTTCGCCATACGCGCGGGGTCGCCGGGCTCCTTGCCGCTGTAGTCGGCGAACTCCTTCAGCCACCATCCGACGGTCTGCTCGTAGTCGGCGCTGATCCCGCCGGCTGAGATCGCCGCGCCGGCGGCCCAGCCGGTACGGATGCCGCCCGGCTCCACGATGGTCACCTTGATGCCCAGCGGCGCGACCTCGTTCGCCAGCACCACGGAGAAGCCCTCGACGCCGAACTTCGACGTCTGGTACGCGCTCAGCCCGGGCGTGCCGCCGACCCGTCCGCCGATGGACGAGATCTGCACGAAATGCCCGGAACGCTGGCGGCGCATGACCGGCAGCGCCGCCCGCGTCACGTTGATCACTCCGAACAGGTTCGTCTCGACCTGCGCCCGGAACTCGTCCTCGGGGAAGTCCTCGATCGAGCTGGTGGCGGCGTACCCGGCGTTGTTGACGACCACGTCGAGGGAGCCGAACCGTTCGGCCACCGCCGCGACGACCTCCCGAGCGGCCGAGGACGAGGTGACGTCCAGCGGCAGGGTCTGGAACCGCCCGGGATGCGCTTCCGCCAGGTCGGCCAGCGACTCCGGCCGGCGCGAGGTCACCGCGACCTGATCGCCCGCCTCCAGGGCCGCGAGCGCCAGAGCCTTGCCGAGTCCTTGGGAACCACCGGTGATGAGCCACGTCCGTGCCATGACACGTCCTTCTTCCTGTTGCGATGAGCCCGCCATGTGCGGGCGCCTTAGCGGTGTAGACGATCTGCTCTTAAATGCAGCACTACTGTAGCAGTAATTATTTCTATCGCGTCGAAAATGTTGAGAATGATCGGGTAACTGCTACTCGCTGGTAGGCTGGCGGCATCATGAGAGCTGATGCCGCACGCAACCTGGCCGCGGTCCTGCGTACCGGGGCCCGGCTGCTGGCCGAAGACCCGAGCACCTCGATGTCGGCCATCGCCGGCGAGGCGGGCGTGGACCGCACGACCGTCCACCGTCGTTTCGCCACCCGCGAAGCCCTGCTGAGCGCCGTCTTCCAGGCCAAACTCGACTCGGCCGAACGAGTCCTCGACGAGGCGCGGCTCGTGGAGGCCCCCGTGGCGGTCGCGCTGCACCGCTACGTGGAAGGCATCATCCCCGTCAGCCGTGAGTGGCCGGTCGACACGCGACGCATGATGCGGAAAGACCCCGAGGCCGACCGCCGGCGCCAGGAGCAGAGCGCGCGGCTGGACGCCTTCGTGCAACGCGCGGCCGACGAGGGTCACCTGCGTCCCGATGTCTCACCGGCGTGGGCGAGGGCAGTGCTCGACCAGCTGGTCGACAGCATGGCGCACCGGTTTCCCGAAGTGGCGCCCCCCCAGGCGGCCGACCTGGTCGTGGACACGTTCCTGAACGGCCTCGGCGCCACGTAGTCGTACCGGAGTAGTTGTACAAGAGATGTTGTCCATATAGGGTCCGGACATGTCCGACTCTGCGCGGCGTGAGATCCGGGACTCCAAGGTGCTGGCCGCGATGTCCCACCCCCTGCGGCGGCGGCTGCTCGACGTGCTGCGGCTGGACGGCCCTTCGACGGTGTCGGCGTTGTCCGCCAGGACGGGACAGGCCGTCGGCAGCATCAGCCACCACCTGAAGGTCCTGGCGGCCGGCGAGCTCATCGAAGAGGTCCCCGAGCTGGCTCGCGATCGGCGCGAACGCTGGTGGCGGACGACGTCGGGCCGGGTCGACTGGTCGCCATCGGACTTCCCGGACGACCCCGTGGCCGAGGCCGCCGAATCCCTCGTCCTGGAACGGCAGGCCGCGCTGGCCCGGCAGTGGTTCGCCGAACGCGACGGCCATCCCGAGCCATGGCGGCGCGCGGCGTTCACCTCCGACCACTGGGCCTGGCTGTCCGTCGCCGAGCTCGCCGAGCTGGAGGAGAAGATCCTCGCGCTGCTGACCGAGCTGGCGGCCAGGGAGATCCCCGACGACGGCGCGGAACGTCGATCCGTCTTCCTGACCGTACGCGCCGTGCCCGCCAAGCCGTGACCGCAGCCACGCTCCTGCGGATGCGGGAGTTCCGGCTGTTATGGGCCGGGGAGACCACCAGCGTGCTCGGCAGCTCGGTGGCCGGTGTCGCGCTCCCGCTGGTCAGCGTGATGACCCTGGACGCCGGCACGTTCGTCGTCGCGCTGGTCACGGCGGCGGCCTGGCTGCCGTGGCCGCTGATCGGGCTGCCCGCCGGCGCGTGGGTGGACCGGTTGCCCAAACGGCCGGTGATGCTGGCGTGCAACACCGTCTCCATGGTGGCGTTCGCGACCGTGCCGATCGCGGCCTGGCTGGACAGGCTCACGGTGACGCACCTGGTCGTCATCGCTCTGGTCGGCGGCGTCGCGAACGTGTTCTTCAGCCTCGCCTACCGTGCGTTCCTGCCGCTCCTGGTCGGAAGCGATCGGTTGATGGAGGCCAACGCGAAGCTCCAGGGCAGCGAATCGGCGGCCAGGATCGCCGGGCCCGGGCTGGCGGGGCTGCTCGGGCAGGCGTTCGGCGCGGCGAGCGGGGTGCTGGCCGACGCGGTCAGCTTCGGCATCGCCGTGCTGTGCCTACGGCGGGTACGCGTCCACGAGGCGCGACGGGCCGCCGCGGAACGGCGGCTGCTGTCGGAGATCCGCGACGGGCTGCGGTTCGTGGTCCACGATCCCTGTCTGCGGACGCTCACCGCCTTCAGCGCGATGTCGAACATCGCCTTGATGGGCTACCAGTCGATCCAGGTCGTCTTCCTCACCCGCGAGCTCGGCGCCGGGCCCGGGCAGGTGGGGGCCGTGCTGGCGCTGGCCGGTACGGGCGGGCTGCTCGGCGCGATGGTCGCGGGACGGGTCGCCGGCCGGGTCGGAACGGCTCGGGCGTTCCTGGTGTGCGAGGCGTTCGCCGCGCCGATGATGCTCCTCGGCCCGCTCGCCGGCGCCGGCGCGGGCCTGGCGCTGTTCGCCGCCGCGGGCTTCGGCATGAGCGCCGGCATCGTCGCCTCGAACATCGTGACCAGCACGTTCCGCCAGCAGTATTGCCCGCCTGCCCTGTTCGCGCGGATCACGGCGAGCACCTCCGCGCTGAACTACGGCGCGGTGCCCTTGGGCAGCCTGCTCGGCGGCGTGCTCGGCGAGACCATCGGCGTCCGCCAGGCCCTGTGGACCATGGCGGCCACCCAGCTCTCGTCCGTCGCCCTCCTCTTCCTCAGCCGGATCCGCCCGATGCGGAACTTCCCGGCGCGAGACTTCCCGGCGCGATGACGACGGTCAGGAGATGGTCTCCGCGGTGTACATCTGGAGGCGGATGTCGCGGGCCTGGGTCATGTGGTGCTCGGCGATCCGCGCCGCCTGCGCGCCGTCGCGCCGGACGATGGCGTTGAGCAGTTGCTCGTACTCGTCCATGACGGTCTGCCAGCGGCCCGGATGGGTGAGCGTGGTGGTGGGGTAGCGGGTCAGGTGGCTCTGCAGGCGGGAGAGCACGTCCACGAGGGCGGCGTTGTGGCTCGCGGCCCACACCACCTCGTGGAAGCGCCGGTTGGCGGTGGCCATCGCGGTGGGGTCGGCCGCGTCGACGGCCGTCAGGTCCCGTAGCGCGGCGCGCAGCCGGCCCAGGTCGAGGGCGGTGTGCCGCTCGGCCGCGGCCCGCGCGGCCGCGCCTTCGAGCACGATCCTGACCTCGTAGATCTCCAGGATCTCCTCAGGGCTGCGGGTCCTGACCCGCAGGCTGCGCTCGGCCCGCTCGACCAGGCCGTCGTGTTCGAGCCGGCGCAGCGCCTCCCGGACGGGGGTGCGGCTGATGCCGTACGCGCTCGCCAGGGACGCCTCGACGAGCGGCGCGCCCGCGGGGAGGGCGCCGGAGACGATCTCCTCACGGATACGTTCGTAAACGTCACCGGCCACCCATGCCTCCAGTCCCCCCGCGATAATCGGTATACAAGTGTATCCAGTCCTAGGCGACGCGAACCGCGTAACCTTCGAGCCCGGGCACGGCCGGATAGCGGTCGAGCACGAGCGGGTCGTGCCCGGCCACGATCAGCTCCGCCGAGTCGGCCAGCGCGCGGACGCGGTCGAAGGCGTCGTACATGGCCGGCAGGCAGGTCACGATGCCGTACGGCCGGTCGCCCTCGATGTTCGCGTAGAAGTGGCTCGCGTCGGAGGCGACGACCGCGTGGCCCGCGGCGGTGCGCACCCGCACCACCTGAAGGCCCGGGGTGTGCCCGCCGACGTGGTGCACACCGACGCCGGGCAGCACCTCGTGGTCGCCGTCGGGCTGGGTCACGCGGCCGGCGAAGTTCTCCCGCACCAGGAAGGCGACGTCGTCGGGGTTCGCCAGGTGGGGGTGCTTTCCCCGATGGGCGTGCGGGCCGGTCCAGAACGCCAGCTCGGCCCGCTGCACCACGATCCGCGCGGCGGGGAAGTCCGCCATGTGGCCGGTGTGGTCGTAGTGCAGGTGGCTGAGCACCAGGTGCCCGACCCGGCCGGCGTCGACCCCCAGAGCGGCCAGCGTCTCCACGGGGGAACGCAGGTAGTGCCGGTCGCCGCGGCGCTCCGCGGTCTCCTCGGTGAAGCCGGCGTCCACGACCACGACGTCGGACTCGGAGACGGCCGCCCAGACGTAGTAGTCGATCGGGCAGGGGTCCTGGCAGCCCGGGTCATGGCCGTAGAAGTGCTCGCCGCGTACGGAGACGTCGCGGTGGGCGTAACGGATGGCGTACAGCTCGTACGGGGGGCCTTCGTCAGCCGCGGGCGGCATGTGTTCCCGCCCTGCGGCCGAAAACGGTGCCCGAGGTCAGCCCGGAGCCGCCCGGGTAGTTGCCGGAGAACAGCCCGCCGACCAGCTCCCCCGCCGCGTACAGGCCGGGGATCGGCGTGCCGGCCTCCGACACGACGCGGGCGTGCTCGTCGACCCGCACTCCCCCGAAGGTGAACGTGATGCCGCAGGTGACCGCGTACCCGTAGTAGGGCGGGGTGTCCAGGGCGAGCGCCCAGTTCGACTTCGGCGGCTGGACGGCCGACGCGCGGCCGTCCTTGACGGCGGGGTCGAAGGGGACGTCCGCGATCGACGCGTTGAACCGGGCCACGGTCTCCTCCAGCCCGGCCTGGTCGATGCCGAGCTCGGCCGCCAGCTCGGCCAGAGTGTCGGCCCGCGCCCCGGTGATCGGGCTGGAGTCGTACTCCTCGGTGCGCAGCAGCGGCCTGCTCTTGGCGTCGAACAGCTGGAACGCGATGCCCTCCGGCTGGCGGAGGATCTCCCTGCCGTACTTGGCGTAGGTGTAGTTGCGGTAGTCGGCGCCCTCGTCCACGAAGCGCCGGCCGTCGCGGTTGACCACGATGCCGATCGGATAGCTCTGCCGGGACAGCTGGTTGGTGAGGATGCGGTTACCACCCTGGTCGGCGGCTCCGGCGTCCCAGGCGATGCTGTGGCAGGAGGTCCAGTCCCCGTACGGCTGCGCCCCCGCCTCCAGGGCGAGGTCGAGCACCTCTCCGGTGTTCAGCGGGTTGCCGCGGACCTTGGCGCGCCGCCATTCGGGCCCGAGGTGCCGGGCGCGCCGGACCGGGTCCGCCTCGAACCCGCCCGCGGCGAGCACGACCGCTGGTGCGGTGACGACGTGCTCGGTCCCGGAGGAGTCGCGGTAACGGACCCCGGTCACACGTTCACCGTCGCGGACGAGGGAGGTGACCGCCGCCTCGTACCGGATCTCGACGCCGGACGCGGCCGCGGCCGCGGTGTGCTCCGCGATCAGGCCCTTGCCGCCGCCGACGGTGCCGACCACCAGCCCGCCGAAGAACCGCCAGGTCCCGTCCGTCTCGAACGCCTGGCGCTCGTACATCAGCCGCCACCGGATCCCCTTGGTGGCCAGCCACTGCACCGCGCCGGCCGCGTCACCCACCAGCAGCTCGGTGAGCACCGGGTCGCACCGGCCGTCGGTGACGCGCTTCATGTCGGCGTGGAAGTCCTCGGCGGTGTACGCGGGCACGTCGGTCGCGTCGATCCGGTCGTCGAGGCTCTCGGGATCGAGGAGCGGCCGCAGTTCGTCCAGCCCGGCGAAGGGGAAGCGGAACGCCCCCGCCGTGTAGAAGGAGTTGCCGCCGGACACGTCCTGCGCGCCCTTCTCGAGGAGCAGCACGCGCGCCCCCTGCTCGCGGGCCGCGTGCGCGGCGGAGAACCCGGCGTTGCCGCCGCCGACGACGATCACGTCGTATTGCGTCATGCTCAGGCGTCCTTGTCTGTAGAGGATTCGGTGATGGGCCGGCCGGTCCACTGCTCCCACAGCGTGGCCACCGAGGCGTAGTCCTGGCGGCCCAGCCCGGCGCCGTTGGCGATCTCGTACACGGTGTGGCACGCCTGGATGGCGAACAGCGGGATGCCCGCCTCCTGCGCCAGGGCCAGCGCCAGGGTGGAGTCCTTCCTGGCGGCGTCCGTCGGCATGCCACCGGCGTACTCGCCCGGCAGGACGCGCTCGACGAAGCGGTGCGTGAGCGGCCGGGTGAGCCCGGCTTCCGGGTCGGCCAGCAGCTCGGCGAGCCGCCGCTGCGACACGCCGGTGGCCGCCGCCATCGCCCCTGCCTCGGCGAGCACGATCATGACGGCGTGCGCGACGGCGTTGTTGATGACCTTGGCGGCCATGCCGGCGCCGAGGCCGCCGAGGACGAGCTGCCGCGGCGCGAGCGCGTCCAGCAGCGGCTGCGCGCGGGCGACGTCCTCGCTCTCCCCGCCGATCAGCAGCGTGGACCTGCCCTCGGCCATCTGGGCGACGCCGGACAGGATGGCCGCGTCGATCACCCGCACGTCGTGCGGCGCGCAGAGGTCGGCGAGCCGCCGCATGTCCCCCGGGTTGACCGTGCTGGTCTCCACGATCAGCGAGCCGGGCCGCATCGCGGGCGCGATCGCGGCGGCGGCCCGCGCCGACGCCGCGGGGGACGGCAGCGACAGCAGGACCGTGTCGGCGCCGGCCAGGTCGGCGGCCTCTCCGGCCGCCGTCACGCCGGCCAGCTCCCCTGCCGTCTTGGTCCGGTCAGGGTCGAGGTCAAAAGCGATCAAGGGGTACGTCGGGGACAGCCGCCGCGCGATCGCGGACCCCATGTTCCCGAGGCCGCACAGCCCCACCGGTGATGTCATTCGTGGATTTCCTTCCATGGCTCGACAGGCATGGCTCGACAGGGCTCAGGTGCGCATGGCGAAGGGGTCGGGGGTGCGGCCCGACAGGTCGACCATGACGTTCTTGGTGTTCAGGTACTCCTCCATGGCCTCCTCCCCGCGCTCGCGGCCGTATCCGGAGCGCCGGGTGCCGCCGAACGGCGCCTGGGCCGCGCTGGCCCGGTAGGTGTTGACCCAGACCGTCCCGGCCACCAGCCGCCGGGCGACGCGGTGGGCGCGCGCCAGGTTCGTCGTCCAGACTCCGGAGGCCAGCCCGTAGTCGCTGTCGTTGGCGATCGCGACGGCCTGCTCCTCGTCGTCGAAGGGGATGACGCTGAGCACGGGGCCGAAGATCTCCTCGCGGGCGATCGGCATGGTGTTGTCGACGTCGGCGAAGACGGTCGGGCGGACGAACAGGCCGCGCTCCGGCACGTCGCGCTCACTGGTGACGGCGTGCGCCCCCGCCTCGATCCCGGCGGCGATCATCCGGTGGATGCGCTCGTGCTGCGGCGCGTTCGCCACCGGGCCCATCTGCGTCTCGGACAGAAGCGGGTCGCCCAGGCGGATGGCGTCCGCCCGCCGGGCGAGCTCCTTCACCACCCGGTCGTAGACGGACCGCTCGACCAGCAGCCGGCTGCCCGCGATGCAGGTCTGGCCGCCGGCGGCGAAGATGCCGGCCATCGCGCCGGAGATCGCCGCGTCGAGGTCGGCGTCGGCGAACACGATGTTCGGCGACTTGCCGCCGAGTTCGAGGGTCACGGGGACGAGCGTGCGCGCGGCCGCCGCGGCGATGGCCTGCCCGGTGGCGACGCTGCCGGTGAAGCTGATCCGGCCCAGGCGCGGGTCACCGACGAGGCTCGTGCCCGCCTCGGCGCCGCCGGTCACGATGTTGACCACGCCGGGCGGGAATCCGGCGCGCTCGACCAGGTCGGCGAGCTCCAGCGTGGTGACCGAGGCGTGCTCGGACGGTTTGATCACCACGCAGTTGCCGGTGGCGAGGGCGGGGGCGAGCTTGTTGGCGAGCAGCTGCATCGGTGAGTTCCACGCCGTGATGAGCGCGGCCACGCCGACCGGTTCCCTGAGCGTGTAGTCCAGGGTGTCGGGGTTGTCCAGGGGGATCGTCCGGCCGTACAGCTTGTCCGCGTACCCGGCGAAGAAGCGGTAGTTACGCGCGGCGAACCTCGCCTGGCCGGCCGTCTCCCTGAGCAGTTTCCCGTTGTCGGAGCTCTCCAGCCGGCCGAGTTCGTCGGCGCGTTCCTCGATCAGGTCGGCCAGCCGGTGCATGAGGCGGGCCCGCTCCACGCCGGGCGTCGCCGACCAGGTGCGCTCGAAGGCGTCGGTGGCGGCCCGCACCGCCGCGGCCACGTCGGCCGCGCCGGCGTCCGGCACGGTGGCGAACTCCTCGCCGGTGTACGGGTTCACCGCGGGAAGGCGGCGGTCACCGCTCGCGTCCACTCGCTCGCCGCCGACCAGCATGCGATATCTCATCGAGCCGTCTCCATCGTTTCGTTCCGATCGGCCCGCTGCGCAAGCGTCAAGGTCGCCTCCCGAGGTTTGTATACCGATGAATACCGGAATATCCGCTGGCCGTGTCCACTGTCAACCAGGGAATTCAACCGTTGACACATCATGGATACCGTTGCATACACTCACTGCTCACATGCTCTGGCCTCACGAGGTGCGCTCGGCACGAGAGTGGGAGGCGGCCCTTGGCGCCGCCGCCCGGCCGCCCCTGGCCGGGCAGACGCAGGTGACGAGCCTGTTTCCGCCGGGTCACCGGGCCGTTGACATCTGCGCACTACTGTATACCATCGCATACAGATCTTCGGGTGAAGGGAAAACTGAGAATGGCCGAACCCATGTTCTGGTGGAGCGATCGGCAGCGCGCGCTCATGAAGGAGGCGGCCGAGTTCGCCGACTCACACCGTGAGCGCAGCCGGGAGATCGGCTGGACCAGCGAATACCCCTGGGACGTGATGGAGGAGATCGGCCGCAAGGGCTGGCTCGGCGCGACCATCCCCGACGAGTACGGCGGCTGCGCCGACGAGCTGGGCGGGGTCACCTCGCTCGCCATCCTCAGCGAGGAGCTCGGCCGCGTCCCCTGCGCCACCTGGCCCTTCCCGGTCACCGCCTTCGGCGGCACCAAGCAGATCGTGGACCACGCCAACCACGACCAGAAGAGCCGCTGGCTGCCCCGCATCGCGCGCGGCGAGTCGTTCGGCGCGGTGTGCGTGACGGAGCCCTTCGCCGGCTCGGACGCCTCCGGCATCGAGATGGCCGCGACCCGGGTGGACGGCGGCTACGTGCTCAACGGCAAGAAGCGCTACATCACCGACATCGGGGCGGCCGGGCACTACCTCGTCTACGCCGTCGTCGAGGGCGAGGCGACCCCGGAGGCCCGCGCCAAGCGCCGCCACCTGTCCGTCTTCTACGTACGGGGCGGCACCCCCGGCCTCACCGTCGAGCGCTTCCACGAGCTGGGCGGCCATGAGTACGTCCGCAACGGCATCCTCAACTTCCACGACGTGTTCGTCCCCACCGAGGACCGGATCAGCGAGGAGGGCGACGGCTGGCGCATCCTCACCTCCGGTCTCAACCTGGAGCGGGTCCTGGTCTCCGCGGGCGCGGTCGGCATGATGCGCGAGGCGCTCTACTTCGGCGCCAGCTGGACCAGCCGCCGCCTGCAGTTCGGCCAGCCGGTCGACCGCTTCCAGCGGGTCGAGACGAAGCTCGCCGAGGCGATCGCCCGGGTCCGGATGGACCGGTCGTTCCTCTACCACACGGCCGCGCTGATGGACCGCGGGGAGAGCTGCGCCCTCGACGCCTCGATCACCAAGCTCGTCACGTCCAAGGACGGCGTCGACATCTGCATGGACATGATCCAGGCGATGGGTGGCGACGGCGTCTCGAAGTACTACCCGGTCGAGCAGCTCGCCAGGTCCATGAAGGTCAAGGGCATCGGCGGCGGCTCCAACGAGGTCATGACCGGGCTGATCTACCGGCAGGCCACCCGCCAGATGGCCGACGACCTGTACGGCGACGTGCACGGCTTCTTCCCCGCCGACCGGCGCGAGGGCCGGGCGAGCTCCGTGGCCGAGCAGAGCACCGACACCGGACGCGTGCTGGCCGCGCTCGCCGACGGCTACGTCACCGACCCCGGCCTCTACATGCGGGCCGGCGAGCTGGCGGCCGCCGCCGGGCTCGACCCCGCGGCGCTCGACGCCGCCGTGGGCGAGCTGGTCCGCGACGGCAAGGTCATCGCCTGGCCGTCCACGGACGACGTGCGGATGGTGCGCGCCACCTTCGCCGGGCTGCGCGAGGCGCACGACCCCGAGTGGTACCGCCTGCGCGTGCCCGACTTCGTGGGTGACCGGGACCTGATCGAGGCCCGTACGGCGGAGGTCTGACGGTGACGGCCACCGAGACCGAGACGGGCGTCGCGACCGGCGCCGAGGAGGACGGCCGGGCCATGATCGGCCACCGGTCGCAGACCCGGTTCGCCGACCACCCGGTGAACGACGCGATGGTCCGCCACTACTGCGCGGCCACCGAGGACCCCAACCCGCACTACTGGCGGCCGGAGACCGGAGTGACGCACTGGGGCGGGACGGTGAGCCCGCCCGGCCTGCTGACCACCTGGCTGATGCCCCTGCAGTGGACCCCGGAGCGCGGTCACGCCTGCGGCTCCGGCAACCTGGCCCCCCGGCTGCCGTTGCCCGGCACGTCCATGATCAACGTCGCCACCGACACGACGTTCTTCCGGCCGATCTACCAGGGCGTCCGGCTCAACGCCACCGAGGAGGTCGTGGACGTCTCCGAGACCAAGCGGACCCGGCTCGGCACCGGCAACTTCGTCACCACGCTGGTGGTCTACCGCGACGAGGCGGGCGAGCGGGTCGCCGAGAGCCGCAACACGCTGTTCCGCTTCACCCCGGTGGAGGAGGCATGACCCGCAGGTTGTGGAAGGACGTGCGGGAAGGTGAGCGGCTGCCCGCGCTGGAGGTCGCCATGCCGTTCCGTCGGGTGATCCTCAACACCGCCGTGACCTGGGACTACTTCCCCGGGCACCATGATCCCGACTACGCGCGCGGCCAGGGCATCTCGTCGATCTACGCCAACACGATCCTGCTGCAGGGGCTGATGGACCGGTTCGTCACCGGCTGGAGCGGCCCGGACGCCTTCATCGTCCGGCGGCGGCTGACCATGAAGCGCCCGATCGTCGCCGGCGACACGGTGACCGCCCGCGGCACGGTGACCGGGGTGCGCCGCAGCTCGGACGTCGGCCTGGTGGAGATCGAATCCGCCCTGGGCGACCCGGACGACGAGCGCTGCGCCGCCCGGCACACCCTCTGGCTGCCCGACGGCGCCGAACGCTACCTGGACGTGGCGGACCGGATCGGAGCACTCCATGGGACATGAGCTGTATCCGGACGCGGTCTACCGCGCCGGGCTGAAGGACGGCGAGCTGCGCTACCAGCGCTGCGACGGCTGCGGACGGGCGGTCTTCGCCCCGCGGGTGGCGTGCCCGGGCTGCTTCGGCACGGACCTCACCTGGCAGGTGAGCGCCGGCCGCGGCGTCGTCTACGCCGCCACCACCGTCTACAAGCGCGACGGCTCCTACAACGTCGCCCTGATCGACCTCGCGGAGGGGTTCCGGATGATGAGCACCGTGGAGGGGCATCCCAGCGCGGTGATACCGATCGGGCTGCCCGTCCGGTGCGTGGTGCGCGGCGGCGAGGTGCCGGTGTTCGAGGTGTGCGATGACTGACCGGTTGCGCGGCAACGCCGCCATCGTGGGAGTCGCCGAGGCGGGAGTGGGCCACGTCGGAGGCGGCGTGCAGCCGCTCGACCTGATGGCGGAGGCGACACGGGGCGCGCTCGACGACGCGGGGCTGCGCCTGTCGGACGTGGACGCGCTGTTCACCGCCTCGTCCTACTATCCGATGGGCGCGCTCAACGTCGCCGAGTACCTCGGCATCCGGCCCGCCTACACCGACGGCACCAACGTCGGCGGCAGCTCCTTCATCGCCCACCTCGGCCACGCGATGGCAGCCGTCGAGGCCGGGCGCTGCGAGGTCGCGCTGATCTGCTACGGCAGCACCCAGCGCTCCGACGGAGGTCTGGTGACGATCGCCGAGCCGTCCCCCTACGAGCGCGACTTCCGGCCGCGCCTGCCGTTGAGCGCCTACGCCCTCGCCGCGGCCCGCCACATGCACGAGTACGGCACCACCCGCGAGCAGCTCGCCGGAGTGGCGGTGGCGGCGCGCGAGTGGGCCAGGCTCAACCCGGCGGCGTACGCGCGCGACCCGCTGACCGTGGCGGACGTGCTGGAGTCGCGGATGATCTCCAGCCCGCTCACCCTGCTGGACTGCTGCCTGGTCACCGACGGGGCGGCCGCCGTGGTGGTGACCCGCGCGGACCGGGCGGCCGACTCGCCGAAGCCGGGCGTGTTCGTCCTGGGAGCTGGAGAGGCGCACTGGCACAGGACCATCTCCCAGATGCCCGACCTGACCGTGACGGCCGCCGCCGACTCCGGCGCGCGCGCCTTCGCGATGGCCGGGCTCGGGCCGTCCGACATGGACCTGCTCATGCTGTACGACGCCTTCACCGTCAACACCGTGCTCTTCCTGGAGGACCTGGGGTTCTGCGCGAAGGGCGAGGGCGGGCCGTTCGTGGAGAGCGGCGCGATCCGGCCCGGCGGCACGCTTCCGGTCAACACCAACGGCGGCGGCCTCTCTTACGGACATCCAGGGATGTATGGGATGTTTCTCATCGTGGAGGCGGTACGGCAACTACGCGGCGAGGCGGGCGCACGGCAGGTGCCCGGGCCGCAGACCGCGCTCGTGCACGGCAACGGCGGCGTGCTGTCCCACCAGGCCACGGCCGTCCTCGGCACCGCCGCGACCCTCTAGGAGCCCTGATGATCGACAAGAGGGTCGCCACGGTGGAGGAGGCGGTGGCCGGGATCCGCGACGGCGCCACGCTGCTCGTCGGCGGGTTCGGCAGCTCGGGCATCCCGGCCGAGCTGGTCCACGCCGTGCTGGACCTGGGCGTGCGCGATCTGACCCTGGTCAACAACAACGCCGGCAGCGGGGAGACCGACATCGCGGCGCTGATCAGGGAACGCCGGATCCGCAAGATCATCTGCTCGTACCCCCGGGCGATCGGATCCGTGTGGTTCCAGAAGCGCTGGGAGGCCGGCGAGATCGAGCTGGAGCTCGTGCCGCAGGGCACGCTGAGCGAGCGGCTGCGTGCGGCCGGCGCCGGGATCGGCGGGTTCTACACGCCGACCGGCGCGGACTCCCAGCTCGCCGAGGGCAAGGAGACCAGGATGATCGACGGCCGCCTGCACGTCCTGGAGTCGCCGCTGCGCGGTGACGTGGCGCTGATCAAAGCGGATCGCGCCGACCGGTGGGGCAACCTCACCTACCACAGCGCCGCCAGGAACTTCGGCCCCACGATGGCCACCGCGGCGGCGCTGACCGTGGTCCAGGTACGCGAGCTGGCGGAACTGGGCGAACTCGACCCGGAGACCGTGATCACTCCGGGGATCTTCGTCGACCGAGTGGTGGAGGTGCCGGGAGGATGAGCCGCGCAGGATGGTCGAGGGAGGACATGGCCCGCAGGGTCGCGGCCGACATCCCGGACGGCTCCTACGTCAACATCGGCGTGGGCCTGCCCGTCCTGGTGCCGGGGTTCGTCCCGTCCGACCGGGAGATCGTCTACCACAGCGAGAACGGGATCCTCGGCATGGGGCCGCCGCCCGCCCCCGGCGCGGAGGACCCCGAGCTGATCAACGCCAACAAGCAGATGGTGACGCTGGTGGCCGGCGGCGCCTACTTCCACCACACCGACGCCTTCGTGATGATGCGCGGCGGTCACATCGACATCGCCGTGCTCGGCGCCTTCCAGGTCTCCGAACGGGGCGACCTGGCCAACTGGACGACCGGTGACTCCTCGATGCCGCCCGCGGTGGGCGGGGCGATGGACCTGGCCGCGGGCGCGCGGCGGATCCTCGTGATGATGACCCACACCACCAAGGACGGCTCTCCCAAGCTGCTCCCCCGCTGCACCTATCCGCTGACCGCGGCAGGTGTCGTCGACCGGGTCTACACCGACCTCGCGGTGCTGGACGTGGGAGCGGCGGAAGGCGCCCTCGTGGTACGCGAGATCGCACCCGGCGTGACCCGCTCCGATCTGGTCGCGGCCACCGCCGCCAAGCTGGTGTTTCCCTGACGTCACCAGCGCGTTTCCCGCCATTGACATTGGCACACACTTGTATACCCTTGCATGCTAATTCCGCCCCCCTAGAAAGGGCGATCCGAAATGCGCCTGACCTTTCGTCCGACCGCGATCGCCGCCGTCGCCGTGCTGGCGGCATCCCTGACCGCCTGCGGCGGCAACTCCGGCGCGGCCTCCCAGGAGTCCCCCGACGCCTACCCCAGCGCCAAGATCCGCGTCATCGTGCCGTACGGCGCCGGCGGTGACGCCGACACGACCATGCGCGCCGTGGGCAAGTTCATGCAGAAGGAGCTCGGCCAGACCGTCGTGGTGGAGAACAAGCCGGGCGGCTCCGGCGCGGTCGGCACCACGGAGCTGATCTCCGCCAAGCCGAACGGGTACACGCTGGCGCTGATCTCGACCGGCACGCTGGTCTCCACGCCGCTGTCGAACGAGGTCGGCTACACCAAGGACGACGTCACGCCGCTCGGCGTGCTGGCCTCGCCGCCGTCGCTCCTGGTGGTCAAGAAGGACTCGCCGTACGACACGGGAGAGAAGTTCTTCGCGCACGCCAAGGCCAACCCCGGCGCGCTGAAGGTCGGTGTGCCCGGCGCCACCACCCCGCAGGGCGTGGAGCTGACCCGCCTGGCCGCGGAGTACAACGTCAAGGTCACCGCCGTGCCGTTCCCCGGCAACGCCGAGCTGACCGCCGCACTGCTGGGCGGGAACATCGACGCGTTCTGGACCACCGCGGCGCGCGGAGTCACCGACAAGGTCGAGAACGGTGACTTCCTGGCGATCGCCACCTCCCCGGAGAAGCGGGTGGCCGCGCTGCCCGACGTGCCCACCCTCGCCGAGCTGGGCTTCCCCGCGCTGACCCTGGCCACCTCCGTCCACGGTCTCGGCGCTCCCACCGGGCTGCCCGCGGCGATCGCGACCAAGATCGAGGGCGTGCTGCGCAAGGCCCAGGCCGACCCCGAGGTCCGCAAGCAGCTCGGCGACATCATCGTGACCGAGGAGTTCATCGACGGGGCCGCGCTCAAGCGCATCCTCGACGAGACCCAGGTGGCCTACGAGAAGGTCATCAAGAAGTCGTAGCCGAGCGGCACGTCGCCGCCGTGCCTTCCCCCCATCGCCGAGAGCAGGAACCAGCATGTCGCCACCTCGTACCCCACCCGGCAGGCTCTGGGCGCACCGGGCAGCCCCGCTCGCGATCATGCTCACCGGGCTGGCCGCGATCGTCATGGCGGTCGGTCTGTCCGTGGGAAACCTGACCGAGCCCGGCCCCGGCCTGTGGCCGTTCACCGCCGCCGCGGTGGTCACGATCACCGCGGCCGTCCTGGTGTTCACCGACCGCGCCGAGGACTACGAGCCGTGGACGATGGGATCGGCCAGGGTCGCGGCGGGCGTCGCCGGGCTTGGCCTGTTCATCGTGCTGTTCCAGGTGCTGGGGTTCCCGGTCGCGGCGTTCTGCGCCCTGCTGTTCTGGCTCAAGGTCTTCGGCGGCGAGCCGTGGCGGTGGGCGCTGCCGCTGGCCGCCGGCGGCGCCGTCGTGATGCACCTGCTGTTCGTGGTGGCGCTGGGCGTGCCGTTCCCGCCCGGGGTGGTGGGCTGACGTGCTCGACGGGATACTCCAGGGTTTCGCGGTCGCGGCCGACCCGATCAACCTGCTCTACGTCTTCCTCGGGGTGCTCATCGGCACCACCGTCGGCGTGCTGCCCGGCCTCGGCCCGACCGCGACCATCGCGCTGCTGCTGCCGCTGACGTACACGATCGAGCCGGCCACCGCCGTCATCATGCTCGCCGGCATCTACTACGGCTCCATGTACGGCGGGACGATCACCTCGGTCCTGCTCCGGCTCCCCGGCGAGGCCGCCGCGGTGGTCACCACCTTCGACGGCTACCAGATGGCCCGCCAGGGCCGCGCCGGGCCGGCGCTCGGCATCGCGGCGGTCGGCTCCTTCGTCGGCGGCACCCTGGCCGTCGCCGGGCTGACCCTGCTCGCGCCGCTGCTGGCCAGTGTCGCGGTGTCCTTCGGCCCGCCGGAGTACGTCGCCATCACCGTGCTCGGCATCCTGCTCGTCACCTACCTCGGCTCCGGCTCCACGTTCAAGAGCCTGTGCTCGGCCGGCCTCGGCCTGCTGCTGGCCACCATCGGCCAGGACCCGATCACCGGCACCACCCGGATGACCTTCGGCCAGGTCAGCCTGTTCGACGGGCTGGACTTCGTGGCGGTGGCCATGGGCCTGTTCGGTGTCGGCGAGATCCTGCACAGCCTGGAACGCTCGGGCAAGCTGGACGCGATCACCTCCAAGATCAAGAAGGTCTGGCCGACGAAGGCCGACTTCCGCCAGTCCTCCGGCGCCATCGCCCGGGGGTCGTTGCTCGGGTTCGTCATCGGGATCTTCCCCGGCGGTGGCGGCGTGGTGTCCTCGCTCGCCTCCTACGCGCTCGAGAAGCGCAGGGCCAAGGACCCGAGCCGGTTCGGCAAGGGCGCCATCGAGGGCGTGGCCGGGCCGGAGACGGCCAACAACGCCTCCTCGACCTCGGCTTTCATCCCCCTGCTCACCCTCGGCATCCCCGCCAACGTGGTGCTCGCGCTCATCTTCGGCGCGCTGCTGATGCAGGGCGTCACCCCCGGCCCGGAGATGATCACCGAGCGTCCCGACGTCTTCTGGGGCGTCATCGCCTCCATGTACATCGGCAACCTGATGCTGCTGGCGCTGAACATCCCGCTGGTCGGGGCGTTCGTGCGGCTGCTGCGGGTGCGTGCGGGGATCCTCGCGGCATTCGCGCTGATGCTCACCATGGCCGGGGTGTTCTCCGTCAACAACGATCCCTTCGACATGTGGGTCGTGCTGGCCTTCGGCGTGCTGGGCTGGCTGATGAAGAAGACCGGGTTCGAGCCGGGACCGCTGGTGCTGGCCTTCGTGCTCGGGCCGATCATGGAGCAGTCTTTCCGGCAGACCATGCTGCTGTCGGACGGCAGCCTCGGCATCTTCCTGCACCGGCCGGTCTCCGCTGCCGTCTTCGCGGTGGTGTGCCTGGTGCTGGTGGTGACCGTGGTCGCCGCGGTACGGCGCGGGCGCGGCCACGCGGAGCAGCCCGCCGCCGACGCCAAGGAGAAGGTGCCGACCCGCACGTGAGCCGTTCAGCCGGGACGTCCGGCGGCGGCTCTCAGGGCCCCTCGTCGCCGTACATCAGCAGCCGGACGTCCCTGGCCTTGGTCATGTGCCGCTCGGCGACCTCGGTGGCCGCCGCGGCGTCATGGCGCTCGATGGCGGCCACGAGCTCGGCGTGCTCGCGCAGGGCCTCCTCCCAGCGCCCGGGATGGCTCAGCGTCGTCGACGGGTAGCGGATCAGGTGGTCGTTGAGCCTGGTGAGCAGGTCCAGGAGCGTGGCGTTGTGGCTGGCGGCCCAGACCGCCTCGTGGAAGCGGCGGTTGGCGTCGGCCATCGCCCGCGGGTCGTCCGTGTCGGCCTCCGCCATCCGCTCGGCCGTACGGCGCAGCTTGGCCAGGTCGAGCGCGGTGCGCCGCTCGGCCGCGCCGCGGGCCGCCATGCCCTCCAGGGAGATGCGGACCTCGTAGATCTCCAAGATCTCCTCGGGGCTGCGCGCGCGGACCCGCATGCTGCGGTCCGCCCGCACCACCAAACCGTCCTGCTCCAGTCTGCGCAGCGCCTCGCGGATCGGCGTGCGGCTGGTCCCGTACTTCGCGGCCAGAGTGATCTCCACCAGCGGCGTCTCGGCGGCGAGCGCGCCCGACACGATGTCGTCGCGCATGCGCTGGTAGACGTCCGATCTCACATGGCCTCCCTTTCTCGAGCCGGAGACGGATGATCAAAAAGAATCATGAAAGAAGGCTATCCATGGGAACGCTACTCCGGCCGCAAGTCCGCCCACACAGGGGATGGACGTACTCATCGCTCTTCCGGGACGAGGCTCTCGACGGCTCACGTGCGGAACCCGCGCAGCCGTGGCCGCCTGCCCTGCAGAGGCCTGCTCGGCGGCAGGCGCGGGGGTCACTCGGTCGGGTCGTCGAGGAGGCGGAGGTCTGACGGGCCGATCGTGGCGGTGGCCAGCAGGGCGGTGATCAGGTTGTGGTTGAGCGCGTTGCCCAGCGGCGGCGGGATCTCCTCCTCCAGGAGCCCGGACACCCTGGCGCTGAGCCGCCTGCGCGTCTGGGTGACGATGTGGGCGGCGCGTTTGGCGGTCCAGCGTTCGCCGGGGCGCAGGCGGGAGAGCTCGTCGGCGACCTGGGCCCAGGGCAGCGGCTGCGGCCACGGGTCGGGCCGGAGATAGCGCTGGCCGAGGCAGACCAGGACGAGGCGTTCGAGCGGGCTCAGCGGCCATCCGGCCGGCTCGCGGGTGTCGGCCTCCCGTCGGTCCTCCGGGCCGGGGGGCGGCGCGTTCCTGACGACCCGTACTTCCAGCAGGTGTTCCTGCTCGGGGGCGACGATGAACAGCGGTGTGTACGCCACCGGCAGCGTCGTACGGTGCCCGGTGAGCACCAGCTGCCCGCCCGGCAGGCGGATGGGGAGTTTGCCGAGGTTGTACAGGGCCCATCGCCCGGCTTCGCAGGTGAGGTGGCCGTGCCGCCGGCTGACGTAAGGGTCGTTGGGGCCGACGCAGACGTGGACGTCCGGCTCGCAGCGCCCGAACACCACGTCGAAGCCGGCATCGGGCGCGACGCGGATGCCGCCATGGGCGCCCTGGACGTACAGGGTGCCGGGCACGGCCGGGGGAAGCCCGTCCGCGAGGGAGCCCTTGGGCAGGAACTCCACCTTGGTCGGGGGTCTGCGCGTCGTCCGTGTCATGCCGCCGATCCTCCCCACACGGCGCCGGATGTCAACGGTAGCCGCCGGCTTCCGGGAGGGCTCCCGATCCTCTACCGAAGGTTATTCTGTCGTAGTTACCGGCAAGTAGGACTGTGGGAGATCCACGGCGTGCAATGAGAATGACCGCATGGTTGACTTCACGCCGCTGACGACCGGTGACCCTCAGGAGTTAGGTGGCCTGGAGCTCATCGGGAGGCTCGGCCAGGGCGGGCAGGGCGTCGTCTACCTTGCCCGCACCCCCATGGGCACGCACGTGGCCGTCAAGTGGCTGAGCCCGTCCGGCGACGAGGAGATCGCCGAACGCTTCCTGCAGGAGGCGGAGGTCGCCCGCCGGGTGGCGCCGTTCTGCACCGCGACCGTGCTCGGCACCGGCGTCGACGGCGGCCGCCCGTACATCGTCAGCGAGTACGTCGAGGGCCGTTCGCTGGAGCGGGTCGTCAGGGAAGGCGGCCCGCTCGCTGGCGCCGACCTGGAGCGGCTGGCCATCGGCACCGCCACCGCGCTCGCCGCCATCCACGAGGCCCACGTGGTGCACCGCGATTTCAAGCCGGGCAACGTCATCATGGGCACCGGCGGCCCACGGGTGATCGACTTCGGGATCGCGCGCACGCTCGGCCCGGCCACCATGACGAGCAGCACGCAGATCGGCACGCCCGCGTACATGGCTCCCGAGCAGATCATGGGGCACGGGCTCGGGCCCGCGGCCGACATGTTCTCGTGGGCCGGCACGATGGTCTTCGCGTCCTGCGGACGGGCGCCGTTCGGCACCGGCGTGACCCACGCGGTGATGAACCGGGTGCTCAGCGAGCCGCCCGATCTGGGCGAGCTCGACGGACGGCTGCGCGAGGTGGTCGAGCAGTGCCTGGACAAGGATCCGGCGCGGCGGCCGACCGCCATGGAGGCGATCAGCCGCCTGCTGCGCAACCCGGCGCCCGGCGCCGACCCGCTGGTGGAGGGCACCAGACAGGCCGCCCCGAAGGACGCCCAGCACACCGGCGGGCCGTCGCGCCGGCCCGTGCTCATCGGCGCGGGGGTGGTGACCGCGGCCGTCGTCGTGGCGGCCGGGATCGCCGTGCCCACCCGGCTGTGGTCGAGCACGCCGCCGCCGGTCGCCGCCGAGTCCGGCGCCCCGCCGTCGCGGCCGACGACTCCGGCCGCGCCCGCCACGCCCGTCAAGGCCACGCTGCCCGGCGGCGACGTCACGATCTACGAGCGTTCGTCCGACCCGATCAAGCTGACGGCGTACGAGATGTACGACAAGAAACTCGACGAGGACGTCGACTACGCCCGGCAGTCGCTGCAGGGCGAGTTCGTCCGGTATCCGGGCAACCTGGAGTCGCTGGTCTCCCCCAACGGCCGCTACCTCGCGGGACGGCCGCACGACTACACCTCCGACGGCTACGACTCGATCCTCATCACCGACCGCCAGGCCGGCGTGAGTTTCCGGGTCAAGACCGTGCGCAAACCGCTGGACACCAGCGTCCGCACCTGGTCGAAGGACAGCTCGAAGATCCTGCTCAACCTCAACGAGCGCATCGAGGACGACAAGGGCAAGGAAAGCTGGATCTCCGTCGGCTTCGCCGTCGTGGACGTCGCCACCAGCGACGTGGCCCAGAGCAAGGTACGCGTGGTCGACGTGAACGACGCGTCCATCCGCGACAGCGACTTCGGCTGGGACGCCGCCGAGCAGGGCGTGGTCATCGACTACGGCAAGGACGAGGGGCTGCGCTTCTTCGACGCCTCCGGCAAGGCCACGCGTGACCTGCCGGGCGTGGGGCCGCTGGCGTCCGGCACGATCGACATCTTCTCGCCGTCGGGGAAGACGTTCGTGACCGACTGCCCCGACGGCGGCGACGGCCACCACTGCCTCTGGGACGCCGCCACCGGCAAGCAGGTGCGCCGGTTCTCCTCCGACTGCGACAAGGTCCTCGGCTGGTACGGCGAGTCGCACCTGTACTGCTGGGAACAGGACAACAACCCGAAGGACGAGATCCGCGTCGTGGCGTTCGACGGCAAGCTGATGGACAAGCTGCTGGAGGCCGACGACGACGCCGACATCACGCCGGTCTACACGAACAACCCCGCCAACTAGCGGGAGGCGGACATGAGCGCAGGCCGCAGCGCCGTCGTCATCCCGGGCGGGCGGTACGGTCCGCAGGCCGGGCTGCTCGCCTACGTCGGCGAAGCGGCCCGCCGCCGCGACGCCGCCGTGGAGCTGGTCTCCTGGCGGCCGCCGGAGGACCTGGTCGTGGCGGAGGCGACGCCCTGGGTCAGCGGCCAGGTGACGCCCCTGGTGGAGGGGCTGGACCGGCCGGTGCTGATCGGCAAGTCGCTCGGCTCGTTCGGGGCCGCTGTCGCGGCCGATCGGCGGCTGGCGGGCATCTGGCTGACGCCGCTGCTCACCGTGCCCGCGTGCGTGGCGGCGCTGCGCCGGGCGAGCGAGCCGTTCCTGCTGGTCGGCGGCACTGCCGACGGCTTCTGGGACGGCGCGCTGGCGCGGGAGCTGACGCCGCACGTCGTCGAGGTCGACGGCGCCGACCACGGCATGCAGGTGCCGGGGCCGCTGCGCCGGACGGCAGAGGTGCTCGGCGACGTGACGACGGCCGTCGAGGCTTTCCTCGACGGCGTCGTCTGGCCGCCGGGAGCGGCGTAACGGTCAGCGGTGGAGGGCGTCGGGGGCGTCGTCCTCGACCAGGAAGCCGCCCGACTGGTGATGCCACAGGCGGGCGTAGGGGCCCTCGGCCTTGAGCAGCTCGCTGTGGGTGCCCTGCTCCACGATGTGTCCGCGGTTGAGCACGACCAGGCGGTCCATCCGGACGACGGTGCTCAGCCGGTGGGCCACCACGATCGCGGTGCGGTCCTGCATCAGCTGCCACAGGGCCTCCTGGACGAGGAGCTCGCTCTCGGAGTCGAGGGCGCTGGTCGCCTCGTCCAGCAGCAGGACCGGGGCGTCGCGCAGGATGGCGCGGGCGAGCGCGAGGCGCTGGCGCTGGCCGCCGGAGAGCTTGACGCCGCGCTCGCCGACCAGGGTGTCGAAGCCGTCCGGCAGGGACTCGGCGAACTCCGTCACGTGCGCCGCCCGCGCCGCCCTGAGGATGTCGTCGTCGGTGGCTCCCGGCCGGGCGAACGCGATGTTGTCACGCAGCGACCGGTGGAACATGGCCGGCTCCTGCGGGACGTACGCGATGAGGCTGCGCAGGTCGGCCTGGCGCAGCCGGGTGATGTCCTGGCCGCCGATCAGGATGCGGCCGCCGTCGATGTCCATCAGCCGCAGCAGCAGCCGGGTGAGCGTGGTCTTGCCGCCGCCGGACTGGCCGACCAGGCCGACCTTGGCGCCGCTGGGGATGTCGAGGTCGAGGCCCCGGAACAGCGGCCGGCCGTCGGTGTAGGAGAAACGCACCCGCTCGAAGCGGACGCCCGCGTCGGCCGGGCGCAGCGGCTGCGGATCGGCCGGGTCGGTCACGGACGGCGGCACGAGCAGCAGCTCGGTGAACTGGGCCGCCTCCGTGAGCACGGTCTCCATGCGCCGGTAGATCTGGTTGAACTCGAACATCATGCCGATGGCGTTCGTGTAGTAGGTGAACGTCACCACGATGGCCTCCACGCCGAGACCGCCGCGCAGCGCGACGGCCAGCAGCAGGCCCACGGCGCTGGTGAGCACCGACATCGGGGCGACGACGGTGTCGACGCGGAGGTTGCCGTAGTCCCACGAGCGCAGCGAGAGCCTGCTCGCCTCGGCCATCCTGACGCGGTTCTCGGCGGCTTCGCGATCCTCGGCGGCGAAGGCGCGCACGGTGTCCATGTTGGCCAGCACGTCGGCGACGTGGCCGGACACCCGGACCCTGGCGGCCTCACGCTGGTCGACCAGCGCCTGGCGGCGGCGGATGAGCGGGGCGACGAGAAGGCCGGTGACGATGATGAGGCCCACCAGGACGAGCACCAGCAGCGGGTGGTACTGCCACAGCACCACCGAGGCGAAGAGCAGCGGCACCAGCTTGGCCATGATCGAGAACGCGACCGTGTCGACGAAGTCCTCGAACCGGCCGGAGAAGCCCAGCACGCGCTTGGTCAGCGAGCCCGCGAAGTTGTCGTGGAAGAACGCGGCGTCCTTCGTCAGCAGCTCTTCCATGCCGACCACGCCGAGCCGCTCGATGCCGCGGGCGTCCGTACGGTTGAGGAAGTGCAGCCCCAGCCGCCACAACACCTCGCCCGCCAGCAGCATCGCGGCGAAGGCGAGCACGAAGGGCAGCAGCGTGGCGACGGTGCCGTCGCCGCCGCCGGCCAGATGGCCCACCAGCCCGGCCACCGCCAGCGGCGCCAGGTAGAACAGGCAGATGTTGCCCATCGCCGGCAACGTCAGCGCGGGCGCCGCGACCGGCCACTGGCGCTTCAGCTCACCGCAGTAGTGGCGCAGCGCCAGCAGAACCGCCGATTTCCGTGGTGTTGTACCTTCTTGGGAGCCCTCGCCCGACGCGAGCACAGTCATCCGTCCTCCCCCGAACGCCGACACCCACCGTGGCCATGCTGCCGCAGGACGTGAGTCCGGAGCCAACGATTTTCCGGCCGAGCGGCCCGGCGCGGCGGCCCGGCGCCGCCGCGCCGGGGGTGGTCAGCGCAGCACCGTCGTGACCTGGTTGCCGGGGTGGTCCTCCAGCGCGGCCGCCACCTTGCTGGTCGAACGGGACACTGACGGGTGTGGTGTTTTTCGCGAACCGGTTTCGGTCAACGGGCCCGGGACCGTAGGCTGGCGTCCCCATGACCCCACCTACCTCTTCATCTCCATGAGCCAACAGCCGATCCGCATCCTGTTCGTCGGAGGTCACGGCAGGTCGGGCAGCACGCTGGTCTCCCGGGCCCTCGGCGCCGCCGAGGGCGCCGCCTGCGTGGGCGAGCTGCGCTACCTGTGGACGCAGGGCGTCACCAAGAACCAGCTCTGCGGGTGCAGCACGCGCTTTCGCCGCTGCCCGTTCTGGAAGGCCGTCGGCCGGGCCGCGTTCGGTGGCTGGCGGAACGTGGACGCCCGCGAGATGGCCCGGGTGCACCGCTCCGTCATGCGCATCCGGCACGCCCCGCGCCACGTGCTGCCCGGTGTCTCCGGCGGCTTCGGCCGCGACGTCCAGACGTACGCCGAGACCATGGCCAAGGTCTACCGCGGGATCGCCGAGGTGAGCCAGAGCCCGGTGATCGTCGACTCCTCCAAGTTCCCCACCTCGGCGCTGCTGCTGCGCCGGGTGCCCGGCATCGAGCTGCGCATCGTCCAGCTCGTCCGCGGCCCGCACGGCGTCGTGCACTCCTGGTCGCGGCAGGTCCACCGCGCCGACAAGGGCGGGCGGCTGATGGCCACCCACTCCCCGGCGCAGACCGCCGCCGAGTGGCTGGCCTTCAACGCCGTCATCGAGTCCTTCCGCCTGACCCGCACCCCGTGGACCCTCATGCGGTACGAGGACTTCGTCGACCAGCCCCGCGAGGAGCTGTCGAGGGTGCTGGAGTTCGCCGGGCTGCCCTCGGCCGACCTGCCGTTCCTCGGCGACGGCACGATCGACCTGCCCGTCGACCACAGCGTGGCGGGCAACCCGATGCGCATCCGTACGGGCGAGGTGCCGCTCAGGGCGGACGAGGAGTGGCGGACGGTGATGGGCCCGGGCCGCCGCCGTATGATCACCGCCTTCACCGCCCCAGGCATGCTCCGCTACGGCTACCCGCTGCGCTGACGGGCCGGCCCGCGTCAGGCCGGCTCGTGTCCGGCATCCGTACGGACGGCCCCCGCACCACCTGTCCGGGCGTCCCGACCAGGCAAGGTCGGCGGGAGCGTGGGCAGCGCCCGCGCAACCGCAGCCGGGCCAGGGCGTACCCGGCCGTCGAGTCCAGCGGCACCCGCCCCGGCGTGACCACCACGGTGCCCGGCGGCGGGCCGGTCAGAGCGGCATGGCCGTGCGAGGCGCTCCGCCGCCGGGTACGTGACCTCCTGCCAACCGCCGTGAACCCGCGAGGGAGCTGTCGCGTGACCCCATCCGGCAAGGTCCTCCACGTCATCGTCTGCGCCGCGGGGCCCGCCTCCGCAGTCGGCCGCCTCGTCACCCTGGCCCAGGACGCCGGCTGGACCGTCCAGGTCGTCGCCACCCCGTCGGCCCTCGACTTCGTCGACGTCGCCGACCTGGAGCGGCGGACCGGCCGGCCCGTCCGCAGCCGCTACCGCAAGCCGCACGAGCCGAAGCCGCCGCGCGCCGACGCCATCATCGTCGCCCCGGCCACGTACAACACCGTCAACAAGTTCGCCCAGGGCATCGCCGACACCTACGCGCTCGGCCTGCTCGCCGAGGCGCCGGGGCTCGGCATCCCGGTCGTCGTCCTGCCGTTCGTCAACACCGCCCTGGCCGCCCGCGTCCCCTTCCGGCAGAGCGTCGACCGCCTCCGCGCCGAAGGCGTACACGTCCTGCTCGGCCCCGGCCAGTACGAGCCCCGCCCGCCCAGCACGGACCCCGACGCCGCCGACGCCTACCCCTGGGCTCTCACCCTGGAGAACCTGCCGTAGGACGTCGGCCACCCGCTCGTGGTCACCGGACCGCAGCTCCACAGTGGAACGTCACGCGACGGGGACGCGTTTCCAGTCGGGGCGGTCGAAGTAGGCGCGGGTCTCCCGGACGACGAGGCCGGACAGCATGATGAGGCCGATGAGGTTGGGCAGCGCCATGAGCCCGTTCATGATGTCGGAGAACGTCCACACGGTCTCCAGCTCCAGCACCGTGCCGACGAAGATGAGCACGATGAACACCAGCCGGTACGGCGTCACGGACACGCGGCCGAAGAGGCGGTCCATGCAGCGCTCCCCGTAGTAGGCCCAGCCGAGCAGCGTGGAGAAGGCGAAGAAGATCAGGCCCAGGGTGACGACGAGGCCGCCCCACTGACCGGGCAGGCCGCGGCTGAACGCGAGGGCGGTGAGCGGGGCGCCGTTCGTGCCGCTCTGCCAAGCGCCGGTGACGACGATCGCCAGGCCGGTCATGCTGACGACGACGAGCGTGTCGATGAACGTCTGGGTCATCGACACGAGCGCCTGCCGCGCCGGCTCGGTGGTCTTGGCGGCCGCCGCCGCGATGCCGCCGGTGCCGAGGCCGGACTCGTTGGAGAAGATGCCGCGCGACACGCCGTACCGGATCGCCAGCAGGACGCCGGCGCCGGCGAATCCGCCGGTCGCCGCGGTGCCGGTGAAGGCGTCACTGATGATGGTCTCCAGCGCGCCCGGCAGGTTCTCGATGTTGGCGATGATGACCCACAGGGCCCCGAGGACGTAGAAGACGATCATCACGGGCACGAACGCGCTGGTGACCGCGCCGATGCTCTTGATGCCGCCCAGGATGACGGTGGCGGCGAGCACGGTGATGACCAGACCGGTCAGCCACACGGGCACGTTCCACTGCGCGTCGATGGCGTCGGCCACGCTGTTGGACTGCACCATGTTGCCGATGCCGAACGCCGCGAGCGCGCCGAAGACCGCGAACAGCACCCCCAGGGTCGCGCCGAGCCTGCCGCCCACCCCGTACGTCAGGTAGAACATCGGACCGCCGCTCTGCTCGCCCTTGGCATCGGCGCGGCGGAACCGTACGCCGAGGAACGCCTCGGTGTACTTGGTGGCCATGCCCACGAGGCCGGTGGCCCACATCCAGAAGACGGCGCCGGGCCCGCCGAAGTGGATGGCCGTGGCGACGCCGGCGATGTTGCCGACGCCCACGGTGGCCGCCAGGGCCGTGGACAGCGCCTGGTAGTGGGTGATGTCCCCTTCGCCGGTGGGATCTTTGCGCTTGATGAGCGCGAGCCACAGGGCGTAGAAGAGCTTGCTGAACTGCAGGCCGCGCAGCAGGACCGTGAGATAGAGCCCCGTCAGCAGGAGCAGCGGGATCAGCAGGAACGGGCCCCAGACGAAGCCCGAGATCGTCGACAGGATCTCCTGCACGCAAACTCCCCTGGTCGCGGGCGATGGTCGGCATTCGGAACCTTCCATGCCCGCTGCCAGGGAAAACGCGACGAGGACAACGAGCCTGCCTTAGCGGACGACGAACCCGCGGTAGACGACGCGCCGCCGCAGCAGCACCGGCCACTGGCGGCCCTTGATGCCGTTCAGCACGATGGCTGCCACCCCACCGGTGAGAACGCTGCCCATGATGACGCTCATGACGAGCATGAAGGCGATGGCCATGACAGTCCCTCCGTCAGAAATTGAATTTTAAAGCTTCTGCCTCCAACATCGCCCTCCCCCGCCCTATTCCACGGTTCAGGCCGGGATCGGCGGCGGCGGGGTCCAGCGGCCGGCGGCGGCGGGGACGCCGAAGTCGGGCTTGAGCTCGTCGGGGATGGCGTAGTGCATGACCCGGCCGCGGGTCAGGGACGTCAGCTCCAGCTGGGTGACCAGGCGGCCGAGCCGGTCGGACAGCTGCGCCGCCCAGGGCCCGCGGTCCTCCAGCCCCTCGATGACGCCGAGCAGGGCGGGAACGAGCTTGACCGTGGTGTCCCAGCCGGATCGCGGCACCCGCAGCCAGTCGGCGGCGGTGTCGCCGATCAGGAAGCGGATCAGCGCGGGCACCACCGGGTCGAGCAGGGTGCCGGGCACGACCTGCTCGTACATGTCGATGAGCTGCCCGGTCAGGTGGACGCCCTCGGGCGAGGGCCCCATGTGGCGCACCATGTAGCGGTCGGAGAACTCGCGGGCGGCCCCCAGGTCGGCCGGGATGACCGCCGGGTCGCATCCGAGGATCGCGCCGACCACCTTCCAGGCGTAGTAGTACGCCTCCGCGCCCTGCGGGGTCATGCGGACGCGCAGGCGGTGCAGGGCGTCGAGCACCTGGATGCTGAACATCATGAGCCCGCCGAGCATGTCCTCCTGGCAGATCGCCACCGGCTCGGGCCAGCCGCCCGTCTCGCGCAGGTGACGGCGGATGGAGGCGTGCAGCAGCCGCACCTTCTGGGCGGCCGGCAGGAACCGTCCGCCCGCCTCGAACGCGTCCGGTCGCATGAGATAGACGGTGAACTGCCCCGTCTCGGCCATGCGCCGCGACGGGTACGCCAGCGAGTGCGTGGCCGACAGCAGCCGGGCGACGTGCGGGACGACGTAGCAGGCCGGCATGGCCGCGAACGACAGCGCCGTGCTGATGTGCACGTCGTTGTCGATGAAGAACCGCCTGGCCTGCTCCATCATCGCCCAGTCCACCCAGTCGGGCGGGTTCGCGGTGGCCTTCAGGTAGTCGCGGGCGGCGTCCGGCAGCCCGTCGGGCAGCTCCTGGCCGGAGGTGGTGAACCAGCGCATCAGCGTGTTGAACCGGCCCACCTGCCCCTCGGCGAACAACGCCGCCACCGTGGCATCGGCCAGGTCGTCGCCCTTGAGCCGCAGGGCGTCCATGAAGACGTCGTCGTACGAACCGTCAGACATCGGCTGTCACCTCTTCGATCAGTCGGGTCAGGGCGCAGGCGGCGTCGGCGGGCAGGGGAGCCCGCTCCAGCGCCGTACGGGCGGCGTCGGCGCGTTCGCCGATCATGCGGCGGACCTCGTCGGCGGCGCCGCAGTGCTGCATGATCTGGGTGATCCGCGCCGCCTCGGGCGCTTCGACCGGAGCCCGCAGCAGGGCGTGCAGCTCCGCGCGGTCCGGTGTCCGCTCCAGGGTGATCGCCAGCAAGGCGGTCGGCTTGCGGCCCGCCAGGTCGTCGAGCGCGGACTTGCCGGTCACGGCGGGGTCGCCGAACACCCCCCACAGGTCGTCGCGCAGCTGGAAGGCCTCACCGAGCGGGCGGGCGTACCCGGACAGGGTCTCCAGCGTCGCCGGGTCGGCCCCGCCGAGCACCGCGCCGATCCGCAGCGGCCAGTCGACGGTGTAGGAGCCGGTCTTGAACCGGACGATCTGCAGCGACCGCGCCACGTCCGGCGGGCCCTGTGTCCGCAGCAGCTCCAGGCACTCGCCGGCGATCAGCTCGCGGCCCATCGCCGTCCACAGGGACACGGCCCTGGCGGTGAACGTACGCGGCAGGCCGCAGCCGTGGAACAGCTGACCGGCCCACGCCAGCAACAGGTCGCCGACCATGACGGCCAGCCCGTCGCCGAGCCGCCGATGGGCGGTGGGACGGCCGCGGCGCAGCGGGCTGCGGTCGATGAGGTCGTCGTGGACGATCGCCGCGGCGTGCACCAGCTCGATCGCCGCGGCCGCGCGGACCATCGGCTCCGCGTCCGGCTGCCCGGCCGCCCGCCACCCCCAGTAGCAGAAGGCGGGACGGATGCGCTTGCCGCCGGTCACCGACACCCGCGCCTGCTCGGCGACCGGCGCCAGCTCCGCGTCGAGCCTCAGCAGCTCGGCGATCTCCTCGTCGACGAATTCCTCCAGCGCCCGCTCCACCCGGGTCCGAAGATCGCTCACCGTGGGTTACGCTCACTGACCCGTCGCGCCAGCACCTCCAGGTGCGCCTCCCCCAGGGGCACACCGCGTCCCCACGCCAGCTCCCCCCGCGCCCGAAGCTCCTGCCGGATCTCCGCCAGCTGCGGCATCTGACGCAGCACGTCGCGCGCCCCGCCCAGCAGCACGTCGGCCACCCCGGCCGCCAGATACAGCGCCTCCTGGCGCAGATCAGCGCTCACATCCCGATCCATCGGCACTCACCGTTCTATAGGCGACACCGACAGTGAAGCACAGAGAGTAATGAGATGACCACGGTACGTTCACGGATTTCTCCGGAAGGTCATGGGCCGTCCGGCCGTGCTCGCCGACGCCGGGTCAACTCACCTTCTGGACGCGAGTCGTGCCGGAGGTGAGCGGGGTGCCGGTGGTGTCGATGGCCCGCAACTCGGGGACGGCCTCTCCTCGCTGGTCGACGAGCACCGAGTACTCCTCCCCGGAGGTGAAGGCGTGGCGCTCACCCCACTGACGCAGCGCCAGCATCACGGTGAACAGGTCGCGCCCCGCGTCCGTCAGCGTGTAGGTCTGCCGCTTGCCGGACGGTGCGGTGTCCCGGGCGAGGATGCCGCACTCGGTGAGGCGGCGCAGCCGGTCGGTGAGGACGTTGCGGGCGATCCCGAGCCGCTGGTGAAAGTCGGTGAAGGCGGACGCTCCGTCCATCGCGTCCCGGACGATGAGCAGGCTCCAGCGGTCGCCGACCAGGTCGACGGTCCTGGCCACCGGGCAGTTCGGGTCGGTCCAGCGCTCGGCTGTCATGCACACCTCCATTCGGTTGCTTTTCGCAACCATTCTGCCCTAGCCTCCGATTGGTTGCAATTTGCTACTGATTGGGGAATGGTGTGGCGACGATCCTCGGTGGACGGCGCAGGTTGTTGCCGGCCGTGGTGTGCGCGGTAGCCGTGGCGAACGTCTACGCCGTACAACCCGTCCTGGACGCGGTGGGATCGGATCTGGGGCTCACTTCAGGCGGTCTGGGATGGCTCGTCGCCGTCGGTCAGGCCGGCTATCTGGCCGGGCTGGTCACGCTCGTTCCGCTGGGAGACGTGCTCGACCGGCGGCGGCTCATCGCGGGCCAGCTGGTGCTCACCGCGGCCGGAAGCGCGGTCGTCGCGGCCTCGACGACAGCACCGCTCGCGCTGGCGGGTCTCGGCCTGGCGGGGATGTTCGCGGTCGTGGTGCAGACGACCGTCGCCTACACGGCCGCCGTGTCTGCGCCGCACGAGCGCGGCAGGAACATCGGCACGGTCACCTCCGGCGTGGTCGTCGGCATCCTCGGCGCCCGCGTGATGTCGGGCTTCCTGGCCGAGGCGGCAGGCTGGCGCAGCGTGTACGCCACACTGGCCGCCGCCTCGGTGGTCCTGGCCGGACTCGTCATGATGTCGCTGCCCCCCGACGATTCGTGTGAGCGCGCACGCGGTGGTTACCGGCAGGTGATCGCCTCCATGGGGAGCCTCGTCGCCGCGGACCGGATGTTCCGCAGCCGAGCGGCCCTCGCGTTCTTCGTGTTCGCCTCGTTCGGGACGCTCTGGAGCGGTCTGGCGCTCCCGCTGAGCGCCGAACCCTGGCACCTGACACCGGCACAGATCGGCCTGTTCGCTCTCGCCGGGCTCGCCGGCGCTCTCGGTGCAGCCCGCGCGGGACGGTGGGCTGACCGCGGATACGCCGGCCCGGTCACGGGCTGGGCACTGGTGGTCCTGATCGTGTCGTGGACGTTCACCGCCTGCACCGGGCAGTCCCTGTGGCTGCTGGCCGCGGGCGTGATCCTCCTGGACCTCGCGGTGCAGGCCGTCCACGTCAGCAACCAGCACCTCATCACCACGGCCCGGCCGGGCCAGGCCGGCCGCGTGATCGGCGCGTACATGGCCTTCTACTCCCTCGGCTCGGCCCTCGGCGCGGTGACCACGGCGTGGACCTACGCCACCGCCGGATGGCCCGCCGCCTGCCTGCTCGGCGCCGGCTACGCGACCGCGGCCCTCGCGGTCTGGGCTTTGTCCCCTCGACCTCGTCCCCCCGGCGCGGCTCCGCACCAGCCGCCCGAATGTCTCTCCTGCCCCTCCACCATCCGGGCTCCTAGGGGCGTGGAGTAGGAAAAAGCCGTACTTATGCATGTTCGGTGGCCAGTGAGGATTTGTACGTACTTGTGGGCGGGAGTTAGCGGCAGGGTCTTCAGTGTCAGCTTCCGGCCGTACCCGACGGCCCCTCGCCAGCACACCCGAGAGGTTCACCATGAACAAGCGCGCCCTCGCCCTTCCCGGTGCCGTCCTGGCCGCCGGCCTTCTCAGCGCGGCCTTCGTGCCCGGCGCCGCCCAGGCCGACGCCTCGCCGTACGCCGCGCCCGTCTACTTCGCGGCCAAGCTCACCGGCAAGAACGAGGTGCCGGTCAAGGGCGGCCCGAAGGTGGGCGACAAGAACGGCAGCGCGCTGGCGGTCTTCGTGATCGACCGTGACAAGGTCTCGTACGCCATCCGGTGGGAGGGCACGGCCACGCCGACGATGTTCCACATCCACCAGGGCAAGAAGGGCCAGAACGGCGACGTCAAGATCGGCTTCTTCATGGACGGCCTGCCCAAGGGCACCAGCGCCGTGTCCGGCACCGTGCCGGTCAAGGACAAGAACCTGCTGGCCGGCATCACGAGGAACCCCGGCAACTGGTACGCGAACCTGCACACCGGCGAGTTCCCCGGCGGCGCGGTGCGCGCGCAGATGTACCGGATCAAGCCGGTGAACCTGGCCTCGGTGCTCGCCATCGGCAACGGCAGCAGGTTCCACGTCAAGGCCGACGGCAAGCAGGAGGTCCCGGCGCCCGGCCAGAAGGTCGGCGACAAGGACGGCTTCGCCGAGTGGCTGTTCGACATCAAGGGCGGGAAGATCGAGTACGCGACGCTGTTCAACGGGATCGCCCCGCCCACCCTGGCCCACATCCACAGCGGCGCCAAGGGCAAGAACGGCCCGGTGGCGGTGGACCTGTTCGCCGACTCCAACGGCCTGCCCGCGGGCGTGAACGGCCTGGCCGGCACCGCCACGATCAAGAAGGACACCGCCAAGGGCATCTCCAAGAACCCGAAGAACTGGTACGCCAACCTGCACACCGGCCAGTTCCCGGGCGGCGCCGTCCGCGGGCAGCTCTACTCCGCCAACGGCGCCTGGTAACCGCTCGAAGGGTCGCCGAGCGGGGGCCGGCGACCCTTCAGCGGTTCCGCGGTTCAGCCGACGGACACCACCGTGCCGGTGCCGTCGGGGTATTCGAGGTAGCCGGTGTGCCGCCCGCCGCCGGTCAGGCCGGACCAGGAGAGCGTGAGGTCCATCGGCGTCCCCGGCGTCACCTCGGGGTGCCGGGGCGAGAGCGTGAGGCCGCCGCTGCCGCCCTTGACGGGCACCGTGTTGACCTGCGTGGTGAACGACGCATCCGCGGCCCCGAACGAGAAGACGGCGAGCGCGTACCGGCCGGGCTCCGGATCCACCACGGTGATCGCGGGGTCGGCGGGGTCGTCCGCCGACGCGACGATGACGCCGCCGTCGAAGATGGAGGTCGCGTCCTCCGGCAGGCGGACGAGCAGCGGCAGCAGCGAGCCCGCCGGCGCGTCGGTCCGTACGACGGTCTGCAGCAGCTTGGTGTCCGGCTGCACCGTGAACGTCACGTCCTGCTCGCCGCCCGGCGCGACCGAACCGGCGACCGGCTCGGCGTGTGCCAGGCCGTAGACGTCGATCGGCAGCTTCGGCACGCCCGGGGTGATCTGGAACGTGATGCTCCCCGTGGCCCCGCTCCCGGTGAGCGTCTCCGGGGCGACGACGACCTGCGGCGTGACCACGATCGGGCTGCGCACGGCGGCGCCGGCGCCCGTCCAGGTGAGCGAGCCGCTGTGGGCCTGCCCCGGCGTGCCCTTGCCCAGGGCGAAGGTGACCGTGAACTCCTTGGTCTGCCCGGCCTCGTCGAACTTCAGCGTGGGCGGCTTCACCTTGGTTTCGATGCCCGGGAGGTCGATCTCCGCGTGGTAGACGCCGGGCGTCAGCGCGGTGACCTCGCGGCGGACGGACACCGTGCCCATGAGGTCGCCGACCGCGATGGACGGGTAGTTCAGCGCGTTCGGGGCGATGGCCGGCACGCCGGTGCCGGTGTCGACGCCGCGGCCCTCCAGGTAGCCGAGCCAGTCCTCCTCGCCGGAGTCGTACACCAGGCCGGGGTCGAGCATCTTCGACGGCTCGGCCTCGCCGGCGCCGTACGCGAAGACGTCGGTGCTGACCTCGCCGGTCGCGGTGCTGATCGGGCCCGCGGTGGTCATCAGCGCGGATTTGACCGCCATCGGCGACATGGTGGGGTGCTCGCCGAAGTAGAGAGCGGCGAGCCCGGCGACGTGCGGCGTGGCCATCGAGGTGCCGGAGAGGAAGTCGAAGTCGTGCCCCGCGTAGGCGGGCGGCGCCACCGCCGCGAGGATGGACACGCCGGGGGCGGCGATGTCCGGCTTGAGCAGGTCGCCGTCGTTGATCTCGGACGGCCCGCGCGAGGAGAAGACGGCGGCCTGCGGGTACGGCATGTCATCCCCGCCGGGCACGAGGCTCGCCCGCGCGCCCTCCGTGGCCGCGTACGTCCGCACCGTCGTCGCGGCCGGGACGTTGAGGTGCACGGTCGGCACCGCGTGCAGGTCGGGGTCGGTGGTGTAGTCGTAGGTGTTGACCAGCACCATGCCGGCGCCGCCCGCCCTGGCGACCTCGGCCGACTTCTCCGCCCGCGGGTTGGTGTCGCGCTGGCAGACGATGATCGTGCCGGCCGCCTTCGCCGGGTCGAGGGTGTCCGGCAGGCACGCGGCCGCCGCGCCGTCCGCGGCGGCGGGGTTCTTGACCGCCGTGCCGAGCACCAGCGGCCGGTCCTTCACCTCCGCCGCGACCGTGGTGCTCACGCCCGTGAAACTGCGGCCGTCGCCCAGCGCCACGGTGGCCGTGTACTGCCCGATGCTGGACGCCGCCACCGTGGTCTCCCACGGCGCGGTGTTGTCCAGGCTGCTCGCGCCCGGCCCGCTGTTGCCGCCCGCCGTCGAGACGAACACCCCCGCCGCCGCGGCGTTGAGGAACGCGAGCTGGATCGGGTCGGTGACGGCCGACTCGGCCCCGGCGCCGACGGAGTAGTTGATCACGTCGACGCCGTCGGCGACGGCCTGGTCGATCGCGGCGAGGAGGTCCTGCTCCGCGCCGCCGGTGTCGTCGGATGTCTTGCCCTGGTAGAGGGCCTTGTAGACGGCGATCGAGGCCCCCGGCGCCACGCCGGAGATCTCGCCGAAGCCGACGCCGGCCACGTCCGCCTCGACGCCGGCGTTGCCGGCGGCCGTGGAGGCGGTGTGGGTGCCGTGGCCCTGGGCGTCGCGGGGCGACAGGTAGTCGGCCCGCTGCTCCGGCGGCACCGCGTGCGTCCAGCCGTCGCTGAAGTAGCGGGCGCTGATGATCTTCTCGTTGCACAGGGCGGCGGTGAACTGCTCGCCGGCCTGGCAGGTCCCGGTGAACGTGCCTCCGTCCGCCTTCCGCATGACGACCTCGCCGGCCCGCGCGTACGGCCGGTACGGGTCGTCGTCGCCGGGCGGGGTGGCGGTCAGCGCGGGCGCGGCGAACGAGGCGCTCTCCGGCCACACGCCGGTGTCGATGACGCCGACGACGACGCCCTTGCCCGCCTCGTCCGTACCGCCCAGCGCCGACCACACGCCCTTGGGCCCGGACAGCTTGAGGAAGTCGGTGGAGTCGCGGTCGTCGGCCGGCTTGAGGAGCCTGTTCGGGACGACGGACACGACGCCCCGCGACCTCATCAGGGTGAGCGCCTGGGCCCCGGTGAGGTCGGCGACGAAGGTGTTGGCCGCGACGGCGAAGTGCCGCACGGGCGTGACGCCCACGGCGGAGGCCACCTCCCGCTGCCGGGCGGTGAGGTGGGCGCGGTAGCGCTCGGCGTCCGCGGAGCCGACGTCGAGCTTGCGGCCCTTGTCCGGTTTGGTGCGGCCGATGCCCGCCACGCCGCCCGCGTAGGTGGCGATCGGCTTCTCGGCGAGCGTGACGAGGTAGCGGCCGGCGGCGACCTGGGTGGTCGCCGCCTCGGAGGAGGTCGGGGGTGTTGGCGCCGCGAACGCGAGCGCCATGAGGACCACCGCGCCGTACGCGGCGGCGGTTCGATGTGACGTCAAGGCCACGTGGGGTGCTCCGGGGGCGAGGAGGGACATTGCGTGTTATGTAGGCAATATTCGGCAACGGGTGGTTTTGGCAAAGAAAGTGAACTTCTCCCTGACTGTGGTTGTCGAGATACTGTCGTGACGACTTCTGCCACTGTGGCGAAAGTGGTCAGCCGGAAGAGGTTTAGCGGCCGGAAGGAGCGCCTGTGTTAGCGGCGCTGGGGATCAAGGAGTTCGAGGAAAACGTCTATCGAACCCTGCTCGACCAGGGCGAACAGGGCGTCGCCGAGCTCGCCGCCGCTCTGGGCGCGCCTTCCTCGCGGGTCCGGCACGCCCTGGCCCGGCTCACCGCGCTGGAGCTCGTCCGCCGGATCGCGCCCGGCCGCTACCGCCCGGTCGAGCCCCTCACCGCGGTGCCGGCGCTGGTCAGCCGCCGCCGGGTGGAGATGGAGAGCGCCCTCGGCAGGGTGCAGGAGGAGGTGGCGGATCTCGCCCACGCCTACCAGGTGGGGCGGCTGCGGTACGACCCCGGCCGGCTCGTCGAGGTGCTGTCCGGGCGGAACGCCGTCAACCAGCGGGTGGACGAGCTCACGCGGGCGATCAGCACGCACCTGTGGGTGCTCGACCGGCCGCCCTACCTGGAGCGGCCGGACGGGGAGTCCGACACGAACGAGAGCGAGATGGCGCGCACCCGGGCGATGATCGGGCGGGGCGTGGAGGTCCGCTCGGTGTACTGCCCGGAGTCCATGCAGCGGTCCGGCCGGTTCGACACGGTGGTGAAGCTGGTGGCCCTCGGGGAGCAGGCCAGGCTGCTGCCCAACCTGCCGTTCAAGCTGCGCATCATGGATCGCAAGGTCGCGCTCGTGCCGCTGGTCGGCGGCATCTACGACAGCCTCGTGGTCGTCCACCCGTCCGGCCTGCTGGACGCGCTCATCGAGCTGTTCGAGGCGTACTGGCGCCGCGCCACCCCCATCGCCCGGCCCGCCCGGGCGGAGAGCCGGGACGAGCCGAGCGAGGACGACCTGCTGCTGCTCCAGATGCTCAAGGCCGGCCTGAAGGACCAGGCCATCGCCCGCCAGCTGGGAGTGAGCGCGCGGACCGCCACCCGCCGGATCGCCACGATCATGGCCAGGCTCGGCACGGAGACCCGCTTCCAGGCCGGCGCCGAGGCGGCCGCCCGCGGCTGGATCTGAGGCGACCCCGGCTAGCTCGTGGTCGTCACGCGGCGGCGGAACTCGGCGGTGGCGGTCTGCATGACGGAGTTCAGGTGTTCCAGCTCCTGCTCCGTAGGCTCGCGGCGCAGCTCGACGTTGACGGAGAAGTCTCCGTCGGTGATGGTCACGTCGAGCCCGGCGAGCAGGTCCTGCGGCAGCCGCCCGAGGACGAACTCGCGGAACGCCGCCGCCATCGCGCCCGGCATGTCGCCGCAGCCGCACGACCGGCCCTCCTTGATCGCGCCCAGGTGGCTGCGGCCGACGACCGCGTCGCGGTGTGCCACGTCGAGGGTGGCCAGCCCGGCCTCGACGACCTGACCCGCCTCGGCCAGGCGTTCCTGGTGCTGGAGGAACAGGCCGAGGGCGATCCGCGAGCGTCCGAGCAGCTCCGCGTCGCCGCTGAACTCGGCGGCGGCGACGGCCTCGCGCAGGCACGGCTCGGCCTCGCCCGTACGGCCGGCCTCCGACAGCGCGAGACCCCAGTTCCGCAGCACCTGCGCGGTCAGCTCCGGACGGCCGATGCGCTCCGCGCGGGCCCGCGCCCGGGCGTACGTCACCAGAGCCCCGTCGAGGTCGCCGGCGTCGCTCTGCGCCATCGCGAGGCCCAGCTCGGCCATGAGCGCGTCGTCGTGCCTGCCCTGCCGCTCGTACGAGGCGAGCACCTTCTGGATCGCCTCGACGCGACCGCTCTCGTCGCCGCGGTCGCGACCGGCGTTGGCCAGCTGGGACAGCACGTTCAGCGTCATCTGGTGGTCAGGGCCGAGCCGCGCCTCCACGGCCTCGGCGAGACGGGACAGCACGACCCCGTCCGAGTCGGGGTGCTCGCCGGTCCCGTTCAGCACGGCGCGGGCCAGCTCCTCGACGATCGCGTCCGGCAGCTGTTCCAGGGCGGGGAAGGCGGGTTCCTGGCCGCCGGCGGCCGTCACGATCCGCGCCCGCAGCGCCAGCGCGGTGGCGACCCTCTCGTGTCCGTCGCGCCAGAAGATGCCGATCGTCTCCTCGACGGCCGCGCGGGCTCCCCGCAGGTCGCCGCGCCGGAGCAGTACGTCGGCCAGCGGCTCCAGGCCGAAGGCGTAACCGGCGTGCTCGGGGCCGTAGAAGTCGAGGCGTTCCCGCAGGTTGCGGCGCAGCTCGGCCTCGGCCTCGTCCAGCCGCCCCGACATCGCCAGCACCATGCCGAGGTTGAGGCGGTAGGTCAGCAGATCCTTGTGCGCCTCCGGGTCCTCGGGCCGCGGGATCGAGCAGGCGGCGCGATAGCACTCCACAGCGCGCTCGGGCTGGTCGGAGTTGAGCAGGACGGTGCCGAGATCGCACTGGGCCGACGCCCACTGCGGGGTGTCGCGGCCGTACCGGAGCTCGGTGGTGTGCAGCTCACGCACCATGAGTTGTTCGGCGTCGACCAGGCGGCCCTCCCGGAGCAGGGCGAAGGCCAGATCGAGCGACGTGGGTGGGGTCGGCATGGCGCAGGAGCATATAGGTCAAGGCCGACAAGCCGGAGCCGTCACGGTGACGTTCAGGGTGGGGATGGTGACGTTGCCGTCGTCCGCCGCGTGCCAGCGCCAGTGCGCCCCGTCGACGTCCCCGCAGACCAGGCCCGTCCAGCCGAGCCCGCCGGCGGCGCACACGGCGTGCAGCCGCTCGGTCTCCGCCGCCGTGGGCGTGCCGGTCACCACCAGCAGCCCGCGCAGGTCGCGGCGGCGGGCCGTGGCGCGTACGGCGCCGCCGCCGCGACCGGACGGCCAGGGCGGGGCCTGGTGGAACAGCTCGGCGGGGTTGACGAGCGTCGCGCCGGGCGGCAGCGCGGCGGGCGGGCCGCCCACGACGGCGACCGGCAGGCCGGGGTGGGTGCGCAGCACGTCGGCCATCAGCCCGTGGACGACGTCCCGGGCGACGTCCGCGTCCCCGGTGAGGCTGAGGATGCCGTCGAGGCGGCCGAGGTTCACGAAGACCTGGCCGCCGTCGTCGCGTACGCCGGCCCGCGCGAGCGGCGCGGCCACCGCCGGCCCGCTCAGCGTCGTACGGGCGGGCGCCTGCCGCGAGGCCAGCCGCCACCGGGCCCGGTCCACCGGCTCCCACGGGGCCGGGGGCCAGGCTGCGGTGTCGACCCAGGCCGTCACGTCCTCGCGGTCCACCACGACGGCGTGGACGGAGCCGCGCGTCGACGGCTCGCGCGCGGCCAGGTCCTGTACGGCGCGGGCGGCGCGGGCCGGGGCGTCCAGGTCCTGGGCGAGGGCCGCCGTCAGGGACGCCCGGTAGCGGCGCCGGCGTGAACGCCGTACGGGATCGCCGAGCCGGTACGCCCGGCGGCCCACGGCCAGGGCGGCGGCGCGCAGCCTGCGCCGGGCCAGCACCCCGGCCGTGACCAGGCCCAGCAGGACGGCCACCACCGCGGCGATCGCGGCGGGCAGCGGGATGCCGTAGCCGGCCAAGGTCGTCGTCTCGCGGGCCATCCGGACCTCGGGGCCGCTCGCGTCCTTGGGCAGGCGCAGCAGCCAGCCGGGGTGGAGGTCGGCCGGGTCGGTGAGGGCGCCGCCGTCGTCCTGCGGCCGGTTCTGGTTGAGGGCGAAGATCTCGCTCCACCGCCCCGGGTCGCCGAGGGTGCGCTGGGCGATCGAGCGCAGGTTCTCCGGCAGGCCGCCGTTCTGGTCAGGGCTCTTGACGACGTACACCTTCACGAGGTCGCCGTCGGGGGCGGCGAGCGCGGGCGACGCGGGCCAGAGCAACGCGCACAACGCCAGCAGCACGGCGACCGTGAGCGGAACAGGCGGAACACGATGGCACACAGAAGTTTTCAGCCTCAAAATTCCCACCTGCTACCTTTCTCCCGGTGCGTCAGTGTACAAAGTGACGCCGGGGGCCGGAGAGGCGTCCCGCCCCCGTGATCCGCCCCCCTGATCCGCCATCGTCTCGATCCCCCGACCAGAGGAGTCCCGATGCCCGACTTCACCGTTGATCTCAACCAGACCGCCCAGACGTCCGACGCGCTGAGCGCCGCCTTCACCGATCTGCAGGACCGGCTCAACGGCGTGCGCACCCAGGTGCAGGCGCTGCTCAGCGAGGGCTTCCAGACACCCACCGCGCAGCAGGCCATGCAGGCGAAGTTCGACGAGTTCAGCAAGGGCTTCGAGCAGGTGACGCAGAGCCTGCAGGACATGAGCCAGGTGCTCAAGACCGCCGGCACCAGCTTCCAGGAGGCCGACCAGCAGATCGCCAGCCAGTTCACGGCCACCGCCTGACGAGGAAGTCCCGACCGTGCGCATCAACGTCAGCGTCCGCGACGCGCGGAGCCCCAAGACGCCGGCGGCCGTCGTCGTCGAGGCCGAGCCGTCCGCCCGCGTGGGGGAGCTCGCCGCGGAGTTGGCCCGGGTCGTGTCACCTCACGGCGTGCCCGGGATGCCCGCGCTGTACGTCGGCCCGCACCCCGCGGACCCGGCGGCGACGCTGGCGGAGGCAGGCGTACGGGACGGGCTCGACCTGGGCCTCGGCGTTCCGCCGCCCGTACGGGAGGACGCCGAGGGCACGGTCGAGCTCCGGGTGGTGAGCGGCCCCGGCGCCGGCACGATCTACCGGCTGCCGCCGGGTGACTACGACATCGGAAGCGCTCCCGCCTGCCGGGTCCGCCTCGACGGGGCCGCTCCCCCGGTGGCCGTGCGCGTCCTCGTCCGGGTGGACGCCTCCGTCGAGGTCACTCCGGTGGGCGGCGCGCTGCTGGACGGCGCGACCCTGTCGGGCGCCGCCGCCTGGCCCGAGGGCAGCCAGCTGGAGGCGGGCGCCAACCTGCTGGAGCTGTCCACGGCGACGCAGAACCGGGCCCCGCTGACGCCCGACGGGCTGGGCCTGGAGTTCAACCGGCCGCCGCGCTTCGTCCCCGATTCTCCGGCGCCGCACTTCCAGCTGCCGGCGCCGCCGGACAAGCCGCAGCGGCGCGTCGTGCCGCTGCTGCCCATCCTGCTGGTGCCCGCGCTGGCCGCCGTCGTCGCGATCGTGGTGACCGGTACGTGGGCGTTCGTCTTCTTCGCGCTGCTCTCGCCGATCGGCGCGCTGCTGACCCAGTCCGGCAACCGCAAGCAGAGCCGGATCGGCTACGCGGACCAGCTCGCCGAGCACGAGAAGCGTGTGGCCCGCGTACGCACCGACGTCACCGCCGCCGTGCTGGCCGAGCAGCACAACCGGCGGCTGGCGCTGCCCGACCCGGCCTCGCTGCTGCGGATGGCCGCGCTGCCGTCCGAGCGGCTGTGGGAGCGCCGCCGCCGCGACCCCGACTTCCTCACCGTCCGCGTCGGCACCGCCGACGTGCCCGCCACGATCACCGTGGAGGACCGGGCGCTGGAGGAGTACCGGCGGCGGACCTCGCCGATGCTGAAGGACGTGCCGGTGCCGGTGTCCGTACGCGACGGCGGCGTGGTGGGCCTGGCCGGGGAGGCGGCCGTGTCCCTGGCCGGCTGGCTGGTGGCCCAGGCCGCCGTCCTGCACAGCCCGGCCGACCTGCGCATCTGCGTGCTGACCTCGGCCGCGGGCGAACAGGCCTGGTCGTGGACGCGCTGGCTGCCGCACACCCGGCCGCAGGGCGAGGACACGTACGCGTTCGTCGGCACCGGCGCGGAGTCGGTCGCGCGGCGGCTCGGTGAGCTGGGCCGGCTGGTGGCCGACCGGCTCGCCGCGGGCGCCGACCCGTCCGCCCCGGCGGTGCTCGTCGTCATGGAGGACGCCCGCCGCGTGCGCACCCTGCCGGGCGTCGTGACGCTGCTGCGCGACGGCCCGTCCGTCGGCGTCCACACCGTCTGCCTGGCGGCCGAGGAGCGGCTGCTGCCCGAGGAGTGCGGCGCCGTCGTGGCCCCCGGCGAGGGCGGTCTCGCCGTACGGACCCGCGGCTCCGTCGCCATGACGCGAGTACGCCCCGATTCGCCCCGCCCCGACTGGTACGACGAGGTCGCCCGCGCCCTGGCTCCCCTGCGCGCGGCGGGCCGCTCGGAGGAGGCCGGGTCCACGCTGCCCGACGCCGTCCGGCTCCTGGACGTCCTGCGCGTCGAACCGCCCACCCCCGACGCGATCCTGGCCCGCTGGACGGCCTCAGGACGCGGCACCCGGGCCGTCCTCGGCACCGGGCTCGACGGCGACTTCGCCGTGGACCTGGTACGCGACGGCCCTCACGCGCTGATCGCCGGGACGACCGGCTCCGGCAAGTCCGAGCTGCTCCAGAGCCTGGTGGCCTCCCTCGCGGTGGCGAACCGGCCGGACGAGATGACGTTCGTGCTGGTCGACTACAAGGGCGGCAGCGCGTTCGCCGAATGCGCGGAGCTGCCGCACACGGTCGGCCTGGTGACCGACCTCGACACCCACCTCGTCGAACGCGCGCTGGTCTCGCTGGGCGCGGAGCTGCGCCGCCGCGAGCGAGTGCTGGCCGGGGCCGGCGCCAAGGACCTGCCCGACTACCAGGACAAACGCGCCCGTGACGGCTCTTTGGCGCCGTTGCCGAGGCTGCTGCTGGTCATCGACGAGTTCGCCTCGATGGTCCGGGAGCTGCCGGACTTCGTCAGCGGGCTGGTCAACATCGCGCAGCGCGGGCGCTCGCTCGGCATCCACCTCGTCCTCGCGACCCAGCGGCCCGCGGGTGCGGTGACGGCGGACATCCGGGCCAACACGAACCTGCGCATCGCGCTGCGCACCACCGACGTCAGCGAGAGCCGCGACATCATCGACGCGCCCGACGCGGGCGAGATCTCGACGCGTACGCCGGGGCGGGCGTACGCGCGGCTCGGGCCCGCCGCCCTGCTGCCGTTCCAGGCCGGCCGGGTGGGCGGCCGGCGGCCGGCGTACGAGGTGAGCGCCGCAGGCGCCGCGGTGCGGGCGGTGCGGGTGGACTGGCGGGAGCTCGGCGGGCCGGTCGCCCAGGCCCCGGCCCGCGCGGTCGCCGCCGGCCAGGACACCGCCACCGACCTGGCCGTCCTCACCGAGGCGATCGCCGCGGCCGCCCGTACGGCGGGCATCCCCCGCCAGCCCAGCCCCTGGCTGCCGGCCCTGCCCGAGACCCTGCACCTGTCCGACCTGAGCCCGGTGAACGCGACCCCCACGGGACGACCCGCGCCCACCGGCGCCGCCGCGGACGGGGCCGCTGTGGGTGAGGCCGCGCTGCCGGCGGTCGGTTACGGGCTGGTGGACCTGCCCGGCGAGCAGCGCCGCGCCGAGCTCGTCCTCGACCTCGACCGCGCCGGCCACCTGCACGTCATCGGCTCGCCGCGCACCGGCAGGTCCCAGGTCCTGCGCACGCTCGCCGCCGCACTCGCCCGCGCGCACGGCGCCGCGGACCTCCACCTGCACGGCATCGACTGCGGCAACGGCGCGCTGAACGCCCTGACCGCGCTTCCCCACTGCGGGACGGTCGTCGACCGCACCGAGATCGAGCGCCTCGGAAGGCTGCTCGACCGGCTCGTGGCCGAGCTCACCGCCCGCCAGGCCCTGCTCGGCGGACGCGGCGTCGCCGACCTGGCCGAGCTGCGCCGCCTCCTGCCGCCGGGCGAACGGCCGCCGCACGTCGTCGTGCTGCTGGACCGGTTCGAGGTGTTCGAACGCGACTACGCCGTCCACGACAACGGCAGCTATCTGACGCGGCTGGTCCGCCTCATGCGCGACGGCGCCGCCGCCGGCATCCACCTCGTGCTCGCCGGTGACCGGCTGCTCGGCTCCAGCCGGTACGCCGGCACCACCGAGGACCGGATCGTGCTGCGGCTCAACGACCGCGGTGACTACAACGTGATCGGGCTCAGCGCCAGGAACGTGCCCGAGCAGCTGCCACCCGGCCGCGGCATCAGGGCGCGGGACCTCAGCGAGGTCCAGATCGCCGTCCTCGGCCCCGACCTGACCGGCGCGGGCCAGGCCCGGGCGCTGGCGGCCCTCGGACAGGAGCTGACCGCCCGCGAGAGCGGCGTGCCGGCCGAGCGGCGGCCGATGCGCCTGGACGTGCTGCCCGACCGGATCTCGTACGCCGAGGCCCGTGCGCTGCGCGGCCCCGGCGGGCTCTCCCCCACGCGGCCGATGGTCGCCGTCGGCGGCGACACGCTCACGGCGCTCGGCCCTGACCTGGCGGAGATCCCGACCTTCGTGGTCGCCGGGCCGCCCCGCTCGGGGCGCAGCACCGCGCTGGCCGCCATCGCCTCGTCGCTGCTGGAGGCGGGCGCGGGGCTGATCGTCCTGACCCCCGCGCGCTCGCCGCTGCGGCGGCTGTCCGGGGCGTCGGGTGTCGCCGCCGTCCTCGCGGACGCGGAGATCACGCAGGCTGCCTTCCGCGAGGCGCTGCGCAAGGTGCCCGAGGAGTACGGCGTCATCGTCGTGGACGACGCCGAGCTGCTCGCCCGCTCCGACCTCGAACCGGACCTGACGCTGCTCGCCCGGGGCGGCGCGGGCCCCGGCTGGGGCGTGGTCGCGGGCGGCAACGCCGAGGTGCTCTCCACGACCCTGGGCGGCTGGATCGCCCAGGTCAAGCGCAACCGGTCGGGCCTGCTGCTCTCGCCGCAGAACTTCGCCGAAGGAGAGCTGGTGGGCGTGCGGTTGTCCCGGGGCGTCATCGGCCGGCCGCCGCAGCCGGGACGCGGCCACCTGCACCTGGGCGACGGCACCCTGCGCACGGTCCAGGTCCCGGACACCCGTTTCGAGGAGTGACACGATGATCTTCACGTACGGCCGGCGCGTACGCGTGGGCCTGCTGGCCGCCTGTCTCCTGCTGGGCACGTCCGCCTGCGGGAAGACCCTCGTCCTCGTCGACTCGGGGCCCGCCGCCTCGGGGTCCGCCGCCTCGGCCCCGTCCTCGCCCGTCTCGAACACCGGCCTGCGACTGGTCGGCGGCACGGCCGCGGAGCACGGCCTGAGCGGCGACGGCGGGACCCCGGTGGGCGCGATACCGCAGCCGCAGCCGGCCAAGTGGGTGCAGCTCTCCGTCGCCTCGTCCGACGCGGTGGGCGCGTACCTGGCCGATGTGAACGGCTCGACCCTCTACCGCACCGACCACGACGCCCCGGGCGTGTCGAGCTGCGCCGACGCGTGCGCGCTGGTCTTCCCGCCGGTCACCATCCGGGAGGGCGGCAAGATCTACCTCTCCCCGGGGGCCGACCCGTCCGCCGTCGCCGCCATCCGGCGCGCGGACGGGACCATCCAGCTCACCGTCGGCGGCCGGCCCGTCTACCGCCACACGGGCGACACACGACCAGGCGACATGCACGGCCAGGGAGCCGACGGCGCCTGGTACCCCATCGCCCCCACCGGAGCCAAGGCCACGCCCCACTGATCCCCACTACGGTGACCGTCGTGGGAACAGGCTCCTCCGACACCGGCAGGCCCGGCTGTCAGGACCTGCCGAACGGCGGCGGCCGGCCCCTCATCGCTCCGCGACCGGGACGGGCGTGGTCAGGTCGCAGATGTCGCGAGCGTTCTGATCGTGAAGTCGATTGCCGTGGTGAGCCGTTGGGGGTCGTGTCCGGCGCGTTCGCGTACGCGCAGGCCAAGCACCGTCGTGAACAGCAACTCCACCGCGGCGTCGACGTCCAACGTGGCGGGCAGGTCGCCGTCGCGGATCCCGCGGCGGAGCAGTGACGCCAGGGTTTTCCTGGTGACGTCGAACGCGGCCTCGGTTTTTCGCTGGACCTCAGGGTCGGTGGTGCCGAGTTCGGCAGCCGTGTTGACCACGAAGCAGCCGCGACCGGCCTCGTGGGTGATCATCCAGATCAGCCACTCCCGCAGAATTTCGAGGCTGGGGCCGGGGGCGCTGAGCTGCTCTTCGGCTTGCGTGGACTCCGTCGCCCGATAGTGATCCAGCGTCCGCAAGAACAGTGTGCGCTTGTCGTTGAAGGTGCGATACAGGCTGCTCTGCTTGAGTCTGAGCTCGGCGCCCAGATCGCGGACGGACGTGGCGTTGTAGCCGCGACGCCAGAACAGGTCGGTCGCCTTGGCGATCACGTCCTGCTCGTCGAACTCCCTGGGCCGTGCCATGCTCACCACCCTACCGACGTTGTGGAGCGATCGCTCCCGTATTAGGGTGTGCCGTCGTATGGGAGCGATCGCTCCCGAATGAGTGAGGGGAGATTCGACGTGACGGCAACGGACCCTGCGCTGACCGGGCGAGACGCGTCAGCGAGGAATCATTGGATCGCGGTGTCCGCCGTGGCCTTCGGCACATTTCTCCTGGTGACGGCCGAGCAGCTCCCCATCGGGCTGCTCACCCCCGTCGGATCGACACTGTCGGTCTCTGAAGGTGCGGCGGGCTTGATGGTCACGGTCCCCAGCATCGTCGCCGCCGTCGCGGCGCCGTCGGTCCCGGTACTCGTCGGCAGGATGGATCGCCGGCTCTTGCTCGTCGCCTTGATGGGCCTCATGACGCTCGCGAACCTGGCCTCCGCCCTGGCCCCGAACTATCCGCTCCTGATCGCCGCCCGCGTGCTGGTCGGGGTGGCGATCGGCGGGTTCTGGGCCGTCGCCGGCGGTCTGGCCGTCCGGCTCGTCCCCGCCCCGCTCGTGCCGCGGGCCACGGCGATCATCTTCGGCGGCGTCGGCGCGGCGAACGTCTTCGGCGTCCCCATCGGCACGATGATCGGCGGGCTGGCGAGCTGGCGGATCGCGTTCGGCGCGCTGAGCGCCCTCGCACTGGTCGTGCTGGTCGCCTTGCTGGCCGTGCTGCCACCGTTGACCGCCGCTCAACCCGTCGGCCTGCGGCGGCTCGCCGACCAGTTCCGCAACCAGGGCGTCCGGACCGGCATCGTGGCGACCTTCCTGCTCGTGACCGGCCACTTCGCGGCCTACACGTTCATCAGCCCCGTGCTGCGGGACCTGTCCGGCATCGACGAGCGACTCGTCGGACCACTGCTGTTCGCATTCGGCATGGCGGGCGTCGCAGGGAACTTCGTCGCGGGTGCCACCGTGGCGAAACGGCTCCATCGCACGGTCCTCACCATCGCCGCCACCTTGGGAGTGACCCTGCTGCTCTACCCCATGGCAGGGCTCACCGCCGCGGGCGGGGTGACGCTGCTCGCCATCTGGGGCCTGGCGTACGGCGGGGTCTCCACCAGCCTTCAGACGTGGATGATCAAAGCCGCGCCCCAGGCGGTCGAGGAAGCCTCCGCTCTATGGGTGGCGGTGTTCAACCTCTCGATCGGTCTCGGCGCGCTGGCCGGCGGCACCATCGTCGACGCCCTGCCGCTCCAGGGCATCCTCTGGCTCGCCGGCGTCCTCGTCCTGATGGCCGGAGCGGCAGTGTGGAGCGCACGCCGAATCGACAGCCTTGGCTGACCGTCTCGCCGATCACGTTCGCCGCCACCGAATCCCCGAGGACGGCCGAGCCGTACGGCGCGTCCTCCCGAGGCCGCCCTGACCGCCGACCGGCCGTCCCGGAGCGTCGATGGGCGGTGACGGCTCGTCACGGGTGATGATGGTCGTTCATCGAGCAGGATCTTCGGGCGGAGCCATATATGCAGATCGGTGTTGTCTTTCCGCAGACCGAGATGGGCGGGGACGTCGGCGCGGTGCGCGCGTACGGGCAGCGGGTCGAGGAGCTGGGTTTCCGGCACCTCATCGCCTACGACCACGTCGTCGGCGCCGACCCCGCCGTGCACAAGGGCTGGCAGGGCCCCTACGACGTGCGGTCCACGTTCCACGAGCCGATGGTGCTCTTCGGCTTTCTCGCCGCGATCACCTCGCTGGAGCTGGTCACCAGCATCATCATCCTGCCGCAGCGGCAGACGGCCCTGGTGGCCAAGCAGGCGGCCGAGATCGACCTGCTGACGTCCGGGCGGTTCCGGCTCGGTGTGGGGCTGGGGTGGAACGCGGTCGAGTACGAGGCACTCGGCCAGGACTTCGGCACCCGGGGCAGGCGCGTCGAGGAGCAGGTGGAGCTGCTGCGCCGGCTGTGGACGGAGGAGTCGATCACGTTCGAGGGCCACTTCGACCGGGTGACGGGCGCGGGGCTGGCGCCGCTGCCGGTGCAGCAGCCGATCCCGCTCTGGTTCGGCGGGCAGTCGCCCCGGGCGTACCGGCGGGCCGGGCGGCTGGCCGAGGGCTGGTTCCCCCAGATGGGGCCGGGCCCGGAGCTGGACGAGGCGAAGGCCATGGTCGAGCAGGCCGCCTCCGAGGCGGGGCGCGACCCGTCGGCGCTCGGCATGGAAGGCCGTCTGGCCTGGACGCGCGACGCGGACGAGCTGGCGGCCACGGCCCGCGAGTGGGAGGAGTCCGGTGCCACGCACCTCGCGATCAACACCATGAACGCCGGTCTGCGCTCCCCCGACGACCACCTCGCCGCCCTGGCAACCGCCGCCGAGGCACTGGGCCTGTCCAAGAAGTGACGTCATTCAGGCGACGCGAAGGGCTACCCCTGCGCGAGGGGTGGCCTTTCTGCGTGATCGGCCGCCGCCGGTACGGCGAGCCGGCCGGGTCAGGAGGCGATGACGTCGGATTCGGCGAGGATGCGAAGGTGTTCGAGCACCTGCTGCGAGGTGTCGGCGAGGGGCTGGATGCAGACGTGGTCGGCGCCCGCGTCGAGGTGGGCCCGTACGCGCTCGATCACCTTCTCCGGCTCGCCCCACACCACGATGGCGTCCACCAGCGCGTCGCTGCCGCCGTCGGTGAGGTCGGCGTCGTCCCAGCCGAGGGCGCGCAGGTTGTTCACGTAGTTGGGCAGGGCCAGGTAACGCGAGGTGAACCGGCGCGCCACATCCCGCGCCCGCTCAGGGTCGGTCTCCAGCAACACCGTCTGCTCGGGCGCCAGCACGGGCTCGGGGCCGAGGGCCTCACGGGCGCGGGCGGTGTGCTCCGGGGTGACGAAGTACGGGTGCGCCCCCTGCGCCCGCCGCGCCGCGAGCTCCAGCATGTTCGGCCGCAGCGCCGCCAGCAGCCGCGGCACCGGCTCCGGGAGCGGGCCGATGTACTCGGCCTGGTCCATGCCGTCGAGGTACGCGCGCATCGCCGAGACGGGCTTGCCGTAGTCGTGCCCCCGGGTGTTCACCAACGGCGCGTGGCTCACGCCCAGGCCGAGCACGAACCGGCCGTCGTACGCCTCGGCCAGGGTGTTCGCGGCGTTCGCCGCGGCCACCGCGTCGCGGGACCAGATGCTGGCGATGCCGGTGGCGACCATCAGCGACCGCGTCCCGCTCAGCAGCACCGCCGCGTGCGTGAACGCCTCCTTGCCGGACGGCACCTCACCGATCCAGAGCGTGCCGTAGCCCAGGCTCTCGATCTCGGCGGCGGCGTCCCGCTCGAACGCCGCCGACTCCCCGCCCAGCGTGCCGTTCCAGACCCCGACCCGCCCCATGCGCCGCTTCAGCGCCGCGACGTCCACACTTCCGGCCATCCCACTCCACCCACCTTGCTCGTCGCCTGAGTCACAGCACTGCACATCTGCCCCGATACAGCCAAGCACCGCCCCTGTTTAATCCCAGGGATGCCCAACGGATGATGCGGATGCGGACGATGTCGGTGCGGTGGAGGGTGACGCCGTAGGAGAGGTTCCTCTTCTCTGCCCGCTGAAGCTCAGCGGTCCTTGATGCGGGCGAGCAGCGGCGGGGACCAGTGCTCGGCGTACGCCGCCCGTAGGCGCGGCAGGCGCCAGTCGCGGCCTGACACGACGCCGCGGCACAGGCCGGCGCCGCACCGGCACTCCATCGACCAGCTCTCCACGCCGGTGTGCGTGGCGTAGTCGATGGTCAGCTCCTCCCCCGGCGCGACGGCGCGCCGGGCCACCACCGTGGTCGCGTCACGGTGCCAGAGGTTGGGGTCGCAGGAGTGGTTGCCGTGGCTGACCGGGTGATCGACGTCGAGCAGCAGGTGGACGCCCTCCGCGACGGTCAGGCTGCTGTACGGCGTGGCCAGCCGGGCCAGGGCCGCGTCGTCGATGACCTGACCGCCGAAGCGCATCACGACCTCCTCGCGGCGGATCGGCGCGACGGCGAACAGCCCGGTGCCGTGGATCGTGGACGGTCCGCTCACGGCACTCGGCGTGAGCCAGCAGGTTGAGGCGTACGTTTCACTCATGGCCCGAGTGTGGCCTCTCTCTTGCTTTGTCGATTGCCGGCGCCGCTGACCTGCCGTTCGCCAGTCGCATCCGGCGTGGTCACCGTGATCGGGTATGCCGTCGCACGTTGTCCTGTCCGGGCGTACGTGGCGGTTGCGCCTTCACATCGGCACCATCGACTTCAGGACAGAGCGGATGGAGGCGTCTTCGAACGCACATCGCTGTAGTGCGCAGACGTAGCGCACCATGAACGGTTGGCCATCCTCCGTCACGGTGAGCAGCACGATTTCGCCAGTGGGGAAGCTTTCCATGTCGGGGGCGTACTCGACATAGGAAATACGCAGCAGGTAAGCCGCCGCACCGGCGCCCACTGCCACTCTCTCGCGTTCCTCCAGGACGACCTCGCGGTAAACGTCGCGGACGTACGTGAGATGCTCCTCCACCGCTTCTTCCCGAGGCTCCGTGCGGGAGCAGGGACACGTGATAGTCAGCCCACCAACCGAACGGCCACCATGGCGGCTCCGCCGTCATGACCATCGGCGGGCGCAAGTCAGCATCGACATCGACTCGCCAGCCTGCCGGATAGCCGACGCGAAGGCCTTGAGCGACGTGGTACCGCACCTGCGGCCCCAGCCTGTCGGCACCCGCCAGCAGACAGACCATGACGACCGCCAGGAGAATCCGCAGGACCCGTCGCGTTCTTACCGCCACCTCGGGGTTCTCAGAAGACGAGCCGGGAGATCGCACGTTCATCGGGCTCCTTCCTCTCACCCGATCATCTCGCCACAACAGAGGAGAACTCGCCACCTGCTTCGCCGGATCGCCGGAGAACGCGCCACTTCGGAGGAGAAGCCGCACCGAGCCTACGAGCGGCCGCCGACACCTGGTCGTTTTCTTTCTTTTCGGATCTACCTCCCAGTACGCGGCTAATCTGATCGCGACATGGAAAGATCGTCCGACCCTTGCGGAGTGGTGCTGTGACCGTCCATCGCGCGCCGGAACACGGGCAGCTCGGTGAACACCGAATCTTGAGTGTCCTGGGGGAGGGCGGTCAGGGCACGGTCTACCTGGGCGAGTCCCCCGGCGGCCTGCGCGTGGCGATCAAAGTCCTGCACCGCAAACTCGCGGCCGACCCCGAGACGCGGCGCCGGTTCCTGCGCGAGGCGGAGGTCGCGGCGCGCGTCGCCGCCTTCTGCACGGCCCGGATCATCGGCACCGGTCTGGTGGACGGACAACCGTACATCGTCAGCGAATACGTCCCCGGCCCGTCCCTGGACGAGCTGGTCAGACGCGACGGGCCCCGGACGGGCAGCGGCCTGGAACGGCTGGCGGTCTCCACGCTGACCGCGCTCGCCTCGATCCACAACGCCGGCGTCGTGCACCGCGACATCAAGCCGGCCAACGTGATCCTCGGCCCGGAGGGGCCGGTCGTGATCGACTTCGGCATCGCCCGCGCGTTCGACCACGTGACCACCAACACGCGGGTGACCGGCACGCCGTCGTACATGTCGCCGGAGCAGTTCGCCAACCTCCCGCTCACCCCGGCCTCCGACATGTTCTCGTGGGCCGGGTGCATGGTCTTCGCCGCGACCGGGCACAGCGCCTTCCCCGGCTCGGCGATCCCCGTGGTCCTCCACGGCATCCTGAACGGCGAGCCCAAGGTGTCGGGCGTGCCGGAGCCGCTGCGTCCCCTGGTGCTCGCCTGCCTGGCCAAGGACCCGGCGGCCCGCCCGTCCGCCGACCAGGTGCTGCGCGCCCTCACCGGCGGGCCCCTGCCACGGTCGCACAACGAGCACAACATCACCAACGCTTCCGGGCTGTCGCGCCCGCGGCGTTCCAAGGGGGCGGTGCTCGCGGTGGCGGCCGGGGCCACGGCGCTGCTCGTGACCGCGGGTGTGCTGGTGGTGCCGCCCTGGCTCAGCAGCCGGGAGGAGCCGGTCGTCGCGCAGGCGAACCAGTCGTCGCCCGCGCAGCCGAGCCTGCCGGCGGTCGCGAAGCCGCTCTCGTCGTCGGTCGCGAAACCGCTCCGGTCGCCTGCCGCGGAGCCGAGCCGAACGCCGGCCGCGAAGCCGAGCCGATCGTCGGCCGCCAAGCCCAGCCGGTCAGCGACCGCGAAGCCGAGCCGGTCGCCCGCTGGGAAATCGGTCCAGCCGGAGAGCCCCCCGGCCCGCGTGCGGCCGGGAGAAACGCTCGATTTGGGAGCGCTCCCGCATATCGCTCTCACCGACGGGTTCTCCGCGGACACCTCCGGCCGGTACGCCACCTACCGGCCGTTCCCCGGGGAGGAGCTGCCCACGGTCACCGTCGGCGACGGGCGCTTCAGGGGTACCGGCACGGAGCCGTACTTCGGCCTGATGGCCGGGGGGAAGACGCTCGCCTCCGACCAGGCGCTCAGCGTGGTGACCATAGGCGCGTTCGCCGAGAGCGGCCGGCAGGAGGACAGCGTCTTCGTCGGCTGGATCAAGGACGGCCGCGACTACGCCACCGCCTGGTACAACAACACCCGCGGGACCACCGGGTTCGACGTGCGCGTGAACGGCGAGTTCCTCGACGTGGCGGACCAGATCCCGGCCACCCTGGAGCCGGGAGACCGCCTCGCCGTGCTGCTGACCGGTGAAACGCTCACGTCGTACGCCCAGCACGCCGGCACGTGGCGCCGCCTGTACGACACCTCCATCGCCGGCGCGCTGACGACCGCCGAGATCCGCGGCCGTTTCCGCTACGGTTTCGGCCTGCGCGCCACCACTGGGACGATCACCGTCACCAGGGCGGAGGGCCGGAGCACCCGACCGTAGGAAAGCCGTAAGAGATCCGTAAACCGCCCCCGCGAAGCTGGGGTCACCCGAGCGGGGCGGACAGCCCCCACCTGAGAGGAGTCGACGATGACGAGCAAACTGGTGGTCGCGGCGTTCGTGTCGCTGGACGGTGTGATGCAGGCTCCCGGGGGTCCGGGCGAGGACGACGACAACGGCTTCCCCTACGGCGGCTGGCTGGCCCCGCACGTGGACGAGGGCTTCGGCGAGATCATGGGCGGGGTGTTCGCGAACGCGACCGGCATGCTCCTGGGCCACCGGTCGTACGACATCCTCGCCTCGCACTGGCCCGACGTCCCCGACGAGGAGGGCGGCTGGATCAACGACATGAACAAGTACGTCACCACGCGCGAGCCCATGACCGCCGAGTGGCGCAACACCGAGGTGCTGGTGGGCGAGGCCGCCGAGACGGTCGCCGAGCTGAAGAAGCGCACCGACGGCGAGATCGTCACCCAGGGCAGCAGCCGGCTCATCCACTCCCTGCAGCAGGCCGGCCTGGTCGACGAGTACCGCCTGCTGGTCTTCCCCGTCGTGCTCGGCGTGGGCAAGCGGATCTTCGCCGAGGGCACGGCCGCGGCCGGCCTGAAGCTGACCGGTACGCGGTCCACCGGCTCCGGGGTCGTCTACGTCACGTACGAGACGACGGGCGAGCCGGTCATCGGAAGCGTCGCCTGAGGGTGCCGAGCCCGGCGCGGGGCCGGGCTCGGCGGGATCTCAGTAGCGCAGGTTACGCAGGTAGTCGTACCCCACCTCCGACGTACGCCGCGGCGTGACGTCGGGGGTGTCGTTCTCGACGATGTACTCCCGCACGCGGTGCGCCTCGAACACGCGCCGGAAGTCGATCGTCCCGGTGCCGAGGTCGGCCATGTCGCCGTCCAGGTGCCTGTCCTTGACGTGGTACTGCAGCACGCGCTGGGGCGCGTCGCGGATCACGTCGATGGCGAAGCCCACCGGGTCGGCGGCGCCGACGCCGACGCCGCCGGTGACCGCCCAGTAGATGTCGATCTCCAGGTGGACGAGTTTCGGGTCGAGCTCGCTCGTGAGCACGTCCCAGGGTGTCGTGCCGCCACCGAGGTCGGTGGTGAACTCGTGGGCGTGGTTGTGGTAGCCGTAGTGCAGCCCGGCCGCCCGTGCGGCCTCGGCCTCGACGTTCATCCGCTCGGCCCAGCCCTTCCAGTCGTCCAGGTTGCTGGAGTCGAGGTAGGGCACCACGATGTAGCTCTGGCCCAGGGTCAGCGCGTTGGAGATCTTCGCCTCCAGCGCCGCGTCGTCGGGGCTGATGCCGTCGTGGCTGGAGGTGGCGTGGACGCCGAGCCCGTCGAGGAACTCCCGCAGCTGCGCCGCCGTACGCCCGAAGTAGCCGAGCGCGAGCTCGACCTTCGGGTAGCCGATCTCGGCCAGGTAGGTGAGCGTGGCGTCGTAGTCCCTGGCCAGGTCGTCGCGGACGCTGTAGATCTGGATGCTGATCTGGCCCGGGGGCACGCGCCTGCCCTTCGGCTTGGGGCCGGACGCGGCGGCGGCCGGTGACATCGAGGTGGCGGCGAACGCGGCCGCGCCGAGCCCGAGCCCCGCGGCGAGCAGGCCGCGCCTGGTCGGACGGTAGCCGTAGCACATGGGTGGATCTCCTATTCGCTGGGCCGGAGCACGACCTGGTCGCTGCCGCTCAGCTCCGGAAGGTCGCCGGTTCCCTGGTCGGTGTACTCGGCGATGAAGACGGCGCTGAGGTTGTCGGTCTCCGGGTCGTGGCCGCCGGCGGTGGTCTGGAAGCTGCCGGTGCAGCCGCGGGCCATGCTCAGGTTGTGGCTGTGATCGTCGTGGCCGAGGTTGTAGTTGACCACCACGTCGTCGCAGTTCACCGGCTGGTCATCGGTGACCCGGACCTCGAACTGGACGACATCGCCGAACTCGAACGGCTGGCCGGTGACCGGCTGGACGAGCTCCACGACCGGCGCGTTGTTGCCGATCACGATCCGCACCGACGTCGCCGCCGACATGCCGGCGCTGTCGCTGACCCGCAACGTGGCGTCGTAGACGCCGTTCTCGGTGTACGTGAACGATGCCGCGGGCTCACGCGAGTCGACCTTGCCATCGGCGTTGAAGTCCCAGGCGTACCTGAGCCGGTCACCGTCGGCGTCGCTCGTGCCCTCGCTGGTGAAACTGACGGCGAGCGGGGCCTGGCCGGCCGTCACCGACGCCTGTGCGGCGGGGATCGGGCTGTGGTTGCCCGTGTGGCCGATGTAGTCGATACGGGAGAGCTGGGCCGTATCGTTCACCTCGAAGTAGTCGTTGCCGTATTCGAGCACGTAGAGCGCCCCCTCGGGGCCGAACTCCATGTCCATCGGGGCGTCGAAGAAGACCGAGGGCAGCACGTCCTCGATCCGCCCGTCAGGGTGGAACGCCTTGATGTAGTCGCGGGTCCACTCGTAGAAGAGCGGCACACCGTCGTAGTACTCCGGCCAGGCCACGGGATTCTTGCCGCGCGCGTCACGCGGGTCGTAGTCGTACACCGGCCCGGCCATCGGCCCGATGCCGCCGGTCTCCAGACCGGGGAACTTCTCCGACAGCGCATACCCGTACCACACGTCCGGCTGCACGACCGGGGGCAGCTCGCGCAGGCCGGTGTTGTGCGGCGACTCGTTCACGGGCGCGGCGCAGTCGAACGGCTCGCCCGACTCGCCGGTCGCGAAGTCGTAGTCGACGTACGGGAGCTCCGCCGTCGCGCAGTACGGCCAGCCGTAGTTCGCGGGCTTGCGGATGATCGTCCACTTGCCCTGCCCCGCCGGGCCGCGCTCGGGATCGGGCTGGCGCGCGTCGGGCGAGTAGTCGGCGACGTACAGGTCGCCGTTGGTCCGGTTGAGCTCGATGCGGAACGGGTTGCGCAGACCCATCGCGTAGATCTCGGGCCGGGTCTTCTCCGTGCCGGGCGCGAAGAGGTTGCCGTCCGGGATCGTGTACGAGCCGTCCGCACCGACCTTGATGCGCAGGATCTTGCCGCGCAGGTCGTTGGTGTTGGCGGAGCTGCGCTGGGCGTCGAACGCCGGGTTGCGGTCGGCGCGCTCGTCGATCGGCGCGAAGCTGTCCGAGGCGAACGGGTTGGTGTCGTCGCCGGTGGCCAGGTAGAGCAGGCCCTTGGCGTCGAAGACGATGTCGCCGCCGACGTGGCAGCAGATGCCGCGGTCCACCGGGACCTCGAGGATCTGCTGCTCGGTGCCGAGGTCGATGGTCGAGCCGGTGAAACGGAAGCGCGACAGCCGGATCTGGCCCTTGAAGGGCTCGAAGTCCTCCGGCGTACCGGTCTCCGGGGCGTCGCCCTCGTTGACGTCCGGCGTGGACGGGTCGTCCTCCGGGGTGTCGAGCGGCGGGGAGTAGTAGAGGTAGACCCAGTCGTCCTTCTTGGAGCCCTTGCCGAAGCCGGGGCTCAGGGCGATGCTCTGCAGCCCCTCCTCGTCGTGCTGGTAGACGTCCATCTCCGCGGCCAGGGTGTTGAGCCCGGTCTTCGGGTCGTGCAGCCAGACCTCGCCCTGCCTGGTGGTGTGCAGGACGCGGGAGTCCGGCAGGACCGCGATGTCCATGGGCTCGCCGGGATGGTCGTTGAGCGTGACCTTCTGGAACTGGTCGTCGGGGGGCGGTGCCACCGCGGTGGTGGCCCCGGCGGCCTGCGCCACCGTGGCCGGCAGGAGGAATGCCGCGGCCGTCAGCGCCGCGATCACGGTTCTCGCTCTCACGCCTCTCCTTCGGTCTACTCGGGGGATAAGAGAGGGCAAAACAACGTGAATGTAACCCGGCTTACGCCGATCGAGTAGGGCCTAATTGCGGTTGATCGCCCAACTTCCGCCTTCGATCGACCGAAGGGTCCCGCACAAGGGAAGATCCACTACCGAAAAACTATTCCGGTATTCTCGTGAGGGCGTTACTCTGAAAGAGTCAGATGTGTCCGGTCCGGCACTGTTTGACCGACCCCGACCGAAGGACCGCCCCGATGGGCTGAGGTGATGACCACAAGCCACGACGCCGCACTCGAACCCCACCGCCTCGCCGACCCGGCGATCGGCCCGGCCCCCGCCTGGGCGCCACCCGAACAGGTGCTGTACGTCGACCACACCCTGCGGGTCACCTGCGCGGTGATGCCCGGCCCGTCGGTCATCAGGCTGTCCGGCGAGATCGACGGCGGCAACAGCGACGAGCTGCGGCGTACGCTGGAGCGGGCCCGGCTCATCGACGACGAGCTGATCGTCGACCTGGCCGGGGTGAGCTTCGCCGACGTCGCCGCGGTCCGCGCGCTGCGCGACTTCGCCGCCGGCGGCGACGTGGAGGTGCGCAACGTCCCCCACCAGATGCGGAGGTTGATGAGCCTGATCGGCCTGGCGTCGCTCTGACCACGCTCAGTGCCCGCCGGGGACGGTGAGCCCTGTCTCGTACGCGGCGATCACCGCCTGCACGCGGTCGCGCAGTCCAAGCTTGGTGAGCACGTTGCTGACGTGTGTCTTCACGGTGTGCTCGCTGACCACCAGCTCCCGCGCGATCTCCGCGTTCGACAGGCCGCGCGCGATGAGCCGCAGCGTCTCCCGCTCGCGGGCGGTGAGCGCTGCCAGCCGCTCCGGCGGCGGCCCGGCCGGGCGCGGGGCCGCCGCCCTGGAGGTGAACTCGGCGATCAGCTTCGTGGTGATCGCCGGCGCGAGCAGCGACTCTCCGGCGGCCACCACCCGGACGGCGTGCACGAGGTCGTCGCGGCGCACGTCCTTGAGCAGGAACCCGCTCGCCCCGGCGCGCAGCGCGTCGTAGACGTAGTCGTCCAGGTCGAACGTGGTGAGCATGAGCACGCGGCAGTCGCCCTCGCCGCACACGACGCGGGCCGCCTCGATGCCGTCCATGACCGGCATGCGGATGTCGAGCAGCAGCACGTCGGGACGGTGCTCCCGGACGGCGGCGACCGCCTGCGCGCCGTCGCCCGCCTCGGCGACGACCTCGATGTCCGGCTGGGCGTCGAGGATCATGCCGAACCCGGCGCGGACGAGCTCCTGGTCGTCGGCCACCACCACGCGCACGGTCACGCCGTCACCCCCTGCACCGGCAGCCGGACGCTCACCCGGAACCCTCTCCCGTCGGCGCGCGGCCCGGCCTGCGCGCTGCCGCCGCACGCGGCTGCCCGCTCGCGGATGCCGATCAGCCCGTTGCCGCCCGAGGGCAGGCCCGGGTCGCGGCCCCGGCCGTCGTCCGTGATGTCGATCATGAGTTCGCGTTCCTGCCAGGTGAGTGCGATGCCGGCGCGGGCGCCGCCCGCGTGCTTGACGACGTTGGTGAGGGCTTCCTGAGTGATCCGGTACGCGGCCACCTCGGCGTCGGGTGACATCGGCCGCGGCTCGCCCGCCGTGGAGTATGTCACCTCCAGCCCGGTCGCCCGGACCTGGTCGGCCAGCCCGGGCAGGGCGGCGATCGTCGGCTGCGGCGCGCGCGGGCCCTCGCCCTCCTTGAGGACGTTGAGCATGCGGCGCAGCTGCTCCATCGCGTCGCGCCCGGCGGCGGCGATGGCGTCGAAGGCGGCCACGGCCCGCGCCGGGTCGCCCTCCACCGCCAGCGGCCCGGCCTCGGCCTGGACCACCATGACGCTGACGGCGTGGGCGAGGATGTCGTGCATGTCGCGGGCGATCCTGGCCCGCTCCCGTTCGGCGGCGCGCTCGGCCTCGATCTCGCGCTCGCGGGCGAGCTGGGCGGCCCGCTCCTCCAGCGCCGCAGCCCGGGCGCGGGAGGCCGCCGCGGCCCGGCCGATGGCGTACGCGGCCACGAAGAGCACGATTCCGCGCATCGCGGTCTCCCACGAGCCGACCATCAGCAGTCCGCCGCCGATCGTCACGGTGAACATGGCCACCCGCGTCACCCGCCCGGAGTAGGCGGCCACCGTGTAGAGCGCCACCAGCCCGCCGTACCAGATCGGCTGGGCGGCCACCTCGTCGACCAGGTCGTAGCTCTCGCCCAGGACGAGCGAGACGATCAGGACGACCGCGGGCGCGCGCCGCCGCCAGGCCAGCGGCACCGTGGCGGCGATCACGGAGGCGTACCCCCACCAGTCCCAGGACCCGCCGTACGGGTTGTCGCGGAACAGCAGCGGCCACAGCTGGGCGACCAGCGCCGCGGCCGCGAGCGCGGAGTCCACCCAGATCGGCGGCAGCGCGTTCGCCCATCGGCTCAGCCGCGCGAGAACCCGTAACTCGGACATGGCATCCCATGGTGCCGGGTGGGTCATGCGAGCGCCGCGGCGGGTCGCGCCGCCGCCTCGGTCGTCCGCCGGGCGAGCGGCAGGAACGAGACGAGCAGGAAGACGGCGCCGAGCGGGATGAGGTCCTTGTCGGCGAACGGGAGGGCGAGGTCGATCAGGACGAGCACGGGCGTCCACGCCTTGGTCCGGCGCATGACGGCGAGCTGGACGACCAGGCCGAGCTGGGCCAGGTAGAACAGGAACGGCCCGCCGTCGTAGATCGCGAGCTGCCCGCCCGGGACGCTCTGCACCTGGTCGAACAGCGGGCCCATGGCGTCGTGGTCGGCGGCCATGAACCCGACCACGATGTCGATGCCGAACTGCGCGAGCAGCGTCGCGATGCCGACGGTGCCGGCCGCCGCGGTGACGGTGGCGAGTCCGTTCCGCCCCGCCATCGCCCGCAGCCGCCAGAAGATCTGGACGAACAGGACGAGCGCCGCCATGAACGCGAGATGCCCGGCGGTCCAGGCGAGACCGGGGCCGCGGCTGCCGTCCAGCCCGTCGAGGATCCGGATGACGCCGTAGGCGAGCACGAGCAGCGGCGCGGCGACGAAGGAGATGCGGGAGTTCATGGCCAAGATCCTCACCGCCCGGAGCCCTACGGCACATCGCCGGTACGAGGGATTGCGAGCCTCCCTCACACGAGCGAGCGGAAATCCCCCGCGGCGGCGATCCGTCCAGGGCCCGGCGACGGCCACGATGGCCGAACTGATCACCCTCGTGACCTGGAGTCGTCGTGAAGAAGACCGCAGTCGCCTGCCTGGCCCTGGCCACCCTCCTCGTGGCGGCACCCGCCCAGGCGACCGGCCGCACGGTCCCCCAGCCGGTCGCCACCTCACCTGCGTGCCCGCCGCCGGCCGACGTCCGGCCCGATCCGGACGCCGAGATCCCGCCCGTCAACCGGGCCGCGCTGGAACGGGCCATCGCCGGGCTGCCGGCCGCCGACGCCACCGCCGCGATCGTCCGGGTGGGCGGCGCCAAGGGCTCGTGGCGGGGCGTGAGCGGCGTGGCCGACCTCGCGGGCAAGCGCAAGGCGTCGGCGAACGCCCGTTTCCGTGCGGGCAGCGTGACGAAGACGTTCACCACGGCGGTCGTGCTGCAACTGGTGGCCGAGGGCAGGGTGTCGCTCGACGGGACGGTCCAGGAGTACCTTCCCGGACTGCTGCCGGAGACGTACCCCGAGGTGCGCGTGCGCCAGTTGCTCGACCACACGAGCGGGCTGCCCGCGCCCGACCTGCCCGGCTCCCTGGAGTGGGTGTACCGGACCAGGTTCCGTACGTGGACGCCGCACGAGTACGTCGCGCTGGCCGTACGCAACCCGGTCGAGTTCACCCCCGGCACCCGCCAGCACTACCTCAACGTCAACACGTTCGTGGCGGGCCTGCTGATCGAGCAGATCACCGGCAACTCGTACGAGCACGAGGTGACCACGAGGATCCTGCGGCCGGTCGGCATGCGCGACAGCTACCTGCCCGGCGCCTCACCCCGGATCCGGGGCCGCCATCACACGGGCTACCAGGCGGTCCCCGAGGGCTTCCCCGACGCCGTCCCGTACGGCACGGCGCACGTCGTGGACATGACCGAGATGAGCACCACCTCGACCTGGGCCTCCGGCGACCTGATCTCGACGGTCGCGGACCTGGAGAAGTTCGTCAGAGCGCTGTTCTCCGGCCAGATCGTGCCGCCCGCCCAGCTGGAGCCGATGTTCACGGTGCCCGGCGTCACGACGTACGGCACGTGCGAGCCGGCCGCGTACACCTCCGGCATGTCGAGGATGGTGCTGCCGGGCGGGATCGTCGCGTACGGCAAGACCGGCGCCCGCTACGGCTACGCGGCCGGGATCGGCGCGACGCGTGACCTGAGCCGCACCCTCGTCTACTCGGTGAACTCCACCGACGCCAAGGCGTCCGGCCAGAACCAGCGGACGCTGGGCATCGCGCTGGCGTCGTTCGCCGAGCCGTCCTGAGAAAGGGGCCTTACATGCCGGCTGCGGGCGCGCCCGGGGAGGAGGGCTGCGTCCGCGGCCGGTGCAGCGCGGAAGGATCCTGATGTACCCCCGCGCTGCGCTTGGGTGGTCGTCTGAGCCGCGTCAGAAGCGGCGGTGCCGGCGCCGGCGGCGCCGGGAGCGGCTGGAGCTGTGGCCGCCGGGATCGGGCGGCGGGATCCTCAGCGGCGTGATGGCCAGATGTCGAGCGACGGCCATGGTGTCCTCCTCACGGAAGGCAGGGGAGGCGCCAACCTGACGTCTGCGCGTCACGGGAGGCGCTCCCTGAGCTCGTCCCCTACCCGGGAATTCGTGACGAGAACCCCTTCACCCCACCATTGACCTGCGGTGACGTGCTACTTCTTCCAGGGAAGCCGCCTGCCCTTGAACATCGGACGCTTGGTCTCCCAGTAGCGCCAGCCCTCCACCCGGGAGGGGACGTTCACCAGGCCGCGCGCGACCGGCACGTGACGGCACGTGCCGAGCACCCGCCAGGCGGAGTAGCCGATGCGGTAGCCGAAGACCCGGTACCACATGTTGCCGTACTTCTTCTCGCTGATCTCACGGGTGTACTCGTGCCCGGCGAAGACCATGTGCCGCTCTTCCAGGTGCGGCAGGCCGAGCTTGCGCAGCTGGTGGACGACGTTCGCGACGTTGAGGTTCTCGAAGGTGTCGTCGTCGGCGCGGCGGCGCTCGAAGAAGTTCCGCGTACGGGAGAGCGTGCGCTCGTTCTCGGTTTCGAGGAACGCCGTCACCTCGTGCTCACGCGTGACCGTCACCGTCATCGAGCCGCCCGGACCGTCGATGAACCTGGTCCGCGGCAGGAAGAAGTTCCTGGGCGACAGGCTGTGGACGCGCCAGAAGGTGTGCGGCGAGCAGCGCCCGTGCTCCCTGAAGAAGTGGTGGTGATGATGACGGCGCTTGCGGCGGTGGTCCCTGTCGTCGACCACCTCTTCGGTCGCCGTCGGTGACGGTGTGGGCGTCGGTGTCGGCGTCGGTGTCGGTGTCACCGCCGGCATCTCGCCGTCGAACGGGTCCGCGGCCAGCGCCGCGGGGGCGATCGTGGCGACCAGCGCCACCGCGAGGGCACCGTGCGTGGCGAGCCCCGCCGCTTTTCTCAGCGAGTGGCGCACCCGCGGCCGAGCCGAGTCGGATGTAACTTTTGTCCGATTATCAGGGGTGAACATATACCGTTACCTTTCGGAATGCGACCCATGGTCGCGTGAGCCGCAGGCCGGAGTGCAGCCCGTTGGCCTGCCGAAACGGGTCAGGCCCGAGAACCATCAACGATGGTTACAGTTACGGACAGCGACCCTGTAACGCCACGCCGTAGCCGAATTTCCCCTCCAAGGAAAGAAGCCGGAAAGAGCATCACCATCCGGCCCCTGCGCACCTTTCCCGTCACGCTCCGTGTCGGCCCGCATTCACTCCGCAATAGTGCTATATCGGTATGTGCAGGAATTGAGGAATACGGCGGTGGCCGTACGTACCTCCGAGCGGCAGATTCCGCGTTTCGGGAGGTACGTCAATGCACCGCAGAGCCGCCCTGCTCACCGCCGCCGCGCTCGCCCTGACCTGCGCGCCGGCGCTCGCGGGCACCGCTCAGGCCGCCGCAGGCCCCGACCCCAGGCCCGCCCGATGGAGCGCCACGGATTCCTCGTCGGAACGCAGGACCGTGCTGAAGTACTGGACCTCGCAGCGCATGCGGGCGGCGCGGCCGTTGGACGCGCCGCCGCCCCGGCGGGCGACCTCGTCGAACGGGCCGTCCCGCGGCACGCCCTGGGCGTCCAGGGGCACGGCGGCCACCACGACCCGCCACACGCCCTGGACGTACCGGAACTCCCCGACCGGCAGGGCGTCGTACGGCGGCACGGCCCTCACCGCCGCGGTGCCGAACAGCCCCGGGCTCACCTGGGAGGACGGCGGCGCCGTCGTGCGCACCGTGGGGCGGGTCTTCTTCACCACCGCCGACGGCCGCAACTCCTCCTGCTCCGGCACGGCGGTGACCAGCGCCAACGAGAGCGTCGTGATGACCGCCGGGCACTGCGTGAAGCTCAACGGCGCCGCCCACCGCAACTGGGTGTTCGTCCCGGCCTTCGACGACGGCCGGCGTCCGTTCGGGACGTGGGCGGCCGCACGCATGCTGACCACCCGGCAGTGGAACGACCAGGAGGACATCAACTTCGACGTGGCCGCCGTCGTCGTCGCGCCGCTGGACGGCCGGACGCTGACCGACGTCGTCGGCGGCCAGGGCGTGGCGTTCAACCAGCCGCGCGGCCGGCAGAACTTCGCCTTCGGCTACCCGGCGGCCGAGCCGTTCGACGGATCAGAGCTGATCTACTGCAGCGGGCAGGCCTTCGACGACACCGTGCAGACGCGCGACCAGGGGCTGCGCTGCGGCATGACCGGCGGGTCCAGCGGCGGGCCGTGGTTCCAGGGCTTCGACGAGTCCACGGGGCAGGGCTGGCTCAACTCGGTCAACAGCTTCACCTACACCTTCGCCCCGGACTTCATGTTCGGCCCCTTCTTCGGGAACGAGGCGATGGCGGTCTACCAGGCGGCCCAGAACGCCGACGCCACCTGAGCCGAACGACCGGGCCCGGACGGCCCTCGCCGGCCGTCCGGGCCGATATTCGCTGGCCTCCGGCCGGTGCGCCCGATTAGCGTGCGGGTGATGAGGTACGAGCATCCGCTGGCGTACGTGCTGGGCCTGCAGGGCATGGCCCTGATGCGATCGTTCACCGGGGAGCACGGGCGCGCGTTCGTCGAGACGCGCGTCGCGGAGATCCGCGCACTGCTCGACGACGAGTCGCTGGCCGACGCGGGGGTGGACGTCGCCCGCGTGGAGACGGTCGACGGCTACCGCATCTGGTCGCAGACGTACGACGGGCCGAACTCGGCGTTCGACTACGACGAGCCCATCGTGAACGAGATCGTGGCGGAGCTGCCCGCGGGCCTCGCGCTCGACGCGGCGTGCGGCACGGGCCGGTTCGCGGCGGCGCTGGCCGGGCGGGGTCATCGGGTGCTCGGCGTGGACAGCTCGCCCGACATGCTGGAGCGGGCCCGCGTGCGCGTGCCGGACGGCGACTTCCGCCTCGGCGACCTGCGCCGCCTGCCGGTGGACGACGACTCGGTGGACCTGGTGGTCTGCTCGCTGGCGCTGGCCCACGTGCCCGACCTCGACCCGGTGCTGGCCGAGTTCGGCAGGGCGCTGCGGCCGGGCGGTCACCTGATCACCTCCGACATCCATCCCGAGGGGGTGGCGCGCGGCATCGTCCCGCCCGTACGGCTGGCCGACGGGTCGCCGGGGCGGGTGGCGACGTACCGGCACCTGACCGGTGACTACGTGCGCGCGGCGCTGCGGGCGGGGCTGGAGGTGCGGCGCTGCGAGGAGCCTTCGCCCGCGTCCGGGCCGGACGACGACCGGCCCGAGCGCGGGCCCGCGAGTCTCGAACCGTGGGAGCTGTGGCCGTGGTCCCTGGTCGACTTCGCGCCGGAGGCGGCGCGGGCGGCCGTCGAGGGCTCGCCGGCGCTCCTCGTCTGGCACTTTCAGCTCCCCGCGTAGGGGCCGTACGCCCGAACCCGGCCGTGGCATACTCTTCGAAAACCTGATCGAAACGAGGAGGCGGCATGGCCGAGGTGCTGCTGTTCCATCACGCGTACGGGCTCACGCCAGGGGTGCGCGCGTTCGCCGACACGCTGCGGGCGGCCGGCCACACCGTGCATCTGCCCGACCTGTACGACGGGCGGGTGTTCGACACGCTGGCGGGCGGCATCGCCCACGCCCAGGAGGTGGGCTTCGGCACGCTGATCGAGCGTGGCCGGGCCGCCGCCGAGGGGTTGCCCGCCGGGCTGGTCCTGGCCGGCTACTCCCTCGGCGTGATGTCCGCGCAGATGCTGGCCCAGACGCGCGCCGGGGCGAAGGGCGCGCTGCTGATCGAGGGCTGCGCGCCCGTCTCCGAGTTCGGTGACGCGTGGCCCGGCGAGGTCCCGGTGCAGGTGCACGGCATGGAGTCCGATCCGGTCTTCGCCGGCGAGGGCGACCTCGACGCGGCCCGCGCCCTGGTCGAGTCGGCTCCTGACGCCCAGTTGTTCCTCTACGCCGGAGACCGCCACGTCTTCGCCGACCCGAGCCTGCCCGGCTACGACGAGCGGGCCGCCGCGCTGCTCACCGAGCGCGTGCTCGCCTTCCTCGGCCGCGTTTAGTTGCCGCGGGCGGCGGCCGCTATCAACTCGTGGTGCCTGACCACCTCGGCGATGATGAAATTCAGGAAGCGCTCGGCGAAGACGGGGTCGAGTTTCGACTCTTCCGCGAGCGCGCGCAGGCGGCGAATTTGCGATGCCTCACGCTCGGGGTCGGCGGGAGGGAGCTGATAGCGGGCCTTGAGCCGGCCGACCTCTTGGGTGCACTTGAACCGCTCGGCCAGCAGGTGGACGAGGGCGGCGTCGAGGTTGTCGATGCTGTCGCGCAGCCGCTGCAGCTCCTGCCGCACGTAGATGTCCTGATCTACCTGGCCTTCAGTGCCATTTTCCACAAAATACCCCTTGAGACGCTACACGGCTCAATAAGGTGCCATTTTATCATAAAGACGGACATTGCGCCTGGCGTGGGTGTGGAATCAGTAAAGAACCGCGCCGGAAAAGGCCGCCGGGCGAGTGCGTCGGAGGAGTCGTTTCCGTATAGTCGCGGCGGGTATGCGCGGCTGGAGGGGCCGCCCGCCGCAGAGGGCGGAGACGGTCGATCCTCGTCTCAGGGAAATCCACGCACAGGGCAGACATCAAGCCGTGTGGAGGAATCGTGCAACACGACGAATTCATCGGAAAGGTACAGGCACGCGCACACCTCGGCGCTCGTGACCAGGCCGAGCGGGCGTGCAGGGCGACGTTGGAGACGCTCGGCGAGCGCATCACCGAAGGGCTCGCCGACCACCTGGCCGCCCAGCTGCCACACGAGATCGGCGAGCACCTCCGGCGTACGGAGGTCATGGGCGGCCTCGGCTCGGGGCAACATTTCGGACGGGAGGAGTTCGTGCAACGCGTAGCCGACCGCGCCGGTGTCGACACGGCGCGGGCCACCTACCTCGCGCGGGTGGTGCTGGAGGTGACCGAGGAGGCGACGCAGGGCAAGATCATGGACAAGGTCCGCGACAGCCTGTCACAGGACCTGCGCCAGCTGGCGTCGGCCGGCAGCCGCGGTCACCTCTGAGGTCAGCCGCCCAGGTCGCGGACGACGTTGTCCAGCCGATGGGCCAGGTCGTCGAGCACCTGGTCCGTCGGGGCGCCGTCCGGCACGTGGGCCAGCACGTCGTCACGCCGGGCGATCACGAGCCCCTTGTGGGCGTCGTCCACGTCCCCGGCCGGCAGGACGACGCAGTCGCCCCGCACGAACACCAGCGTGGCGTCCGGCTCCTCCGACTCCAGCAGTCGCCGTACGCACTCACGATCGATCAGCGGCATCGCGGGCTCCTTGTCTTGTGCCGTCCAGCAGGGCGAATACCCAGCCGCAGGGGGTGAAACCTCTAGCCGAAGGTGGGCGGCCCGCCGTTCGAGCGGGTGCGCCGCAGCCCGTACGCGACCAGGCCGAAAGCGGCCGCCAGCGCGACCACGGCGGGCACGATCGCCAGCAGCGGGCGTCCGGCGATCAGCGCCAGCACGGTCAGCACCACCCCCACCAGCACCACCAGGCCCGTCACGAGCAGGCCCACGCTGAGCTTGTTGGCGGGCGGGGGCGACTCGTCCCAGTCTCCCCGGCCCGCGCCGGGCACGTCCGGCACACCGGTGTCGCTCACCTGGCCCGTCTCGCTGACCTCCTCGGGAGCCGGCGGCTCCCTCAGCACGGGAGCGAAGAACTCGTCATCGGGATGCTCGTCCCGTCGCGTCATGCCTGTCATCCCCTCGTCGGTTCGTCACCGGGCGGCAGCGCCCACTCGTCGCGCCAGCCGGGACGGCGCCGGTAGCCGGTCGCGAGGAGCCGTACGGACCGGCAGGGCATCCCTGACCAGCATTCCGCGCAGTCACGGCCGTGAAAGGCCAGCAGCGCCAGCGCGGCCTCGCAGCGGGCGATCACGTCGGCCGGGTCGTGCAGCGCGATGTGGATGGCCTCGACGGGCCGCAGCAGGTCGCCCTCGTGGAACCCGATCGCGTCGACACCGCGCTGCTCGTCGAACTCCAGCCGGTTGCCCGTGTGGGCGGCCACGTACCGCCAGGCGCCCGCGCCGGCGGTCTCGGCCGTCGCCTTGTCGGCCTCGATCTGGGTGCGCAGCCACTCCGGCATCGCACCGGCGTCGCCGCCGCCCTCCAACTCACGCAGGAACGGCGCGACGACCGTGTTCAGCTCGGTCACGAGCGCTTCCAGCGAGGCTTGGGCGTCGTCCAGGTTGGGCAGCCCCGCGGCCCTGGCGTGCGTGGGCGTGGGCAGCCGGTCGGCCGGCACCGGCACGCGCAGCTCCAGCGTGGTGAGCGCGGTCTGCCGCTCGTACGGTGGCGGCGCGTACGTCCGGTCGTCACCGCTCTCGCGCTGCCAGCCCGCCCAGCCGGCGGGCACCCGCACCGGGGCCGGCACGGCCAGCTCGACCACGGCCAGCAGGCCCTTGGCCTCCTCAGGCCGGCGGCAGGCCGCGTCGAGCACGCGGGAGTGGCGCCGCACGTACGGGAACTCGGCGGCCGGGCGGGTGGCGGCCTCCCAGGCGGCCGCGGCGAAGTGCGCCGGGTCGAGCGTGACGCCGCCCGCCTCCGGCTCCCCTTCCGCGACCGCGAACGCGTGCCGCCACCGGCGCAGCTCCTCGCCGTAGCGCTCCTGCGTCCCTTCGTGGGTGGCGTCGATCCAGAACGCCTGCATGGACTCCCCCGAGCTGCTCGCTACCGCTGTCCCTCCTGCCCCCTGCCCCCTGTCGACGGGGTGTCACGCGTCGGCCCGCGAAACGGCGAATACCTCATCTGACCTGCGAAAACACGATACGGGAAGATGACCGTGCCACTGCATTCCGTCCCAGGTTCGTCACTGACCGTCACCGTAGGGTGGCGTCAGTGGCCCCAGTCGGCCGCGCAGCTTAGCGAGAGGATCGATCATGGCGCAGGAACCGAGAATCGACGTCGAGACCAGAGCCCAGGGCATCAGGAGCAGCCTGAGCGACGAGCAGGGCGAGCAGATCGCGGACGCGTTCGGCTGGCAAGGAGTCTGGTTCTCCGCCGAGCAGGACGGTGACGCCGACACCCGCAGGCCCGAGACGACCTGGGAGCTGGTCGCCGACCGCCCGCACCAGGGCGTCACCGCCAAGGGGCGGGCCGCCGTCCACCTGGCCGAGGGCCACCGCACGCTCACCCGGCCGCTGATCCTGGCGGACGGCTTCGGCCACGGCCCGAGCGACCTGGACGCCCTGTGGCGGCACTTCAACACGCCGTACCAGGACGGCAAGCCCGGCTTCCTGGACCGGCTCCGCTCGATGGGCATCGACGTCGTCCTGCTGGGCTTCAACCAGCGGCACACCTACCTGCAGGCCAACGCCGCCGTCGCGGTCAGCTGCGTGCAGCGCGTCCTCGCCGAGCGGACGGGCGAAGCCCCGCTGGTCGTCGGCGGCGTCAGCATGGGCGGCATGGTCACCCGGTACGCCCTGGCCCGCATGGAGGCCGACGGTCTCGACCACCAGACCGACAAGTACTTCTCCTACGACACGCCGCACCTCGGCGCCTGGATCCCGCTGGTGCTCCAGCAGCTGGCGTACCTGCACGAGGCGCTGCAGCCGCCGGAGGGCGGCGAGCCAGGTCAGGCCGAGCTGATCCGCAGCCCGGCCGCGCAGCAGCTGCTGTGGGGCTGGGTCGACAGCGCCGACTTCTCCGGGCCGGTGACCGCGAACCCGCTGCGCCAGGAGTTCCTGGACGACCTGCGCCGGGTCGGCTGGTTCCCGATGCGGCCGTACAAGCTGGGGCTGGCCAACGGGCTCGGCACCGGCATCGGCCTGGACCTCGGGCCGGGCACGCCGGTCTTCGACCTGCAGTCCGCCGATCTCCAGCTCACCGCCCGAGTCCAGCCGGACGGCGGCGCCCTGCAGAACGTCGGCACGATCAAGCTCGGCCCGCCGGTGTGGGCGAGCGCAACCTCCCACGTCGCCGCGTGGGACGGCGCCCCCGGCGGCACGCTCGACTCGTGGGGGCGGATCGCCGACGCGATGGGGCTGCCGATCCACGAGCGGCTGCGCAACAGCTGCTTCGTCCCGACCGTCAGCGCGATCGCGCTGACCCGCGACCCGTACCAGTGGCAGCCCGACCTCTACAAGGATCTCAGGGACCTGCCGAAGGACGAGACGCTGCTGGACGCGTTCTGCTGCGACACCGCCAACCGCGAGCACAGCGCCGTGTCCAAGCCACTGATCGAGTGGTTCCTGGAGCAGCTCGCCGGCTGGTAAGCCACCGACACGAAAGTGCCGGCTCGCGTGGCGCGCGAGCCGGCACTTTCGGCGTTTCAGCCGCGGTGGACGCAGAGGAGCTGGTCGTGGGTCGCGTTCCTGTCGCGGTAGGCGACGACCGCGGGGCGCTCCGAGGTGCGGTGCCCGGGCACCTGCTCGTCGGCGGTCCAGGCGGCGCCGTCGAAGGCGGCCCACCACAGGTTGTGGTCGAAGGCGCCACGGTGCATGCAGAACAACCGGTCCTTGAAGACCGTCAGAGCCGGAGCCTCGGCGGTGTGGTGGCGCGGCAGCTTCTGGTCGGGGCTCCACTCCGTGCCGTCCCAGCGGGTCCACCACAGCGACGCGTCGGTGCCCGCGCCGCGGTGCACGCAGTAGAGGTGGCCGCGGTAGACCGCCAGCGCCGGGGCCTTCGAGGTGTGGTGGCCGGGCAGTTTCTGGTCAGGAGTCCAGGTGGAGCCGTCCCAGCGGGTCCACCACAGCGACGTGTCGTCACCGGCGCCGCGGTGCACGCAGTAGAGCTGCCCGTCGTACGCGGCCAGGGCCGGGGCCTCGTCGGTGAGGTGGCCGGGGAACCGCTCGTCCGGCGTCCAGGCGGACCCGTCCCAGCGGGTCCACCACAGGGCCGCGTCGCCGCCGGCGCCGCGGTGCACGCAGTAGAGCTGCCCGTCGTACGCCGTCAGCGACGGAGCCTCGTCGGTGAGGTGGCTCGGGAACCGTTCGTCCTCGCGCCAGCCCTCCTCGGCGTCGTAGACCGTCCACCGCAGGGCGGCGTCGCCGGCGACGCCGCGGTGGACGAGGTGGAGCCGGTCCTGGAACACCGCGAGTGCCGCGCCCGACACGTCGACGTGCTCGACGAACCGCTGCGCCGGGCTCCAGCCCTCCCCCGGCTCGTGAACGGTCCAGTAGAGCCGGGCGTCGGCCGGGGTGCGGCCGTCCTGGCGGGCGGGGACGAGCATGCCGGGAGCGGTCCAGGGGGAGACCAGCTTGACTCCGTACGGGCGGGCGATGGAGGCGATCCAGTCGGCCTTGGCGCGTACGCTGCGCTCGACCACGGGGGCCACCCACGCGCCGAGCATGATGCCCGCCATCTCGCCGACGAGCTGCGGGATCTCGGCCGACAGCAGCGCGGCCGACTCGTTGAGGCGGATCTCGTAGCCCCACCATCGGGAGACCGGCCACACCTCGGCGCCCATGGTGCGCAGCTCCTGCTGGAGCCGCTGCACGCGAGCCCGCTCCTCATCCGGGAGCCCGATGATGCGGCGCTCGGCCTCGCGCCGGGCCTCCACCGCCTCGCGGGCGGGGGCGTTGTCCAGCAGCTCGGTCTCGACCGCCACGTCGACGGCCGCGGCGGCCACGGGGTCGTCCTGAACGTGCAGCAGCGCGGCCTCGTCGTCCAGTGTGTCGATCCGTACCTCGTCGGCCCGGGTCTCGTCAGTCATTCCAGCCCCCCTGGAGCGATAGATGCGCGAACTTCCGCCATCGTAACTTTGGGTAGTGGTTCGATTACTATAAGGCTGGATTGTTCCGGGTAAAGCCCAGGCGTAGCCACCCGTCGTATTTGCGCTTCCCGCTCAGGCGGCCGGATCACGCCGGTGAACGCGGCCGTGCCGACGGCGACGAGCCCGGCGGCCGGCAGCGTGTATCCGATCGGGGCCGCGATTCCGGCCGTGACGCCGGGATGGCCGTACCCGGACTTGCTCCCGGCCCCTGCCGCCTCTGCCGCCAGGCGCCCCGCTAGATCCGATCTAGCGGGACGCCTGGCGCCTCATGGGTGAGGGGAGGTGGCGCGATGAGGAGCGAGCGGCTCGGCGTCGCGGTGATCATCGGCAGCACCCGGGTGGGCCGGGTGTGCGACGCGGTGGGCGCCTGGTTCGCCGAGCGGGCCGGGCAGCGCGACGACCTCGCCGTCGACGTGCTCGACCTGGCCGGTTACGCCTTCCCGGCGTGCTACCCGCAGCGCCCGACGCCGTCCATGCGGCGGTTCGCCGGGGCCGTCGGCCGCGCCGACGCCTTCGTCGTGGTCACCCCCGAGTACCACCGCAGCTTCCCCGCCTCGCTCAAGCAGGCCGTCGATTTCGCGTACGACGAGTGGCGGGCCAAGCCCGTGGGCATCGTCTCGTACGGCTCCGGCTCGGCCGGTCACTACGCGGTCGAGCAGCTCCGCACGGTCTTCACCGCCCTGCACGCGGTGACCATGCGCGACTGGGTCGGGGTCGATCTGCTGGGCCCGGCCGTCGACGGCCACGGCCGGCCCCACGACACCGACGACCGGCTGCGCGCCATCGGGGCCATGCTCGACCAGCTCACCTGGTGGGGCCGCACGCTGCGGGAGGGCCGTCGCGCCCAGCCGTACGTCTCATGAGTCTCACGAAAGGAATCCCATGCCAGATCTGGCGATACAGACCTCCGGCCTGGTCAAGGTCTTCGGCAAGACGCGCGCCGTGGACGGCCTCGACCTCGCCGTGCCGGCCGGCGCCGTGTACGGCGTGCTCGGGCCCAACGGCGCCGGGAAGACGACCGCCGTCCGCATCCTCGCCACGCTGCTGCGTCCCGACGGCGGCGAGGCGACCGTGTTCGGGCGCGACGTGGTGCGCGAGGCCGACGCCGTACGCTCCCGGGTGAGCCTGACCGGCCAGTACGCCTCCGTCGACGAGGACATGACCGGCACCGAGAACCTGATCCTGCTCGCCCGCCTGCTCGGCCACCGCAAACCGGCCGCGCGCGAGCGGGCGGCGGAGTTGCTGGAGGCGTTCGGGCTGACGGACGCCGGGCGGCGGCGGGTCAAGACGTACTCCGGCGGCATGCGGCGGCGGATCGACATCGCGGCCAGCATCCTCAACACGCCCGACCTGCTCTTCCTCGACGAGCCGACGACCGGCCTCGACCCGCGCAGCCGCAATCAGGTCTGGGACATCATCCGCGTCGTCGTCGCCCACGGCACCACGGTGCTGCTGACCACCCAGTACCTCGAGGAGGCCGACCGGCTGGCCGCCCGCATCGCGGTCATCGACAGCGGCAAGGTGATCGCGGAGGGCACGCCCGGTCAGCTGAAGTCGTCCGTCGGGGCGGGGTCCGTCCACGTACGACTGCGCGACCCCGCCACCCGGCCCGTCGCCGAGCGCCTGCTGGCCGAGTCCCTCGACGCGGCCGTCTACCTGGAGGCCGACCCGGTGGCGCTCACCGCGCGCCTCAAGGGCGGCTCCACCGGCGCGAGCCGGGACTCGGCGGCGGCCGAGCAGGCCTCGCGCGCGCTCGGCCGGCTGGCCGAGGCCGGCATCGTCGTCGACGACTTCTCCCTCGGCCAGCCCAGCCTGGACGAGGTCTTCCTGGCCCTCACCGACCACCGCGCCACCGAGGAGGCGGCAGCATGAGCACCACCACCGAGACCGGCACCACCTACGCACCCGCGCCCGACGCCCTGGCGGGGGTCCTCGCCCCAGGGGTGAGACCGCCGCGACCGAGCGCGTGGTCGGCGTCGGTCACGTTCGGCTGGCGGGCGATGTTGAAGATCAAGCACGTGCCCGAGCAGCTCTTCGACGTGACGGCGTTCCCGCTCATCATGACGCTGATGTTCACGTACCTGTTCGGGGGTGCGCTGGCCGGGTCTCCCACGGAGTACCTGCAGTTCCTGCTGCCGGGCATCCTGACGACCAGCATCGTGATGATCACCATGTACACCGGTGTGGAGGTGAACAAGGACATCGAGAAGGGCGTCTTCGACCGCTTCCGCACGCTTCCCATCTGGCGGCCGTCGACCCTGATCGGCTACCTCCTGGGCGACCTGCTGCGCTACACGCTCGCGTCGATCGTCATCCTGGTGGTCGGCCTGGCGCTGGGCTTCCGGCCGCAGGGCGGGGTGACCGGGGTGGTCGGCGGGATCCTGCTGGTGCTGGTGTTCTCGTTCGCGTTCTCCTGGCTGTGGACGATGTTCGGGCTGCTGCTGCGCAGCGAGAAAGCGGTCATGGGCATGAGCATGATGCTGCTCATGCCGCTCACCTTCCTGAGCAACGTCTACGTCGATCCGTCGACCATGCCGGGCTGGCTGCAGATCTTCGTGAACGCCAGCCCGATCACGCACCTGGTGAGCGCCGTACGGTCGCTGATGGCCGGCACGCCCGACATGGGCGAGGTCACCTGGGTCCTGGTGTGCTCGGCGGCCTTCGTCGTCATCTTCGGCGCCCTCACCATGCGCCTCTACAACCGCAAGTAGTCATCCGGTGCTCTCACGCTGCGAGGGCCCGACGACGGCCCGCGCCGGGCACGAGGAAGGCAGCCCCTCGCCTTCGCGCCCGGTCGGCTGCGGCGTGGACGGTGGCGAGGTCAGCGGCGTCCCGCTCTGGTCAGCGCGTCCTCGGCTTGGGCGGCCATCGTGGTGACCAGGTCCTCCGCCGACGGCAGGTCGGCGATGAGGTCGACGGCCTCGCCCGCCCAGACCGGCAACGGCGGGATCGCGCCACGTGCCACGTCGTCCTGGTAGTCCTGAAGGGCTCGGGGATCGGCGGCGAGCTCGGCCTCCCGGCCGCGCCAGCGGTCGAGGTAGGGGTGGCCGAGGGTGCGGGCGGGGTACTTCGACGGCCAGCCGGAGCCTCGCGCGATGTCCAGCACGGTGCTCCGCTCGGTGTCCTCGCCTCGTCCCTCGACGATCGCCCTGGTGATCGAGGGATCGGCCAGGGCCTCGGTGGTCGCCTGGAAGCGGGTGCCGATGAGCGCCCCGGCGGCACCCAGCACGAGAGCCGCCGCCACTCCGCGTCCATCGGCGATCCCGCCCGCTGCCAGCACCGGCACCGGAGCCACGAGATCCACCACCGCGGGCACGAACGGCAACGTGGAGCGCCCGCGCGCGGCTCCGTGCCCGCCGCTCTCGGTTCCCTGGGCCACGATCACATCGGCGCCCAGGTCCACGGCCCGCCTGGCCTCCTCCAGATCGGTGACCTGGAGGATCAGCAGCGCCCCTGCCCGGCGGACATGCTCGGCGTACGGGCCCGGATCGCCGAAGGACAGCATCACGGCGCTGGGGCCGTAGCTCAGCGCCAGCTCCACCGCGGCCAGATCGATCCCCCAGGTCAGGAATCCGACACCCCACGGCCCTGCGGTGCCCGCGACGATCGGCACCTCGCGGGCCAGCCACTCCGGGTCGCCGTACGCGCCGCCCAGGATCCCGAACCCGCCGCCGCGGGAGACGGCCGCGGCCAGCGCGCCACCGGCCGACCCGCCCATCGGCGCCAGCGCGATCGGATGCCGCACGCCGAACATCTCCGTGAACACCGTCGACAACGTCATACCCGCCTATCCAAGCGGACACCGGGCGGGGGTTGTCGGCCGGTGGGGTCACAGGTGCCAGGTGATGGGGTCCTCAGGCTGGTAGCGGCAGGTGGAGCCGGTGGAGACGGTGGCGCGCAGGTGGGCGGCCAGCTCGGGGTGGGCGCGGTCGAGTTTGCGCAGCGAGTCGCGGATGCGGGCGGTGACGGTCTTGCGGGCGCGTTCGGCCTCGTCGCCCAGCCGTCGGGTGCGGCCGCCGAGCCCCGCCGCGGCCCGCAGCTCGGCCAGCAGCGCCGCCCTCTCCCGGTCGAACGCCGCCGCCCGCCCGTCGTCGCCCAGCTCGGCGGCGCGGTCGATCTCGTCGTCCAGCTGTGACAGGCGGCGGCGGTAGCGGCTCCTGGCCTCGTCGTCCAGCACCTCGTCGCCGCCCATGCGGTGGGCCGCGACGACCACCTCACCGCCCTCCGGGGCGAGCAGGACCACGGCGGGCACGTCGTCGCCCGGCCGGCTCAGCAGCGTGTGCAGGTCGCGCAGCCCCTTGGCGTCGGGCACGTGCGCCACCCGCCCCGCGAACCGCAACGCCCAGACCGCACCGTCTCTCCGGAACTCCCCGCCGCCGGACGCGACCTCCCCGGACGGGGGCGTCCCGCCGTTGGAGGCCGACGATACGTGGTGATCGACCGGCGGCCGCTCACCCGATGCGGAGGCCGCGCCACCGGAGGCGGGCCGCGCATGTGGATCGTCGGCAGGCCGAGTGTCCTCCGGCGGGAGGCGGTGCGCGGTGTCGGGGAGGCGTCGCATGCCGAGGTCGGCGGCCTCGCGGCGTACCCCCTCCATCAGGGTCTGTGCCGTCTGCGCGTCGCCCGGTGCGCCGCGGGACAGCAGCGTCTCGGCGAGGTGGGCGCGCGCCAGCACCGACCACGGCCGCGCTCGCATGCGGTCGGCCGAGCGGTACGCCGCGGTGAGCTCCTCGACCGCCTCATCCCACCGCTCCTCGGCGGCGTCCACCAGGCCGAGCCAGAAGTCGTACGGCCCGGAGACCTCCCAGCCGAACAGCGACACCAGCCACCGCCCCCGGTGCGGCGCCAGCAGCGCCCGCGCCCTGGCGCACAGCTCGGCGTCCTGGGTGGCCACCGCCAGCTCGGCCTGCAGGCGCAGCCAGATCGGCTGGATCATGCCGGACGCGGGTTGTTCGTCGGCGGCGTGGCGGAGGGCGGCGTCGAGGTCGCCGGCGTGCACGGCGGTCAGCGCCTCGAGCAGCGGGACGCAGGGGTGAGCGGTGCCCCTGAGCTCGCGCAGCACCGCCTCCTGCTCCTCGATCTTGCCCTGCAGCGCCATCAGCGCCCAGCGGTGGTGTTCGAGCATGAAGACGAAACGGTCGTGCCACCCTCCGCGCGGAATGCCCGCGAGAACCTCCTCGGCCTCGGCGAACCGCCCCGCGAGGCCCGCGATGATGCTCACGTCGACGTCGGTGGTCACGACGTGGTGGGGACGGTCGCTGCGCCGGCCTGTGTCGGCGTAGCGGCGGAACTCCTCCAGGTAGCGCGGGTCGCCCTGCTCGATCATCGCCCCCCAGCGCAGGGCGGTGGCGAAGTGTTCGAGGTTGTCGTCGGAGGTGCGCCGGGCCAGCTCGACCAGCTCGCTGGTCAGCGCCAGCCGCTCGGCGGCCGTGCCGGGACCCCAGATGATGTCGTGGTGGGCCCACAGGCTGAACGACAGCGCGTCGTCGTCACCGCCCTGCTTGGCCAGCGAGACGAGGTGGAGGACCAGGTCGAGCGGGAGGCGTTCGTCGGGCACGGGGCCGCCGCCGATCAGCCGCCGGTGGGCCTCCCTGAGGTGGCCGAGGGCGGTGGCCAGGCCGTAGTGGGTGTGGAAGATCAGCGCGACGCGGGCGGGCAGCTCGGGGTCGTCGGTGGTGCGGGCGATGCGGGCCACCTCGTCGAGGATCCGTCTCGCCTCGTCGAGGTGGCCCCGGTGGTGCAGCTCCACGCCGAGGTCGACCGCGGCCATGCCGCGCCGGCGCGGGCTCGCCGCGGCGCTCACGGCATAGGCCCTGCGCAGGTGGACGAGCTGCTCGTCGCCCGCGAACCGCCCGCCGGCCTCGCGTGCGGCGGCCAGCAGGAGCTCGACCGCCCGCTCCGGGTCGACGCGGTCGCCGGCGAGGTAGGCGTGCCGCGCCAGCTCGCTGGGCAGGGCCGAGGCCTCCAGCGCGGCCAGGGCCGCGGCGTGCAGGTCGCGCGGGTCGTCGAGGGAGTCGTAGAGGGTCTCACGCACCAGGCCGTGGGCGAACGCGAACGCCCCGCCGCCCCCGGCCACCACCAGCTTGGCCACGACGGCCAGCTCCAGCAGCCGGTCGACGTGGGCGACCGGCGCCCCGACGGCGGCGGCGAGCGCCTGCCGGTGGAACTCGCGGCCCAGCACGGCGGCGGCGGGCAACAGCTCGGCCACCGGCCGCGGCAGCAGGGACAGCCGGCGCAGCAGCGCGTCGCGCACGCCCGGGGCGATGACGTCGGCCGAGCCGCCGCTGCGCCACAGCCGCGCGGTCTGCTCGACGAAGAACGGGTTGCCGCCCGTGCGCAGATGAACCTGCTCGACCAGCTCCGGCGGCGGGTCGAGACCGGCGGTGCGGGCCATGAGGGCGGCGACGCCGGGCCGGTCGAGCCCGGTGAGCGTGATCGTGGCGGCCTTGGCGACGAGCGGCGACAGCAGGTCGCGCAGCGGGTGGTCGACCGGCTCGACCTCGGCGTCGCGGTAGGTGCCGACCAGCAGCAGCCGCTCGAACCAGGTCTGCCGCGCCGCGAACTCCAGCAGCCGCAGCGAGGCCGGGTCGGACGCGTGCAGGTCCTCGATGACGATCACGACCGGGCGGCGCTGGGCCAGCGCGACGAGGGCCGAGGTGACCGCGTCGAACAGCCGGAAGTCGTCGGCGGGAGCCTCGCCCAGCGGCGGCGCCTTCGCCTCGCCGAGCAGCGCGGCCAGGCTGTCGCCGCCCTCGGCCGTGGCCGCCGCCCACTCCTCGGGGTCGGCGGCCCGCCGCAGCGCCCTGATGACCTGCACCCACGGCCAGTAGCCCGGCGCGCCGTCGGACTCCCAGCAGGCGCCGCCGACCACCAGCGCGCCCCGCTGCCTGGCCTCGCCGGCCGCGCTGGTGACGAGCGTGGTCTTGCCGATGCCGGCCTCGCCGGTGACCAGCACCAGGCCGCCGTGGCTGACGACGACCCGGCTGATCTCGGCACGCAGGAGCGCGGCGGGGTGCTCCCTGCCGATCAGCTCATGTGCCGCGAGGTCGATGGGCATGACCTTCGCACGCTATCCGGCTGGGACGACAATTCCCATCGACGCGGGCCCTACCAGGCCACCTTCAGCGACGACAGCCCGTACACGATGCTGAACGTGCGGAAGGCGGCGCCGTCCTCGACCGCGCGCAGGTCGGGGAAGCGCCGGAAGAGGGCCGGGAACGCGATCCGCATCTCCATGCGGGCCAGCGGGGCGCCGATGCAGTGGTGCACGCCGTGGCCGAACGCGAGGTGGCCCGGGGCGCCGCGGGTGAGGTCGAAACGGTCGGCGTCCGGCAGGAAGCCGGGGTCGCGGTTCGCGGCGGGCAGGGAGCAGATGACCAGCTCGCCGGCCGGGATGACCTGGCCGCCGACCTCGACCTCCTCGGTCGTGAGCTTGGTGGTGCCGTTGTTCACGATGCTGAGCCAGCGCAGCAGCTCCTCCACCGTGGCGTCGATCCGTTCGGGCTCCTGCTTCAGCAGGGCGAGCTGCTCGGGGTGGCGCAGCAGGGCGAGCGTGCCGAGGGAGAGCATGTTGGAGGTGGTCTCGTGGCCGGCGAACAGCAGCAGGCCGCCGATCCCGACCAGCTCGTCGGCGGACAGGTCGTCGCCGTGCTCGCGGACGAGCATGCCGAGCAGGTCGTCGCCGGGGTCGGCCTGGATGCGGGCGACCAGGTCCACCATGTACGCGCGCTGCTCGAACTGGGCCTTCAGGCGGTCCTCACCGGGCGCCGTCATGTCGAGCATCCGGCCGGTACGGCGCTGGAACCCCTCCCGGTCCTCGTACGGCACCCCGAGCAGCTCGCAGATCACCAGCGACGGGATCGGCAGAGCGAACGCCGGCACCAGGTCGGTGGGCGACCCGGCGGCCTCCATGGCGTCCAGGTGGTCGTCGACGATGCTCTGGATCCGCGGCTCCAGGCGGCGCATCCGGCGGATGGTGAACTCGGCGGTCAGCATCCGCCGGAGCCGCGTGTGCTCGGGCGGGTCGACGCCCAGCAGGTTGCCCGCGCGGACCTTGGCCTTCTGCTCCTCGGTCATCGGTGGCGATCCGGGCAGCCGGGCGACGCCCTGCGGGGCGACCTTGAAGCGTTCGTGGTCGCCGAGCACCTCCCGGATGTCGGCGAAGCGGGTCACCAGCCAGGCGTCGTCGCCGAACACCGTCTTGATCCGCTTGACCCGCTCCTCGTCACGCGCCGCTGCCAGCTCGGGCGCGGGATCGAACTCCACCCGCCGCATGTGCAGCGGCATCGTGGTCTCGCTCAATGCAATCACCTGGATCCGGGGTTTTTTGCGTAGCACGCTACTGATCCAGGCGTTGATCCACTAGTGCGATCTTCGACCGAAATGCGCGTCAGGCGGCCGCGTCCCACACGAGGAGGCGGTCCCACCATTGGCCGAGACGGTCGAGCAGGGCAGCGTCACGTCCGCCGCTTTCGACGTAGCCCACGACGGCGAGGCGGGAGTGGACCGCCGACATCGTGCCGCGCCCGGACCCGTCGAACCAGCCGCCGCGGCGGAAGTCCTCGCCGCCCGTCGAGGGGAACGCGGCGCGTTCGAGGTCGATCCAGGGGAAGCCGGCCGGCACGGGCAGCTGCACGGCCTCGATGAAGTCGTGGGTGTAGCGGATCTTGGCGTCCAGCCCTTCCCAGAACCTGGCCGGGTTCAGGACTTCCGGGCGGGGCGCGCCGGTCCAGTAGGCCTCGGCCCACGACGACGACCTCGGGACGGTCACCCGGTTGTCGCGTACGGCGCGGAGCACGCTGCCGAGCTGGGCGATCGCGTTCGGCGACCAGCCGTACGTGATGAGGTAGGGCTGCTCGCCGCCCTCGTCGCCGATGACGTACTCGGCCCCGTCGAGCGGGAAGCCGGCCGGGGCGCCCGCGTACACCAGGGCCGGATCGATGGCGGTGGTGCCGAGCAGCTGCCGGGCGCCCGCGGCGGCGGCGTCGTTGTACGCGCCGTCGTGGAAGCGCCCGAAGCCCTTGGCCAGGGCTCTGATGGACTCGTACTGGTCGAGGGAGAGCATCGCGAGCGCCCAGGTGGAGATGTCCCAGGTGCCCATGCTGCCGTCGTCGCCGGTGATCAGATGCGGGAACGCGCCGGTGAAGCGCTCGGCCCCGAACCTGCCGGCCGCCTCCTGACGGGTGAACTGCAGCTGGACGAGCCGGTCGAGCAGCACGCGGGCGGCGGCGTCGAACCGCGCCGGATCGGCCTCGCCGCGTTCGAGCCGTCCCGCGTAGTCGACCAGGAGCTCGGCGCGGCCGGCGAGCGTGCGGATGTCGCCCGACCGCAGTACGGCGTCGGGATCGGCGTCGAGCCGGTCCACGACGGACGCGGCGAACGTGTCCAGGTTGTCGCGCAGCTGGGCGTTCTTCCTGAGGAACGGGCTCTGCAGCAGCTGCTTGCCGATGTTCGCGCCCATGTACGCGGGCCGGCGGCCGAGCACGTACCGCAGGAGCGCCTCGGCGGTCTGACGGTATCTGTCGTCACGTGTCACGTCGTAGATGGCGGTGTAGGCGGCGAGCGCGTGCTCGGCCCCCTCGAAGCCGGCCTCGAGGTGGCGGCCGTCGGCGGCGATCTGGTTGTACGCCCCTCTGACCTGCGGTGACGCGGTCGCGTGGGCGATGCCGGGAAGTGCCGCCCCGGCGGCGGCGAGAAGGGGTAACTGGAGAGCGTGGCGGCGAGACAGGTGCACGGCCAATTCCTCATTTCCGGTCTGGTCCGAAATTGGAGGTTAGTGGGCCGTCGGTCCCGTCGGCAAGGGGTCGTCGCAGGCCCTACGACAGCGGGAACATGCCTGCCATCATGGGCGACCATGAACCTGGATACCCCGATTCCCACCTCGGTGCCCGTGTTGGTCGCCGGAGGAGGTCCCGTCGGTCTGGCGACCGCCGTGGAGCTGCGCCATCACGGCGTACGCTGCCTGGTGGTCGAGCCGCGCGCATCGGTGTCATGGCTGCGTCCGCGCGCGAAGACCACCTCGGCCCGCACCATGGAGCTGCTGCGCAGATGGGGGCTGGCGGAGACCTTACGCTCGCGGGCGCCGCTGCCGGTGTCGTGGTCTCAGGAGGCGGTCTTCGTCACCAACCTGCTCGGGCGGGAGATCACCCGGATCGGCGCCTGCTTCGGCCTCGACCTGGTGGGCTCCGACCTGGCCGCCGAGCCCGGCCAGCAGGCGCCGCAGCCGCTGGTGGAGGAGGTGCTGCGCGAGGCCGTCGGCGACGCGCTGCTGACGGGCTGGCAGGTGAGCGGCCTCAGCGAGGACGCCGACGGGGTCACCGTACGCGTCGCGCCTGCCGGGGGTGGTGAGGAGCGCGAGATCCGGGCCCAGTACGTCGTCGGCTGCGACGGCCCGCGCAGCGTGACCCGGGCCGCCATCGGCGCCCGCTACGAGGGCCGCCAGGACGAGCGGCCCAACTTCAACATCGTCTTCCGCGCCCCCGGGCTCGCCGACCGCATCCCGCACGGGCCCGCCGTGCACTACTGGGTGCTCGACCCGGCCCAGCCCGGCATCGTCGGCCGCCTCGACCTCAAGGAGACGTGGTGGTGCATCGCGCAGGGCGTGCGGGCCGAGAACGCCGACCCCGTACGGTTGCTGCGCACCCTGGCCGGCGCCGACATCGACGTGGAGATCCTGGCCACCGACCCGTGGACCGCGCGGATGTTGCTGGCGGACCGGTACACGAGCGAGCGGGTGTTCCTGGCCGGTGACGCGGCCCACCAGAACCCGCCCTTCGGCGGCCACGGCTTCAACACCGGCGTCGGGGACGCGGTCAACATCGGCTGGAAGCTGGCCGCCGTGCTCAAGGGCTGGGCGCCGGCCCGGCTGCTGGCGACGTACGAGAGCGAGCGCCGCCCGGTCGCCGCCGACACCATCGAGGCCGCGGCCGTCAACATGGCCACGGGCGCTCCCGAGCTGGCCGACCCTTCGCTGATGGGCGACACGGCGGAGTTCGAGAAGGTCCGTCCGGCCGTCGCGGAGGCCGTGCTGCGGACCAAGGACAGCGAGTTCCACAGCCTGGAGCTGGTGCTCGGCTACACGTACGCGGGCTCGCCGATCGTCTCCCCGGGCGCGGGCGAACGTCTCCCCCACCGCTGGCTCGCCCCCGGCGACTCCCTCTACGACCACCTCGGCCCCGGCTTCACCCTGCTCGGCGACCAGAACTCATCGGAAGCCGCCGTGGTGACCGCCGAGGCCCGCGCCCTGGGCGTCCCCCTCCACCTGGCCGACCTCCCGGACGAACCCCTCACCCTCGTCCGCCCCGACCAGCACGTCGCCTGCCGCGGCACCACCCCGCAGGGCGCCCTCCGCCACTCCCTCGCCCACGACCTCTGACAGCGGGAGATCAGCCCGCGTCGTCGAACAAGTCCTGAAGAGTCCGAACGGTGGCGGCGCGGGCGATCCACGTCTCCAGCTGCGCGAGATCGGTGCACGAGGTGATCCGCGCCCGCGCCTCCTCCGGCACCTCGATCCCACGTGCACCGAGCACCAGCAGCAGCGCCTTGGCCTCGCCTTCCGCCTTGCCTTCCGCCTTGCCTTCTGCCTTGCCCTGGCCGTAGTGCTCACGAGCGAAGGGGCTGTAGACCGGCCAGGCAGTGGACGTCATGATTTCCTCCATGAGGCGGCGGATCTCGGGCGAGGACATGCTGTACGCGTATTCATAGTACTTCGGAGAGTGTTCGTCGGGACTGTCGGAGAGCGCTACGGCGAACGCTTCGATCACCTTGCGGTTGCGGCCGTGAACCATGACCGACATGGCCGACAGCCCCAGCTGGGTGGCAGCCTGCTTCGGGTCGATGATGACGGGAATGCCGTCCGGGCCGAGCACCCATGGTGTGGGGCGGTAGCCGCTCAGCCCTGACTCGATCGGTTGTGCGTAGTAGGCGGCGACGGCACGCTCCGGGCAGACGAGCAGGACGGTGACGTCGCAGCCCAGTTGAAGCCACAGGGCGGCGGCATAGCGGGCGAGCTGTCGAGGGACCTTGGATTTGTCCTGCTGGATCTCCAGGACGATCGCGTGCGCTGGAGTTTGGGGTGCCCCCATGACAATGATCAGGTCGGCCTCGATGTCGTCGGAGTTACGGGTGTTGAAGGTGCTCTTCTCGAGCTGGAGGAGCGACGTGGCGGGTAGTTCCGCGCCCATGAGGTCGCGGAGGATCTCGACCGCCAACTCAGGACGGTCTTTGAACAGCTGAACGAGTGCGTCGTGTCTGGGGGATGGCATGCCACTCATTGTCATGCAACCGACACGGACAGTGGCTGGCGTCATCGTGACAGAGGAGGAAGCTTCCGCCTCGGGGTGAAAGGGTTACACCAGGTTTCTTCTCCGGTGGAGCCCGGCACGCCGCCTGCGGCTTCGCGGGCGGCTCTTGGGGTTCATGAGCAGAGGTTTACGCTGGCGGCATGCGTGTTGTGGTGATTGGCGGTAGTGGGCATATCGGGACGTACCTCATCCCCAGGTTGGTCGAGGCGGGGCATGAGGTCGTGAACGTGAGCCGGGGGAAGCGGGAGCCGTACAGTCCGCATGGGGCCTGGCAGCGGGTCACGACGGTGACGGCCGACCGGGAGGCCGAGGAGGGCGACGGGACGTTCGGGCGGCGGATCGCCGAGCTGGAGGGCGACGTCGTCATCGACCTGATCTGTTTCACGGAGGACAGTGCGCGGGCGCTGGCCGAGGCGTTGAGCGGGAAAGTCCGGCACTTCTTGCATTGCGGGACGATCTGGACGCATGGCCCGAGCGCGCAGGTGCCGACGCCGGAAGACCGCAGGAAGCGGCCCTTCGGCGAGTACGGGATCCAGAAGGCGGCCATCGAGGCGTACCTGCTGGACCGGGCCCACCGCGACGGTCTCCCGGTCACGATCATCCATCCGGGGCACATCACCGGCCCGGGCTGGGTGCCGGTCAACCCGGCCGGCAACGTGAACCCGGCCGTCTTCCAGACGCTGGCCGACGGCGAGGAGCTGGCACTGCCCAACTTCGGCATGGAGACCGTCCAGCACGTGCACGCCGACGACGTGGCCAGGCTGTTCATGGACGCCATGGCGAGCCGCTCGGCCGCCGTCGGCGAGAGCTTCCACTCCGTCGCCACCACCGCCCTGACGCTGCGCGGGTACGCCGAGGCGGTGGCGGGCTGGTTCGGCCGCGAGGCGAACCTGACGTTCCTGCCCTGGGAGCAGTGGCGGGCCACGGTGTCCGAGCGGGACGCGGAGATCACCTACGACCACATCGCCCACAGCCCGAACTGCTCGATGGAGAAGGCCGAGCGGCTGCTGGGCCACCGGCCCAGGTACACGCCGCTCGAAGCCATCTCCGAAGCCGTCGACTGGCTGGTCAGGGCCGGCGAGATCACTCGGTAGTGGGGGCCGAGCTCCTTCGACCGGCAGGCAGGGCGGAGGTGATCACTCGGTGGTGGGGGCCGAGCTCCTTCGACCGGCAGGCAGGGCGGAGGTGATCACTCGGTGGTGGGCGGGCCGAACTCCGCGCGGGTGTCGATCACCTCGCCGAACAGCTCCCACCGCTCGCCCTTGAACTCCATGAGCTGCATCGACTCGATCGGGAAGCCGTCGTCGGGCCCGGTCTTCATGGTGATGCCGGGCAGCAGCATGGGCACCTCGACGTTGTTCAGGTTGCGCACGGAGTCGCGCAGGCCCTCACGGGTCGGGCAGGCCACCGCGTCCATGGCCTTGTGGAAGCTGCTCGCCGCCGCCCAGCCGAAGGCGTGGTAGGGGATGTTCGGGTCCTTGCCGGCGGCGTACTGCTGCATCTTCTGCTTGTACAGCTTCATCTCCGCGTCGTCGTCCCACGTCGGGTCGTTCGGGTCCTTGTAGTACGTGGCGGACATGACGCCCTGGACGTTCTCGAAGCCGACGGGTTCGAGGACGGTGCGGGAGGCGGCGACGTTGTTGACGATGTGCAGCGGGTTCCACTTGGTGTTCTTGGCGTCCGCGGCCAGCGCCAGCGCGCCGAACTTGGGCGTGGTGATGTTCAGGAAGACATCCGCGCCCGACCCGGCGAGGTTGCCCATCTGGGCGTCGACGGTGGGGTCGGCGACCTCGTAGCTCTCCTCGGCCACGACCTGGATCCCGGTGCCCTCGATGGCCTTCTTGAAGCCGCCGAGCAGGTCCTTGCCGAAGTCGTCGTTCTGGTAGAGCGCGGCGACCTTGGCGTCGGGCTTCTCCTCCTTGAGGTACTGCGCGTACACGCGGGCCTCGGAGACGTAGTCGGGCTGCCAGCCGATGGTCCACGGGTGCTCGGTGTTGGAGCCCCATTGGGAGGCGCCGGTGGCGACGAAGACCTGCGGCACCTTGCGCTGGTTGGTGTAGTCCCAGACCGCCGTGGTCGACGGGGTGCCCAGCGTCTGGAACAGGGCGAAGACCTGCTCCTGCTCGACGAGCCTGCGGGCCTCCTCGACAGCCTTGGGCGGGCTGTAGCCGTCGTCGCGCACGACGAACTCGACCTTGCGCCCGTCGATGCCGCCCTGCTCGGCGTTGACGTAGTCGAAGTAGGCCTTGATGCCCGTCGGGATGTCGCCGTAGGCCGAGGCGGGGCCGGACAGGGGGTAGATGCCGCCCAGCTTGATGCTGGTGTCGGTGATGCCGGTGGTCTGCTGGCCCGCGCACTGGCCCGCCGCGGCCGTTCCCCCTCCGGTCGCGGTCTCACCGCCGCTGTCCCGTCCCCCGCAGGCCGCGACGGCGAGCAGGAGCAGCGCCGTGCAGCCGATCGCAGATACTCGCATCCCTTTTACTCCTTCTTCCGGGGAATCTTCTTGATCAGGCGGCCGGCGAGACCGGCCAGGCCCGTCGGGGCGACGTACATCACCGCGATGATCAGCAGGCCGAAGATGACGCCGGGCGCGGCGTCGTTGATGTCCTGCGAGATGCTCGGTACGAACATCACGAACAGACCCCCGAGCACCGGTCCCGACAGCGAGCCGAGCCCGCCGACGACGATGCCGGCCAGCAGGTTGATCGACAGGTTCACCGTGAACGAGTCAGGCGAGACGAATCCGATCACCCACGTGTAGACGGAGCCCGCGACGCCGGCGAGCATGGCGCTCCAGGCGAAGGCGAGCGTCTTGTAGAACGAGAGCCGCACGCCCATGACCTCGGCGGCGATCTCGTTGTCCCTGACGGCGTGCAGCGCCCGCCCGACGCGCGACCGCAGCAGGCTCGCGACCAACAGGAACGAGCCCACGGTGACGATCAGGGCGACGAAGTAGAGCCACTGGTCCTCGGCCAGCCCGGTCCAGGCGGGCGGCTGCGGCTTGGCCAGGGTCAGGCCCATGGACCCGCCGGTCAGCTCCTCGAACCGCTTGAGCAGCGGCACCAGGAAGATCGCGATGGCGAGCGTGACGAGCGCCAGGTACAGGCCGCGCAGCCGCATGGCCGGCACGCCGAGCCCCAGCCCGATCAGGAACGCCACCGCGGCCGCGACGGGCAGGGTCAGCGGGTACGGCAGCGCCGCCCGTTCCATGAGGATGGCCGCGGTGTAGGCGCCGATGGCGAAGAAGGCGCCGTGGCCGAGCGAGATCTGACCGGCGTGGCCGACCAGGAGGTTGAGCCCGAGCAGCGCCACCGCGTACACCAGCACCATGGTGAGCTGGAAGACGTAGAAGGGGGCGAGCTGGAACGGCGCGTAGACGGCCAGCACGAGGAGCACGGCGAGCGCGCCCCACCGCCACCGGGTGGCGGCCGGCGTCTTGACCGGCGCGGGGGGCGCCGAGGTCTGCTCGTCCGTCTTCGTGGATTCGGTCATGCGCGTTCCACCGCCGCTCGTCCGAAGAGTCCCTGGGGCCGCAGCAGCAGGACGGCGAGAATGATCAGCAGGGGGACGCCGATCTTGAGGTCGGATCCGATGAAGCCGACGTACGCCCCGGCGAGCGTCTCGGCGACGCCCACGATGAGCCCGCCGATGACGGCTCCCACAGGGCTGTCGAAGCCGCCGAGCGTGGCCGCGGCGAAGGCGTAGATGAGGACGCCCGCCATCATGTTGGGTTCGAGGAAGAGCAGCGGCGCGACCAGCACTCCTGACACGGCGCCGACGGTGGCGGCCAGGCCCCAGCCGAGCGCGAGCGTCCAGCCGACGCGGATGCCGACCAGCCGCGCCGAGGCGGGGTTGGTGGCCACCGCCCGCATCCCGAGCCCGATCTTGGTGTGCTGGAAGAGCAGGTAGAGCAGGCCCATGACCAGCCCCACCACGCCGAGCACGCCGAGCGTGGAGAAGTTCACGGTGACGGCGCCCAGTTCGAGCGCGCCGCCGGGGAAGGGGTTCGGGAAGTCCTTGATGAGGAAGGTCCAGATCCAGCCGGCGGCGGCGTTGACGAAGATGAACAGCCCGACGGTGACGATCACGATGGTGAGCTCGGGCGCTCCCTCGACCGGCCGGATGACGATCCGTTCGATGAGCATCCCGCCGGCGAACGAGACGACCAGCGTGATGACGAGCGCCAGCCAGAACGACACCCCGGCGGCCACCAGCGTCCAGGCGATGTACGTGGAGAACATGGCCAGCTCGCCCTGGGCGAAGTTGACGATCCCGGTGAACTGGTAGATGAGCACCAGGGCCAGCGCGAGGCTGGCGTAGATGGCGCCCGCGCCCAGCCCGGTGACGATCTGCTGGAGGAATCCGGCCATCGCGCTACACCCGGTACCCGAGGTAGGACTGCGCGACCTGCTCGTCGGCCCTGATCTCCTCGGCCGTCCCGGACAGGACGATCCGCCCGGTCTCCAGGACGTGCGCCTGCTGGGCGATGCCGAGAGCGAGATGGGCGTTCTGCTCGACGACGACCACGGTGGTCTGCTCCTCTGCGTTGATGGCCTGGACGATGCGGAACAGCTCCCGGGTGACCAGCGGGGCCAGGCCGAGCGACGGCTCGTCGAGCAGCAGCAGCCGGGGCCGCAGCATGAGCGCCCGGCCGAGGGCCAGCATCTGCTGCTCGCCGCCGCTGAGACTGCCGGCCTCCTGCTTGAGCCGGGTCTTCAGTACCGGGAAGTACGTGAAGATGCGTTCGAGGTCGGCCTCGATCTCGGCCCGTCCGCGCCGGACGAACGCGCCCAGCCGCAGATTGTCCTCGACGGTCAGCGGCATGAACGTGCCGCGCCCCTCGGGCACGTGGGCGACGCCGAGCCGGGCGACGGTGTCGGGCGAGCGCCCGGCCAGCTCCGTGCCGCCGAGCGTGGCCGTGCCGCGCGTCCTGACCATGCCGGACAGGGCCCGCAGCAGCGTCGTCTTGCCGGCGCCGTTGGGGCCGAGGATCGCGCAGACCTCGCCCTGCTTGACGGCGAAGCTCACGCCGTGCAACACGCGGACGTCGCCGTACCCGGCGACCAGGCCGTCCACCACGAGGTCGCTCATGCCGCCGTCCCCAGGTACGCCTCGATGACGGCCGGGTCGCGCTGGACCTCGGCCGGCGGCCCTTCGGCGATCTTCCGGCCGAAGTCGAGGCACACGATGCGCTCGCAGATGCCCATGACGAACCCCATGTGGTGCTCCACCACGACCACCGTCAGGTCGTACTCGGTGCGGATGGCGCCGAGCGTGCCGGCGAACTCCTCGACCTCGGAGGAGTTGAGGCCGTTCACCGGCTCGTCGAGGAGCAGCAGGCGGGGACGGCCGATGAGCGCGCGGGCCAGCTCGACCCGCTTGAGCGTGCCGAACGGCAGCCCCGTCGCCGGATGGTCGGCCACCGCCGCAAGGCCCAGCCGCTCCAGCACGGCGTCGGCGTCCTCGCGCAACGAGCGCTCCTCGCGGCGCACCCCGGGCAGCCGCAGCGCGGCCGAGACGAAGCCGGCGCGCCCGCGGTGGTGCGCGCCGACCAGCACGTTGTCGCGTACGGACAGGCGCGGGAACAGGCCGAGGTTCTGGAACGTCCTGGCGATGCCGAGACCGGCGATGGCGTGCGGGGCCAGGGCGGTCAGGTCCCGGCCCTCGTAGGCGACGGTGCCCGAGTCGGCGTCGTAGCGGCGGGTCAGGCAGTTGAACAGGGTGGTCTTGCCGGCGCCGTTCGGGCCGATGAGCCCCACCATCTCGCCGCGGGCCACCTCGAACCCCACGCCGTCCAGCGCGGTGATGCCGCCGAAGCGAACGGTAAGATCATGCACCTCCAGCATCCGGCCTCCTGGAGAACAATGTTCTGAATTGCGCTCAGCGTAGGAGCCGCCCGTCAAGGGCCGCATTGGGCACGGTCACCCAAGATGTTTCAGGTGAGTTGTCCTCTGAGCACAGCGTCTGTCTCGGACCGGTTACGACCCGTTGACCGTCCGGCAATGGGCATGGATCATCCCGGGCATGTCCACTGGTTCGCGTACCGTGGAAGCCGCCGTACGCGCGGAACGCACCCGCATCCTCTCCGAGCTGCTCGACGACCTGCCGAAGCTGGCCGGCACCGCTGTCACGACGATGCGCGAGGAGATCCCCGCCTACGAGGCGATGGGCCCGGCGTTCCACGCCGACGTCCGCGACCAGGTGGTCCGGCACTACCGCGCCAAGCTCGGGGTGCTGCTGGAAGAGCGCACGGTGACCTACGAGGACATCGCCTTCACCCGGCGGGCCGCCATGCGCCGGGCCAGGGCGGGGGTGGCGCTGGCCGACTACATCAACGCCTTCCGGGTCGGGCAGCAGGTGTTCTGGGAGGCGGTGGTCGAGCGGGCCGGGCACACGTACGCCGGGCGCGAGGCGGCGCTGGCCCTGGCGACCCCGCTGATGCGCTACTGCGACTTCGCCAGCACGCACGCGGCCAACGCGTACATGGAGTTCCAGCAGTACGCGGCCGCCGAGGCCGTGCGGGAGAGCCGCGACCTGCTGGAGACGCTGCTGGCCGGGGTCGTGCCGACCCGGGGCAGGGAGCTGGCCGCCGCGCAGGCGCACGGACTGGCGCCCGACGCGCGCACGCCGCTGCTGGTGGTGACCGCGGTGCTGGCCGGGCCGTCCAGCGAGGTGACGACCGGCCCCGACCGGGGTGCCGACGCCCGGCATGCCGCCTGCGCGGCCATCGCGAGGACCGGCGGGAACGGCACCCGCACCCTGTCGGTCGTGCGGCAGTCGGAGATCGTGGCCATCCCCGTGCTCGGCCCCGGCACCGCTCCCGAGGAGCTCTGCGACCGGCTGCAGGGGGTGCTGGACAGCCTGGCCGCCGAGGGCGTCCGGCTCGCGATGGGCATCAGCACGGTGTCGTTCGGCACCGCGCAGATCCCGCAGGCGTACCAGGAGGCCAGGGCCGTGCTCGACTTCGTGCCGGAGGAGGGCGGGGTGGCGGCGCTGCCGCGGATCACGCCGTTCCAGTATCTGGCGCTGAAGGCCGACGACACCGCCCGCCACCTGGTGGACCCGCGCATCACGGCGCTGCTGGCGGAGGACCGCGCGCGCGGCGGCGTGCTGACCGCCACGATCAGGGCGTTCGCCGCCGCCGACCTCAACCTGCGGGCCGCGGCCGAGCGGCTGCAGATCCATCCCAACACCGCCCAATACCGCTTACGCCGGATCCAGGAGCGCACCGGGCGGAGTCTGCGGTCGATCAACGATCTCGTCGAACTGCTCGTCGCGATCGCGTTGCAGGACTCGCTCCCCACCAATGCCGGCCGGGAAAGACTGGCGACCGCGACCAATGAGGGCCGTGGGAGAGCGGACGTACGGTCTTCCCATGAACCTCGCTGACCGGCTCCAGGCGGCCGCCGAACGGCTCGGCGGCAGGGCGGTTCTCACACTGGACGAGGCGGAGCTCACCTACGGCGCGCTCGAGGAGCTGAGCGCCCGCCTGGCGGGACTGCTGCGGTGCCGCGGGATCGGCGCCGGCGACCGGGTCGCGATCATGTTGCCGAACGTGCCCGAGTTCGGCGTCGTCTACTACGGGGTGCTGCGGGTGGGGGCCGTCGTGGTCCCGCTCGACCCGCTGCTGAAGCGGCGTGAGATCGCCGCGTACCTGGGGGACTGCGGGGCGCGGCTGCTGATCGCCTGGCACGCGTTCGCGGAGACGGCCGAGGCCGGCTCGGCGGGCACCAAGGCCGACTGCTTCTTCGTGGTGCCGGAGGAGTTCCGGCGGTTGCTGCGCGGCGTGCCGGCCGAGCGGGAGATCGTCTCCATGGCGCCCGGCGACACCGCGGTCATCCACTACACCTCCGGCACGACCGGGCGGCCCAAGGGCATCGAGCTGACCCACGCCAACCTCGGCGGCAACGCGGCCACGGTGGCGCGCATGCACGCGCTCGGCGTGGACGACGTGGTGCTGGGGGCGCTGCCGCTCTACCACACGTTCGGGCAGACGTGCTCGCTGAACGCGACCGTGCGCGCGGGCGCGCGGCTGACGCTGCTGCGGCGCTTCGAGGCGGGGCGGGCGCTGGAGGTGATCAGGCGCGACGGAGTGACGGTCTTCCAGGGCGTGCCGACCATGTTCATCGCGCTGCTCGACCATCCGGGCGCCTCCGACATGTCGATGCTGCGGGTCTGCGCCTCGGGCGGGGCGGCGCTGCCGCTCGACGTGCTGCGCGCGTACGAGGCCCGGTTCGGCTGCGAGATCGTCGAGGGGTACGGGCTGAGCGAGACCTCCCCGGTGAGCGCGACCAACCGGGGCGGCCGGAACCGTCGCCCCGGCTCGATCGGCTGGCCGATCAGGGGCGTCGAGATGAAGGTGATCGACGAGGAGGGTCGCGAGACGCCCACGGGCGAGATCGGCGAGATCGTCGTGCGCGGTCCCAACGTCATGAAAGGCTACTGGAACGACCCCGAGGCCACCGCCGAGGCCGTCCGCGACGGCTGGTTCCACACCGGCGACCTCGGCCGGGTCGACGAGGACGGTTACTTCTTCCTGGTCGACCGCCGCCGCGACGTGATCATCCGCGGCGGCTACACGGTCTACCCGCGCGAGGTCGAGGAGGTCCTGTACGAGCACCCGGCGGTGCGGCAGGCCGCCGTCATCGGCGTGCCGCACCCGGAGCTGGGCGAGGAGATCGAGGCCGTGGTGGCCCTGCGGGCGCCGGTGAGCGACGGCGACCTGCGCGACTTCGTGCGGGAGCGGGTGGCGGCGTACAAGTATCCGCGGCACGTGTCGTTCGTGGACGAGCTGCCGATGAGCGCCACGGGGAAGATCCTCAAGCGCGCCCTGGCCCGTCCGCTCAGAACCGGTACGTCCGGGTGACCGCGACGAGGCCGCCGTCCTCGCGGGTCGCGGCCACCAGGCTCGGCGGGCCGGGGACGTAGCCGGGGACCGCGTCCAGGCCGTCGGTCTCGGAGATCGCCGTCACCCGGAAGCCGCCCGTTCCCTGGACGCGCAGGGTGATGACGGCGCCGCTCGGCGGCAGCCCGCGGAAGCGGACCTCGCCCGGCCAGGTGTTCGCCCGGGTGCCTGATACCCGCACGGTCGCCGGAGGCGTTCCCTTGACCTGGGCGGTCGCCCTGGTGATCGGCCGTTCGACGCGGAGGGTGACCGACCGCGCGCCTCTGCCCGCGGTGACCCGCATCCGGTACGTGCCGCCGGCTCGGGACAGCACCTGGACGCGCGGGCCGTCCGCGGTGACGGCCGGAGCGGGGCCGGTCCACAGGGCGCCGCGGGCGTAACCGGGCGGGAGAGTGCGGGTGTCGCGGCCGGAGACGTACCGGCGGGTCCAGGCGGGCGGGTCGAGGTCGGCGCTGACCCAGGCCGCGGCCCCGGTGTCGGCGTTCGTCACGTACGCCAGGTGGGTCCGACCCGGATGCTCCGCATCAGGAACGTCCACCATCACCCCACCCGCCACCAGCCCGACCACCAGCGCGCCGGCCAGGAGTGGCCCGCCGAGGGTGGCGGCACGGTGCGCCCGGGGCGTCCCCGTGTGCGGCGTGCCCGCCAGGGCGGGCAGGCACAGCTCCACGAGCGGCAGGCCGGTCAGGCCGAACAGGGCGAGGGCGAGGGCGCTCACACCACCGAGCGCGAGCCCCATCCCGTCGAACGCCACCCCGGCGAGCGCGGGCAGCAGCGCCGCCGCAACCACCGCGCCCACCGTCACGGCCCCCACGCGCAGGACGGGCACCACCCCGGCGAGCCGCCGACGGGACGGCGGCGCCGGCACGCGCGAAGGGCCGCGGCGCGGCAGGAGCGCTGCGAGGGCGCCGAGCGCGCAGGCCAGGGCGGGCAGCGTGAACATGAACGACGCCCCCGGCGCGACGCGCGCGCACACCACGCCCAGCAGCGCCGGCCACACCAGCCCGCCGACCGCGAGCGCGGCGGGCCCGACCTTGCGGCGCAGCGCCGCGTACCATCCGAGCACCGCCATTCCGGCCAGTACGGCCACGGCCGCGCGGAACGCCCCCGGCCGGTGCAGCAGCCCGCCCATCCCGTCGTACGCGGGCCGCACCGCGACCAGCACCTCCCACAACGCCTGCGCCAGCACGGCCGCCAGCACCAGCGGGACCACCGCCGACACCGCACCGGCGACGATCCGCGGCACACTCGCCAGCCGCCTCCTCCGCGCGACCGCCGCCAACCCCAGCACGGCCGCCATCCCGAGCCCGGCCAGCGGCCACACCAGCCCGTTCGGGTACGTCACCATCACCCCGAAGACCCGGAAGTACGTCACGTCGTGGTCGGACGCCAGGGACGTCAGGTCGGCCGCGCCGAGCGCGCGCGCCAGCCCGAGCATGTTGGCGCCGTGGTGCTGCAGACTCCCCCGGTCGAGGTAGGCGAGCGAGTCGTCCGCCGTGTGGTAACGCGACGACTCCTCGATGTAGGCGAAGTTCATGCCCGCGAACCCGGCCCCGGTCAGCGGCGTGAAGTCGGTGTTGTTCGGCAGCAGCCGGTAGAGCTCCACCATCATGGAGTCGCCCGCCGGCTCCGGCACGGCCCCGGCGAACGTCTCCACCAGCCGTGCGTTCCCCCGCGAGGTCTCGAACATCAGCGACGGCCCGCTCACCCCGCGGGCCTCCCAGTTCAGCAGCACCCCGCCGGCCCGCCCGAGCGGATGCTCACGGACGAACGCCCGAGCGCCGAGGACGCCGTCCTCCTCGCCGTCCGTCAGCAGGAACACGAGGTCGTTGCGGAGCCGCTCGTCCCCCAGAGCCCGTACGGTCTCCAGCATCGCGGCGACCGCGGCGCCGTCGTCGGACGCGCCTGGACCCATCGCGGCCGAGTCGTAGTGGGCGGCGACCAGCACCGTGCCGGTCGGGTCGGCGCCGTGCCGGGTCGCCACGATGTTGTGCACCAGCCCGAACGAGGCCAGCCCCGTCGAGGGGTTCGCCCCGACCGCCCGCTGCACCCGCACGTCGAGCCCGGCCGCGCGCAGCCGCCCGGCCAGGTAGTCACGGGCTTGGGCGGAGGCCGGGCTGCCGATCGGACGCGGCCGGGTGGCGAACCGCTCCAGGTGGCGCAGCGCCCGTTCGGCGCTGAACTCCGCGGCCGGGGCCGAGGCGGGCAGCGGCCGCATCGCGCCGTCCGCGAGCGCGGTCAGCATGATCACGGCGGCGAGCGCGAGCAGCGCCAGGATCCCCGCCAGGGGACGGCGGGGTACGTCGATCAACTTCTCCGTCATGGCGGGCAACGCTAGGTTCGCGGTGCCTACGCCCGGAATGATGCCTGCGCCCGCTGCCGGCTGCGGTTTTCCTCAGGGCATGTGGCCAATGTCTCATATGGCGGCACGGAACGTCTTACCACTCAAGACATGCCTTAGAGTCCGTGACCATGACACCCTGGGAGATGGTCGCGGTGGTCGCGGCCGGCGTCGCGGGCGGAGCCATCAACACCGTGGTCGGCTCCGGGTCGCTGATCACGTTCCCCACGCTACTCGCCGTGGGGCTGCCGCCGATCACCGCCAACGTCTCCAACAACATCGGCCTGGTGCCCGGCGGGCTGGCCGGCGTCGCCGGTTATCGCGCCGAGCTGGCGGGCCAGCGGGCGCGGCTGCTCCGGCTGGCGCCCGCGTCCGTGGCGGGCGCGCTGGCCGGCGGGGTGCTGCTGCTCACCCTTCCTGAGCGCACGTTCACGGCGGTCGTCGCCGTGCTCATCGCGATCTCCTGCGCGCTCGTCGTGATCCAGCCCAGGCTGAGCGCCCTGCTCGCGGCCCGGCCGCGGCTCGAGCACGGCGGCCCGTGGCTGTGGCTGGGTGCCCTCGCGGCCGGCGCGTACGGCGGCTACTTCGGCGCCGGCCAGGGCATCCTGCTCATCGGTCTGCTGGGCATCCTGCTCAACGACGGCCTGCAACGGCTGAACGCGGCCAAGAACGTGCTCGTCGTCCTGGTCAACGGCACGGCCGCCATCCTGTACACGCTCGTCGCCGACGTCGACTGGCTCGCGGTGCTGCTGGTGGCGCTGGGCTCGATCGGCGGCGGCTTCCTCGGCGCCCGCTTCGGCCGCCGCCTGCCCGCCCCGATGCTGCGCGTGGTGATCGTCTGCATCGGCGTCATCGCCATCACCCAGCTCCTCACCGGGTGAGCGTCAGAGGTAACGGGGGAACAGGTCGGTGGCCGGCCAGGTGGTGACCTTGCCGATCTCGGCGTTGATCCGCGGGCTCAGCACGTTGAAGTCGGGCGACCCGGTCTCCTCCCGCCGGTTGAAGATCGCGGCGTAGGTGAAGCCGCTCTGCAGCCGGGCGGTGTACCCGTAGGTGCCGGGCAGCGATCCGTCGTGCCAGGTGTTGAGGTGGCCGGTCACCTGACGCACCCACAGGCCGGCGCCGTACCACGAGCCGCTCTCCGTGACGCCGGTCTCCGGTCGGGCCAGCATCCTGCCGATGGAGGTGGAGTTCAGCACCGCGCCGGGCGCGTCGAGCACCCGCGCGAAACGCACCAGGTCGACGGCCGAGGCCAGCCAGCCGCCACCCGGACCGCGGTTCTCCATGCTGAACGCGCCGTACGGCGCCGGCACCACCGTGCCGGAGGCGTCCGTGACGGTCCTGCTGGTGGCGGCCGACTCGTAGACCACCTCGCCGGGCGCGGCGTGCGCCTTGAGGGTACGGCCGAGCCGCAGCCGGCTGATGCCGACGGGCGCCAGGATCTGCTGCCTGACGTACGACTCGTAGCTCACGCCGGAGACCTTCTCGACGATCATGCCGAGCAGCATGTAGCCGTAGTTGCTGTAGGCGTACCTGCTGCCCGGGGTGAAGTCGAGGGGGCGGCTGCCGGCGTACCGGATGATGTGGTCGCGCGTGATCGGCAGGGAGACGCCGAGGGACCTGGCGATGGTGTGGTCCATGTAGAGGTGGTCGCCGGAGATGTCGCGGTCCCAGCCGCCGGTGTGCTGCAGCAGCCGCCACACCGTCACGTCCGCCAGCCGGGCGTCGGCCGCGGTGGACAGGCCGAGCAGCGCGGCGACGGACGTCCCCAGGTTGAGCGCGCCGTCCTGGGCCAGCCTCATGATCGCCACGGCGGTGATGTGCTTGCTGAGACTCGCGACGCGGAACAGTGAGGTCGGCGACACCGAGGGCACGGCCGGGTCGTCGCTGTAGCGGTAGCCCCTGGCCAGTACGAGCTTGCCGTTCTTCGTGATCGCCAGCTGCGCGCAGGAGATCTGGCGTTCCACGATGTACGTCTTCAGCACGTTGTCGAAGCCGGCCAGCGCGACAGGTGCCACACCGGAGGTCTGGACCGTCGCGGCGAACGCCGGCCGCGAGGTGCCGAGCACGGCGGCGGGTAACGTCGCGGCACCGGCCGCGAGGAATCGCCTCCTGCTCACCTGCGTGGCGGAAGGCAACCGATCGGTTTTGGACATGACCGTATTTCTAGCGGACGATGGCAGTAAATGTCCGAAGTTCCGCTGAATCGACCGTGACGCTCACCCGGCCATGCCGATGACGAACGCCACGGGCACCAGGGCGGCGGTGAGCGCGACGGCCCACCAGCGGGGTGCGGGACCGTTGCGCAGCACGGTGACACCGAGCGGGACCAGTGCGACGGCGAGGCCCGTCAGGGCGGCCAGGGACAGCGGGTCGCTGCTGCCCTTGAGCACGCCGAGCGGCAGCGCGGCCGCCAGCGCCAGCGCGACGCATCTGACCGGCCCGAGCACCCGCGCCCGGTACGCGCCCACGGCCAGCACGATCCAGCCGCCCATGACGCAGACGTTGACCGCCTTGAACACGTGGAACGCCCCGTAGGTGACCTCGACCACCCGCCGGGCTTCCGCCTGGCCGAGCGCGTCCACGAGTTGGAAGGCCAGATGGCTCACCCCGGCGTGGAACACCCGGCCGAACAGCCCGAGCAGCACCAACGTCGCGCCCCACTGCGCCCACCCGGGATGTGTCCTGCCCGCCATCCGGGCCAGCGCGGTCACGGCGGGCCACAACAGCACGACGCCGGCCGCGTACAGACCGTACGAAAGCGCCATCCGCCCGGGATCGGCGTTGTAGGCGGCCAGCTGCCCGGGAAAGAAGTCGTCCTCGCCCGACCGCAGCAGCACGCCCGCGAGCAGCAGGAACGGCCCCAGCACCAGCCCCGTGCCCTCGGCCCAGCGTCCGGGGATCGCAGTGATCGTCATACCCGCCATCCAAGCCACGCCCGTCCGGCCGCACACGGGCGCTGGGGCGAGGACCCGTGGTGGACCCCGCACCAGTGCGGACGCCCGCTCGGGTTCTAGGCGAAGGGCTGGGCCATCTGGGTGAGGGTCTCCTCCACGACGTCGAGGAGGGTGCGGGCCTGGTCTTCCTCGGTCCACTTGTGGCTGGCCAGGCGCAGCGCGACCAGGACCGCCGCGGCCATGACGCGCGGCGGCACCGTGCTCTCGCGCTCGGCGATCGCGTCGGCGAGGTCGCGTTCGAGGGCGGCGAGGCTGGCGAGCTGGCGGGCCAGGATCGACGGATGGCGTTTGGCCAGGCGGGTGCGCAGCGCCCACTCCCGCTCGGGCTCCCCCATCTGGTGGTAGAGCTCCTGGACGGACAGGCGCAGCGCCTGCCAGGCCGTCAGCCCGGCGGGCTGCGAGCGGACCTGCTCCACCAGCCGGCGGATGCGCTGCTCCTCCCCGTAGAGCAGCGCGTCCTCCTTGCCGGAGAAGTAGTTGGAGAACGTCCGGCGCGAGATGTTGGCCGCGTCGGCGATCGCCTCGACCGTGACGGCGTCGAGCCCGTGCTCGACGACGAGCCGCAGGGCCGCCTCGTGCACGGCTTGACGGGTCTCGGCCTTCTTGCGTTCGCGCAGCCCCACGGTCGTGTCCATGATGCGGCTCATCCTACTCACTGGGAATATATGCTCAATGGGCAAAGTTGCTCAGTGCGCATATATTTACTGTGGAGGTTCTATGAACGCACCCCCGGAACAGATGAGTCACCGGCAGATCCTGGAGGCCCTCAGCGGGCTGCTGCTGGCGCTGTTCGTCGCGATGCTGAGCGGCACGATCGTGTCCGTCGCCCTGCCGCAGATCATCGGCGCGCTGAACGGCAGCCAGTCCCAGTACACGTGGGTCGTCACCGCGACGCTGCTGGCCTCCACGGCCTCCACGCCGATCTGGGGCAAGCTGGCCGACCTGTTCAGCAAGAAACTGCTGCTCCAGATCTCCATCGTGATCTTCATGGTCAGCTCGCTGGCGTGCGGCTTCGCCCAGGACACCGCGCAGCTCATCGCGTTCCGCGCGGTGCAGGGCATCGGCATGGGCGCCCTCCAGGTGCTGGTGCAGGTCATCATCGCGGCGATGATCACGCCGAAGGAACGCGGGCGCTACAACGGCTACCTCGGCGGCGTCATGGCCGTGGCCACCGTCGCCGGGCCGCTGCTCGGCGGGCTGATCGCCGACCAGCTGGGCTGGCGGTGGTGCTTCTTCATCGCGGTGCCGTTCACCGTGCTCGCCTTCGGGCTGCTGCAGAAGACGCTGCGCGTGGCCACCGTGCGCCGCGACGACGTCAAGATCGACTACGTGGGCGCCACGCTCATCGCCGCGGGCGTCAGCGTGCTGCTCATCTGGGTGACGTTCGTCGGCAACTCGTTCGACTGGCTGTCGTGGCAGACGGCCGCGATGGTGATCGGCGGACTGCTCCTGCTCGGCGTGGCCACCTGGGTCGAGGCGGTCGTCCGGGAACCCGTCGTGCCGCTGCACGTCATCCGCCGCCGTACGCCGGCGCTCGCCATCCTGGCCAGCCTCGCGGTGGGCATGGCGATGTTCGGGGGGTCGGTCTTCCTGGGGCAGTACTTCCAGATCGGCCGCGGATACAGCCCCACCGAGGCAGGCCTGTTCACGATCCCGATGATGCTGGGCGTGCTGGTCTCGTCCACCGTCACCGGGCGCATGGTGTCGAAGAGCGGCAGCGTCAAGCCGTACATCGTGGTCGGGGCGATCGTGCTCACGATCGGGTTCCTCGGGCTGTCGACGATGGACCACGAGACCTCGCTGGTGTTCATCGCCGTCTCGATGGTGCTGGTCGGGGCCGGGGTCGGCATGTCGATGCAGAACCTCGTGCTCGCCATCCAGAACACCGTCCCGCTGCGCGAGCTGGGCGCCGCCAGCGGCGCGATCACCTTCTTCCGGTCGCTGGGCGGCACCATCGGCGTGTCCGTCCTCGGCGCGGTGCTGGCGAACCAGGTGGCGACCAGCATCGCGCAGGGCCTGGCCAAGATGGGCATCGACGCCTCGGGCGCGGCCGGCGGCGGCAGCACGCTGAACATCGCGGCGCTGCCGGAGCCGGTCAAGCTCGTCGTACGGGCCGCCTACGGCGACGCCACCGGGCACATCTTCCTCATCTCGGCGGCCATCGCCGTGGTGGGGCTGATCGCGACCCTGTTCCTGCAGCCGGTCAAGCTCCGTGACAGCCTCGACCTGCCCGCTCCGGCGCCGGAGGAGAAGTCGCCCGTCTCCTGAACGGGCGGGGTGTGCGAGCCCCGGCTGCGGACAGGGCTCGCACAAGATCATTTTCCCCGATCGGCGGAGGCGATTCGCCCGCGATCCGGGTGGGAGGATCGGGGTCGTGGAGTTCGGCATCCTCGGGCCGCTCGTGGTGCGGCCGTCCGGCGGCGAACCGGTCGCCGTGGGCGGCCCCCGTCCGCGTGCCGTGCTCGCGATGCTGCTGCTCGACGCCGGACGGCTGGTGAGCCTCGAACGCCTCATCGACGGCCAGTACGGCGACCGCCCGCCCGCCGGCGCGGTCAACGCCGTCCAGGCGCAGATCTCCCGCCTCCGGCGCGCTCTGCCGGCCGGGGTGATCGAGTTCCACGGCGCCGGTTACCGCCTGGCCGTCGACCGCGACGACGTGGACGCGCACCGCTTCGAGCGGCTGACCCGGGAGGGGCGCGGGCTGCTGGCCGCCGGCCGGGCCGCCGAGGCCGCCGCCGTCCTGCGGGAGGGCCTGGGGCTGTGGCGGGGGCCGGCGTTCGCGGACGTGGCCGACGCGCCGTTCGCCGCGCCGCAGGCGCTGCGGCTGGAGGAGTCGCGGCTGGCGGCGGCGGAGGACCTGTTCGAGGCGGAGCTGTCCCTGCCGGACGCGCGGCCGGCGGCGGGGCTGCGGGAGCTGGTCACCGCCCATCCGCTGCGCGAACGCCCGCGCGGCCTGCTCATGAGGGCCCTGGACGCCGCCGGACGCCAGGCGGAGGCGCTCGCCGTCTACGAGGAGGGCCGGCGGCTGCTGGCCCGCGAGCTGGGCGCCGACCCCTCCCCAGAGCTGGCCGCCCTCCACCTGGAGATCCTCCGCGGCGAACGCCCGCAGGGGCCCAGCAGCTGGTCCGCTCCTCCCTCCCAGCTCACGAGCTTCGTGGGCCGCGAATCCGAGCTGGCCCACCTCGCCGGCCTGCGCGACGCCCGCCTGATCACCATCGTGGGCCCCGGCGGCACCGGCAAGACCCGCCTCGCCATCGAATCGCTCGCCCACTGTTCGCCATGGGCGACGCCCTCGAACCACGCCCCCAATCCACACCAGACCTTCTCCACCCGTGGCGTCTGCTTCGTGGACCTCGGGGTGGTCGAAGGCGGTGGGCGGGTGGCGGAGGCGGTGCTCGCGGCGCTCGGGCTGCGGGAGCCCGCGCTGCGTCCGCTCACCACGGCCGGTCCCGACCCCGTCGAACGGCTCGTCGCGGCGCTCGCCGGTCAACGCCTCCTGCTCGTCCTGGACAACTGCGAACACGTCGTCACCGAGGCCGCCCGGCTCGCCCGCCGCCTGCTCGCCGACTGCGCCGGCCTGACGATCCTGGCCACCAGCCGCGAGCCTCTGGGCCTCACCGGTGAGCACCTGGTGCCGCTGGCTCCGCTCCCCGCCCCCTCCCCCGACGAGACCCCGGCGGACCCCCTCGGCTATGCGGCGGTCAGGCTGTTCGCGGACCGGGCGTCCGCCGTGCGGCCGAGCTTCGCGCTCGGCCCGCGCGACCTCGACGCGGTGCTGCGCATCTGCGCGGCGCTCGACGGCCTGCCGCTGGCCATCGAGCTGGCCGCCGCGCGGGTGCGGACGTTCGGGGTGGCGGAGATCGCCGCCCGGCTGGCCGAGCACGGCAGGTTCCGGCTGCTGTCGCGCGGCGACCGTACGGCCGCCGCCCGGCACCGGACGCTGCACGCCGTCGTGGAGTGGAGCTGGGACCTGCTGGACGCGGCGGAGCAGACGCTGGCCAGGGGGTTCGCGGTGTTCACCGGGGGCGCGAGCCTGGAGGCGGTCGAACGGGTCTGCGGCCCCGGCAGCGCCGAGTCGCTGGTCGGCCTGGTGGACAAGTCGCTGGTGGAGACCGACGGCGAGCGCTACCAGATGCTCGACACGATCCGGCTGTTCTGCCTGGAACGCCTGGCGGAGGCGGGCGAGGAGGAGCGGCTCCGGGCCTCGCACGCCGCCTGGTTCCTGGAGCTCGCGCGGCGCGCCGACGACCACCTCTACCGCGAGGAGCAGCTCACGTGGCTGGCCCGGCTGTCGGCCGACAACGCCAACCTGCAGGCGGCACTGCGCTGGAGCGTCGAGCACGACCGGCCGACGGCGTGGCGGCTGGTGGCGGCGCTGGCGATGTACTGGTGGCTCAGCGGGCGGCGCGGCCAGGCCACCCTTCACGCCGTACGTCTCCTCGACGCGACCGGACCCGAGCCGCCCCCCGACGGGCTGGCCGAGGAGTACGTGATGGCCGTGCTGCACGCCGTACCGGACGCGGGGTCGCCGCACTGGGAGCGGGCACGGGAGATCATGGCCTCGCTCGACCGGCCGATGCGCTACCGGTTCGGCGTGGCCCTGTGGGGCATGCTCGCCGGGCCGCCCGAGCGATGGCCGTCGTCCGGGCAGGAGCCGCCCGTGCTCGGCTCCGAGCCGTGGAGCCGGGCGCTCGGACGGCTCAGCGTCGCCCTGATGCTGCTGCTCGGCGGCTCGGCCGCCGACGGGGAACGGGAGCTGGAGCGGGTGCTCGCCGACTTCGGCGCGGTGGGCGAACGCTGGGGGACGGCCCAGGCGCTCGACTGGCTGGCGCTGGTGGCGAGCTGGCGCGGCGAGTGGGCGCGGGCGTTCCGGCTGTGGGCGGACGCGCTCGGGCTGCTGGAGGAGCTGGGCGCGCTCGACGAGCTGGCCGACGTGCTCGGCAGGCGGGCCGAGGCGCGGCTGCGGGCGGGCGACGTCCGGGCGGCCCGCGCCGACCACGAACGGGTGGGTGAGCTGGAACGGCGGCTGGGCAGACCGGAGCTGATGGCGTGGGTGCACCTCCAGCTCGGCGAACTGGCCCGGTACGAAGGCGACCTGCCCGAAGCGGACCGGCGGCTGGAGGCGGCGCTGGCGGGGTCCCGGACCGGCGCGTTCACGGCGGGCGGCACCCGTTCGCGGGTGTACACCGCGCTGGGCCGGCTCGCCACGGCGAAGGGGGCGCTGAAGAAGGCGGAACGCTTTCACGCCATGGCGGTGGCGGCCGCACTGGACTCCCCCATGTCCACCGACCTCGCCGATGCCGCCGAGGGCCTGGCCGGCCTCGTCGCGGGAACGCAGGTCGGCTCGGACGCGACACGAACCCGGGACGCGGCCGAGCGGGCGGCGGTGTTGCTCGGTGTCGGGGTGGCGTTGCGCGGGCTGGCCGTGGCCGGTGACCGCGACGTCGCGGCGGTCGCCGCCGAGGCCACGCGGGTGCTGGGGCCGGAGGGCTTCGCGGCCGCGTACGCCAGGGGCGCGGCGATGGACCGCGCCGAGGCGCGGGCCATGCTGGAGAGTGCGGCCGCCGGGCAGCCGCCCCCGCTGCTCGGGCCTGAGGCCGCGCCGTCACCCGGCGACCGCTGACAGGGCCGGGGCGGCCTGTCAGCCGGTGGTCGCCGGGTTGTCAGCGGTGGTCGCGACGCTGCTGGGCATGCGAAACGGCAACATCCTCATCTCGGGCGCCGGCATCGGCGGCCCGGCACTCGCCCACTGGCTCGTCCGCGCCGGTCGCACCGTCACCGTCGTCGAGAAGGCCCCGGCCCTCCGCCCCGGCGGTCAGGCGGTGGACTTCAAGGGCGAGACCCACCTCACCGTCCTGACGCGCATGGGCATCCTGGACGACGTACGCCGCCTGCAGACCGGCGGCACCGACCAGGAGATCGTGGACGCGCGCGGCCGCAGGATCGCGATCCTGCCCGGCGCGTTCACCGGCGGCGACCTGGAGATCAGGCGCGGCGACCTGTCCCGCATCCTGTACGAACGCACGTCCTCCCACTGCGAGTACGTCTTCGGCGACTCGATCACCTCGCTCACCGACACCCCGGGCGGCGTCCACGTCACCTTCGAACGCTCCGCGCCGCGCACGTTCGACCTGGTGGTGGGAGCGGACGGCATCCACTCGGCCGTGCGCCGCCTGGCGTTCGGCCCGGAGACGGAGTTCGTCAGGTTCCTCGGCTACTACTACGCCCTGGCCGAGGTCGAGAAGGGCTTGGGGGAGGTGCCGTGGATGTACAACGAGCCGGGGCGGCTGGTCGCCGCGGGCGGCCCGAAGGCGCCGGCGTTCTTCGTCTTCGCCTCAGCGGCGGAGCTCGACTACGACCGCTACGACACCGGACGGCAGAAGGACCTCCTGGCGCGCGCGTACGCGGGCATGGGCTGGCGGACCCCCGAGGTCATCGACGCGGTGCGCCGCTCGGGCGACGTCTACCTCGACTCGATCAGCCAGGTCAGGATCGACCGCTACAGCGCGGGCCGGGTGGTGCTGCTCGGCGACGCCGCGTACGGCAACACGCTGGGCGGATTCGGCACCGGCCTGGCCGTGGTGGGCGCGTACGTGCTGGCGGGCGAGCTGGCCGAGGCGGGCGGCGACCACCGCGCGGCCTTCGCCGCCTATGAACGGCAGATGCGCGCCTACGCCAGGATCGCGAAGAACGGCAACGCCGGCCCCTTCCTCGCCCCCGCGACTCCGGCCAGGATCCGCATGCGCAACTGGATCTTCACGTACGGCTTCCTGCTCGGCCTGATGCTCAAGATGAGCGACAAGTTCGCGACCGACATCGCGCTCAAGGACTACGCGGCTCTGACCGGCCGAGTTCAGAGATAGAGGCCGGCGGCGAATCCGCCCACGCCCTGCCACCGCTCCGCGTACGCGGCCGCTGTCCTCCTCCGGCGCCGCGCCTGAGGCGTCAGGCGCGCAGCCGGCCGACGCCGCCGTCGATGCGGAGCTGCGGCGGGCCGTCCAGCAGGGGGACCTCGGGCTCGGCGGGGTCGATGCGCCATTCGTGCACCGGCACCAGGCCGGGCCCGATCAGCTCGAAGCCGTCGAACAGCCGCAGCACCTGCTCCCGCGTGCGGAAGGTGGGCTGCGCGGGCGAGCCGGCCGTCGCCATCGTGAGCTGGGCGATCGCCTGGGGGGAGCTCTCGGCCGTCGCGTGGGAGAGCACCAGGTGGCCGCCCGGGGACATGCGTTCCCTGAAGGCGGCCACGATGCCCGCCGGGTCCTCCTCGTCGGTGACGAAGTGGAGCACGCCGACCATCAGCACGCACACCGGCTGGTCGAAGTCGATCAGCCCGGTGACGTGCGGGTCGACGAGGATGTCCGCGGGACGGCGCAGGTCGGCCTGGATGCTCGCGACGCCCGGGGCGTCGGCCAGCAGCACCTGGGCGTGCATCCGGACCACGGGGTCGTAGTCGACGTAGACCACCCGGCACGCGGGGTGCACGGCGCGGGCGGTCTCGTGGATGCTGGGCGAGGTCGGGATGCCGGTGCCGAGATCGATGAACTGCCTGACGCCCTGCTCGGCCAGGTGGCGCACCGCCTCGACCTGGAAGCGGCGGTTGGCCCTGGCCACCAGGCGGGTGTCGGGGGCGACCGCGAGGAGCCGCTCGGCCACCGCACGGTCGACCGCCAGGTGATCCTTGCCGCCGAGCAGGTAGTCGTACACCCGGGCGGAGCTCGGGACACTCGGGTCGACACCGGGCGGAACGCGTTCTAGTTCGGTCACGGTGGGCCGTCTCCTCCTGCGCGCGCGACGTGGGCCTCATCATAGACGGAGGCCATGGATCACCGCGGGAAGATCACAGAGCCGGAATCAGAACACGTTCCGCCACGCTATCCCGGGGTGTGTCCGCAGGTCCGGGCGCCCTCCGACTCCGGGAAGATCTGGATCTCGCTCAGCGTGGTGGCCTCGATCGGCCGGATGACGGTCTCGGCCCTGCCGCAGTCGTAGAAGACGTACGAGCCGCCGTCCTGTCCCAGGACCAGCCACCGGCCGTCGTTCGACAGGGGCTTGCCGTCGCCGTCGTGGACCTCGGCCCACTGGTTCTTGAACCCGGCGAGCATCAGCACGAAGCTGCTCGTGCCCTTGTCGTGCACGTCCTCGGCGGCCTCGGTCATCAACCCGAGCAGGACGAACCCGAGCCCCAGCCCGACCAGCGCGCCGGTGAGGATCCGCATGGCGGCCCGCCCGCTCGGCCACGCCCTGAGCAGCCGGAACGGCACCAGCAGGCAGAACACCCCGATGGCCGCCACCGTCACCAGCACCGGAGTGCCGGAGACGCCGAAGATGCCGAGCAACCCCCAGTACGCGACGCCCGACAACGCGGCCCCGGCCGCCGCCGCCGGCCACGGCTTCTCCCTGACCCACCGCAGCGCCCGCCCGGCCGCGCCCCTGGTGATCCTGTCGACCGCCCAGCACAGGCCGATGACCAGCCCGAGCAGCGGCAACAGGGCCAGGAAGACCAGCACCAGCGTGCTGATCAGGTGGCCGAAGATGGTGGTCTGGGTGATCCCCGCCTGGTCGGGGGTGACGCCGAACGTGTCGTACACGCTCTCGAAGCCCATGTAGAGCAGCGCGTACACGGCCACGGCGACCGGCACCACCACCGTGCCGAGTCTCTCCAAGATCTCCAGCACGCTGCCTCGGCCCGCCTCCGGGGCGGAACGCACGGCTTCCTGCTGCGGAGGGGACAACGTCTCGTTAGTCATGAGAAAGAAGGATCGCAGCAACTCCCACGAGCCCGAGCTAGAACATGTTCTCGATTACCGGGGTGGCTGGCGCTCACCCTGTGAGTTCGGCGATTATGAGGGCCTTCGAGTTGATGCACCCTCCTCCGGGGGGACCGGAAATACAGCCTCACGACCGATGCGCTCAGGGCGCGAGCCTGTGCATCCTGGTGGGGACGGGTCCGGCGCGGGGGCTCGTACCGGACCTGAGAGGAGCCACGAGGGCATGGACCACACGGAAGGCCGACCGACCGTGATCTTGGACAACGGGGTCGTCGGCAGGGTCATGCTGGCCCACTCGTCCAGGCACGACCTCGTGCTCGTACTCGGCATGGACGGCACCCTGCTCAGCTGCCAGCTCGACGACATCGCCTGCGTGGTCGGCGGCGCCCCGCTCTGCCGCGACGGCTGACCCCCCTGGGTCAGCCCCGGGAGACGATGCCGGCGATCAGCTCGGCAGCGGCGAAGTCGTTGGTCAGCCGGTTCTTGGTGAGCGCGAAGGCGGTGCCGGTGGCGGTGTCGGCCCAGGCGGCGCTGCCGCCGGCGCCCGGCACCCCGAAGACCGTCGGGCTCTGCTCCGCCGTCGAGGTCGGCCCGCCGATGCCGTAGCCGAGCCCCCAGGTCGTCGGCATGCCGAAGACCTCGTCGATCCCGCCCGACACCACGGACGTCGCCTCGCGCAGCCGTTCGGGCGAGATCAGCCGCACGCCGTCGACCTCGCCGAGCAGCGCCGCGTACATCCGGGCGATGGCCCGCGCCGAGGTCTTGCCGCCGGCGGGGATGTCGGCGGCGAGGTAGTCGGGCCGGTTGCCGAGGGCGGCGTTCGGCATCAGCGACATCGGCCCGGCCTTGAACATCGGCAGGTCGGCCGGCATCTCGCCGAACGCCGACATGTCCATCGGGGCGTCCTCCAGCCGGGCCAGCCGGTGGTGCTCCTTCTCCGGCATCCCGAAGTAGAGCTCCTCGGCCACGCCCAGCGGCCCCGCGACGTCCTCGCGCAGCACCTGCGAGATCGGCTTGCCGGTGACCCGCCGGACGATCTCACCGACCAGGAAGCCGAACGTGTAGGCGTGGTAGCCCATCTTCGTGCCCGGCTCCCACCAGAGCTCGGCTTCCTCAAGCGCGGCGGTCATCTTCTCCCAGGTGCAGACGTCCTCGGGTGTGGTGTCGAGCGGGACGCCGGGCACGCCCGCCGTGTGCGAGAGCACGTGGCGCACGGTGACGCCCTGCTTGCCGCGCCGGGCGAACTCCGGCCAGAGCTCCGCGACCGGGGTGTCGTAGTCGAACAGACCACGCTCGGCCAGCACGTGCGCGACCGTGGCGGTGGCGCCCTTGCCGATCGAGAAGTTGTAGAAGGGCGTGTCGTGGGTGACGGGCCGCCCGGTCTCCGGATCGGCGACGCCGGCGACCACGTCCACGACCTGCACGCCGCCGCGGTAGACGGCCACCTGGAGCCCGCGCTCCTCGCCTGACTCGACCAGCCCGTCGGCCGCTTCCTGCACCTGCTTCTGGAGGTCGCTCATGACCCGTCCTCTCGTCCTGGGGAACTAGACGGTACAGTACTGACAATAGTACGGAACTGTCTAGTACTGTTCTCCGCAGGGACGACGAGAGGGCGGTCCATGGAAGAGAACGGCCGTACGGCACGCAAGCGCGCGCAGATCCTGGAGGCGGCGCGGCCGGTGTTCCTGCGCAACGGCTACGTCGGCGCCAGCATGGACGAGGTGGCCGCGCTGGCCTCGGTGTCGAAGCAGACGGTCTACAAGCACTTCACCGACAAGGAACAGCTCTTCACCAGCATCATCATGGACACCACCGCCCAGGTGGAGGGCCTGACGAAGATGATCACGGCGACCCTCGACGACGACGCCGACCTGGCCGAGGACCTCCGCGCGCTGGCCCGCGGCTTCCTCGGCGCCATCATGGAGCCCGAGCTGCTGCGCCTGCGCCGCCTGGTCATGGCCGAGGCCGAACGTTTCCCCGACCTCGGCCGCACCTGGTACGAGCAGGGCTTCGAACGCTCGTTGAAGACCCTCACCACGGCCTTCGGCCGGCTCGCCGAACGCGGCGTGCTCCGCCTCGACGACCCCGAGCTCGCCGCCGAGCACTTCGTCGGCCTGCTGCTGTGGATCCCCGTGAACAAGGCCATGTTCCGCGGCGGCAACGACCTCTACACCGAGGCCGACCTCGACCGGCTGGCCGAGGCCGCGGCCGAGGCGTTCCTGCGCGCGTACGCTAGTCCAGAAACCGCCTGAGCCCGTCGGCCAGCGCCTCGGCCATCCGCTCGCGGAAGTCGGGGTCGGACATCTTGGCGGCGTCGCCCTGGTTGCGCATGTTGCCGGCCTCCAGGAAGACCGCCGGGCGCTTGGACAGATTGAGCCCGCCCAGGTCCGTACGGCTCTGCAGGCCGTTGGTCGCCGTGTAGTTCGCGTACGGCATCCCCGTGCCGGCGCGGTAGGCCGCGCGGATGTCCCGGCCGAGCCGGCGTGACGGCCCCACCACGTCGTCGTTGTGCCCGGGCAGCAGCCCCGGCGTGATCACGTGGAAGCCGTGGCCGCTCGCCCTGGCGCCGTCGGCGTGGATCGACAGCACGGCGTCGGCCTCGGCCTCGTTGCCGATAGCGGCCCGCTCGGTGATGCAGGGCCCGACGCCCTTGTCATCGGGGCGGGTGAGCACGACCTTGGCGCCCATGCCCTCCAGGATCGGCTTGAGCCTTTGGGCGACGTCCCAGGTGAAGGCGTGCTCCTGGTAGCCGTCGGCGGTCGAGGTGCCGGTGGTGTTGCACGGTTTGCGGCCGGTGATGATGTCGACCTGGCGGTTGATCACTTCGGGATGAGCGGCGTTGCCGCCGTTGTGGCCGGGGTCGAGCGCCACGACCTTCCCGTCCAGCGGGCGCGCGGGCGCCGGAGAGGCGGACAGCTCCATCTCCTGGGCGGCCGATACACCGCACCCCGCTGTCAGCACCGCCAGCGCGGCGAGCGCCACGGCTCCGGCTCGGTTGGCAGCCATGCCACCGTCCGTACCCGCCACGGCGCGCAAGGAACCGGCTTGACCTGCACTTACGTATCCAACGGCGGCTCGTCGCGCCTGCGGATCAGGTACGGCGGCATCGCCAGCGCGTGCAGCCCGGTCGTGCGCAGCAGCTCGACGGCGTGCTCCGGCGTCTCGGCCAACGGCTCGCCGGGCCCGCTCAGCGAGGTGTTGACCAGCACCGGCACCCCCGTGCGCCGCTGCCAGGCGGCCAGCAGGGCGTACAGGAACGGTGTGGTCCCGCGTTCCGCCGTCTGGAGCGCGGCCGTGCCGTCCGCGTGCGTGACCGCGGGCAGCAGCTCCCGGTACGCGGGACGCACCAGCGCGGCGTACTGCCGGAACGGCGCGGGCCTGTCGATCGCGAAGTAGCGCCCGGCCTGGTCGGCCGGCACCACCGGGGCCAGCGGCCGGAACCACTCGCGGCCCTTGACCTCGCGGTTGACGTAGTCGCGCATGCCGGGCCTGCGCGGATCGGCGAGGATGCTGCGGTGGCCCAGCCCGCGCGGCCCCGACTCGCCGCGCCCCTGGTGCAGCCCGACCACGCGCCCGCTCGCCAGCAGCGCCGCCACCTCCTCCACCAGGTCGCCGGGCCGCTCGGCGTACAGGCCGTCCGGCAGGGCGCGTACGGCCGCCTCGACCGCGCCGGCGTCGGGGTCGGGGCCGAGGAAGTCGTCGGTCCACCGGAACCGGCTCTCCACGCCGAGGCACGTGATGAGCCCGTACAGGGCGCAGCCGATGGCCGTGCCGCCCGCGTGCGGGCTGGGCGGGACGAACACCTCGCGGAACGGCGACTCGCGCAGCAGCCGGCCGTTGGCCGGGACGTTGAGCGCCGCGCCGCCCGCGAACACCAGCGCGTCCAGGGCGGTCCTGTCGTGCAGCCACCCGGCCAGGCGGGTCAGGGCCCGCTCGAAGGCGCGCTGGCCGGCCGCGGCCAGGTTCGCCGCCCGCCGGAACTCCTCGCCACCCGGCTCGTAGCCGGTCGCGGCGCCGAACGCCTCCATCCAGGCGGCCGGGATGTGCACCTCGTGGCCGCGGACGTCGAGGTCGGGCAGGCCGAGCGCGTCCGCGTCGCCGTACGCGGCGAGGCCCATGACCTTCTCCTCGTCACCCTCGCCGGGCCACAGCGCCGACGTCAGCAGCGCGTAGAAGGCGCCGAGGCCGGCCGGGCGGGCCCAGTCGCCGTCCCAGAGCTGCTTGGCCACGCACTCGATCCGGCCGCGCGCGCACCGGTAGAACGAGGCGACCTCCAGCAGCTCGCCGTCGGTCCCGGGCGGCAGCTCGACGCGCTCGGTGAAGTCCCGCACGCGGCTGCCCTGCGCGTCGATGACCAGGCCCGCGGCGTGCCCGAACGGCGAGGGGTAGAAGGCGCCGTAGAGGTGCGCGAGGTGGTGCGAGATCAGCGCGACCGGGGCCCCCCGCCTGAGGCTGAGCGTCTCGCGCATCTCCCCGTGGTACGCGCTCGCGTGCTCCATCTCGCTGTCGCAGGAGTAGCTCTCCACGACCAGGTCGACGGGCTCCTTGAGCTGCGGGAGAGCCGGCAGGTAGCTGTCGGGCAGGTCGCCGAGCCGCCCCCAGTGACCCTTGCGGCGGGTGGCGCGGTCCTTCTGCAGGCCGTACATGCCCGACTCGCCCACGGCGACGGCGAGCGAGCCGTCCTGGGTGCGATTGATACCGACAACGATGGGAACGTCCGCCATCTTCGGTGCCTCCTGGTCGCGATCATGGGCACCATTACCCCTGGCTGGCGAAAGACGATCTCCCAACCGCGTAAGGGACCCGTCAGCAGCTCTCCACGCGGCGGCCTTACGCTCGGAAGACGGATGGACGCTGCGGCGTCCATCCGCCCAGGACACCGCACCGACGAGAGGAGACCTGGGCCATGGGGGAACGATTCACGATGAGACCGACCGTCCGCCACGCGACGGCCGACGACGCCAAGCGGGTGGCGGAGCTGGTCGCCACCGCGTTCTCGGGGTTGCGGGCCGTGGCGTACCTGGTGCCGGAGCGCCGGGAGCGGCAGCGGGTCCTGACGGCCGCCTTCCTGATCACGGTGGAGCACGCGCTGGAGCACGGCGAGGTCCATGTGATCGACGACGGGCAGGCGGCCGCCGTGTGGATGCCGCACACGGCGCCGCAGCCGCGTGACTACGAGCTGCGGATGGCCGAGGCCACGGGCGAGTGGGCCGACCGCTTCCGGCTGTTGGACGAGCTGTTCGCGGCGAACCGGCCGGAGCCGCCGTACCACGGCCTGGCGTTCCTCGCCGTCCGTCCCGACCGGCAGAACCAGGGGCTCGGCACGGCGCTGCTGCGGTACGGGCACGACCGGCTGGCGGGCGCGCCCGCGTACCTGGAGGCCAGCGACCCGCGCAACCGCGACCTGTACGCCCGGCACGGCTACCGGCAGCGCGAGCCGTTCGCGCTGCCGGACGGCGCGCTGTTCTGGCCGATGTTGCGGACGGCGTGAAAGTTTCACCGAGCCGTTGACGTGTCGGCGGGGGCCAAGGACTCTGTCGGGAGCGCTCCCGCCCTCCCGTAAGGACCTCCATGACCCGATGCCGGGCCGCCTTACCGGCCCTCACGACGGTCGCCCTGTCCCCCGCCGCCGCGCCGGCGCACGCCGCCGGCGCGGGGCGCGAGCAGATCGTGAACGGCACCTTCGACGCCGGCACCGCTCCCTGGTGGAGCACCGGCAACCTCACCCTCGCCGTGTCGGACGGCCGCTCGGCGTCTCGGGCGACGACTGCTCCTGCACGTTCACCGCTCCCGTGTCGCTGCCGAACGCGCAGGTCGCCTTCCAGCCGGGAGGCCGCGCCGAGCCCTGGAGGTTCTGCATGAACGACGTGTCGCTCAGAGGCGGCGCCGACCCCGAGGTCCACGAGCCGGACACGGGCCCGCGCGTCCGCGTGAACATGGTCGGCTACCTCCCTGCGGGGCCCAAGAGGGCCACGCTGGTCACCGAGGCGACCGAGCCCCTCGACTGGGAGCTGCGCGACGCCGGCCGGAAGACGGTGGCGCGCGGCAGGACCGTCCCCCGGGGTGTGGACGCGAGCTCGGGCCAGAACGTGCACACGCTCGACTTCGGCTCGCACCGGGAACCCGGCGAGGGCTACACGGTGACGGCGGACGGCGAGACGAGCCGGCCGTTCGACATCGACGCGGGGATCTACGACGAGCTGGCGGCGGACGCGCTGAAGTTCTACTACACCCAGCGCAGCGGCATCGAGATCCTGGACGGCCTGCGGCCCGGCTACGCCAGGCCCGCGGGTCACGTCGGCGTCGCGCCCAACCAGGGCGACACCGAGGTGCCGTGCCGGCCGGGCGGCCGCGACTACACCCTCGACGTCAGCGGCGGCTGGTACGACGCCGGCGACCACGGCAAGTACGTCGTCAACGGGGGCATCTCCGTCCACCAGCTGATGGCGGCCTACGAACGGGACCGGGCGGCGTTCGGGGACGGGCAGCTGAGCATCCCGGAGAGCGGCAACGGCGTGCCGGACATCCTGGACGAGGCCCGCTGGGAGCAGGAGTTCCTGCTGAGCATGCGGGTGCCCGACGGCGAGCCGCTCGCCGGGATGGCACACCACAAGATCCACGACCGGAACTGGACCAAGTTACCGCTGCTGCCGCACCTCGACCCGCAGCCGCGCGAGCTGCACCCGCCGTCCACGGCCGCCACGCTCAACCTGGCCGCGACGGCGGCGCAGGCGGCCCGGCTGTTCGCGCCGTACGACGCGAGGTTCGCCGCGCGGAACCTCGCCGCGGCCCGCGAGGCGTGGGCGGCGGCCAGGGCGAACCCGGAGCGGTACGCCGACCCGAACGACGGCGCCGGCGGCGGCCCGTACGACGACGGCGACGTGAGCGACGAGTTCTACTGGGCGGCGGCGGAGCTGTTCATCACGACGGGCGAGAAGGAGTTCGCGGACTTCGTGCTGGCCTCGCCGCACCACACGGGCGACGTCTGGCGCGAGCGCGGCTTCGACTGGGGCAACACCGCCCAGCTCGGCCGACTGGAGCTGGCGACCGTGCCGAACGCCCTGCCGGACCGGGCGCGGGTGCGGCGGTCGGTGATCGAAGGGGCGGAGAAGTACCTGGCGATCCAGCGGGCGCACCCGTACGGGCTGCCCTACAACCCGCCGGACTTCGACTGGGGCTCCAACAACCTGGTGCTCAACAACATGGTCGTCATGGCCACGGCCTACGACCTGACCGGGCAGGAGAAGTACCGGACGGCCGTTCGCGAGGGCATGGACTACCTCCTCGGCCGCAACGCGCTCAACCAGTCGTACGTCACCGGCTACGGCGAGGTGGCCTCGAAGAACCAGCACAGCCGCTGGTACGCCCGCCGGCTCGACCCCGAGCTGCCCAATCCGCCGCGCGGCACGCTCGCCGGCGGACCCAACTCCGCGATCCAGGACCGGGTCGCGCGGCGGCTGCTGCGGGGTTGTCCGCCGCAGTTCTGCTACATCGACGACATCAAGTCCTGGGCCACGAACGAGCTGACCATCAACTGGAACGCCCCGCTGGCCTGGATCTCGGCGTTCCTGGCCGACAAGAGCGGGCGCTCCGACTGCCGGGTCGGCTACACCGCGCACGGCGCCTGGCCGGGCGGGTTCACCGCGCAGGTGACGATCGAGAACACCGGCAGGAAGACGGTGGACGGCTGGAGCCTGCGCTGGTCGTTCCCGGGCGGGCAGCGCGTCCGCGACGGCTGGGGCGCGGCGGTGACGCAGGAGGGCGCGGTGGTGACGGCGGAGAACCTCGGCCGGAACGGCCGGATCCGCCCGGGCCGCTCCGTGACGTTCGGCTTCAACGCCGCCACCACGACGGGGCCCAACCTCGCTCCGGAGGTCTTCCACCTGAACGGTGACCGCTGCCGCTAGCCTCGGCCCACGGCCGGCGCTCATCGCGTCGGCCCCGGGCTGCCGCGCGGGTCTCCATCAAGTGATTGACCGGCAACCACTGACCGAATTATCTTCGGTGCCATGGCTTCCGCCGACGGCACGCAGGCCGACCTCATTCTCAAGGTCGCGACGCAGCTCTTCGCCGCTCTCGGCTACGACGGCACCTCGACGCGCCAGATCGCCGACGCCGCCGGGCTGAACATCGCCACGGTCAACTACCACGTGGGCGGCAAGCGCGAGCTGTACCTCGCGGTCATGGCGCGCGCCCACCTGGCGGAGAAGGCCGCCCTCGACGCGGCGCTCGCCCGGCTGCCCGGCGACGACCCCGTGGCCGCCATCCACCGGCTGATCGACGACTACCTCGGCTTCTGCGTGGACAACCCCGAGGTGCCCGCCCTGTGGATGCACCGCTGGCTCTCCGACGCCCGCGACATCACCGAGCTGGAACGCGAGTACGTCCAGCCGCTGGTCACCGCGGTCGGCGCCGCGCTGCGGCCGGCCGTCGAGTCGGGCCTGATCGACGAGCGGGCCGACCTCGAATACACCATGTGGACGGTCATCTGGTCGGTGCACGGCTTCGCCAAGGGCGGCGTGCTCGACTCCGACGGCCGGCGCAGGGCCGCCGGCGACCGGGCCGCGCTGCGCCGCTTCCGCGCCCACCTTCACCTGTCGACCCACCGCGCCCTCGGCCTGCCCGGCGATCCCCCATGAGGAGTTCCGCGTGACCCTTCCCCCGGCCGGAGAGACGACCGGCGACCTGCTGGCGGAGCTGTCCCGGCTCAAGCGGCACGACCTGCCCGTCCGCGGCGGCCAGGTGACCGCGTACGTCTACGACACCGGCAGGCCCGAGGTCAACGACGCGGCGACTCGGGCGTACCTGGAGATGCTGGAGGTCAACTGCCTCGACCCGACCGCGTTCCCCAGCGTGGTGGAGATGGAGCGGCAGGTCGTCGGCGCGGTCGCCGACGAGCTCGGCGGCGGCCACGGCATCTTCACCAGCGGCGGCACCGAGTCGATCATGCTGGCCGTCAAAGCCGCCCGCGACGCGGCGTCGGCGGCCCGGCCGAAGCTGGTGCTGCCGGTGACCGCGCACCCCGCCTTCCACAAGGCCGCCCACTACCTCGGAGTGGAGGTCGTGGCGGTGCCGGTGGACCTGAAGACGTACAAGGTGCGGCCGGGCGACGTCGAGGCGGCCCTCGACGCGGACACGATCCTGGTGGCCGTCTCCGCGCCGTCCTACCCGCAAGGGGTCGTCGACCCGGTCGCGGAGGTGGCGGCCGTGGCCGCGGCGGCGGGCGTGCCCTGCCACGTGGACGCGTGCGTGGGCGGGTGGCTGCTGCCGTGGCTGCGCGAGGCGGGCGCGGCGATCCCGCCGTTCGACCTGTCGGTGCCCGGGGTGACCTCGATCTCCTGCGACCTGCACAAGTTCGGCTATGCGCCCAAGGGCGCGTCCGTCGTGCTCTTCGCCGATCCCGCGATGCGGCGGGCGGCGTACTTCGCCTCGGCGGCCTGGCCCGGCTACACGATCATCAACGCGACCGTGCAGAGCTCCAGGTCGGCGGGCCCGCTCGGCGGCGCCTGGGCGACCTTACGGGCGCTCGGCCGCGAGGGGTACGTCGAGCTCGGCCGCGCCACGCTGGCGGCCACGGCGCGGTTACGCGAGGGCATCGCCGCGATCCCCGGCCTGCGGGTGCTCGGGGAGCCGGAGTCGTCGCTGGTGGCGTTCACCGGGGCCGGGATCGACGTGTTCGTGCTGGCCGACGAGGCGCGGGCCAGGGGCTGGTTCCTGCAGCCGCAGCTCTCCTACGCCGGCATCCCGGCCAACCTGCACATCACGGTCACGGGGGTCACGCTGGCCGGGGTCGACGCCATGCTGAAGGTCATCGCCGAGTCGGCCGCCACCGCCCGCGCCCCCGGCCCCGTCGAACTGCCGGAGGGACTGGTCGACCTGGTGGCGGGCTTGGACCTCGACACGATGGACGACACGAGCTTCACCGAACTCGCCGCCGCGGTAGGTGTGGACCTGCGCCCGGGCACGGGGCAGCCGGAGATGGCCGCGGTCAACACCATCCTGGACGCTCTGCCCGCACCGACGAGGGAAGCGGTCCTCCTGCGCTTCCTGTCCGTCATCTACGGCCCCTGAACCGGGCCGCCCTGGCCGGGCCGGCGTAGAGAGCCGGCTCGGCTCGGGCGGTCAGGCGCTCACACGCTGCCCTTGTTGACCAGCTCGATGAGGGCGTCGGCCGCGGGGGCCGAGGAGGCCGGGTTCTGCCCGGTGATCAGCAGGCCGTCCCGCAGGACGTAGGGCTGCCAGTCGCCGGCCTTGGAGTAGACGCCTCCGAGCTTGACGAGCTCGTCCTCGACCAGGAAGGGGACGACGTCGGTGAGCTGGACGGCCTCCTCCTCGGAGTTGGCGAATCCGGTGACCTTCCTGCCCGAGACCAGCGGGGTGCCGTCCTCGTTGACGGTGTGCCGCAGCACGCCGGGGGCGTGGCACACCAGTGCCACCGGCTTGCCGGAGCGCAGGGTCGACTCGATCAGCCGCGCGGAGACGTCGTCCTCGGCCAGGTCCCACATCGGTCCGTGCCCGCCGGGGTAGAAGACCGTGTCGAAGTCGTCGGCCGAGACCGAGTCCAGGCGCACGGTGTTCGCCAGTACCTCGGTGGCCTCGGGGTCGGCCTTGAAGCGCCGGGTGTCATCGGTCTGGAAGCCGGGCTCGTTGCTCTTGGGGTCCAGCGGCGGCTGACCACCCTTGGGCGAGGCGAGCACGATCTGCGCGCCGGCCTCCTTGAAGCGGTAGTACGGCGCCGCCAGCTCCTCCAGCCAGAACCCGGTCTTGCGGCCGGTGTCGCCCAGCTGGTCGTGCGAGGTGAGGACGATCAGAACCTTCATGACACGCTCCCTGTTCAGTAGACCAGTCTACTATTTGAGGTGAAGAGAGTCCCCATGACCGGGTGGGCATGGAGGGCGGGCCTTCTACAGGTGCAGCAGCTTGCGGGTCACCGCCGTGACGGTGTCCAGCGGCGCCAGACTGCGATGGATCTTGCACATGACGCTCGCGCCGAGCCACATGTCGTACAAGGCCTGTGCGGTGTCGCGGGCCTCGCCGTCGACCGAGAGAGAGCGGTCCTCCAGGCCGCTGATGATCGTGCGCTCGATGCGGTCGACGATCGCGCTCGTGCCTTCCTTCAGGACCAGACGCATCGACTCGGACAAGTCCGCGACCTCCGCGCCGAGTTTCACGGCCAGGCACTTGCCCTGGCACTCCTCGACGCTCTGCGTCTCCCGCCACTGCTGCCAGTAGGCCATCAGCCGCTCGGCCGCCGACTGACCGGGCCGGGCGAGAATGCCGTCCATCTCTGCGAGGTAGTCGGCGAAGTAGCTCTTCAGGATTGCTTCACCGAAGGCGTCCTTCGAGGCGAAGTAGTGATAGAAGGACCCTTTCGGCACGCCGGCCTCCGCGAGCACCTCGTTGATACCGACGGCGGAATAGCCCTTGTGGGCCATGATCCGCTGGGCGGTGTCGAGGATGACCCGACGGGTGTCCGTGGTGCGCTTGGTGACCGGCATGAAAGAACCCTAGCATCTAATAGACCGGTCGTCTAGAAGCTGTCGCGGTAGAAGGCGGCCTGCACCGCACAGAACGGACGTCACGAGAAGGTGCCGGAGTCGGCCGGGGATCAGGTGACGGCGTTCGCGTTCGATCCGCTCGGCGCGTTCGGCCGGCTCGCTCCGGAGCGGTTCCCTGACCGCCGTGCGGCGGCCGCACACGGCGAACGCGACCGAGGCTCATGCCACTCTGCTGATCCGGACGGCGTCGGCGATCACGTATCCGGCGGTGGAGGTCCAGCGGCTCACGCCGACCACGTCGTACGTGCCGGCGGCGAGGGTGAACGTGCCGAGGGCGCGCCAGGTCCCGCCGCCAGTGCGCTGGTCGACGGTCACCGTCCGGTTGCCGCCGGAGGCCGCCACGACGTACGGCGTCGCGCTGTTGTAGCCCGCGTCGGCCGGATACCAGACCTCCACCCGGTAGCTGCCCGCGCTCGGGATGGCCGCGCGGTACCAGGCCGGGTCGCTGGCCGCGACCGGGTCGGCGAAGCGGTAGTCGGCGCCGTGGCGCTGCCCGGAGAAGGTGGAGGTGCCCCAGTTCGTACCCGCGGTGAACCCGGCGTCGGCGTTGTCGACCACCACACTGAAACCGCCGGAGCCTTCGGCGGCCCGGCCCGCGCTCGGCGGGCTCTCCTGGTGGGTGCGGGAGAGCGCGCTCACGTAGTAGGTGTAGGCGGTCCCGGCGGCGGCCGAGGTGTCGGTGAACGTGGTCTGGCGGGTCGTCCCGACGAGGTTGCGGGCGTCGGCGAAGAAGCACGGGTCGGCCGCCGACGGCGAGCCGGCCACCCGGTGGACCGCGTACGAGGTGCCCGAGCCCGTCCAGGTGAGCTGGACACCGTTCGACGCGCGGGCGGCCGAGGTGATCGAGGGAGCGGCGGGCGCGGCGCCGGAGCCACGGGCGGGCAACAGCGCGGGACGGGTGTAGTGGGTGTTCGCCAGGCGGGTGATCGCGCCGATGCGGTCGGCCCTGACGTCCTTGGCGCTGAAGAACACGTCGCCGACGATCTCGGAGTGGCGGCGGTTGTCGGTCAGGTGGTCGCTCAGCTCGGCCGCGTCCCGCCAGGCGGCGTCCTCGCCGGAGGCGCCCGCGCGGTAGGCGGCCTGGCCGATGACGAGCTGCACGCCGGTGCCTCTGACCTGGTCGGACCACCAGGCCGTGAGCACCTCGTACGCCGCCGTGGAGAAACCGATGTGCCAGTAGACCTGCGGCGCGAGGTAGTCGACCCAGCCCTCCTTCACCCACCGCCGGCTGTCGGCGTAGATCGCGTCGTACGACTGCAGCCCCGAGGTGCGCGAGCCGAGCGGGTCGGTGCCGGCGTTGCGCCAGATGCCGAACGGGCTGATCCCGAACGACACGTGCGGCTTGGCGGCGTGGATGCGCTGGTCGAGCTCGCGGACGAGCAGGTTGACGTTCTCGCGCCGCCAGTCGCCGATGGTGTCGAACGCGCCGCCGTAACGCTCGTACGTGGCCGCGTCGGGGATGGTCTGGCCGCTGACCGGATACGGGTAGAAGTAGTCGTCCAGGTGGACGCCGTCCAGGTCGTAGCGGGTGACCGCGTCCATGATCGCGTCCTCGATGAAGTCGCGGACCTCCGGGATGCCCGGGTTGTAGTACAGCTTGCCGCCGTAGGCGAAGCGCCAGCCGGGGTTGCGCCGCGCGGGGTGCGAGGACACCAGCCGCGACGCGTCGTCGTGGTTGGCGATCCGGTACGGGTTGAACCAGGCGTGGAACTCCAGGTTGCGGGCGTGGGCCTCCCTGACCATGAACGCCAGCGGGTCGTACCCCGGGTTGCCGCCCTGGGTGCCGGTCAGCCACTGCGACCACGGCTCGTACGTCGAGGGCCAGAACGCGTCCGCCGTCGGCCTGACCTGCACGACCACCGCGTTCATCCGCCGGGAGACGGCGAGGTCGAGCCAGGCGCGGAACTCGGCCTGCTGGGCCGACGCGCTCAGCCCGGTGCGGCTGGGCCAGTCGATGTTGGCGACCGAGGAGATCCACATGGCCCGCAGCTGGCGCTTGGGGGTGGCCGGATCGACGACGCAGGCGTTCGCGGAGGAGGACGAGACGGGGACCAGGACGATGGCGGCCGTGAGCGCCGCGAGGACGGTACGCAGAAGCGCGGTCACGAAGGGAAGTTTCAGCGGATTCACGGGAGGGCGCAATAGTTTTCACAACTTCGAGGGGGCCCAAATCTCAGCGGTCCCAGAGGGCGAGGAGTTTCACCTAACTCACGAGTAATGTCAATTGTCGACATCCAGTCAGGAGCTGCCGTAGCGTGCTCCCCGTCCACTCGTGAACGAGGAGCCCCCATGACTCTCGTCCGCACGCGATTAGCAGCCCTCGCCACCTCCCTCCTGGCCGTCCTCCTCATCGCCGCAGGTCAGCCTGCCTGGTCCGAGGCCAAGGACGCGCCACTGCCCGCCGCCTTCGCCAAGGCAGCCGCCGCCTTCGACGTGCCCCGCGACCTGCTGGTCGCGCTCGCGTACGCCGAGACCCACCTCGACGGGCACGGCGGCGAGCCCAGCGCCAGCAACGGCTACGGCGTCATGCATCTGGTCAGCAACCCGGCCAACCGCTCCCTGGAGAAGGCCGCCGAGCTCACCGAATTGCCGGCCGACAAGCTCAAGACCGACGACGCGGCCAACATCCTCGGCGGCGCGGCCGTCCTGCGCACCCACGCCGACGCCCTCGGCCTGGACGAGACCGCCAGGAAGGACCCCGGCCGCTGGTACCAGGCCGTGGCCGAGTACGGCAACGCCTCCTCCCCCGAGCTGGCCAGGCTCTACGCCGACGCCGTCTACGAGAACCTCGGCCTCGGCGTCAACGCCCGCGGCGTGCAGGTCAAGCCGCAGGAGGTGACCGCCGACCGCGGCGAGTACGCCAAGACCCGTGACCTGTCCTCCAGGGCGGCCGACGCCGGCATCCTGAGCACCGACTACGGGCCCGCGGCCTGGGTGCCGGCCAACTCCGGCAACTACCGCGTCTCCAACCGCGAGACCAGCTACGACATCGACCGGGTGGTCATCCACACGGCCCAGGGCTCGTACGCGGGCACCATCTCCTGGTTCCAGAACCCCAGCGCCAACGTCTCGGCGCACTACGTGATCAAGTCGTCCAACGGCGCCGTCACCCAGATGGTGCGCGACAAGGACGTCGCCTGGCACGCCGGGAACTGGAACAACCGGTCCATCGGCATCGAGCACGAGGGCTTCGTCTCCGACGCCTCGTGGTACACCGACGCGATGTACCGGTCGTCCGCCGCGCTGGTCAGGCACCTGTGCGACAAGTACGGCATCCCCAAGACGCGTACCGGCATCGTCGCTCACAGCGAGGTCCCCGGCGCCACCCACACCGACCCCGGCCGGAACTGGAACTGGACGCTGTTCATGAACTACGTGACCGGTGGCGGCACCAACCCGCCCACGTTCACGACGACCGTGGACAACACCACGGCCGGCCAGTTCACCGCCAGCGCCAACTGGGGCACCTCGACCTACTCCACCCAGCGCCACGGCGCCGACTACCGCTTCGCCGAGCCCGTCGCCGCCAGCGACCCGGCCTGGTACACGGCCACCATCCCCAGCGCCGGCACGTACCGGGTCGAGGTCTGGTATCCGGGCGATCCCGGATACAACAGCTCGGCGCCGTACATCGTGGCGACGTCGAGCGGCAACCAGACCGTCTTCGTCGACCAGCGATCAGGCGGCGGAGGCTGGCGCACGATCGGCACGTTCTCCCTCAACGCCGGCACGTACAACGTGGTCGGCGTGAGCCGCTGGACCTCCGGCACCGGCCTGGTCATCGCCGACGCCGTCCGCATCAGCCGCTGACCTCCTCCTGAGCGAGACCCGCGCCCTCTTCCGGGTGCGGGTCTTCTCTTTTCCCTGCGAGATACGAGTGGTAGACGTAGCATCTCATCCATCCAGACAAGCAGAGGAGGAGCCCCATGGCCCGTCACGAAGACCCCAAGAGCCCGAAGGCCGAGGACTTCGACCCCAAGAAGCACGGAGGTGTAGGGAGCAACGGTGACCAGCAGAAAACGGCGTCCGGCAAGCACGCCGACAAGGGCAAGGGCGACAAGAAGTAATGGACGTCAATGCCCGGATGGATCGCCTCGTCTCAGAACTCGATCCCTGCGGGGAGATCGGGAACGCGGTCAAGAAGGCGGTCCGCGCGGTGCCCCGCCACCAGTTCATCCCAACGGTCGGCCTTGTCGTGCCGACCAAGGCCCCGCCGTACATGATCAACCGTGACGACGACCCGGTCACCTGGTGGGACACCGTCTATTCGGACAGCATCGTCGTCACCCAGCTCATGGACGGCGCCGTCCCGCTGCACGAGACCATCAGCGGGTATACATCGTCGGCCTCAGCCCCCAGTACGGTCGCCGATCTGCTGAACCTGCTGGACCCCGATCCCGGCCAGCGGGTGCTCGAAATCGCCACCGGCACGGGCTGGACCGGCGCCCTGCTGTGCCACCTGGTCGGCGAGCGGGGCCAGGTCACCTCGATCGAGATCGACCCGGCCATCGCGGACCAGGCCGCCAAGAACCTCGCGGGCGCGGGGGCCACCCCGACCCTGATCGTCGGCGACGGCGCTCTCGGATGGCCGCCGGGGGCGCCGTACGACCGGGTGCATGTCACATGCGGGATCCGGAACGTGCCGTACACGTGGATCGAGCAGTGCCGGCCCGGCGCGGTGATCGTGTTGCCGTACTGTCCCAACTTCGGCGGCAACCATTCACTGCGGCTCGTCGTCCTCCCGGACGGGATCGCGGTCGGGCGCTTCCCCGGCTTCGCGTCGTACATGATGATGCGCTCTCAGCGGCCCGTCTCGCCGCTCGACGCGCGCGGTCCGGAGGAGCGGCACCTGCTGCGGACCCGCGTCGACCCGCGCACGATCGCGTACGCACCGGCCGGCGCCGACCTGGCCATGGCGGCGCTGACCGGCCTCGAAGCGAGTCACAGCAGCGAGTCCGACGAGGACGGCGAGCTGTTCAAGCTGTGGATCTGCGACCCCCGCGACCCGTACTCGTGGGCGACGGCGGTCTGGCGGCCGAACAGCGTCGAGTACGACGTCTACCAGGTCGGCCACCGGCCCGTCTGGGACGAGGTCCTGAACGCCTACTTCCAGTGGGTGAGCTGGGGCCGTCCGGGACGCGACCGCTTCGGCATGACGGTCGGCCCCCACGGGCAGCGCATCTGGCTCGACTCCCCCGACCGCATCGTGAGCTGACGGTCGGATAGGGTCGCCCGAAAACGGAGTCGATCTTGTCGCGAGCCGTCCTGGCGGCCTGGCTGGGCGCCTTGTGCGCCGCCGTCTACCCGACGTGGGAGCGCTGGAGGCCGTACGTCGGGGAGCTCAGGGGGCGCATCTGCTTCGGCTCGTACTTTTCGGACCGAAGCGCATGGCAGGAGGCGGTCGAGGCACTCGTCGTGCCCCTTCGCGCGGATGCCGGCATGCTGGTGGGGCTCGGGGTCGCCTGGGGAGTCCCCGCGGTCGTCGTGCTGGCGGCGTTCGGCCGGTGGCAGTCGGCGGTGGCCGGGCGGCGGGCGGCGGCGTTGCTCGCGCTGACCGCGGTGCTCAACCCGCTCGTCGTGCCGTATTTCGACTCCGATGCCTGCGCCGTCGTCCCGCTGTTCAGCGGTCAGTGGTTCGCGGAGGTGGCCGGCCAGGTGGGCAGTGGCCCGGTCCTCGCCCTCCTGGTGGCCGCCGTGCTGGTCCTGCTCGCCACGCAGCTGCGCGACGATCCGCCGACTGGGCCCGCCGTCCGTCGCGGGCGGGCCGTGCGCCGGGCGGCGGCGGTTCTGATCGACTACTGGGTCATCGCCCTGCCCGTCACCCTGGTCTCCGACCCATGGGAGATGTCCTTCGGGGGGACCGGGCTCCTGGAGCGGGTCCAGCTCTTCGAGCTGGTGAACGAGCCCGCCCAGCTCATCGTCCCCGTGGTGGCGGTCCTCTACGTGCTGCCCCGGCGGACGCTCGGGATCTGGGTCATGGGGCTGCGCCGGGACAGGACGCTGTGACGGGTCAGGCGGTGGCGCCGCCGTCCACCACGTGGTCCGTGCCGACGACGAAGCTCGACTCCGGCGACGACAACCACAAGGCGGCCGCGGCGATCTCCTCCGGGGCGGCGACGCGGCCGATCGGCAGGCCGGTCTTCATGCGTTCGTCCCGCTCGGCGCGGGTCTCGCCGGGGCGCGTCGACATGGGCGAGTCGATCGGGCCGGGGCTGACGGCGTTGACGCGGACACCGTCGGCGATGTGGTCGCGCGCCGCCGCCCGCGTCAGGTAGCTGACGGCGGCCTTCGAGGCGGCGTACGCGCTCGCCCCGGCCAGGCGCCAGTGCGCGCCCATGTTGGAGGCCACGTTGACGATCGTGCCGCCGCCGTGCGCCCGCATGTGGGCGATCTCGTGCTTCATCGACAGGTAGACGCCCGTGAGGTTGACGGCGAGCACGTCGTCCCAGGTGTCCTCGTCGTAGTCGGCCAGCGGCGCGAGCTTGCCGAAGATCCCGGCGGCGTTGAGGGCGACGTCGAGCCGGCCGTACCGGGAGACGGCGGCCGTCACCATGGCGGCCACGTCGGCCGAGCTGGTGACGTCGACGATGAACGCGCTCGCCTTCCCGCCGCCGTCCTCGATCAGCTTCACCACCTCGGCCAGCCGCGCGGCGTCGCGGCCCGCGACGAGCACGGCGGCGCCCTCCCGCGCGTACGCGAGCGCCGCCGCCCGCCCCACGACCCCGCTCGCGCCCGTCACCAGTGCGACCTTGCCGGCAAAACGACCTGTCATAATTCCATACCAATCGTTCTCATATTTGGACGGCATTCATGGCTTGGTCCACGGCGTCGCGCAGCCGGCGGGGGTCGGGGTCGGCCCGGCCGAGCACCCGGACGCCCTGCACCAGCACGAGCAGGAACCTGGCCAGCGCGTGCGGATCCTTGCCCGCCGGGATCTCCCCCTGGGCGCGCGCCCTGACCAGGGCCCCGGCCAGCACGGCCTCCATCTCGGCCCAGCTCGCCACGACCTTGCGTGACACGACGGGGTCGCGCGAGCCGAACTCCACCGCCGTGTTGACCACCATGCAGCCCCGCCGCAGCTCGTCGGCCAGGCATTCGGCGACGTAGGCGTCGAGGAAGGCGCGGATCGCGGGCAGCGCGGGCCCCGGCTGGGACAGCGGCTCCACCACGTCGCACTGCTCGACATAACGCTCCAGCGCCTTCAGGTAAAGCTCGCGCTTGCCGCCGAAGGTCGCGTAGATGCTGGCCCGCGCGATCCCGAGCCGCTCCACGAGATCGGCCATCGAGGTCGCTTCGTACCCGCGCTCCCAGAACAGCTCCAGCGCCTTCTGCAGCGCGGCGTCGGGATCGAACTCCTTGGTCCTTGCCACGCCGCAGACGCTAACACTATCGAGATCGATCGGTCAAAAAAAGCTAGCGTGGAGTCAGGATCCAGTGCCACGAGCCTTCCTTGTTGGTGTCGCGGTTGCGCCCGAGCTGGGTCATCCGCTCGCCGTCCACGCTCACCAGGACGAGACCGTTGTCGAACTCGTTCTCGCACGAGCCCGCGCAGCCGAGCGCGATGACGTTGTCGTCGTCGGCCCAGGCGTGCAGTTGCAGCACGTTCTGGCGGCCGGCGATCTCACCGGTCGCGGCATCGGTGATCTTCGTGGGCAGCCCGTCCGGGCCGAGCAGGAGGCGGCCGTCCGGGGAGAGGGCCGAGTGGCGCGAATACCCGACGTAGCGGTCCGCTTCCGGGGCCTCCGCCCGCCGGCCGTCGAGGGTGTAGAACAGCCGGTCCGGACGCCTGTTCGTGGGAGACCAGAGCAAGCTGCCGTCCAGACTCCAGCCGAGGTCCTGGCGCGGGTTGCCGGTGATCCGCTCCGAGCTGTCGAGGCCGGGCAGCGGCGGCAGCTCGTGGTAGTCGGCCGTGCCGCCCGGCACGTCGATGACGTAGTAACCGGTACGCGAGTTCTCGCCGAATCGCAGGTGCGCCTGGTCGCCTTCGCCCTGCCTGATCTCCGGGTAGCTGGAGTAGGCGGTGGCCAGGATCTTGGTGCCGTCCGGCGACCAGACGACGGACCCGACGGGGTGCTCCAGGTCGATCCACGTGAGCATCTCGCGGGTGTTCATGTCGAGCACGCCCACCCGCGTGCCGAGCCCGTCGCCGTCCAGCACGGCGGCGACCTGGAGCCCGGGAGCCACATCCACCCACGCGTACGGGGTCCGCTCGTAGCCGCCGGTGCGCGGGTCGTACAACGACCAGCTCCGCAGGACCCGCTGCCCGCTCTTCGCCGGCCGGTACACGTAGTACGCCGAGACGGCCAGGCGCCCGGCGGCGATCAGCTTGGCCGGCGGGCTGTTCCCGGTGTCGGTCCGCACGTCCGTCGGCGCGGGCGACGGCCTGGCCGGCAGGGTGATGCCGGTGGCCGGGAGCACGACCGGCTCGGGCTCACGCTGACCGGTGGCGAAGACGGCGATCGCCGCGACCATGGCCGCCGCCAGCATCGCGGCCCCCACGGGCTTCCAGACGCGCCTGCGCAGCGCCCGGTCGGCCAGGTCGTGGGGCACCTGGGCCTGCCCGGCCCATTCCTCCAGTGTGTCGCGCAGCAGGCGGGTCACCTGGCCACCTCCAGTTCCCGTGCCAGTTCGGGGGCGACCTCGCGCAGCCGGGCCAGCGACCGGTGCGCGGTGCTCCTGACCGTGCCGACGGAGCAGCCGAGCACGCTCGCGATCTCCTTCTCCGGCAGGTCCTCGAAATACCGCAGCACCAGCACCGCGCGCTGCCGGGCGGTGAGCCGGGCGAGGGCGGCGCGCAGCAGCATGCGCAGCTCGCTCTGGTGATGCGCGTCGCGTTCCTCCCGCTCGGGCGGGCTGGCCTGGACCACCTCGCCGCGGCGCACGCTCGTCCGCCACCAGCTCACCTGCTGGCGGTACATGATCTGCCTCGCGTACGCCTCGGGGGCCTCCACGCGCCGCCACCGGCCCGCCAGCCGCGCCAGGGCGGTCTGCACCAGGTCCTCGGCCGCGTGCTGGTCACCGCCGGTGAGCAGGAATCCGAGCCGCATGAGAGCGGGGGAACGCGCGGCCACGAACTCGCGGAACCGTTGCTCGTCCGCGGCGTCCACGGTCACCTCCAGGGGATCGACGTCACCCTTTCAGACGCCGGCGACGCCCCCTGCTATGCGACCTTTCACCGCATGATGTCGGGATCCTCGTCGTCCGGCGGGAGCGAGGCCGGGTTGAGCTGTTCGAGCGGGGCCTCGTCCCGCACCGCCCGCTCGGCCTCGGCCGTCTCCTCCACGGGCCGCGCCTGGCGCGGCACCCGCAGCAGCCCCAGGCTCTCCTGCTCACCCCGCCGCACGATCACCTCGTTGATCGCCTCGATCACCTCCGGTCTGCTGTAGGCGCCTTCGGGCAGCTCGTTGAGGTGCGCGAGCAAATCGGCCGGCAGGTTCACGTGCTCGGACGCGTGCGCGTACACCTCCCGCATCGCCACCCGGTCGCGTCCGCTGAAGGCCTCCTCGATGGCCTGCTGCAGTTGGTCGATCACGGCTCGGTCGGTCATCGTCATCCCCCCCAAGGGTCCGGCGAGCAGGTCCAGAGCCTGCTCCGCCACCATCTCCACCGACACGTCGCGCACCCACGACTCCTCATGGGCGCAGCGCACGGCGCCCGGCTCCACGCCGCGGGCGCCGCAGCGCGGGCAGGCTGTGGTCCACGACGTCAGCGGCCGGTGCGCCGTCCTGCTGAGCGGGCCGTAGGTGACCAGGTTGCCGCACCAGTACACGGCCACGGTGGGCGTGCCGACGGCCGCGGCGAGGTGCCGCGGTCCTGTGTCGTTGGCGATCAGCAGGTCGCACCGCTCGTGGAGCGCGGCCAGGCCGCCAAGGCCGAGCGCGCCCACGACCGGCGTGGCGGGCCGGCGCATCGACTCGACCACGCCCATCACCAGGTCCTTCTCCTCCTGCCGCCCGGTCACGACGACGGGACGGCCGGTCATGTCGGCCACCTCGGCGAAGCGCTCCACCGGCCAGCGCCGGCGGGGGTCGTTCGCGCCCGGGTGCACGGCGACGAGCCCCGCGGGCACCTCGCCGAGGACGCGGGCCAGCTCGGCCCGGTCCGCCCCGGTGACCGCGACCCGGGCCTCCAGCCCGTCCGCGACCCCGCCGACCAGCGCGGCGACCTGCAGGAAGCGCAGCGTCTCGTGGTGGTAGTCCGTGTACGGCACCCAGCGGTCGAGTTCCTCCGCCCCCGGCGCGCGCATCCCGGCGGTCACCCCGGCGCCCAGGCCGCGTACGAACGGGTTGGAGTAGCGTCCGCCGCCGTGGATCTGCACGGCCAGGTCGAACCCGCGCGCCCGCAGCTCCTCCATGAGCCCGGCGGGCACCGGATGCCCCGGCTCGGACGTGGAGACGCCGGTGATCGGTGGCAGCGCCACCACGTCGTCCACCGGTCCCGGCCGCCCGGTCAGGAACGCGGCGTGCCAGGCGGTGCCGAGCAGCGTCAGGCGCGCGCCGGGGTAGGCCCGCTTGATCGCGTCCAGCGCGGGGACGGACAGCAGGTAGTCGCCGATCGCGTTGGCCCGCAGCACCGCGATCCTGCGCACCCCGCCGACCAGCCCTCCGGCCGCGTCCCGTCCTGACATAGCGGGTTCTGCTACCCCAGAACCCGGCCGCCATAACTTGGACAAAACTGGTTTGATCAGGTCTTTCTCCGGTACTCGCTTCTCATGGGCACAGACAAGATCATCAGCGCCGTGGTCATCGGCGACGTCATGCTCGACTCATGGCTGCGCGGCCCGGCCAAGCGTCTCGCCCAAGAGGCGCCGGTGCCCGTGATGAGCCTGGAGGCGACCGAGGACGCCCCGGGCGGCGCCGCCAACACCGCCGCGAACCTGGTGGCGCTCGGCGCGCGCGTCCGCCTGGTCGGGGTCGTGGGCGACGACGAGTGCGGCGAGAAGCTGGTGCAGTCGCTGCGCCTGCTGGGCGTCCAGGTCGACCTGGTGACCGTGCCGGGACGGCGTACGGCGCACAAGCGGCGGCTGGTCACCAGCGGCCAGCTCACCGCGCGCTACGACGAGGAGGACCGGGACGCGCTGCCCGAGACGGCAGAGCGGGAGCTGCTGCGGCGGCTCGCCGACGCCGTGGCGGGCGCGGACGTGGTGGTCGCCTGCGACTACGGCGGCGGGGTCTGCACGCCCGCCGTGCGCCGCGCGCTGACCGAGGCGCCGCTGCTGGTGGTGGACGCGCACGCGGTGGCGCCGTGGCGGGAGTGCGCGCCGGCCGCGGTGCTGCCCAACTACCTCGAGGTCGTACGCCTGCTCGACGGCGACGGCAGCGGCGGCGGCGGCAGCGGCGGCGGCGGCGACACCGACGACCGGCCCGCGTACCTGATGGCCCGCTCGGGCCGGCTGCTGGAGCTGACCGGGGCCGGGATGGTGGTGACCACCCTCGACGGCGAGGGCACGCTGCTGCACCGGGACGGGCATCCGCCGTACCGGACGTACGCCGAGCCGGCGCCGCAGCACATGGCCACGGGCGCGGGCGACACCTACACGGCGGCGTTCGCGCTCTGGCTGGCGGGCGGCGCGACGCCGGAGGAGGCGGCGGAGGCGGGCCAGGCGGCGGCCGGTGTCGTGGTGCGCCGCCCCGGCACCGCGATCTGCACCCGGTACGAGCTGCTGCGCGCCCTGCGCCGCCACGAGGGCACGGTGCAGACGCCCGAGCGGCTGGCCCAGCTGCTGGACGCGCACCGGCGCAGGGGTGAGCGGGTGGTGTTCACCAACGGCTGCTTCGACGTGCTGCACCGGGGCCACGTGACGTACCTGGAGGAGGCGGCGCGGCTGGGCGACGTGCTGGTGGTGGCGGTCAACAGCGACGCGAGCGTGGCCCGGCTGAAGGGCCCGGGCCGGCCGGTGAACCCGTGCGAGGACCGGATGTCGGTGATCGCGGCGCTGAACGACGTGGACTACGTGACCGAGTTCGACGAGGACACGCCCGAGCGGCTGCTCCGGATGATCCGCCCGGAGATCTACGTCAAGGGCGGCGACTACACCCCCGAGATGTTGCCGGAGGCGCCGCTGGTGCGGGCGCTGGGCGGCGAGGTGCGGGTGCTCGGCTACGTGCCGGACCGCTCGACCACCGCGATCATCGGCCGCATGCGCGCACTGCCGTGAGGTTTACCGAGGTGCCGTCCGGTAAGCGGCACCGCATGGCACACCAGTACAAAGAGCCCGCCGGCCGCCGGGAAGGCTCGCCTCTCGTACACGCCGCCGCCGGCGGCGTGGTCGCGTCCATGGCGATGTCGGGGATGCGACGGCTCACCACGGCCCTCGGGCTGGTGCCGAAGACGCCGCCGGAGTCGGTGCTGGAGAAGACCGCGCCCCGGGCCTTCTCCCGCGTGCCGGTCGAGCGCCGCCCCGCCGTGGTGGAGCTCGTCCACTGGCTCTACGGCTCCACCGGCGGCGCCGCCTTCGGCCTGCTGCCGCGCGGGGTGCGCGAGCGCAGGTGGGCGGGCCCCGTCTACGGCGTGCTGGCCTGGGCCGCGTTCGAGACCGCCATCGCGCCCGCGCTCGGCCTGCAGCGTAAGCGCAACACCACCGCCGAACGGCTGGCGCTGCTGGCCGACCATCTGCTCTACGGGGCCGTGGTGGCCTCGTCCTGCTGGCGCGCGCGGGAGCGCTGACACCGGGCCGGCAGCTCGGCTCATGGAGTGAAGAGCCTCAACGGATTGGGGACGGGCACCCAGCGCATGGCCGCGCCGTCCGCCTCCAGCCAGCGCAGCAGCAGATTGGCCTTGGCCGGGATGTGCGTGGCCGCCAGCAGCTCGCGCAGCTCCGCCGGATCGCCGTGGTCCTTCGCCGCGACGGCGAACACGGCTCTGGCCCGCGCCCACAGCTCGTCGTCCAGCTTCGGGTGGCGCTCCGCGACCGCGCCCGCGATCTCGCACAGGTTGTTGGTCACCAGGCAGTAGACCAGCCGCTCCCACGCCTGCGCGCCGCCCAGCACCGGCGCCTCCAGCCCCGGGTGCCGTTCGGCGACGAACTTGACGCCCTCGTGGTCGCGGAACAGGGCCTGCGCGGGCATGCCGCCCGCGTCCACGCCGACCAGCACGTTCTGCAGGTGGCACTCCAGCACGACGCCGTGCCGCAGGTACGCGTGCAGGACCGGCGGCACCACGTGCTCCAGGTAGCGCTCCCACCACAGCAGCGAGCGGTCCTCGTCCAGGTCGTCGAGCGGGTTGCCGGCGAAGCCCTCCCCGATCCCGGCCGCGAGCAGCGCGGTCAGCCCCGGGTGCAGGTGCGCGCGGAGCCCGTCACGGACGATCACCGCGAGCGCCTCCCCGCCGTCGGCGCCGAGGCGGGCGCTGCGGTAGCCGCGGTCGCGCAGCACGGCCGGGCGCGGCACGTGCTCCGGCAGCCCGTCGAAGGCCCGGTCCACCAGGGCGGCGACCACCGGCAGCCGGCGCAGGTCGTGCAGCCACAGGCGGCGCACGTCGTTCGTGATCCGCACGTCGAGGCTGAACTTGCAGAACAGGTCGGCCTCCGGCACGTACACCGTCCGGACGGACGACGTCGGCACCGCCGGCCCCGCCGTGACGCCCAGCCGGCGCAGGTGCCGCAGGCCGCCGAGCAGCCGCACCTGCCAGGGATGGGCGGGCAGCGGGACCAGGCCGCCGTCCGCCGTCCCGCCGAGCCGGTCGAGCCCGCCCGTGTCCCCCACCTCGACCAGGTCCTCCACGGGGACGCCGAGCAGCGGCAGCCGGAAGCTCGCGTACGCCTCCGGCGCGTACGCCAGCCACTCCCGCGGCCCCGCTCCCCCGCGGGCCTTGGGCGCCGGGTGGAAGCGGTGCCCCGCGAGCAGCGCCTGCTCGGAGCGCAGGTACGGGTCCGCGGGCGGCGTCGCCGATCGCCGGGCGGCCAGCAACGCGGCCGTGACATCCCTGCTGTGCCGGATTTCCGCGGCCAGCACCCGGTTGTCGGCACCCGTGGCCGCGCGCAGTTCGTCCGCCGCGATCGCGATGAGCTCGTCCAGGCTCAGCGGGCGCCGGCCGTCGGGGGTGCACAGCGCGGGCCGGACGGGGTGGCGCGTGCCCGCGGCGCTCACCACACGCCCGGTCGCGGGCAGCAGGAAGCCGCCGGCCTCGGCGGGCCTGGCCACCTCGCGGATCAGGCAGTTGAGCAGCGCCGTCTGCGCGAGCGCGTCCGCCTGGTGCTCCGGGCCGGGCACGAGATCGTCGGTGGATGCCATGGCGAGCTACTCCCCCCGTGGGTAGCTAGCAGGCATGTTGCCGGAAAAGGTGGGAAATATGCGGCCGGTGGAGGAGGCATTCGCGGCCGAGCTGGCCCGCGTACGTCCCGGTCTGTCCGCCCGATACGCCGAGGCGCTGCCCGGCGCGCGGGCCGCCGTGCTGGGCCGGCTGTGGCGCGGGCTGCTCCACGAGCCGCTGCCCGGCCTGACCGTGACCGGCCCCGGCGTCGTCACGACGGCCGGCGGGCGCCTGCTGACGGGCTCGCCGCGGCGCCCGTACGACCTCGGGGAGGAGCCCGCGCTCCGGCTGGACGGACGCCCCCGCTCGCACCCGGCCGAGCTGCTCGCCGCCCTCGGCCTGCCCGGCAGCGACCGGCTGGTCGAGGACCTGGACAACAGCGTCGCCTCGCTGGCGCTCTCCCGCGCCGCGGCCCCGCCCGCGTACGCCGCCAAGACCCTCGAAGACCACGAGCAGAGCGTGGTGGACGGGCATCCGTACCATCCGGGGTGCCGCAACCGGCCCGGGGTGTCGGTGGCGGAGCAGCTGGCGTACATGCCGGAGCACCGGCCCACGGTCGCCCTCGACCTGGTGGCGCTGCCGGCCGGAGAATGCCTGGTCACGGGGCCGTGGCCGTTCAGGGAGGGAGACCGGCTGCTGCTGCCCGTCCATCCGTGGCAGACCCGGCACGTCCTGCCCGGTCTGGGGTCGCGCCCGTACGCCGTGGCCGCCGTCCCGGCGCGGCCGCTCATGTCCGTACGGACCCTGGCCCCGCTCGACGGCGGCCCGCACGTCAAGACGGCGTTCAGCACGCGGATGACCTCCGGCGTGCGCGACATCTCGCCCGGCACCGTCCGCGACTGCGTCGCCCTGTCGGACCTGCTGGTTTCCCTCGCGGCGCGGGCCGGGGGCGGTCTGCGGGTGTCCCGCTACCTCGCCGGAGCGGCGGCCCTGGTGAACGGCGAGCCCACCGCCGACCTGTCGGCCCTCCTGCGCGAGCCCGTCACGGGCAACGTGCTGCCCGTCGCCGCGGTCACCCGGGCCACGGCGAACGACCCCGAGGCGTGGCTGGCCGCGTTCGCACGGTCGGCCATGACCGGGACGCTCGGACTGCTGGCGCTCGGCGCGGCCCTGGAGGCGCACGGGCAGAACCTGCTGGTCGAGCTCGACGCCGACGGCATGCCGTGCCGGTTGATCTACCGGGACCTGGCCGACGTCCGGCTCAGCCCGGCGCGGCTGGCCCGCCACGGCGTCGAGACGCCGCCGGTCAGCGCCCGGCTGCTCGGCGACGACCCGTCGGTGCTGCACGCCAAGCTGTACGGCTCGCTCGTCGGCACGACGTTCGGCAGCCTGGTCGCGCTGTTCGGGCAGGGCGACCGGGAGGCGGAGGCGCGCCTGTGGCGGCTGGTCGCCGCCGCCGCCCGCGAGGCGTTCGACGCGCTGCCCGAAGGGCCGGACGTACGCGCGGACCGCGCCGCGCTGTTCGCGGCGCGCCTGCCGGCCAAGGCCCACCTGCTCGCCCGGCTGGACGGCGCCCCGCCCGGCGACAGCTGGACCACCCTGCCGAACCCGCTCCTCACCGGGTGAGCTCGGCGATCGGGACACGCCGGAAGGCGATGCTCTCGTACGGCCCGAAGTCGCCGGTCTCGAACAGCAGGCCGACCGTGTCGGCGTCCAGCCGTACCAGGTCGGAGTAGGCCGCGGGCAGGCCGGACACCGTGTGGGCGACCCGCCAGGTCACCCCGTGGTCGTCGCTGGCGCGCACGGTCATCAGCGCCCGCGCGTCGGGCGCCGCCGGGCCGGAGAACAGCAGCACGTCCGGCGACGCGCACCACAACACGCTGCCCTCCACGACCGGCCCGACCAGCCCGGCCTGCGGGCGGAACGGCAGCTCCAGCGTCTCGCCGCCGTCGGCGGAGTAGGCGTCGGCCCGCGTGCCAGGCGCGGTGGCGTGGTTGCGGGTGTTGAGATAGAGGCGCCCACCGGGCAGCTCCGTCGCGGTGGTCTCGTTGACGTTGACGTAGTCGTCGGGGTTGTCGTCGACGTACCCAATGCGCCAGCTCTGACCGCCGTCGTCGCTCAGCAGCGCATGGCCGCCGTTGTACCTGGCCTCGGTGCCGGTGTCCTTGCCGCGAGGCGGCAGCGAGTGGTTGGCGGGAACCACGATCCTGCCCGCGTGCGGGCCCTCACGGAGCACCACCGCGTGACCGGGCGTGGTCGCGTACCAGCGCCACTCCGGCCGCTTCACGTCGCCGGTGATGTTGCGCTGCTTCGACCAGGTGACCCCGTCGTCCTCGCTGACCTGGACGAACACCCGCCGCCCCGCCGCCGCCGTGACCTGTCCGCGGCGGATCTTCTCCTCGGTCGCCTCCGGGCCCTGCCGTACGTGAACCAGCACGATCCTGCCGTCGTCCAGCACCACCGGCGCGGGATTCCCGGCCGTGCCCTGGTCCGGCTCCGTGGCCACGACCTCCAGTGCGCCCCACGTCCGGCCGCCGTCCGACGACCGCCTGAGCACCAGGTCGATGTGCCCGGAGTCGGACGCCGACGCGCGCCGCCCCTCCGCGAAGGCCAGCACGGTGCCTGCCGGGGTCAGCACGACCGCCGGGATCCGGAACGTGTGATAGCCGTCCGTCGCCTTCCGGAACGGCACCGACGTCGGGTAATCCGCCATGCGCGCACGTTACGACGCCCAGATGAACGCAGACCGACGCCGGCCGTACGTGAAGACGAATGCGATCAGCGGTGGAGCAGGGATGTACGCCACAGAAGGGACACACCGCCACTGCTTCGAGGAGATCTACCGCTACCTGGCTGCCCGGCTCGGCCCGGAGGCCGCCGACGACCTGGCCGCCTACCTGGACCATGACCATCGAGCCGGGCTGGACGAACCGCGAACCCGCCATCCCCAGCGTGCCCTGACCCGGACCTGGTTGTGCCGCCGAGGAGGGAAGGAACTCCTCGGCGGCACGTCTGCGGGGTGCCGGCCGGTGTGGCCGGGGGTCAACGGGCGAAGACGATCACGTTGTCGCGGTAGCTGTTACGTGATCGGTCGAACGTCCCGCCGCAGGTGATCAGTCGGAGCTCGGCGCCCTTGGCGGTGCCGTAGACCTGCTTGTCGGGGATGCGGCTCTTCGGGTAGCGGGCCAGCCGGCCCACCACGAACGTGACCGTGCTGCCGTCGGCCCGGTCGACGTGGATCTTGGCGCCCTTGCGCAGCTCGCGCAGGCGGTAGAAGACGGCGGGGCCGGTCTTGGAGTCGACGTGGCCCGCGATCACGGCCACGCCCTTCTCGCCCGGCTCCGGGCCCGACTTGTTCCAGCCCACCCGGGTGAAGCTGGTGGGTGCGACGAGTTGGCCCTTGGCGTCGAGCCGGAGCGCGGACACCCCGGTCGAGACGCCGATGGCCGGGATGCGTAACCGCACCGGGTTGGCCACGTCCGCCGCCGCCCGGCCCCCGCTCTCGGCCGCCGCCGGCTGCGCGACCCCGCCGGCGCCCGCCACGTCGCGGGCTACCGGCCGTGCGATCTCGCCCGTCACCGGACCCGGCGCCTCGGGGGCGGCAGGTCCGGATCCGGAGGCGCTGGTGGTCTCCGCGTTCATGACGTTCCCGGGGACGCAGGCAGTGGTCGCGGCCAGTGCGCACGCGGCGGCGGCCGCCAGCATGAGGCGCATGGTCAGCTCTCCGTGAAGAACGTGCGCCGGAGCCAGTACGCCGCCACCGCGAGGATCCCGAGGAAGCCCAGGGTCAGCGACACCGCGGGCGACGTCCAGGAGGTACCGCTGCTCGCGGCGGACTCGTCGCTCACCGTGGCCGCAGCGGGGCTCCCGTTACCGGCGGTCCCGCCCATGCCGGTCTCCACCCCGCCCCGGGGCGCGTCGTCATCGTCGTCGTCGAGCACCGCGGTGCCACCGGCACCCGTGTCCACCCCGCCACGCGGAGCGTCGTCATCATCGTCGTCCCGAGCCACGGCCCCACCCGCACCCGTGTCCACCCCGCCACGCGGAGCGTCG
>NZ_JBITLL010000006.1:0-728743 GCF_044465245.1 Nonomuraea terrae | reverse complement strand
CCCGCCACGCGGAGCGTCGTCATCATCGTCGTCCCGAGCCACGGCCCCACCCGCACCCGTGTCCACCCCGCCACGCGGAGCGTCGTCATCATCGTCGGCGGCGACGGCCGTGAGGTGGATGGACGGCAGGGCGGCGGCCTGGGCGGTCGTCGTGGTGAGGGCGGTCGTGGCGCCCCCCATTCCGAGGGAAATCGCGGTGGCGAGCAGCGCCCGCCGTAGTGCCTGACTCATGTCTGGCCCTTCTGGTGTCGCCGCGGCCCTTCCGCGGCTGTTCCCCAGCGTGTCGACAGGCGGTTGGACCACCATGAGCCCGAGATGAAAGGACTCTCACCCCGCCCACACGCGCAGACGGGGACCCGGCCCACCGGGTGCCCACCCCCGGCGTGAAAGCATCGGAACCGTAGCCGGACATGTGGGGAGGCAGGGGTGGCTGACGAGTTCGACGTCATCGTGATCGGTGGCGGTCCCACAGGTGAGAACGTCGTCGACCGGGCCGTACGCGGCGGCCTGACCGCGGCGATCGTCGAGGAGCGGCTGGCCGGCGGCGAGTGCTCCTACTGGGCGTGCGTGCCGAGCAAGGCACTGCTGCGCCCGATCGACCTGGCAGGCGAGGTCCGCAGAGTGCCCGGCCTCTCGCTCCGCCCGATCGACGTGGCCGCCGTGCTGGCCAGACGCGACGAGGCCGTGGCGAACTACGACGACTCCGGCCAGGCGCGCTGGATCGAAGGCGTCCCGGCCGAGCTCGTACGCGGCCACGGCCGCCTCGACGGCCCCCGGCGCGTGCGCGTCACGACCCCGGAGGGCGAGCGGGTGCTGACCGCCCACCACGCGGTCGTGCTGGCGACGGGCAGCGTCCCCGTGGTGCCGCCCGTGCCGGGCCTGGCCGAGGCGAACCCGTGGACCAGCCACGACGTGACCGCCGCCAAGGAGATCCCTGAGCGGCTGGCGGTGGTGGGCGGCGGCGTGGTCGCCTGCGAGATGGCCCAGGCCATGCACGGCCTGGGCGCCCAGACCACCGTCCTGGTACGCGGCGACGGCCTGCTCGGCCGGATGGAGCCGTTCGCGGGCGAGCTGCTCGCCGAGTCGTTCGCCGAGGCCGGCATCGACGTACGCACCCGCACCGGCGTCGTCGGGGTCGAGCGCCCCGAGCCGGGCGGCAAGGTGACGCTGCACCTGTCCGACGGCGTGCCGCTGGAGGCCGACGAGGTGCTGATCGCGACCGGCCGCCGGGCCGCCACGTACGACCTCGGGCTGGACACCGTCGGTCTGCCGCCGGACGCGCCTGTCGAGGTGGACGACAGCCTGCGCGCCACGGCGGTGGCCGACGGCTGGTTGTACGCGGTGGGTGACGTCAACGGCCGCGTGCTCCTCACCCACATGGGCAAGTACCAGGCCCGGGTGTGCGGTGACGTGATCGCGGCCCGCGCCCGCGGCGACGAGCTGCCGGGGATGCGCGACCTGGCGGGCGGCTACGGCTCGCCGCAGGTGGTCTTCACCGACCCGCAGGTCTGCGCGGTCGGCCGCACCGAGCGGGCGGCCCGCGACGACGGCTTCAACGTCCGCGTGGTCGACTACGACATGGGCGCGGTCACCGGGGCCTACCTGATGGGCGACGGCTACCGCGGCAAGGCCAGGGCGGTCGTCGACGAGGACAGGAAGGTGCTGCTCGGCGTCACGTTCGCCGGTCCTGGCGCGGCCGAGCTGCTGCACGCCGCGACGATCGCGGTGACCGCGGAGGTGCCGCTCGACCGGCTGTGGCACGCGGTCCCGTCGTTCCCGACCGTGAGCGAGGTGTGGCTGCGACTGCTGGAGACGTACGGGCTCTGAGGCGCGCTCAGCCGAGGCCGCCCGCGGGCGCGACGGCGCGGACGATGTCCGCGTCGGGCGCCGTCTCCACCATCAGCTCCGCCACCGTCTCCTCGACGCTGTCCCGCAGCTCCACGTGGGACAGCAGGTCGGTCAGGCGGAGCACGGTCATCAGGTGAGAGGAGGGACGCACCAGGATGATCCGCCCGTGGTCGCCCTCCTCCTCCATCCGCTGCAGGGCCATCGCCAGCACGCCGATGACCGACGAGTCGTAGAAGTCGAGGTCGGCGAGGTCGAAGACGAGGACGGGCCCGTCCGACCAGTCCCATACGGCATTGACGCACGCGCTGAACCGGACCCGGCCCGCGTGGTCGAGCTCGCCGCTGGCGCGCAGAACCGTACACGGGAGGTGCCGGGTCGTCTGGATCAGCAATGCGTTCCGGCCCACACAGGGAACCTGCCCGCTGTGCGGGGTTATCACAGTTGATCCCGGTTTTTCCCGGACCCTTACGCTCCCTGGACGCCGCGCTGACGCGGTCAGCCCTGGATGCCGCACTCCAGAGTCGGCACCGCTCCCGGCACGGGCGCCAGCATCACGAGCAGCGGCGAGCTCGCCGGGCTGGGCACCGTCAGCTCGGTGACGTTGCCGCGCACGCTCACCTCGGGCGTGCCCAGGTCGCCGTCCCGCAGGCTGAACACCCGCTCCACCGACGGCGCTGCGGCGTGCACCATCTTCTTGGCGGCGTGGCGCAGCCAGCGCAGCTCGCTGTTGACCCGCCGCCACGTCGCGGGGATGAGGCTGGCCGGCTCGGCCTTGGTTCCCAGCCGGAACGTGATACGCCCGCTCGACCCGAACCGGTCCTTGAGCGCCGGGTTGACCAGGAACATGCCAGCCCGGATCTGCCGGGTGCCCTGCCGGTTGAGGTTGGCCAGGCCGCCCGCGCTGATCAGCGTGTAGAACTCGCAGCGGATGCCGTCGAGCGTGTCGGGGTCGTAGTCGACGGCCGGCGGCTCCTCGAACACGACCTTGTTCAGCCGTACCCCGGCCACCCCGTCGGGGGTGACGCGGCCCTTCAGCGCCTCGCGCAGGTCCTCGCTGACGTCGTCGCCCTCGGTGACGTCGAGCGCCTCGATGCAGACCAGGCCGTCGTCCGGGATCTCCTCCGGCGTCAGGTCGAAGGCCACCCGGGCGTGCGACTTCTTGCCCCGCAGCAGGACGCACTGGCGCAGACGCCCCTGCGAGCGGATCTGCAGGAAGCGCGGCCCCGGGCCGGCGGGCTCCGTACGCCCGGTGTGCCAGCCGCTCACCGAGCGGTCGTCCGTGGACAGCCCCAGCGTCACCCGCAGCGGGCGCCCCTGCGCCGAGACCTTGAAGCCCACCATGCCGGACGTCTCGAAGCGGCCGATGATCTGGCTGCCGCGGTGCAGCCGGTCGGTCACCTGCAACGCCGGCACGTCGCCGGTGAGCAGGTGGACGGGCGGGACGGCGGGAACGATCACCTGGTCGAGGTCGGTCGCGGGTCCCGTGCTGCTGCTCATCTCGTACTCCTCGAGGGGGTCAGTGTCGTGGCCAGAGCGGCCGGGTCATGGAAGTCGAACCGGGTCAGCAGCGGTTCGCGCCGCTTCCACATGCGGGCGACCGCGGCGTAGAGCGGATCGCCGTCGCGTTCGGCGTGCCGCAGGTTGACGGTGAGCACGCGGGTGTAGTCGTCACCGTGCTCCCAGTGGGGCAGCAGCTGGCTCGGCACGTCCGCGCCGCAACTGCGCAACCAGAGCCAGAGCCGGGCGCGTTCGCGCTGCTCAGGGCCGAGGATGGTGTCGCCCTTGGCGTGTCGGGCGATGGCCTCCCGCAACAGCGAGCCCAGCTCGTACGGCGTGCGCGGCACGTGCGTGGCACCGCAGGCGCCGCCCTCGGACCACCCGGCCTGGATCACCGGGATGCCGAAGGCGGGCAGGTCGCTGTCGCCGAAGGTGACGCCCACGTCCGTCACGCTCCACAGCACGTTCGCGGACAGGGCGCCGGTGACGCCCCGGATCCGCGGGTTCCCGGTGTCGGGAACGGGGTCGAGGAACAGCCAGTTGGCGTCGTCGTCGCGGGCGGCGAACTCCGCCGTCGCCTCGAACAGCTCCTCGTCCAGGCCTGGCGAGTGGCCGAACACGGCGATGGTGGGCCGGTCGGCGTCGATGCCCAGGCGGGCGCAGCCGTAGTGGCGCAGCTGGCGGCGCTCGGTCTCCGTACGGATCTGGTAGCCGCCGCTCTTGGCCCGCCAGGCGACGCGCTCGGCGCTGGGCCTGATCGTCTCCCGGTACGGCCACACGTGCCGTTCGAAGAACGCCCCGATCCGGGCCGGCAGCTCCTCCCGCAGGGAGCACGGCCCCTGGTCGGGGAAGAGCGCGTACGCCTTCAGCGTCCCGCCGCCGTGCACCAGCACGACGGGGACCTCCCGCTCCACGGCGCGGTCGGCCCGGCTGGTGACCAGCGCGGCGGGCGGCACCTCGGGCCGGCCGTCCGGCGCGGCGCCGAACGCCTCGGCCAGCGGCGCCCATTCCGGCGCCGCGAGCACGACGAGCCGCGCCGAGACCAGACCGCAGATCGCCTTCGCCACCAGCAGCGTACGGACCACGACCCGCGGGTCATCGTCGTCGTACGCCTCCGCCACGACGCACCTGTCGCCGCCGGGGCTGTCTCCCCAATATGTCCTGGCGGCGGCGAGCAGGCGATCGGCGTGCTCGCCCTCCCCGACACGACGCATAGCAGCCCTCCACCAAGGCCTGGAAGAAATGCCCCGGTAGACGTTGCCAGACCGGTGGACGACCGCCACGCGGGCAACACGGTTCTTTGCCGCCGCCTGGACGAAACTCGGCCACCGCAGAAGGAGCGCTTGATCCCACTCGCCACAGAGACCACGAGCCGCCCGAACCATCCGTATGTGGCCCGAACTCCTGCAAAAAACCTGGCCCCGGGACGAACATTCGCCTCTCATGGGGCATCCAAGGTTTTACCTGGAGCATGTCATGCCCGGGTCTAAGATGCACCGTATTGCCACGAGGGGGAGGGTTATCCAGCATGGGTTCCCGTATGTCGAGTATGGCGCGGCTGGCGGCGGCCGCGACGGCGGCCGGCGTGGTGGCCGCCGCGATCGCGTTGCCCGCTGTCGGAGGCACCGGAGCGGTGTTCGTCTCGGCGTCGGAAGAGCTCGGCATCAAGCCTGAGGAGCTGAAGGAACCCCCGCTGGCCGAACGCACGACCGTGCTCGACGCCGAGGGCAACCCGATCGCCTGGTTCTACGAGGAGTACCGCGAGAACGTCAAGCTCGACCAGGTGGCCGACATCATGAAGACGGCCATCATCTCGATCGAGGACTACCGCTTCTACGAGCACGGCGCGATCGACATCGAGGGCACCATGCGCGCCCTGGCGAAGAACCTCGCCACGGGCCGCGTCGCCCAGGGCGGCTCGTCCATCACCCAGCAGTACGTCAAGCAGGTGCTGCTCAACTCGGCGACCACCGACAAGGAGAAGAACGCCGCCCTGGAGGCCAGCTACGGCCGCAAGCTCAAGGAGCTGCGGTATGCGATGGCGGTCGAGGAGAAGTACACCAAGGACCAGATCCTGGAGAAGTACCTCAACATCGCCTACTTCGGCGCCGGCGCGTACGGCGTCGAGGCGGCGGCCAAGCGCTTCTTCGGGGTCTCCGCGTCGGAGCTGAGCCTGCCGCAGGCGGCGACGCTGGCCGGCGCCGTGCAGGACCCGAACGCGACCGACCCCAACCTCAGCAAGGACCATCGCGACCGGCTGCTGAACCGGCGCAACGTGGTGCTCGACCGGATGGCCGAGCTGAAGAAGATCACCCCGGAGCAGGCCGCCGAGGCGAAGAAGACCAAGCTCGGCTTCAAGGGCACCCCGATCCCGGGCGGCTGCGGCTCCAGCGACTACCCGTACTTCTGCATGTACGTGCGCAACGAAGTGCTCAGCAACCCGGCGTTCGGCAAGACCAAGACGGCGCGCGAGCAGTTCCTCAACCGGGGCGGCCTGAACATCCAGACCACGCTCGACCCGAAGATGCAGAAGGCCGCCGAGCAGGCCATCAAGAAGCACGTCTTCGCCAGCGACAACCCGGTGGCCTCCGAGGCGCTGGTGGAGCCGGGCACGGGCGCGATCAAGGCCATGGCCGCCAGCCGCGAGTACGGCACCAACAAGCGCAAGAAGGAGATGTCGTACAACGTCGTGGCCGACGCGGTGCACGGCGGCGGCGTGGGCTTCCAGGCAGGCTCGACGTTCAAGACGTTCACGCTGCTCACAGCCCTCGAGGAGGGCATGAAGATCAACGACGGGCTGTCCGTCGGCAGCGGCTACCGCGCGCCCTACTACTCCTCGTTCAAGAACTGCAAGGGCGAGAACATCGGCGACCCGACCCACACGGTCACCAACGACGAGGGCGGCGGCGGCTTCAAGACGCTGGCCACCGGCACCTGGGAGTCGGTCAACACCTTCTTCGTGGCGCTGGAGCAGAAGGTCGGCCTGTGCGACACGGTCAAGACCGCCAAGTCGCTCGGCATCAAGCGCTCCGACGGCCTGCCGCTGCAGGAGTACGAGACGTTCACGCTCGGCATCAACGAGATGGACCCGGTGACCGTGGCCAACGCGTACGCCGCGATCGGGGCCCGTGGCAAGTACTGCAGGCCGATGGTCATCACCAAGATCACCGACCGCGACGGCAAGGTGACGAACTACCAGCCCAAGTGCAAGCAGGCGATCGACCCCGGGGTCGCCGACGCCGCGGCCGACATCCTGTCCGGCGTCTTCACCAAGGGCACGATGAGCGGCGTGGGCGGCATCGGGCGCCCGGCGGCCGGCAAGACGGGCACCACCGACGCGCAGGCCACGGCCTGGTTCGCCGGGTTCACCCCCGACCTGGCCGGGGCGGTCAGCATCGGTGACCCGCGCGGCTCGCAGAACTACAAGCTGAACAACATCACCATCGGCGGACAGTACTACCCCTCGGTCTTCGGCTCCTCCATCCCGGGCCCGATCTGGAAGGACACCATGATCAACGCCCTGAAGGGCGTGCCGGCGACCGACTTCCACCCCGTCGACACCGAGCGCTTCGGCGGCTGCGGCTCCAGTTGCCGGCCGGCGCCGCCGGAGCGGGACCAGGAAGAGCCCACGGGGCCGCTCGACGAGGCGGACGTGACCACCGTCCTCGAATGAGGATTTTTCCTGATTGTCGGATATGGAGAATCGGGCGCGGAAATAACCCGTGATCCACAACTCCGGCCGATCCAGCTGAGCGAATTCGGAGTGCGTCCGCACAAGCGGGCGCACTCCCAGTAAATGCCGTCTTCGCCGCCTCCGACCTGATGGCGGCGGGCGCGATCCAGGCGCTGCGCCGGGCGGGGCGCAAGGTGCCGACCGACGTCGCGGTGATCGGGTTCGACGACGCCCCGGTCGCCCGGCACACCGTTCCCACGCTCACCACCGTCCGCCAGCCCGTCGAGGAGCTCGCCACCGTCGCCACCCGGCTGCTCCCGACGGGAGCGGCGGGCGTCGATCCCGTGCTCCCCACGGAACTGGTGGTCCGTGAGTCGGCTTGAGCCGGGGGACGTGCTGGCCCGGCGGTATCTGCTCCTGGATCCGCTGGCCCACGGGGGGATGTCGGTCATCTGGCGTGCCTTCGACCAGTCGCTGCACCGGATGATCGCCGTCAAGGTGCTCACCGCCTCGCTGCACACCGACCCCGGCCAGCGGGTCAGCGTGCGCAGCGAGGCCAGGGCCGCCGCCCGCTTCATCCACCCCGACGCGATCGACATCTACGACTACGGGGAGACCGTCACCTCCTACGGCGGGGTGGCGGCGTACGTGGTGATGCCGCTGCTCGACGGCACGCCGCTGGCCGAACGCGTCGAGCACGGGGCGCTGCCGTGGCAGGAGGCGGCCTCCCTCGCGCTGCGGCTGGCGCGGGTGCTGACGGCCGGGCACGCGCGCGGCCTGGTGCACCGCGACGTCACGGCCGAGAACGTGCTGCTCACCGCCGACGGCCCCAAGCTGCTCGACTTCGGCATCGCGGCCTGGGCGGGCGATCCCGACGACGACCGCGGCACGCCGCCGTACGTGGCGCCGGAGCGGCTGCTCGGCGCGCCGACCCATCCTGCGATCGACGTGTACGCGCTCGGCGTGCTGCTGCACACCATGCTCACGGGGCGGACGCCGTACCCGGAGACGACGTGGGAGGAGATCGAGGCGGTCCGCAGGACGTCGCCGCCTCCCCGCGTGCCCGGCGTGCCCAAGGCGATCGCCGACCTCTGCCGGCGCTGCCTCGCGCAGGACCCCAGACAGCGGCCCACGGCGGCCGAGGCCGCCGCGGCCCTGGCATCCGCGCTCAGCACGGCCGCACTGACGCGAAACGTCCGACGCGGCGTCACGGTAACCGGCTCCGCCCTGCTCGCCCTGTCGGCTCTTCTGTGGTTCCAGCACCAAGCACCGCCCCGCCATCCACACCAGGCCGCCCCACCCCCGCCCACGCTGCTCGAAAGCACACCCCCCTCGCCGACCGGCCGCGCCTGGACCTCTCCCGAGGAACGGACGGTCGAGCGTCCGCCGACATCGGCAGGCGCCGTCGAACAGGCGGTGGCGGGGTTCCGTACCGTGCTGGAGGACAGAACGGCCTGCGGCGGGACGGACACCGACGTCGTCCTGGACCTGCGCCAGGTGCTCCAGCACGCCGTGCTGCCCCACGGCCCGGCGGAGGCCGGCACCGAAAGCGTGCGCAGAAAACTCTCCGACCGCTCCCGCGAAGGGCGCCTCACCCCAGCCTGCGCCAACGCCCTGCGACTCCACCTCGACGCCCTCGACGCCGCCCTCCGGTCGGAGTGACAACCGGCTACGCCTCGTAGGCATCGTCCTGGGACGCGCCGGAACTCGTGGAGATCGGCACCGGCCCTGTCGTACGAGCGCGGCGAGCAGCCCCGGCCGCGGCCGGAAACCGTGACCATGATCGGCTGCGGCAGCGCCCGCCCGACCGGCCCGAGCACCTCCACGGACGTGGACGTCTTCGTCGACCAGTCACGCGTCGACCGGCGCGTCCACGCCGGCAACTGGTGCAACCAGAGCGGCGCCGGCATGGGCGTCCGGCCCACCGCGAGCCCCGCGGCCGGCTTCGACGCCTACGTCGGGCCGCTGGTTCTCCGCCCAGTTCCGCGAACTCCTCCAGAACGCCTATCCGCCCATCAACTGACCCACCGAGGACGAATCCACCCCGACCCCTTCCCCCAGCAGGAGAGGCCCGCCCCCCAGGCCTCTCCTGCGCGTCGATCGGTCATCAACAAGACGTCGTAAAGTTTTCATTCCAACAGGGATTGATGAAGAGAAGTTTCGGGTCTATCTTCCTGATCAACGGGGCGCCCCCACTTACCCACCTGTTCAGAGAGGTGAGTAGTCCCCATGATCAGTTCCTTCAGCCGATCACCGATCCGCACATCCGCCGCCCTGGCCCTGTTGGTCACCCTGGCGGCGGCACTGATCCCCCAGGCCGCATCGGCGCGGAGCACCGGCGTCCTCGCCAGCCACAAGAGCCCGTTCAACTGCGGAAAGACGTTCTACGCCAACAACTGGACCCCCTCGCACAACCCGTCAGGCTCCATCGACTGGCAGAGTTACGGGAGCGACGCCATCAACGGCGAGACCGTACGCGCCACGGCCGGGGGCACCGCCTACTTCAACGACGCGGGTAGCACCAGCTACGGCAAGTGGGTGGAGGTCCGCCACAGCGACGGCACCAGGACCCGCTACGCCCACCTCGCCACGATGGTGCGCGCGGCCGGCGGCTCGATGAGCGTCGGCCAGGGCACCGTGATCGGCACCGTCGGCTCGACAGGCGGCAGCAACGCCCCGCACCTGCACTACGAGCAGCGAACCTCCTCCGGCGCGGTCGACACCAGCCCGACCGTGGACGGCGTGACCGTGTCCCTGGGCCAGAAGAAGGCCATCACCAGCACCAACACCTGCGGCGGCGGGGCCAACCCCCACACGCCGGAAGAGGTCTGCGGCAGCGGTTACGCGGTCATCGACTCGGCCGCTCTCACCGGTGGCCGCACCTACCTGCTCTACAACTCCGGCAACGGCTACAACTGCGTCACGACGCTGAAGACGACGAATGTCGGCACCGCCTCGTCGATGTCGGCCTTCCTCGAACCGCAGGGCGAGGCCAGGGTGACCGACTCAGGCAGCTACGGCTACTACGCCGGGCCTGTCAGGCTTTCTGCCCCGGGACAGTGCGTCAGGTGGGGCGGCTCGATCGGCAGCAGCTCGTACACGAGTCCCTTCGAACACTGCGGCTGAGCCAGAACTCCCGCTGATCGCATGACCGCCGGGCCCAGGACTGCTCCTGGGCCCGGCTTCGTGGTTCTCGCGCTGGTTTGACGCCCTTACGGGTAACCGCTATCTATTGGCTAACCGTTAGGGGGTCCGCGTGCAAGACGCAGTGCTGGCGATGCTCGCCAAAGAGCCGTCACACGGGTACGACCTGCGCGCCCGGCTGCGGCAGAGCCTCGGCCCGCTGGGCGAGTCGATGAACCCCGGCCAGATCTACGTGACGCTGGCCCGGCTGGAAAAGGCCGGGCTCGTCGTCTGTGAGCGGGCGGACGGCCTGCCCGAGCGGCCCGAGCGCAAGGTCTACGCGCTGACGCCGGCCGGGCAGCAACGGGTGACGGCCTGGCTGGCCGAGGTGGGCCGGCCGAAACCGGACCTGGCGGAGTTCCATCTCAAGCTCGCCGCTGCCGCCGCGGCCCGGCTGGCCGACCCGGTGGAGCTGATCGCGGCGCAGCGCCGTGAGTTGCTGCGCCGCTTGCGTGAGGCGCAGCACGCCGCGCTGGCCGAGCCGGCCGGGGCGGGAGCCGGCCTGCTGCTGGAAGGGGTCGTGCTGCGGTTGCAGGCGGACCTGCGCTGGCTGGATGCCTGTGAGCGGGTCTGGTCCAAGGTCGATGACGAAGTCGAGGGTGGATGAACGTGTCAGGTGCCGCGGTCCGGGCCTGCGGCCTGGTGAAGACGCATGGTCAGGGGCAGAGCCGGGTCCGCGCGGTGGACGAGGTCGACCTGGAGGTGCCCCAGGGACAGATGCTGGCGGTGATGGGCCCCAGCGGCTGCGGGAAATCCACGCTGCTGCACCTGCTCGGCGGCCTGGAGCGGCCCACCGGTGGGGAGGTGTGGGTGGCCGGGCGGCGCATCGACACCATGAGCGAGCGAGCCTTGGCGCGGCTGCGGCGCCGGTCGGTGGGCTTCATCTTCCAGGCCTTCCACCTGGTGGAGGAGTTGTCGGCGGCCGAGAACGTGGAGCTGCCCGCGCTGCTGGCCGGGCGCTCGCGCCGTCAGGCCAGGAGGCGCGCGGGCCTGCTGCTGGAACGGGCCGGGCTCGCCGAGCGCGCCCGGCATCTGCCGTCGCAGCTGTCCGGCGGGCAGCGTCAGCGCGTCGCCGTCGCTCGCGCGCTGGTCAACGACCCGCTGATGGTCCTGGCCGACGAGCCGACCGGCAACCTCGACACCGCGGCGACCCTCGACGTGCTGAGGATCTTCGAGGAGCTGCGTTCCGCGGGGCAGACCTTCGTGATCGTCACGCATGACGAACGGGTGGCGGCCACAGCGGATCGGCTGGTCTCGATGCGCGACGGGATGTTCGTCGACGACACCTGGCTGGCCGGCTCCCACGCGCGCGGGCTGGGCGGGCTGATCGGGCTGGAGGGCTGAACGCCATGGGCTCCATCGTGCTCGTCGCGCGACTCGTGCTGGCCGACCTCCGCAGGCACCAGGCCCAGGCCGCGATGCTCCTGCTCACGGTGACCGTGGCCACCGCCACGATGGCCCTCGGCCTGTCCCTGCGCGACGTGAGCGAGGCGCTGTACGAGCGGACCCGCACGGCCACCGCCGGGCCGGACGTGGTGGCGCTCTCCGGCGACACGGGCCCCGCCGTGGCCTCGGCCCTGGCCTCGCTGGCCGAGGCTCCCGACGTGGTCGCCCACCATGGCCCGTACCGCATCGTCTACGCCGATCTCACCGCACGCGGCCTCAGCCCCAACGTGGTGGTGCACGGCTTCGCCGACAAGCCCGGCGCGGTCAACCGGCCGCTGGTGACCTCGGGCCACTGGGTACGCTCCGGCGGCACGGTCCTCGAACGCGGTTTCGCCACCGCGCTGGGCGTCGGCGCCGGCGACCGCGTCACCATCGCCGGCCGGTCGTACCCGGTCGTCGGGATCGCCGTCACCGCGGCCACCTCCGTCTACCCCGGGGCGGCGCAGATCGGCCCGGGCGGCGGCCCCACCGACTACAGCGGCCTGGCCTGGATGACCCGATCTGACGCCAGGAAACTGGCGTCGTCCCGGGATCTCCCGGTCACCATGGCCCTGGACCTCAAGCTGCGCGACCCCGCCGCCACCGAGACCTTCCGCGACGCCCACCGCGACTCCGCCGTGCGGATCAACTCTCACTCCTGGCAGTTCACGGCCCAGCAGGACATGGGCATCCTCAAGCACAGCCAGCCGATCCTGGTCGTCGGCAGCTATCTGATCAGCTTCCTGGCCGTCACCGGAGTGGCCGCGCTGGCCGCGGGACGCGCCGCCGAGCAGACGCGCCGGGCCGGGCTGCTCAAGGCGGTCGGCGCCGCCCCGGGTCTGATCGCCACCGTCCTGCTCACCGAGTACCTGGCGCTGGCGCTGGCCGGCGACGCGCTGGGGCTGGCGGTCGCCCGCGTGACCGCGCCCGTCATCGCCAGTCCCACCGCCAGCCGGATCGGCGACGCCGCCGGGCTGACCGGCGCCACCGTCGCCACGGCGACAGTGCTCGCCGTGGTGGTGGCGGTGCTGTCCACCCTGCGCCCCACGCTGCGCGCCCTGCGCACGGCGACCGTCACGGCGCTGACCGCCACCGCGCACCAGCCCCGTCACCGCCCCTGGATCACCGCGCTGTCCGCGCTGCTGCCCACGCCGCTGCTGCTCGGGCTGCGGCTGACCGCCCGCAGACCGGGCCGCGCCGTGCTGCAGGCGTGCTCCACCGCCACCACGGTGATCGCGATCGTCGCCCTGCTGACCATCCACGCCCAGACGGAGAGGGGCTACGGGCTGGACGGCTCCGCCGCCCTGCCCAACCTGCGCGGCGAGCACGGCCGCCACCTGATGCTGGCCGTCGCCATCCTGCTGGTCGCACTCGCCGTCGTGAACACCATCACCTTCACCTGGACCACTGCCATGGAGGCCCGGGCGAACATGGCCATCGCCCGCACGCTCGGCGCCACCCCCGGGCAGATCACCGCGGGACTGTCCACCGCCCAGCTCCTGCCCAGCCTGCCCGGCGCCATCGTCGGCGTTCCCCTGGGCGTCGGCCTGCTCTCGCTCTTCGCCGCCAGGAACGCCGTGGACGCCCCCTCCTCCTGGCTGCTCGGCGCCGCACTCGCGACCCTCCTGGCGACGGCGGCGTTCACCGCCCTGCCCGCACGCCTGGCGGCGCGCCGCCCGGTGGCGCAGGCCCTCAGCGCCGAAAGCTAGTGCTGCCCGCGCCACTCCGAGACGACCGCGTCCACGTCGTACGGCATCAGGTTGAGCGGAGGGCCGGACAGGCCGGTTCTGATCGCTTCGCGGATCTTGTGGTTGATGTCCTCGACGATCTGCCGCACCTCGGTCTCGGAACGGGCGCCGCGCGCCTCGGCCAGCGCCTCCTCCGCCTCCTTGCGCAGCGCCAGGGTGGGCGGCAGGGGCATCGACAACCCCTCGCTCTCGATCTTCTGCTTGATCCACCACATTTCGTCGAGGTGCCGGTCGAGCCCGGGCAGCGGCTTGCCCTTGCCCGGCAGGTCGTTGAACTCGCCCCGCTCCTCGGCCTCGCGGATCTGCCGGTCGATCCAGGTCTCGAAGGGGAAGCCGACGGGCTTGCGTTCGGTCACGTGCGGTCTCCTCACGCGAGGTTGTGACTGGGTGCCATGGGCCCGCGCCACCCGAGCACGGCCTCGGTCATGCGTACGGACGCGACCGTCGCGGCCACGTCGTGCACGCGCAGGATGCGGGCGCCTTTGAGGATGGAGACGACGTTGGCGGCGATCGTGCCCTCGGTCCGCTGCCCCTGGGGCCGGTCGAGGGTCTCGCCGATGAAGTCCTTGTTGGACAGCGCCACCAGCGTCGGGTATCCGATCGCGGTGATCTCCTCGAGCCGGCGCGTCAGCTCCAGGGAGTGGAAGGTGTTCTTGTTCAGGTCGTGGCCGGGATCAATGACGATCTTGTCGGGCCCGACACCGGCCTTCAGCGCGTACGCGACCCGCTCCCGCAGGTACGCGGCCACCTCGGCGACGACGTCGGCGTAGCTCGGCCGCAGGACCCGCCGGCCGGGGCCGCCGAGGCTGTGCGTGACGACCACGGCGGCGCCCGTCTCGGCCGCGACCTCGGCCATGCCCGGCTCGCGCAGCCCGTTGGTGTCGTTGATGACGTCGGCCCCGGCCTCGACGGCCGCCCTGGCCACCTCGGGCCGGTGGGTGTCGACCGAGATCACGGCGTCGGTGGCGGCCCTGACCCGGGTGATGACGGGCACGACCCGCTCGATCTCCTCGGCGGCCTCGATCGGATCCTGCGCGGCGCTGAAGGCGAACCCGCCGATGTCGACCCAGTCGGCGCCCTGCTCCACGGCCTTGACGGCGGCCGACACCGCGCTGTCGAGCGCGAAGGTGCGGCCCTGGTCGTGGAAGGAGTTGGGCGTGCGGTTGACGATGGCCATGATCGCCACCTGGCGCTCGAAGTCGAACTCCCGCCGACCGATGCGCCGGACGGGGGAGATGATCCCGGGGGAAAGCTTCTCGCCGCTCAACGTAGTGATCCCTTTCCGTCCCCTCGAGACTACCTGGCGGGTCGCCGGCTCAGCTGGGCCAGGTCAGACGGGGCGGGATCAGGTGCTGAAACGGCCGAGCAGCCGGGATCCGGGCGCCGACACCCGGATCCCTCGCATGCCCCCGCGGACGCGCCGGCGCGGTAACCGCATGGTCAGCCGGACCGTCGTGCCGCCGGGGCCGGTGCGGAAGTCGGCCTCGTCGCACAGGTGGCGGATCAGGAAGATGCCCCGTCCGTAGTCGGCGCGTTCGGACGGCGTGCGGTCCTCCCGTACGTACGCCTCGGGGATGCCGGCGCCGTGGTCGGTCGTCTCGGAGCAGATGACGCCGTTCACCGTCCACAGCTTGAGGAAGCCGCGGCCGCCCGCGTGCTCCACGACGTTGACCACGCTCTCGTGCACCGCCAGCACGAAGTCGTCCCTGCGTGAGCCGTGCAGCCCCGCCTGTTCGGCCTTCTCCGCCACCGCTCGGCGCAGCCGGGTCATGTCGACCTCGGTGAAGGCTTCGGCCATCAGCGTGCGCATGCGTCTCCTCGTGTCATGACGGACGACACGGAAGCCGCGCTGCGCGGCCTCGCGCGGCCCCCTCCCTCACCTGCGGGGAACGGGCTGCGCGAGGTCATGACGTCACGGCCGCCGGCCGATCCCCGTCGCGAGCTCGCGCACCCGGCCCGCCGGCCCCTTGTCGGGCGCCAGCGGGGCGGTCTCCATGCCGGCGCCGTCGTGCAGTCCGTCGAACAGTTCGCGCAGGGCCTGCAGGGACGAGTGCCGCGGCGTCCACCCCAGCACCTCCCTGGCCCGGTCGGTCTTCATGATCGGCATCCGCAGGACGAGCTCCAGCAGCCCCGGCGCGGCGGGCAGCAGCCGCAGGTGCCAGCCCGCGGCCATGACCGCCTTGGCCATGCGCTCCGGCACCCGCACCGTGCGGGCCCCGAGCAGCCCGGCGAGCTCGTTCGGGCCGATCACCGGCTCCGCCGCCAGGTTGAACGCGCCCCGCGCCCGCCCGGTGACCGCCAGCCGGTACGCCTGCGCGGCGTCCTCGGCGTGCAGCACCTGCATCCGCAGCCCGGGGATGTCAGGGACGAACGGGACCCGTCCGGTCTTGACCAGCCGCCCGGGCACGAACGGTCCGCCGAACAACCTCCGCTGCTCGGTGGCCGCCGCCCGCTGGAAGATGAACCCGGGACGCATCCGCACCACGCGGACGGTCGGGTGGTCGTGCTCGAAGACGTCGAGCACCCGCTCGACGTACGCCTTCTCCCGCCCGTACGCGGCGCCGGGCCAGCCGTGCGTGGGCCAGCTCTCGTCCACCGGCTGGTCCTTGGGCGCCGGCGAGTACGCCCCCACGGAGGAGGCGTGCACCAGGGACGGCACTCCGGCCTCGGCGACCGCGCGGAAGACCCGCATGCTGCCCAGCACGTTGGCCCGCCACGTGACCGCGGGGCTCCTGGTCGGCTGGAACAGCCACGCCAGGTGCACCACGGCGTCGGCACCGTCGAAGATCCGCGCCAGGTCGGCGGTGGCCACGTCGGCCTGACGCCAGTCGGTGCGATCGACCCGCCAGCCCGGCAGCCGCCGGGCGACGCCCACGATCGAGGTCACGCTGTCGTCCGCGGCCAGTGCGCGCACCACGGCGGTGCCGACGTTCCCGGTGGCTCCCACCACAACGACTCTCATGCGTGCTCCGCTGCCCGGGGCAGGGCCCGTGAAACGCGCGTGAACTGCCCCGTTACGGCTTCAGCAGGATCTTGACCGCGCCGTCGGCCTTCTTCTGGAACATCTCGTACGCCTCGGGCGCCTGCTCCAGCGGCATCCGGTGGGTGGTGAAGTCCATCACGCCGAGCGGGTCGGTGTCGTCGGTGAGCAGCGGCATGAGCGCGCTGATCCACTTCCTGACGTTCGCCTGGCCCATGCGGATGGTGATGCCCTTGTCGAACATGCGCAGCATCGGCATCGGGTCGGTCATGCCGCCGTAGACGCCGGTGATGGAGATGACGCCACCGCGGCGGACGGAGTCGATGGCGTGGTTGAGCGCCGCGAGCCGGTCCACGCCGGCGTTCGACATGAGCGGCGCGGCGACCACGTCGGGCAGCAGCCCGGTGATCGTCTGGGCGAGCTTGGCGGCGGGCGAGCCGTGCGCCTCCATGCCGACGGCGTCGATGACGGAGTCGGTGCCGCGCCCGTCCGTACGCTGCCGGATCTCCCCCGGCACGTCGGACACCTCGCTGGCGTCGACGACCTCGATGCCGTGGCGGCGGGCCATCTCCAGGCGGGCGGTGACGCCGTCCACACCGATGACGCGGTGGCCCAGGTGGCGGGCGATGCGGGCGCTCATCTGGCCGATGGGGCCGAGGCCGAAGACGGCCACGCTGCCGCCCTCGGGGATGTGGGCGTACTCGACGGCCTGCCAGGAGGTCGGCAGCACGTCGGACAGGTACACGAAGCGCTCGTCCGGCGGCCCCTCCGGGACCTTGATCGGGCCGAACTGGGCCTCGGGCACCCGCAGGTACTCGGCCTGCCCGCCGGGCACGTGGCCGTAGAGCTTGGTGTAGCCGAACAGCGCCGCGCCCATGCCGTGCTCGCGCACCTGGGTGGTCTCGCACTGCGCGTAGAGCTCCATCCCGCACATGTGGCAGTGCCCGCAGGCGATGTTGAACGGGATGACGACGCGGTCGCCGGGCTTGATGGTGCTGATGCCGGACCCGACCTCCTCGACGATCCCCATGGGCTCGTGCCCGAGGATGTCGCCCTCGGCCATGAAGGGGCCGAGCACCTCGTACAGGTGCAGGTCGGAGCCGCAGATGCCGCTGCTGGTGACCCTGATGATCGCGTCGTTCGGTTCCTTGATGGCCGGGTCGGGGACTTCCTCCACCCGTACGTCGCGCTTGCCGTGCCAGGTGACTGCTTTCATGCTCGTCTCCTTCACTGCCGGGGGCACAACTGCCGCATACCCCTACATAGAGCCTCAAACGGCGAGCCTTTCTGGGCCATTCGGTACAGCTGAGGCAAGAGAAAACTCCAGTGGCGGAAGACTCTTTACACGGTTCGTATTCGATGAGTAACTGATGGTAGTCACCGACGCACCGAAGGAGCCGCACCCATGCCGGTGGGCCTCACCCAGCAGACCTTGGGTTCACGTATCGACGAACGCCTCAGCGGCTTTCTGGGGTCCTGCCGGACTCCCATCTCCGATCCCGGCGTCGAGGCGGCGTACACGCTGCTGACCGACTTCATCATGGGCGGCGGCAAGCGCGTGCGGCCTCAGCTGTGCTACTGGGGCTGGCGCGGCGCCGGCGGCGGCGACTGCGAGGAGATCGTCAGCGCCGCCGCGGCCCTGGAGCTGTGCCACGCGGGCCTGCTCATCCACGACGACATCATGGACGACAGCGACCTGCGCCGGGGCCGGTTCACCGTGCACCGCAACCTCGCCCTGCTGCACCGCGGACCGGGCGCCGACGCGTTCGGCCGGGCCGGCGGCATCCTGCTCGGCACGCTCAGCCTCGCCTGGGCCGACGCGCTGCTGTCGTCGTGCGGCATCGACCCGATACGGCTGCGCGCCGCCCACCACCTGTTCGACGCCATGCGCACGGAGGTCATCAGCGGCCAGTACCTCGACGTCCTCGCCCAGCTCCGCTCCGGGGCCACCGAGGCCGAGGCTCTGACGGTGATCCGCTACAAGAGCGCCAAATACACCGTCGAACGGCCGCTGCAGATCGGCGGCGCCCTGGCCGGCGCCGACCTCGACCTGCTCGACGCCTACTCGCGGTTCGGTGTGCCGCTCGGGGAGGCGTTCCAGCTGCGCGACGACGTGCTGGGCACGTTCGGCTCGTCGCGGGAGACCGGCAAGTCCGCGCTCGACGACCTGCGCGAGGGCAAGCAGACGGTGATGTTCGCCTACGCCGTCCAGCAGGCCACCCCCGCCCAGCTCGCCCATCTGCGGACCTGGCACGGCAACCCCGAGCTGACCGAGGACCGCGCCGCCGAGCTGCGCCGGATCCTCGTCGAGACCGGCGCGCTGGCCAGGGTCGAGACGCTGATCGGCGAGCGGGTGCGGGAGGCCATGTCGGCCCTCGCCGAGGCGCGCGTCGCCCCCGAGGCGGCCGACGAGCTGGCGCTGATGGCCGACCGGCTCGCCCACCGCACCAAATGATCTTTTCTCCCACCACCAGGCCGCACTCTGAGATTGGCGGAGCATCATGACGGAAACGACGCACTCGACCATGCCCGGAAACGGGGACGGGCAGCTCAGTCTGAGCACCGACGCCGCGAGGCAACTTTCGACCACGACCAAGACCCCGCCGCAGATGCAGGAGATCACCTCCCGCTGGCTGCTGCGGCTGCTGCCGTGGGTGCAGTGTTCCGGCGGCGTGTTCCGGGTCAACCGCAGGCTCACCTACACACTGGGGGACGGCCGGATCACCTTCACCGCGACCGGGTCGGAGGTGCGGGTCATCCCGGCCGAGCTCACCGAGCTGCCCCTGTTGCGCGGCTTCGACGACATGGAGGTGCTCGAAGCGCTGGCCGGCCGTTTCACCCAGGGGGAGGTCGAGGCGGGCGAGAGAATCGTCTCCGAGGGCGCTCCCGCCGACCGGCTCGTGCTGATCGTCCACGGCCGCGTGGCCAAGATCGGGCGCGGCGCGTACGGCGACGAGCAGGACCTCGGCGTGCTGGCCGACGGCGACCACCTCGGCGAGCAGTCCCTGACCGACGGCGGCGAGTACGCCTTCACCGCGCGCGCCAAGACGGCCACCACCGTGCTCAGCCTCTCGCGGCACGACTTCGACCAGATCGCCGCGCAGTCCCCCGCCCTGCGCGAGCACGTCGACACCTGGCGCGCCGGCGGCTCGCGCGCCACCAACGACTACGGCGAGGCCGCCATCGACCTGTCCGCCGGCCACGTCGGCGAGGCCGTGCTGCCCGGCACGTTCGTCGACTACGAGCAGAGCCCCCGCGAGTACGAACTGAGCGTGGCCCAGACCGTCCTGCGCGTGCACAGCCGGGTCTCGGACCTGTACAACCAGCCGATGAACCAGCTGGAGCAGCAGTTGCGGCTGACGATCGAGGCCCTGCGCGAGCGCCAGGAGCACGAGCTGATCAACAACCGGGGGTTCGGCCTGCTGCACAACGCCGACTTCAGCCAGCGCATCCGCACCCGCTCCGGCCCTCCCACCCCCGACGACCTCGACGACCTGCTGGCGCTGGTGTGGAAGGAGCCGGCGTTCTTCCTGGCCCATCCGCAGGCCATCGCCGCCTTCGGCCGCGAGTGCAGCAAGCGCGGCCTCTACCCGCAGGCCAGTGAGGTCGGCGGGCACCGGGTGCCGGCCTGGCGCGGCGTGCCGATCTTCCCGTGCAACAAGATCCCGGTCTCCACCACGCGCACGACGTCGTTCCTGCTGATGCGTACCGGCCAGGAGAACCAGGGCGTCGTCGGGCTGCACCAGACCGGCATCCCGGACGAGTACCAGCCGAGCCTGTCGGTGCGGTTCATGAACATCAACGAAAAGGCGATCATCTCCTACCTGGTCAGCGTCTACTACTCGGCCGCCGTCCTGGTGCCCGACGCGCTCGGCGTCCTGGAGGACGTCGAGCTCGGCCGGAACGACTAGCCGATGACGGGGGCCGAACGGCTGAGCCTCGACACCGCGGCGGCGCGCGCGCTCGCCACGACGACCAAGACCGTCCCGCAGACGCTGGAGGTCACCCCGCGCTGGCTGCTGCGGGTGCTGCCGTGGGTGGACGTCGAGGCCGGGGTCTACCGGGTGAACCGCCGGCTGACGTACCCCGTCGGCGGCGGCCGGGTGAGCTTCTCCAACGCCGGCTCCCGCGTCCGGGTCGTCCCGCCGAGCCTGGCCGAGCTGCCCCCTCTGGGCGGCCTGGCGGATGACCCGGTGCTGGACACCCTGGCGGGGCGCTTCGAGCAGCGGGAGTACGAGCGCGGCGACCCGATCGTCCGGGCCGGACAGCCGGCCGGCGAACTGCTGATCATCGCGCACGGCAAGGCGATCAAGCTGCAGACCGGCGCGTACGGCGACCGCGTCGTCGCCGGCTCGCTGGCCGGGGGCGACCATGCCGGCTCCGGCCCGCCCGCCGAGGGCGCGGTGTGGGAGCACACGCTGGAGGCCGGCACCCCGTGCACGGTGCTGGCCCTCCCGTGGACCGAGCTGCACGCCCTGGCCGAACGGTCGCCGGCGCTGCGCGAGGCGCTCGACCGCCACCGCGCCCTGCTCGCCCGGCCGCGCAACCGGTGGGGCGAGGCGGCGATCGTCACGGCGGCCGGGCATCGCGGCGAGCCGGCGCTGCCCACCACGTTCGCCGACTACGACCCCGGCCCCCGCGAGTACGTGATGAGCGTGTCGCAGACCGTGCTACGCCTGCACACCCGGGTCACCGACCTCTACAACGACCCCATGGATCAGAAGGAGCAGCAGGTCAAGCTGACCGTCGAGGCGATACGCGAGTCGCAGGAGCGAGAGCTGCTGAACAACCGCGACTTCGGCCTGCTGCACCAGGCCGACCCGCGCCAGCGCGTCCAGACCCGCACGGGCCCGCCCACCCCCGACGACCTGGACGAGCTGCTCTGCCGCAGGAAGAAGTCGCGGTTCTTCCTGGCCCACCCGCGCGCCATCGCCGCCTTCCACCGCGAGTGCAGTGCCCGGGGCATCTACCCCGACAGCGTCGAGCTGCACGGCTCCCGGCTGACGGCGTGGCGCGGCGTGCCCGTCCTGCCCTGCGACAAGATCCCGGTGAGCCGGACCGGCACCAGCTCGATCCTGGTGCTGCGCACCGGCGAGGACGACCAGGGCGTCGTCGGCCTGCGCCCGGCGGAGCTGCCCGGCCAGGTCGAGCCGGGGGTGAGCGTGACGTTCACCGGCATCGACCCGAGAGCCGTCGCGTCGTACCTGGTCAGCGCCTACTACTCGGCCGCGGTGCTGGTACCGGACGCCCTCGGAGTGCTGGAGGGCGTCGAGCTGAACTCTCACGTCAAGGAGTGACCTTGTCCCAGCCGTTCGTCCTGCCCGACTTCTACGTGCCGTACCCCGCCCGGCTCAACCGGCATGTCGAAGAGGCGCGCGTGCACTCCAGACGGTGGGCGCGCGACATGGGCATGCTGGAGGGGTCGGGCGTCTGGGAGCAGGCCGACCTCGACGCCCACGACTATCCGCTGCTGTGCGGCTACACCCATCCCGACTGCGACGCCGCCGAGCTCTGCCTGATCACCGACTGGTACGTGTGGGTGTTCTTCTTCGACGACCACTTCCTGGAGGTCTTCAAGCGCACCGGCGACCTGGCGGGCGGCAAGGAGTACCTGGCCCGGCTGGCCGCGTTCATGCCGATGGGCGACGGCGGGGCCGTGCCCGAGCCGGTCAACCCGGTCGAGGCGGGGCTGGCCGACCTGTGGCCGCGTACGGTGCCGGGCATGTCGGCCGGCTGGCGGGCGCGCTTCGCCGAGAGCACCCGCAACCTGCTCAACGAGTCGCTCTGGGAGCTGGCCAACATCAACCGGGGCCGGGTGGCGAACCCGGTCGAGTACATCGAGATGCGGCGCAAGGTCGGCGGCGCGCCCTGGTCCGCCGGGCTCGTCGAGCACGCCGTGGGGGCCGAGGTACCGGCCCGCATCGCCGCGACCCGGCCGATGCGGGTGTTGCGCGACTCCTTCTCCGACGCCGTCCACCTGCGCAACGACCTGTTCTCCTACCAGCGGGAGGTCGGCGACGAGGGCGAGCTGAGCAACGGCGTGCTCGTGCTGGAGAAGTTTCTCGGCTGCGGCACACAGGAGGCGGCCGACGCGGTCAACGACCTGCTCACCTCGCGACTGCAGCAGTTCGAGCACACGGTCTTCACCGAGCTGGGTCCGCTGTTCGCCGAGCACATGATCGACCCCGTCAGCGCCGCCGGGGTGATGGCCTACGTCAAGGGGCTGCAGGACTGGCAGTCGGGCGGGCACGAGTGGCACATGCGCTCCAGCCGCTACATGAACCAGGACGTGCGCAAGGACCGGCCGTTCGGCATGTCGCCGCTGACCGACCTGGTGGGCGCCAAGCGGGTGCGCAGCCATACGCACGTGCCGTACCAGCGGGTGCGGCCGTCGGTGATCCCCGACCTGTACGTGCCGTACGAGCTGCGCCTGTCACCCCACCTCGACCACGCGCGGCGCAGCACGGTGGCCTGGTGCGCGAGCATGGGCATGCTCGAACCCCACAACGGCGCGGCGGTGTGGGACGAGCGCAAACTGGTCGACTACGACCTGCCCCTCTGCGCGGCGGGCCTGCACCCCGACGCCACCCCGGAGGAGCTCGACCTGGCCTCGTTCTGGCTGGCCTGGGGCACGTACGGCGACGACTACTTCCCCGTCGTCTTCGGCCGGACGCGCAACCTGGCGGCGGCCAAGGTCACGGTGGACCGGTTCGGCGGCTGCATGCCGCTCGACGGCACGCCCGCCCCTCCGCCGGCGAACGCACTCGAACGCGGGCTGGCCGACGTGTGGGCGCGCACGGCCGGGCCGATGCCGCCCGAAGACCGGCGCAAGCTGCGGGCGGCCGTCGAGGAGATGTGCGAGGGCTGGCTGTGGGAGCTGGCCGGCGAGATCGCCCACCGCGTCCCCGACCCGGTCGACTACCTGGAGATGCGCAGGCTGACCTTCGGCTCCCAGCTCACGATGAGCCTGTCCCGGCTGCGCCACTCCAAGGGCATCCCGGACGAGTTCTACGCCAGCGGGCCGATGGTGGCCGCCGAGAACGCCATGATGGACGCCGGCGCGCTGCTCAACGACGTCTTCTCGTACCAGAAGGAGATCGAGTTCGAGGGCGAGGTGCACAACTGCGTCCTGGTGGTGCAGAACTTCTTCGGGTGCGACCACCCCACCGCGCTGTCCATCGTCGACGACCTGCTGGCCGCCCGGGTACGGCAGTTCGAGCACATCGTCGAGCATGAGCTGCCGATCGTGTGCGACGACTTCGGCCTCGGCGCCGGGGCGCGGCGCGACCTCGACGCGTTCGTGGCCGAGCTGCGCGACTGGCTGGCGGGCATCTACAACTGGCACCGCGGCTGCTTCCGCTACGACGAGGCGACGCTGCGCCGCCACCACCAGCCGCGCCCGTTCCGGCTCGGTAGGCCTACCGGCCTTGGCACGTCGGCCGCGCTGATCGTGCCTAGGGTGCCGTCGGCCGGCAGGACCACCCCATGATGTGAAGGAGCCGCTGCTGGTACGGCGTGACGTTGTGCAGACGGATCCACCGCTGTGACGGCGGCAGCGCGGGCAGCGCCAGCACCCGCAGGCCGGAGACGTCGACGAAGGTCAGGCGGCCGATGTCGACGACGATGTGGGGGCCGGTGCGGCACTCGGCCAGCGCACTGGCCAGCGCGGGGCTGTTGCTGGCGTCGATCTGGCCGAACAAGGTGACGGTCGGCACGCCCGGCGCCATGGCCACCGTGATCCTCAGTTGCTCGTCCTGGTAGAGCAGCCGCTCCTGGATGTCCACACTCCACGCACCCCCCAACACGCGCTCTGGGGGTTGTCCTGCCGTACTCTCGGCGGCCGGGATGACCACCGAACAATTCCGGCGATTAGCCCGAATCCAGGCTACACGAGCTATGTGGCACTATGTATTTTTCGCCGTGATATGACCGTATTACGGGGAAAGTATGGAGGGGAGCGCTTTCCGAACAGGCCGCCCGTACCCGCGCCGGCCACGGGCGTGACAGACGACGGGCCGTTCGGAAGGGTGATCTACCCCGACGGGGCTCACCGCGTCCCCGTCCGGCGGGGCATAGGTACCGCCAGGGGTGTTGACCTGCGGCGGAGTCGCCTCGCGGACGGTCCAGGCGCTCGCCGGGGACGTCGCAGCCCGAGGCGCTCCCGGCCGGTGGCCGCTGCGGGGAGCCCGCGGAATGCTCCGCCTTTCCTACTCCTTCCGCACCGGGAATCAGCACGGAATACGCGTATCCGAGAGCCATCCGCATGGCCCGCCGATATTTCCCGGAAACATCCGTACGCATTGTCGGCGTGTCACGATCCGGCCCCGACGCGACCGCCGGCACTCCTCCGGCATTTTTCTTGCCCCACAAACCGCCATCGGTCTCGATATATCCAGATTGGTTGGGTTTTGTCCGGAATCGGCTGAACGGCAATTTTTCAGCTTATGGCCATATGTGCATCTCACGCGACCAAAGGACGTTTTATCCCCATAGAGGTGGCGGAATGATCGACCTTGCCACGTGCCGTACAAATCGGCACGGACGACCACGGGAGCGCTGAATATGCCATGAATACACTGAGGCCGCTGCTGCCCATAGCGCTGGCGCAGGCGATGTTGTTCACTTCGCAGTCCACCGCGGCGGCGGGCGCGCACGACTGCGCGACGACGATCTGCCGGCCGTCCGAGGCACTCGCCGCACGGTCGCCGGCCGGGGCCATCGTGGCGCGGGCGGCGATCGAAATGATCGGAGTCCCGTACTCGTGGGGCGGCGGCGGTGTGCGCGGCCCCGGCTACGGGATCGGCAAGGGGGCCAGGACGTGGGGCTTCGACTGCTCGGGCCTGGCCGAGTACGCGTGGGCGCGGGCGGGGGTGATGATCGGCACGACCACGCAGGAGCAGTGGCGCTCCGGAGCCCGCGTCCCGAAGGAGCAGGCGGAGCCTGGGGACCTGGTCTTCTACGACAACAACGCGGACAGTCCGGGGCCCGAGCACGTGGGGATCGTCCTGGACGCCACCCGGATGGTGCACGCGCCGTACACCGGCCAGTCGGTGCGGGTGGACCCGCTGGAGCGGCGGACCTTCATGGGGGTGGTCCGGCCCGGCGAGAGCGCCGCCTTCGCCGAACGCGGTTGACCGGACGAGGCCGCGCGGCCCCGGTCGTCCTGCAGTGATCGACCGGGGCCGCGCGGCGTCTGAGAACTCGGTGCGCACCAAGCCCGTGCCGTGGCTTCGCGACTTTCCACGACAGTTTCCCGTTCATCTCGCGGGCGCCCAGGAGGGCGACCTTGGCCGGGCGGTCCGCGGGGGTCCCACGGGAATCGCCGATCGGCCTCCTGTCCGCTCCGCGCGGAGCCGTCAGCTCCGGTCGCTGGCCTTGACGTCGTCGAGGCTGCTCAGGACGTTCGCGTTGACGTCCTGGATGTCCAGGATCGAGATGAGGTCGACGTACTTGATCGAGTCGTTCAGGACCTTGTTCAGCACCGACACGTCATTGAGGGCGCTGAACTGGCTCAGGATGTTCTGCCCCGAGTTGTACGCGTTGGGGCCGTCAGCGAGCGCTCCGGAGGCGGAGAAGCCGAGGGCCGCGGCCGCGATTGCGGCACCGGCCAGAATGCGACGGATCATGTTGTGTTTCCTCCATGGAACGGCGCGGAAATCCAGCGCCATAGTCGTTTTTGCAGGGCTGTGAGGTGCCGCCCATAACCATTGCGGCAGGCAGCGAAAACCGCAACCCAGATAGCCATCTTCGGGGTCAAGGCGACACCTCGCTTTCTTGGTGCGGGGTTTTCTCGCCCTTCGGCGGAACGCGAGGAGAATCGTCGCCCGGAAATACCTGGGCCGGTTTAGTTTGGCTGTCCGCGAGAATTGCGCGGTGGCCGTTCACCGGCCTTTAGGAAACGATCGCCCGAAACTTGGGGTCGTCGTACGCCGACCGGCGTAGCCGGGAAGCCCACTTCCGGCCGATGCCCCCCGCGGGCGGGGCCGTGACGATGGGTGTGGATTCCTTGAAGGAGGTGAGCGCGATGCGGCCACGTATCCGCAAGACGATTCTGGTCATTCACGTCATCGCGTCCGTCGCGCTGCTCGGCGAGGTGTGGGCGCTGACCGTGCTGAACACGGCGGCGGCGCTGACCGAGGACACCGGCCTGGCGCACGCCGCCTACGGGCTGATGCCCGCTCTGGTGTTCGCGGGCGGGATGCCGCTCAGCCTCGTCGCGCTGGCCACCGGCGTCGTGCTGGGCCTGACCAGCCGGTGGGGGGTGTTCCGGCATCTCTGGGTGGCGGCCAAGTTCGTGCTGCTGGTGGGGGTGATCTGTCTGGGCATGTTCCTGTTCGACCCCGAGGGGATGACCGCGGCGACCGCGGGCGGGCGGGCCGCCGGCGACGCCCGTCAGTGGGGCCAGGTCGCCGTGCCGGCCGCGCAGGCCGTCCTCCTGGTGACGGCCACGGCACTGTCGGTCTTCAAGCCGCGCCGCAGGCCCCGCCCCGTCCAGGCGGCGGCCGTCACGGCTGGTCAGTGAGGCCGTCGAGGGCCGCCGAGAGGCGCTGGAGCGCCTGGAGGCAGTCGCGCGCGGTCTCGACGCCCAGCTCGTCCACCAGGCGGTCGGCGAAGGCCTGGTGGGCGGGCACGATCTCGGCGATGGCCGCGCGGCCGGCGTCCGTGGGCTGCAGCAGTTTGGCCCGGCGGTGGGCCGGGTTGGGCCGGTATTCGGCCAGCCCCCGCTCCACCAGCAGGTCGGCGATCCGCTGAACACCCTGCCGGGTCATCCCCATGGCCCTGGCGATCCCCGCGACCGGCAGCGGCTCACGCAGGACGGCCCCGAGGACCTGCCACCACGCCGCCGTCATCCCCACCGGCCGGGCCAGCCCCTCGGCCACGTGCAGGAACTGGCCGTTGAGCCGGAACGCCCCGAGCGCCAGCCCCGACAACAGCTCGGCGCTCTCGCTCATGCCGCCGCCAGCACCTCGAAGGCCGTCGCGTCGCTCCTGGCGAACAGCCGGAACCAGGCGTCGAGCACCTCGGGCCGGCAGACGTCGAGCCGGCGGAAGATCTCCCTGGCGAAGGCCACGGGCTCCGTCGGCCCGGCCGTGATGAGGTCGCCCCCGAGCACCGCGTCGGCGTCGACGTAGCGGGCGGCGCCGGCGTACCCCTCCTGGGCCATCAGGTAGTGCACCACCGCGCTGGTGTGGTCGCGGTCGTCGAGCAGCCCCTCTCGGGCGAGCCCCGCGGTGGCGCCGCAGATGGCCGCGACCGGCACCCCCGCCGCCAGGAACTCCCCCGCCTTGCGCGCGAACGGCGCCAGCGTGTCACCGGTGTCCCACAGGTCGGCGCCGGGAAGGATGAGCAGTGCGCTGTCGGCCGGCGAGAGCTGGTCGAGCGTCAGGTCGGGGGCGATGCGCACGCCGCCCATGGTGACGACCGGGTCCGCGGTCAGGCCCACGGTGACGATCTCGTAGCCGCCGGGCTCGCGGTGGTAGCGCCCACTGTGCAGGTGTGCGGTCGCGTGCCCGGTCTCCCAGTCGGCGAGCGTGTCGTAGACGGCGTGGTGAACGATTCGCTTCATGACAACATCTTGTCATTACGACAACATGTTGTCAATGGGAACCCGTGCGAGGATAGACGGCATGGCACAGATCGTCGGCGGAGGACGTCCGGTCAACGACGCGGAGCGGCGTGTGATCGCCTATCTGCGCGACCACGCCCCCGCCGACTGGCTGCTGCTGCACAACGTCGAGGTCCCGCGCGGCCACGACGTGTTCGAGGTCGACCTGATCGTCCTGACCGGCCACTCGCTCGTGGTGGTCGACGTCAAGGGCACCCGCGGCCGCATCGAGGTGTCGGGCGTGCGCTGGTTCCCGCCGCGCAGGGAGGCGTTCGGCTCTCCCGTGACGAAGCTGCGCGGCACGGCCAAGGCGCTCAAGGGCCTGCTCGTCTCCAGAGCCACGCAGCTCGAACGCGTCTACGTCGACAGCCTGGTCGTGCTCACCTCGCCCGACGCCGAGCTGGTCGACCCGGCCGGGCGCGACGCGGTCAACGTCACCGACCTGCCCCGCCTGATCGCCACGATGAGCGACGTCTCGCGGGTCAGGCGCGGCTGCAGCCCCGACGTACGGCCGTATCTGACGGCGATCCTCGACGCGCTCAACCAGACCGTGCGCCGCAGCGAGGCGCCGCCCCGGTTCGGCAACTGGGAGGTCGAGGAGCAGCTCGGCGGCGACGCCAAGGTCACCGAATATCGCGCGTTCAACGCCACGCTGCCGGGCAGCGAGACGGTGCTGCTGCGGGTCTACCAGGCCGACCCGCTGGCCGACAACGAGGCGCGGGCGGCCGAGCGGCAGCGCATCGCCAACGCCTACCAGACGCTGGCCCGCATCCCGCCCCACCCGTGCGTGGTGCGCTCGCGCGACTTCTTCGCGATCGACGACGAGAGCCGGTTCGTGCTGGTGCTCGACGACGTGCACGGCCAGGCCCTGCACCTGGCGCTGGGCCAGGGCGCCCGGCTCGGCGTGATCCAGGACCTGCTGAGCGGGCTCGCGCACGCCCACGCCAACGGTGTGATCCACCGTGCGCTCACCCCAGCGTCCGTGCTGGTCACCGACGACGGCCACGCGGTGCTGACCGGCTTCGACTACGCCAAGCCGGGGCCGCGCAACTACACCTTGGTCCACGAGCTGGGCAACGTGCTCGACGCCCACTACGTCGCGCCCGAGTGCCAGGAGCGGGCCGACCAGATGAGCACCGCCTCCGACGTCTACGCGGCCGGCGTCATCGCCTACCAGCTGCTCACCGGCCACCTGCCGACCAGCGCCGACGCCCACGGTCCCGACGTGCCCGAGGTCGTGCGCCGGATGCTCGACCACTCCCCCGGCAAGCGCCCGAGCGCGGCCGAGGCGCTCGCGGCCCTGCAGCACGCCCCGCTTCATGAGTCGCGGCTCAGACGGCTCGTCCGTCGCATAGTGTCCGGCTCATGACCATTCGCCTTCGACCTGTCAGCGAGAAAGATCTTTCCCTCCTCCACCGCCTCACGAGCGACCCCGAAGGCGGCGGCGAGTTCGAGTGGTACGGCTTCCAGAACCCGCACGCGATGCGCAAGCGGTGGGCCGAGGACGGGCTGCTGGGCGACGACCACAGCATGCTGATCATCGCGGACGGCGACGACCCGGTGGGCTTCGTCTCGTTCCGCAAGCGGGTCGCCAACCGGGCCAGCCACTACTGGGAGATGGGGCTGATCGTGGCCCCGGAGCGGCGCGGCAAGGGCCACGGCACCCAGGCGCAGCGGCTGCTCGCCCGCTACCTCTTCGAGCACTCGACGGCCAACCGCGTCGAGGCCTCCACCGAGATCACCAACGTGGCCGAGCAGCGGGCGCTGGAGAAGGCCGGGTTCACCCGCGAGGGCGTCCTGCGCGGTGTCGGCTTCCGGGCCGGCGAGTGGCGTGACGGCGTGCTCTACAGCATGCTCCGCTCCGACCTCGCCCCTTCGTCCGACTGATTCAGGCGGGCAGGTTGCGGCGCAGGGCGCCGGCGTGCCTGAGGTAGTCGAGCGCGAGCCCCGTGCGCCCGGCCGACCGGTGCAGCTCGCCGAGGAGCTGGGTGGCCGACGCCTCGCCGCTGCGGTCGCCCAGCTCCCTGAAGACGGCGAGCGAGCGTTCCAGCCCGGTGGAGGCCCGCACCAGGTCGCCCTGGGCGGCCTGCAGCCCGGCCAGATCCTGCAGCGCGTACGCCCCGCAGTGCCGGTCGCCCAGCGACTCGAAGATCTCCAGCGCGTGCCGGTGGAACGACATCTCCCGGTGCAGCCGGCCCAGCTGCAGGCAGACGCAGCCCTCGCGGTGCGCGTCCCCGAGCTCCCTGGCCAGCAGGACGGCCCGGGTCAGCGACTCCCGCGCGCCGTGCTGGTCTCCTGACTGCAGGCACACGCGGCCGATGGCCTGGCGGGCGAACGCCTCGCCATGCCGGTCGCCGACGGACAGGAAGACCGCCAGGGCCTGGCGGAAGCGGGCGAGCGCACGGGCGTTCCGGCCGCGGAACTGGGCGACCGCGCCGAGCCCGCAGATGGAGATGGCCTCGGCCCTGCTGTCGCCTAAATCGCGAAATATCCGGCGGGAGCGGGTGAAGCCGGCGGCCGACTCGTCGTACCGGTCCTGGTAGAGGTCCACCTGGGCCAGGCCCCTGAGCATGGCGGCCTCGCCGTACCGGTCGCCGGCCGCGCGGGCGGCGGTCAGGGCAGCCGTGTGCGTACGCCGCCACGTGCCGAGGTGACAGCGCAGATCCAGGTACGGCACCATGGCGGCGGCCAGCCCCCACGCGGGCTCCGCGAGCCCGAGCCCGGCCGCCGCCTCGACCGCGTCCGCGAGCGCCTCGTGCTCGGCCTCGAACCACGTCACCGGGTCGGCGGTCAGGCGTTCGAGCTGGTGCGCCGGCAGCGGGCGGCGCGGCGCCCGGTCGGCGGTGAGGCTGAAGACGGTGGTGGGCAGCCGGGCCATGGCGTGCTCGGCGGTCGCCGTCCACGCCGCCAGCATCCGGCTCACACCGCCGAGCGCGCCGGTAAGCGCACAGTCGAATCCGCCGTCGAACCCGCCGTCGAGCCCGATCACGCCGTCGCCCAGCAGTGCGGGGCCGCGTTCGAGGGCGTGGCGGCCGATGAGGTCGGGCACCCGGTAGCGCGGCTGGCCCGCCGGGTCGGTGCCGACCGGGTCGAGCAGGTTGACGTCCACCAGCAGGTCAGTGACGTGGCGGCCGAGTGCCGCGTCGACCACCCAGCCGGGCTGGGCCCGCGCGCCGAGCCGGCCCAGCGTGCCGAGAGCGTGGGCGGCCTCGCGAGGCAGCCGGGCGTACCCGTGGTCGAGGGTGGCCCGTACGTCACCCAGTTCGGCGAGCCAGTCGTCCTGCAGCCGCTGCCGCAGCACCGCCAGCGACCAGCCGGGGCGCGCGGCCAGGCGGGCGCCCGCGTTCCTGACGGCCAGCGGCAGCCCGCCGCAGGCGGCCACGATGGCGCGGGCCGCCTCGCGTTCGCGCGCCACCCGCTCCGCCCCCGCCACCCGGCCGAGCAGCGTCAGCGCCTCCTCCTGCTCGAACGGCCCCAGCTGGACGCACACCGCGCCGGGCAGCTCGGTGATCCTGCGCCGGCTGGTGACGATCACGGCGCTGCCGTTGCCGGGCAGCAGCGGCCTCACCTGGGCGGCGTCGCGGGCGTCGGCCAGCAGCACCAGCATGGGACGTTCGGCCAGCAGCGAGCGCAGCAGCGCCGAGCGCTCGGGCACGGTCGGCGGCGGCTGCTCGACGCCGAGCGCCCGCAGCGCCTCGGCCAGCGGCCCGGCCGGGTCCCGGCCGCCGAGCTCCAGGTAGAGCTGCCCGGCCGGGTACGCCGTGCGCAGGGTGTGCGCCGCGTGCACGGCCAGCGCCGACTTGCCCACCCCTGGCGGCCCCGAGATCACCGCGACGGAGAACGGCCCGCGCAGCTCGGCCAGCGCGCCGGCCCGTCCGGTGAAGTCGGGCAGATCGGGCGGGAGCTGGCGGGGCGCGGCCGGGAGCGCGTCGTCCGCCAGGATCACCTCGTACGCCGCCCGCAGCCCCGCCCCCGGCTCGACGCCGAGCTCGTCCACGAGCCGGTCCCGCACGGCGGCGTACGTCCGCAGGGCCTCGGCCTTGCGCCCGCCGCGGTGCAGGGTCAGCACGAGATGCCTCCACAGGTCCTCGCGGTAGGGGTGCTCGGCCAGCAGCGCGCGCAGCGCGCTGACGGCGCCGTCGTGGTCGCCGCCCTCGATGCGGCGCTCGGCCAGCGCCTCGGCGGCGCGCAGGCGCAACGCGTCGAGGGCTTCGATCCTGCGGTCCCACAGCGGGCTGCCGGGCAGGTCGCACAGCGGGGCCCCGCGCCACAGGGCGAGCGCCCCGGCGTAGTCGCCCCGGTCGACCAGCTCCTCGAACACCAGCAGGTCGAGCGCGCCGCCGGGCACGTCGATGGCGTAACCGCTGCCGTCCGCGCGCAGCCACCCCGCCCCGAGGCCGGAGCGCAGCGAGCTGACGTACGTGCGCAGGTTGGCCTGCGCGGAGCGCGGCGGGCGCTGCGGCCAGAGCACCTCGACCAGCCGGTCGGCGGAGACCACGCGGCCCGCGTCGAGCAGCAGGGTGGCGAGCAGCAGCCGCGGCTTCCTGCCGGAGATCCGGAGGGGACGCCCGTCGGAGCGCACCTCGAGCGGCCCGAGCACGTGGAAGGTGACCGTCATCCGCATCAGCTCCTCTACAGAGGCCTGACAGCTCTTTGTATCGGTTCTGGACGATTCTTGTACGGGCCGCGCGGACCCTGTTCTCAGATCTCCCTCGGGAAAGGATCACCCCATGAAGCTCAGCGGAGCAATGGCCGCGGGCCTCGCCCTGTTACTCACCCTCGCGGCGGCCCCCGCGGCCGCCGCGGATCCCCAGCCACAACCGCAGCCCGAACAGGCCCAGGACCCGATCCAGACACTCGCCACGAACTTCCAGCTGCCGTTCCCCTGCGGCCAGAGCTGGACGGGCAACTCCAGCGCCAGCAGCGCGCACCAGTCGTACGAGATCGACTTCAACCGGGGCAGCACCGCGGGCGCCGATCTCGGCGACCCGGTGGTGGCCGCCGCGGCCGGCACGGTGGCGATCTCCGCCCACCAGGGCTCCACGAACGGCTTCGGCAACCTGGTCAAGATCGACCACGGGGGCGGCTGGTCGACGTACTACGCGCATCTCAACACCCGTTCGGTCAGCGCCGGGCAGTCGGTCTCGCAGGGCCAGCGGATCGGCACCGTGGGCAACACGAGCCGGCCGGGCAACAACATCTCGCCTCACCTCCACTACGAGGTACGGCTCGGGAGCAGCTATCCGTCCAACATCCAGCGGGCGGTCTTCAACGGCGTCACGTTCGGGTACCCGCAGCAGACGCTCACCTCGCGCAACTGCGGCGGCTCGGCGAACCCGTACACGCCGGAGCAGGTCTGCGGCTCGGGCTACAACGTGATCGACTCGGCCGGCCTCACCGGCGGCACGGTCTACCTGCTCTACAACACCGGCAACGGCAACAACTGCGTCGTCACCCTCAAGTCCACCTCGGTCGGCACGGCCACGGCCGTCAGCGCGTACCTGGAGGTGCAGGGCGGCACGAGACGGACGGACTCCGGCAACTTCGGCTACTACGCCGGCCCGGTCACCGCGCAGGCGGCGAGCACGTGCGTCAAGTGGGGCGGCTCGGCCGGGTCGTCGCGGTACGACAGCCCGTTCGAGCACTGCGGCTGACGCCCCCGGGCGCTAGGCGTGGCCGATGGTGTCGAGGACGTCGATGACGTACAACATCGGCGGTTCACCCGCCGACGCCACGGCCACGCGACTGCCCACCCGCTGCCCTGTGAGGGCGCCGAGCCAGGCCGCCGGCACGGCGCCCTCCTTGAGCGTGAACGCGCTGGGCCCTCCCCTTCGGTACGAGGAGTCCACGACGGTCCTCTCGGGCCACGACGCGGCCACGTACTGGACGACCACCTTCGACCCCGCCTCGACCGTGCGGCCCGACCCGTCGATGAGCGTGCGCGCCGGCTCTCCCGGCGCGAGGTCGGCCGGGACGACCGGCAGGGCACGCCCGACGAGGCGGGCGTCCGGCGGGTAGCCGCCGAGGATGTCGAAGACGAGCACGAGCATGTCGGCGGGCGCGAGCCCGGTCAGCGGCACGTCGGGGCCGAGGGCCTCGGCGGCCGGGCCGACCAGCATGACGCGACTGCCCGCCGGCCGGCCGATGAGCGACTGCCGCCAGGTCTCCGACACCCGCCTGCCGTCGAACACCACGGTGGTCGGCTGGTTGCCGTCGTAGGTGCTCATGTACGGCTGGTTGCCGGACCAGCGGCGGATGTCGACGTCCGCGAGCACCACGTCGCCCGGGACCGTACGCCGTCCGGTGCCCATGGACAGCACGGTGATCCGCGGCGTGCGGCCGGGCTTGCCCTTGGGGATGGCGACCTTCGGCTTGCTGCCGAACTCGCCGGTGACGACGGGTTGCGTACCGCCCTCCGCCATGCCGCACGAGGTGGCGAGGATGAGAAGGGCGGGCCAGAACAGACGCACGATTTCCTCCAGGCCCGTGGTTCAGCGAGGCCGAAGGGGTACTTGCCGCAAGTCGTGCAAGGAAAGCCGCCTCATGCGCAAAGGCGCGGGAAACTAGGGCCGTGACAACCGACGGACACAGCGCCACGCTCACAGGCCCGGCCGGGGAGGCCCGGTGAGCAAGCCGAACCTGGCGCGCCGGGTCGCCGAAGCGGCCGAGGTCGCGCTGACCACCCGGAAGTACGTGACGTTCATCGACGTGGTGACGGGCCTGCGCTGGCTGCACTCCCGCCACGTCGACCTCTGGCGGCAGGGCCGGGCGGCCACGCTGGCCGAGCTGGCCGCGGTCGACGAGGAGCGCCTGCGCACCACGGCCGTCCTGCTGCGTGACTGGGCGCGGGCGAAGGGTCTCAAGCCGGTGGAGACGCCGTACGTGGCCGGCACCCGCGACCGGCGCGAGCTGCGTTTCATCTCGGGGCCGGAGCAGGAGCCGTTCCGGGTGCACTGGCTCTCCCCCGACCTCGGCGAGGCTCGGGTGCGTCGGCTCACCGAGGCGCAGAGCAAGGCGCCCGACCTGGTCGCGGTGGCCCCACTCGACGCCTGGACGTGCGCGTCGTGCGGCGACACCGGCCCCTACCTGATCATGGAGGACGACAGGACCCACTGCCTGACCTGCGCCGACCTGGACCACCTGGTGTTCCTGCCGTCGGGCCACGCGGCGCTGAGCCGCCGGGCCAAGCAGGAGAGCGGCCTGTCGGCGGTGGTGGTGCGCTACAACCGGCGGCGCAAGGTCTACCAGCGTGTCGGCGTGCTGGTGGAGGAGGCGGCGCTGGCCGCGGCGGAGGAGCGCTGCCTGGCCGACGAGGAGGTACGGCAGCGCCGCCGCGAGCGCGACCGCGAGCGCAGGGAGCAGCAGGACGTCGACTTCCAGGCGCGGATGGCCGCCGAGATCGGCCGGCTGTTCCCGGGCTGTCCGGAGGAGCGGGCGCGGGAGATCGCCGGGCACGCCGCCCAGCGCGGCAGCGGCCGGGTGGGACGGACCGCGGCGGCCAAGGCGCTCGACGAGCACGCCATCACGCTCGCCGTCATCGCCTCGATCCGCCACCTCGACACCGACTACGACCGGCTGCTGATGGCGGGCGTGCCCCGCATGGAGGCACGCGACCGCATCAAAGACGCCATCGACCGCAAGCTCACCGAGTTCCGAGGTTAGGGGCGAGAACATGAGCGACTGGCGCGAGACCCGCGAAGAGCTCCGAGCGTTCGCGCTCGGGCTGCCCGAGGCCCGCGAGGATCACCCGTGGGGCGACACGGTGATCAAGGTCGGCAAGAAGATCTTCCTCTTCCTCGGCGTGGAGGAGCCGACCGACAAGTGGCGACCGACGTTCGGCGTGAAGCTGCGCTCGGCGGCGCACGGCCACGCGCTGAGCGTCGAGGGCGCGGCCCCCAGCGGCTACGGCCTGGGCAAGGCGGGCTGGGTGACCGTGCCGTTCGGGGCGGAGCTGCCGCCGTCGGAGGTGCTGCTCGACTGGGTCGAGGAGAGCTACCGCGCGGTCGCGCCCAAGCGCGCGGTCAAGCTGCTCGACGAGCTCAGGTGACCGACAGCCGGCGGGCGTACTTCTCCTCGCGCCAGAGCTCCTTGCCGAGCACCTCCAGCAGCGTGGCGGCGGCGTCGTGGACGTCGGTGTAGGAGGTGTAGAGCGGCGCGAAGCCGAACCGGAGGATGTCGGGCGCCCGGAAGTCGCCGTGCACGCCGCGGTCGATCAGCGCCCGCATCACCGGGTAGCCGTCGGGGTGGCGGAAGCTCACCTGGCTGCCGCGCGCCTGCGGGTCGGCGGGCGAGGCCAGCTCCAGCGCGTCGCCGACCAGCTCGACGAAGAGCGAGGTCAGAGCCATGCTCTTGGCCCGCACCTGCGCCATCGGCACGCGTTCCCAGATGTCGAGCGCCGCCTCCAGGGCCGCGAACGACACCACGTGCGGCGTGCTCACCGCGAACCGCCTGATCCCCTCGGCCGGGCGGAAGCCCTCCTCGAACGCGAACGGCTCGGCGTGGGCGAACCAGCCGGACAGCACGTTCTCGGCGGTGGCGTGGTGGCGCGGGTTCACGTAGAGGAACGCGGGCGCGCCGGGGCCGGCGTTCAGGTACTTGTACGTGCATCCCACCGCGAAGTCGGCTTCGGAGACGTCCACCTCCATGACGCCGGCGCTGTGGCACAGGTCCCAGACGATGAGCGCCCCGGCCGCGTGCGCCTCGGCGGTGACGGCGGGTACGTCCTGGCGGGCGCCCGTCCGGTAGTCGACCTCCGACAGCAGCACCACGGCGGCGTCGTCGAAGCGCCGCTCGGCGAGGTCGCGCACCTCGTAGCCGCCGAGCAGCCCGGCCAGCCCCTGGACGATGTAGTGGTCGGTGGGGAAGTTGTGCACGTCGGAGACGATCACCCGGCGGTCGGGCCGCAGCCGCAGCGCCGCCGCGAGCGCCTGGAAGATCGCGATGGAGGTCGTGTTGCCCGCGACGACCTGGCCGGGGCCCACGCCGATCAGCGGGGCGATCCGGTCGCCGGCCCGCAGCGGCTGGTCGTACCAGCCGGCGGTGTTCCAGCCGCCGACGAGCTCCTTGCCCCATTCGTCCTCGACCGTCCGCCGTACCCGCTCGGCGGTACGGCGCGGCAGCGCGCCCAGCGAGTTGCCGACGAGGTAGACGACACCCTCGGGGAGCACGAACTCGTCCCTGAACGCCCGCAGCGGATCGTCGGCGTCGAGGGCGAGGCAATGGTGGCGATCAGGCACCGGATCACTCCTGTTCCGTTTTCACCCCATTGTCGCAACCCAGGAACACCTCGGCGTTGCCCCCGAGCAGCTTGGCCCTGGCCGTCTCCGACAGGAAGCCCGCGCGCCGGATCAGCCCGCCGGACGGCGACTCCCCCAGCGGGTACGGGAAGTCGCTGCCCAGCATCACGTGGTCCGCCCCCAGGGTGTCGACCAGCAGCCGCAGCGCGCGCTCGTCGAAGACCGCGGAGTCGACGGAGAACCGGCCGAGGTAGTGGGACGGCGGGAACGCCGAGACGCCGACCACGTCGGGCCTGCGGTGCCAGGCGTTCTCGAACCGGCCGAGCCAGAACGCGAACGAGCCGCCACCGTGCGCGAAGCAGATCCGCAGGGTGTTCGGCACGCGGTCGAACACGCCGCCGAGGATCATCGCCAGGATCGACAGGTGCGTCTCGGCGGGCATCCCGACCAGCCACTGCGCCATCCACCGGCTCACGCGCCGCCCGGCGGGCATGTCCCACGGGTGCACGAAGACGGGCACGTTCCGCGCGGCGCACTCCTGGAGGAACTCCACCACGCCTGGGTCGTCGAGGTCGCGGTCGCCGACGTGGTTGCCGATCTCCACGCCCCGGTGCCCGTTCGCCAGGCAGCGGTCGAGCTCGGCGCAGGCCAGCTCGGGATCCTGCAGCGGCACCTGGCAGAACGGGATCAGCCGCTCGTCCCGGCAGATCTCCAGCGCCAGGTCGTTGAAGACCTTCGCGATGCGCACGCCCTCGGCGGCCGGCCGGTCATAGCCGAAGAAGACCGGTGTGGGCGAGACGACCTGCCGGTCCACGCCGTCGCTGTCCATGCGCTCCAGGCGGACTCGCGGGTCCCAGCAGTCGTCCTGGATCGTGCGGAACTCCCGGTCGCCGACCAGGATCGTCGCCTCACGCTCGGAGTCGACCCTCAGCCGGGGAGCCCCGGGCCAGCCCAGCTCGGGCCAGCCTCGGGGCACGTGGTGCGTGTGGACGTCGGTGACCATTCAGCCCTTGCCCGGGTGGAGCGCGCCGCACCCGCCGCAGGTGCGGGCCCGCTCGTCGCCGTAGAAGGCCTCGAAGACCGGCGGCAGGTCCTTGACGATGTCGCGCACCTGCAGCTCGACCTCGTGGACGAGGGCGCCGCACTCCATGCAGTACCACTGGAACATCTCCAGTGTGCCCTCCGGCCTGATGCGCTCGACCACGAGCCCCACCGACCCGGCCTCCGGCCGCTGCGGCGAGTGGGGCATGCGCGGCGGCAGCAGCCACATCTGGCCCTCGCGGACGTGCACGGTCTCGGGCCCGTTCTCGGTGACGACGTTCACGTGCATGTTCCCCCGCACCTGGTAGAAGAGCTCCTCGTACGGGTCCACGTGGAAGTCGGTGCGGCTGTTGGGGCCGCCGACGACCATGACGATGAAGTCGTCCGCCTGCTCGAAGACCACCTTGTTGCCGACCGGGGGCTTGAGCAGGTGGGCGTGCTCGTCGATCCACTTCGTGAAGTCGATGGGGGGAATCATGATCGCTCCAGGGGGTGGTAGGCGACGGCGCGCATCTCGATGAGCAGATGGGGGTGCGGGAGCTGGTGCACGGCGACGGTGGTGCGGGCTGGGCCCTCTTCGTCGAAGAACTCCGCGTAGACCTCGTTGTAGCCGCGGAAGTCGTTCATGTTGACCAGGTATGTGGTGATCTCCACGAGGTCGGCCAGCGAGCCGCCGGCGGCCTTGAGGATGTCGCCGACGTTCTCGATGACCGCCCGCGTCTGGGCGCGGATGTCGAGGGTCGTGGCGCCGTGCTTGTCGACCTCGACGCCCACGAACGTGTCGTCGGGGCGGCGGCAGCTCGTGCCCGAGAGGTACAGGAAGTCACCGGCCCTCTTGACGTGCGGGAAGCGCCCGCGCGGGGTGGCCTTGCCCGGCACGCGGATGGCCCGGGCCCGCTCCCTCACGTGCCGAACACCGCACGTACGGCGCCCAGCCCCTCGATGCGCGCCTCGAACACGTCTCCGGGCCCGGCGGGCACGACCGGCCCGAGCGCCCCCGTCAGCACCACGTCGCCGGCCCGCAGCGGGTAGCCCGTGCGGCCGAGCCGGGTGGCCAGCCAGGCGGCGGCGTTGAGCGGGTTGCCCAGGCAGTCCGCGCCGGAGCCGGCCGAGACCTCCTCGCCGCCGCGCGTCATCGTCATCGCGGCCGCCCGCAGGTCGAGCCCCATCAACGGCATCGGCGTGCCGCCCAGCACGAACGCGCCCGCCGAGGCGTTGTCGGCGATCGTGTCGGCCTCGGTGATGTCCCAGTCGGTGATCCGCGAGTCGGCGATCTCGATCGCGGGCAGCGCGAACTCCACCGCCCTGATCACGTCGACCACCGTGAACGGGCCGCCCTCCAAGTCGCGGCCGAGCACCAGCGCCACCTCGGCCTCGGCGCGCGGCTGCAGGAACCGCCCGATCGGTACGGGCAGCCCGTCGCCGTAGCACATGTCGGCGAAGAGGATGCCGAAGTCGGGCTGCTCGACGCCGAGCTGGCGTTGCACGGCCAGGTTGGTCAGGCCGATCTTCCTGCCTACCGGCCGCCTCCCCTCGTCGAGCGCCCGTCTCGTGCCGATCTCCTGGACGGCGTACGCGTCGGCCGCCGTGCTGACCAGGTCCCTGATCGGCGCGCACGGTTCGCCGGAACGCGCGGCCTCGGCCAGCCGGTCGGCGGCCTGGGCGGGCACGTCCACCGCCTGGGACCATTCGTCATGCATCCGATTGCTCCAGTTTGATGGTGATCGTGGTGGGTTCTGAGTAGAAGTCGAGCGACCGGGCGCCGCCCTCCCGGCCGATGCCCGACAGCTTGACGCCGCCGAACGGCGTGCGCAGGTCGCGCAGATACCAGGTGTTGACCCAGACCAGCCCGGCCTCCAGCCGCTGCGCCACGCGGTGCGCCCGGTCGAGGTTCGTGGTCCAGAGCGTGGCGGCCAGGCCGTAGTCGCTGCCGTTGGCGAGGTCGATCGCCTCGGCCTCGCTGTCGAAGGGCGCGACGTGGCACACGGGACCGAAGATCTCCTCGCGATTGAATCTCGACCATTCCGACAAGCCTGCCACTACTGTCGGTTCCACGAAATATCCGGAATCGCGGTGATCGTTGAACACCGGGACGCCGCCTCCCGTGAGCACCTTGGCTCCCTCCGAGCGGGCCAGGGCGTAGAAGGACAGCACCTTGTCGCGGTGTTCCGCCGAGATCATCGGCTGCGGCTCCACCTCCCGGGCGCTCTGGGCCAGCCTGCCGCAGAACTCCTCGAAGATCGAGCGTTGCACGTAGAGGCGCTCGGTGCACAGGCAGACCTGCCCGCCGTTGGTGAAGACCGACCGCGCCGTGCCCTCCACCGCCCGGTCGAGGTCGCAGTCCTCGAAGACCAGGCCGGCGTTCTTGCCGCCCAGCTCGAACGAGATCGGCTTGACCCGCTCGGCGACCGTCCGCATGATCGCCGTCCCGGTGGGGGTCGAGCCCGTGAACGTGACGGCGTCCACGCCGGGGTGCTCGACGAGGAGCCGGCCGGCGGAGCCGTACCCGAAGATGATGTTCACCACGCCGGGAGGGAGGCCGGTCTCGGCGCAGATCTCGGCGAACACGGCGGCCGAGCCCGGCGTGTGCTCCGACGGCTTGACCACCACGGTGTTGCCCGAGACGAGGGCGGGCGCGAGCTTCCAGGTCATCAGCAGGAACGGCAGGTTCCACGGGACGATCACCGCGACGACCCCGAGCGGCCTGTGCACGGTGTAGCTGAGCACGCCCGCCAGGTGGAAGGCGTCGTCCGGCCGCTGGGCGGCGATCTCGGCGAAGGCGCGGAAGTTGGCGATGCCCCGGGGGATGTCGAGGGTGCGGGTCTGCTCCAGGGGTTTGCCGGTGTCGGCGATCTCGGCCGCCACCAGGTCGTCGAAGCGCCGCTCGATGCCCTCGGCCAGCCGGCGCATCCAGCCGGCGCGCTCACCGACGGGCAGCGCCGCCCAGTCGCGCGCCGCCTCCCTGGCCGCCCGCACCGCCCGGTCGGCGACCTCCGGGTCGGCCTCGTGGACGTGCCTGACCACCGCTCCGGTCACCGGGTCGTGGACGGGAAAGGACTTTCCCGCGGCGAGCGGCCCGCCGCCGATGAAGTGGGTCAGCACAGCGCTCTCCTCATGTCTGCCTCCCTTCCGGGACACGGAACCTCTCATGCGCATCGTCTCGCCGGATCGCTGAGCGCGCCATGCGCGATGCTGGTGGACATGCGGACCCGTACCGATCACATCACCGCCCACGACGGCTCCTTCGACGTACGCCTGTGGCTGCCGGACGCGCCGTCCGGCCCCGCCCTGGTCCTGGTCCAGGAGATCTACGGCGTGGGGCCGTACATCGAGAAGGTGGCCACGGAGCTGGCCGGGCGGGGCTACGTGGTGGCCGCGCCCGACCTGTTCTGGCGGCTGACCCCCAACTGGCTGGCCGAGCACACGCCGGAGGGCACCCAGGCGGCCATCGAGCTGTCCAAGGGCTTCGACCTCGCCCACGGCGTGTCCGACTGCGCGCTCACCGTCTCCCATCTGCGGGCGCTGCCCGAGGTCCACGGCGGCATCGGCGCCGTCGGCTTCTGCCTGGGCGGCTCGGTGGCGTACATGTTGGCCACCCAGGTCCAGCTGAGCGCGGTGCTGTCGTTCTACGGCTCGGCCGTGCCCGACGCGACCGGGCTGATGGAGCGCATCGCCTCGCCGCTGCTGCTGGTCTTCGGGGGCAGCGACCCGTACATCCCACGCGAGTGGGTGGCCGCCGTCGAGCGGGCCGCCGAGGGCCGGCCGAACGTCGTCGTGCACGTCGAGGAGGAGGCCGGACACGCCTTCCACAACAGCGAGGCGCCGATGTTCCACCAACCGGAGGCGGCCGGGCGTGCGTGGCGGGTGGCGACGGCCTTTCTGGACAAGCATCTGCCCGCGGGGTGACCTGTCCGGAAGGACAGCTTCCGGTATCCCTAGATCATCGGGAAGATGGCCGGATGGCGCACACATGGGAATTGTGGGGAAATGTCATTATTGCTGGTACTTTTACCGCCCTTCTGGCGGTGCCGGCGATCATGGCGCTCTCCCGCCGCCGTGCCCGCGCCGGCCACCCCGCGCCCCTGCGTACGGCCCTCGCCGACGGCGGCATCGTGGTCGGCACCGCGCCCTGGGTCTGGATGATCCTGACGCCCTCCGACGGCCCGACAGGCGTCGGACTGGTGCCGTTCCGCGACCTCGCCGACCTGGCGGGGGCTCCCTGGCAGACGGTCTTCGTGCAGGTCGGAGGCAATCTGCTGGTCTTCGCCGCGCTCGGCGCCCTGCTGCCCGTACGCAGCCGCGCGCTGTCGTCCGCCGCCCGCGTCGCGGCCGTCGCGGCGGCGTTTTCGGTCACCGTCGAGGCGCTCCAGTACGCGCTGAGACTGGGCCGATTCTCGTCCGTGGACGACGTGCTGCTCAACACCGCGGGCGCCGTGATCTTCTCTTTGGTTACCCACCGCTGGTGGGCCGGTCGAAATCCGGCTGGGACCGTTCCACGATAACGGCCCGCTGAAACACTCCGTAGTTCACCACATAGGCACGATCCGCTCAAAAGAAGCTCGCGACCAACCTCTGTATCTGTGCGATCGTGGACAAGACGGGGCAAGTTCTCTGGAGACGCCACTACCTGGTTGGTGACAGAGGGTGATCAAAGTTGTCTGAATCCCCGGTACCCCACGAGCCCCCTATCTATCGACGCATCGCCGACGGCCTCCGCGCCCGGATTCTGTCCGGCGAACTGCGCGACGGGGACCGACTACCGGGCGAGAACGCACTGATGGCCGAACACGCGATCGCCAGAGCCACCGCCAGGCAGGCGCTTGCCGTGTTGATCAACGAAGGTCTGGCGGTGCCCAAACGAGGCTCGGGGGTTTATGTGCGGCTGTTCAAACCGATCCGCAGGCACGGCTCACGCCGGCTGTCACGCGAGCAGTGGGGCCAGGGCCGGTCCATCTGGGACGCCGACACCCGCGGCCGGACGTTCAGCGTGGACCGCGTGGAGGTGACGCTGGAGCGGGCCGGCGAGGAGGTGGCGGCCGTCCTGGAGAGCGGCGAGGTCTGGGTGCGCCGCCGCCGCTACTGCGTCGACTCGCGGCCCGTGCAACTGGCGACCTCGTACTTCCCCGCCCACCTCGTCGGGGGAAGTGCGATCACCCTCCCGGACACCGGACCGGGCGGCGTCTACGCCCGGCTCGGCGACCTCGGCATCCCGCCGGCCCACTTCACCGAGGAGGTGCGCGCCCGCATGCCGGGGCCCCGTGAGAGCGCGCTGCTCGACCTGCCCGGCGGCACACCGGTGATGGTGATCTCACGCACCGCGTACACCTCGGGCGGGGTGCCGGTCGAGCTCAACGAGATGGTCCTGGACTCGGCGGCGTACGTGCTGCAGTACGACTTCGACGCCTAGGTCACGACAGGCTATCCATCACGATCATTGAATTCTCTAGAGAGGTGCCGCATCTTCGGAAAGGAGATGGAAACCTCGCCTGGGGGTCCGGGAAGGGTGGACAGGATGTCCTTTGATCGGCATCTTGCCGAAATCGCCCGGGACTACCCCCAGTGGACCATCTGGCGGAGCGATGCCGGCCGCTGGTGGGCCACGAGACACCATCCGCTGAGCGCGGCGCAGCGCGATGCCGGATGCGCGATGACCATCGACGCGGACGACCCGGAGGGCCTGCGCGACCTCCTCCGGGACCAGGAGAGGCGGGCCGGCGAGCAGCACCCTCGGCAGTCCGGCCCCGCCCCTCCTTGACGCGGGCCGTGGACCGTTCCGCGGCCGGCGTACTCAAGCAGCCCGGTGCCTGGTCCTGCGTCCAGGCGGCCCCGGCACCGGGCCCCCAACCCGGAGGGGCCACGAACACGGAAGCCCCCGACCCGATCGGGGGCGGGGGCTTCCGCCCGCTGTTCGCCTACTTGCCGGCTTCCGAGAGCCGGACGATGTTCACGTCGGTGTCGTCGGAGACGGGCGTCTCGCGCGGCTCCTCCTCCACTTCGTCCTCCTCGACGATCACCCGCACGTCCTCCTGCGCCTGGGCGGGCTGAGCGGGCTGAGCCACCGGCGGCGCGGCGGTCTCGGGCACCAGCGGCCCCGCCGCCGACTCGGCGTGCATGAGATCCCCGAGCACCGAGCTGATCTCCGTCAGCCGCCGCACCACCTCGGTGTGCGTGTTGCTCAGGTATTCGACCCGGCGCCCCGCCTGCTCGTCCAGCACCGCGGTGCGCTGCTGCGCCGCCGCCAGCATCTGCTCGGCCTCGGCACGCGCCCCGGTCACGAGCTGCTCGGCCTCCGCGTGGGCGCCCGTCACGAGCTGCTCGGCCTGGGCGTTGGCGGACTGCAGCAGCTGCTCCGCCTCCGTGCGAGCCGACGAGAGCACGTGCTCGGCCTCGGCCTGCGAGGACGAGAGCAGGTGCTCGGCCTCGGCGCGCGATTCCCGCTGCACCTCCTCGGCGTCGGCGCCCGCCTGGGCGAGCATGCGCTCGGCCGCCTGCGTCGCCTCGCCGACCCGCCGCTCGGCCTCGGCCTGCGCGGAGGTCAGGATCTTGTCGGCCGTCTCGCGCGAGGACGTCAGCAGCCGGTCGGCCTCCGTCTTGGCGGCCTCCCGGAGGGCGGCGGCCTCGGCCTCGGCGTCCTCCCGCTTGGCCTGGGCCTCCTCCTCGCCGAGCCGCAGGATCTGCGCGAGCCGGGGGCTGAGGTCCTCGTAGCTCTGGGGCGTCTCGACCATGCGCCGCCTGGCCTCCGCCAGCTCGATCCGGCCCTGCTCGGCCTGGTCGAGCGCCCGCGCCAGCCGCTCTTCCAGATCCCGTATCTGGTTACGGGTACGGATGATGTAGTCGTGGACCTGACGGCGGTTGTAGCCGCGCATCACGACCTCGAAGGTGTCCTCTTGCATCAGGTCGGGGAAGCTCTCGTGCTGGTTCGTCATGGGGGTTACCTAAGGGTTTGCGTGAGGCGGGGGAAAACTGCAGGTTGTGAGGGTCTGGCGACGAGACGTCAGGAAACGACTTTCCTGCCATCTGCCCACGTCCGCAACCCGAACGCCATACCCGGACCTGGAATTACGATGTGTCGAATGTACATAGCAGCGTTGGACAACGGGGCAGTCCCGGACATTCACCCCGAGGCGTACATCGCGCCCGGCGCCGTCGTGGTCGGCGACGTGCGCATCGGCAGAGCGTCCAGCATCTGGTACGGCTCCGTGCTCCGCGGCGACGACGAGCGCATCGAGGTCGGCGCCGAGTGCAACGTCCAGGACCTGTCGTGCCTCCACTCCGACCCCGGCGAGCCCGCCGTCCTCGAAGACCGGGTCAGCCTGGGCCACAAGGCGATGGTGCACGGCGCCCACGTCGAGTCGGGCGCGCTGATCGGCATCGGCGCGATCGTGCTGGGCCGCGCCCACATCGGCGCGGGCACGCTCGTGGCCGCCGGGGCGCTCGTGCCGCCCGGCAAGAAGATCCCGGCCGGCGTGCTCGTGGCCGGGGTGCCCGGCAAGATCGTCCGCGAGCTCAGCGACGACGACCGCGACTCCTTCGCCCGCACGCCCGACACCTACATGGCCAAGGCGCTCAGGCACCGGCGGGCGTCATCGCTTTGATCAGCACCTGGTCCGGCACCGAGGCGTCGTTGAGCGGGTCGGCGTATTCGGGCAGCTCCGGCCGCAGGAAACGTACGAAGTCGACGGTGAGCTTGAGGTCGGGCGTGCCCTTGACCTGCTTGGCGTTGCCCTTGTCGGCGTCCTTCTTGAGCGTGCTGTAGCTGTCCCAGTCGGTGTAGGCGGTGACGCCCCACTGGAGCACGTCGGGCAGGGTCGAGGGCCAGCGCCGGCCCACCTTCCACTGGCCGCCCTCCTCCTTGTACAGCGCGACGAAGACGCGGCCCACCCGGGCCAGGACCAGGTCGACCCAGCCCTCCTTGACCGCCACTTCGTGCGGCTTGGAGCTGCCGTCCTGGGTGTACTTCACCTCGACCTGACCGCTCTTCTCGCCGGTCCCGACGGTGACCGACACCCAGTTGGGCTTGGCGTACGAGTTCGGCTGGCGGGCCATCAGGCCACCGAGGGAGAACTTCCGCTTGGGCCACCCGGCGCTCTTCCCGGTGACCTTGACCCGGGCGTGCATGACGATGTCGCCGGCGAGGTCCTGGTAGACGTACGGCCCGCGGAACGCGTCGAACCAGGCCGACGTGTTCGGCTCCAGGTACATCGCGCCCTTGGCGGTCTTGTTCACGTCGAGCTTGGTGATGCGGTCGACGTCCTTCTCGGTCTCGCTCAGCTTCGTCCACATCGACAGGTCGTCCGCGTCGTCGAACTCCGTCGAGGCGCCGCCCACCTCCCCGCCCGGCGCGGGCGGCTTGGCGTTCTCCAGCGTGAGCACACCCGGCCCGGAGAGCGTCGGCTGCGCCGACGTGGTCGTACCGCATCCGGTGAGCACGCACACGACTGCCAACATTCCTGCAACCTTCGCCCTCATAGGGGACATTCTGCCGTGAGAACCTGAAGGATGATCCGAGGATGCCCAGTACGATGACGGCCGTGCCACCCTGGGATGCGTTCACCGCCACCGAGGCGGAGGTCCGCGCGATGGTCGCCGACCCACGCTGGCAGGGGCTCTCGGTGCCCGACCGGGCCCACGTCCTGGCGGCCAGGATTCTCGTGACCCCCGACGGCGACCGGTGGTTGTTCGGCGCACACGCGCGCTGGCGCCTGCTCGACCCGGCCGACGGCCGCTGGCTGCCGGCCCCTCCGCCCCGTGGCACGCGGGCGCGCCAGGTGGGGCATCCGGCGGCGGGGCTGCCCGACACCGTGGTGCCCGACGGCTACGACTTCCACGCCGAGCCCGGCTCGACCCAGGCGTTCATCGGCCCCGACGTGCCCGAGCGCCTCACCGAGCAGCTCAGGGTGCTGCTGCGGGCCAGCGGGCGCAAGTCCGAGCTCGACTACCCGCTGACGGCCTTCGGCGACGTCTTCGGCTCCGACGTGCCCGGCACGGTCGCGGCCGTCTGGGGCACGATCATGTGGTCGGCGTACGCGCCGGCGTTCGACGGCAACGAGCGGCTGATCACCGTGTTCGGCGAATACCTGCGCCGTTCGCTGCCCGGCGACGACTGGGTGCGCTGGCTGCCCGCGCCGCCGCTGCTCGACCTCGTCACGCTCGTGGCCGAGCGGATGCGCGCGGGCCGCACGCGCGAGGCGCTGCGGCTGGCCGCCGTGATGGCCGACACGGCACAGCTCCTGCTGCTCGACACCCGGTTCAGGCCCCGGGCGCTCGCGCTGCTCACCATGGTCGAGCCCATGCTGCGCAGGCCCGAGCTGACCGACCCCGACGACGCCGCGGCGCTGCGCCGCGTGTGGCTGGAGCGCTGCCCGGCGCGGCTGTGCCGGGCGCTGCTGGTCGAGAACGACCCCGAGGCGCACTTCTCCCACACCCTGTACGACCTCGTGGAGGCGCTGACGTTCCTGCCCGACCCGCGGAAGGGCGCGGCCGCGTTCCTGGCCGACCTGTCCGACTCCGGCGGGAGGCTGCCCGGCCTGCTGGACCACCGGCTGCGCGCGGCGTACGAGGAGCTGCGGCGGGCCGGCCTGACCGGCGCCTCGGCGGCGGAGTCCACGGAGCCCGACGGGTTCCCGGTGCAGGCGCGGGCGGGCGGGGTTTCGACGGCGCCCGCACCGGTGCCTGCGCCGGTGCTGGAGGTAGCGCCGCCGGACCGGTGGAGCGCGGCGGCGGTGCTCGGGGCCGCGTACGCGATGGGGCTCGCCTGGGAGCGGCTCACGGGGGCGAAGGTGCCCGAGCGCGGGCTGCCCGGTCAGTCGGCGCTCGTCGCACGGCTCATCCACGAACGCGACGACCACAGCGGTCTCAAGTAAACCACTAATGTCGTCATTTCCCACTTACTTCGCCCATATCCTTCTAACACTTGCGATAACAGCTCATTCGCTGAATTGTGATCTCGGATTGGGGAAATGACCCAGAGGAGCCCCGAGGCTCCGAAAGGAATGACTCCGATGGGCCATGTCGCCCGGAGGGGCGTCCGCCGTAACCTCGTAGAGGGTGTGGGCTGCGGAAGGAAGGACGACGCGGTGGGGCACGATGACCTGGACTCTCGGGTCCACGACCGTGTCGCGTTGGACGAGATTGCGCTCTACGCCGAGGTGCTCACGGCCGTGGCTGTCAGCGAGCGGCGGCTGACCTTGGACGAACTCGACGACGCGCTCGGATTGCGGACTTCGGCGAGCCGCTGAAGGACCAGACGATTACTAGCCCCGGGAACCTAGTTCCCGGCTCCTGAGGGGTCGGGAACGGCGGTTTCCGGGGTTTACCCCTAACTAGTCACCTTGCCCCTGCGGGGGCTACGACCGCACGAGACGGGCGATCGCCGCCGAGGCCTCCTTGACCTTCGCCTCGGCCTCAGGGCCGCCGCTGTTGATGGCGTCGGCCACGCAGTGGGAGATGTGCTCCTCCAGCAACCCCAGCGCCACCGCCTGGAGCGCCCGCGTCGCCGCGGAGACCTGGGTGAGCACGTCGATGCAGTAGGCATCGTCATCCACCATGCGCTGCAGGCCCCGGATCTGACCTTCGATTCGCCGGAGGCGTGTCAGATATGCCTGCTTGTCTCCGCTGTACCCATGCATGGTTCTACGGTACCCGTAACCGGTATTTCAGCGGAGCTCGCCGATCAGCTTCTCCCACTGGCCGGCCACCTCGGTGGCCGCGTGGCGCACGGCCGTGTCGAGCGCCCCCGCCGCCAGCGAACGCCGCCGCCGCTCGTCGTCGATCAGCGCCAGCAGCGCCGCCGCGAACGTCCGAGGGTCGTCCTGGTCGGGCACCAGCACGCCGTTGTAGCCCGTCGCCACGAACTCCTTCGGCCCCCGCGCCCCGTCGAACGCCACGACCGGCACCCCGCAGCCCATGGCCTCCAGCACCGTCATGCCCTGGTCCTCGCTGCGCGAGGTGTTGGCCACGATCGACGCCTTGGCGAACTCGCCCGCCAGGTCGGACGTCGTGCCCATGAAGTAGACGTGATTGTGCAGGTCGAGCTCGCCGATCAGCGTGCGCAGCCGCCGCTCCTCGGGGCCGGCGCCGTACAGCCGCAGCCGCCAGTCGGGGCGCTGGGCGGCCACGAGCGCGAACGCCCGGATGAGCCGGTCGTACGCCTTCACCGCCACCCACCGACCGCCGGCCGCCACGATGCGGTTGTCCATGCGCGAGCGCGGCCACGGGCCGTCCGGCAGCGCGTCGGGCAGGCTGTGCACGACGGGCCCCGCGCCGAGCAGCCTCGCCCACTCCTCCAGCGCCGACTCGGTGGCCGTCACGACGGCGTCGAGGCGCGGGTAGAAGCGCATCACCGGGCCGGGGACGGCCGGCCGCCCCCACTCCCTGGCGATCTTGATGGTCTCGCGCGGCGCGTGCCTGGCCGCCTGGACCCCGACGCCCGGCCGGGTCGTGATCAGCACGTCGGACTTGAGGTTGCGCAGCACCCGCCAGAGCGCCACCTCGGTACGGACCTGACCGCGCGGCAACAGATGTCTCACCCCGGGCCGGGCGTCGACCACGCTGCGCATGGACACCTTGGGCCCGATCGGGAAGAACGGCTTGTCCTTCTGCCGCCGGATGCTGATGACCTCGACGTCGTGCCGCTCGGACAGCGCGGTGGCGAGGTTGAGCGTGGCCCGAACGTCACCACGCATGCCGTAGGCGGAGGCGAGCACCAGGCTGATCCTCATCCCCCCACCTCGATGCGCAGCTCGTCGTCGGCGGTGTAGCTGGGCCTGATCAGCACGCCGTCGACCCGGGCCGACGGATAGTGGAGCCGGCGCCGTTTGCCGTCGACGTCGTCGAGCCGCGCGCCCAGCGGGAGCGGCGCGGGCACCCCCTCGACCTCCAGCGCGGGCTCCCACATGCCCGACTCCTCGGGATCGGCGGCCAGCACGTCGACCAGCGACACGGCCGCGTGGAAGCGCACGCCCTGCACGGTGGCCGTGGCCGACACCCGGGAGCTCGTCGGCCGCCGGTCGAGGGTGAGCACGGCCTCGTGGCGGGAGTCGTCGTCCTCCAGCCCCGTGTAGGCCAGCAGGCCCGTCACCTCGAAGCGGCCCTCGCGGAACCAGATCGCGCGCACTTCGGCGACGGGCTCGGCGTCGGAGATCTTCAGCGCCAGGAACCCGTTGCGGGTGCGGTAGGAGCGGTAGGCGAGAGTGCGTTTGCACAGCGCGTACGCGTCGAGATGGTCGAGCGAGAAGCCGGGATCGACGCTGCGCAGCCGGCTGCGCGTGTCGCCGGAGCGCAGGTAGGCGTCCCAGCGCCCGGCGGTGAGCCGCAGCGGCGCGAGCGAGACCGCGAGCGTGGCCTCGCGCGCCCGCACGCCGGAGGTGCCGATCCGCACGTCGCGCTCCACCCCCGTGGTGCGGTGCCGGAGCACCAGCTCGGTGCCGTCTTCGAGTGGTCCGTCGATGGCGAGTCGCAGGGAGAGGACGTCGGCCAGTGTGACTTCGGCGTCCGTGACGACGACGCCCATCACGAGCCCCCTCCCCGTCGAATAAGGCCATGCGTCGTTGAGGTTACCGTGATTTTCCCGTTATGTGGATGCCAGGTTTCTTCTGATCACGCCCGTTGACATGGGAAACTCCTCCACCACACGGGTGGAGGAGTTTGACGAACATCGGTCAGGAAGCTCCCTTGACCGATTTGATCAACAACTGGGCCACGTCCACGACTTCGAGCGATTCCTTGGCCTCGCCGTTGTTCTTCTTCTCGTTGATCGCGTCGCCGAGCATCACCATGCAGAACGGGCACGCGGTCGACACCGTGTCGGGATTCGTGGTCAGCGCCTCGTCGACCCGCTCGGTGTTGATGCGCTTGCCGATGCGCTCCTCCATCCACATGCGCGCGCCGCCGGCACCGCAGCAGAAGCCGCGGTCCTTGTGGCGGTGCATCTCCTGGGTCTGCACGCCCGGCACCTTCGCCATGATGTCGCGGGGCTGGGAGTAGACCTTGTTGTGGCGGCCGAGGAAGCACGGGTCGTGGTAGGTGATCTTCTCCTCGATCGGCGTGATCGGGGTGAGCAGGCCCTCGTCCACCAGCTTCGACAGCAGCTGCGTGTGGTGCACGACCTCGTACGTGCCGCCGAGCTGCGGATACTCGTTGGCCAGCGTGTTGAAGCAGTGGGGGCAGGTGGCGACGATCTTCTTGACGCCGGCCTCGTTGAGCGTCTCGATGTTCTGCTGGGCCAGCATGTTGAACAGGTATTCCATGCCCAGCCGGCGCGCCGGGTCACCGGAGCAGGCCTCCATCGGGCCGAGCACCGCGAACTTCACGCCCGCGATGTGCAGCAGCTCGGCGACGGCCTTGGTGGTCTTCTTGGCCCGGTCTTCGAGCGCACCCGCGCAGCCGACCCAGAAGAGGTACTCGGTGCCCTCGGGCATCTTGTCCTCGACGATCTCGACCTCGAAGTCGAGCTCCTCGATCCAGTCGGCCCGCTTCATCTCGGACATGCCCCACGGGTTGCCCTTGTTCTCCAGGTTCTTCACCATCACTCCCGCCTCGGACGGGAACGACGACTCCACCATCACCTGGTAGCGGCGCATGTCGAGGATGTGGTCGATGTGCTCGATGTCCACCGGGCACTGCTCGACGCAGGCGCCGCAGTTGGTGCACGACCACAGCACGTCGGGGTGGATCACGCCTTCCTCGCCGACCAGCGGCTTCTCCAGCAGCGCGAGCACGTCGGTGTCCTTGTGCTCGACGCCCTGCTGGGCGGCCATGAGGTACGGGGCCACCTTGAAGGCGTGGTCGCGCTGGTCGAGGATGAGCATCTTCGGCGACAGCGGCTTGTCGGTGTTCCACGCCGGGCACTGCGACTGGCAGCGGCCGCACTCCGTGCAGGAGTAGAAGTCGAGGAAACCCTTCCACGTGGTGTCGGCGATGTTGCCGCGGCCGAGCTTCTCGGGGTCGAGGTCCTCGTCCTCGAAGTCGACCGGCTTGCCGCCGACGCGCATCTCGGGCGCGCCGCCGAGGCCGTCGGGACGGCGGGAGAAGAGCACGTTGAGCGGCGCGGTGAAGATGTGCAGGTGCTTGGAGTTCACCACGATGACCAGGAACACCAGCATGAAGCCGATGTGCAGCAGCAGCGCGATCTCCTCCAGCAGGTGACTGCCCGGCAGCACGTCACCGAGCCCGAGCGAGACGAACGCGCCCGAGCTGTAGGGGAGGTTCCCGTTCGCGGCGGCGGCGCCGCGGGCGAGGAAGAGCGTCCAGATGATGTTGAAGATCATGAACAGGACGAGCCACGCGCCGCCCAGGTGCGAGCCGGAGAAACGCGAGCTGCGGCCGAGCGCCTTGGGGGAGTTCTTGACCCGGATGATCGCGAAGGCGACCAGGCCGGCGAGACACGCGACCGCGATGAAGTCCTGCAGGAAGCCGAGCACGCCCCACTGCCCGATGAGCGGGATGTGGAAATCGGGCCTGCCGGTGATGGCGCCCTGGATGATCGCGCCGTACGCCTCGATGTAGACGGTCAGCAGGATGAAGAAAGCCCACATGACGAAAAAGTGCGCCACGCCGGATGGTGTCCACTTGAGCAGCTTCTTCTGCCCGAACACCTCGACGAGCTGTGCCTTGATCTCGTCACCCACGTGGGTCTTGGCATATTCGATGCGTTCCGGCGCAGGCGGCCCCACGGTCGCGAGCTTGTACAGGAACAGCGCCCTGCGGCCGGCCAAGGCGACCGCCACGACGGTCATGACCAGCCCGATGATCGCTACCCAGAGCACGGGGTCCTCCCACAGACGACGTTGGCTGTCCAGCCACCCCGAAATCCTACCCGTGGGTAACATTACCGGGGTACGAGACATACCCTAAGGTCACCGGCCTGTGTAGAACAATGCTCTAGACGCTGAAGTACCGCTGGATCGTCGGCGCCAGCAGCTCGACGAGCTCGTCCTCGCTCGCGCTCGCGATCGGCTCCAGCCTGAGCACGTAGCGCGCCAGCACCACGCCGATCATCTGCCCGAACGCCGCCTCGATCCGCAGGTGCGGCACCTCCAGCCGGTCGGCCACCTGGAAGAGCAGGGCGTTCGTGATGAACTCGCGGAACATCGCGGCCGCCTGCTCGTTGGTCATGGCCGAGCGGATCAGCGCCACCAGCGGCTCACGCGTCTCCGGCGCGGCCGTGACCCTCAGGATCAAGCGTACGAGCCGCTCCGCGAGCTGCTCGCGGGGGCCCTCCACCACCAGCGGGAGGATTTGCTGGGGCGTGATCGGCAGCTGCATGGCCGCGGCGAACATGCCCGCCTTGGTGTCGAAGTAGTGGTGCACGAGCGCCGGATCGACCTCGGCCTCCCTGGCGATGCCGCGCACGGTCGCCTTGTCGAAGCCCTTCTCCGCGAACACCCTCCTGGCCGCCGCGAGGATCTCCCCGCGCGTGTCGGCCGAGCCGGGCCTGCGCCCGGGACGCCGCCTGGCCGGCTCGGTCACCGGCCCACCGCCAGGTAGACCCGCATCGGCACCGACAGCACGCCCTCGGGGAACTCGCCACGCAGCTCCGCCCGCTGCCGCTCGACCAGCTCGTCGGCCCGCTCCGGCGCCAGCGCCGCCATGTAGGAGTGGGACCGCAGGCCGAGCAGGAAGTCCTCGATGCCGACCAGCCTGGTCCACGGGAGCCAGCGCTCCTCGACCACCTCGAACGCCGCGGCGATCGGCGGCGCCGACCACTCGTCGAGGGCCGGCCCGTTGTAGGACGGCACGGCCTCGGCCAGCCGGACCTCGTACGCGGCCAGCCAGTCGGCCTGCGCCGCGTGGTGGAAGTTCCAGCAGCCCGCGATCACGCCCCCGGGCCGCAGCACCCGCCGGGCCTCGGCGATCGAGGCCACCGGGTCGAGCCAGTGCCACGACTGCGCGTACGTCACCAGGTCGGCCACCCCGTCGGCCAGCGGCAGCGCGTTGCCGTCAGCCCGCACCGCGACGACCGGCGCCCCCTCCTCGTCGATCCTGGTCACCAGGCGGGCCAGCATCGCGGCGCCCGGATCGACCGCGATCACGTGGGCGCCGCGGGCCCGCAGCCCGCGGGTCATGATGCCGGTGCCCGCCCCGACGTCCACCGCGGTCGCGCCGGCGAGGCCGACGCCGGACAGCTCGCCCAGCGCGCGGTAGAGCTCGTCGGGATAGCCGGGGCGGCCCGCGTCGTACGCGTCGGCCACGCGGTCGAACACCCTGGCCAGCTCTTTGAGCGGCCCAGCGCTCACCGGGAGGCCGCCAGATGGAGCCTGGCGAAGGCCAGCCCCTCCGCCAGGTCGTCCACCCGCTCGGTGCGGCTGGTCGCCTTGCGTGTGTTGACCTCCAGGACGACCAGCCCGGAGTAGCCCGTGTTGGCCAGGCGCTCCAGCAGCTGCGCGCACGGCTGGTTGCCCCGGCCCGGCACCAGGTGCTCGTCCTTGTTCGTCACGCCGAGGCCGTCGGCCAGGTGCACATGGGCGAGCCGGTCGCCGAGCTTGCCGGCCATCTCCATGGCGTCGGAGCCGGACACCGCGGTGTGCGACAGGTCGAGCGTGACCTTCGGGAAGTCGTAGTCGATCGGGTTCCAGTCGGGCGAGTAGGGCACCACGTCGTTGCCCCTGGCCCGCAGCGGGAACATGTTCTCCACCGCGAACGTGACGTCCGTCTCGTCGCGCATCCTCGCCAGGCCGGTCTCGAAGTCGCGGGCGTAGTCGCGCTGCCAGCGGAACGGCGGGTGCACCACGACCGTCGAGGCGCCGAGGCGTTCGGCGGCCTTGCGCGCCTTGACCAGTTTGGCCCACGGGTCGCGCCCCCAGACGCGCTGGGTGACCAGCAGGCAGGGCGCGTGGATCGCCAGCACGGGCACGTGATAGTGGTCGGAGAGCCGCTCGATCACGTCGATGTCCTGACTCACCGGGTCGGCGCCGACCATGATCTCGACGCCGTCGTAACCCAGGCGCGCGGCCAGCTCGAACGCGTCGGGAGTGCGTTCCGGATATACCGAGGCGGTGGACAATGCGATCTTCGCATTGGGCACGCGGATGACATCAGCCACCTTGCCAGCCTAAGCCGGAGAAGCCGCTCCGGTGCGCCAGGCCCTTTGTCGAGCCGCTCACACGCTCCCCGGTGCGCCATACGGTTGTGCCATGTCACGGATCGCCAAGGGTGCCATCCCGAGCCCGAACATCTGGAACACGCCCCAGATCTACGAGCTGGAGAACCGCGCCGTCGACCCCGAGGGCGTGGCCGACGCCGCCATGCGTTCCCTGCGCCCCTGGGACGGCGCCACCGTGCTCGACATCGGCTGCGGCACCGGCTACCACCTGCCCGTCCTGGCGGCCGAGGCGGCGCGGGTGATCGGCGTCGAACCCCACGGCGACCTGGCCGCGCTGGCCCGGCGCCGCTGCGCGGCCCTCGCCGACGTGACGGTGCACGCCGCCACGGCCCAGGACCTGCCGCTGCCGGACGCGTCCGTGGACGTGGCCATCGCGCGGTGGGCGTACTTCTTCGGCCCGGGCTGCGAGCCGGGGCTGCGCGAGCTGTCCAGGGTCGTACGCCGCGGCGGCGCCGCCTTCGTCCTCGACCTCGACGCCACGCGGGGGTCGTTCGGCCGGTGGTTCTCGCGCACCGTGCCCGCGTACTCCGCCCGCGAGGTCGAGGCGTTCTGGGTCCGCCACGGCTGGCAGCGGCGGCCGCTCGACCTTCGCATGGCGTTCGAGCGGCGAGCCGACCTGGAGGCGGTGCTCCGCATCGAGTTCGCCCCCGAGGTCGCCGAACAAGCCATCGCCGAGACGCCGGGCCTGGATCTGGAGTACCCGAACGTGCTCCGCTGGCGCTACTACTGAGCCGTCTTCATGGGGCTCCGTGCGGCGGGCTCGTTCACCGGACGCCGCCGCCTTCCCCCGCTCTGGTCCGCTCGCCACTTGACATTGACGCCGACGTCAACGTTTACCGTGGGCGCATGCGCATCGGTGAGCTGGCGGAACGCACCGGAGTGAGTACCCGCTCCCTCCGCTACTACGAGGAGCACGGGCTGCTGCACGCCCGCCGTACGTCCAACGGCTACCGCGACTACGGCGAGGACGACGTACGCCTGGTGTCCGAGATCCGGGCCCTGCTCGACATCGGGTTCACGCTGGAGGAGACCCGGCCGTTCGTCGACTGCCTGCGCCGGGGTCACCGCACCGGCGGCTCGTGCGCGGAGTCGGTCGAGGTCTACGAGCGCAAGCTCACCGAGATCGACCGGGAGATCCGCGTGCTGCTCGCGCGCCGCGCCGAAGTGGCCGCCCAGCTCGCCCAGTCCTGCCCAGGTTGCTTCGTAAGGGGATAAATCATGATCACGTTGACCACTGACAACTACGAGGAGCAGGTGCTCAAGCGCGACGAGCCGGTGCTGGTCGAGTTCTGGGCCGAGTGGTGCGGGCCGTGCAAGATGGTCGGTCCGGTGCTGGAGCAGATCGAGGCCGAGCACGGCCTGACGATCGGCAAGCTCAACACCGACGAGAACCCGGAGATCATGGCCCGCTACGGCGTGATGGCCGTGCCCACCATGCTCCTGTTCGAGAACGGCGAGCCCGTCAAGCAGATCGTCGGCGCCAAGCCCAAGCGCATGCTCGTCTCCGAGCTCGGCCTGGCCTGACCTCTCGATGATTGTCGGCGCCAGCCGCTAGCCTGCTCGGCATGGCCAAGACAGCCCAGAAGCCCGGATACCGCTGTGCCGAGTGCGGCTGGCGCACCACCAAGTGGGTCGGCCGGTGCGGCGAGTGCCAGTCGTGGGGCACGGTCGACGAAGAGGGCGCCCGCGCGGGCGTCAATGTCGTCCAGGCCGGCGCCACCACCGGCCCCGCCCTGCCGATCGGCCAGGTCAAGGCCGAGACGGCGACCGCCCGCACGACCGGCGTCGCCGAGCTCGACCGGGTGCTGGGTGGCGGCCTGGTGCCCGGCGCCGTGGTGCTGCTGGCCGGCGAGCCCGGCATCGGCAAGTCCACGCTCCTGCTGGAGGCCGCGGCCCGCATCGCCGAGCGCACCACCGTCCTCTACGTGACGGGCGAGGAGTCGGCCGCGCAGGTGCGTCTGCGGGCCGACCGCATCGGCGCCATCCAGGACAACCTCTACCTCGCCGCGGAGACCGACCTGTCGGCCCTGGTCGCCCACGTGGAGAAGGTCCAGCCCCAGATGCTGGTGGTCGACTCCGTCCAGACGATCGGCTCGGCGCAGACCACCGGCGTCCCCGGCGGCGTCACCCAGGTCCGCGAGGTCGCCGCCAATCTCGTCCGCCTGGCGAAAGAGCGCAACATGGCGACGGTCCTCGTCGGCCACGTCACCAAGGAGGGCTCCATCGCCGGCCCCCGCACTCTCGAGCACCTCGTCGACGTCGTGCTCAACTTCGAGGGCGACCGCCACTCCAGGCTGCGCATGGTCCGCGCGATCAAGAACCGGTTCGGCCCCACCGACGAGATCGGCTGCTTCGACCTCCACGAGCGCGGCATCGAGGGCATCACCGACCCGAGCGGCCTGTTCGTCTCCCGCCGCAGCGAGCCCGTCCCCGGCACGTGCGTGACCGTCACGGTCGAGGGCACGCGCCCGCTGCCCGCCGAGGTCCAGGCCCTGGTCGCCCGCACGGAGGCCCAGCAGCCCAGGCGCACGTCCTCCGGCCTCGACACCTACCGCGTGCAGATGATCCTCGCCGTCCTGGAGCGCCGGCTCAACGCCCGGCTGGGGGGCTGCGACGTGTTCACCGCGACCGTCGGCGGCATCAAGCTGGCCGACCCGGCCGTCGACCTGTCGGTCATGCTCGCCGTCGCCAGCGCCGCCGGGGACAAGCCGCTGCCCGCCGGTCTGGTCGCCCTGGGCGAGGTCGGTCTGGCGGGTGAGTTGCGCCCGGTCAAAGACGTGCGCAGGCGGCTGACCGAGGCCGCCCGGCTCGGTTTCAAGCGCGCCCTCGTGCCCGCCGGATCCCTGGAAGAGCCGGGTCGCAGACGCGACGGTCAGCGCGCTCTGGTGCCGGTGGGGCCGGTGGCGTTCGCACCGGGGTTCGAGGTCGTCCAGGCGGAGAACGTCTGGGACGCTCTCACGCACGTGACCTAGCGCGGCTAAGCTGAGCGGTGACCGATCGACACGGGGGTCAGGTGGATAGGAGTCTGGACGACCGTCGCCGCGAGGCCCTGGCGGCCGTGGCGCCGGGCACACCTCTGCGCGACGGCCTGGAACGAATCCTGCGCGGCCAGACCGGTGGGCTCATCGTGCTCGGCTACAACAAAGAGGTCGAAGAGGTCTGCAGCGGCGGTTTCGAGCTCGATGTCGACTTCTCGCCCACCCGCCTGCGCGAGCTCGCCAAGATGGACGGCGCCATCGTCGTGAGCAACGACCACAAGATCGTCCGTGCCGCCGTCCACCTCGTGCCCGACCCGTCCATCCCCACCGACGAGTCCGGCACCCGCCACCGCACCGCGCAGCGCGTCGCCCTGCAGACCGGCCTGCCGATCATCGCGATCAGCAAGTCGATGCGCATCATCGCCCTCTACCTCGACGGCATCCGCTACGTCCTGGAGGAGTCGGCGGCCATCCTGTCCAAGGCCAACCAGGCCCTCGCCACCCTCGAGCGCTACAAACACCGCCTCGACGAGGTCTCCGGCACCCTGTCGGCCCTGGAGATCGAAGACCTGGTCACGGTCAGAGACGTGGCCGCGGTCGCGCAACGCCTGGAGATGGTCCGCCGCATCTCCGACGAGATCAAGGGCTACGTGGTCGAGCTCGGCACCGACGGCCGCCTGCTCTCGCTCCAGCTCGACGAGCTGGTGGCCGGCGTCGAGTCCGAGCGCGAGCTGGTCGTGCGCGACTACCTCCCCGCCCCCGGAGGCCGCCGCCAGCGGCGCCTGATGGAGGCCATGCACGACCTCGACCAACTGTCCGGCAGCGATCTGCTCGACCTGTCGGCGGTGGCGCGCGTGATGGGCCACAACGGCACCGAGCAGCTGGAGAGCCCGGTCAGCCCCCGCGGCTTCCGGCTGCTGGCCAAGGTGCCTCGGCTGCCCGCGACGGTGGTCGACCGGCTGGTCAACCACTTCGGCAGCCTGCAGAAGCTGCTCGCGGCCAGCATCGACGACCTGCAGGCGGTGGGCGGCGTCGGCGAGTCGCGAGCCCGCAGCGTCCGCGAGGGCCTGTCCCGCCTCGCCGAGTCCTCCATCCTCGAACGCTACGTCTGACCGCAACACCCGAGCCGCCACATCCGGGCCACCACGTTCGGGCCGCCCGCGTCGGAGCCGCCACATCCGAGCCGCCACATCCGGGCCGCCACATCGAGGCCGCCACGTTCGAGCCGCCCGCGTCGGAGTCGCCCGAAGCCGCCCGAAGCCGCCCGAAGCCGCCACGTCGGAGCCGCTGGTCGGCAGTGGCGGAGCCGGAGCCCTGGAGCCGGGCCTTGGCCGGGTCCGGCCCCGCCACGCCGTCTGTCGCACCGGCGGGGCGCCGGTGACGGCCTCTGGCGGCCTCTAGCGGAGGTGGAAGACGCCCTTGCCGCCGCGCAGCTTGCCCATGCGGACCGTGGCGACGTACGTGCCCGGCAGGGCGGTGGGCGGGCTGGCGCGGCAGTCGTCGCTGGAGCGCCGCCGGTCCCACTCCAGCGAGCGCACGTACGGCACGCCGCGCTCCAGCTTCCTGACGTCGGCGCCGGGGCCGCTCACACAGTCGGCGGTGGACCAGATGCGGTCCGCGCCCGAGGTGATGCGGACCTCCACCGCTCGCGGCCCCACGTCGGCCGTGCACATCACCGAGCCGGTGTTCACCAGCGTGACGATGAAGCTGGGCCGCGCGTCGCCGGCGTAGATCGGCTCCTTGCCGCTCTGCAGGCTGAGCACGAGGTCTTTCTCCTCGCACGGCTCCCCCGGCCGCTTCGGGCGCGGGGAAGGCGTCGCCTTCGGGGTGGCGCTCGGGGTGGGCGACGGGGACGCCGTGCCGAGGGCGAGCGTGCGCAGCCCGGCCAGCAGCGGGTCAGCGGACGGCGTGACGCTCGGTGAGGACTGCGCGCTGGAGGCGCGTTCCGGCCCGCTGCCCCCGCTGGAGCACGCCCACGCCACAACGGCCACCACGACGAGCACCGCAACCAGCACGCTCATGCGGCGCCGCCAGTAGATGTCGCCGCCGTCGCCACGCATCGTATCCGGGTCCATAGGCCCAGCATGGTAACCGGTTCTGCACGCAGAGTGACGACACGCCGGGCCGCGCCGTTTCCCGAATACGCTTGACCCCGTGGTCGAGCCGAACCTCCTGCGCACCCCCGTTCTGGACTGGTACGCGCACAACGCCCGCGACCTCCCCTGGCGCGCCCCCGACGCGACCCCGTGGGGTGTGCTCGTCAGCGAGATCATGTTGCAGCAGACCCCGGTGGCCCGCGTCCTGCCCGTCTGGCACGAATGGATGGAACGCTGGCCCGTCCCCAAGGCGCTGGCCGCCGAGCAGCCGGGCGAGGCCGTACGCCACTGGGGCCGGCTCGGCTACCCGCGCCGGGCGCTGCGCCTGCACGCCTGCGCCCGGGCCATCACCGACGAGCACGGCGGCGAGGTGCCGTCCGACCACGCGACGCTGCTGTCGCTGCCCGGCATCGGCGAATACACCGCCGCAGCGGTCGCCAGCTTCGCCTACGGCGGCCGGCACGCCGTCCTCGACACGAACGTCCGGCGGGTGTTCGCCCGGGCCGTCCGCGCCGAGGAGTACCCTCCGACGGCCACCTCCGCGGCCGAGCGACGGCTGGCGGAAAGTCTGCTTCCCGAGCTGGGCGCGGCCCGCTGGGGCGTGGCCGTCATGGAGCTCGGCGCCCTGGTGTGCACGGCCCGCGCCCCGCGCTGCGGCGACTGCCCGATCACTCACCTGTGCGCCTGGCGCCTGGCAGGCAAGCCACCCCACTCCGGCCCCGCCCGCAAGGGCCAGACCTACGCCGGCACCGACCGCCAGTGCCGAGGCCGCCTCCTCGAGGTGCTGCGCTCCTCCCACGGCCCCGTCCCGAAGGCCGCCCTCGACGCCGTATGGGACGACGCGGTCCAACGCGAACGCGCCCTCGACGGCCTGGTGTCCGACGGCTTGGCGGAGGTCCTCGACGACAACACCTACCGCCTCCCCCACGCCTGACCCCGCTTCCTCCGTCCCCGGACCGGAATCCGGCACCTCAACCGGACGGCGTCTCAGCAAGCCCCTCCGGACCGGACACCCAACCCCCAGCCCGGAGGCAACGCCAACCGGATACAAGCCCGCTCCGCATCAGCGGCGACGGAACTCCACTCCACGCCGGCGGCATTCGGCACGAATCTGCCGGCCCGGGCGCGCGGCCGGCCCCACCCTGCCTCCGCGTCGCGCTGTTCACGAAAGTGGACGACCTGGCGGAACAGGACCTTCCGACAACCGCCGGACGGCCGTGGACGTCACCCATTCAGCGATCTGCGCACGGCGGCGTCCACCAGCTCGTGGATCTCCTGCTCGGCGAAGATGTCGGGCAGTGTCAGCCGCTCCACGATGAGCCAGTTCAGAGTGAGGTAGAGGAGCACCACCGAGGTCGAGTCGCCGGGCAGACCCGAAGTGGCGTGGTAGCCGATGTTGGCGTCGATGTCCTCGCGGATGCGCTTGGTCAGCACGGCGCGCAGCTCAGGGCGCCGAGTGGCCTCCAGCCGGAGCTCAAGCAGGGCCAGGTAACCGGAGTTGAAGGCGGCAACCCGATCCACCAGCTCGTGCATGAGCTCGGCATAGCGGGTCTCGTCCTGCACGCCCGCCCGGTTGCGGGCGATCGTGGCCTCGTCGGGCAGCAACCGCTCATAGATGCGTCCGCCGACCTGGGTGAACAGGTCGTCGCGGTTGGCGAAGTAGTTGGAGGCCGTACCGGGGGGCACAGCGGCCTCCGCATCGACGGCCCGAAAGGTCAGCCCCCGCGCCCCCTCCCTGGCCAGCACCTCGATGGCCGCGTCGATCAGCGCCTGCCGCCGCTCGGGATTACTCCGCACTTGACACCACTCCAGTCGTAGTACTACGTTCAAAGCACTCCAAACAGAGTACTACACCAGGAGTTGAACGGTATGCGAAGGCTGGTCTACTACATCGGCGTCTCCCTCGACGGCTACATCGCGGGCCCCAACGCCGAGTTCGACTTCTACCCCGTGTCCGACCAGATGGCCGCTTGGATCAACACCCGTTACCCCGAGACGATCCCCACCCACATCCGCAAGCTCGTCGGCCTGGACGGCGCGCCCAACAAGGTCTTCGACACCCTGGTGATGGGCCGCGGCACCTACGAGCCGGCCCTGGACGTCCCCACCACCAGCCCGTACTCCCACCTGCGCCAGTACGTCGTCTCCAGCACCCTGAAGATCGACGACCCGACGGTGCAGGTGGAGACCGGCGACCCGATCGAGCTCGTCCGGCGGCTGAAGGCCGAGGACACCGGCCAGGACATCTACCTCTGCGGCGGCGGCAAGCTGGCCGCCTCCCTGCTCCCGGAGATCGACGAGATCATCCTCAAGAGCTACCCCGTGGTGGCGGGCACGGGCATCCCGATGTTCTCCGGCGAGTTCCGCCCCACCCTGTTCACCCCCACCCGGCGCGAGTCCTTCGACAACGGCGCCCAGGTCACCTGGCTCACCAGGGCATAGAAACCACAAGGAGGACCATGCATATCAAACTCCCAGCCTCGATTGCCGGGGCCAAGACCGACCACCAGGCCGGATCGCCGCACCGGCACGCGCACCCGGCGCGCGACATCAAGCCCACGGGCCGGACCGACCTCCCCCGCCGCCCGACCGCCGCACCCCGCCGCAGCGGGTACTGAGCGGGCCGGCGCCATCACGCCCCTGAGAGGCGCGTCGGCGATTCGCTGGACGAGGCCCGTCTGTACCGAGCGGGTCGTGGCATGGCTGCCTGTCGCTGGGTCGATCTCGGTATCGCCGGCCCGTTGATCGTCCTTCGGGTGAGACGAGGTCGATCTCTTGACGCACGGATGCGGCGCCCATTCTTCCCGGCGCCTTCTCCGATGGCATCGATCGATCAGTTCACGACAGAGAACCACGCGCGCACCCGTGCTGAGCACGCGCTCCCGGCGGACGGACTCCGATGGGCCTGCATGGCGCGGACGCAGGTGTGCCAGCCGGCGCCGCCGTCCCCCCCGACCACCACACGAGCCAGAACAGAACCGCTCAGCGGCCCGAAGGCCCAGAAATGTTCTGTCGCAGCGGAGGTTGAGCCGTTCTCACCGAAGTTTGAGTGATTGTGGCTCGGCTGCCCTCTTTCGGCGTTCTCGGTGGCCCGTACGCGGCACGCGTCTGAGCACCAGAGCCGAGGCAGACCGCAGGGGTCGTCCCGAGGCAGCGGAGTGTCGCATCGTCGGAGCGGTGGTTGGCCGGCGCGGCGACAATCGCGAGGTCAAGGAGGTTCCGCAGGTCTACGCACGAGTTCACGACCGGCGGTGGTGGCGTCGGCCGGAAACGTTCGGGGTGGTGCCGGCGGTGTGCCATTCGGCGGCAGGTGGCCGAATGCTCCCTGCACTCCGAGGCCGAGCGGGGTGGCGCATCACTCGCGGAGGAATCCGGCAAGGGTGCATCGCAGCACGTCCTGGGTGCGCCCGCTTGCGGCTGCGAGTCGGTCCAGCTGCGGGCGCCATCGGAAGTCCGATGACGCCTGTAGCTGCGCCCGCAGGAGGGTCGGTGCGAGGTGGTTCGCGACGGCCCGGCGCGGGATCGCCGTACGCACGTGCCGGTGTCGTCCGCCAGTTCCTCTGATGTGCCCGTGACCTGCGGCGCCTCAGAGGAACTGGCAGACACAGGGGATGCTTTCCGCCGATCGATCCGAGCATCTCGGCTTCCTTCCGGGTCGGGGGCGGGCGTTGCCCATCTCTCCCTCGCGGACGAGTCCGTCGATTGCTTCGATCACCGCGGTGCTGCCGGGCCGGGCGTGATGACGAGATCCGTCGTGGAGAAGTAGCGGCGGTTCACCACGCGGCTGTTCATCGGCGCGGCCCCGCCCCCGCAAGGCGGGTCACAGCCGGATCAGGTCGGCGACCTCCTCTGGCAGGCCGGGTGAAGTCATGACATGGCCCATCCCGGGCACGACGTGCAGGACCGCGCCCGGAATCGCGGCAGCCAGGGCCTCACCGTGACCGAGCGGATAGACCGGATCCTGGTCGCCGTGCACGATCGAGGTCGGCGCGGTGATCAACGACAGCGGGGCGAGCAGGTCAGGGGCGTCCATCCACACGGCCCGGTGATGGTTGGCCGCGGCCGCCGGGTCGGCAGCCCGCGACAGCGCCGACTCCAGCATCGCCCGGGCGGCCGGCTCGTCGAACGGCCGAACCGGCCCGTTGAAGACCCGGAACAAGGCCACGTCCGACTCCACTCCCGGCGGCAGCCCAGCGGCCAGATGCGCGAGAAACGCCGGCGACGGCGGCGGCAGGTCATCCGGGTCGGCCGGCTCCCCGGCCCGCGCCCGTGCCCACGCCGGACCCGGATCATGACCCATCGGCGAGCTGGACATCACGGTCAAGGACCGGACCCGGTCCGGCGCGTGCACACCCAGCCACTGCGCGATCATGCCGCCCATGGAAGTCCCCGCCACATGAGCGGAGCTCAGTCCATGACCGTCCAGCACAGCCAGGCAGTCGCGAGCCATGTCCCCGAGCGTGTACGGATGAGCATCGAAGTCGACAACGCTGGACCGACCGGTGTCCCGATGATCGAACCGGATCACCTGAACCCCACGGTCAACAAGCCGGCCAACCAGCGCATCAGGGCAACTGACGCCCTGAGCAGCCGACCCCATGACCATCAAAACAGCGGGAAGCCCGGGATCCCCGACCCGCTCGGTCCAAATCCGCAGCGGCCCGGAGGGCACAAATCGCTCGTGGGCATCCAACATGGAGGCACGGTAGCGGCTGCCTGCTGCCGAATGCCGACATTTATCGATGGCCGTCTTCATTTCATGACGCCACGCCTGTGACCAGGCCGAACGCGTACACCACTTCCGTGGACGCAACCGAACCGCGCGACAAAGAGAACTCCGGGCGTACCTCAGTAACCGCCCTCCGCGCGGTTGCCCAGCGTCTGCCTGCCTCAACTCCAGTGGCACGGTGGTGCCGATGCCTCAACTCTTCCGGCAGTGCCTCGACTTGACCGGCAGACGACAGCCCGGTTCCCTCACCGTCTCTCCGGGAACTCAAGCCCCACAATCACTCAACCTTCGATGACAATGCTCACTCTTCGCTGCGACAGGACAAGAAAACGCGAAATCCCGTCAACTGTCCTACAGCCGCTACAAGAACGGCTCCGCTTCGGAGACCAGCGCGATCAGTTGGACCACCTTCCAGCAGACCTCCAGCGCTCCACAACAGCCGCGCCAACCTGCACACCGGCTCACCATCGAACGCCTGCGCCGGCCCCCTGGGCAGGCGCGTGCCTTCCAGGGGGCGACTCCCCGCGTCGGGAAACCCACGTGGGCACCACGTCGAACGTCTCGGCCGTCCAGCCCCTATGTCGGGAGCTGGTCATTCCTCACCATCTACCCGAACAGCGATAACGCAGAGCTACTTTGCCCCGGTGACGGCGACCCGCGTGGGGCCTACGAGGCGTGGGTGGATTCGATGCCAACGAGACCCTCATGGGGTTGCGCCTGTCAAGCGCCGGATTCGTGGAATATGCCCTGCTCTCGGCCGCACAGGTTGGGATCCGTCGCCGTGCTCGACGGCGGTCGCATGCCCGAACCGGACCACCCGGCAACCGCGTTCTCCGGTGATGCTAGGGTCAAAGAACATGAAAACCATTTCCATTCGCTGGGGTGTGGTGGCCACCGTGCTGACCCTGGCCACCGCCTGCGGAAGCAGCACGGCGGCGACCACCGCCGGCGCTCCCCCGGCGACCAGGGTGACGAGCTGCGGGGTCACGCTGGAGATCTCGTCCCCGCCACGGCGGGCGGTCGCCATGGAGCAGAACGCGGCAGAGATCATGCTCACCTTGGGACTGGCCGACCGCATGGCCGGCACCGCGTATCAGACCGACCCGGTGCTGCCCGAACTGAAGGAGCCCTACGCCCAGGTGCCCGTGCTGGCCGAGCAGTACCCCGGCCGTGAGGCGCTGCTGGCGAACAAGCCCGACTTCGTCTACTCCATGCGCGCCTCCGCCTTCGCCCCCGAAGCCGCCGGCTCCCGGCAGGACCTCGCCGAACTGGGCGTTCCCGCCTACCTGTCGTCCAACGACTGCGAGGACCAGACGCTCATCCCCGCGACGGCCGAGTTCGAGGCGATCTTCAAGGAGATCGACGACATCGCCACCGTCTTCGGGGCGCGGGAGCGCGGCCAGGCGGTGGTCGCCGACCTGCGCCGACGACTGGATGAGGCCAAGCGTTCGGCGCCGACAAACCTCGACGCCGACATCATGTGGTACTACTCCGGCACCAAAACCCCCGCCATCGCCGGAGACACCGGCCTGCCCGGCACCATCACCAAACTGCTGGGAGCACGCAACGCCTTCGCCGACGTCAAGCAGCAATGGACGGAGGGCAACTGGGAGGAGATCGCCGCCCGCGACCCCGACGTCATCGTGCTGGCCGACCTCACCCGCGGCGGCGACGGCGACAGCGCCGAGGCCAAGAAGCGCTTCCTGCGGGAGGACCCCGTCGCCTCCAAGCTCACCGCGGTGCAGAACGACCGCTTCATCGTCGTACCCGGCTCCTCCGTGGACCCGTCCGTCCGCAGCGTCACCGCCGTCGAACACGTCGGCCAAGGCCTGGCCCGCCTGTACGGCTGAAAGCACTACCGATAGGAGATCCCCTTGAGCGCCCCCACGACCTCTTTGACCCCTCGGGACCTGCTGGCCCGGTGGGAGGAGCAGCAGAGCGCCTACGTCGCCCACCGCGAGAACCGCTTCGAGGTCATGCTGGACGTCCTTCGCCTGCACTCCCCCGCCGAGCCCACCGTGCTGGACCTGGCCTGCGGGCCGGGCTCGATCGCGGACCGGGTGCTGGGCCGTCTGCCCGGCTCCCGGGTGGTCGCCACCGACTACGATCCCGTGCTGGCCCGGCTCGCCGAGACCGTGCTCGGCGAGTACGGCGAGCGCGCCACCGTCATCGACGCCGACCTCGCCGAATCCGGCTGGAGCCGGCCCTTCGCCGAGTGGCGTTTCGACGCCGTCCTGACCTCGACCGCGCTGCACTGGCTGTCCCCGCGCCAACTGCTCGGCGTCTACACCGAGCTGGCCACGATCCTGCCGCCCGGCGCGGTCCTGCTCAACGCCGACCATCTCCGCTTCGGGCCCGAGCACTCCACCCTTGCCGAAGTGTCGGCCCGCCACGACGAGCTGATGCGGCAGGCCGCCTTCGCCGCCGGCGCCCCCACCTGGGACGCATGGTGGACCCTGGCCGGGCGACGTCCCGACCTTGGCGAGCGGATCGCCGAGCGCCGGCGGCGCTTCGCCGACCGCCCGCCTCAGCCGCTTGCCTCGCTGGCCTTTCACCAGGCCGCGCTGCGGACAGCCGGGTTCACCGAGGTGGGCACCGTCTGGCAGTACCTTGACGACTACGTCGTCTTCGCCAGGCGATGAGCAGGCGTGGCACCGCCGTCGCGATCGCCGGGGGCCTGCTGCTCCTCATGCTGTCGATCGCGGCCGCCTCCGTGGTGGGGGCGGCCGGGCTGTCTCCCGCCGACGTGCTCCGGACGATCGCGGCCCATGCCGGCCTGCCGGTGGAGCCGCTCGCGCCGCTGGACGACGGCATCGTCTGGGAGTTGCGCCTGCCCCGGGTCCTGCTGGCCGTGCTGGTGGGAGCGGGACTGTCGGTGTGCGGCGCCGTGCTGCAGGCGCTGACCCGCAATCCGCTGGCCGACCCGTACCTGCTGGGGATCTCCTCCGGCGCTTCCACCGGTGCGGTGGCCGTGCTGGTTCTGGGCCTGGGCGCCGGGACCGCCGCCTTGTCGGCGGGCGCCTTCGGCGGCAGCCTGCTCGCCTTCTGCTGCGTGCTGGCCATGATCGGCCGGCAGTTGGGCAGCACGATCCGCGTCGTGCTGGCCGGGATTGCGGTCTCGCAGCTGTTCAGCGCCCTGACCAGCCTCATTGTGATCTGGGCGGCGGACGCGCAGGGCACCCGCGGGGTGACGTTCTGGTTACTGGGCTCGCTGGCTTCGGCCAGCTGGGCGAGCGTGGCCTTGTGCGTGATCGTCGCGGCGGCGGGCATTCTCGTGTGCTGGCTGGCCTCGGCCGCGCTGGACGCGTTCGCCTTCGGCCGGGAGGCCGCCGCGTCGCTGGGCATCGCCCCGGCCAGAACGGAGCTGATCCTGTTCACCGTCACCGCGCTCACCACCGCCGTGCTGGTCGCGGCGAGCGGCGCGATCGGCTTCGTCGGGCTGATCGTCCCGCACGCCGTGCGCGCCCTCACCGGCGGGCGTCACCACGCCCTGCTCCCCGCCTGTGCCCTGTACGGCGGCGTGTTCCTGCTGGCCGCCGACACCGTCGCTCGCACCGCTTTCGCCCCTCGTGAGATCCCCGTCGGCGTACTGACGGCACTGATCGGCGTCCCTGCCTTCGCGCTCATCATGCGGCGGACAAAGGAGACACCGGCATGAGTCTGCACACGCATGACGTCACGTGGACGGCCCAGGGACGGCCGATCGTCGACGGCATCACCGTCGAGATCACGCCCGGTGGCCTGACGGGGTTGCTCGGCCCGAACGGCTCGGGCAAGTCCACCTTCCTGCGGCTGCTCGCCGGGCTGCTGCGTCCGCAGGGCGGCGCGGTCCTGCTGGACGGCCACGACCTGGACCGCCTGCCGCGGCGCGACGTCGCCCGCCGCCTGGCGGTGGTCGCCCAGGAGGTGAGCACCGACGTGGAGCTGACCGTCCTCGACGTGGTGCTGCTCGGACGCATCCCCCATCGCCGCCGCCTGGCGGCCGCGGCCGGCGAGGACGACCTCGGGCACGCCCGCCGCGCCCTGCGCCGGTGCGGCGTGGCCGACCTGGAGCACCGCCGTTGGTCCACGCTCTCCGGCGGCGAGCGGCAGCGGGTGAACATCGCTCGCGCGCTCGCGCAGGAACCCACCGAGCTGCTGCTTGACGAGCCCACCAACCACCTCGACATCGCCCACCAGCTCGCCCTGCTGGACCTGCTCGCCTCGACCCCCGTCACGGTCGTCACCGCCCTGCACGACCTCAACCTCGCCGCCCAGTACTGCGATCACCTCCTGCTGCTGCACGAAGGGCGGCTCGTCGCCGCGGGCCATCCGAAGGAGATCCTCACCGAGGAGACGGTGGAACGCGTCTACCACGTACGAGCGGAGATCACCCCCTCCGCCACCGGCCGCCCGAGCCTGCGATTCGTGAGTTCATCGCCGTAGCGGCACGGAAGCGGATCAGCGTGTGCTCTCGAACCTGCACTGCGATCGGGGCGGACAAGGAGCCCGGCCGGTGGGCTGCGTGCGAGGAGGCGGCCCGTTGCCGGAGCATCGGGCCTGGCCGTACGGCGGTCAGCCGAGTTCGGCGCGGATCTTGGGGAAGCACTTTGGTGCCGAGCAGTTCGATGGCGTGCAGGAGGTCGCGCTGCGGCAGGCCGCCACTAGCCTGGCCCCGGCCACCTGCAGCTGCTCGTGCCCCCCGCCCATAGGACACGCACCTACCGGCCCGCCCCTGCACCGTGGAGACCGGCGGCGATCATCAAGCTTGGCGTCTCCGCCTTCCAGCAGGCGTCCGTCGGGAACCACGGACACCGGTTTCATGCGATCCACGCCGGAACGCCGTAATCGGCGCCGTCCGCGCCCATGGCCCGGGCACCGGCCGGAGCGGTGACGACGGCGGTGTATCCGGTCGCTGGGTCGGCCAGCACCCGCCGCACCGTACGCGCAGGCATGACCACCGTGTCCCCCGCGCCCACGGCGAACGTCTCCCCGCCCAGCTCCACGGTGGCCGCACCCGCCACCCAGGTCCACACCTGCTCGGCGTCGAAATCGTGCACGGGCCCAGCGACGCCCGGCTTCACCTCGACCTTCCACAGAGCCCTTGAGGCCCCGCCCTGGGTCGGCGAGGCGAACGTCGTCATGACCCCGCCCGAAGTCTCCGACCGCCGCGCTTCACCCTGACGAATGACCGTCATCCCGCTCACTCCCTAGAATAGGCAACCACGTTTCCCATATAGTTAACCAGGTTGTCTATCATGTCAAGCAACGGCTTCGAACTGCCGCTCCGCCTGCTGCTCGCGTTCAGGATGCTCATCGACGAGCTGCACGCCGAGCTCGCCCGCCAGGGCCACCCCGACATCAGGCCGATGTACGGATTCGTCATGCAGGCCATCGGCCCCGACGGCACGACCGCCGTCGAGCTGGGCCGTGCCCTGGGCGTCACCAAACAGGCCGCCGGCAAGACCGTCGACAACCTGGAACGCATCGGCTATGCCGAACGCGCCACAGACCCCCGCGACAGCAGACGCAAACTCGTCCGCCTCACCCCACACGGGATGGACGCCCTCGACCGCTCGGCCCGCATCTTCGACACCCTGCGCGCCCGCTGGGCCGCCGAGCTGGGCGAGGACCGCCTCCAAGCCCTGGAGTCAGACCTGCGCCGCATGACCCCCGACAACCCCTGGCGCCTCGACATCCCGGGCTGGTTCGGCGCCCTCTGACCAAGCGTCCGCAAGGCGCCTTGGCCGCCGTAAGGCGACTTGTCCGGGACTCCCACGGAAGCGACCCCGGCGACCGTGCGGGCGACACCCTGCACCGGCCGCGACCGCACACATGTGCGGCGCGCCTTCTTCGTGCGGCCCCAGCTGCTAGGCGGCCAGCTGGAGGCCCAGGCTGGTCAGGTTCGTACGAGCCCAGTTCAGCTCTTCGGCGAGCAGGGACACCAGCGCCCCCGGCCCCTTGGCGCGGCCCGGGACCATGAGGTTGTGCGTCTCGACCTCGATGTGCGCGTTGCCGCTCACGGCGCCCGACAGCATGGCCGCCAGCGTGTCGTGCAGCACGGCCCCCGTGTTCGGCGTCTCGTCGGAGTGGTTGTGCACGTGGCCCAGCTTCACCACGGGCGCTCCGGCCTCGGCCAGGCCCCTCAGGGCCGCGCCGGGCTCCTCGCCCCCGCCGGCGAGATGGCACGCGTCCAGGCAGACGCCCAGGTGCTCGGAGTCGATGCCGCCCACCCGCGCGAGCGCCTGCTCAGTCGTCTCCAGCACGCAACCCGGCCACGGCTCGAACCCCACCCGGATCGTCTTCCCCGTCACGCTGTAGATGCCGCGCAGCTCACGAGCGAGCCGCTCCAGCCGCCGCGTGGCGATCGCCTGCAGGTCGACCGGCCAGTCGCGCCGCCACCCGATCGGAATCGTCGAGATGCTGCCGAACCGGACGTCCTCCGGGAGCAGGAACGCCAGGATCTTGGCCAGCGCCATGGTGTAGCGGTAGCGCTCGGGCTTGGCCCAGTCGGGGCCCGGGACCTCCTGGTTGCGGCCGCCGGTGCCGTTGAGGCTGACGACCTCCAGGCCGCGCTCCTCCAGAGAACGGCGCAGCCGTACGAGCTCGATGCGGTCGGCCGTGAGGTGGTCGGCGACGCTCGGCGACAGCCACAGCCCGATGCCCATCCGCTCCACGCCCAGCCGCTTGCGCACCGGCACGGCGTAGCGGGTCAGGTGGGCGATGAGGTTCTCCAGGTCCTCAGCGGGGTGCACGCCTGCGTTGTAGGCGAGGTGAACGAGCGTTCCGTCATCGTGACGCAGGCGCATCGGTTTCCTCCACGGCTTGCTTGTGTGTTCCCTCGCCCGCCTCGAACGTGCGAACCATGCGAGCATGCCTGCTCACGTGTGGCGCGCGCGTCCGCCCTGAGTTGTTATCCGGGCTACTCCGCAAGGAGCAGCCGCCGGCATAGGAACACGCCCTTGTGGGTCACTTGGATGAGACTTGGCGAAGCTCTACGCAGTGTAGTACTACTCGCGGTGGTGGTATAGCCGCCCACCCAACAATTACGCAACGACGACCAGCCGTTCTCACACCGCCATCTCCGCCACGTGAGCGGATGAGCCGCCCATCACGCGAGAAGTGAATCCCCTCACACCCGCCAACCGGACAGAGCCCCGAGAGGAACGGCCGCCATCAGCCCGCCGATGGCCCAAGCCGGCAACGTCATGCCGCCCGGCCGGGATCCATCCTGTCGCGGACGACGCACACGCCAGGCTATCCCCCATCACGCACTGCGACGTCCGCCCGGACCATGCCTGCTCACACTCATGCGACCGCGGGCGACACGGTCCGCCCACCGCCCGCACGTCGGCCTCGCGCGGTCAGAGCAGGCGTCGCCCAGCACGGCCACCGAGCCGGGCTCCTCAATGCGCAGGAGCCGCGACGTTCGGGGTCACCCATGACACCGGCGAGGCACCGCCACGTCCTGTCCGTCCATGCGGGCACCGGCGACGGCGCGCCCAGCGAGTACCGGGGCCCGCGTAGCGCGAGGTATCGGGGCCGCCGTGGAATTGCGAGGTCGTGGCCGACTCCCCGGGAGAAGGTCGCGGTGCGACTGAGTGGAACGCCCTCACCCGAGAGCTCCACCGGCGTGTTCCTCAGCGCCGCACTGCTCAGCCGCCGGTGAGTCGCCTTCCGGGATGCGGCTGGGAGCGCCTGACAGGTCCGCTCGCCCTCCATCACGGTGGCGCACACACCCGTGCAGCCTTTACGCCATTCGACGTGGCACAGGCTGTTTCAGCCGCTTATGGGCACATATCTCGCCGCGTCTCCCAAGAGAACGGACGGTCCCGTGGCGGGCACGGCTGCGGAAGAGCCGCCGCATGCGAAAGCCCCCGCGTGAACAGGTCACGCGGGGGCTTCCGAAGAGCGAGCGTCAGTGCTGGATCGGCGCGGCGATGGCGGCGGCCGAGTCAGGGACCGTCGAGGCGGTCTCGCCCTTGAAGACGAACTTCGCCTCGTCGCCCTCACCCTCGATCGTCACCTTGACGACCTGGCCGGGCCGGAGCTCGCCGTAAAGGATCTTCTCCGACAGCGAGTCCTCCAGCTCACGCTGGATCGTGCGCCGCAGCGGCCGAGCGCCCATGACCGGGTCGTAGCCGCGGTCGGCGAGCAGCTGCTTGGCCTCGGGCGACACCTCGAGCCCCATGTCGCGGTCCTTCAGCCGGGCGTCGACCTGGTTGAGCATCAGATCCACGATCTTGATGATCTCGACCGGCGTCAGCTGGTGGAAGACGACGATGTCGTCGACACGGTTGAGGAACTCGGGCCGGAAGTGCTGCTTGAGCTCCTCCTGGACCTTGGACTTCATCCGCTCGTAGTTGGACTCGGTGTCGTTGGACTTCGCGAACCCGACCCCGATGCCCTTGGAGATGTCGCGGGTGCCGAGGTTGGTGGTCATGATGATGACCGTGTTCTTGAAGTCGACCACCCGACCCTGGGCGTCGGTCAGGCGACCGTCTTCCAGGATCTGCAGCAACGAGTTGAAGATGTCGGGGTGGGCCTTCTCGATCTCGTCGAACAGGACCACGGAGAACGGCTTGCGCCGCACCTTCTCGGTGAGCTGACCGCCCTCCTCGTAGCCGACGTAGCCGGGAGGCGAGCCGAAGAGCCGGGAGACGGTGTGCTTCTCCATGAACTCCGACATGTCCAGGCTGATCAGAGCGTCTTCGTCGCCGAAGAGGAACTCCGCCAGGGCCTTGGACAGCTCGGTCTTACCGACACCGGAGGGACCCGCGAAGATGAACGAGCCACCGGGACGACGCGGGTCCTTCAGGCCGGCGCGGGTGCGCCGGATGGACCGCGACAGGCCCTTGATGGCGTCGTCCTGGCCGATGATCCGCTTGTGGAGCTCGTCCTCCATGCGGAGCAGGCGCTGCGACTCCTCCTCGGTCAGCTTGAAGACCGGGATGCCGGTGGCGGTCGCCAGGACCTCGGCGATGAGCTCCTGAGTGACCTCGGCCACGACGTCCATGTCGCCGGCCTTCCACTCCTTCTCCCGCCGCTCGCGCTTGAGCTGGAGCTGCTTCTCCTGGTCACGGAGGGCAGCGGCCTTCTCGAAGTCCTGCGCGTCGATCGCGGACTCCTTGTCACGGCGGACGTTGGCGATCTTCTCGTCGTATTCGCGCAGGTCCGGCGGCGCGGTCATGCGGCGGATGCGCATCCGGGACCCGGCCTCGTCGATGAGGTCGATCGCCTTGTCGGGAAGGTAGCGGTCGCTGATGTAGCGGTCGGCCAGCTGCGCGGCGGCGACCAGCGCGTCGTCGGTGATCGACACGCGGTGGTGCGCCTCGTAGCGGTCGCGCAGACCCTTGAGGATCTCGATCGTGTGGCTGAGCGACGGCTCGGCCACCTGGATCGGCTGGAAGCGGCGCTCCAGCGCGGCGTCCTTCTCCAAGTACTTGCGGTACTCGTCGAGCGTGGTCGCGCCGATCGTCTGCAGCTCACCGCGGGCCAGCATGGGCTTGAGGATGCTGGCGGCGTCGATCGCGCCCTCGGCGGCGCCCGCACCCACGAGCGTGTGCAGCTCGTCGATGAACAGGATGATGTCGCCGCGCGTACGGATCTCCTTGAGCACCTTCTTCAGGCGCTCCTCGAAGTCGCCGCGGTAGCGGGAGCCGGCGACCAGGGCGCCGAGGTCAAGCGTGTAGAGCTGCTTGTCCTTCAGCGTCTCGGGCACCTCGCCCCTGACGATCTTCTGCGACAGGCCCTCGACGACGGCGGTCTTGCCGACGCCGGGCTCGCCGATGAGAACGGGGTTGTTCTTGGTCCTCCGGGAGAGGACCTGCATGACCCGCTCGATCTCCTTCTCGCGGCCGATGACCGGATCCAGCTTGCCCTCGCGGGCGGCCTGGGTCAGGTTGCGGCCGAACTGGTCGAGCACCAGGGAGGTCGACGGGGCCGACTCCTGCGGACCGCCCGCCGCGGCCGGCTCCTTGCCCTGGTAACCGTGGAGCAACTGGATGACCTGCTGCCGGACACGGTTGAGATCAGCTCCAAGCTTGACCAGCACCTGAGCCGCCACACCCTCACCCTCGCGGATGAGCCCGAGCAGGATGTGCTCGGTGCCGATGTAGTTGTGGCCCAGCTGCAAAGCCTCACGGAGCGACAGCTCGAGGACCTTCTTGGCCCGCGGGGTGAACGGAATGTGCCCCGACGGAGCCGACTGGCCCTGGCCGATGATCTCCTCGACCTGCTGGCGCACACCCTCAAGGCTGATGCCGAGGCTCTCCAGAGCCTTGGCGGCTACGCCCTCACCTTCATGGATCAAACCAAGAAGAATGTGCTCAGTGCCGATGTAGTTGTGGTTGAGCATCCTGGCCTCTTCTTGGGCCAAGACGACAACACGCCTCGCTCGGTCGGTGAACCTCTCGAACATCTCGTCGCTCCTCACAGAGCGGTCAGTCAGGCCGGTAAATCCGGTCCCGTCCTCCCGCATGCTAGCCCTGGCTCGGCGAACCGTGCCCACTGCCGCTGACACGCTCTATAACAGACACGTTCCCCGAGAGCAGGGCGTTCACCCTCCATCCAACTACTGTTCGGGGGTGACGTGTTCCCGATACGCCGCAAGCGAACGATGTTTAGGACACTTCGCGGAAGCGGCACCGAATTGCCGCCCGCGGCGTACACAGATCCACACCGATCCACACGGATCGTCCACCGGACGCCTGCTGCGAGGCCGGCGTGGGGACACCTGCCCCGCGCATCTCAGATGCCGCGCCCGTATCTGTTACGCAATCATCCTATGTCGGGTCGCAAAGGATGGCCAAGCGGTCTCGCTACGCCCTGAGCACAACACGCGACGCACCGCACATCGCGGCGCCGCATTGCCGTGTACGCCGGTGCTCTCTTAATGTGCCATCCGGTCAGCCCGGTTACCGAACCCGTCCGCATGATGAGACGGCTGTCCCCATGGGTCAGGAGTTTCGCTACTGTCCTGCCGTTGCCGCTGGTTACCAATCGAACCAATGCGCACCGCACGCCGGGGAAGCGGCATTGTTATGAGGCGTACTCAGGTTATGCCGCGACATCCGCGCCCGGTTTTCGCCGGGGTGCGTACGGATCGCGGGTTAAGCGCCACAACGCCGGAAGATCGCCGCAGGGGGGTTAACCGCGCCGGTGTTTTCCGCGATGGCCCGTTCCAGTGGGCGCGGCACCCGCCTGCGGCGCGCCAATGTCGTCGGCGAGGGACATTGGGTGCCCGGGGTGAGGCCCCCGTGCGTACGTGAATGCGCGGCATTCGAACGCACGGGGCACGACACCTCGCATATGCGAGGGCCTGGCCGGTGAATCGGCGCTGACGCCGGAACACCTGCCCAAAACGCCCGCATATGGGTGGGTCTTGAGATCGTCATCCCCAGACGTCCCGAAATCTGGAACGCCAAGAGAAGGATCATGCGCTTATGGCGGTCGCCGGGGTCCGAGGCGAGCATCATAAGCGCATGGTCGGCCGACCGACTCCTTAGTGAGCCTGCTCGTACTTCTCCACGATGGTGGAGGCGATACGGCCGCGCTCGCTGACCTGCAGGCCGTGATTCTTGGCCCACTGCCTGATCTCGGAGCTCTTCTCCCGGGTCATCGCGCGACTGCCGCCGCGGCCACGCCGGCGCGTGGATACGGTGCCCGCCCTGCGCGCATGCTGCACGAAAGGCGTGAGCGCGTCCCTCAGCTTCTTCGCGTTTAGGTCGCTGAGGTCAATCTCATAGGAGGAGCCGTCAATAGCGAAGCTGACCGTCTCATTGGCCTCGCCCCCATCGAGGTCATCGATGAGAATCTCCTGGATCTGCTTGGCCATCTACGCAATCCTTTCGCGGAGCATTGTTTCATTCGCCTGCCCAAACATATACCCGGAAAGGCGTGGAGACAATTCAGCGCTACGGGATTCGGCTGACTGGCCGATCAGTTCTGGCTCTCCGGCTGATCCTCGCGGTTTCGCCGGCCGCCCAGGGCCTCGGACCGGACCAACTTCACTACGCCAAAGATGAAGGCGCCGCCCACCACCGCCGGGGGGATGAGCGCTGACAATACGTCTGTTAGGGCTTCCATTCGTCCTCGGCCTCCACGGCTAGCGGGGTTTCGGGGCGCTTTAAGCGCTGGCAGCGGGGTCACGGAGAGCCCGGCTCCCCCATGACAGCAGGCGACAACCACCCGCAACCGACCATAGCGGCACACACTCGCCCTGCGCGCGCAGGGGCGCCAACATCCGGCAAGCCGGACGCCCCATAGCCTAATGCCAGTCTCTCCAGGGTCCTTACCGGATCAAGCGAAAATTTTGCGAAAAGGCATCCGTGCAGGTACGGAAGGTCTCACCGAAGATCTTTCACCACACGTGTTCCGGCCAGCCGGTCGTGCGGCCCCCGCTCGAGCGGCTTGTCGATCAGGATGAGCAACCCGACGCCGAACAGCAGCATTCCCGCCACCAGATTCACCACCGGAATGCCCATCAGCATGGCAGGAGCGGGATAGACCAGCGCCCGTTTGAGCAGAGACCGGGACGGTAGATCCCGGGGCTCCAGGCGAATCCGCATGATCGCCTTACCGAAGGTGCGCCCGCGCCGCGAATGGGCCCACCAGTCGTAGCCGGCATAAGCGGCGCCGGCCGCTGCCCATGAGAACACACCCGGCAGTCTCCCGCCGAGCATCTCGGACATCCCGACAGTCCGGAAGATGCCCCACAGGGCGATGAACAGAATGTAATAGAAGACGCCGAAGACGAGCGCTTCAATGAGCCGGGCGGCGAGGCGTTCCCACCATTCCGCGGGCGCCGGGCCCGATGGGGGCGTGCCGGCCATAACTCCCACCTCGCGTCATCGGCGGCTCGGATCCCCCCATTTTGGTACGGTCACCCGGACAAAACATAGGGGCCGGCACGAAGCCGGCCCCCTGTTTTACGCCCGCGAAGACTACTTGATCTTCACCACGACAGTCTTGCCGAACTTGTCGGCGAGCGTCTGCTGCAGCGGCTTGTCCCACAGCATGGACAGCCCGTTGAGGCCGCACACGAGCGGAGCCAGGATGATGCCGAACGGCAGCAGCATCAGGATGTAGGCGCCCCAGGTCGCCAGGCCGCGCTTGAGCGCGGCGTCGGTGGGCACGCCACCGGCCGGCATCGGCTGGCCGACCTGCACGACCTTGATGCCCAGGACCATCTTGCCGAGCGTCTGGCCCTTCATCTTGTGCATGAGGAAGTCGTAGCCGACGTAGATGGCCGTCACGAGAACGGCCACGATGATGCCGACCACGAACGACGACATACCCGACATGGTGCCGGTCGTCGAGTCGTAGGTGGCCAGCAGGATGCCGCCTATGACGACCATGACGACGAACAGCACGATGCCGAACAGGATGCCGTCGATGATCCGCGCCACCCAGCGCTGCCACCACTCGGCCAGCGGCGCCGGGGCTCCGGGCGGCTGCACGCCGATCGGGCCGTAACCGGGCTGCCCGTAGGGCGTCTGGCCGTAAGGCGCCTGACCGTACGCGGGCTGCTGCGGCTGGCCGTAGCCCTGGCCGTACTGCTGGTCGTAGCCGGGCTGGCCGTACTGCGGCTGACCGTAGCCGGGCTGGGACTGCGGCTGCTGCCCGTACTGGGGCTGCTGGCCGTGAGCCTGCTGGCCGTAGCCCTGCTGACCGTAGTCGGGTTGCGACTGCGGCTGCTGGCCGTACTGCGGCTGGGCGAAGCCCGGTTGCGACTGCTGCTGGCCGTAGTCGGGCTGCTGCCCGTACTGGGGCTGCTGGCCGGACTGCGGCTGCTGACCGTAACCCTGCTGACCCTGCTGGGCCTGCTGGCCGTAGTCGGGCTGGCTGTACTGCTGCTGCCCGTAATCGGGTTGCGACTGCGGCTGCTGCCCGTACTGCTGCTGCCCGTAATCGGGTTGCGACTGCGGCTGCTGCCCGTACTGCTGCTGCCCGTAGTCGGATTGGGACTGGGGCTGCTGGCCATATTGCTGCCCGTAGCCGGGCTGGGCCTGCGGCTGCTGCCCGTACTGGGGCTGCTGGGCGTGAGCCTGCTGGCCGTAGCCCTGCTGGCCGTAATCGGGCTGGCCGTATTCGGGCTGGCCGTATTCGGGCTGGCCGTAGCCCTGCTGCTGACCGTAGTCAGGCTGGGCCTGCTGGCCGTAGCCCTGTTGACCATAGCCCTGCTGGCCGTAGTCGGGCTGGGCCTGCGACTGCTGCCCGTAGTCGGGCTGCTGGCCGTACTGGGGTTGCTGGCCGTAGGGAGGCTGACCCTGCTGGGGCTGGCCGTAGCCTTGCTGTCCGTAGGGGGGTTGCTGCCCGTAGGCATCGTCCACCCGGTAGCCGACCACAGTCGCGTCCGGGTCGGGCTCGCCAGGATGGCGGCCCGGGTTCTGCTGCCCGTAGGGGCCGGGTGCAGAATTTTCGCCGGATTCGTTCTGCGGATACGGCGGCTGTCCGGTGCTCACCGTGTCACCTCGCTTCAAGTGCGCATGTGGCACGTGTCAGGACACATGCCTGTGCTGCCCAACGTATCGACATAGGTATCAACAATCACCTTTCCATGTGGTCAGCGTCCGCGTCACCCGATGGGAGATGCAGCAGCATGCGGGTGTTGTCCAGGGTGTTCGGCTTCACGTGCTCCAGATCGAGGAACTCCGCAACACCCTCGTCGTACGAGGCCAGGAGTTCGGCGTACACCTCGGGTGAGACCGGCGTGCCCTGTATCCGGCGAAAGCCGTGTCTGGCGAAGAAGTCGACCTCAAAAGTCAGACAGAATACACGCCTCAGCCCCAGATCCTTCGCCTGCTGTATCAGCGCCGAGACGATGCGGTGGCCGATGCCCATGCCCCGGCACGCGGGGTCCACGGCGACGGTGCGGACCTCGGCGAGGTCCTCCCACAGCACATGGAGCGCGCCGCATCCGACGACCTGCCCGCCCCGCTCGGCCACCCAGAACTCCTGTACGTCCTCGTACAGCGTCACCGTGGCCTTCTCCAGGAGCCGCGGCCCCGCGCCCGCGTAGGTGTCGACGAGGCGCCTGATCGTCCGCACGTCGGGGGTACGGGCGCGCCGGACCACCACCGCGGTCTCGGACAACGTCGGTTCGGCCACCTGCTCCATGGCTCTCCAGCGTACAGATGTCATTACGGCTCAGCCTTAACTCCCATGTCCCGCCCCATCTTGTTACATCTTGTGGCCAGGTGGACACGCGCCCGGACCCCAATCGTCGGGCACCGAAGCGTGACAATCAGGGCAAAATGCCCGTTGTGCACGGGAGTACACGCCTTCACCTCGCGACTCTCCAGCGGTGAAAGGCCGACGAAGTCGGCAGTTCCGGTTGAGCACGAACCCGGAGTGCATTAGTGTCCAGCGACGATGTTCCCCGTGTGTCCCCACACGCGGGAGACACGCCCAATCCCCGCGAGGGGAGCCGGGGACCCGCCGGTGGCCTCCCCAGAACGCCACCACAAGGGGTGAATCCGAGATCGCTCGGTAGGGCTGCTCCGGCCCGAACCCGTCAGCTAACCCGGTAGGCGTCTACGAGAGGAGCTTGGTTGGTGAAGCGCTTGCGCGAGCGCCAAGGCAGACACGCCCGTCCGTCCGTACGCGGGCGGAGATCACGCTTTCTCGGTGTGGTGAGTCTCACAGTCGCCGCGACGCTGCTCGCCGTCCCCGTCGGTTCGGCCTCCGCCGACCCCAAGCCCTCCCTCCAGGACCTGGCCGACCAGGTCGAGAAGATGCACACCGATATCGAGACGCTGGCCGAGCAGTACAACGGCCAGCGCGAGAAGCTCAAGACCGCGCGCAAGGCCGCCGAGGCCGCGCAGAAGACGCTGGCCACCAGCGAGGCCGATCTCGCCGCCAAGCGCGCCAAGGCCATCGCCCTGGCCCAGAACGCCTACATCACCGGCGGCCTGAGCCGGGCCCTGACCTTCACCTCCGCCGAGGACCCCGAGAAGTTCCTCGACCAGGCCGCCACCACGTACGCGCTGGAGCAGCAGCAGGGCGAGGAGGTCACCCAGCTCCTCAAGGCCATGGACGCGGCCGAGCGGGCACGGGCCGGCGCCAAGACGCGCATCGAAGAGGTCGAGAAACTGGTCTCCGACATCGACACCAAGCGCGACAAGATCACCAAACTGGTCACCAAGATCGAGAGCAACCTCTTCCAGCGGGCGCTCGGCGAAGCCGGCCGGCCCGGCACCCGGGCCACCCGCGTCAACCTGCCGGTCCCGGGCGACGGCAAGGCCGCCGCCGCCGCGCGCTGGGCGCTGACGCAGCAGCTCAAGCCGTACGTGTGGGGCGCCGAGGGGCCCAGCTCGTACGACTGCTCCGGGCTGGTGATGGCGGCCTACCGGCAGGTGGGCATCGCACTGCCGCACTACACCGGCAGCCAGTGGACGTCCGGCAGGCACATCGACCGCTCTGAGCTGCGCGCCGGTGACCTGGTGTTCTTCTACAACGACCTGCACCACGTCGGCATCTACCTCGGCGGCGGCATGATGGTGCACGCGCCGCGGACCGGTGACGTCGTCCGCATCGCCGCGATCGAGGGCCGGCCGTACGCGGGGGCCGTACGCATCGCGGACTGAGCGGGCTCAGATGAGCTGACGGCGGGCCGCCCAGGCCACGGCCTCGATCGCCGTGGCCACGCCGATGCGGTCGCAGATGGCGCGCAGCCGCCGGCGTACGGTGCGGCCGCTGATGTCGAGCCGCCTGCCCACCCGGTCGACGGTGACCCCCTTGGCCAGCTCCGCCAGCAGAGCGAGATCCGCCTCGCTCAGCTCGATGCCTTCCGTGAGCACATCCATCGGGAGCCCTCCCCCAACAGCCGCGGGCCGAAATCGATCCCGCTGACGGTAAACGCATCGTAGAAAGGTGGTCAAGCATAACAATCACCATGCGTGACGATCACCATTGACATGACCCGATATATGTGACCTACTCGCGATATGTCGGCACTGATCGGTCCGCGATGAACGACGTCAACACCCCTCCCGTCACTCCCGAGGACGCCCTGGGTTTCGATCCGTTCGATCCGGAATTTCTCCGTGATCCATATGTCCGATATCGGGAGATGAGCGAGCACGGCCCTCTCTTCCGTACGCGTGCCGGTCTGCTCGTCGCCACCACGCACGAGCTCTGCACCGTTCTGCTGCGCGATCCCCGTTTCGGCCGCGGCTCAGGCCCGATGCGGGCCACAGGTGAGCCCGCCCAGTCGTTCCTGTGGATGGACCCGCCCGACCACACGAGGCTCCGCGGCCTGGTCAGCCGCGCCTTCACCCCCCGCATGCTGGAACGGCTGCGCCCGCGCATCGAGGCGATCACCGCCGACCTGGTGAGCTCGCTGCCGGAGGAGGCCGAGCTCGTGTCGGGCCTGGCGTACCCGCTGCCGGTCATGGTGATCAGCGAGATGCTCGGCGTGCCGCAGGAGGACCACCTGCGCTTCCGCGGCTGGAGCGAGAGCCTCGCCCGCGGCCTCGACCCGATCCTGACGGACGACCTCGCGGCGCAGAGCGGACGGGCGGCGCAGGAGTTCCGCGACTACTTCCGCGAGCTCATCGCGATCAGGCGTGAGCGCCCCGGCGACGACCTGCTGAGCGCCCTGACCCAGGTGAGCGAGCTGACCGAGGGCGAGCTGCTGGCGACCTGCGTGCTACTGCTCGTGGCCGGTCACGAGACGACCGTCAACCTCATCGCGAACGGCGTGCTCAACCTGACCCGCCACGGGCTGCTGAAGCACGCCGCCGAGCATCCCAAGCAGGTGGTCGAGGAGGTGCTGAGGTACGACCCGCCGGTGCAGCTCACCGCCCGCCAGGCGCTGCGGGACGTGGAGCTGGGCGGCGTACCGGTGCCCGCGGGCACGCGGGTGATGGCGTTGATCGGCGCGGCCAACCGCGACCCGGCGGTCTTCTCCGACCCCGACCGCTTCGACGTGACCCGCGACCCGGGCCGCCACCTGGCCTTCGGCCTCGGCATCCACTTCTGCCTGGGCGCGACGCTGGCCCGCATGGAGGGCGAGATCGCGCTGTCGGCCCTCGCGACGGCGGCGCCGGACCTGGACCTGGCCGAGCCTGAGCCGCCGTACAAGGGGAATCTCGTGCTGCGCGGCCTGGCCAGGCTGCCCGTACGCCTCAGGCGTTAGCAGAGGCGGCCGCGGGGTGCGCGGCCGCCTCGTGCTGACGCGTGCTCAGTGGGTCGGCTTGACCAGCGGGAAGAGGATGGTCTCGCGGATGTTCTTGCCGGTGAAGGCCATGATCATGCGGTCGATGCCGGCGCCCATGCCACCCGTCGGCGGCATCGCGTATTCGAGGGCCTGCAGGAAGTCCTCGTCGAGCTGCATGGCCTCCAGGTCGCCGCCGGCGGCCAGCAGCGACTGCTCGGTCAGACGGCGGCGCTGCTCGATCGGGTCGACCAGCTCGGAGTAGGCGGTGCCGAGCTCGGTGCCGAAGCCGATGAGGTCCCACTTCTCGGTGAGCAGCGGGTTGTCGCGGTGCTGACGGGTCAGCGGCGAGGTCTCCAGCGGGTAGTCCATGACGAACGTGGGCTGCACGAGCGTGTGCTCGACCAGCGCCTCGAACAGCTCCTGCACGAGCTTGCCCGAGCCCCACTTCGGGTCCCAGTTGATCTCACGGCTGTCGGCGATCTTGCGCAACTCCTCCAGCGTGGTGGAGGTGGTGATCTCCTCGCCGACGGCCTGCGACACCGCGCCGTAGAGCGTGATGCGCGGCCACTCGGCGATGCCGAGGTCGACCTCGACGCCGTCGTGGACGACGACCGTGGTGCCCAGGGCCGCCACGACGGCCTTCTGGTACATCCGCTGGGTCAGGTCGGCCATGTCGTTGTAGTCGAGGTAGGTGCCGTACGCCTCGAGCATGGTGAACTCGGGGTTGTGCGTCGAGTCGGCGCCTTCGTTGCGGAAGTTGCGGTTGATCTCGAAGACCTTCTCGATGCCGCCCACCACGAGCCGCTTCAGATAGAGCTCGATCGCGATGCGGAGGTAGAGCTCCATGTCGTAGGCGTTGATGTGGGTCTTGAACGGCCGGGCCGAGGCGCCACCGTGGATCGGCTGCAGCATCGGCGTCTCGACCTCGAGGTAGCCCTCTTCGTGCCAGAAGTCGCGTACGGCGCGCACGGTGTCGCTGCGCAGCCGGGCCATCTTCCTCGACTCGTCGTTGACGATGAGGTCGACGTAGCGCTGGCGCACCCGCGCCTCGGGGTCGGTGAGCCCGACGTGCTTCTCCGGCAGCGGGCGCAGGCACTTGGCGGTGATCTGCCAGCTGTCGGCCAGGATGGACAGCTCGCCGCGGCGCGAGGTGATGACCTCGCCGGTGACGCCCACGTGGTCGCCCAGGTCGACGTCGCGCTTCCAGGAGGCCAGCGACTCCTCGCCCACCTTGTCGAGCGAGATCATGACCTGGAGGTCGGCGCCGCCGTCGCGGAGCGTGGCGAAGCACAGCTTGCCGCCCACGCGGTTGAGCATGACGCGCCCCGCGACGCCCACCGTGTCGCCGGTGGCGAAGTCGGGCTCCAGGCCCTGGTATTTCTCCCTGACCTCGGCGTTGGTCGCCGTACGGGGGAAGGTCACCGGGTAAGGGTCGACGCCCTCGTGACGAAGGCGGTCGAGCTTCTCCCTCCGGATGCGCATCTGCTCGGGAAGTTCGTCGCTCACAACATCAAAGGGTAGGGGATATGGCGAACTGCAAGGACTCGTCGGTTAGCTGCATGATGCGTGCAGGGTCGCTGCAAGAGACCCGGCATACCAATATCCCACGAGCTCAGGGGGGAGCCGGCAGGGAGCCGGCCCGCATGGGGAGCTCGGGGAGACACGATGTACAAGAAGATCGCGACCGGGTTCTTCGCCGTCGCCGCCACCACCGCTGTGGCCCTCTCGCTCCCGGCAGCCGCCAGCGCCGCGTCGTACGACCGCTCCGAGTCCTTCGGCCCCGTCTACGCTCAGCGCTTCCTGGCCAAGGCCGAGGGCCGGATGTTCGTCGACTGGGACCGCAGGGGCCGGTCCAACGAGGTCACCGTAAGCGGCCGCCTCCAGGACCTCGACCGCCGCTCGTACGAAGAGGGCGGCAAGTGCGCGTACGTCTCGTTCCAGGCCAACGACTTCCACCGCCACTGGAACACCGTCTACACCGACAGGTACTGCGGCTTCCCCGGCTCCGAGCGGATCTCCTTCCGCGAGGACGACGTCCGCAGCCTGCGGGTGCGGGTCTGCCAGGTCGGGCCGCGCGGCGGCTTCCCGACGAACTGCGGGCGCTGGGAGTACCTCAGCACCCGATGACATCCGAGACGAGCGGCCCCCCTCTCCGTGAGAGGCGGGGCCGTCAGGCGGTGTTGCGGTGGTAGACCAGCCGCAGCCCGATGAGCGTCAGCCACGGCTCGTGCACGTCGATCGAGCGCGACTCGCCCACGACCAGCCCCGCGTGACCGCCGGTCGCGACCACGGTCACCTCCTCGGGGTCGTCGGCGAGCTCGGCGACCATGCGCTCCACGATGCCGTCGACCTGGCCCGCGAAGCCGTAGATGATGCCGGCCTGCAGCGCCTCGACGGTGTTCTTCGCGATCACCGAGCGGGGCCTGACCAGCTCGACCTTGTGCAGCTGCGCCCCCGCGGCGGCGAGGGCGTCCACCGAGATCTCGATGCCGGGGGCGGTGACCGCGCCGATGTATTCGCCCTTGGCCGACACCGCGTCGAACGAGGTCGCGGTGCCGAAGTCGACGATGACGCAGGGGCCGCCGTACTGGTCGATGGCGGCCAGGGCGTTCACGATGCGGTCGCTGCCGACCTCTTTGGGGTTGTCCATGCGCACGGGCACGCCGGTGCGGATGCCCGGCTCCACGATCACCGCCTGCACGTCGCCGTAGTAACGGCGGCACATCTCCCGCATCTCGTTCAGCACGCTCGGCACGGTGGAGCAAATGGCGATGCCGTCGACGTCGGCGCCCTTGAGCAGGGGGGACTGCGTCAGCAGACCCTGGAGCACGACCGCGATCTCGTCGGCGGTGCGGCGGGCGTCGGTCGCCAGCCGCCAGTGCTCGATGACCTCCTCACCCTCGAAGAGCCCCAGCACCGTGTGCGTGTTGCCGACATCGATCGTGAGCAGCATCCATTACCCCCGCAGATCCAGAGCGATGTCGAGGGCCGCCGCCGAATGCGTCAGCGCTCCCACCGCAAGGTAGTCGACGCCAGTTTCCGCCACATCACGGGCCGATTCCAAGGTCAATCCCCCACTTGCCTCAAGCGCAACCCTGTTTTCCGCTCGGGTTCTCACGAGATTCACCGCTCCAGCTGTGTCCTCGACCGTGAAGTTGTCCAGGAGCACCAGCTCGGCTCCCTCGTCCAGCACCGGTTCGAGCTGGTCGAGCCGGTCGATCTCCACCTCGATCGGCAGCTCCGGGTAGCGCTCCCTGACCAGACGGAACGCCTCGGCCACGCCGCCCGCGGCCACCACGTGGTTGTCCTTGATCAGGGCGGCGTCGGACAGCGACATGCGGTGGTTGACGCCGCCGCCGCAGCGTACGGCGTACTTCTCCAGCGCGCGCAGGCCGGGCAGGGTCTTGCGGCTGTCGCGGACGCGGGCGCCCGTGCCGCTGATCGCCTCGACCCACCTCGCGGTCAGCGTGGCCACCCCGGACAGATGGGTGAGCAGGTTCAGCGCCGTACGCTCGGCGGTCAGCAGGGCGCGCACCGGCCCCTCGACGGTCATGAGCACGTCGCCGGCCCGTACGCGCTCGCCGTCCTTGGCGCGGCGCTCGGCGCGCGCGGCCCCCAGCCGGACGAACACCGCCTCGGCCACCGCGAGCCCGGCCACCACGCCGTCCTTGCGGGCCACCACGTCGGCCGCGGCACGCTGCTCGGCCGGGATGGTGGCCAGACTCGTCACGTCGCCCTCCTCCTGGAGGTCCTCCGCCAGCGCACGATCGATCAGCGCGTCCACCTCGGCCGGGTCGAGCCCGGCCGAGGTCAGCTCCTGCGCCAGCCGTGACGGCATCGCGTCCCCATGCGGTGTGTACGTCATGCCCAGCCCCTCCTCGTTCAGGGTCACGTCCAGGTGGCCCAGCCATTCGTTGTCGTCGCGGGTGTCGTGGTCCTCACGCCAGTGGGAGCCGCGGGTCTCCAGCCTGGCCGCCGCCGCGCCGGTCAGCACGGTGGCGACGGTGAGCAGGTTCGTCGTCTCCCACGACTCGGTGCACGGCGGCACCTCGACCGGCGTCCAGCGGGCGTCGCGCAGCGCCCTGGCGGTGGCGACCAGCGACTCGCGGCTGCGCAGCACGCCGGCCCCGGTGCTCATGTGGGCCTGGACGCGCGGCCTGACCCGCGGGTCCACCAGCCCGGACGCGGCCCCGCCTGGGACGGGTTCGCCGGGCGCGGGGCGTACGGCGTGGATGTCCTCGGCGATGCGCTCGGCGAAGACCAGCCCTTCCAGCAGGGAGTTCGAGGCCAGCCGGTTGGCGCCGTGCACGCCCGTGCAGGCGACCTCGCCGCACGCGTACAGACCCTCGATCGAGGTACGGCCCCGCAGGTCCGTGCGGACGCCGCCGCTGGCGTAGTGGGCCGCCGGCGCCACCGGGATGAGGTCGGTGGCCGGGTCCACGCCGTGCTCCCGGCAGACCGCGTAGATCGTCGGGAAGCGCGACTCCCACTTGTCGCGGCCGAAGTGGCGGCCGTCGAGGAACATGTGGTCGCGGCCGGTCTCGCGCATCCTGCGCATGATCGCCTTGGCCACGACGTCACGCGGCGCCAGGTCCGCCAGCTCGTGCACGCCCGCCATGAACCGCTCGCCCTCGTGGTCGACCAGGAACGCCCCCTCTCCCCTGACCGCCTCCGAGATCAGCGGCTGCTGGCCGGTCGAGCCCGCGCCGAGCCAGAGCACGGTCGGGTGGAACTGGACGAACTCCAGGTCGCGCACCACCGCCCCGGCCCGCAGCGCGAGCGCCACACCGTCGCCGGTGGAGACCGCGGGGTTGGTGGTCGCCGCGTACACCTGGCCCATGCCGCCGGTGGCCAGCACCACCGCCCTGGCGTGCACCGCGCCCACTCCGTCGCGCTCGCCCTCTCCCATGACGTGCAGGGTCACGCCTCTGGCCCGGCCACGGGCGTCCTTCAGCAGGTCGAGCACCAGGGCGTGCTCGATCACTTCGACGCGGGCGGCGCGTACGGCCTCGGCGAGCGCCCGCTGCACCTCGGCGCCGGTGGCGTCGCCGCCGGCGTGCACGATCCGGCGCCGCCGGTGCCCGCCCTCCCGCGTGAGCTGGAGCTCTCCGTCGGCCGTGCGGTCGAACCGGGCGCCGCGGGCCATGAGCCGGCGCAGCGCCCCCGGCCCCTCGGTCACCAGCGTGCGCACGGCCCGTACGTCGCACAGCCCGACCCCGGCGAGCAGCGTGTCGTTCAGGTGCTCCTCCGGCGTGTCGCGCGGGTCGAGCACCGCCGCGATGCCGCCCTGGGCCCAGCGGGTGGAGCCGGACGACAGCACGTCCTTGGTCACGACCAGGACCCTGGCCGCCGGGTCCAGCTCGGCGTACCGCAGGGCCACGGTCAGGCCCGCGATGCCCGAGCCCACGACGACCACGTCCGCCTCGACGGTCCAGCCGGGGGCGGGAGCGGTCAGCCGCAGGGGAATCGCCGGTGCACTCATGGGGGCTCTCCTCATCTGAGGCGATTTCGTCAACATGACGATAACGCCACGCGCGTCGTGCGCATGCCCCGGGGTGCGGTCGATCAGGCGGGGTTCAACGTGACGGTGACGTTGTCGATCAGCCGCGTGGAGCCCACCCTGGCGGCCACCGCGAGCACGGCCATGCCGTGGTACGCCTCGTTCACCTCGGTGAACGTGGCCGGGTCGACCAGCGCCAGGTAGTCGAGCTCCAGCTTCGGGCCGGCCTGGGCGAGCACCTCGTGCGCGGCCGCACGGATCTTGTCGGGGGTCAGCTGGGCCGCGCCGGCGCGCAGGGCCCGCGAGAGGGCCAGCGCCACCTTCCGGTCGTCGTCGGACAGGTAGCGGTTACGGCTGGACAGCGCCAGGCCGTCGGGCTCACGCACGGTCGGGCCGCCCAGGACCTCGACCGGCACGTCGAGGTCGGCGACCATGCGGCGGATGAGGGCGAGCTGCTGGGCGTCCTTCTGGCCGAAGACCGCGAGGTCGGGGCGGACGAGGTTGAACAGCTTGAGCACCACCGTGAGCATGCCGTCGAAGTGGCCCGGCCGGGAGGCGCCCTCGACGACCCGGCCCATCTCGCCGGCGGACACACCCACCTGCCGGCCGGGCGGATACATGTCCTCGACGGACGGATGGAACACCACGTCGACGCCCTCGGCCCGGCACACGTCCAGATCATCATCGAACGTACGGGGATAGCGCGAAAAATCCTCATTAGGCCCGAACTGGAGGGGATTGACGAAGACGCTGACCACGACCTGATCCGAGCGCACCCGAGCCTGCCTGATCAGCGAACGGTGCCCCTCGTGCAGCGCGCCCATGGTCGGCACCAGTGCCACCGTTCCCTCGCGGCGGGCCGCGACGAGGTCTGCCCGGTTCCTGGCGACGATCAGATCCATGGTTGCCCTTTCACGCGACGGTCAGGTCCATATATTGCCCCCCAGCGCGTCGAGCAGCCGCTCCGCCTCCTCCGGTTTGAGCAGCCCGGCGGCCAGCGCGCGGTCGGCTGTGAGCCTGGCCAGCGCGACGTAGGCGTCGGCCGCCTCGGGCGCCGCCAGGATCAGCGCGTCGACGTGTTTGCGCACCGTGCCGGCGTCGCCGCGCACGACCGGGCCGGTCAGCCCCGCGATGCCGAGCCGCAGCACGTTGTCGAGCGCGGCGCCGAGCAGCGGGCCGAGCATGCGGCCGGGATGCTCGACGCCGATGCGCCGCAGCAGGTCGGACGACTCGGCGATGAGCGTGACCATGTGATTGGACGCCCCGGCCAGGGCCGCGTGGTAGAGCGGGCGATCGGCGTCCGCGATCCAGACCGGCTCGCCGCCCATCTCGATCACCAACGCCTCGGCCACCGGGCGCACCGCCTCCGGCGCGGTCACGCCGTAGGAGATGCCGGTCAGTTTGTTGAGGTCGTCGTCGCGGCCCGTGAACGTCATCACCGGGTGCAGCGCGAACGGCAGCGCGCCCGCGGCCGCCGCCGGGTCGAGCACCGACAGCCCGTGCGCCCCGCTCGTGTGCACCAGCATCTTGCCCCGGAGGTCGGCCCCGGTGGCGGCCAGCCCGCTGACCAGCGACGGCAGCACGTCGTCGGGCACGGTCAGCAGCACGAGCTGGGCAGCGGAGACCACCTCGTCGGGCGGGGACGGCTTGACCCCGAGCCGCTCGGCCATCCACCGCTGGGAGTCATCCGACACGCCGCTCGCGGCCACCACGCGGTGGCCCGCCTGCGCGAGCGCGGCTCCCAGGGCCGATCCGACCTTGCCCGCCCCCAGCACGCCGACAGTCAGCCGTGCCGGCCGATCACCTGCGTCCATGACGTCTCACCCCTGTCGACCCGATGGCATCGCCATGCGTAACGGCCTGTTGTGTTGCCCACGGTAAGCCACGCCCACCGGCCCTCAGCCAGGGGGCATGCCACCGTGACTGGGGCTTTGCTGCCGGTTGAGTTATCGACAAAAGCGACAAGGGCATACAAATCGTGCACCCCCTGTCGGAAGAGATGAGGAGAGGGGTTCATCGCATGGCGGCGGGCGCCGAGTCCGTTTGGGACCGACGCCCGCATCGGATGCGACCTCTTGGAGGTGCGCCGGCTGGCCAACCGCCGACTGACCAGCCGGGAGAGGAGCCCGGACCGGCCTGCGCCGGCCCGGGCTCTTTCTTCTACCAGTGACGCTTGTACCCGTGGACCCCCGCGCCGCCCTTGCAGCCGGCGACCGCGAAGCCGAAGACCGCGACGCCGTTGCCGCAGACGTTGACCGGGGCGTTGATCGGGACGCGGACTTGGTTGCCGGAGATGATGCCGCCCTTGCCGCTGGTGATGTCGGCGTGCGCGGCGGGGGCGGCCAGCGTCATCGCGGCGACGGCTCCGGTGAGGACCAGGACCTTCTTCAGCATGAGGGGCTCCTTTCGGTTGCGCGGCCATGGCCGCGGGGGGTGCTTGCTCGAGCGAACCCCTCCGCCATTCGGTTCTGATGACGAAGCGCATTCACTCGATGACAACAAGTAAAGGCTAGCGCAAGACCGCCACGTTGAGTAGTCATGAAATTACTCCGCGTTCTGTCGGCGAGTCATGAGATAGTCCAGGGCATGTGGCTCACCTGGCGCGCCGCGACGGAACGCGCGCTGTACGGCGAGAAGGGCTTCTACCTCCGCGAACGCCCGTCAGGCCACTTCCGCACCTCGGTCAGCGCGTCGGCGGTGTTCGCCGACGCGGTCCTGAGGGTGCTGTCGGAAGTGGACGCGGAGCTCGGCCACCCCGCCGGGCTCGACCTGGTCGACATCGGCGCCGGCGAGGGCGTGCTGGTCACCCAGGTGCTGGCCGCCGCCGGCCCCGGGCTGCGCGACCGGCTCCGCGTCACCGCCGTCGACGTGTCGCCCCGCCCGCCCGGCCTGCCGGAGCGCGTCCGGTGGTCGCGCAGCCTGCCCGCCCAGATCACCGGGCTCGCCGTCGCCAACGAGTGGCTCGACAACGTGCCGCTCGACGTGGTGGAGCAGACCCCCGACGGGCCACGGCTGGTCATGGTCGACGTACGCACGGGCGAGGAGCGGGTCGACGGCCCGCTGCGCCGGGCCGACCTGGCCTGGCTCGAACGGTGGTGGCCGCTGCCCTGCGTGGGGGCGCGGGCCGAGATCGGCCGCCACCGCGACGAGGCGTGGGCCTCGGTCGTGGCCCGCCTCACCAGGGGCAGGGCGGTGGCCGTCGATTATGCACACCCTGTGGACAACCGTCCCCTCCACGGCACGCTGACCGGATACCGCGACGGCGCGGTCGTCCCGCCCGTACCCGACGGGAGCTGCGACATCACCGCCCACGTCGCGCTCGACGCGTGCGCCGAGGCCGGGCGGCGGGCCGGCGCGATATCCACAACCTTGTCCACACAGCGCGAGGCGCTGCGGGCGCTGGGCGTCACAGGGGCCCGCCCGCCGCTGGAGCTGGCCCGCACCGATCCGAGCGGCTACCTCAGAGCCCTGGCCAGGGCGTCGGAGGAGGCCGAGCTGATCGACCCGGCCGGGCTCGGCGGCTTCGGCTGGCTCAGCCAGCGGCGCTGAGCTCCAGCGCCTCCAGACCGCGGATGACGTAGCCCGGCTTCCACGACGGCTCCGCGCGCAGCTCCAGCGTATCCGCCCGGTCCAGCAGCGCGCCGAACGACTCCATGAGCTCGATGCGGGCCAGCGGCGCCCCCAGGCAGAAGTGGATGCCCGCGCCGAACGAGATGTGTGGGTTGTCCACCCGGCCCACGTCGAGCCGGTCGGGGTCGGGGAAGACCGCCGGGTCGCGGTTGGCCGAGCCGAACAGCAGCGCCGCCTCCGTGCCGCGCGGGATGCGCACGCCGTGCACCTCGATGTCCTCCAGCACCCAGCGCTCGAACATCTGCAGCGGCGTGTCCCAGCGCATCAGCTCCTCGATCGCCGTGGGCAGCAGGGAGCGGTCCTCGCGCAGCCGGGCCAGCTCGGCGGGGTTCCTGAACAACGCCCACCAGCCGTTGCCCGTGACGTTCACGGTGGCCTCGTGGCCGGCGTTGAGCAGCAGCACGCAGGTGCCGACCAACTCGTCCTCGGTCAGCTCGTCGATCTGGGTGAGCGCGCTGACGAGGTCGTCGCCCGGGACGCGGCGGCGATCCGCGGCCAGGGCCTTGAGGTAGTCGGCGAACTCCGTCGCCGCGCGTACCGCCGTGTGCTGGGCCTGCGGGGTGGGGTTGAGCTCGTACATGCCGCAGATATCGGCTGACCAGGGGCGGAGCAGGTGGCGGTCGGCCTCGGGGATGCCGAGCATCTCGGCGATGACCGTCACCGGGAGGGGCTCGGCGACCTCGGCGATCAGGTCGCCGCCGCCCTTGTCGACGTACGCGTCCACCAGGCTCCGGGCGATGGCCCGGACCTGGGGACGCAGTGACTCGACCATACGCGGGGTGAACGCCTTCGAGACCAGCCGGCGCAGTCTGGTGTGCACCGGCGGCTCGACGTCGAGCATGCCCGCCCTGATCACCCGCCAGAACGGCTCCTGGAACTCCGGCTCCGGCGGCCTGCCGAACTCCTCGTGCGTGGCCACGTGCAGGTACGACCGGCCGAGGCGGCGGTCGCGCAGCAGCGCGTTGACGTCCGCGTGCCGCGCGACGAGCCACTGGCCCGTCGGCTCGAAGTAGCTGACGGGCGCCTCGCGCCTCAACTCGTCATAGACCCGGTACGGGTACGCCACGAAATCCGGATTCCAAGGATCAAAGCCCACTAGTGCATCTTAGAAGCCGTTTCTCCCTCCGCCGAGGTCGCGACCTTCTTGCGCTGCCTGCTGCGCATCCGGATGTTGAGCAGCTCCACGACGACCGAGAACGCCATCGCGAAGTAGATGTAACCCTTGGGGATGTGCTGGTCGAGCCCCTCGGCGACGAGCACGACGCCGATGAGCACCAGGAACGCCAGCGCCAGCATCTTGATGCTCGGGTGCTGGTCGACGAACCGGCTGATCGGGCCCGAGGCGAAGAGCATCACCAGCACGGAGACCACCACGGCCGCGATCATGACGCCGATCTCCTCCACCATGCCGACCGCGGTGATGACCGAGTCGAGCGAGAAGACGATGTCCAGCAGCATGATCTGCACGATCACCGACGTGAACGAGACCGCGGCGGCCTGCTTGCCGTCCTCGCCGTGCGCCACGTCCATCGTGTGGCTGATCTCGGTGACGCTCTTGGCCAGCAGGAACAGGCCGCCGACCAGCAGAATCAGGTCACGTCCGGAAATTTCATGCCCGAGGACGGCGAAGAGCGGCTCCGTTAACTGGACCACCCACGACAGGCCGAGCAGCAGGAGCAGCCGGCTGATCAGCGCGGCGGCCAGGCCCAGCACACGTGCCCGCTCCCGTTGTTCGGGCGGCAGCTTCCCCGCGAGGATGGAGATGAAGATGATGTTGTCGATCCCCAGCACGATCTCCAGGGCGACGAGGGTGAAGAAGCCGATCCAGATCTGCGGGTCGGTCACCCAATCCAACATCGGCGCACCTCCATTGACTAGTAGCTGACGGTTTCCGGTAGCAACGAGCCGGGCGCGGCATAAGTTCGCGCTTGCGGTTGCCGGCAAGGTGTCGGATGGGGGGCGTGCGATGAGCGGTTTGTCCTTGGTATAGTCCCCGGCGTAGGTCATGAGTGCCAGCGACAAGCCCCGGCTAGCTGGCCGGCAACCCTCGCGTCCGCGGCGGGGTGCCCCGGGTGAAGACCTGGTCCGCCACGGGGTGTGGCGGGCAAGCGCGGGCTCCGTGGCTGCTCCCAGGGGTCCGACGACCCTTGCAGGAGGCATGCCGTGTCGACCCTGACGATCTTCAGCTCCGTCCCCGCCCAGACGACCCCATCGCAAACGGGCCCGTCGAAGCCCGGTTCGTCGCAGCCCGGCCAGTCACAGCCGGGCAAGTCACAGTCCGGCCAGTCACAGTCCGGCTCGTCACAGTCCGGCTCGTCGAAGACGGGCGCGGCGCAGACCGGCGCATCGCCGGCCGGCCAGTCGGAGCTCGGCCCGTCGCTTGCCGGTCTCTCGCAGGCCGCCGAGGCGGAACGTCCTGTCCCGGCCGTGCTCGGCGCCGACCTCCAGGTGCCGGTGAAGGGCGGCAGGCTCGTCGGGTACGCCAACCTCGACTACGCCGCCAGCGCCCCCTGTCTGGAGCCGGTCAGCGCCGCCGTCGCGGCCGCGCTCCCGGCCTACTCCAGCGTCCACCGCGGCGCCGGCTACGCCTCGCAGCTCACCACCGCCCGCTACGAGCAGGCCCGCCACACCGTACGGGCCTTCGCCGGAGCCCGTCCCGACGACGCCGTCATCTTCACCCGCAACACCACCGACGCCACGAACCTGCTGGCCGGCTGCCTGCCCGAAGGCACCACCACGGTGGTCTTCGACACCGAGCACCACGCCTCCCTGCTCCCCTGGAAGACGTCCGTACGGCTGGCGCCGCCGGCGTTCCCCGGCGAGGCCGTACGCGCGGCGGACGAGGCGCTGGCCGCCATCGACGGGCCGAAGCTGCTCGTCGTCACCGCGGCCTCCAACGTCACCGGCGAGCTGTGGCCCATCGCCGCCCTGGCGCACATCGCGCACCGCCACGGGGCCCGGATCCTCGTGGACGCCGCCCAGTACGTGCCGCACCGGCGGCTCAACCTCACCGCGCTCGACCTCGACTACGTGGCCTTCTCGGGGCACAAGCTGTACGCCCCGTTCGGCGCCGGCGTGCTGATCGGTCGACGCGACTGGCTGGCCGGCGGAGAGCCGTACCTGAAGGGCGGAGGCGCGGTGCGCTCGGTGAGCGACACCACCGAGTGGCACGACGACCCGGAGCCCCGCCACGAGGCCGGCACCCCGAACGTACTGGGCGCCATCGCCCTGGCCGCCGCCTGCGACGCTCTGACCGCCACTGACTGGACCCCACTCGTCCGGGAGGAAGAACGCCTGATCGCACGCCTGCGGTCGGGCCTCGCCGCGATCAAGGGCGTGCACGAGCTGTCCCTATGGGGCGACGACCACCCCCGGGTGGGAATCGTCTCGTTCACCGTCGCCGGCTACACGGCCCGCGAGGTGGCGGAAATCCTGTCCAGCGAGTACGGCATCGGCGTCCGCGACGGCAAATTCTGCGCCCACCCCTTCCTCCAGCACCTCCTGGGCGAGGCCGACGGCGGCTGCGAAGACGACACAGCCTCAGCCGTACGCGCCTCCATCGGCATCGGCACCACCGACGAACACGTGGACCGCCTCCTCAACGCCCTCCACGCCCTGACCACCCCCTGACGTCGGCCGGGTCACGATCCGCCAGGCTTCGGCCGACGACCTCCGGTAGCCGGCCGAGAGCCACCGCACGCGCCCCGAACCGCCCCACCATCCTCGACCACGAGCGCACCTCCGTCGTGGTCGGGCAGGGCTGGCCACGCACGGCCGACCACGCATGGCTGGCCGCACCCGGCCGATCACGCACGGCCGACCACACACGGCCGACCACACACGGCCGACCACACACGGCCGGTCACGCACGGCCGACCACACACGGCCGGTCACGCACGGCCGACCACACACGCCTACAGTGCCCGCGCGTTCGACGAAGTGCCGTCGGGCCACGATAGGAACGCTGGATCGCCAGCCCTGCAGATTTACGGCGGAGAGGCCCACGTGTCTGGTGTGCCGGCGTTCTGGGTGGTGGCTGATGCTCTCGCGATCCATGCAGCCTTGCATCGCTACGGCATGACCCGGCACAGCAGCCCCGTAGCACACGGTCAGCGCCGGCACCGGCCAGCACCTGGTCAACGCCCTTCCACCCAGCACGCGACCGAGCCGACCCGGCACAGCGGCCCCCAAGCAGAGGCAGCGCGCCCGCACGCCGCCGACACCACCGGCGACACGACGACCGGCGGCACGGCGGCACGGCGGCGGGGCACCGCTGACAGCACCACAGCACCCCGGCGCAGCACCGCTGACAGCACCACAGCACGACAGCACCCCGGCGCAGCACCGCTAGCAGCACCACAGCACGACAGCACCCCGGCGCAGCACCGCTAGCAGCACCACAGCACGGCGACAGGGCGCCGCAGGCGGAATCACCGCCCGTGCACGCGGCGTTCCAGCCACGCCGTTCGGCCCATGCGACGGCCCCGACCACCGACTGGATCCCACCCCTGGTTTCTCCCTTCACAGGACCTCAGCCACAGACTGTGAGGTGGAAGGGCACTCAGCCCGGCAGGGGTGGACTATCCCTGGCCGGCGGAGAGGGTGCGTCAGCGGTTTGGTGGTTTGCGGTGTTGGGGTGGTTCGTCGGCGATGAGGGCGTCGATGTCTCGCATGTCCTCGTCGCTCAGTTTGCTGCCCGCGCCTCTCTCTGATGGCTGGTGCGGGACCTTTGGTCGGTCGGTTCGGTCCCTCGCTTCCGTTGGCGTGGTGCGGCCACCGGTCTGGCCGGCCTCCGGGCCGCCGGGCGGGCCCGCCTCCGAGCGGCCGGTGGTTCCGGCGGCTGTTCCGCCGGCTGCGCCCGCCGCCGTGCCGCCGGTCGTCGTGTCGCCGGTGGTGCCGGTGGTGCCGGTGGTGCCGGTGGTGCCGGTCGTGCCGGTGCCGGTCGTGCCGGTGGTGTCGATGTCGGTGTCGGCGTCGGTTCTGGTGCGGCTTGGGGTGTGCGCGGCCAGTTCGCGTTCCATCTCCCGGCGTTCCGAACGCCTGCGGAACATCGCGTGGAAAATGCCGTCCAGGCCCAGCCGTCCACCGCCCAGCGCCAGGAAGAGCAAGCAGAGCGCCCCCAGCGCCCCCGCCAGCTCCCATCCGCCTTCGGAGACCAGGACACCGCGTTCCCAGTGCGCGAACACGATCGCGCCGAGCATGTTGAGCAGCAACAGCAGCGCCACCGGCCGCACCAGCAGCCCAAGGATCAACAGGACGCCGCCGATCATCTCGACCGCCATCGCGTACCCGGCGGCCAGGTCAGGCATCGGAATCCCCATTTCCGAAAAACCCTGAGCCGTGGCTCTGTGTCCGCCCTGCCATTTCTGCCAGCCGTGGGCCACGAAGATCACGCCAGTGGCAATCCGCGCGATGAACGCGGCTATGTCAAACACAACTCTCTTCATGGTGCTATCTCCCCCCGTTCCCGGTATTCCTCCCCGTGTCCGGCTTCGGAATGCGTTTCATGCCATCTCTTGACCATCCCCCGCGCTGGCCCGCCCAACGGGACGGTGGCAGCATGGCCGTATGACGGAACGCGTGGTGGGAATCGGCGCGGGCGCGAAAGAGCTGGCCACCGAGGACATGGTCCTCAACATCGGCCCACAGCACCCGTCCACCCACGGCGTGCTGCGGCTCCGGCTGACCCTCGACGGCGAGCGCATCACCGCCGCCGAGCCGATCGTCGGCTACATGCACCGGGGCGCGGAGAAGTTGTTCGAGGTCCGCGACTACCGCCAGATCATCATGCTGGCCAACCGGCACGACTGGCTGTCGGGGTTCGCCAACGAGCTGGGCGTGGTGCTGGCCGCCGAACGCATGCTCGGCATGGAGCCCCCGGTGCGGGCCGTGTGGGCGCGTACGCTGCTGGCGGAGCTCAACCGGGTGCTCAACCACCTGATGTTCCTCGGCTCTTACCCGCTGGAGCTCGGCGCGATGACGCCGCTGTTCTACTCCTTCAACGAGCGCGAACGCATCCAGGCTGTCATGGAGGAGATCTCCGGCGGGCGCATGCACTACATGTTCAACCGGGTCGGCGGCCTGAAGGAGGACCTGCCGTACGGCTGGCTCGACCGGGTGTCGGAGGCCGTCGCCGAGACCCGCCGCCGCGTGCCCGACATCGAGGATCTCATCCTGCACAACGAGATCTTCATCGCCCGCACGAAGGGCGTCGGCGTGCTCTCCCGCGAGCAGATCATGCAGTACGGCGTGAGCGGCCCCGTCGCCCGCGCCTCCGGCGTCGACTTCGACCTGCGCCGCGACGACCCGTACCTGGCCTATCCCGAGCTGCCGGTGAAGGTGGTCACGCGCGGCGCCGGCGACTGCCAGGCTCGCTTCGAGGTGCTGTTCGACCAGCTCAAGGTCTCGCTCGACCTGGCCGACGCCTGCGTCGAGAAGCTGCGCTCACTGCCGCCCGGCCCGATCAACCAGCGGCTGCCGAAGGTGCTCAAGGTTCCGGAGGGTCACACGTACGCGTGGACGGAGAACCCGCTCGGCATCAACGGCTACTACCTGGTCTCGAAGGGCGACAAGACGCCGTGGCGGCTCAAGCTGCGCTCGGCGTCGTACAGCAACATCCAGGTGCTGCGCGAGATACTACCCGGGCACCTGGTCGCCGACATGGTGGCCATCCTGGGCTCGATGTTCTTCGTCGTGGGTGACATCGACAAGTGACGCGACAAGTGACGCGACAAGTGACGCGACAAGTGACGCGACAAGTGACGCGACAAGTGACGCGACAAGTGACGCGACAAGTGACGACGAGTAAACCCAGGACAGAGACGACGGCGGGTCCATAAGCTCAGGGCCATGGCTGACATCGCCTTCCGGGCCAACGCCGAAGACGAGCGGATCATCCGTGCCGCCCTACGGGAAGGCGAGCGGCCCAGCGACGTCCTGCGCCGCGCGCTGCGCCTGCTGCAACGTGACATGTGGCACGACCGCCTGCGCGGCGGCTCCCGCCCGGCGGCCGAGGGCCTGCCCGAAGAGCGCTAGTCGCGCTGGTCGGCCTCGTCCTGCTCGGTCGGGATGCGGCAGGCGTGCTCGAGGTAGAGGGCGGCACAGATTAGCGCCACGCACGACACGAACGACCCCGTCGCGACGAAGAACTCCGTACGCGGCGTGTCACGGTCGAGCAGCTGCACCGTGTAGAGGGCGAACCCGGCGAACAACCCGCCGAATCCGGCCCCCGCGTACGCCGACGCCTTGGCCAGCGCCGCCAACCGGGCCACGGCCAGCGGCTCCACCGGCTTGGTGCCGGGCCTCCTGGCGATGCGCGCCTTGGTCACCCAGCCGCTGTAGCCCTCGCCGATGGCGAGCAGCAGCACGGTGGGGATCGCCGTCCATGGCATGAGGGGCAGGTCGGCGTAGACCCGCGAGATCACCGCCCACGCGATCAGGGCGACGATGACCAGGACGCCGACGAGGTGACCGGGATGTGTGGGCTTCAATCGGGCCTCTGCAGCTTCAGGTCGTCGCGCAGGCGCACCCCTTGGCGATCGAGCCCCGCCACAAGCTCCGCCACCCGGCCGTGCCCGGGCAGCACGCCCTCGGGATCGACCTTCGCCCACGGCACCAGTACGAACGCGCGCTCGTGTGCCCTGGGGTGAGGCAGCGTGAGGTCGGGGTCGTCGCAGACGGTGTCGCCCACCACGATCAGGTCGATGTCGAGGGTGCGCGCCCCCCACCGCTCCTCGCGGACGCGGCCGAAGGCGTTCTCCACGCCCTGCGCCCGCTCCAGCAGCGTGCGCGGCTCCAGGGTGGTCTCCGCGATCACGATCGCGTTCAGGTACGGCCGCTGCCCGCCGGGGCCGCCGACGGGGTCGGTCTCGTAGACGGGGGACGCCTTGACGAAATCGAGCCCCGGCGCGTCGAACAACGTGTCCACGGCACCCTGCAGCGTCTGGAAGCGGTTGCCCAGATTGCTGCCGAGAGAGAGCACCACCTTCATGCGCGGCTCCGCTCGATCGTCACGACCACGTCGTCGAACGGCAGCGGGATGGGCGCCGCCGGTTTGTGCACGCTCACCTCGACCCGCCGCACCAGCTCGCTGGCCAGGCACACGTCGGCCAGCCGCTGCGCCAGCGTCTCGATGAGCTGAACGGGCTCGCCCTCCACCACCTCGGTCAGCGCCTGGGCCAGCTCCCCGTAGTGGACGGTCTTGGTGAGGTCGTCACCGGCCGCGGCCGGCGCGGTGTCGAGGAACAGCGTCGCGTCGACGACGAACTCCTGCCCGAGCTCCCGCTCGGCAGCGAGCACACCATGCCTCCCCCGGGCCCGCAGGCCTTTGAGGGCGATGCGATCAGCGCTCAAGCTCGCCCTCCTCCTCATCGTCGTCGTCGCCCTGGAGCACCGGTGAACCGTGGTGCATCCACAACCGCCAGCCCTGTGGGGTGCGGACGTAGACGTTGCTGGCCACCACCTTGCCCGCGGCGAAGCTGGCCTCACCCTCCTCCCCCGCGGTCAGGATGTTCTCGACGCAGGTCAGCACGGCCACATCGCCCAGCACGGTCGTGTCGACGTCGGTCAGCACGAACTGGATGTAGGTGGTGTTGGCCATGATCAGCGCCCACGAGCGCAGCACCTCGGAGCGGCCCTGGAGGAGGGTCCAGCCCGGATGGACGCAGGTCACCTGGTCGTCAGGGGAGTCCTCGGCCCAGATCTCCGTCATCTTGTCGAGGTCGCCGCTTTCGATCGCGGCGTAGAACTCCTGGTTGACCGTCTCGATGGCTGCGGTGTCGACGCTCATGTGCCTGCTCCGGCTCTCTTCCATGCAGCGGCAACGCGTACCGCATCGGCGTTGGGGGCCACCTGGTGGACGCGTACGCACCACGCGCCCGCGTGCGCGGCCAGCGCCGTCACGGCCATCGTGGCGTCGTCACTACGGTCGAACGGCCGTGGCGTGCCGTCGGGCGCGGCCAGCAGCCGCCCCAGGAAACGCTTGCGGGACGCGCCGATGAGCAGCGGATAGCCCAGCTCGGCCAGCTTGGGGATGCCGGCCAGCACTGCCCAGTTGTGCTCGGCGTTCTTGGCGAAGCCGAGGCCGGGGTCGAGGACGATCTGCGCCTGCGTCACACCTTCCGTGAGGACGAGGTCGACCCGCTTGGTGAGCTCGGCGCACACCTCCGCCACCACGTCCTTGTAGACGGCGCGGGATTGCATGTCATGGCTGTGGCCGCGCCAGTGCATCACGACGTACGTGACTCCGGTCTCGGCGACCACGCGCGGCATCTCGGGGTCGGCCAGGCCGCCGCTCACGTCATTGACGATCTTGGCGCCGGCCTCGACCGAGGCCCTGGCGACTTCGGCGCGCATCGTGTCGACGCTGACCACCACGCCCTCGGAGCTCAGCGCCCGGACCACCGGGACGACCCGGGCCAGCTCCTCCTCCAGGGAGACCCGTGCCGCGCCCGGGCGGGTGGACTCGCCGCCCACGTCGACGATGTCGGCACCCTGGCCGATCAGGTCGAGGCCGTGGCGGATGGCAACCGCCTCGTCGAACCACATGCCGCCGTCGGAGAACGAATCGGGTGTCACATTGACCACACCCATCACGAGGCACCGATCCGCACCTCCCGGCACGTTGATGGGCACGCTAGTCATGGAGCAAGCCTAGGCGCTTCCCCATACTTGTTGACATCGTGGGTACCCCGTTCGGTCGTCACCGGCCCAGGATCAGCGCCATCGCCTCGGATCGGGTCTTGTCACTCGTACGGAAGTCGCCGCGCACCGCCGAGGTCACCGTCCTGGCGCCCGGCTTGCGTACGCCCCGCATGGTCATGCAGAGGTGTTCGGCCTCGATCACCACGATGACCCCGCGCGGCTCCAGCACCCGCATGAGGGCGTCGGCGATCTGCGAGGTCATGCGCTCCTGGACCTGCGGACGGCGCGCGTACACGTCGACCAGCCGGGCCAGCTTCGACAGCCCGGTCACCTGGCCGCGCGCGTTGGGGATGTACCCCACGTGCGCCAGCCCGTGGAAGGGCACCAGGTGGTGCTCACACGTGGAGTAGACCTCGATGTCCTTGACGAGCACCATCTCGTCGTGGTCGACGTCGAAGACCTTGGTGAGCACCTGCTCCGGCGTCTGGCCGAGCCCGGAGAACTGCTCGGCCATCGCGCGGGCGACCCGGGCGGGCGTCTCGATCAGGCCGTCACGGTCGGGATCCTCGCCTATGGCGTAGAGGATCTCGCGGACGGCCTTCTCGATGCGTGCCAGGTCGACGTCATGCTCGGTCACGGCCGCGCTCCGCTCGGCAGGCTCGCTCGCCGTACGCCTTGCCCCGCTCCGGTCGCTACGCTCCTGCCGCTTCTCCGGGCGACGGCACTCACTCGTGTGGTCACGCAGAGTCCCCCGACGGCAGGGCTTCCTGGTGCCCGCCGGTGAGCGAGCCGTTGGCCGACTGCTTCTCCTTGGGGGTCAGGATCGGCGGGCGGTCCGACGGGAGCCGCTTGCCGTAGCCCGCGTAGGACGGGCGGTGTTCCTTGACGATCACCGGGGCGAAGATCTCGAGCACCTGCTGGCGGGAGAGGGTCTCCTTCTCCATGAGCTCCAGCACCAGGTTGTCGAGCACGTCGCGGTATTGGACCAGGATGTCCCAGGCCTGGTCGTGCGCCGTCTCGATCATCCGGCGGACCTCTTCGTCGATCGTGGAGGCGATCTTCTCGGAGTAGTCGCGCTCGTGACCCATTTCGCGGCCGAGGAACACCTCGGCCTGGCCGCTGCCGAACTTACGGGCGCCCAGCGCCTCGCTCATGCCGTATTCGACCACCATGCGACGGGCGACGGCTGTGGCCTTCTCGATGTCGTTGGAGGCGCCGGTGGTGGGCTCGTGGAAGACGAGCTCCTCCGCCGCGCGACCGCCGAGCAACATCGCGAGCTGGTCCATCATCTCGGACCTGGTGGCCAGGAACTTGTCCTCCATCGGCAGCGTCATCGTGTAACCGAGGGCGCGGCCGCGGGACAGGATCGTGATCTTGTGGACCGGGTCGGAGTTGGGCAGCGCGTGCGCCACCAATGCGTGACCGCCCTCGTGGTAGGCGATCATCTTCTTCTCCTTGTCGGACATGACCCGCGTCTTGCGCTCGGGCCCTGCCATGACACGGTCGATCGCCTCCTCGAGGACCTCCATCGTGATCAGCTTCTGGTCGGCCCGCGCGGTGAGCAGGGCCGCCTCGTTGATCACGTTGGCCAGGTCGGCGCCGGTGAACCCGGGGGTGCGGCGCGCGATGACGTCGAGGTCGACGTCGGGCGCGAACGGCTTGCCGCGGCCGTGGACCTTGAGGATGCCCTTGCGGCCCTCGAGGTCGGGACGGTCGACGGTGACCTGCCGGTCGAACCGGCCGGGACGCAGCAGCGCGGGGTCGAGGATGTCGGGCCGGTTGGTCGCCGCGATGAGGATCACGCCGCCCTTGACGTCGAAGCCGTCCATCTCGACGAGCAGCTGGTTGAGCGTCTGCTCGCGCTCGTCGTGACCGCCGCCCAGGCCGGCGCCGCGGTGGCGGCCGACGGCGTCGATCTCGTCGATGAAGATGATCGCCGGGGCGTTGGCCTTGGCCTGCTCGAACAGGTCGCGCACTCGCGAGGCGCCGACACCCACGAACATCTCGACGAAGTCGGAGCCGGAGATCGAGTAGAACGGCACGCCGGCCTCACCGGCGACGGCGCGCGCCAGCAGCGTCTTACCGGTGCCGGGCGGGCCGTACAGGAGCACACCCTTGGGGATCTTGGCGCCGATCGCCTGGAACTTCGCCGGGGCCTGCAAGAACTCCTTGATCTCCTGGAGCTCCTCGATGGCCTCGTCGGCGCCGGCGACATCGGCGAACGTGGTCTTGGGGGTGTCCTTCGTGATGAGCTTGGCCTTGGACTTGCCGAAGTTCATCACACGCGAGCCGCCGCCCTGCATCTGGTTCATGATGAACAGGAAGAGCAGCACGATGATGACGATCGGCAGGAAGCTCACCAGCAGGCTGACCAGGATGTTGTCCTGGGGCACCTCGGTGGTGAAGCTCTTGGTCTTGCCCGCGTCGACCTGAGCCTGCAGCTCATCGGTCAGCTTGCTGCCGTAGCCGGTGACCCAGTCGGACTGGATCAGCTTGGTCGGTGCGTCGCCGGACTTGACCGAGACCGGGTTGTTGAGGGTCACCTCGATCCGGTTGTCCTTGTCGACGATCTTGGCGTTGCTGACGTTTCCGGCGCGAATCTGCTGAAGGACCAAGGACGTGTCGGCCGTCTTGTAATTTCCGCCGCCACCGAACAACTGCGTGACGAGCAGGAGCAGCACGACGATGCCCAGGATCCACAGCAGTGGCCCACGTGTAAATCGCTTGAGATCCATCCGATGCGGAACCCCTTGCGGGCCCGTCCCTTCCTGACCATGGCCTGGAACCCCGGGCTGGCCCGGGGCCGCGGCATCCGGCACCGCGACTTCTGACTACCCGAAGGCGACACGCGGTCACCCTCCAGGAGTCTGAAGGTACACCGGCAGAGCGCACGGAGGGACCCGCCCGCTGCACCGGCCTTGCCCTTTCAACGTACGTCACGTCGGGCGGTGTTCCCGGACATGTACGAACGCTACTGATAAACGTGCGGAGCCAGAGTGCCGATGAAGGGCAGGTTGCGGTATCGCTCCGCGTAGTCGAGCCCATAACCGATGACGAACTCGTTGGGAATGTCGAAGCCCACGTATTTGACGTCGATGGGCACCTTCACCGCGTCGGGTTTGCGCAGCGCGGCGCAGATCTCCAGCGAGGCGGGATTGCGCGACTTCAGGTTTTCCAGCAGCCAGTGCAGGGTGAGGCCGGAGTCGATGATGTCCTCGACGATCAGCACGTGGCGGTTCAAGATGTCGGTGTCGAGGTCTTTCAGCACGCGCACGACCCCGGACGACTTGGTGCCCGCGCCGTACGACGACACCGCCATCCAGTCCATCTGCACCGGCACGTGCATCGCCCTGGCCAGGTCGGCCATCACCATGACGGCGCCCTTCAGCACCCCCACGAGCAGGACGTCCTTGCCCGCGTAGTCCTCGTCGATCCGGCCGGCCAGCTCCTTGATCTTGTCTTGGAGCTCGGCCTCGGGGATGAGGACCTTCTCCAGGTCGTGGCCCATGTCGGCAGCGTCCACCTGTGGTTCCTTACGGGATGGGACTGATGGCGAGTATCAGGGTGCCATACCGCCGCACAGCGGTCAGACCCCCGGGCAGGTCAACGGCCTTCTGCCCGTGCCAGCTCGTGATCAGCCGGTCGACAGAGAGCACGTGGGTGGCGAAGAGCGCCCCCGACTGGGCTCCGGCGGCGACGGCCGCGCGCCGCAGCACCCGCCGCCTGACGGCGTCGGGCAGCCTCTCCAGCTCGGCGACGCTCAGCTCCACCGGCTTTCCGGCCTCGCCGATATCGCTTAGAGCGCAATTCTGATACGCCGATCCGGCCCACTCGTCAAGGGCGTCGGCGTCCTCGCGGGCCAGTCTCGCGGTCCTGGCGAGCGCTTCTGCCACACCTGGGCCGAGCTCGGCCTCCAGCACGGGCAGCACCCTGCGCCGCACGCGCACCCGGGTGTAGCGGGGGTCGTCGTTGTGCGGGTCGTCCCACGGGTCGAGGCCGAGGGCCGCGCAGGCGGCGACGGTGGTGGCGCGGGACAGGTCGAGGAAGGGGCGGCGGTAGCGGCCGGCCACGGCGGCCATGCCGGACAACGACCTCGGCCCGCTGCCCCTGGCCAGGCCCAGCAGGACGGTCTCGGCCTGGTCGTCCCTGGTGTGGCCGAGCAGCACGGCGGCGGCCCCCAGCCGGTCGGCCGCCTCGGCGAGCGCGGCGTAGCGGGCTTCCCGCGCCGCCGCCTCGGGCCCGCCCGCGGCGCCGACCGTGACGGTGAGCACCTCGGCGGGATCGAGGCCGAGGTCGCGGGCGCCGATCTCGGCGACCGTACGCGCCCGTCCGGCCGAGCCTGCCTGCAACTGGTGGTCGACGGTGAGCAGGCCCGCGCGCAGCCTCATGCGGGGCGCGACGAAACCCAGCGCCGCGGCCAGCGCCAGCGAGTCGGCGCCGCCGCTGCACGCCGCCAGCACCAGCGCGTCGCGCTGGACGTCGGCCAGCGCCTCACGCACGGCCCTGCGCACGTCGGCTACGGCTGGATGCGGCCCCACGCCTGCATTCTCCCGCACCCGCGGCGAGCGCCGGCCCGGCCGGGCGGCGGGTCAGGCCGGGAGCGCCGGGGTGCCGATGACGCGGTCGATCCAGGACGTCGGGTCGGAGATCTCCTGATGCGTCGGGAGGGTCTCCGGTGATGTCCAGATCTTGTTGAAGCCGTCCATGCCGACGCGGTCCACGACCGTGCGCACGAACGCGGAGCCCTCGGCGTACTGCTTCATCTTGAGCTCGATGCCGAGCAGACGACGGACGGTGCGGTCGAGGCGGGTGCCGCCCTCGCGGCGCTGGGCGAACTTGCCGCGGATGTCGGCGACCGAGGGCACCACGGACGGGCCCACCGCGTCCATCACATAGTCGCCGTGGCCCTCGACCAGGGTCATCACGGCGGTCAGCCGGTCGAGGATCTCCTTCTGGCCGGGCGACTGGATGACGTCGATGAGGTTGCCCTCGCCGCCCCGCACCACGTCGGCCACGGTGTCGGCGGCGTTGCGCAGGCGCTCCAGCAGGGTGGGCAGGTCGAGGTCGGAGGCGAGCAGGAACTCCGTCATCTGCCCGCGGACGTATTCGCGCAGCCACGGCACGCCCGTGAACTGCACCCGGTGGGTCTCCTCGTGCAGGCAGACCCACAGGCGGAAGTCGTGGGGGTTGACGCCCATCTCGCGCTCGGCGTGGACGATGTTGGGCGCGACGAGCGTCAGCCGGCCGGCCGGCTCCTGGCCCGTGGGATCGGGCGGGAGGAACAGCTCATACTGCCCGAGCACCCGCGAGGCGAGGAAGGCCAGCACGGCCCCGACCTCGACGCCGGTGATGCGGGAGCCCACGGCCGAGACGATGGCCGGCGGCGGGTTGGAGCTGTTGCCCATGCGCTGGGTCAAAGGCTCGAGCACCACGCGGAAGCCCTCGACGTTGGCCCGGATCCAGCCGGGCCGGTCGACGACGGTCGCGGTCTGCGGCGCGGTATCGGTGTGAATCTTGGTGAACTCGCGCACGTGGCCCTCGGCCTCGCGCGACAGGGTGCGGAGCTCGGTGACGGCCTGCCTGGCCTCCTCCCTGCTCACCTGAGGACCGGGGCGCACCAGGCGCGTACCGGTCGTGACGGCCAGATCCCAGTCGATCACCTGCATAACGTCCACCGTACGTGCTCGGAGGTAAAGCCGCGAAGGGCCGTCTCATACTCAGGAGGAACGGGACACGATGGCCGCCAGCCGGTCGAGCACGGGCTCGGCGTTGACCGGCACGCGGTCGGCCATGAACGCGAACGTGACCAGCCGCCCGTCCTTCGTCGTGGCCAGCCCGGCGAGCGTGTTGACGTGGTTGAGCGTGCCGGTCTTGGCGCGGACGAGGCCGACCTGGTCCTTGCTGTCACGGGTGGTGAACCGGCTGCCGTTGCCGAGCGTGCCGGAGAAGCCCGCGATCGGCATGCCGGAGGCGACGGCGTGCAGCTCGGGATGCCGCGGCGAGCCCGCCATGGCGATGACCTGGGCCAGCGTGCTCGGCGCGATGCGGTTCTGGATGGACAGACCGCTGCCGTCGGTGAGCGTGACCTGCTGCGTCACGCCGAGGCGCCGCAGCACCGTGTTCACGGCCTTGGCGCCGCCCGCGAACGACGCCTCCTGGCCCTCCTTGATGGCGGTGTGCCGCAGCAGAGCCTCGGCGAAGTCGTTGTCGCTGCGCGTGAGGGTGTGCTCCACCAGGGCGTAGAGCGGGGCGGAGTCGACCCGGGCCAGCTCGGCGGCCCCGGCGGGCGCCTTGGCCCGGCGTACGGAGCCCGACACCGCGACGCCCCGCTTGGCCAGCTGCCCGGCGAAGGCCTCGGCGGCGTGCTCGGCCGGGTCGGAGACGCGGGGCGTGTTGGAGCGCGGGTCCTGCCGGCCCTCGTCCATGGCCAGGGCGTGGACGGGCGCGACCTCTCCGTCGGGGATGTAGTTCCGCTTCCACCCGCTGGACTTCGCCGGCCCAACAAAGAGCGATGCGTCGTAAGAAAGCGTGATTTTTTGAACGCCTTGTTTTTTGAGCGCGGCCGCCGTACGAGCCGCCAGGACGCTCAGACTGGCCTGCTTCGGGTACGTCGGCTTGGCCGACGGCCCGGCGAGCATCGGGTCGCCGCCGCCGACGAGGACGATCGCGCCTGGCTTCGCGCCCTGGACCACCCGGGTGGCCAGTTTGGCGTCGGGGCCCAGCGAGGCCAGCGCGGCGGCGCAGACGACCACCTTGGTCGTGGAGGCCGGCGTGATGGCCACGTCGGGATTGACCCCGAAGAGCCGCTCCCCGGTGACCGTGTCGATCACCACGGCCCCCACCCGGTCGCCCAGCGCCCGGTCCCCCGCCGCGTCGGTGAGCTGCCGCGTCAAAGTAGTCTTAGTCGGGAGAGGTCCGTCTCCGGACTTCGCCGGAAGCCGGGCCAGCACAGGCCCGGAGGTGACCACGGGGACGGGGGAAGCTCCTTCCGCCGGGGACGACGCCGTCGGCCTGGTCGGTGAAGCCCCGCCCGTCAGGGTGCCCAGGCTCAGACCGGTGGTCATCGCGTAGATGCCGATGACGATCGTCACCGCCTGGAGCACGACGAGTGTGGTCAGCATCACCCACCGGTCGCGCCGCGCCACGTCGCCTGCCCTCTCTCCTGTGTTCGCCTACGAGACATTAACGCCCAGCCGGGGGTTCCCGGGGGCCTGAGCGGAGGAACCGCGGTGGAGTTCGACGTTGTCGTTGAGATTCCCAAGGGGCAACGGAACAAGTACGAAGTGGACCACGAAACCGGAAAGATCAGGCTCGACCGGCTCCTGTTCACCTCCACGCAGTACCCCGCCGACTACGGCTTCATCGAGCACACCCTCGGCGAGGACGGCGACCCGCTCGACGCGCTGGTGCTGCTCCAGGAGCCGACGTTCCCGGGCTGCTACATCACGTGCCGCGCGGTGGGGATGTTCCGGATGACCGACGAGAAGGGCGGGGACGACAAGGTCCTGTGTGTCCCGTCCACCGACCCGCGGATGCACCACATCCAGGACATCCACCACGTCTCCGAGTTCGACCGGCTGGAGATCCAGCACTTCTTCGAGGTCTACAAGGACCTCGAGCCCGGCAAGTCGGTCGAGGGCGCCAACTGGGTCGGGCGCATCGAGGCCGAGGCCGAGATCGAGCGCTCGTTCCGGCGCGCGAAGGAGGAGGGTCACCACTGACCTCCTCAGCGGGGCCTGGTGGCGCCCACCAGGTCCCCGCGCCAGATCGAGGCCACCCGCACGACGTCGCCGGTCTGCGGCGCGTGCACCATCTGGCCGCGCCCGACGTAGATGCCGACGTGGTGGATGGCCGAGGAGTCGGCGGTGTGGCCGAAGAACAGCAGGTCGCCGCGGCGTAGCTGGTCGAACGGCACGCGTGGGCCCGAGGTCCACTGCGTGCCGGTCCAGTGGTCGAGGCGCACGCCCGCCCTCTCCCAGGCCCGCATGGTCAGCCCCGAGCAGTCGTAGGAGCCGGGGCCGTCGGCGGCCCACACGTACGGCTTGCCGAGCTGGGTGAGCGCCCAGTTCGCGGCCACGTCGCCGACGGCCGAGCCGCCGGTGACCAGGCCCCGCGCGGCGGCGGCCCGCTTTCTGGCCAGCAGCTCGGCGCGGCTGCGGGCCGCGTCCACCTTGCGCTGCAGCCTGTCCTTACGGGCCCGCAGAGCCCTGGTCTCGCGGCGCTGCCTGGCCACGGCCTCCCGGGCGGCGGCCTTGGCCAGCCGGGCGCGCTCGGCGGCCGCCCGCTGGGCCGCGTGGGCGTTGGCCGCCTGCGCCCGCAGGATCGCCGCGACCTCCTGCGCGTCGCGCATGTTGCGCAGGAGCGCGGAGCGTTCGCTTCTCAGGTGCCCGAGCATGCCCGCCCGGTGCAGGAAACCGTCCGTGCCGCCCTGGTCGAGGATCATGCCGACCAGCGGCTTCATCAGCCCGAGGCCGCCGTGGTCGTCGGTGGCCAGCAGGGCGACGTCCTGGCGGACCCGTTCGACCTCGGCGTCGGCCGCCGCCAGCCGGGCCTGGGCCTGCGTGCGGGCCTCCTCGGCCTGCCGGAGCCTGACCCGCTCCCCGTTGTACACCTCCACCAGCCGCCCCACCTCGGCCGCCAGCTCGTCCAGCCGGGCCTGGGCCGTGGCCAGCTCGGCGTTCGTCCGGCCCAGCTCCTTCGACCGCTCGCGTACGGTCTGACGGGCCCGCTCCACCTCGCGCGAGGACGGGCGCGGCTCCGCCACGGCGGGCGGGCAGTGGCCGACGAGCAAACAGGCCGCGAGGAGCCCGGCCCGGAATGCGCGCATAGGTCCCCCCGAAAACAGATGGTCACTCTATGCACACAGTTCCCGGCAATGCGCTCACGTAACGTAGTCAACGCCACCGGAACGTGTGTTCGGGGGGTCTCAGCCGATGGAGCCTGACGGATTCGGCTGGCCGGCCGGGGGCGGCGCGGGCTGCGGCGGCGTGGTGGGCTGGGGCGGAGGCGGCGGCTGCTGCTGCGGTGGCTGCGGCGGTGGCTGCGGCGGTGGCGCCGTGGGCTGCACGGTCGGCTGGGGTGGCGGCGGGCTGGACGTGGCAGTCGGCCTGGGGCCGGGCGTCTGCGGCGGCCGGTGGGTGTGCGGCGGCTTGGTGTGCGGGGGCCTGTGGGTGTGCGGGGGCCTCGTGCCGTGCGGCGGCCGGTGACCATGGGGCGGCCGGTGGCTGTGGGGGGGACAGTGGTGACGCTGGTCGCGCCGGCACGAGACCCACTTGCCCGGAGGGCGCGCTCCCGGCGGACGTCCGCCGGGCCAGCCAGGACGCGGGCCCTTCGTCGGATGGGCCGTCGGATGCACTCCGGGGGGCGGCGTCTCCGTCACCGGTGGATGCGAGGTCTGGGGCGGCTGGGAGTGGCCCGCGCCGGGCGAGGTCGGCGTGCCCGCGCTCGGCGCGGGCCGGGCCGGCCCGCGCGACGGAGGCGTGCCCCGGACCGGCTCCGAGGACGGGCCTGGGGGCTGACCCGGAGGTGTCCCCACCGGCTTGGCGCCCGTCTCGTCGAGGATGGGGACCACGGTCAGCGGCATGTCCTGCGGCTCGGCCTGCCAGGGCAGGCGGATGCCGGGCGGCTCGCCCGTGGGCGGGAACGCGGCCGTCGCCACGCCGCTCACGCCGCCGTTCTCCCTGCCGATCTGGTCGAAGATGACGGCTATCGCCACCACGGCCGCGACCGCCGCCACCGCGCCCGCCAGCGCCTGAGGCCACCGCCGAGCCTGCGAGAAGGCGGGAACGGGAAATCCGGCCGCGCCGAGCGCGCTCGTCCGCCGGGCGACATAACGGCGGTACGGCAGCAATTCCGGATCGATGAAGCAGCTCATCACCCTGATGCGCAGCGACTCGGGCAGCGCGATCTGGGGCAGCAGCTCGAAGACCTTGGCGGCCGACACCTGGCGGGTGCGGTGAGGCGCGCAGGTCTCGCACCGCGGCAGGTGCCTGACCAGGTGTTCGCGCATCTCCTGGGTCAGCTCGCCGGTGAAGCCGGCCAGGATGCGGGCCCGCCGCGGGCAGTCGTACGGGCCCTTCCTGGCCAGGATCTCGGCCGTGATCGCGTCCTGCAGGCGCTCCAGCGCCTCCTCCATGGCCGGCTCGACCTGGCGGGCCGGGATCGCGAGCACCTGGGCGAGCTCGGCGGGGGGCACGGCGTGCCGGTGGACGAGCTCGAGGATCTCGCGGTCGGCGGCGGGCAGGCTCTGCACGGCGTTCCAGGCCATGACGCGCAGGTCGGCGTCGGCGGGGTCGTCGAGCGGCGGCGCCTCGGCCAATGCCTCGTCGGCGCCCGGCGGCGCGGCGGCCCTGCGGCGCAGGCACTCGGCCCTGGCCAGCGCGTACAGCCAGGCGCGCAGCCGCCCGGGGTCGGCCAGCGCGCCCGCGTGCGCCTCGGCGGCGATGAGCGTGTCGCGCAGCGCCACCTGGGCGCTGTCGGCGCTCAGGAGAAGGGACCAGCAGTAGCGGTAGAGGCTCTCCGCGTACGTGTCGTAGAGCGCGGTGAGCGCCGCCCGATCACGGGCGCGGAGGGCTTCTACCAGGACGCGGTCATTCATGTGACCGAAGGTAATGGATCGGTAACTAGTAGTTCTACCATTTCAGCGGCGATGGCAGCGGTTTTCGGGCAACGCGCCCGAATTTCATGCGTAAATTACAGGACTTATCACGAGCCCGCCCGATTTTTCGCCGTTTACGGCGAAAACTACTGCTTATACTCTGACACGATCTGCGTCCTGCGGTCCTCCGCGAACGGCTCGGTCGTCGGCTTGACCGTGTGCACCGGAGCCATCCCGGCCAGCGCCAGCTCCTCGTACGGCTTCCCGGTTGACCCCCAGGTACGCGCCGAGACGTCCGTCCTCGCCACCTTCGCGTTCTTCGGCACCCCGCTCACCGTGAGGACGAATCGCGGCGGGCTGCCCGCCTTCACGTCGTCCACGAACGTGCTGCCGCCTCCGACGAGTTTGCCGGACTGATCGCGCAGCAACGCGTTCACGACGAGGCTGCCGGCCGTCACCCGATAAGGATTCGTGACATATCCCGTAATGAGGTACGAGCCGTCTTTCTGGCGCATCGTCTGCACACGCGAAACCGGGAACCGGTGGAACGCCGAAGGAATCCGGGCGGCCTGCCGCCACTGCGCGGGACGGTACTGGATCGACACCTTGGCCGGCTTCTGCGCGGCGCTCGCCTGACCGGTGAAGGCCAGCTGCCCGCCCGGCGGCACCGCGTCGAGCGGCTGGTCCATCCGGACGATCTCGGCCCCCTTGGCGTCGTGACCGACGATCGTCGCCACGACGTGCTCGCCGAAGTGCCATGGGTTGGCGTTGTTGAGCACGCCCGCCCAGCTGACGGCGTATCCGTCGGCGGACTTGGCGATGTTCGAGACCTGCTCCTTGAGAGCGAGGGGCTTGAGCGCTGGCTGTGCGGGCTGGTCCTCGCTCGCGCACCCGGTGAGGCAGATCGCCCCGAGTGCGAGGAGGCTGACGGTTCGGCTACGCAGGATCACTTTGCCGTGATAACCCGAGCCTGGGCGTGCCCGGCAGGGGACACGCGCCGGGCGTACCAACTCTTTAAGGGATCTCTTGCCCGAAGCCCTCAGCGGGGGCGGACCACGCGGGTCTCGTCCCAGACCGGCTCGGCGGACTCGTAGACCCTGCCGTCGGAGCCGAAGACCAGATAGCGGTCGAAGTCGGCGGCGAACCAGCGGTCGTGGGTGACCGCGAGCACCGTGCCGTCGAATGCCGCCAGGCCCGCCTGCAGCGCCTCGGCGCTGGCCAGGTCGAGGTTGTCGGTGGGCTCGTCGAGCAGCAGCAGCGTGGCCCCGGACAGCTCCAGCAGCAGGATCTGCAGGCGCGCCTGCTGGCCGCCGGAGAGCGTGTCGAAGCGCTGCTCGGCGACAGGACCGGCCAGCTCGTAGCGGGCCAGCGCCTTCATCGCCTCGTTCTTCAGGCGGGCGTGCTCGGTCATGACGATCTCGACCGGGGTGCGGCCGAGCAGGTCGGGGCGGGCGTGGGTCTGCGCGAAGTGGCCGGGCACCACGCGGGCGCCCAGCCTGGCGACGCCCTCGTGGGCGACCGGCTCGCCGGCCAGCAGGCGCAGGAAGTGGGACTTGCCGGAGCCGTTGGAGCCGAGCACCGCGACCCGCTCGCCGTACCAGATCTCCAGGTCGAACGGGCGCATGAGGCCGGTGAGCTCCAGGCCCTCGCAGATGACGGCGCGCTTGCCGGTGCGGCCGCCGCGCAGGCGCATCGTGATGTTCTGGTCGGCGGGGGCCGTCTCGGGCGGCCCGGCCTCCTCGAACTTGCGCAACCGCGTCTGGGCGGCGTGGTACGGGGCGGCCATGCCGTCGTTGTATCTCGCCTTGTTCTTCAGCATGTTGACCAGGGCCTTGAGCTTGGCGTGCTCTTCGTCCCAGCGCCGGCGCAGCTCGTCGAGGCGCTCGTTGCGGGCCCTGCGGGCCTCGGCGTACGTGGCGAAGCCGCCGCCGTGGATCCAGATGTTGCCCGACTCGACGGTGATGATGCGGTCGGCGGCGTTCGCGAGGAGCTGTCGGTCGTGGCTGACCAGCAGCACCGTCTTCGGCGTCTCCCTGAGCTGCTGCTCCAGCCACTCCTTGCCGGGCACGTCGAGGTAGTTGTCGGGCTCGTCGAGCAGCAGCGTCTGGTCGGGGCCGCGCAGCAGGGCCTCCAGGACCAGGCGCTTCTGCTCGCCGCCCGACAGCGTGGACACGTCGCGGTATTGCACCCGTTCGTACGGCACCCCGAGCGCGGCGACCGTGCAGGTGTCCCAGAGCACCTCGATGTCGTAGCCGCCGGCGTCGGTGTAGTCGCTGATGGCCTGGGCGTAGCGCATCTGCGTCTTCTCGTCGTCGCGCTCCATCATGGCCAGCTCGGCGTCGTCGAGCCGCTGGGCGGCGTTCCGCACGGCCGGCGGGGCGACGCCGAGCAGCAGGTCGCGCACGGTGCTGCCGTCGCGCACGCTGCCGATGAACTGCCGCATCACGCCCAGCCCGCCGGAGCTCGCCACGCTGCCCTCGACCGGCTGCAGGTCACCGGCGACCAGCCGCATGAGCGTGGTCTTGCCGGCGCCGTTGGGCCCGACGAGGGCGGCCTTGACGCCTTCGCCGATCCGGAAGGACACGTCGTTGAGCAGCGGCCTGCCGTCGGGCAGCACGTATGTCAGGTGCCCTATTTCCACATGTCCCACGACTCATCCCTTCGGAACCCCGCACGAGGCTATCGGCCCGCCTGGGAGGCCGTCACACGGATTTCCGCCGGCTCAGATCAGCTTCGTCTTGTAGAAGATGCTGGCCAGGCGGTCGCCGCTGGGGCCGGAGGCGAGGCCGAGGCACAGGCGCGGGGCGCCGTTGACGATCTGGATGCCCATGCCCTCGGGCTCCCGGTAGTCGAGCGACTTGCCGGCCACGCTGCGGGCGCGCTGAACCAGCTTCCCGGTGCGCAGGTCGACGCAGTGCGTGTAGGTGTCGCCGGGAGGCGGGTTGTCGCCGGCGTGGTAGGCGTTGCCGGTCAGGATGTAGACGAAGTTCCCGTACGCGGCGTAACCCTGGAAAGTGCCGAGGCCGGAGGGCTGGGCGACGTCGAACACCCGCTCCTTCGAGCCCGACTTGACCTCCGCCTGCGAGTACGCGGCGAAGCGGAACCCGCTGCCGTCGTGGTAGCGCATCACCAGCCGGCCGGTCGAGGGGTCGATCGTGCAGGTGGTGTTGGACGCGCCCGCGACCAGGGAGTACTTGGTCAGTCCCGACGACGACGGGCTGATCGTGCGGCCGTTGACGAACCTGAACCTGGCCAGCCGCGTGCCCCTGGCCCCGTCGGCCGCGCCCGCCGCGTCCGTCTCCGTCCACAGGTACGCCGACGTGCCCGACGGCTCGACGCCGATCTGGACACCGTGGCCGAAGCCCATGAGGTACATGTGGCCGAGGATCGACCCGGACAGGCTCAGCTTGGTCACGCACAGGTCGCCCGCGGCGTTCGAGCCGCCACCGTTCTTCAGCTGCACCGCGTAGATGTGCCGGTTGGTGTTGTCGATGGCGAACGACTGCAACACGGTGCCGTCGCGCAGCGGTTTCTTCCAGATCAGCGAGGTCGATGGGGCGGTGAGGTCGAACCGGCCCTCGGCGGCGGCTGCGGCTTCCGCCGGGGCCAGCGCTGCGGTCGCGGCGACTCCGGCGCCGAGCTTGAGCAGTCCTCTGCGGGTCACCGGCACATGGGCTGACATTTACACGTCCGTTCCACTCAGCGACAGTTTCGGCGTCCAACCCTAATGGCGGCTTGTGCTCACAAAGGGTCTGGACAGTAAGTGATCTAATGACTAGAACTGTAGGGACTCCTCCCCCTAGGACAGGTGATGACGCGATTCCGCTCCGCCCTCGCCCCCCTGGCCATCGCGTTGCTCGGTCTCACGGCCGTACCGCAGCCCGCCTCCGCCGCCCCGCCGAAGCCCGTCCCGTCCGTCGCCGTCCCACAGCAGCCCGCGGCGGCCCCGGCGTGCGCGCCGCAGGTCGGGAGCGCGACGGTCAACCCGCGGCTGACCAGCCTGTTCACCAGCCACGGCAACGACAACAGCAGCCTGAAGGACTGGACGGGCGCCGACGGCACGTACTCGCTGCGGCTGCCGAGCGGGCGGCAGCTGTGGGTGTTCTCCGACACGTTCCTCGGCCAGGTCAACGCCGACGGCTCGCGGCCGCCGGTGGTCGAGGAGGGCGGCACGACGGTCTTCCTGAACAATTCCTTCGCCGTCGAGCGCGACGGCCGGCTGGCCACCATCCAGGGCGGCACGGACGACAAGCCGGAGGCGCTGATGCCCCCGCGCGACGCGAACCACTGGTACTGGGCCGGTGACGCCACGCTGGCCGGTGGGGTCGTGGAGGTCACCTACCAGGAGTACGAGCGTTTCGGCCCGGGGGCATGGGACTGGCGCTGGCACCGCAACGTGGTGGCCAGGTTCGCGCCCGGCCGGCTCACCGAGCCCATCGGCGTGCACGAGCTGCCGTCGGGCAACGGCGTGGCCTGGGCGTCCGGCCTCCTGGAGGACGGCGGACACACCTACGTCTACGGGGTCGAGGACCTCGGCTCGCCCAAGTACATGCACATCGCCCGGGTCAAGGGCCACAGTCTGCTGGGCGACTGGGAGTTCCTGACGGCCGACGGCACCTGGTCGCCGGACGAGGCCGACTCGGCGCGGGTGATGAGCGGGGTGGCGAACGAGTACAGCGTCACCAAGGTCGGATCCGGATATGTCCTGATCACGCATGACACGACGGAGGCGCTGAGCCCGAACATCGTGGCCTACTCGTCCTGCTCGCCCTTCGGGCCGTTCACCGGCAAGCAGCACGTCTACACGACCCCCGAGACCGGCGGGAACATCTTCACCTACAACGCCCACGCCCACCCCGACGTGGCGGGCGACGGCCTGGTGGTCTCGTACAACGTGAACAGCTTGGTCAACACCGACCACTACCGCGACGTCACCATCTACCGGCCGCGCTTCCTGGACGTGACCTTCCGGTGAGACGCAACTGGGCGGCCCGGCTGCGGCGGGGCTCCATCGGCGGGATCGACGCGGTCACGCTGGAGAACGAACGGCTGCGCGTGACCGTCCTGCCGGGCAAGGGCGGCGACGTGGTGGAGTTCCTGCACAAGCCCACCGACACCGACTTCGTCTGGCTGTCGCCGCAGGGCCTGCGCGACCCGCGCGATCACCTGCAGGGCGCGCCCGACGGCGTCGCCCCGTTCGTCGACCATTACGAGGGCGGCTGGCAGGAGATCTTCCCGAACGGCGGCGCGCCCAGCGAGTACCGGGGGGCGCGGCTCGCGCAGCACGGCGAGGTGTCGGGGCTGCCGTGGGAGTGCGAGGTCGTGGCCGACTCCCCGGAGGAGGTCGCGGTGCGGCTGAGCGTGCGCACGCGGCGGCTGCCGTACCGGATGGAGAAGGTGTTGCGGGTGCGGTCGGGGACGGCCGCGCTGGAGGTCGAGGGGCGGGCCACCAACGAGTCGGGGCTGGCGCTGCACGCCATGTGGGGGCAGCACATCGTGTACGGCCGCCCGTTCCTGCGGCCGGGGGCCAGGATCAGGCTGCCGGAGGGCGTCACGGTGATCCCGCACGAGAGCGCCGTCAACCCGCCGGACCGCAGGGTCGCGGCGGGCGGCTCGTGGCCCGAGGTCCCGGCCCACGGCGGCGGGCGGACGGACCTGAGCGTGGTGCCCGAGCCCGGCTCCCCCAGCGACATCGTCTACCTGACCGGCTTCCCGGAAGGCTGGTACGAGATCGTGGGAGACATCGGCATTCGGGTGGAATGGGATGCGACGGTGCTGCCCTACCTGTGGATGTGGCAGGAGCTCGGCGCGTCCACCGGCTACCCCTGGTGGGGACGGGCGTACACGATCGGGCTGGAGCCGTTCGCCGGCATGCCGACCGACGGCCTGGCCGCCGCGGTGGCCAACGGGACGGCGCTCGCGCTGGACCCGTACGAGACGAAGGTGATGCGGATGCGCGCGGAGGTGCTGGCGTGAGCGAGTTCGACGGCAAGGTGGCGCTGGTCACGGGCGGGTCGATGGGCATCGGCCGGGCGGTGGTCGACCGGCTTGCCGCCGGCGGCGCGTCCGTGGTGTTCTGCGGCGCGGACGCGGAGGCCGAGGTCGACGGCGAGCGCGTCACCGGGAGGACCGCCGACGTACGCCGGGCCGGCGACATGCGCGACCTGGTCGACCTCGCCGTCACCCGGTACGGCGGCCTCGACGTCGTGGTGACCTGCGCCGGCGTGCAGCGCTACGGCACCGTCGAGACCACCCCCGAGGACGTCTGGGACGAAGTGCTCGACGTCAACCTCAAGGGCGTCTACCTCACCTGCCAGGCGGCCGTCCCCCGGCTGCGCGAACGCGGCGGCGGCTCCATCGTGGTCGTCTCGTCGGTGCAGGCGTTCGCCTCGCAGGCCAAGGTGGCCGCCTACACCGCGAGCAAGGCCGCGCTCAACGGCCTGACCAAGGCCATGGCGCTCGACCACGCGGCCGACGGCATCAGGGTCAACGCCGTCTGCCCCGGCTCGGTCGACACCCCCATGCTGCGCTGGGCGGCGGACCTGTGGCGCGGCGAGCTGTCGCAGGAGGAGCAGGTGGCGCAGTGGGGCCGCTCCCACCCGCTCGGGCGCGTGGGCCGGCCGGAGGAGGTCGCGGAGCTGGTCGCGTTCCTCGCGGGGCCGCGCTCGTCGTTCATCACGGGGGCCGAGCACCGCGTGGACGGCGGTCTGCTCGCGCAGAACCCCGCCGCGCTCCCCGAGTGAGAGCCCTCCCCGACTGAAAGCAGAGCCCACGGGTTCCTCCAGCGGCGCACCACAGCTGGCAAGCGTTGCGTCAACGCGGCGAAGTCCCACATCACCGGGCTGGTACGTCTTGGTCGGCGGCCGGGCACGCGACCCTTTCCGGGGCGCGCAGCCTTGCGGGATCAGCGGGTCACCACGACTCGCGTTCGATTCGGCACGCCGCATTACCGAGGTCGAAACCCACTCACCGATCTGAGGAGAGACCCGTGAGGCTATCCAAGAAGGCCGCTGGCATCGTCGCCGCGGTCACACTGTTCACCGTGGCCGCCCCCGCTGCCGCCGCTGTGGCGAGCCCGCGCTCGACCTGCTACGGCGGCCGCGTCTGCCTGTACGCCGGCTACGACTACAACCGCGGGCAGGCCGACCACTGGCGGGACTTCGTCCAGGACGACTCCAACCTGGCCGACAACAACTGGCTGAACTGGGACTTCAGCAACTCCTGGCGCAGCATGGACAACGACACCAGCTCCGTGCGGAACCGGATCGGCTGCAGCGCCACCCTGTGGCAGCACCCCGGTTACACCGGCTCGCACAGCACGTTCACGCACAACTCGAACGATGGCCTGCTCGCGAACAACGCCGTCGGCAACAACCGCGCCAGCTCGCTCGACATCTGGTGCCGCTGACCGACGCCGGGAGTGCCGGTTTCCGGGCTTGGCCGCCGGAAACCGGCCGCCGCGGGGTCCTCGCCAGCGCAGTGTTGCTGGCGGTCGTCACCGCGGCCTGCGCCGCCGAGCAGCCGCAGCCGCCCGCACCGCCGGCGCCCACCCAGGGCGTCACCGTGGTGGAGAAGCTGGTGCTGCCGTTCGACGCGTACAAGACCACTCCCAAACAGCGGGCCGTCCTGGGCAACGCCCACAACCGCCTGCTCGTCGCGTGCATGCGCGAGCACGGCATCACGGTCACCCCGCCGGCCGAGGACCCCAAGACCCTCGCGGCGATCGACCCCGGCAACTCGCGACGCTACGGCGTCACCGACATCGACGCGGCCAGGACCCACGGCTACCACCTGGCCAGGCCGCCCGCTCCGAACACCACCGACGCCTGGGCGGCCAAGCTGCCCGAGCAGACCCGGCAGCGGCTGTACGGCACCGCAGCCGACCGGGGCTGCGTCGACCAGGCCACGCTCGGCCTGGACAAGGGCGCGCCCAAGGCCGACTGGCCGTGGCTGGCCCAGCAGGACTCCGTCACGCTGGAGCAGGCCGCCAAGGACCCGTCCGTGGTCACGGCGGTCAAGCGCTGGCGGGAGTGCATGAGCAAGGCCGGCCACTCCTACGCCTCACCCGAGGCGGCCATCGGCGACAAGCGCTGGAACCTGGACCAGCCGCAGGTCAGCGAGGCGGAGAAGCGCACGGCGACCGACGACACGACCTGCAAGTGGTCGTCGGGGCTGGTGCTCGCCTGGTACACGGCCGACGCCGAGCGGCAGGACAAGGTGATCACCGACAATCCCGCGCGGTTCTCCGCCCTGCGGGCCAACCTCAAGCAGCGGCTGAAGCGCGCCTCAGCCGTTCTGAGCGCGGACGAAGGCCGCTAGGTCCGCGGACTGCCTCAGCCTGCTGGGCTCGTGCACGTACATCATGTGTCCCGCCTCGTAGTAGGCGAACTCGATGTTGCGGGCCAGCTCGGCGGGCACGGGCAGGCGGGCGAAGGAGTGCTCGGCCGCGAAGTACGGCGTCGCGCCGTCGTAGTAGCCGCACGCCACGTGGACGCGCAGGTGGGGGTTGGTCCGCATGGCCGTGGCCAGCCGGTCCACCACCGCCACGTGCGCGTTCTCGAATTCCTTGTACGACCACGGCCGCACGCGCGAGGTGAGGATCTCGTACGGCAGGTCGTTGGCGTAGCCGAGCTCCGAGCGCAGGTAGTGGTTGAGCGCGGCGCCGTAGGGGCCGGTGATCGCGTTCATGCTCGGGTCGGCGGCGAAGTGCTCGCGCCCGGCGTCGGGGTCCCATCCGATGAAGCGGCCGTCGAGGCGGCCGACGACCTGCCGGCGCGGGCGCAGCACCTCGGTGAAGAACCTGATGTGCTCGATCCGCAGGTTCACCCGGTCGACGTAGTCCTCGCTCAGCCCGGTCAGCGAGGCGACCTTGGCGACCGCGGCCGTCCGCTCCTCGGGGGTGAGCCGGTTGCCGCGGCCCAGGGCCCACATGTAGTCCTTCGCGGCGTACTCCTCGGCCTCGCGGAGCACGTCTTCCAGCGACCGGTCGCCGTGCAGCCCGTGATAGTGCGCGATAGCCGCATAAGTCGGCAGATAGAGGGCGTAGGCCAGGTCGTTGCCCTCGTTGAACTCGCCGGTGATGTAGTCCAGCACCGAGGAGATCAGCATCACGCCGTTGAGGTACATGCCGTAGCGCGACTGCAGGTGCTCGGCCAGCCCCGCCGCCCTGACCGTGCCGTACGACTCGCCGGCCAGGAACTTCGGCGACATCCACCGCCCGTTCCTGGTGGTCCACAGCCTGATGAGCTCGCCCACCGACTCCAGGTCGCCCTTGAACCCGTGGTACGGCTCCGGCTTCTCACCCTCGGCCGCCCGCGAGAAGCCGGTGGAGACGGGGTCGATGAAGACCAGGTCGCTCTCCTTCAGCAACGTCTCCTCGTTGTCGGCCAGCCCGTACGGCGGCGGCAGCAGCGCCCCCGCGTCGCCCATGACGACCCGGCGCGGCCCGAGCACGCCCAAATGCAGCCACACGCTGGAGGAGCCGGGCCCGCCGTTGAAGGCGAACGTCACCGGCCGGGTGAGCGGGTCGGCCCCGTCCAGGGTGTACGCGGTGACGAACATCTCGGCCTTCGGCCGCAGACCCTCGAACGTCCCGTCGGTGAACACCTCCTCCCGCAGCACCATGGTCCCGGTCGTGGCGGTGTACGCCTCGCCGGACGGCAACGTGTGGGAGGAGGTGACGAGGTTGTCGGCGGGGGCGGCGGGTTTCGACTCTTCAGACATGCCGCCTAATTATGGTGCTATTTCTTGGGAAATGTCCGGGTCCGCAAAGCGCTCGTTCGGGACGGTGGCGTACCAGCCGGGCCGGCCGGGGTCGCGATCGTAGGGGTAACCGCCCAGCTCGCGGTAGAGCTCGGCGTAGCGGGCCACCCGTTCCTTGTCGAGCCGCACGCCCAGGCCCGGCCCCGACGGCACGGGGATGGCACCCTCCGAGTACGCCATCTTGCCGCCCTCGATCACGTCGTCCCTGAGCTGGTGGTAGTGGGCGTCGGCGGCGTAGGTGAGGTTGGGCAGCACCGCGCCGAGGTGCAGCATGGTCGCCAGCTGGATGCCCAGCTCGCCCGAGGAGTGCACGGCCACCCCGAGCTGGAACGTCTCGCACACCCCCGCCGCCTTCACGCACGGCCGGATGCCGCCCCAGAACGTCGTGTCCAGGAGCACCACGTCCACGCCCCTGCGCATGACGTTCGCGGCGAGCTGCTCGAAGTTGACCACCACGGTGTTGGTCGCGATCGGCACCCTGACCTGCTCGCGCACGGTCTTCAGCCCTTCGAGCCCCCAGACCGGGTCCTCCAGGTAGTCGTTGTTCAGATTCTCGATGGCCCGGCCGAAGCGCACGCCCTCGGCCACCGACAGCACGGCGTTCGGGTCGTAGCGCAGCTGGTCGGCGGGGAAGGCCGCAGCCAGGGCGCGGTAGCACTCCAGCTCGTAGTCGGGCGGGAACACCCCGCCCTTGAGCTTGTGCACGGTGAACCCGTGGGCCTCCTTGAGGCGGGCGGTGTGCGCGACGAGCTGCTCGGGGGTGCGGATCTCGTCGTGGCCCGCAGCGGCGTACCGGAAGAACAGGTACGACGCGAACGGCACGGCGTCGCGCACGCGCCCGCCGAGCAGGTCGTGCACGGGCACCCCGAGGTGCTGGCCGATGAGGTCGAGGCAGGCGAACTCGATGGCCGCGAGGAGCTGGGTGCGGTTGTTGTAGAGCGAGGCCGTCGGGTTGGCGATCTTGAAGCGCAGGGCCTCCAGCTGGAAGGGGTCGTGCCCCTCCAGGTAGGGCAGCAGCGCCTTGAAGGCCGCCTCCGCGCTCTCGCCCCCGCCGCCCATCTCCCCCAGGCCGACCAGCCCGTTGTCGGCCTCGACCTCGACGATCGTGCGCACGAACCGGCCCCAGTGGGCGCCGTTGCTGTGCCGCAGCGGCGCCTCCAGCGGGACCGCGACCGTCGTGGCCCTGATGTCTGCGATCTTCACGAACACGTCCCCCAAACGACCGCCACCCCGCAGGCGGGCAGGCGTACCTTGACCGACTCGTCCACCACGTCCAGGTCACGCGCCGAGCGCAGGCCGGGCAGCGTGACCGTCGCCTCGACCGGCTCGGCGGCCAGCGACTGCAGCCGCACCACGCACTCGTCGCCCGACCGGCCGAGCGACGTGACCAGCACGTCGGGGTGGTCGACGGAGACGTACGTCTGCTCCGTGCCGGAGCCGTTGACCAGCGCGGCGACGAGCGGCTCGGTCAGCCCGGAGGCCGCGACCGCGCCGAGCCGCCTGCCCCGTGCCCCCACCTCCGACGTGACCGCGTAGCGGAAGGTCGTCTCGCCCTGCTGCTGCGCCGGGAAGTTGGTGTCCCAGATGTTGTTGAGCGCCCAGGAGTAGACCGTGCCGTCCTCCTGGTCGAGCGTGGGCGGGAACGGCGCGTACGGCATGTGGATGGTGCCGAGCTGCACGAGCGGGGCCTCCAGCGTGGCCCAGGCGATGGTCAGCTCCGGGTCCTCGAAGGCGATCCAGTGGCGGATCGGCAACATGTACTCGGCCGAGCCCGGCACCCGCGGCACGTCAGGCCCGCCGACGCCGCCGGTCAGCTCCCAGGCCGTGGCCGGGCCCGCGGCGAACGGGAAGGCCAGGAAGACGGCCTCCTTGGCCGGGGTGCCCTGCTTGGCCAGCTGGTAGGTCAGGTCGAGCCGGGGCACGCCGGCGTGCAGCTCGATCGTCGTGCGGATCCAGTCGACGCCCTTGCCGTGCAGCTCCACGACCAGCTTCTCTCCCACGGCCGTGCGCTGGACCTTGGTGATCCTGGCGTGCCGGCCGATGGCGCGGTCGCCGAGCAGGGTGCGGTCGTGCGCGCCGACGTGGCCCGACAGGTGGTTGAAGTGGGGGGCGGTGGCGTACTGGTCGTAGACGTACTGGCCGAAGCCGGCGGCGGCGTCGGCGTTGACCAGCTCGCGGCCGGCCCGCTTGTCGAAGATCGAGCTGATGTGTCCCTCGCGGACGTCGTAGGCGACGCGGTAGAACTCGTTCTCGATCACGCCGGTCGGGTCGAGCTCGACCGGCTCGGGGGCCTGGGTGGCGCCGGGGACCACGTCCAGGCGCACATGGCTGTATCCAGAAATGTCGGGCACGACGGCGTGGATGTGCCGGCCGATCGGCCGGGTCGGCCAGTCCTCCGGGTGCACGACCTCCTCGTGGTGCGGGAGCGTCCGTCCCGTCCGGGCGTCCACGAGCGCGATCGGCACGTCCAGGGCGACCACGTCGCGGGGCAGGAACGCGCGTACGACGTCGGTCCTGGCCGTGGTCGCGGGGTTGAAGACGGCGAACGAGGCCAGGGCGCCGGTGTCGCCGTCCTGGGAGAGGGCGGCGGCGAACCTGCGCGTCGCGGCGTGCAGCAGGTCGGCGGCGTCGTCCTGGGCCTGGTAGGCGCCCGACGACTTGCGCGTCCACTGCAGGCCGCCCGAGTCGCCCGCCTCCTCGGCGTCCTCCCACGGGTTGGCCGCGCCCCAGGTGTGCTCGTTGAACAGCGCCACCTTGTCGTAGGCCGCGTCGACCTGCTCCGTCGCGTCCACGCCGGCCAGCGTGTGCAGGGTCTCGGCGACGCGCAGCGCCGACTGCGCGCGCCGGACGTAGCCGAGCGGCCGGGCGCCCGAACCGAGCCCGTCGGCCCACCAGTCGGTCCAGTCGCCCTCGTGCACCGCCAGCCGGTCGTGGTAGCGCTCCACGACGTGGTCGAAGAAGTCGCTGTTGACCGCCGAGCGCAGGCGCGGGTAGGCCCACTGCTCGTTCCACCTGCGGGCGATCCGCGCCGGCACGATCGACGGGCCCGCGTTGTCGGCGTGCGCGCCCTGCACCCGCAGGTGCAGCACGTCCAGCTCGTACGGCTCCTTCGGCGCGTCCGGCCCCTGCCAGCCGAACGTCCCCGGCCCGTACGGGTAACCGCGGGTCGCCAGTGCCGACAGGTAGCGCGGCAGCAGGTCGTCGGCCAGCTCGTAGGAGTCCGTCAGCCCGACCGTGTTGCCCTCCATGTACGCCATCCCGTGCGGCGTGTCGGTGAACCACACGACCAGCTCGTTCCCGCTCGGCGCCCGCCAGCGGAACGGCCGGGTCAGCTTGTCGCCGCCGTGCAGGTACGGCACCGACCGGCCGGCCCAGTTGTGGGCGGCGGCCAGGTAGCGCACGCCCGCCATGCTGAGCGCGTCCACCAGGCCGACGACCGCGCCCGGCACGTCGGTGTGCATGGCCGACCTGACCGGGAAGCCGAGCTCCTGGGTGAAGCGGAGCTGGCGGTGCAGCTCCTCGGTCGAGCACGCCTCCGTGTGCAGCTGGAACGGGAAGGCGGTCACCTCGATGACGCCCGCCCTGGCCAGCTCCGTGAACCGGTCGGTCAGCTCCTTCGGCCGGGCCTCCAGCCACTTCAGCGCCGGCCACGACGACTCGACCGACCAGCGGAACTTGGCGTCGTCCGGCCAGGACGCGCTCTCCTCGGCCAGCCGCAGCGCCGTGTCGAGGTAGTCGAGGTGATGGCGGAGCACCGTGCCCTGCGGGTCGGTGTAGCCGATGTCGAGGTGCGAGTGGTGCACCACGAACACACTCCACCTGCGCTGCGGCGTCACCGTGACCTCGGCGCTGCCGACCACGCCCGCGTCGTCGCGGCACTCCAGGGTCAGCACGCGCGGCGCGTCCACCTCGGGCATCAGCAGCGTCACGTCGGTGCCGGACGCGCTGTCCACGCCCACCAGGACGTGCGTCAGCGGCTCGGTGCTCGACACCCGCACCGCCTGCCGGCCGTCGTGGGTGAACAGCGGCAGCACCGCGACCCGCACCTCCAGCCCGCGCACGCTGATGACGGGCGTCGAGGTGTCGTCGCGCAGCGCCTGCCTGATGCCGTCGTAGTCGGGGCTCCCCAGACTGCGCTGGAGCAACCGGCTGGTCAATGAACACTCCCTAGAGCAAGGCCCCTGGCGAAGAGGCGCTGGGTGGCGAGGAACAGCACGACCGTCGGCAGCGAGACCACGAGCCCGGCGGCCAGGCCGACCGGGACGGGGGTGCCGGCGTACACGTCGGTCATCAGGCCGGCGATGGCGGTCATCACCGGCCGGACCTCTTCGGTCTGGGTGAGGGTCAGGCCGAAGATGAGGTCGTTCCAGATGAAGGTGAATTCCAGGATGAAGACGGCGGCCAGCGCGGTGAACGAGATCGGCAGGTAGATGCGCCAGAAGATCCGCCACGTGGAGGCGCCGTCCATGCGGGCCGCCTCGAAGATCGAGAACGCCACGCCGCTGTAGAAGTTGCGCAGCACGAACGCGGCCAGCGGCACGTTGATCGCCGTGTAGAGCAGGATCATGCCGGCGCGGCTGTCGTACAGACCGGCGTCGCTGTAGCCGACGAAGAGCGGCACGAGCAGCATCTGGGACGGGAAGACGGTGCCGCCGAAGATCAGCAGGAACCACCAGAAACCGTGCCGCAGCCGCAGCACCACGATCGTGTAGCCGGCCAGGGCGCCGATCATCACGCCGAGCAGCGGCGAGACCACGCTGTAGAGCGCGGTGCTGGCCAGGCTCCCCGCCAGGTTCGCGCCCTCCACGGCGCTGACGAAGTTCCGCAGCAGCGCGAAGTCACCCGACGGGATCCACGCGCTGCCCGGGTCGTAGGAGTCGGCCGGCCGCGAGGCGTTGACCAGCAGCAGGTACGTCGGCCCGAGCCAGATCAGCCCGAGCACGACCAGCACGGCACGCCTGATCATGTGGCCGTCACCTGCCTGCGCAGGTAGAGATAGGACGCCAGGCCCGTCACCACGGTCAGCATCACCGCGACCGCCGAGCCGTAGCCGTAGTCGCTGGACACGAACGTCTCCTTGTACATGGTCACCGCCAGCGTCTCCGAGTTGCGACCCGGGCCGCCCTGGGTCAGCACCCACACGATGTCGAACGTCTTCAGCCCCGCCACCAGCGCGAGCCCGACCACGACCGCCGTCAGCGGGCGCATCAGCGGCCAGATCACGTGCCGGAACAACCGCCAGCCGGAGGCGCCGTCGAGCCGGGCGGCCTCGATGGGCTCCTTCGGGATCGACTGCAGGCCCACCACGAACAGCAGCGTGTTCACGCCGAGCTGCTGCCACGTCCAGACCAGCAGCATGGCCAGCGTGTTGTACGGCGAGTCCTGCAGGAACGCGGTGTCCACGCCGAGCAGCCGGTTGGCCACGCCGTCGTGCGACAGGATCGGGCTCCACACCATCGCCAGGCCCGCGCCGCTCAGCGCGTACGGCAGCATGAACGGCACGCGGAACCACGCGCCGCCCTTGATGTCATAGGACAGCACCGCCACCAGCAACCCGAGCCCGACCGGCAGCACCATCGTGCCGACCACCCAGATCAGGGTGTTGCGGGTCGAGGTGAGCAGCGCCGCGTCGTCGAACAGCTTGACGAAGTTGTCCAGCCCGATCCACGCCGGCGACTCCAGGCCGTCGTAACGGGTGAGGCTGAGATAGGCCGTCCACAGGAACGGGGCGTAGAGCAGCCCCGCGACCAGCAGTGCCGCGGGCGCCACGTATCCGTACCTGAACCTGCCGAGCATCGGAGCGCGTGCTCTCATGGCCTCACTCCGTTCGGCGGCTCGGTCACCCGAATGCCGCCGCGCGTGCTCATGCGAGTCACTGATGCGTGCTCCAGTACTCGTCGGCGGCCTGCTGGATGGTCTGGAGGACCTCCATGTAGGTGGCCGGCTCGGTGACGAACTTGGAGAAGCCGTCGAGGGCGGCGGTCAGGATCGGCGGCGGGGTGGCCTCGAAGTAGCGGTTCACCAGGCGGTACTCGCCGCTGCCCGCGTCCTTGGTGACCGCGCCGAGCGCCTTGTCGTCGATCGCGACCTTCGGGTTGGCGCTCACGTCGCCGCGGCTGGTCGACCACTTCTCCTGCGCCTCGGCGGTGGTCCACCACTTGAGGTAGCGCATGCTCGCGTCGGGGTCGGCCGCCTTGGTCAGCGAGCACAACGGGCCGCTCTCGAAGATCATCGAGGTCTTGGGGAGCGCCGGGTTGACGTTCGGGATGACGAAGAAGTCGTAGTCGGTGCCGGCCTTCATGCTCCGCGACGCCATGCTGGTGTTGAACCAGGTGCCGAACGACACCATCGCGGCCTTGCCGTTCTTCAGCACGTCGGCGGGGTCGGTCTTGTCGCCGGGGTTGATGAAGTAGCCGGCGTCGATGAGCTGCTTCCAGCGCTCCATCACCTGGACGACGCCCGGGTCGGTGTACTTCGCCTGGCCGGTGGACAGCCGGTCGTACAGGTCGGGGTCGGTGCCGGCGAGCAGCTGCTCGAACCAGACGAACGAGAAGAGCACGCTGGTGTGGTAGAACGCCTTGACGTTGTTCTGCTTGAGCGTGTCGGCGACCTTGACGAGGTCGTCCCAGGTCTGCGGAGGCTTCAGGCCGTACTGGTCGAAGACCTTCTTGTTGTAGAACATCCCCCAGTACGCGACGTTCATCGGCACGCAGTACTGCTTGCCGTCGACCGTGTAGTAGGGCATGAGGTCCTGCGACAGGTCGCCGGCCTTGATCGCCTCCTGCCAGACGGCCGAGGTGTCGGCCACCTGCTTCTGCTTGACGATCTCCGCCAGCATCCCCCCGGTCTGCCAGGTGAAGAGATCCGGCTTGACGTTCGTGCGGAACGACGCCTTGATGAACGCCTGGTACTGCGCCGAGTCGGTGTATCCCGTCGGCTTGATGCTCAGGCCGATGCTCTGCTTGGACACCGCGCCCATCTCGTCGAAGTACTTCGTCCAGGCGCCCTTGTCGTTGTACAGGCTCAGCTCCGTCTTCTTCTGCGGCGCCTCGCCGCCGCCTCCGCCACAGGCGGTCAGGACGAGCGCCGCCGCGCCGAGCGTGGCCACACGTGACCGGAACATGGGCCGGCCTCCTTGTTCATCGGGGGGATTGCACCCTGTGCTCGATAACCGTCTTCACGTCGACCAGGTGGGCCCGCATGAGCTCCTCGGCCTGCGCCGCGTCGCGCGCCTCGATGGCCGCGAGGATCGCCAGGTGCTCCTCGTGGTCACGGCGCCGGTCGTCGAAGAGCTGGAGGATCTCGCGCTGCTCCGGCCCGTGGACGGTGAGCAGCGCGTCGACGACCTCGTGCAGCACGACGTTGCCCGCCATCCGCGCGGTGGCGCGGTGGAAGGACATGTTCGCGTCGTGCAGCTCGGCGTCATCGCCGCCCAGATGCCGGCCCGCCGTGGCGAGGGCCTGCTTGAGCGCCGTCAGCTCCTCTTCCGCCGCGCGCCCGGCCGCCATCGCGGCGAGCGGCGGCTCGATGACGATCCGGGCGTCCAGCAGCTCCAGGAGCTGCGCGGCACGGATCTCGCGCATGTTGGGGTTGGGCAGGACCAGCCGCTCGATGGCGGCTCCGACGTAGATGCCGGAGCCGTGGCGCATCTCGATGGCCCCGGTGGCCTCGAGCCTGCGCAGCGCCTCGCGCAGCGTCGGGGTGGTGACGGCGAAGCGCTGGGAGAGCTCCCTGGTCGAAGGCAGCCTGTCGCCGGGCCGGTGCCCTCCCGAACGGATGAGCTCCAGCATGCGCTCGGTCAGAGCGTCGGAAAGCGTCGGCCGCGTCACCTCGGACATATCAAGTGATCTAATCACTTAATGGAGACGGCGTCTATGAGGAGTGTTTATTTCGTGACATATGGCCTGTGAGGCGGTCTTGCCGCTCTACCGCTTCACCGCTTGAGCAGGTCCGTCATCATCGCGATCTGCGCCCTGCGGGAGGTCTGCACCTGGGCGGCCCACTGCTGGACCGCCGGGTTGGCGCCGCGCGTCACCTCGTCGGCGGCCATCGTGACGGCGCCGTCCTGGTGCTCGATGAGCACGGTGAGCAGGTCGTAATCGAAGTTCTGCGACTTCCTGAGCTGCTGGAGACGCTGCCGGTCGGTCTCCGGCATGCCGCCGTGGTGGTCGTGCGCGACCGAGGCGGCCGTCAGCGGCTGGTCCCAGTCGTGCAGCCAGCGCAGCATCATCTCGACCTCGTCCTGCTGCGTGCTCTCGATGGCCGCCGTCAGCGTCTTCACCTCGGGATCTGCGGTGCGCGAGGCGCCGATCCCGGCGATCTCGATGCCCTGCCGGTGATGCTGGACCATCATCTGGACGAACATCACGTCGTCGGCGTTGACCGGCTCCGCCTTCTCTGCGCTCCCGGCTTGACCGCAGGCGACCGACAGCAGCAGGAGGAGAACCGCCAGGACATGTCCACCGCGCACCGGCCGCTCCCCAGCCCTATTGGAAACCTTCTTAAGAGTTGACGATTTCCGCTTCGGACGCAAGGGCTGATCAGTGCTCGACGCCGTAGCGGAGGTAGACGATGCCGGAGTCGAACGCCCGGGTCTCCAGCAGCGGGGTCCTGACCGCGGTGTCGAGCTCGGGGAAGAACGGCTTGCCGCGGCCGAGCAGCAGCGGGTGGACGAAGATCCGGAACTCGTCGACCAGGCCGAGCCGGATCATGCTGTGCGCCAGCGTGGCGCCGCCCACCTCCAGGTAGCCGTCCCCTTCCTGCTTGAGCCGGGTCACCTCGGTCTCCAGGTCGCCGGTGACGAGGGTGCTGTTCCAGTCCACCTTGTCGAGCGTCTTGGAGAAGACGTACTTGGGTGTGTCCCGCCAGATGCGGGCGAAGTCGATCTCGATCTGCGGGGCGTCCGGCCGTTCGTCGGCCGTGGGCCAGTAGGCGGACATGTTCTCGTAGAGGCGCCTGCCGTACAGGGCGCCGCTGATGTCGCGCGACAGGTCGTTGATGAAGGCGTGGACCTCGTCGTCGGGCCCCGACCAGCTGATGTCGCCGTTGAGGGACTCGACGTAGCCGTCCAGGGAGATGAGCATGCAGTAAAGGAGTTTGCGCATACCGGTGAGACCTCCGTGAGCGGCGTAACTCATCGCGCCGGCCAGGCGAGCACCTCCGCGAGGTGATGCCGGACGATTCCCATCATGGACTCCCGGTCAGGGAAGTCGCCGTCGAGCAGCCGCAGCGGGCCGGCCACGAGCGACAGGTGCTGGGCCAGGCGGTAGAAGCGCATCCTGGCCTCGTCCAGGCCCTCGACGCGGAGGCGGCCGTAGTGAGGGCCGAACCGCAGGCGCAGGAAGGCGTGCTCCCATTCGACGTCGAAGTACATCGTGCCCTCGATGTCGATCAGCACCGGCTCGCCGTGCTCGTCGATCAGCACGTGGTCGGGGCCCAGCTCGCCGTGGATCAGGCCGTGGCTCTCCCGCGGCCGCAGGCCGGCGGCCATCTGCCCGAGGTCGTCCGCCAGCCGGCCGCGGATCCCGCGGATCCGCTCCACCCGGGAAGCGGCCTCGGCGAGGTCGCGAAGCGCCCACTCCAGGACTCTCTGGGACGCGGGTCGCGGGTCGCCCCGGCCGTTCTCGACCAGGGCGACCTTCCCGTGCCGCGGGGAACGACACCTCGCCATCACGGCCAGCCCCTCCGCCAGGCGGCCCATCGCGGGCCCGGTCAGCTGCGCCTCCAACGTGCCACCCCGCCACGTCCTCGACCAGCGCCACCTCACCGGGGTAGCGCCTTCCCGAGCCGTCGGCGAAGTACAGACGGGGAACGCGGACCCCCAGATCAGCCAACCGCGCATGCGCCGCCTCGAAAAGCCGCATCCCCGACACCTCCGGGGACCGCCCTCCCGACCCTCTCTCCACGCCCTCGCCCCGCTGCCGGAGCTCGTCCCGGGCCCCGTCCGTGCGGGTCCAGAAGTTCTCCTCGTCGGACCAGACGTAGAGCACCACGCTCGAGGCGTCGTCGAGGGTGAGCCGGTAGACGCCCTTGCTGGTGCCGCCCCTGAGCCGCTCCACCGCGACCAGGCGCCGGCCGAGCACGTCGCGTACCAGGCCGGTCAGCTCCTCGCGCTCGGCGAAGCGCCGTTCCCGGCCGTTCACAGGGGGCGTTCCACGCGGCGGCGCATCGGCGCGGACCCCCGCCCGTCCTCCGGGGTGGCCGGGCGTACCGGAGTGGGAAGCATGAGGCGATGCTCCCCCACGCTCGCCGTCCCGCGCCACACGATTATGACGGCGCCGACCACGGGCGCCGTTGAGGATCCGCGCCGTTGACATCAACCATGCTTCAGGTTGCACGGTTGCGACATGGCTACTTTCGAGATCGGCGTCATCCTGCCCGGAGTGGACGTCCAGCGCCGGGACGGCGTCACGCTGCGGGAGGCGGCCGGGCACGCCGAGGACGCGGGCCTGGACGGCGTCTGGCACGGCGACCATCTCGCCATCGGCGGCCCCACGCTGGACGCCCCGATCGCGCTGGCCACCGCCGCCGCTGCCACGTCCAGGATCACGATCGGGACGAGCGTGTTCGTCCCCGCCATCCGTCCGCTCGCGTGGGCCGCCAAGCAGATCGCCTCCTTGCAGTACGTCTCCGACGGCCGCCTCGTCCTCGGCGTCGGCTCCGGCGGCGGCCCCGGCCAGTGGGCGGCGGCCGGCGTCCCGTACACGCAGCGCGGCCACCGTACGGACACCGCGCTGGAGCTCCTCCCCCGCCTTCTGGCAGGCGAGCCGGTGGTGTTCCCCACCGCTCGGAGCTCACCGCCCCACCCACCCGAGCCCGAACCGGCGGCACGCCACACGGCCGAGCCCCGACAAGCGGCGTCGCGTGATGGCGGGCCGGTGGTGCGGTTGGCGCCGGCCGTGGCGATGCCGCCGGTCTGGGTGGGGAACGCCTCAGCGGCGGCGATCCGGCGGGCGGCGCGACTGGGGGACGGCTGGTTCCCGTCGCTGATCTCGCCCGAGGAGGTCGCCGCAGGGCGGGAACGGCTCGCGGGCCTCGCGGCCGCGCACGGCCGCCCGACCCCGTTGGTCGCGATAGGCGGCACGTCGGCGCTGGGAGCCGACCCCGGCGTGCCGTCCCGCGAGGAGGTCGCCTCCGGCATCCGTTCGGCCTACGGCCGCTCACTGGAGGAGGCCCTGGGCATCCCGCTGACCGGCAGCCCGGAGCAGGCCGCCGAGCGCCTGGCGGCGTACCGTGAGGCCGGGGCGACGCACGCGATCATCGGCGTCGCCGGCGGCGACTGGCGGACGCAGGTCGACCTCCTCGCCGAAACCGCCCGCCTCCTGCGGTGACCACCGTGACCGGACCGTGCGGCGGCAGTCCGTCACCGGTCCGTTGTGGCGGCGGCGCGCGGTCCTGCATGATGGCGCGAGCATGATCGACAGAAGGCGACGCCGTGGACTTCACCGTTGAGTACCAGCCCACACCCGACGAAGTGGTGCGCGCCTTCGAGCAGGGCGCGAAGCACCAGCTGAGGCGGCTGAGCGTCCTGCTGACGTCGCTCATGGTGGTAGCGGGCGTCATGTGCGTGCTCATCGAGGCGCGCAGCGTCGGCATCGCCCTGTTCGTCTCGGCGGTCGCGTGCCCGTTCGTCATGACCTGGTCGCTCCGCCGCACGGCGCGGCGGCAGTTCGCCCACCTGTGCGTCCCCACGACCCTCCGTTTCACCGCCGACGGCTACGAGACCCGCACCGACGAGCAGACCATGAGCGTGCGATGGTCCTTCTTCCAGCGGGTCGTCACCGGCGAGGAGTTCTGGCTGTTCTTCAAGGACAACAACCAGTTCACCGGCTTCCTCCCCAAACGCGCCTTCACCACCGAGCAGCAGGCGGAGATCGACGCCGTCCTCGGCAGTCGATGACTGTCGGTGCGACCGCCTAGGGTCGTGCCGTGACCGTCCACCATCTCTCCCTTGCGGACGCGCGCCGCCTCGCCGTGCGCGCGCAGCTCCTCGACGGCACGCGCCCGGCCGGGCTGCTCGACGTGGTGCGCCACCTGACCCTGCTGCAGATCGACCCCACCGCCGCCGTCGCGCCGACCGCCGACCTGGTGGCGTGGAGCCGGCTCGGCTCGTCGTACGCCCCGGCCGACCTGGCCGCGGCCCTGCGTGACAGGTCGCTGCTGGAGCTGCGGGCGATGATCCGGCCCGGCGAAGACGTCACCCTCTACCGCGCCAGGATGGCCGAGTGGCCGGGGCACGGCGAGCTGGAGCCCTGGCAGGTGCACTATCGCGACTGGGTGCGGGCCAACGACGCCTGCCGCCGCGACATCCTGGCCCGGCTCGACGCGTCGGGGCCGCTGCCGTCCCGCGAGCTTCCCGACACCTGCGCGGTGCCGTGGAAGTCGACCGGCTGGACGGGCGACCGCAACGTGACGCAGCTGCTGGAGTTCATGGTGCTGCGGGGAGAGGTCGCCGTGGCCGGCCGCCTCGGCCGCCAGCGGCTGTGGGATCTCGCCTCCCGCGTCTACCCCGACGACCCGGTCGTGCCCGCCGACGAGGCGATCCGCATCCGCGACGAGCGCCGGCTGCGCGCCCTCGGCATCGCCCGTCCGCGTGGCCCGAAATACATGGTGGAGCCGGCCGACGTGGGCCAGGCCGGCGAGCCCGCCGTGGTCGAGGGCGTCAAGGGCTCGTGGCGGATCGACGCGTCGCTGCTGGACCAGCCGTTCACGGGGCGCGCGGCGCTGCTGTCGCCGTTCGACCGGCTGATCCACGACCGCAGGCGCACGACCGAGCTGTTCGGCTTCGACTACCAGCTGGAGATGTACAAACCGGTGGCCAAGCGCCGCTGGGGCTATTTCGCCCTGCCGATCCTGTACGGCGACCGGCTGGTGGGCAAGCTCGACGCCACGGCCGACCGCAAGGCGGGCGTCCTGCGGGTCAACGCCGTCCACGAGGACACCCCGTTCACCGCCCCGATGACCGAGGCGATCCACGCCGAGATCGAAGCCCTGTCCCGATGGCTCGGCCTCGACCCGACCCGGGCCTCAGGAGGCCGACCATGACGGAGATCGACACCTCCATCGAGACCCGGTTACCACCGCGAGACCGTGGAGGCCCCGCGCGACCGCATCACCCCGGTCCGCCCCGACCGGTCCTGAGCGTCAGCGACTGGAAGCGGTTGTCGCCGTTCCCGACGACGTGGAAGTCCACGATCTCGAACGCCCCGCGCGCGAAGTCCTGGAGTTGCTCGTCACCGCGGAAGGAGAAGAACCGGGGCGGATCGTGCTCGTCGTCCTCGAAGACCCCTTCTTCGGTCAACGTGCCGCCGCCGTACACACCGAGGAAGAACAGCCCGCCGGGCCGCAGCACCGAGGCGATGCGGTCCAAGACCGTGGGCAGGTCGCTGTTGGGCACGTGCAGCAGGCAGTTCAGCGCGTAGACCGCGTCGAACGATCCGGGCGGGAAGTCGAGGCCGAGGAAGTCCATGACGTGCGCCTCGACACCCTTCTCGCGGCAGCGGGCCACCATGGCGGGCGAGAGATCGACGGCGACGACCTCAAGCCCGTGCTCCTGGAAGAACACGCTGTCCTGGCCCGTCCCGGCGCCGACCTCCAGCAGCCGCCGGCAGTCCTGCGCCCGCAGCCGCTCCAGGAACGCCGCCCGTTCGGCCAGCTTCCACGGCGCCTTGCCTCGTGCGTCACGCTGCGCCGCGCGGCCGTCGTAGGAGCTGCGCAGGGAGTCGACGACCTCGTGATAGCGGGCATTCATCGCGCCATGATGCCCCATCCGATAGAATGATCACGTCCCGAGCGGTTGGCCGCCCGGGATTTCGGCTTTCATGGCCTCTCCCCACCGCATACTGCTGAACGCGGCACTCCCCCTGTTCCTGACCGCCGGCGCCGGAGCCGTCACCCGGCTCCTCTGCACCGCACTGCTCGGCCACCAGTCGACCGTCCAGCTCGCGGCGTTCGCGCTCGTCAGCGCGGTGCTCGCCCCGGTCGGCGCCGCCGTGTCCGGCGGGTTGCGCGGCATGGTGCCGTTCGCCGCCGCCTGCCGCGACCGTCCCGTCGAGGCCCTGGCCGTGCTCAACGACGCCCGCTGGCTCTCCCTCGGGCTCGGCACGGCCGGCGCGGGCGTCATGCTCGGCGTCCCCTTGATCGCCCGGATCGGCGGCGCACCCGCCGACGTGATCGCGGAGTTCGGTGCGCTGCCCGTGATCTTCGCCGTGCACGTGCTGCTGTCCGCGGCGGGCGGCGGCGCGGGCGGCATGCTCGTCGCCCTGGGACGCAGCCGCCTCGTGCTCCGGTCGAGCCTGCCGAGCGCGGCCGTGGAGGCGGTGGCGCTCCTGCTGCTCGTGCCGGCGATGGGCGTCCAGGGCGCCGGTGTCGCGCTCCTGCTCTCCACCGCCCTCGCGCTCACCGTGTCGAACACGCTCCTGCTGCGCCTGCTCGGAGGGAGCTTTCTGCGGCGTCCGCGGCCTCGCGAGATCGTGCGCATGGCGCGGGTGGGCGTTCCGATGTCCGCCACGCTGGTCGTCAAGTTCACGGTCATGGGCGGCATCACCTACGCCGCCGCCCGGACGGGCGCCCAGGGTGCCGCCGCCCACGCGATCCTCATCTCGCTGAACGGGCTCCTCGGCCTGGCGTCCGTCGCCGTCGGACAGGCCCTGACACCGGAGATCGCCCGTGTGTCCTGCGCCCGCGAGGTCCGCCGGCTTCGCCGCGCGGCCTTGACGATCGTGTCCGCCGCGGTCCTCACCGCACTGCTGTTCGTCGGTGAGAACGCGGCCCGGCTGCTCACCTCCGACCCCGGCGTGCTCGCGTTGGCCGTCGCGCTGCTCCCGTTGTTCGCCGTGTACGCCCTGGCCGACACCTGCGCGATCGTGACGGCCGCGGCCTTGGTCGGTCTCAGGAGCTCGTCGTGGCACATGCTCGCCTCCGTCACCGGCTACGGCCTGCTGGCCGCGGTCATGACGCCGGTGGCGGCGACCTGGGGGATGACCGGCCTGTGGACCGCGTTGCCCGCCACGTGCGCGCTCATCCTCACCCTTCAGACTGTGATCTTCGCTCGCCGCGTACGGCAAGATCATTGACGTGACCGCAACCGGATGGCTCCGCACGGGCTGGGATTCCTGGACGGATCTCGGGCGGATCCGCGCCCTGCTGGACGCGGGCGCCGACCCGAACTCCGGCGTGTCGCACTTCGGGACGCCGCTGCACGCCGCCGCCCAGCACGGCTCACCCGAGGTGGTCGCCGAGCTGGCCGGTCGCGTCGACGACATCGACGCCCTGTACAAGGGCCGCACCGCGCTGTGGTCCGCCGTCTTCGCCGACCGGCCCGGCAACGCGCGGGCCCTCGTCTCCGCCGGCGCCGACCCCTGGCGTCCCATGATGACCGGCTGGCCCCCCGGCCGCCTCGCTCTGGCCGGCCCCACGCCGGACCTCTTCCCCGTCCCCTCAGCGGACGGCGGCGCGTCGATAGCCATGACGGGGGCCGGGCTCGGCCTGACGGAGGCCGAGCGGGCCGCCGCGGCGGAGGCCGGACGCCTCAAGGCCGCCATCGGCACCTTCTTCTACGAGGGCCTGGGCCTGGCCTGCGTCGCCGGCATCACGGCGGCGGAGGCGGCCCGGCGGCTCGACGCAGTCCCCGCCGACGAGGACGACCTCGAACTCATCGACGACGACCCAGGCTCCGACTACGAGCACGGCCTGACCATCGTCGGCGTCACGGACGTGCCCGGCGGCTGCGTCGTCACGCAGCCGTGGGGATACACCCCGTTCACCAGCGGCGTCACCGGACGCCTCTCGGTCCGAACCGTCTGCTACGCCATGTACGCCAACGCCGCGGACGGCAACCAGGGATCCGTCCACCGGGACGGCTCCGACGAAGCGTGGGACACCCATCCCGGCGGCGGCGCCGTATCCGGTGACGAGCCCGCCGACGAGATCCTGGCCTGCTACCTCTACCAGGGCCATGCTCTGGCCTACTGCTGCGCCGGCGCGGGCCTGCGCCTGACCGACCCCCGGCCGATCATGGGCCCGCCCGACATGTGGCTGCGCCTGCCCGACCAGGACACCTGGGCCTGACCGCCCAGCAAGCTTACGATCGAGGACGTGGGCCCCGTCTTCATGACCTCGTTGCTGAGCCTTCCGGCCGTCGCCCTGCTGTTGATCTCTTTCCATGATGAGTCGGGCACCGTCGATACCCGGAACAAGCTGTCGGGCTTCCGCACCCGCCACACGCTCGCCTCCCGGGAGGCATGGGACGCCGCCCACGCATGGTTGAAGCGTCCGCTTCGGAGGTTGGCCGGTGCCATGGCGGCGGTGCTCGTCGCGTCCGTCGCCGCCGACGTGGGTCTGGACCTGCCCGGGGCCGCCGAATATCTGATCATTTCCGGCCAGTTCACCCTCCTTGTCGGCGGTCTGCTGCTGATCGGCCGGCGTGCCGATCGGGTGGCGGCGGAAGTCAACCGGCAATTGGCGGACTGACGAATCACGTGCGCGTGACGAGCCGCGCTTCGCGGCTGACCTGCGATTTCGTGTGCTTTCACGGCCTACCGGAGGCGACCGGGGATTTTTTCCGGGTTATTGACGAAATATCGGCGACTTAGGCAGACTCTCCCCACCGCACCCGGGCAAGCCGCTCGGAACGTAGGAGGACGTGACTGATGACCGATTCCGACAACGGGTCGAACCTCGGCCGACGAGCATTGCTGGCCGGCGTCTTAGGGGCGGTGGCACTGCCCGCGACCGCCGCCGAGGCCGCATCGGCGCAGACGCGGCGGTTCCCGTCGAACTGGCCCGACCCCGAGCCCTACGGCCTCGCCGACACCCGCCTGGACCTGTGGCCGCGCGACGACAACTCCTTCATCCTGCCGCTGGAGATGCGCCCCCGTGACGAGGAGCTCGGCCGGGTCTGGATGCGGGACACCTACGTCAACTGCTTCGTCGTCGGCGGTCGCCCGGTCTACGTCGCCACGGGCACCACCCGCGTGCCGGGGCTCGAAGCGGCCGGCCCGTGGAACGACGGCATCTTCGTGTGGGTGTCGCCGTCCCTGCGCGGGCCGTGGCGGCTGGTCGACACCACCGGCATCCGGCCCGGCGCCGAGAAGGGCAAGGTGTGGTCGCCGGAGTTCGCCGGCGAGAACCGTCCCGGCCGTACGGTCGTCGCCCCGTGGCAGGAGTACTGGTACGACGACCGGTTCGGCAAGCGCGGCCAGGCGTGGGCCCCGGAGGTGCACTACTTCCGCGGCCGGTGGTACATCGTCGCCTGCATGGGCGACCACTCCCGGAAGGTCGGCTCGTTCATGCTGGTGAGCGAGGGCGGGATCGAGGGCCCGTACCGGCTCGTCGAGGGCAACCTGGACAAACCGTTCGGCGACTCGTTCGTCGGCGGGCCGAACTTCATCGAGCCCGGCGCCTACCACCACATCGACGGCAGCCTCTACGCCGAGGGCGACGACGCGTGGCTGGTGCTGCACAACCACGTGTACGCGAAGTTCCGGGACGACATGGAGGACATCGTCCCGGCGACCGGCCTGCCGGCGTTCCAGCAGCGGCCCTACCCCCCCGAGCCGTACCTCGAAGGCGCGTACGTGTTCAAGCACGGAGGCAAGTACTTCCTGCTCCACGCCGCCTGGAACCGTACGTCGGCCGATCCCGACGGCGGCACGCGCCACGCCTACGACCCGCCCGGCCCCGGCCGCGTGCAGTACCAGTACGACGCGGTCGTCGCCGTCTCGGACACCTTCGAGGGGCCGTACTCGCAGCGGTGGACCATGGGGGTCGGCGCCGGCCACAACAACATCTTCAGGGACCGCAGCGGCCACCTGTGGGCGACGTTCTTCCGCAACCCCAACTTCGGCCACTGGTCCGACCCTTCGCGCATCGCCGACGCCGCGGTGCCCGGCGTCGTACGCCTGGAATGGACCGGCCCGCAAGGCAACCGCCTGTACGTCCAGCGCCGCCGCGGCTGACGCCCTTCGGACCCCTTCCGGATCTCGGGAGGTCCTGGAGGGGTCCACATTCCGGCTCCGCAGGAAAGCTCGGGTCGGGGCTGTTGGCGGGTGCGCAGAGCCGCCCGAACGCGGCGAACGTCTCCGGGCTGCCCTCGACCGCCCCCGGGCAGCGGTAGGGGCGGCCCTACCGCTACCGGCTGTGGTGGGATGTCGGGATGGACGACGTGGATCGCGCCGCGCTGCTCGCACTGCGAGCCCGTTTCGAAGCCCTCGGAGCCGATGACCCTGACGGCCGCGCGCTCTCGGAGGCCACCGAGGGCATCCCCCAACTCGCTCGCTACCTGGCGTTGCGCAGCGTCTGGCCAGAGTTGATCGACACTCGTCCTGAGTCCCTGGAGGCGATCCCGGCCGCGAACCGCCTCCTGTCGAACGGAGCGAATCGCGACGACCTCGTTCGGCTCGCGCGCGTCTCGGCGTATGAAGCGGTCTTCGGCCTGCTGTACCGCCTCACCGCCCAGGGACGGGACGTCGAAGCGCCGGACGACTCCCCCGGCTGGCGGCTGATGGAGACCACGGCGACGGGCGAGCTCACCGGCCGCGCGCTTCAATCCCTCCACGAAGACCTGCTCGGCATGGATCCAGCGGGGGGCCTCCTCGAATAGCGATCACCTGCCGGCTCGCTCGGTGTGCGGCTGACGACCAGTGCCGCGACGAGCGCGAGCGTGAGTCCGGCGACGGTGATGAGGGTGAGGGGCTCGCCGAACATCGCGGCGCCCCACACGGACGTGACGGGCGCGATGAGGAACATCAGACTGTTGACCGGCGTCACACCGATGCGCTCGACCAGGACCCAGTACAGGCCGTAGCCACCGAAGGTGGGAAGCACGATCAGCCAGGTCATGGCCGCCCAGAACCCCGCCGAGCCCGGTGGTGCCGCCGTTCCGGTGGCGAGCGCGAGCACGGTGAACACGAGGGCCGAGGTGGTGCAGTGGATCGCCAGAGCACTCAGGGGCGGTGTCGTCACGCGGGCTCGTCGTTCGAGGATCGTGGAGCCGACGAGGCTGAGCATGCCGATGAACGGCACCACGTACGCCCACGCGGCTGCCTGGGTCGCGGGCGAGGTGGCGTCGGTCCAGCTGACCAGCATCACTCCGGCGAGCCCGAGCGCGAGCCCTGCCCGCTGGCGCCCGGTCACCGCGACGCCGAGCAACGGGCCGACGAGTGCGGCTGCGACCAGCGGCTGCACACCGTCGATGAGCGCGGTGGTACCCGTACTGACTCCCAGGCCGATGGCCCAGTAGACGGTGAGCAGGTATCCCGACTGAGACAGCAGCCCGATCAGGACGTGGCGGCCGAGCTCGGCCCGGGCCGTTCTGGTGACCAGGAAGGGCAGCAGCACGACCGCGAGAGGGACGAAACGCCACATCAGAACGGTCGTGACGGGAGCCTGGGCCGCGCCGAGCTTGGCGCCGATGAACCCCGACGACCAGCAGAACACGAACACGACGGCGAGCACGCCCGTCAGCCAGGTCCGCGAGCCGTTGACTATACCGATCTGTCTACCTCCCATGGCTCGACTATACAGATCGGTTTAGCCAAAGGGGTAGGCTGGTGCCCGTGACGGCACCGATCGACTGGACCCCGAAGGCACGCGCCGTGCTCGCGGCCGCCTCGGAGCTGTTCTACGAACACGGCATCCACGCCGTCGGGGTCGACACCATCGCGGAGCGGGCCGGCGTCACCAAGAAGACGCTCTATGACCGGTTCGGCTCCAAGGAACGCCTGGTCGTGGAGTACCTCAGCGCACGCGACTCGGAGTGGAGGCAGTTCCTCGCCGCACACCTTGAGCAGGCCGGCCGGACACCCCACGAGCAACTGCGTGCCGTCTTCAGCGCCTCGGCGGCCTGGTCACAGGACCGAGGACGCAAGGGATGCAGCATGATCAACGCGTACGCGGAGATCAGCGACCCGAGGCACCCGGCTCACGCCGTCATCGTCGGACAGAAACGCTGGATGCTCACCCTGTTCACCGACCTGGCCGAGGCGGCCGGAGTCGCGGAACCACGCCTCGTCGCCGACCGCATCATGCTGCTCCACGAGGGCGCCCTCGTCACCGCCGGCATGGGCATCGTCGACGACGCCTTCGCCCACGCGGCCGCCTGCGCCGCGGCCCTGCTCGCGTGAAGCGCGCAGTCTCCCAGAACTGACGCGGCGCGTACCCGCTTCGCCCTCGGCGCGGACGATCCGCTCGGCTGATCCGCGGCCATGTTCCGCATCCCGGGAGATCTGGGCGCCGCCGTGAACACGATCACGGAGCCCAGATGGATCAGGAATCGAGAAGCGCCCATGACCGGCCCGAACCTAGCGTGACCACCATGAACACCAAGCTCCAGGTGACCACCATCATGCTCGGCGTCAAGGACGTCGCTCGCGCCAAGAAGTTCTATGCCGAAGGCCTGGGATGCGAGATCGACCAGGACCACCCCGGTTTCGTCAAATGCGACCTGGGCGAGGGCTCCCCGTCGCTGGCGCTCTACGCGTGGGAGGCGGCGGCTCAGGACGCCGGCGTCCCCGCGGAGGGGTCCGGGTTCCGCGGCTCGTCGTTCCATTTCGTCACCGGCTCCAGGGACGAGGTGGACGAGGTCATGCGCGCCGCGGCGGCTGCCGGCGGCACTGTGGTCAAGGAGGCGGCCGCCGCCGGGTGGGGCGGCTACTTCGGTTACTTCAGCGATCCCGACGGCTACCTGTGGAAAGTCACCACCGCCGCCTGACGCCCGTTCACCAGCGCACGCCCGCGCTCTCCACGAACCCGCCGAAAACACCTTCACCGGCGGGCCGCCACCCGGCGCGGGCACTGTACTCGGACCCGTACGGCGGCCTGATCTCGTGCCACCCACAGGTGTGGACCTGGCCCGCCACCATGACGCTCATCTGGTGGCACTTCAGCTCCTTGGTCACCGGTTTCTCCAGGAACGTGTCGTAAGCCTGGACCATCATGTCGGCCCGGATGCCGATCGGGCCGCGTAACCGGGTCCTGATGAGCATGCGGCTGTCGCGGATCCGTACGCACGCCTCCACCTGGACGCCTTGCCCGGCATCCGTCCATGGGCTGCACCGCTCGGCGGCCGCCAGGGTGCTCGTCGTCGTGTTCACCGGTTCCGCCTCGGGGGCCCAGCCGCGCCCCGCCAGCACCCCGCCCAGGAAGGTGATCACTCCCACCGCCGCGGCGGCCGCCGTCGCGGCCATGAGCGACACCGTCCTGCGGACGACCGACGGCCGGCCCGCTGACGGCGGCTCGTACGAAGGGCTCGCCGGGCCGTCCGGGCGGCTCAGGCGCTCGGCGGCCCTGGCCCGCCAGCCGCGTTCGTCCGCCTCCAGCCGCTTGCGCAGGCCGTCGATCGTGTCGCCGAGCGCCACCAGCGCCTGCGCCCTCTCGACGGGCAGGTCCAGCACCTTGGCGATCTCCCGCATCACCTCCGCGCCGGGCAGCCGGTTGCGGTCGGCCAGCTGCCGCGATCCGGACAACCACCGCGAGATCAACGAAGGGCTGGCGTCGCGGACCCGGTTGGCGAGGTGCTTCTGCGGACGTCCCTGCGACCGCAACGCCTCCCGGATGCCCTCGGCGGCCTCGTCCAGCGCCTCCGCGAGCCGATCGGCGAGCTCCTCGAACGTCTCCATCCGGTGCAGCCCCTTTCGCGCAATTGTCCGCACGACTGTGAAACCGCAGGTGCAGCCCCGTTCAACGAGCGGTGCAACATTCCACCGATTGCACCGTCTGGCCCCGCCGGCGGCGTCTGGCCAACCTGACAACGAACCGAACGATCAATGCTCGCACAACACCGTGCGAGACGGACAGGAGACGTCATGCGATCACTCATGATCAGCCTCGCCACCGCCGCCACGCTGGCCGGTCCGCCGACCGCCGCCGCCGCGCAGTCGTCGGCCCCGCCGCAGGTCACCGCCGCTTCGGCCCAGTCGGCCGGCCAACTGCCGACCTGCTCGGGCAGGCGGGTGATGCACCAGCCCCTCTACACCCGGGAGATGCTGAAGGCCGCGTACATCCATGTCTTCTACGACTCCGGCACGGGCATCGCCTGCGCGTACCTCAACTCCACGAACGCTACCTGGGGCACCAGGAAGCACATGACGATCATGTTGAAGCACTGCGCGCGCCCCAGTGACAACTACGGGGCCTGCCACGGCCAGCTCCAGTCGACGGCTACCCGCGGCTGGTACACCGGCCGCACCCACACCGCCCGCCTCAACATCTCCCGCGGCTGCATCATGGCGACGGGCCGCATCTACTGGGGCCCGAAGTACGGCCTCACCTCGACCCCGTCGAACGTATGCGTGACCGGCGCGGCAAGCGCCGGCCGCGGCTGACGACAACAGGCCCTCTCACCCTCACTGAGAGGGCCTTCGGCCTGTCACAGGTGGGCCAGGGTGGACGATCAGGGCGATGAGCCCGGTCGCGGTACGCACCCGTCCGGCCGACGAAGACGGCCCGGGCTTCTGTCGGTGATCGGCGTCCCGGTTCTGTCGGTGGGACCTGCGAGAGTCGCGTCATGCCCGCATCAGAGCTCGCGTCCATCGCCGCCTACTGGAACGAGTCCGCCGACGCCTTCGACGATGAGGCCGACCACGGGCTTCGCGATCCACACGTCAACGCCGCCTGGGCGCAACGGCTGACCGATTGGCTCCCCGACTCGCCCGCCGACGTTCTCGATCTCGGCTGCGGGACGGGCTCGTTGACTCTGCTCATGGCTCAACAGGGTCACCGGCCGGCCGGAGTCGACCTGTCCCCCCGCATGATCGAGCTCGCCACCAGGAAGCTGTCCTCAGCGGGCTTCGCGGTGCCGTTCATGGTGGGCGACGCGGGAGACCCACCCGCCGCCGTGGGCGGGCCGTTCGACGCGATCGTCGTACGCCACCTCGTATGGACGCTCCCTGCCCCGGCAGAAGCGCTCGCCCGCTGGCTGAGCCTGCTACGCCCGGGCGGACGGCTCGTGCTCGTGGAAGGGCGCTGGCAGACATCGGCGGAAGCCGGCACGTACACGCCGGGCTCTCCGAAGCTGCCCTGGTTCGGCGGCGTCACCGCCGCACGACTGATCGAGACGCTTGAGCGCCTGGCCGACGTGGTCGACACCGAGCACCTCACCGACCCGACGCTGTGGGGCCGCGCGATCCAGGACGAGAGGTACGTCGTCATCGCTCGCCCCAAGCGCTGAGACCGATCAGGCGCCGGCCGCATCGCTCGGCCGGCCGTCGAGCTGCTCCACCCGACGCATGCAGCGCTCACGAAGCAGGCGCCGCCTGACCGGCTCCACCGGCACGGCGGCGGTCGCCACCGCATCAACGGACACGCTATCGATCAAGCCTCCGACGCGGCGCAAATCACCAGGAGCGGACCACTCGTTCTTGTATGGTGCCGGACGTGACGCATTCCGACTGGGCAGATGTGCCCGAACGGCTGTCGCGGCTGGCCGCCGTGCCCGGTGCCGGTGCGGTGTTCGGCTCTGCGGACCACGGCTGGCAGCTTGGGCCGCCGCTGGAAGCCGACGACCTCGCCGATCTGGAAGCCCGGCTAGGGATAGAGCTACCCGACGAATATCGGTCCTTCCTGCTGCGGGCAGGGTGCGGCGGAGCGGGCCCGGCCTACGGACTCTTTCCTGTGCTGCGCAGGAATGGACGATGGACATGGCAGGGCGACGGCGCCGACCTCACCGACCTGGGCACCCTGAATCAGCCGTTTCCTCATGTCGAGGCGTTCAATCCGGCCGACGCGCTGCCCGCGCCGCCTGAGGAGGAGGATTTCGACTCCACCGAGGAGTTCAACGCGGCTGAGGACGCGTACTGGGAGCGGCACGACACGATCGTCTGCCACCCCCGGCATTCGATCGGACTGCTGTACCTCTGCCACCTCGGCTGCGCGTATCGCGAGGCTCTGGTGATCACTGGCCCGGCGCGGGGCCAGATGTGGGCTGACGGCACCGCCGACGGCACCGGCTTCGAGCCGCTGTACGACGACGGAAAGCCGCTCGGCTTCGCCCGTTGGTATCGGCGCTGGCTGGACGCGGCAGAAGACCAGGTGTCACACGGCGTCCACTGAGCGACCGACCCCTGTGCACAGCCTCCTCCGGTCACTGGATCCATGAGGAGCATCCCGCGGAGATGACTCCTATCCTGCTGTGTTTCTTCACCTCTGGTTCTTGAGCGTTGTGCCGGGGCACCGGATGTCGCCTCGCGCTTCTCCTGCGCCGAGGAGCTTCACCAGCTGGTGGGCCGGCTGCCGCCGCTTCGGCTTGTCTCGGCGCCGTGGCGGAGGAGTGCGAGCAGGCGCCGGGCGTGGGCCGTGTCGGTCGCCGTGAGGGCCACACCGCCGGCGAGGGCCAGGAGGTCGGTCCCGGTGAGTTCCGGATGTACGGCGCCGGCCTCCTGTGCCCGTGCGAGCAGGGTTGTCGCGGCGGAGTGGATCGACTTGTGCCACTGGTCGAACAACTCCGTACGGCGGCCGGCGGGGCCCTCCGTGGCCGCGAGAGCGAGTGGCCGTTTCGTCGAAACGTGGGCGACGAAAGACTCCAGCCAGGAGAAGAGCGCCTGCGCCGGGTCTGCGGGCGGGTCGGCGACTTGCCGGCACAGAGCCGCCACCTCGTCGGCGTACACGGCGACGAGTAGGTCGGCCCGGGTCGGGAAGTGCCGATAGAGGGTCGCGTTGCCGACTCCTGCGCGCCGGGCCACCTCGTCCAGCGCCACCTCGGAACCTGACTCGGCGATGAGGTCGCGTGCGGCGGTGAGCAGCAGCGTCGCGTTGCGCGAGGCGTCCGCTCTGCGTGCACGACCGGCGGTCACGCCATCCGCCTTTCGTTCGGTTGATATCCGGGGAGCTCCCCGTTTACGGTAACAGCCTGAAGTGGGGAAGCCCTCACGGGGAAGTGGAGGACGCCATGGCCCTGACCGTGGAGGACCGGCTGGCCATCACCGATCTGATCAATCGCCACGGACACCTGACGGACAGCGGGGATCTCGGCGCCTTGGACGAGCTGTTCGTCCCCGATGTGATCTATGACGTCACCGATCTCGGCGGCCAGGTGCTGGCCGGGCTGACGGCGGTGCGGGAGGCCGCGCGCGCCCTGGGTGAGGCGAACCCGGTCGCTCATCACGTCACCAACGTCGTGATCACCGAGATGGCCGACGGCCGGGTGCACGCGCGATCCAAGGGCCTCGGCGTCAAGAGTGACGGCACCACGGGCAGTGTGACGTACCAGGACACGGTGGTGCGTAGCGACGACGGCTGGAGAATCAGCCATCGCACTGTCCGCGCCCGGCGAGTGCCCTTGACGCCCTGACGCGGCGTACATGTCCGGCCGCCCGTCGGCTTCGTAGATCATGACGTTCCGCGCGCGACCGGCGGGTGCTCGTGAGGCTGCGGTCCCCGATCCACGCGCCGGATGGGCACCATGAATGATGAGATCTGAGGCCTATGATCCGGCGCTCTGACCGGATCCGCGCGGCTTGGATCGACCCGCGATTCCGGGACACACCGCCGTACCGCCGTACCGCGCTGGGACGCCGGCTTGGCTGCACGGTGAGCATCAAGCCGGAAACGGCGAACCCGGTCAGCTTCAGCACCGAACTCGACGGTCCAGCGGAGAGTCGCGGGGTCATTCGTCGTCTGGATCCGCCGGCTCCACGGCCGGTGCGATCTGCAGTGGTGTCGCCGCCCCGCCGGCGAGCTCGCGCCCTTGATGCAGTGTGTAGTCCAGCTGCCTGGCCAGCAGTGGGAGGGTGGCCGGAGGTAGATACGCGTCAGCGCCGGCGTCGAGCAGTCGCCGGACCGGGCCGTGGTACTGGACTCCGAGTTCGTGGTCCTCGATCTCGGTGACGATGACGCGAGCATTCGGGAACATCGATCGGAGCGCTGTGATCAGCTGCGGGCTGCCCGGAGGCGCCAGCAACACATCGGTCGTTGCGGGAGCCGCATGCATGTCGAGCACCACGTAGTCCGCCCCGAGCTGGGTGGACAGCGCCACCCGAGCCGCAGTCGACAGCTCCATCGCGGTGGCCACGACGGTCACGCTCTCGTAGTCGATCGGTGCTTGTTCGCGGGCCTCATCCGGCGCGTCGCGATCGACGACGGCGCCTTGGACCACGTCAACGGTGCTGGAGATCGTCGCGATCGACGCGCCGTCACGCGTGAGGACCACGTTCTCACCAGGCTCGAGGGCGTCGATGAGTGCCACGACGTCGTCGGGAAGGCGGGACACGTCGATTAGCTGCGTGGAGCGTGGGGCGCGTTTGCGGATCACCATGCCTGGGACACGCTCACGGCTGCGAGGGCCCCCTGCGTCCCGCGCGGCCCCGGTCGCCCGGCGAAGGGCCCATCCACATGGTTGCCTGCCCCGAAGGTGCCGTTCGACCAGATGATCACATGAGTCCCTTCTGGCGCTGTGATCTTATTGGATGCCCCCAGACGTCCATTGGTTCGACGCCGCCCCGAATTTCCCTCGTCGTCCGTGTCCAAGGTCGGACGTATTCGGACATATATCGCTGCTACATGAAGAGATGCGTACTGCCGTCCCCGCTTCCAGTCGGGACGTGATGGGTCGCGTCGGGATGAAACCGGATCAAGCCCGGAACCTGGCAGCCGCTGCCGAGGTTACGGGCGGATCGCTCGCGGTCCAGGGCGCGGCGATCCGGAGACTGCGCTGGAACGGCGACGTCATCCGGACGGCCGGCGAAGTTGCCCGCGCCTGGGTACGGCTCTCGCGGCTGGGAGCGCCGCGGATCTCTTCGGCGTCGTGGTCGCCGTGCCTCCCAGAAACACGCCGGGCAGATTCGTACATGCCCCGCTCCTCCAGTGTCGAGGAACGAGCACGGAGGCGATCCCCGGCCGGCACGGGGCCGCCGTGGCGAAACGGGAGGTCACCTCCAGTTCACCATGCTCCGCCGCATAAAGTGAGAAGGCCTACGTCGGTGAACTTGGAGCGCACGTGTTGCACGAGAAGCTGTCGTTGATCTACGACAACGTCCTGAGCCGCAACCCAGGGGAGATCGAGTTCCACCAGGCCGTTCGCGAGGTGCTCGAGAGCATCGGCCCGGTTCTCGGCAAGCACCCTGAGTACGCCGATTCCAAGATCATAGAACGTATCTGCGAACCCGAGCGGCAGATCATCTTCCGGGTGCCGTGGATCGACGACCGGGGCGAGGTGCAGATCAACCGCGGGTTCCGGGTGGAGTTCAACAGCGCGCTGGGGCCGTACAAGGGCGGGTTGCGCTTCCACCCGTCGGTCTACCTGGGCATCGTGAAGTTCCTGGGCTTCGAGCAGATCTTCAAGAACGGTCTGACGGGCCTGCCCATCGGCGGCGGCAAGGGCGGATCGGACTTCGACCCGAAGGGCCGCTCCGACCGTGAGGTGATGAGCTTCTGCCAGAGCTTCATGACCGAGCTCTATCGGCACATCGGCGAGTACACCGACGTGCCGGCCGGCGACATCGGCGTCGGCGGGCGGGAGATCGGCTACCTGTTCGGCCAGTACAAGCGCATTACGAACCGCTACGAATCCGGCGTGATCACCGGCAAGGGGCTGGTGTACGGCGGCGCCCAGGTCCGCACGGAAGCCACCGGGTACGGGTGCGCGTTCTTCGTCGAGGAGATGCTGAAGGCGCGGGGCACGTCGTTCGACGGCAAGCGGGTCGTGGTGTCCGGCTCCGGCAACGTGGCCATCTACGCCATCGAGAAGGTCGAGCAGCTCGGCGGCGTGGTCGTGGCCTGCTCCGACTCCTCCGGCCACGTGGTCGACGAGAAGGGCATCGACCTGGACCTGCTCAAGCAGGTCAAGCAGATCGAGCGGGGCCGGCTGGACGTGTACGCGGCACGTCGCGGCGAGCACGCCATTTTCGTGCCGGGCCGTAGCGTATGGGAGGTGCCCTGCGAGGTGGCGATGCCGTCCGCCACCCAGAACGAGATCACCGGCCGCGACGCCGCCTTCCTGGTCGACAACGGTTGTATCGCGGTGGGCGAGGGGGCCAACATGCCGACCACGCCTGAAGGCATCAGGGCGTTCCTGGAGGCGGACGTCGCGTTCGGGCCGGGCAAGGCGGCCAACGCGGGCGGTGTGGCGACCAGCGCGCTGGAGATGCAGCAGAACGCCAGCCGTGATTCGTGGACGTTCGAGTTCTCCGAACGGCGGCTCCAAGAGATCATGCAGGACATCCACGCTCGCTGCCTGCAGACAGCTGAGGAGTACGGCATGCCGGGCAACTACGTGGCCGGCGCCAACATCGACGGTTTCCGCCGGGTGGCCGATGCGATGCTGGCCCTGGGCCTGATCTGAGCCAGGCGTCCTGCGACCCGGCACCCGCAGCGCAGTCCGCGGCATCCGGCGCTGAGTCCGCGTTTAACGCCCGGACGGGGGCGCCCGCGTCGCCGGCGCGGAAGGTCACCGCCTCCTACGCGCGGCGTGTCGTGGACGCAGCCAACTGCTCTTCGACCTTGGCCGGCCGCGCCGACAGGTGCTGTACTACCTGCGCCGTGGGTGCCGTTGAAGATCACGAGATCCGATGCCAGTGCTGTGCGGGCCGCGGAAAAGGATGCCGAGAAACGGGTGCTCGTGCCGTGGCGGATGGCATGGCCACCCACGGTGAACGTTTCTGGTCACAGCACCAGAGGCGGTTGCTGTACGCCCACGCGAAAGGCCCCTCGCGATCATCGCGAAGGGCCTTTGACCTGGAGCCGCCTTGGGGATTCGAACCCCAGACCCCTTCATTACGAGTGAGAACACGATCGTCCAGGGTCGTCCAGGTGGAGCGACGATGCCTGCTCAAGGCGACCTCACTGTTGGTGCAACGTCCGTGATCGTCCAGGACCGTTGTTAGCACCTCCGTTAGCAAGAGCGGACCTCAGCCCTCATGCTTGCTCAGTCTCCGTCGCAGGCACCCAGGCGAGAGTTACGCCTTTCTGTTGCTTCCCTTTACGGTAGATCTCGCGGGCGTCGCGTCCCTGCGCCCACCGCCGGGCGTACGGGGCAGACTCGACCACGACGCCGTCACGCACGATTAGTCCAACGGTGGCGCGGTGTGTGGACCACCAGATGAGGCCGTTCTTACGATCGTCATCCACGACCGGACTGTAGCGACGGCGTACGACAATCCTGGGGAAGGGTTCGGGTGCGTGACGATGTAGCCGGCGGTTTTACAGCGGGTCGACGTCCGCGGCTACGTTAGGCCCCTGACCTCCGGGTACGGCTCTCGCTTGCCCGCCACCAGGCAAGACCATCCCGCGTATATCCCGCGAGGCAGAACCAGGCACGATCATCCCCGGCCGTCGATCCGGAACAGCCGCTGGACTGGGCGGGGACAGGACTCCGGCTGGCATGGCGAGAGGGCGTTCCTGACCAACTGGCGAGCTTGCAGGGGCAGAGGTTGCAGGCCGTGGAGCTTTTGTCGTGGATGGGTGAGGACCTGGCGCAAGGGACGGTGGCTGTCGGATTCCTCTTCCCGCACGGCCGTGTGACGATTTACAACGCTCTCGATGAGAACGGCATGGAGTTCGGAGATCCTGATCAGCAGTACGCATGCCAGAGGCTGAGCATGTAGTGCCAATGATCCGCTGGCGCGGCTTATCTCCCCTGGAGAGGGGAGCGGGTGACGGGAATCGAACCCGCGCTGCCAGCTTGGGAATTGCAGGGATCTTGCCTCGTAGAGGCGTTGACCTGGGCCTGAGGCCGGTCATCAGTGACCGTGGTTGACCCCTCGTCTCCGCCCTTAAGCGCGCCAGATGGCGGCGAGCTGCCGGGTGGCCAGGCGGGCCTGGATCGCGCGCAGCAGGATGTCACGCGCCCAGGCGGCGGCCCCGGTCTGCGAGGTCAGCCGCGACTGCCACCCCGCGGCCCGCATCAGCCGGTTAGCGGGCGGCGCTGCGCGTCGTAACGCAGCAGCCGCTCGGCCACCTCGGCTGGCCCGGCCCCCGACAGGTGGCGGGCGCGGCGGCGTCCTCGAAGGCCTGGCCGGCGCCCTGCCCGAGGTCGGGCGTCATGGCGTGCGCGGCGTCGCCGAGCAGCGCGATCCTGCCGGTCACGAACGCCGACAGCGGCTCGGCCAGGCAGGCGATCGGGTCGACGTAGACGTCGTCGGCCGCGGTAGTTGCACCAGTGGGATGACCGGACGCGGCAGCTGCGTGACGGTGATGTGGCGGAACGACGCGGTGGCCTGCTCCATGATGAGGCCGAGGATGCCGTCATTCGTCCGCTGCAGCGACTGCGTCGTCTGGATCTGCCGGCCCTCGAACGTCCAGGTCGCGTTCGTGCCGTGCACCACGATCGAGATGGAGTCCCAGGCCTCGCGGTCCTCCTCGAACATCCCGCCGGCAGAGCAGGGTGGGACGGGCTCAGCCCGCGGTTGCGGCGCGCGGCAGGGACGTGGCGGAGAAGACCCCGTCGGAGTCGAAACGGGCCTTGGCCGCGAGGAGCCGTGCGGCATTGGGACCGTACGCGTCGGCGATCTGCGCGTGGTCATCGGGTCCGAGCATGTTGGGGTAGCCTCCCGGCAACGCATCGGCCGCCAGAGCGCCCGCGACCGAGTCCGCCCACGCCTCGTGCGGCGTGCCGTCGCCGGGCGCCCACCACCCGACGACCTCGGCCATGAGGTGGTCCTGCCGGAGGCCGAACGCGGTGCTCTCGACCGGCACCCGAGACGCGGCGCCGTGGAAGTGGTGGACCACCACGCCCGAGAACGGTGAAGTGAGGGTGTCGCCCGCCTCGACGAGCGCAGTGATGCCATTCGGTGTGAAGCCGGGCAGCCATCGCGTACGGGCCGTGACGTGGTTGCCTGTCACCTCGCCTTGGGCGTCGTTCAGGTGCAGCAGGTCCTCGTAGGCCATCGGCCCGACCTGGACGAGCACAGGTGTTCCGAGCCGCCGCAGCTCGTCGATGTGCGCCTCGCCGGCCGTCAGGTCGCCGCACCACGCAGGCATAAGGAAGAGCGCGGGCGCGCCGTCGGGACCGTTGACGATGACGCTCTGCACGGTGAGTTCGTCCGGTGCGGCGACGAGGATCTCGCTCAGCTGGTCGAGTACCTTCGTGGCCTGCGCCAGCGGGTAAGCGATCATACCGGCGAGCATGCGGTCGACCGCATGGAGCCGGATGCGCATGGACGTCACGACGCCGAAGTTGCCGCCCCCACCGCGAACAGCCCAGAAGAGCTCGGGCTCGTGCTCTTCGTCGACGGTGATCAGCCGGCCGTCGGCGAGGACCAGGTCGGCACCGAGCAGGTTGTCGACCGCGAGGCCGAAGCGGCCGTTCAGCAGGCCGTACCCGCCGCCGAGGGTCAGGCCCGCCATCCCGACGCTGCCGACCGTACCGGTGACGGCGGCCAATCCGTGCGGCGCAGCCGCGGCGATGACGTCGGCGGCGGTGGCGCCGCCGACGACCGTGGCCACGCGGTTCCCCACGTCCACGGTGACCTGCCGCATGCCGGTCAGATCGATCACCAGTCCGTCGTGCCGCAGGCTCCGCCCGGCCCAGTCGTGGCCACCTGAACGCACGGACAACGGCAGGTCGCGGTGGCGGGCTGCGCGCACGGCAGCCCGCACGTCGTCCGGCGTCCGGGCACGTACGACGAGGGCGGGCCGGCTGGCCACGGCACCGTTCCAGATCCGGCACGTGTCCTCATATGCCGGGCCGGACGTCACCATTAGCCTCGGGTCGAGGCCGTCGGCCGGCTCTGTGGCCGCCGCCATGGCCGAGACGTCTTCTTTCATGATCCACATCCTTTCAGGGAAGCGATGCTCTGCCGATAAGAGAGAAGGTTATGTGAATAGTCTTACTCACATTTGCTGGAGTAGAACTCCAGCGAACAAAGTGTGACGATACACTCGGCCTGTGAGCAAGGACATCCGCGACACCGGTGAGACGGGTCACTCCGGCCGCATCAGCCGTAGAGCGGAGTACGCGGAGGCGACACGGCGCGCCGTCATCGACGAGGCGCGCCGACTGTTCAGCGAGAAGGGATATTTCGCGACGAAGGTCGACGACGTCGCGTCGGCCGCCCGGGTCTCCCCGGCGACCGTTTACGTCATCGGCGGCAAGCAGGGGTTGCTGCGGATCCTGGTCGATCAGTGGTCCGCCGCACCCGAGATCGAGACGACCCGGCGGCGGCTGGAAGGACTCGACGACGCGGCGGAGATCATGCGGGTGGTCTCAGGGCTCACCCGGCAGATGCGGGAGGACTACGGCGACATCATGCGGGTCGTGCTCGCCACGGCTCCCCACGACCCCACGGCGGCGGAGGGCCTCGCCATCGCCACCCACCGCTACCGGGACGGCACGGCGGTCGCCGCCCGGCGCCTCGCGGAACTCGGCGCGCTGCGGGACGGCGTCGACGCCGACGAGGCTCTCGACATCCTGTGGTTCTACTTCGGCTACGCGGGCTTCTTCACCCTTGTCGACGACAACGGCTGGTCCCATGCCAGGGCCGAGCGGTGGCTCCTCGACGCCGCCTGCCGCGCACTGCTGCGGCCGGTCGGCGGCCACGACGCCTGACCTGCCCGACCTCCCCCACTCGAGGGTGCGTTAGCACTCAGACCGCCCATGACCGCTCGCGCGGACGCCTTGCCCGCACGCGGTCGGCGTAGCCGAGGAGTGCGACGGGCGTCCCATCATGATCGGACGCCCGTAAAGATCAAGCCTAGGTCAGATCTCCACGGGACAAGGGGAGAGCCGAATCGCGGCGCTCAGCGGCGGCGGTATGCCGGATGGCATCGAGCAGGGTCCCGGCTGCCGGGGTGAGCTCGCGGTCGGCGGGAGTGGCGATCGAGGTGGCGAAGCTCGGCGCGTGCTCGCGGATCGTGACGAGGCGCACGTCGGCGGCCGGATCGACGACGGAAGGCGGCAGGATGGCGACCGCGAGCCCGTAGTGCACGAAGTCGACGATGCTCGCCATGTCGCCCACCTCGTAGTGCACCGTGCGCTCGACGCCCGCCGCCTCGAAGGCGCGGTCGACGCGAATCCTGCTGCCCCAGTCGGCGGGAGAGTCGGCGAACGTCTCTTCGGCCAGCTCGTGCAGTTCGACGCTGTCGCGTCCGGCGAGCCGGTGCCCGCTGGGACAGGCCAGCCGCATGATCTGACTCGCGATCGGGGTGAGGGTCAGGCTGCGCGCCGCCCCGGCCGGGAGCGCTACGAAGGCCAGATCCAAACGACCCTCGCGCAGGTCCCGCGCATGGGCGGCACTGGCGCCACAGCGCAGTTCCACGCGCACGTCCGGGTACTCCTCACGGAAGCCGGCCAGCAGCCTGGGGATACTGATCCAGGGCGGGCGGTGGGACTGCATGACGCCCAGCCGCACCGTACCCCGCAGCCCGCCGTGCAACTGGTCGACGACACCGCGCATGGACTCGGCGGCGCTCAGCGTCCGCCGCGCCTCGGCGAGCAGAAGCCGCCCGGTGTCGGTCAGCTCGACCACGTGCGTCGTCCGCTCGAACAGCGTGACACCCAGCTCACGCTCCAGGTTGCGCACGGCGGCGGACACCGCTGACTGGACCAGGTGCAGCCGCTCGCCCGCGCGGGTGAAGCTGCCCTCCTCCGCGACGGTGATGAAGGCGGACAGATGCCGCAGTTCCACCCTTCCTGTTTATCACGGAACGCGCTTACCGGTAGCTGATCTGTGCATCTCCTGATGATTGCCATCAACGGCAGCATGGAGACCAAGGGATCGGTCAGACACACCATGGGAGTACGTATGAGCACGCTATATACAGGGATCGCACCGCCTCGGGCAGGGATGGACGAGCCGTCTCCTCCGACAACGTCCTCGGCCTCACGCTGACCCCCCGAAGTCGATGGGCGGCTCCGGCATCGGCACCAACCCTGAGCAGCTCTTCGCCGCGGGATGGGCCGCCTGCTTCTCCGGTGCGCTCGGCCTTGTCGCCCGTAGTCAGAAGGTCGACGTCTCCGACGTCTCTGTCACCGCCGAGGTGAGCCTGGCCAAGGGCGACGACGGTTTCAGCCTGGCCGCCACTTTGCGCGTCGAGCTGCACGGCGAAGTCGGCCGGAGGCTCGTGGAGGCCGCCCATGCGACGTGCCCCTATTCCAAGGCCACGCGCGGCAACATCCCGGTCGAGCTGGTCATTGAATAGTTGATGATGATTGTTCAGACGAATTATGGAAAGTCAGCCGAGCGTGGCTGGATGACCTCCATCCAGGGAGCCACCGTGCTGGTCACCGGCGGGCAGCGGGGCCTCGGCGAGGCGTTCGTGGCCGAGTTCCTGGATCTCGGCGCCGCGAAGGTGTAAGCCACCGCGCGTAACCCCGCGCCGGCCGACGACGCCCGAATCGAGCCGGTCGTCCTGGACGTCAGGGACGAGGCGGCAGTCGCGGGGCTCGCCCAGTATGCGCAAGACGTTTCGATCGTGGTCAACAATGCCGGGATGCCGGCCCGGGGACCGATCGTGAAGGAGCGCATCGCGAACGTGCAGGCCGTGTTCGACACCAACGTCTTCGGACCGTTGCGTGTCGCCCAGCACTTCGCACCGGTCCTGGCCGCGAACGGCGGCGGCGCGATGGTGAACATCCACTCCGCGCTGTCCTGGGCCGCGGGCGCGGGGGCGTACGGCGCGTCGAAAGCGGCGCTGTGGTCGGTGACCAACGCGCTGCGCGTCGAACTGGCCGGGCAGGGCACCCAAGTCCTGGGCGTCCACCTCGGGTACACCGACACCAGGATGACAAGCAACATCAGGGTGATCAAGAACGATCCCCGCCAAGTCGCCCGAGCTGTCCTGATCGCCCTGAACAAGGGAGAGACCGAGGTCCTGGTCGACGACGTGAGCCGGCGGTTCAAGGCCGCACTCTCCGGCCCCGTCGAGGGATTGTCCTGGACAAGCCCCGACGGTGACGTCATCATCGGCGACCCCGCCCGCCTCGCCTCAAACGGCCACGACACGTAGCCGCGCCACTGAAGGCTTGGCCGCGCTAGGCGGCTTGGGCGATGAAGGTCGCCTTGATCGAGTCAAGTTTGGTGGATCGTGAGATCCTGCTGGTTAACTGCCGACACGCGGGTGTCGGGGCCGTGACTTGAACTGTGGGGCCCGAGATCATGCCGTGCGCGGCCATTTCTCCCCTCGTGCCGGTCGTGGATGGAGTGGTCGGTGTCGATGCAGCCAAGGTCGTGGTCGGAGCCTGATCCGCAGATCGCGCAAGCGATCGCCGCGATGTACCGCGGTAAGCGGGAAGCGCCGTTGCCGGTGCGGGTGCGCGATGAGTTGGGCGAGCTGTTCACCGACGCCGAGTTCGCCGCAGCGTTTGGCGCTGAGGCAAGCCAGGCTGGTCACCGGGCCGGCTGGCGTTGATCACCGTGTTGCAGCGGGTGGAGGGTCTTACCGACCGGCAGGCCGCCGAGACCGTGCGAGCGGACTTGAGCTGGAAATACGCCCTGGGGCTGGCGTTGGATGATCCCGGTTTCGACGCGAGTGTGCTCAGCGAGTTCCGGTCCCGGGTGGTCACCCACGGCCTGGAGGAGAAGGCCCTGGACCTGCTGCTCGCCAAGCTGGTGGAAGCGGTGTACGCGCCGTTCTCCCCGGCCTGGCTGCGGAATCTGCCCGCGGTGCAGGCGCTGCGGGTCATGTTGATCCAAAACTATGTGCGAGTCACCGACCGGAAGGGGCGGGAGGTGGTCAAGCGGCAGCGGCCCCTCGAAGACGGCGGAGAGGGACTGCCGCCGGGCAGAGTGCGGCTGACCTCCCCCTACGACATCGACCCCCGGTGGGCGGCCAAGGGCGACGACTTGTTCTGGAACGGCTACAAACTCCACATCAGCGAGACCTGCCACACCACCGCCGACACGAACGGCGAGAACATCGTGCCGCCCAACCTGATCACGAACGTAGCCACCACGAACGCGACCGTGCCCGACATCCAGATGACTGAGAAGATCCATCAGATGCTTGCGACACGTGGGCTGCCGCCGAACGAGCACTACCTCGATTCCGGCTACCCGTCCGCGGAACTCCTCGTCAGTGCCCGCCAGAGGTTCGGGATCGTGCTGGTCACCCCGGTTCTTCTTGATCACTCATCGCGAGCCCGCGCCGCGGCCGGGTACGACCGTTCGGCGTTCACCATCGACTGGGACGCCGAGCAGGCCATCTGCCCGCAAGGGCGGGCAAGTTCCTCGTGGAGTCCCTGCACCCAGCGCGATACCGAGGCGATCGTGGTCAAGTTCAGTGGCGAGGTCTGCCGGCCGTGTCCGGTTCGCTCCTTGTGCACCTCGGCCAAGAAGGGCGGACGCCAGCTCACCATCCGCGCCCGCCCCCTTCAAGGCCGAGCCCGCTACCGGGGACTGGCGAAGGTCCACCTCGAACACGTCTTCTCCGCCGTGGCGCTCAACCTCATTCGCCTGGACGCCTGGTGGAACGGGCACCCACTTGATCGGACCCGCACCGGCCACCTCGCCCGCCTCGAACTGGCAGAACTCGCTCTCGCGGCCTGAGGCGAGTTAACCAGCAGGGTCAGCGGTACCACCAAAACCCTAGATCAACGGCATTGGTGCCCCACCTCGGGAGAAGGGCCCGTCGCTCGGGCGAAGACAAATGCGATCAGGCGTTGCTGCGGCGCGGGGTAGCGGTTCCGTGCACGCGCTCGGAGTGGGACGCGAACGCCTGCGAGGCCAGATCCCTGATGATCGGGCGCACTTCGGGCGGCATGCTGGAGATGGCAATCTCGATGACGTCAGGATCTCCTTCGTACATCGTCATGCCGAACATCAGGGGAAGGCGCTCGGGAGGAGCGCTGGCGCCTCCCTCCTGGACCATCCGACCCCACTCGGCCGCGGTGATCGTCTTCTCGATGATCGGAAGGACGTGCTCCTCCTCCATACCCATGTGCTTGTTAAGCAGGGGAATCATCTGGTCGAGGGCATCGGCCAGAGTCTCGCGGGCCTCTGAGGCGGCGCTGCTGTGCCAGGCTTCCAGCGCCGCATTTATTTCGTCATGGGCCTTCTCGATGCCTTTGTGCTGGCTTTCCATCACGTGGACGATCGGAGCGATCTCCTTTGAGCCGCGCTCCAGCAGCCTGGGCCAGAGGTGTTCGTCCTCGCCATGGTGATGGTGGTGCAACATGGAATTCAGGAGTTCGATGTGATCGGCAATGATCTGCGAGCGCTCCTGGTCACCGACGGCGACACCGCGAACCAGGGCCGGCAGCAGAGCGAACTCACGTCGAAACACGGTGTGCACCATGTACATCTCGCGAATATCGGCGTACTGCTCATCAGAAGTCGTCATTTTCTTCCCATAGTTAATTTTGTGCGCACTGATACCGCTAGGCACTGCTACACACAGACGTGGCGGTAACAGTCCTGACACGTGGCGGCAGCCCCATTGGGTTCATCGGCGGCAAGCTCGAAAGCGGTCTGTACCTCTCGCCACCTCGTTGAGGGCAATCACGAAGCCCAGCCGTGGCCACCCTGCCCGAACCCATCGCGTCGCCAATCGCCTTGTGGGCGTGTTGATGACCGCGATTTGCTCTTTCACCAGGAGCGGGCGCCGAGGCGGGTCTCATCCTTACCGTAGACCGCCGTCGATCCGGAGATCGAGGCCGTTCATCGCCCCGTTTTCGAGCAGGAAGACGGATGCGTCCACCACCTGGGCCGACGTGACCAACCGGTTGGTCAGTGTGTGGCTGCGGGCGTCCTCCTGCCTTTCCGGCTTGTCCCGCCAGAATGGCGAGTCCTCGATCATCCACGTGTGCAGCGAGTTGACCCGGATCGGTGCCAACTCGACGGAGAGGGTCCTGGTCATGCCGATGACACCGGCATTGATCGTCGACACTGTGGTGGACCCCGCGTACGGTCGCTCCTTTGCCAGTCCCCCGAACACGAGCACCGAACTGTCCGGCGAGAGCCGTGACCGCAGTGCGTGTACCACCGCGTGGTAGCCCACCAGCTTGAGCGTGGTCAGCCGGATCGCCTTGTCGATGTCGTAGTCAGCGATGCTGTTCATGTCTCGCTCGATGGCGACAAGTGCGAGGCGATCGACCTGCCCGACGCCGGTCAAGGCCGCGGCCATGTCATGCGGCCGAGTCAGATCCACGGCGAGGCCACGTACTTTAGGGGCGCTCGTGGCCTGTTCGCCACGCCCGCTGACGACACCGTCCAGCTCCGATGCAACCTTCTCGGCCCGACTTGCGGCCCTGCCGGTGAGAACCACGGATCGGCCGTGCTCGGCGTAATACCTCGCCAACCCCAAGCCGATTCCCGACGTACCGCCGATGATTACCACGGTGCCCACTTATGCTCCTCTTTCTTTTTGAAGTACCACCCGCGGACTTGGGGATAGCGAGCGAGCGCATCCACACCCCGACGGGGGCCTCTACACGTCGTCCTCCGGAAACAGGACCGAGCCGTAGCGTGTGATGAGTTCCATCATCGGCGCGTACCGCTCGGGCCCCCAGAGAGCCGGCTGCTCGCCGGGCCGCGGGGCGTCCCCCGGTGGACCGCCCCAGGTGCCTGGCCTAGCGCAATGATCTGAATGCCGCGCGGACCTCCTGGGAGAACAACTGCGGCTGCTCCCATGCGGCGAAATGGCCGCCCTTGTCGACCTCGTTCCAGTAGATGAGGTTGCCGAAGGCCTGCTCGCCCCAGCTTCGCGGCGCGCGGTAGATCTCGGCAGGGAACACCGTGACCGCGACCGGGAGCGTCGGAATGTCGACAGCGTCGAACGGGCCGCCGCCGGCCTGTGCGCCCTCCCAGTACGACCGGGACGACGATGTCCCGGTGTTGGTCAGCCAGTAGAGCGAGATGGCGTCGAGTATCTCGTCGTAGGTGAAGACCTTCTCGGGCTCGCCGCCGCTGTCGGTCCACTCCGCGAACTTGTCGTAGTAGTACGCCGCCATCGCGACCGGCGAATCCGCGAGGGCGTAGCCGATCGTCTGCGGGCTCTGGTTCATCATCGCCGCGTAGCCGAAGCCGTCGCGGTAGAAGTGCAGCAGCCGGTCGTAGGCGATCTTCTCGCGACCCGACAGCGTGGCGGGCGCGGGGTCGAAGTTGCGAAGGTGCCGGAGGATGTCCGGCGGCACGGTCCCTGGCATGTTGACGTGGATGCCGAGGAGCCCCTCGGGGCGCTGGACCGCGAGCACCTCCGAAATGATCGCGCCCCAGTCGCCTCCCTGGGAGACGTAGCGCAGATAGCCGAGCCGGAGCATGAGCTTGTGGAACGCGCTGGCCACCCGGCCAGGGTTCCAGCCGGTCGACGTCGGCTTGCCCGAGAAGCCGTAGCCGGGGATCGTCGGAAGGACGAGGTGGAAGGCGTCCTCGGCGCGCCCACCGTGGGCCGTCGGGTTGGTGAGCGGTCCGATGACCTTCAGGAGCTCGATGATCGAGCCCGGCCAGCCGTGCGTCATGAGCAGCGGCAGGGCGCCGGCATGCGGCGAGCGGATGTGGGCGAACTGGATGTCCAGCCCGTCGATCTCGGTGATGAACTGCGGCAGCGCGTTGAGCCTCGCCTCGACCTTGCGCCAGCTGTAGCCGGTGCCCCAATACTCGACGAGCGGGCGCAGCTTCGCCAACTGGACGCCTTGGGACCGGTCGCCGACAGTCTCCTTGTCCGGCCAGCGCGTCGCCTTCACCCGCCGCCGCAGCTCGCTGATCTCCCTCTGCGGGACCTCGATGCGGAAGGGGCGGACACCGGCGATGGCCTGCTCCACCGGGCCGAAGGAGGCGCTTGTCAGTGCCGTCTTGCCTGCTGCCGCCTGTGCCTGACCGGGCAGGCCAAGCTGCGTGGCGACGACGGCACCGGCGGCGCCAGCGGCGGCAAGGCCTAGGAACCGACGGCGGTCAGGGGTGGCCTGACCGCCGTTTTCGATCGTGCCCATCGGGAACTCCTTTTCTTGGTCGCGAGTGATGGCTCGCGTCTTGATCCGGACCCGCGCAAGCTCAAGCGCGAGATTGGCGAGTCACTACGCCTCCGGAGCGGCCACAGGGCCGGTGACCGACCTACCGTTCTCGGAGCCGACACTGCCTACAGTCGCGCGCCGACCGGCCGCGTCACACCAGGGACAGTCCCTGGCTCCTGCCCCGGCTGCTCCAGCAACTGCAGTCACGGCAGCGGCAGCCGCCATTCTGAACGATTTCAGTCTCACGGGGCATTACTATCCGAGCCGTATATGGCTCGGTTCACATCGGGCGCTAGGAAGAATGGGACCAGCAAAGTCGAGGCACTGTCCGGTGTCAGCGCGCCACCGCAGCGCGCCCGGTCGCGGCGACGTTCGTAAATCGGCTGGTCCCTAATGAACTGTGGGAGCCGTTTGGTCATCGAAGTGCGTGAGGCAGGATGAAAAGCCTGCAGTGAACCTCCTTTAAGCGGCAACTGGCGATGGTTTGTCGTCAGCAGCCGATCAAAGGGTGCAGCAGGCAAGGACTCTTTCAGAAACCGTCGACTTCGAAGACAGCCGCCGCGAAGGCTTCGGGCGCCTCCTGTGGCACGTTGTGACCGATGCCCTTCAACGTCCGGTGCGCGTACGGGCCCGAGAACATGTCGCGATAGTTCGCGCCGCCCCCGGGAGGCGTGCAGGGATCCACCTCACCATCCAGCGTGATCGTGGGCACTCTGATGACGGGACCTTCAGCGAGTCGCCTTTCGAGGCGGTCGTATCGCGGGTCACCCTTGGCCAGGCCCTTCGCCAGGTCGTGCACCGACGGAACCTGAACCCTCGCCGCCGATACCGCTCCTACTCGCGAGCCGTCAAACGTTCTCCCAGGAGCAGCTACAGCGAGCGACGCCCCTCCGACAAGGGCATCCGGTACGCGGGCCCGCCGACCGTCGCGCTCTTGCCCACACCGTCGGCCGCACACAAAGACCATGATTAGTCGCTATCTAAACGACATTGGCCTGCGTCCCGGCCGGCGAGAACCACCGATCGGCCGTTACCGGCGTAATACCTCGCCAACTTCCAACCGATTCCCGACGTACCGCCGATGATTATCGCGCTGCCCACTTATGCTTCTCTTTCTTTCTGAAGTACCACTGCGGATTTGGGGGATGGCGAACGAGCGGTCCACACCCCGACGAGGGCCTCTACACGTCGTCCTCCGGAAGCATGATCGAGCCGTAGCGTGTGACGAGATCCTCCAGCGGCGCGGACCGCTCGGGCTCCCAGAGAGCCGGCGGCTCGCCGGGCCGCGGGTTGCCCCCGTACTCGACGAAGGCTCCCTCCGGACCCCCCGGGGTGAAGAGGAAGAGCATCCGGGCGGGGTGCACACCGACGTTCTTGAAGCGGTGCCGGTGTCCGCGAGGAATGAAGACGAAATCCCCCGCCTTGCCGATGAAGGTGTGATCGCCGTCGAGGAACTCCAGTTCCCCGGAGAGCAGGTAGAACGCTTCGTCGACGTCAGTGTGGACATGTGCCATCGGCCCGGCGCCCGCCGGAATCGAGCCTTCGATGAATCCGAGCGAACCGTTGCTCTGCTCCGCGGTCATCTTGAGCGTATAGACGTCGCCGACCATCCACTTGGTGATGCCCCCGCCCGCGGGCACGTGGATAGCGCCCCGCTTGATGTACTGCGGGTCACTCTTGTCCGGAAGCTGGAATGGGAGACTCATGAGATATTCCTTAACTGCGGTGATTTACTGAGGTCTTCCGTACGTCTCGAGCAGGCGTTGCCAGATCTCGTTGACGGTGGAATAGGCGGGTACTGCGTGCCGCAGCCGGTCGAGCGGCACCTCGCCGACGATCGCGACGGTCGCCGCCCAAGGAACATGAACGCGCCTCTGTTCGGACTGAGCATCTTCCCCGCGACCGCCGCGATGACCGGGCGAACAACCCGGTCATCGATGTGGCCCGTTGCCGTCAAATCGGCCTCTGGTGTGAGTGGGGATGTTTCGGCTTACATGCTGCCGTGGATAGCAATCTCGGGAGATGAACAGAAGAGCTACCGGTAATCGCGATCAACGATAAGCAGACCCGGTTCGGCAAGCCGCCGCCAGATTGAGCATCCGAAAACTGGACGAGAAATCGTCAAGACCTGTGGATCAAATAGGTCTGGCTATTGGTGTCGCTGAGCCATCCGACGGCTGGCAGCGGCGCGAACGCGCCGTGTCCTTGCCGCACTGATGAGCAAGGTGAGAGCGGCAGGTGAGGTCAGGGTCTCTGCAGCCTTGCGCTGGAACCAATCGGAGGCGGTGGTGAGATCCTCCGCAGTCCACGGATCGCCCATGGTGATCGACCTCAGCAGTGTCCATTCACGCAGGCGGCGGGTGAGGAACTCCCACTCTGCGATCACCGTGGCCACGGTGTACGCCCAGCCGGGAAATCTCGCGTCGGCAAGCAGCCGTGCTGCTCGATGATCCAGGTGGCGGGCCACCGCGGACTGCGCCATCGTCGCATCCGAGTCACGAAGGATGAGGCTCACCAGGTCGGCCTCGTTCTCCTGGTGAACCTGTGCCAGGTCCTGCAGGTAGCGAGCGAATCGCTGATGCTCGTCATCGGCCGGCGGCCCTGCGGTGTTGTTCCGGCCACTCACGCGGCGACTCCTTCGGGCCGTTCGACGAGCTTGCCGCCGGTGAAGACGGCGCCGGCACGGACCAGCGCCACCAAGTGGGGTGCGTTGAACCGCACCAAGGTCACCAAGGGACCCGGCTCCCGGGCCGCCGGGCTGGCCATGGCCTTCAAGCTGATCGAATCAGCCCAGGCCCGCTGGCGCGCGTGCCGCACCGTGGCGAACGTCGACTCGATCGGATTGGTCGTGCGCAGATGGATCCAGTGCTCGGCCGGATAGTCATAGAACGCGAGTAACTCCTCGATGTCATCGGTGATCTTCGCCGTGGCCTTGCCATACTTAGCGAGGAAGGTAAACGAGGTGTGTTCGTACGAGCCACGCCTCTTGCCGTCCTTGCAGTACACGATGCGGGTCTTGTCGGGATGCAGCTGCAACCCCCCGCATTCGTCCAATCGCTGCGCGATCGCGTCCCGCACCTGGTGCGGCTTCACTACGGCAGTGGATCACCACATCATCGCAGTACCGTTCGAAGGCGATGCCCGGGTACTCCCGGACCATCCATGCGTCGAACGCGTAATGCATGAACAGGTTGGCGAGTAACGGTGAGATCGCCGACCGGATCGCGCAAACGGTGGCGGCCATGGCCCTGGAGCCGGAGGTGGAGAAGATCTTTCATTCCGATTCCTACGGGTATCGGCCCCGCAAGAGTGCGCTGGATGCGGTGGGGGCGTGCCGGGAACGCTGCTGGCGGACCGACTGGGTTATCAATCTTGATATCAAAGGGTTCTTCGACAATCTCGATCATGATCTGGTCCGACCCAGTCAGGCAAGTCCAACCTCTCCAACGCGCTCATCGTCGGCCTCGCACCGCAACCGGTGGCGCTGGTCGGCTTCGACCTCAAGGGCGGCGTGGAGCTCACACCGTACGCGCCACGGCTGTCCGCACTGGCCACCACCCGCACCGAATGCGGCGGCCTGCTGGATGACCTGGTGGCACTCATGACAGACCGAATGGGCGTGTGCCGGATGGCCGGCGCCCGCAACATCTGGCAACTCCCACCCACCCTGCGACCGGTACCCGTCGTCGTCCTGGTCGACGAGCTGGCCGAGCTGTACCTGATGGCCGACAAGTCAGAAAAGGAAGAGGTCGCCAGCACCTCGACCGCGCTGCTACGGGTGGCCCAGCTCGGGAGAGCATTCGGCATCTACCTGTTCTGCTGCGGCCAGCGCATCGGCTCCGAAGCTTGGGGCGGCCCGATCTATCCCACGACCGTCACCGGCCTGCCACGCAAGCTCATAGAGGACCACAACAAGACGGCCACCAACCCACTACCGATGATCCGCCTGCATGATCTACGCCACGTACACGCGACTCTGCTGCTCCTGGCCGGCCTCCCCGTACACGTCGTCGCGGCTCGCCTCGGCCACGCCGACCCCGCGATCACCCTGCGGGTATACGCCCACGTGATTCGCTCGGCGGAGACCGCCGCCGCCGACATCTTCGCCCAGGCCGTCGACGACGCCTGTTAGCAGGAGTGTTAACAAAAGGCCCCCCGCGATGATCGCGAGAGGCCTTTGAGCTGGAGCCGCCTTGGGGATTCGAACCCCAGACCCCTTCATTACGAGTGAAGTGCTCTGGCCGACTGAGCTAAGGCGGCGTGCATGTGCAGCGGGAAAGAGTCTACAGGAGCCAGAGGGGTTCTCGCTCCCATCGATCCACCGATGCCAGGACAGATCCTCCGCCATCGGATGCCACCTCTGCCACCGGATATCCGGCCGCCACACCATCCGGCGCTGCGCCGGATGGTGTGGCCAGCAGGTTCGCCGGCGCGGAGTCAGCCGCGCCCAGGCTCGTACGTCTTCGGAGGGAGCAGACCCCGGCCTTCGGGCAGGGACGGCGGAGCCTAGTCGGAGCCGTACATCTTGTCGTGCTGGATGCGCGGCGAGCACACCGACGCCGAGGGGCAGGCGCACCGGCGTCCGCCGTCGTCGAGGCGGACCGTCACCGTGTCGGACGGCACGTTGTGGCCCAGCACCGTTCCGTCCCCCTGCGGGGTGCTCACGCGGCTTCCCGCCCGGGGCATTCTGTTGCGGGTCTCGACGTACAGCGGATGCTCGTACTTCAGGCAGCACATCAGCCGCCCGCACGCCCCGGCGATCCGCAGCGGGTTGACGGGGAGGTCCTGGTCCTTGGCCATGCGTACGGACACCGGCTCGAAGTCCTTCAGGAACGTGGCGCAGCACAGGTCGCGCCCGCAGGGCCCGATGCCGCCCTGGAGCCGCGCCTCGTCGCGCGGCCCGATCTGGCGCAGCTCGACGCGGGCCCGAAGGTTGCGGGCCAGGTCGCGGACGAGAGCGCGGAAGTCGACGCGGTGCGGCGCCGAGAAGTACACCGTGTAGACGTTGTCCTGGTCGAGGAAGTCGATGCCGACGACCTTCATCGGCAGCTCATGCCGCTTGATCAGCCGCTTCGACACACTCCGCGCCTCCGCCCGGCGGCGTTTGTTGGCCTCGTCGCGGGCGAGGTGCTCCTCGCCCGCGAGCCCGGCGCACACCGGCAGCCCGTCGATGTCCTCGCTGGTCCACTGCGGCGACCACACACACTCCGCCACCTCCGGACCGGAGTCCGTGGGGACGAGCACCTTGTCGCCCACCTTGGGGGTGTGCTCGCCCGGGTCGAGGTAGTAGAGCCTCCCGTAGCGGGTGAAGCTCACGGCCATGATCATTCCCATGGGCTAGAGCTCGCCTCCTGACCGGCCTGTGGGGGTTACTGACGGCCTTCTTTGCCACATTACGTGGCGATGGGCGCCGGCAGGCAGATCATTTGCCCACGGGACACACCTTGCTCTCCGGCAGAATCAGGCCGAAGTTCTGCGTCAGTGCCGCGCGGTCGGCCGAACACTGGCCGGAGATGACCCTGCCCACCCCCGCCTGTCGCCTCAGCTCGGCGACCACGTCGCCCTCCGCCGCCGCCTCTTCCTCCTTCAGCTTGAGCCTGAACGACTCCGGCATGTCCTCCACCCTGGTCGCCGCCAGCAACGTCTTGTTGTCCCGGTACGCACGCCGGAAATTCTCGAACGCCGTCGCGCGGTCTTCGAAGACGTACGACTCCACCTCGGGCATATCCTCGATCACCGCGAGGACAGCCTTCCGCTGGGCCGTCGTCGTCCCCTTCCCCTCCTTGGTGATCAGGAAGTCGCCGTCGTCGCGCGGCTTGAGCTTCGCACCGCATTCCGGGATGCTCGAACCCTTCTGGCACAGGAAGACGCTGATGTCCCACTTCGAGATCATCTCGCTCGCCTGGAGGGCGGTGCCCCCAACGGCCACATCGTGAATCCCGGCCACCCGCCGCAGCGACTCGTTCAGCTGACGCAGATCGGTGCCCGCACTGATCTTCACCCGGAACGCTGCGGGTAGGTCGGTGACCTTCACCTCGTCCAGCAGCGCCTGGTTGTGCGCGAAACTCCTGCGGAAGGCGGCGTAGGCGACGGACTGGTCGACGTAGCGCACCGTCTCGATCTGCGGAAGCCGCTTCAGCTCCGCCTCGACCGCCTTCGTCTGCAGTGGCGTGATGTTGCGGCCCTCACACGGCGACTCCTTGGGCGTCGACGTCGCGCAGAGGAAGACGGACGCCTCCGTCGCGGGCGACGGCGGGTTCGCGGCCACCGCGCGATCCTCGTCGCCGGCACCGCCCAGCCCCACGGCCGCTCCCCCGAGCACCACGACCACCGCCGCGGCGGCGACGAGCCGGAAGTCGACCTGGAAGCGGCGCCGCTCGGGCGCCCGCAGCGGGCGCAGTGTGCTCGCGTCGAGGCTCGCCCCGGCCTCGGCCAGAGCCTCACGGAGGCGGTCTTCCACCGGGCTGCTCATGAGTCCTCCCCAAGTGCTCGGGCGAGGGCGGCCAGCCCTCGTGCGATCGTGGATCTGACCGTGCTGGCGCCGACCCCCATGGTGTCGGCGATCTCCTGGTCGGACAGGTCGAAGTAGTAGCGCAGCGTCAGGGCCTCCCGCTGCCGGCCCGGCAGCTCCTGCAGCGCGCGCAGCACCTCGCGCCGCTCCTCGCCCAGCAGCACGGCGCTCTCCGCCGACCAGACAGGCGGTTCGTACGGCACCGCCCGCCGGAACACCGTCGCCCGCCTGCGAAGCACCGACCGGCACCCGTTGAGCACGGCGGAGCGCACGTAGGCCAGGGCCTTGTCGGCGTCGCGCATCCTGGCCCGGCCGGCGTGCGTGCGCGCGAACGCCTCCTGAACGACGTCTTCGGCGCTCGCCTGGTCGCCGACCATCAGGAGCGCCAGTCGCACGAGGCCGACGTGATGCTCGGCGAAGATCGACGCTATGTCGACGCGCTCCCGCGCCAGGGCTTCGCGTTGGGTGAGTAGTTCGACTTCCACGTACCAGAGACGCCTGTCGGCCGGATCTGCTGCTTCGGGAAGCTCAGGAACGCAGAGCCAGCATCATCGCCTCGACGGCGATCTGCGGGTTGACGTTGGCCGCCAGCCGTTCGCGGCACTGCATGATCGCGTCGATCCGGCGCAGCGTCTCCTCGGGGGTGGAGGACCTGGCCAGCTGGTCGAGGTCGAAGCGGAGGTCGTCGTTGGCCAGCTCGACCGCCGCCCCGAACTGCATCGCCAGCACGTCGCGGTAGAACGACACCAGCTCCAGCAGCGCCGCGTCGAGCGAGTCGCGCTTGAGCCGGGTGGCCCGCGACTTCTGCCGGTCTTCCAGCTCCTTCAGCGCCCCCGCGCCGCCGCGGACGAGGCCGCGGTTGAGCCCCTTGCCCGTGGAGCCTTCCCCGTACAGTTTGCGCAGCTCGGATGTCTCGTTCTCGTTGAGCGCGGCCGTGGCGGCGGCTGCTTCGTCCTCGGCGGTCTTCACCAGCCGCTCGGCGGCCGAGACGCACTCGCCGACGCCGGTCAGCGAGCGCGGGATGGCCAGCACGGCCTCCCTGCGCCGCCTGACGTCCTCGTCGAGCGCCAGCGCCCGCGCGCGGCTGATGTGGCCCTGGGCGGCCCGTGCGGCGAACGTGGCGATGTCCGGCGGCACGTTGTCGCGGGTGGCCAGGACATGGGCGACCGCCTCGGTGGCGGGAGTGGTCAGCGTGACGAGCCGGCACCGCGACTTGATGGTGATCATCAGATCGTCGGGCGAGGGCGAGCACAGCAGCCAGACCGTACGCGGCGGCGGCTCCTCGATGGCCTTGAGCAGGGCGTTGGCGGCGGCCTCCGTGGCCCGGTCGGCGTCCTCGAAGAGGATGACGCGCCACCGGCCCTGCGTGGGCGCCCCTGCCGCCCGCAGGATCAGCTCGCGGGTCTGCCTGACGCTGTAGGACAGGCCCTCAGGACGTACGGTCTCCAGGTCGGGGTGTGAGCCGATGAGCACCTGGTGGCACTGGTCGCAGTGGCCGCAGCCGCCATCGGGGCACATCAGCGCCGCGGCGAAGGCGCGCGCGGCCTCTTCGCGACCGGAGCCCGGCGGGCCGGTGAACAGCCAGGCGTGCGTCATTCCGGCGCCCCGCCCGCCCGCGACGACCTCGCCGGCCGCCGCCGCGGCCCGCGACAGCACGGTCGCCGCGTGGTGCTGCCCGACGAGGTCATCGAAAACCGTCACGAGCCAAGGCTAGCCGCCACCGACGCCCGCCACGTCCCGACCAGGGCGGCACGGGAACGCGGCCGAGCACCGCCCCGACCGGCAGCCTGCTGGGCGATCCCGGCCGACCCGCCCGAAGACCTCCTGTACGCCGTGCCGCTGTCTCCGTGGCAGAGCCCTGGCAGGAGAAAAAATATTACGGTAATATTTTGTCATGACCAAGCACGCCGACGCCGACACCCGGCGCCTGCAGATCGCCGAGGCCCTGATCGGGACCCTCGCCGACCGCGGGATCATCCGCACCACCCTGGCCGACGTCGCGACCGCGGCGGACGTGTCCGTGGGCCTGGTGCAGCGATACTTCCGCTCCAAGGACGAGCTGCTGATCTTCGGCATCGAGCACGTCTACCAGCGCGCCGTCGAGCGCGTACGCCAGGTCCAGCCGACCACCCCCATACGCGACTTCTTGACGCGCCTGATGGAGACACTCCTGCCTCTCGACCAGGAACGGGAACGCGAGCTCAGGGTGTGGCTGAACTTCGTCCAGGCCTCGCTGACCAACCCGAAGATGGCCGCCATCCACCAGACCGCCACCGCCGACCTGATCGGCGGCGCCGCAGAAGTCCTGGCGGCCGCCCAGCGCGCCGGCGAGCTGGACACCACGGTCGATCCGGCGACGGAGGCGGCGGCACTGGTCGCGTTCGCGGACGGTCTGAGCCTGCACCACGCCGTGACGGGCGACCGCTACGACGCGGCAGGCATCCACGGCGCCCTCACCGCGTACATCTCCCGTCTCTTCGACCGGGGAGCGGCCACATGACGCCCGCGCTCGCACTGATGCTGGCCGGGCTCGGGCTGATCGACAGCACCAGCTTCGGCACACTCCTGATCCCCGTCTGGCTGCTGCTGACCCCGGGCCGCCTGCGCCCGGGCCGCATCGCCGTCTACCTGACGACGGTGGCGGTGTTCTACTTCGGCGTGGGCGTGCTGCTCACGCTGGGCGCCGACGCCGCCTTGGTCGCGGTACGCGAAGCCCTCGCCGGCATCCCGCCACTCCACCTCAAAGGAGGACAACTCGTCCTGGGCCTCGCGATCATCGCGTTGAGCTACTGGTTGGAGGCCAGAGCCCGGCGGCAGGAGGGCAAGCCGGGCAAGGTGCAGCGGTGGCGGGTCAGGGCGATGTCGGGCAGCGGCAGCGCGGGCGCGCTGATGAGCCTGGCGGTGGTGGCGGCGTTGCTGGAGGTGGCCACGATGCTGCCCTACCTCGCCGCCGTGGGCCTGATCGCCGGCGGCGACCTCAGCTGGCCGGTCGCCGGGGCCACCCTCGCCGGATACTGCCTGGTGATGACGCTCCCGGCGATCGTGCTGACCGTCGCCCGCCTGACCGCCCACCGCGCGGTGGAGCCACTGCTGCAACGCATCAACGACTGGCTGACCAGGAACACCGCGCGGCTGCTCGGCTGGACCGTCGGCGGCATCGGCATCGCCATGACCCTCAACGCGGTGGCCAGACTGCTGTTGGAAGGCTAGTCGCGGATGGCGGGCATCGTGCCCGTGGCGTCCTCAGACTCGTGGGGGACGGGGTCGGGCAGGATCTCGCGGACGCGGTCCTGGATCTGGCGGGTGATGGCGTCCTGCGGCTGGGTGCCGTCGACCACGAGGTAGCGCTCGGGAGCCTTCGCCGCCAGCGCCCGGAACTCCTTGCGCACCCGCTCGTGGAACTCCAGCGGCTCGGACTCGATCCGGTCGGCGGCACCGCCGAGCCGGGTCAGCCCCACCTCGGGCGGCGTGTCGATGAGCACGGTGAGGTGCGGCACCAGGCCGCCGGTCGCCCAAGCGTTGATCTTGGACACGTCTTCGGGGTCGAGGGCCCGCCCGGCGCCCTGGTAGGCCAGCGAGGAGTCGACGTAGCGGTCGGTGACCACGAGCGAGCCGCGGTAGAGGGCCGGCCGGATCACCTTCTCGACGTGCTCGGCGCGGTCGGCGGCGTACAGCAGGGCCTCGGCGCGCGCCGACAACCCGCGCTCGGCCGCGTCGAGCAGGATCGCCCGCAGCCGCATACCGATCTTGGTGGAGCCCGGCTCGCGCGTCTGGACGACGTCGTAGCCCTGGTCGCGCAGCCAGATCGCGATGAGGCGCGACTGGGTGGTCTTACCCGACCCCTCGCCGCCCTCGAAGGCCACGAACAGCCCGGGCACGTGCTCGGGCGCCTCGGCCGGGAAACGCTCGCCGCGCACCGCCGCGATCAGGTCGGCGGCCAGGGAGACGTCCTTGCGGTCGTCCATGTGCCGCAGCGCGAGCACGCCGACGCCCACCGCCAGCGCCCCGCCGACGACCAGCACCAGGTTGGTGCCGTCGAAGCGGTAGGTCAGCTGGCCGAGCCCCATCTCGTGCACGCCGAACAGGGCTGCCAGCGGGTTGGCCACGGCGACCACCAGCAGCAGCGTCACCCGAGCCGTGGACTGCAGGAACGCGAACGTACGGCCCCGCAGCGCGTCTTCGACCTCCAGCCCGATCAGCGTGTAGCCGATGATCCAGGCGATGCCCGCGCACGCCCCCAGCGCCACGGTCAGCATGACCACGATCACCAGGTTGTGCACCAGCGCGATCGCGACGAGCACCAGCCCGGCGACGGTGATGGCCAGGCCGAACAGCCGCCGCCGCGACAGCCCGCTCAGCAGGCGCAGCCCGAAGAACATGCCGAGCGCCATGCCGACGAAGACCGCCGCGAACACCACGCCGTACGCCGCGTCGCCACCGCCGAGCGTCGCCACGTAGATCTTGGCCACGCCCACCACCGCGCCGCCCGCCGCGAACGCGCCCAGCATGCCGATGACCAGCCCGCGCACCAGCCGGTTGCCGCCCACGAACCGCCAGCCCTCGAACACCTGCTTGAGCACCGAGGGCGTGGAGATCGCGCCGTCACGCCGCGGGATGTCGCGCAGCGTGAAGATCAGCACGGCGGAGACCAGGTAGGCGCAGGCGTTGACGACGAGCGCCACGCTGGTCGCGTCGCGACCGTCGAAGAACGGCACCAGCCCCGTGACCAGGTCGCCCGCCACCGACAGCGCGGCGAACAGCAGGGCCGCGACCGGCGCGGTGCCGTAGGTGACCAGGAGGTTGAGCTGGTTGGCCGACTCGAGCTGGCTCTTCGGCACCAGGTTGGGCACCGTCGCGTCCTTGGCCGGGACCCAGAACAGGTTGACGCACTCGACCAGGATCGTCGCGATGATGACCCACTGGTAGCTGTTGACGAACGGGATCGACAACACCACGGCGAACCTGGCCACGTCGGCCGTGACCATCGTCAGCCGCCGGTCGAACCGGTCGGCGAACACCCCGGCGAGCGGCCCGAGCAGCACGGCGGGCAACATCTTGGCGACGAACACGCCGCCGACGGCCAGCGACTGCACGCGGTAGTCGCCCTCGGTGAGATTGCCGGCCAGCGCGGTCAGGGCCAGCAGGTTGAGCCAGTCGCCCAGACTGCACACCGACATGGCCGTCCACAGCCGTCGGAACGGCGCATTGGCCAGCACGTGAGTCGGGCGGCTACGGCCAGGGGCAGTCATGATTTCAGCGTATCCAGGTGGGGAGCAGAGGCGGGCAGACTAGCGAGGAGCCGGATATTCCCGGTTGCTCGGGGCTGAGGGTATTACGGGAACGGGCACGGGCGCAGGTCACACACCTGGAATAGGCACCCAAAAACATCATCAATTCATAACTCCGGCCTCTTCCCGCGCCTCTTCCACCAATGGCCGCCATGCGCCGCGAATCTCCTTCGGCAGCGCGAGCTCGTCCCACAACTCGACGAGCAGCACACCGTCGACGTGAGCGAGCAATTCCTCCGGCCCGCCCTCGCACAGCAGCGCGGTGTAGGCGGCCCGCCGCTCGCCGCGGTCGGCCAGGTCGTAGGACCGGCCACCGATCCGCGCGACGCCGAGCGCCGCCGCCACCGGCAGCCGCCCCAGCCGGCTCGGCACGTGGAACGCGCGCCCGTCGCGGGTCGCCAGCGTCGCGCACTCGACCTTGGCCTCCAGCGTCAGCCGGAACCCGGCAGCGTCGAGGATGCGCCCCGCCGTCTCGAGCGTCGGGGACTTCCTGCCGTGCTCGTACGCCGACAGCGTCGTGCGGGACGTGCCGCTCACGCTGGCCAGGGCCTTCTGGTTGAGGCTCGCCGCCCGCCTGGCCTGCCTGAGCAGCAGCCCGCCGCGTCTGGCCCACGGCGCGATGTCCTGCCGCAGCGCCTCTTCCATGGGCGAGGAGACCATGCCACCTCCTGAGAGTATCCGCACGGATACTACGCCAGGATGGCGATGCGTGACTACTCCATTACCAAAAGTCAGCTTCCCAATTCCAGCATGGTGATCTCGGGCGGCGCGCCCACGCGTACGGGCGGGCCCCAGAATCCGGCGCCCCTGGTGACGTACACCTGGGTGCCGCCGAACCGCGCGAGCCCCGACACCACCGGCTGCTGCAAGCCCACGACCAGGTTGAACGGCGCCAGCTGACCGCCGTGGGTGTGGCCGGACAACTGCAGGTCGACGCCGTGGCGGGCGGCCTCGGAGACCTGGATCGGCTGGTGGGCCAGCAGCACCGACGAGCGGCGGGGGTCGCGCCCGCCGAGCGCCTTGGCGAAGTCGGGCGGATCGCCCACGGAGGCGCCGCCGACGTCGTTGACTCCGGCCAGGTCGAGCACGGCGCCCTGGTGCCTGATCTCCACGCGCTCGTTTCGCAGCGAGCGTACGCCGAGCTCGCCCAGCTCCTCGATCCACTCGCCGGGGCCCTCGGGCGCGAAGTACTCGTGGTTGCCGGTCACGAAGAAGGCCCCGTAACGCGACTCCAGGTGCCGCAGCGGCCTGGCCAGCGGCCCCAGTCGCGCCACCGAGCCGTCGACCAGGTCGCCCACGATCGCCACCACGTCGGCCTCCAGGCCGTTGATCATGCGGACGATGCGCTCGGTGTGCCCGATGCCCGTCAGCGGCCCCAGGTGGACGTCGCTCACCACGGCGAACCGCAGGCCGCTCAGCCGGGGGTCGAGCCTCGGCAGTCCGACCTGGACCCGTTCGATCACCGGGTCGCCCAGCGCGCTCGAAAGGCCGTACCCGACCGTGCCCAGCGCCCCTGCCCCCGCCACGAAGGCGACGGTGCGGGCGAGGAAGAGCCGTCGGTCAGGAGCCGCGGGAAGGTCACGTCCCGCGAGCCGCTCCGGCGTGGGTCCTGTGCTGGGCTCGGCCCGCTCCGGCGTCGGCCCCGTGAGGGCCTCGGGCCGCTCCGGCCCCGGACCCGTGAGAGCGGGCACCGCGACGGGCGGCGAGCGGCGCGAGCGGGCGCGGAGGAACGCCGCCGCCACCGCCCGCGGGATCTCCAGCATGATGAGGATCACCGCGAGGTAGAACATCACCGCGACCCAGATGTAGCCCGCCCAGACCAGCCAGCCCTCCAGCCCCGTCCGGGCACCCACGAAGGTCGCCACGAGCATGGCGAACAGCACCACGAGGCAGAGAGTCAGCACCCTGCGCAGACGCCCCGGCCCGGTGGTCTGCCGCACCAGCCGCCACCACAGGTAGGCGTGCGCGAGCAGACCACCGCCCAGGAAGATCAGGACGAACACATCTTGATGCTACTTACGATTTCGAGGCCGGCTTCTTCGCCGTCGTCTTTTTCGCCGGAGCCTTGCGCCCCGTCGTCTTCTTCGGCGCGGGAGCGCGCTCGCGGCGCTCGGCCAGCAGCTCGGCCGCCCGTTCGATGGTGATGTCCTCCACCGTGTCGCCCTTGCGCAGCGACGCGTTGGTCTCACCGTCGGTGACGTACGGGCCGAAACGCCCTTCCTTGACCACCACGGGCTTCTTGGAGGCCGGGTCGTCGCCGAGCTCACGCAGCGGCGCCGCGGCGGCCGCGCGCCGGCCGCGCTGCTTCGGCTGCGCGAACAGCTCCTTCGCCTGCTCGATGGTGACCGTCAGCAGCTCGTCCTCGGAGGCCAGCGAACGGGAGTCGGTGCCCTTCTTCACGTACGGCCCGAATCGCCCGTTGTACGCCATGACCTCCTCGCCCTCCAGCTCACCCACGACCCTCGGGATCGACAGCAGCTTGAGCGCGTCCTCCAGCGTGATGGTGTCGAGCGACATCGACTTGAACAGCGAGCTCGTGCGCGGCTTGGGCGCGTCGGCCTTCTTCGTCCGCTTCTTCGGCGTCTCGTCGGCCGGCGGCTCCGGCAGGATCTCCGTCACATAAGGGCCGTACCGGCCGTCCTTGGCCACGATCATGTGACCGGTCACCGGGTCGTGCCCCAGCTCGCGGTCGCCCGTCGGCCGCGAGAACAGCTCCTCGGCCTTCTCCGCCGTCAGCTCGTCGGGCGTCATGTCCTCGGGCACGTTGATCCGGGCGCCGTCCCTGTCGAGGTACGGGCCGTAACGCCCGACCCGCAGCACGATGTCGGTGCCCTTGATCGGGAAGGAGCTGATCTCCTTGGCGTCGATGTCGCCGAGGTCGGTGACCATCTCCTTGAGACCTTCGTCACCGTCGGAGCCGTAGTAGAACCGCTGCAGCTCCGGCAGCCGCTCCGCCCGGTCGTTGGCGATGTCGTCGAGCACCTTCTCCATCTCGGCGGTGAAGGCGTAGTCGACCAGCTCGCCGAAATGCTGCTCCAGCAGGTTGACCACGGCGAACGCCAGGAACGACGGCACCAGCGCCGTGCCCTTCTTGAACACGTAGCCGCGGTCGAGGATCGTGCCGATGATCGAGGCGTACGTCGAAGGCCGCCCGATCTCGCGGTCTTCCAGCTCCTTGACCAGCGACGCCTCGGTGTAGCGCGCGGGCGGCTTGGTGGAGTGGCCGGCCACGTCGAGCCGGGTCACGCTGAGCGCGTCGCCCTCGGCCAGGTTGGGCAGCCGCTTCTCGGCGTCGTCACGGTCGCTCGACGGGTCGTCGGCCCCCTCGACATACGCCTTCAGGAAGCCGTAGAACGTGATCGTCCGCCCGGACGCGCTGAACTCGACGTCTTCGCCGCCGGTCGACCGCCCGCCGACCTTCACCGTGACCGACTCGCCGACCGCGTCCTTCATCTGGGACGACACCGTACGCTGCCAGATCAGCTCGTACAGGCGGAACATGTCGCCCGACAGGCCGGTCTCGCCCGGGGTGCGGAACTCCTCGCCCGACGGCCGGATCGCCTCGTGCGCCTCCTGCGCGCTCTTGACCTTGCTGGAGTAGACGCGCGGCTTGTCGGGCACGTACGCGGCGCCGTACAGCTTGATGGCCTGTGAGCGCGCGGCCGCCACCGCCGTCTCCGACAGCGTGATGCTGTCGGTACGCATGTAGGTGATGAAGCCGTTCTCGTAGAGGCGCTGGGCGACCTGCATCGTGTACTTCGCGGAGAATCCCAGCTTCCGGCTGGCCTCCTGCTGCAACGTGGTCGTCCGGAACGGCGCGTACGGCTTGCGGGTGTACGGCTTGCGCTCGACGGACCTGACCGCGAACGACACGCCCTGCAACCGGCCGGCCAGCTCCCCTGCGGCGGCCTCCGACAGGTGGAGCACGTCGGCGTTCTTGAGCTGCCCGGTGCTGGCGAAGTCGCGGCCCTGCGCCACCCGCCTGCCGTCGACGCCGGTCAGCGTGGCGGTGAAGTCGCGCGGCCGCTCCTCGGCCTTGCCCGTGTCGAACAGCGCCTGCAGGTCCCAGTAATGGGCGGAGGTGAACGCCATGCGCTCACGCTCACGCTCCACCACCAGCCGCGTCGCCACCGACTGCACCCGGCCGGCCGACAGCCCCCGCTTGACCTTCTTCCACAGCACGGGGCTGACCTCGTAGCCGTAGAGGCGGTCGAGGATGCGCCGGGTCTCCTGGGCGTCGACCAGGCGGAGGTTGAGGTCGCGCGGGTTGGACACGGCGTCCCTGATCGCCTGCGGGGTGATCTCGTGGAACACCATGCGGTGGACCGGGACCTTCGGCTTGAGCACCTCGCGCAGGTGCCAGGCGATGGCCTCGCCCTCGCGGTCCTCGTCAGTGGCCAGGTAGAGCTCGTCGGCGTCCTTCAGCAGCTGCCGCAGCTTGGCGACCTGGGACTTCTTGTCGTGGTTGACGACGTACAGCGGCTCGAACTCGTGCTCGACGTTGACACCCAGGCGAGCCCACGGGAACTCCTTGAACTTCTCCGGGATGTCGTCGGCCTTCTCCGGTAGGTCGCGGATGTGACCGATGCTCGATTCGACGATGTAGCCGCGCCCGAGGTACCCCGCGATCGTCTTCGCCTTGGCGGGCGACTCGACGATCACCAGGCGTGTTCCGCCGGCGCTGCCGTTGTTGGCTGGCACGCTGCTTCCTACCTCGCTGTTCGCTTGCAAATCCCCCTGCCGGGAGTCGGCACAGACTGAAAGGTAACCCGACTCGCGGATTTTTCCTTCCCCCGGGCTACCCACTAGCTTCCGGGTCCACCCACAAGCACGCAGAATAAGGCCCATCGAGCGGCATGGCGCCCTGACTCACCCTGGAGACTAATCGTTGTGCTCGACTACTCCTACATGGATATCTTCATTCCGCGCGACCTCACTCGCGAAGCAGCACGTCAACTGCTGACCGAACACGCAGAGTACGGTCAGTGGGAGCTCGCGCGCGTACGCGTCCACCCCGACGGGAGCCGTCACGTGCGGCTGCGACGCAAGATCATGCGGGTGCGCCGCACGCTTTGAGCGCCCACATGGCTTTGCCCGCCCCGGGCCGCGCCCCCGGAACGGGCAATGCGTTCACAGCTGCCCGCTCACAGGCTGTGAGCGGGAGTCATACGGTGTTTCGTCGTTCCTGATCCTTACTTGCGGCCGAACCGGAACCGGCGGGCCGACGCGAACAGCGTCGCCGAGGCGGCCAGCATCGCACCGGCCACGAGCGCGAGCAGGGAGCCGGAGTTCATCCCGGTCACGCCGGCGGGCTGCTCGGCGCTCATCAGCCCCAGGTCGCCGACCGGCAGGGTGCGGGTGGTGGAGGTCACCACGCCGCCGGCCGGGGTGGAGGCCAGCAGACGGGTGGCGGGCTCGAGCGCCGAGACGGCGGCCGCGCCCTTGGACTCGACCGGGGCCGCGTGGGCGTGCTTCTTCGGCTTGGCGGGGGCCGCCTTCTTCGGCTGCTGCGGCTGCTGCGGCTGCTGCGGCATCACCGGCTGGCTGGGCATCCCGGGCAGGCCCGGAAGCGCGGGCAGGCCGAGCGTCTGGGAGACGTCGCCGACGACGGGCAGCTGGGCGACGCCGACCGGCAGGTCGTCACCCTGCATCCCGGGCAGGCCGGCGACGGGCACGAGCCCGCCCTTGGCGTCGGCCACCTTGGCGTTCGAACGGACGAAGCGGGGGGCCGGGGCGCCGTGGCCGCCGTAACCGGCCTTGCCGACGTTCGCCCCGCCGAGGCAGCCGGCGGCGGCGTCGCCCAGGACGGCCGCGGCGTTGCCGCAGACGTTGATCGGCGCGGTGATCGGCGCCACCAGCTGGTTGCCGCTCAGCACCCCACCGGCCCCTGACGTACGGTTGCCGCCGGCGCCGGCACCGGACTGCTTGACCGTGGCGCCGCCCGTGCAGCCGGCGTTGGACCTGCCGGCCACGGCGGCGGCGTTGCCGCAGACGTTGATCGGCGCGGTGATCGGCGCGATCAGCTGGTTGCCGCTCAGCACCCCACCGGCGCCCGACGTGCGGTTGCCGCCCGCGCCGCCGCTGCCGGACTGCTTGACCGTGGCGCCGCCCTTGCAGCCGGCGAACGCGCGGCCGATCAGGGCCACCGCGTTGCCGCAGACGTTGACGGGCGCGGTGATCGGGGCGACCACCTGGTTGCCGCTCAGCACCCCACCGGCGCCCGACGTGCGGTTGCCGCCCGCGCCGCCGGAGCCGCTCTGGTGGACGGTGGCGCCGCCCGAGCAGCCGGCGATCGCGTTGCCCACGGAGTTGCCACAGGCGTCGATCGGCAGGCTGATCGGGGCGATGACCTGGTTGCCGCTGCCGGCGCCGAAGCGTCCGTCGGTGTCGTTGCCCGCCGAGCGCGGGGCCTTGTGGCGGGCGTGGTAGTGGTGCCTGTGGCCGCCGTCGCCGACCTTCGAGCCGCCGGTGCAGCCCGCGAACGCGCGGCCGACCAGGGCCACCGCGTTGCCGCAGACGTTGATCGGCGCGGTGATCGGCGCGACCACCTGGTTGCCGCCGAGGACGCTGCCCCTACCCGACGTACGGTTGCCGCCCGCGCCACCGCCGTCGCCGGACTGCTTGACCGTGGCGCCGCCCTTGCAGCCCGCGGTCGCGTCACCGAAGATCGCCACGGAGTTGCCGCAGGCGTTCAGCGGGGCGGTGATCGGCGCGATGATCTGGTTGCCGCCGAGGACGCTGCCGTCGCCGGACGTACGGTTGCCGCCCGAGCCGCCGCCCTTGCCCTGGTGACGCACGCTCGCGCCGCCCTTGCAGCCGGCGTCGGACCTGCCGATCAGCGAGACGGCGTTGCCGCAGGCGTTGACCGGGATGCTGATCGGCGCGTTGATCTGGTTGCCGCCGAGGACGCTGCCGTCGCCCGACGTACGGTTGCCGCCCGAGCCGGAACCGCCCGGGTTGACGACCTCCGCGCCGCCCTGCGAGGACGCCTCGGACGAGCCGACCGCGGCGATGGAGTTGCCGCTGATGTCGATCGGCAGCGAGATCGGCAGGTTGACCTGGTTGCCGCCGCCGACGGACCCGTCACCGGAGGTGTCGGCCAGCGCCGTGCTGCTGCCGCCGAACGACATGACGGCCACGGCGAGCAGAGCCGCCGGGGTGGAAGCCTTCGCCCACGTACGCATGATGGATGCTCCTAGTGGTTCTTGGGGGGATAACTGAACGGTTCGCGGGCAGCCCGAGGCCGTGCGAGGTTTCACGCACAGCGGAGACCTCGGATTCGCGAACAAGTTGAACTGACGTGTTCACCCGCGGGCGGAGGGAAATTCAGGCCACGCTCCGCCGCTTTGCATTTCGGGAAAGAGACCGCCGGCTTTCACGCGTTCGCAGGACCGTTTCGCGGTGCCGTGAAGCGCGTTGTTCGTGATGTGAAGCACACCGGGCGGTGTCTGCTGATGAGAATCAGTCAGGTGAGAAAGAAGGGTCGTCCGCCGCTGTGCGGACGACGGGGGGAAGCAGGCGCGTCAGTGGAGCGCGCCCGGCCTGAAGCCGCGGGTCGTACTCCGACCGCGCGACGTCCCCGGAGACGGGCCCGAACGGGCCACTGCCACCACCGTTGGGCACCAGACCATCGGTGTCCAGGATCTTTCCGGCGGTGGACCGTGCTGGAAGGCCAGGATCCTGCTGGCTGTTGAGGCCGTCGACCGTGCGACCGGCCATGGCCTCGGCGTTGTCCGACGCCGTGAGGACGTCGGTCATGGAGAGGCCTGAGGTGTGCTCTCCCCCGGCGGTGGCCGTGGCCGTCGCCGCGGAGGCGTCCGCGGCCGCCGGAGCGGCGCCGAGCATGCCGAACAGGACGGTGAGCAGCCAGCCGGCGACCACCAGGGCGCCGGCCGTGACCGCTCGCAGGAACACGTGACGGGCACCGGCCGCGAACCGCGCCATCCGGCTCGCCCGATCGGTGTCCGCGTCCTGGGCCGGGGTCGTCACGCGCAGGCGGCATCCAGCGAGGGCGATGGCCCCCGTCTGATGAACCGCCGTGCGCGTCACGTGACCTCCACTCCAGAACCGGCCTCACGTCGTGAGGCCGGTCCATGGACTCACCCCTCAACGGTCCGTAACCGTAGCAGCACCCAACGTTGCCGCAAGGGCTTTTCACCTGAGTCCCAGGAATTCACCAACAGCTCTGCCACCAAAGCGCACCCAACCGCCCACGGACCCTCTGCTCCGCCCCATGAGCACCCCATCCCGAGCCCCCTGCGCCCCCATCTTCGGCCGCTTCTGAGCCGGCGTGGATTCTTGGTATGACGCACCCCGCAGAGTTTGCTAACCTTACTGAGCCGACGCGGGATGACGGTCCCACGTGCAGGCACCAAGTCCGGGTGGCGGAATAGGCAGACGCGCTAGCTTGAGGTGCTAGTGCCCAGTGATGGGCATGGGGGTTCAAGTCCCCCCTCGGACACACTTCGTACATGATCGCCCGAGCTCCGCTCGGGCGATCGCTGCGTTTCGGGCCGGTTCACAGGTGAGGCGCAGGCCAAGCCGGCCGTACACCTCGGCCTTTTCGCGGGATCCGCGTAACGAGGCGCCCTGCGCATGTCTCCGGCCGCGATCACCATCGCCGCGATCTCCGCCAGCCGGTGATCGTCGGCGAGCTGGGCGTCGGGCCGCAGGCTCCGGAGAGCAGCAGACCTCGGAAGATGTAGACATGATCAGCTCGTGGGCCTCCTTGACGGGATCAATGGGACCGCCGACCTCGGGAACCCAGAGTGGTCCGAACGAGCAGCCCAGCGCTGATCACTGACTCGAGTACTGCACTCGCCCTGTACGACCGGCAGTCCAGGCCCAGTCGTGCCGGTGTTCAGGTGATCCACAAGAGGTTCGGTGCTGCGTGCCGGTGGGCGCCGGCGCTCACCGGCACGCTGATCCTCACGGCGCGAGGACGCCGAGGCGGTCGGCCGCCTCGATCACCTCGCCGAGCAGTCCGAGCCATCGGTCCACGTCGGCGGCCTGCAGGCCCACGTCGAGCCCCAGGCCCTGGCCACTGCAGAGGTACACCTGGGTCGCACCGCTCTCGCGGGCGGCCGCGAGGTCCTCGGCGATCTGCTGGGGCGATCCGCCGAGGAAGGGTCGGCCCTCCCCGATCGGCTCGCGGGTGACCTGGGTCGGCCAGGGCGCCTGGTTGACCACCATGAGGTCCCCGGGGTCGCGACCCGCCTCCCGGGCGGCGTCATGGAACGCGGACACGACGGCGCGCAGTTCCTGCGCCGAGGAGGCGACGGGGATCAGGCCGTCCGCGATCCGGCCGGCGCGCTTGACGGCGGCCGGCGACATCGCGGCCAGCAGCACCGGAATGTGGGCCTGGACCGGCTTGGGGTTCACCTGCGACGGCGCGATCCGGTAGAACTCGCCTTCGTGCCGGACCGGGTCAGGGCCCCACGCGGCCCGCATCGCCGTGAAGAATTCCTCCGTGCGGGCGCCCTTGCGGCTGATCGACACGTTCGCCGTATCGAACTCGTGTTGCTGCCAGCCCTGTCCCAGGCCGGCGATGACCCGGCCGCCACTGAACTGGTCCAGGGTGGCGAACCGGCGGGCGAGCGCCACGGGTACGTGCAGCGGCGCCACCATGACCGCGGAGCCCAGCTTGATCCGCTCGGTCACGGCGGCGATATAGCTGAGCGTCTCCAGCGGCTCGTACGTCGAGCCGTAGAACTCCGGCACCATGTCGTGTTCACCTGTATACAGCAGGACCTTCTCGAGCGGGCGGAGCAGGCGTTCGAATGTCCACAAGGCGGCGTAGCCGAGCCGTTCGGCCTCCTTCGCGACCTTGACGATCGTCTCCGGCGAGGTTTGTGGGCCGGCGACGGGTAGTGCGAGACCGAGTTCCATGGGTCCTCCAAAGGTGGAATTCATGAACGGGTTGTCACTGATCGGCGGTCCCGACGAGTCAGCGATGCCAGAACGGCCGCTAATGCGCCGCGGCCGTACGCCGCCGGGAATCTGCCCGGCGGTCCTGCCGGCACGGTGGCCACCCCAGGCCCCTGGCAGCGAAGCTGCATGAATCCTTTCTTGGATGAAGGCGGGGTGCCGGGATGGTGATGCCGGCGTTTGCGGCGGCTGAGTGGTCGGCGCGCTGGATGAGGAGTCGTCGACCGTCTCGTCGGACTGCTCGGATCAGGGGTGGTGCATGATGGTGTGGATGCCGTGGACGACGTCCGCGGGTTCGCCCTCGGCGAGCCTCCTTTCTCACATATTAGAAGACTATGTCCAACATAGTAGACCCCCTGGTCAGGCAGATCGCAGCTCGCATCCGCGATGAACGGGAACAGCGCCGGTGGACCCTGGCGCAGCTCGCGGACGCCTCCGGTGTGTCCCGCGCGATGATCAACCGGATAGAGCGCGCCGAAAGCAGCCCCACCGCCGTCGTCCTCGGCAAACTGGCCACTGCCTTCCAGATCAGGGTCTCCGCCTTGCTGACCCCCTCCGAAGACGCCACCGGTGGCGCACCGGACAGCGGCAGGGAGCAGGTCACTGGGGTGCGCCGGATGGCCGACGCCACGGAATGGCGCGATCCTGCCACCGGATATCGCCGGCGCCAGATCACCGGGCCGCGTTTTCCCGCGGACATCGCCGAGGTCCGCCTGCCGCCCGGGGCTCGCGTGCCCTATCCGGCAGCGTCCCTGGCCTTCATCCGGGAGGTCATCTGGGTGCTCGACGGCCGGCTGACCTTCCACGAAGGCGATGCGGTACACGAACTCGACGCGGGCGACTCGATCGAAGTCGACGAACCCGTCCCACACGTCTTCGCCAACACCAGCGATGCCGAGTGCCGCTATGCGCTCATCATCACCCGCGTCGAAAGGCCGTGACCTTTCCCTGTATCCGGCCGGAGCCACCGGTACCGCGCCCGCCGCTACCCCCGGAGCACCTCGGCCAGACCATGGGGGTGGGCCGAACTCGGCCGCGAACTAGACGAGTTCTTGTGCTTGAGCGGGGTCAGCCGCGCGATGTCCTCGTCGCGAACATCGTGGCCCTCGGCGCGGAACTGGGCGACCACGGCGTCGATTCACGTACGTCACCGAGACGGAAGTTTCCATCGGCTCCATACTTCGACCACCCGTACAGCACTGGTCATGCTTCCCGTGCGATCGGCGCCCTGGGCGGCAGGCCCCCTCCAATCCGTGCCGTCCGGCAAAGGCGTAGAGGCGGCCCGGCTCGTCGGCGCGGGGCGGCTGTGACGGCTCGGTGTCGGAATCGTTGTCGACCTGCTTACTGTGCACCAGCTCAACGCCCCGGTACGCGCGCCCCGCGATGGTGCCGTCGATACGCGGGGCCGGCTGATCACCCTGGCCGGGCAACGGCAGCAGACACCGGAACGACACGACAGCGGCGATGGCCGTGAGAAGGAGAGCCAGCCGCGCGGCGAGGACGAGGGGATGTGCAGTTTGGTTGAAGTCTCCCCTCGGACACACTTCGCGCATGATCGCCGAGCTCAGCTCGGGCGATCGTTGCGTTTCGGGCCGGTTCACAGGTGAGGCGCAGGTCAAGCCGCCCATAGACGCGGAGATTCTGGCCTAGTTCCAGCATCGGTGACGTCCGCGGCGTTTGCCGATACACGCGCCAGGCGTTGCAGCACTTATGGTTCGCAGCTGGACAATTTGCCGGACGACCTTCCGCCCCGCGCTACTTCGCGGTGACCTTGATCGGACGTCGCGCGAAGCGCTTAGGGTCAGGGCATGGACCATGAGCCGATGCGGCGAGTCGCCGAGTTCCGCGAGGTGTTCGACGGTGAGTCCAAGTCCGAACGCCCCGAATGCGCGGAACACCGCCGGACGTTGCTGGTGGAAGAGGCGCGCGAAGCAGCCGAGGCCCTCACCGACCTCGCGGAGGTCCTGCGAACCGGCGACGACCCGCGCACCGCGTACAAGGCGGTAGCCAAGGAACTGGCCGACGTCCTCTACGTCACGTACGGCGCCGCGGATGCGCTGGGAATCGACCTGCCGGCCGTCTTCGTCGAGGTCCATCGGTCCAACATGAGCAAGCTTGACGCGGACGGCCGAGCCCTCCGCCGAGCCGACGGCAAGGTGCTCAAAGGCCCCGGCTACCAGCCACCGATCCTCGATGACCTCGTCGAGTGGCCGTCGACCGGCTCCTGAGCGCTAGCTCGACGTCCGACCAAGAGGTGCGGAGGGGCCACGGGTCGTCAGCTGCGGTTCGGGGCACCCGCGAAACTCCCATACCCCCGTGAAGGCGCAAACCGCAGCGAGCCTCGCCGAGACCAGGCTCCACGGTCGCCGACGACCAGCCAGGAAGGCGCCCCGTGCACAACCACGAACCCGCCGGCTACCACTGCCCGTTCTGCCACCTCACCCCGGACCGGGAACCCGACGTGGTCTACCGCGACGAGCGCGTCTTCGCGATGATCTGCCCTCGCTGGTGGCCACGGAACGCGGGACATCTGCTGATCATCCCTGTCGCCCATCACGAGAACCTCTACGACCTCCCCGCCGCCGACGGCCACGCGATCTTCGACGCCACCCGAATGCTCGCCCGCGCCATGCGCACCGCCTACGACTGCGCGGGCGTCTCCACCCGCCAGCACAACGAGCCCGCCGGCAACCAGGACGTCTGGCACTTCCACCAGCACCTTTTCCCCCGCTACCCCGGCGACGACCTCTACGGCACACCCCCGCAGCCCGACTGGCTCCCCGCCGACCGCCGCCGCGCCTACGCGGAGCGGCTGCGCGCCGCACTCAACCCCTAACCGGCAGGCACGTGTGCGGATGATCCGCTGCTCCTGATCCTCGGACCCGACCTCGTTGCCGGGTCACCGCCCGATTTTGGTCAACGGGCAGCTCATCGAGCTTTCCGGCCAGGTCGATCGCGACGGCCGAGGAGGCCGGCCTGGTGCTGACGCACCGCTGGGGTGGCGTTGCGGTGCGGGTTGCGGGACGACGCGCTGGTGAACCGGGCGTCGTTCTTCCAGATGCTGGAGGCCCACCGTCACCAGGAGCGGTGTGTTGCTGCCCATGAGGACCTGCTCCCGCGGAAGCGGGGGTGCCGGGGATGACGATCACTTGGTGCGAGCGCAGGAGCGGCGCTCTCTTCGTTGTCCACAGGCTGTGGACAACCGTGTGCGGCTGGGCCCCGTAGGGCGGAGAAGGCAGCACGAGTGCGGCTGGTGAGGGTGATCCGGCACGGTTCCTGTCCCCCGTGAGAGCTACCGCTGATGTCCGTTCCAGTGGGATGGCACGGCCCGTTCCGCTCCGTAATCTCCATGGCGACGCAGGGAAGCGCTGCGGAAACCCCGTCGAGAGGATCGCGATCATGGCGCGCACGGATCGTTTGGAGAGCATGCCCCCGCAGGCCGAAACCTCCACGGCGCGGCGCCGGTTGCGTGCGTTCCGGTTCCCCGTCCTGCTGATCGCCCTGTTCGGTGTGATGGCCGCGATCGCCGGGGTCAACCAGCTCGTCTCGCCCGTCCCGATCATCGCCCTGCCGGTGGGGATCGGCCTGGCCATCGCCGCTGTGGCGTGCTACCGCTGGCTTTGCCGAACCGTCGAGCTCCGCCCGGGCGTTCCCGAACTTGAGAAGGCGGACAGGCGGTCTCATCTGCGGCGTGGGGCGCTGCTCGGATCCGGCCTGTTCACCGCGTTGATGTCGCTGATCGCGATGTTCGGTGGCTGGGAGGACGTGTCCTGGGGTTCCTTCGGCGGTTTCCTCGGCACCGCCGGCATGATGGCGAGCGTCGCGGTCGTCGAAGAACTCCTGTTCCGGGGGGTTCTGTTCCGCATCATGGAGGAACGTACGGGTACCGTGATCGCCCTGGTCGTGTCCACGCTGCTGTTCGGTGCGACGCACCTGGTGAACGTCAACGCCACGCTGTGGGGCACGCTCTCGATCGCCTTGACGGGCGGCGTCATGACGACCGCCGCCTACGTCGCCACCCGCTCGCTGTGGCTGCCGATCGGCCTGCACTTCGCCTGGAACTTCACGCACGCCGGGGTCTTCGGCGTCGTGCTCTCCGGCTCGGACGTGGCGCCCCACGGCCTGCTGAACGTCACGCTGTCCGGCCCGTCCGCGCTGACCGGCGGCACGTTCGGGCCCGAGGCCAGCCTCCTCGCACTGCTGGTCTGCCTGGCGCCCACGGTCCTCCTGCTGCGGCGGGCCGTCCGCGCCGGTCAGATCCGGCGCCGCTCGCACCGCGCCAAGCTCTCCGCCTGACCTGCCTGGCATGGCGGGACCCGTGGGCGATCTTCGGCAGGGTTTTCACCCGATGATCGAGCGAAGCCGACGGAGAGCGCCTCAAGACCTGGGCCGGCTGGCGGAACCTGGTCTAAAGCGGCCTGGAGCTGGTGACTCGCAGCAGGGCGATCGAGTACAGCAGGCCGGCCACCGCCGACACCACGGCCGCGATCAGCAGCGGGATGCGGACGACGCCGTCGTGGCTGAGGGCGACGAAGGTCGGCCCTGACAGGGTGGCCACGCTGCAACCGGCCCAGGTCGCCCCGACCGCCCAGCGCGGGTGCCGGGCCACGAAACCGCGCGCCAGCGGGGTGGCGTACCCGATCGCGACCAGCAGGCCGGTGACGGCCAGCACCGTCCGCTGGGCCGGGCTCTCGAACCCGGCCGGTCCACCGGCCTCGGGGCCCGCGATGGCCCAGATCAGCAGGGCCAGGCCGTATCCGAGCAGCGGGACCGCGCAGATCGCGGAGACCGCCGGCCGAGGCGGTCGCGGGCCGGAGGTGAAGATGTGCCCCCAGCGGTCCATGGCGTGCAGCAGCACCAGGACGGCGAGGCAGCAGCCGAGCACCCCGAAGCCGCCGTAGATGATGACGAACACCCACCCGGCCAGCCCGTCTCCGCTGCCTACCGGGACGTCCGTGCCGGTGACCAGCTGGACCAGCAGCCCGACCGGGAGGCCGAGCACGATCGGGGCCAGCAGTCCGGTGGCTCCCCAGGCGGGCACCAGCACCAGCCAGGCCGGCAACCGGTGGCTGATCGGCCGCGGGAGCACCACCGCGAGCCCGATCGCGAGCAGGTCCATCGCGACCGTGAGGTAGTTGCCGACCAGATGGCGTGGATCGTTCATCGTCGCCGCGCCTTCGGCGCTGGTGATGCCGATCGTCGATCCGGACAACCAGGCCACTTTGAAGATCAGATACGGAAGACAGGACACGACCGCGATGATCACTACGGTCGTCCGTAAAACCCGGCTTCGCTTCGTGGAATGCATGATCATCCCCTGAATTAGAGAACAGTCTCTAGAACAAGAGTAGCGGCTAAGCTCGTGATCGATGCCCAGGAGTCCGTCGTTCACCCATGATCAGATCCTCGATGCGGCCAGGGACGCGGCCTTCGAGCACTGGCGGTCGGCCACCGTCGGTCACGTCACCGCGCTGCTGGGCGCCCCCTCCGGATCGATCTACCACCGCTTCGCCTCGCGGGACGTGCTCTTCGGGTCGGCATGGATCCGCTCGATCAAGACCTTCCAGGCGGGGCTGACGCGCGCGGCCGAGACCGACGACCCGATCGAGGCGATCGTGCGAACGGCGCTGTGGATCCCCGAGTTCTGCCGTCGCCACCCGCGTGATGCCCGCATGATGACGGTCTTCCGGTACGCCGATCTGGTCGCCACGGGCCCGCCCCAGCTGCAAGAGGAGCTTCGCCACCTGAACGACCCGGTCGTGGATCATCTCCGGCGGCTGACCGAGCGACGCTACGGCCGTGTCACCCGGCACGGGATGGAGGTGGTGGCGCTGGCATGCCGTGATTCGCCGTACGGCATCGTCCGGCCGATCATCGGCGAACGCATCCCGGCCTGGATCGACGACGCCGTCCGCGTGACCAGCACCGCGCTGGCCCACCTGGAAGACTGAGAGGGCCAGGCGGTCCTGATCGTCGCCGTCAACGCCGGTATCCGGTCACCCCAACCGGCACGCTCTCGTTGACGGCCCGGATGACCGGCCCGGCCCCTTCCGGCCCCTGCCCGCCGTACAGCTCGATGAGCTGCAGCTCGCCGGCCATTTGGCCGGCGACCCCGGCGGCGGCGCCTTCGTCGGGCACCCCTATGAAGGTCGTCCTGCCGCCCGCGTCCTTCTCGTGCACCACGCGGTCGACTTCGGGATCGGCGCCCTCGTGCACGATGATGAACGCCTCCGACAGCGCCTCCCCGCTCTCGAAGCGCGTCTTGTACGAGGCCACGGAGGTCAGCGACTCGAATCCGTAATAGACGGCGCCCACGGGCACCCTGCCGCCCGTGGCCCGGCGGGCCGCGGCGTGCCACACCGCCCCGAACCCGCCGCACAGTTCGATGTGATCGACCCCCTCGTCGAGCAGCCGCGTGACGAGCTTCAGCATGTGGGCCGGTTCGGCGACGGCGCGTACCCGGGTGCGGCCGTGCCCGTTCTCGATCGTCATCACATCGGCCTGGGGGTCCGCTCCAGCCTCTTCATAGATGATCACGCGGTCTCTGGTCATGTTCTCGCTCCTTCCTCGTCACGACCAGAGTGCGACCTCAAGCATTGTTGAGGTCAAGCGTCTTCGGAGGCGGCGCTCGCGCGAGGCGCCCCCGCCGGCAAGGCGAGAGTCGCGTCATCATCGGGACGTATGGACTGAGAGACCGGAGAAGGGCTGATCGGGTGCGACGATCCGGTCGACGCGGCGTTCGACCGGGGCGAACCGCGTGTGGGAGCGGCGGTGATCGGCTTGGCGCTGAACCGTCCCGACGTCGAGGTGGTCGCGCCGCGAGCGATCCGGGCGATCTCCTCAGGCGGGCATGAACGGCGAGGTCAGGGGATCACCGCGCTGTCCCACATGCGGTTCGCACCGGGCGGACAGCGCCTCTGTCGCGCTGCTCCGGGATCCCGAGACGCGTGAGACGGCCGAAGACCATGCGGCGGATCTGTGGACTCATGTGCCTCACCGACATCTGCCCGCCTGGCTGCGCTGGCGGTCGTACAAGTGTCTGCTCAGGCACAAGATCGCCATCTGGTGGTGGAGTACGCGCTCACGCCATCGGCGTGGCCCGGGGCGGTGACGCCGCGCGAAAGCGTGGGTAGGCCAGGGCCTGAAGGGGGAAAGGCATGGCCTCGATCGACTGCTACACGTCCGTGTCCCTGGAAGGGGGGACGTTGTGGGCCGGGCTGGAGTCGGGCGCGCGGGTCCCCGTGGAATGCACCGTGCCGGCCCACGGGGTGCTGCGGCTGCGGATCGGCCCAGCGAGGGAGGATCGCGGCCCGATGCTGAACGACATCGCGCGGCGCCCGGCCACGCTTGCCGCGACCGCGGACGGCGTCGTCATCACCGGGCCCGGCGTCGAAGCGGTGTGGGGCGACGACGGGCAACATTTCCAGATGGCGGGGTTCCGGCGCTTCGCCGATCCCCGGGCGTCGAAGGCTCCCGTCGCCGCGGGTCGCAAGCTCGACGAACGCGGGCGGCCGGTCGGCTGGGTGGAGACGGCCTTCCTGGCGCCCGACGCCGCGATCTACGGTGGCGGGGAGAGTTATCAGGGCCCCAACCTGAGGGGACGACGGCGGCTGCTGCGCAACACCGAGGAGAACCGCGCGGCCGGCCGGCCGGACGCGTACCTCAACGTCCCGCTGCTGTGGTCGGACGCCGGTTGGGGGGTGTTCGTCCACACCGCGGCGGTGGTGGACTGCGACCTCGGCGCCGCGCATTCGGAGTGCGCCCGGTTCGCGTTCGACGGCGCCGAGCTGGACGTTTTCCTGATCACCGGGGACGCGCCCACGATCCTGCGCCGCTACCTGAACCTCACCGGGATGCCGCGGTCCCTTCCCGACTGGGCGTTCGGCGTCTGGATGAGCCGCTCCTCGTACTTCTCCGAAGGCGAGGTCACCGAGGTGGTGGAGGATCTGCGCGCCGCCGGCTGTCCGGTCGACGTGGTGCACGTCGACGAGTGGCTCAGCGAGCCGGTGCTCCACACCGCCACCTGGTCCACCGGCGTGGACCGCGACCGGTTCCCCGCGGGATGGGTACGACGGCTGGGCGAGCGAGGCATCCGGGTGAGCTTGTGGCTCAACCCGTACGTCAAGAAGGGCTCGGCGCTCGCCCGCCGGCTGGAGTCGGACGGCCTGCTGCTTCGGGCCTCCGACGGCAGCGTAGCCGCGACCGCCGACAACCCCGAGACCCTGCCGATCGACTTCACCGACCCGCGGGCGGCGGCCTGGTGGCGCGAGCGGCTCATGGACGTGCTGCGCGAGGAGGGGAACGCCGCCGTGCTGGCCGACTTCGGCGAGGAGATCCCGGACGACGCCGGCTTGTCCGACGGGCAGCGCGGCGCCACGTTCGAGAACGCCTACGGGCTGGTCTACCAGGAGGCCGTCTGGCGCGCCGGCCACCAGGTGAGGGGCGACGACTTCGTGTCGTTGTGCCGGTCGGGCACCGCGGGGTCGCAGCGCATCCCTGGTCATTGGGCCGGCGACCTGCCATCCACCTGGAGCGGGATGGTGTCGTCGCTGCGTGCGTGCCTGTCGATGTCCCTGTCGGGATTCGCCGTCGTCACCCATGACGCGGGCGGCTATTGGACGCCCGACTCCTACCGGCATGCCGTCGAACTCCGGAACACGATGACACCGGACGCGGTCCGGGCCGACGTCGAGCCGGAACTGTACGCGCGGTGGGCGCAATGGGCCGCGTTCAGCCCGATCATGCGCTTTCACGGGGTGGGACGGCGCGAGCCCACCGCCTATCCCGAACCCGCCCGTACCGCGGCCATCGAGGCATGCCGGCTGCGCAAACGGCTCCAGCCGTACGTCATCGCGGCCGCGGACGATGCGACCAGGACCGGGACGCCGCTGATGCGGCCGATGGTGCTCGCCTACCCGGGCGACCGCGCCGCCCGGGATGCCGACCTGCAGTATCTCTTCGGTCCTGACATCCTCGTCGCCCCGATCCTGGAGCCAGGGGGCCGGCGCAAGCTGTGGGCGCCGCCCGGCCGGTGGCGGCCGCTGTGCGGCACCCAGCCGCTGAACGGCCCCCGATGGGTGGACGTGGACTGCGGCCTCGACGAGTTCCCCGCCTACGCCCGAGCGGATCGGTAACGGGCACCGGCGAGGTTCATCAGGCGAGCCCTTCGCGCCCGCGTACCGTCACTGCTCCTGGGCGAGGCCGGGCCGGTGGTCGCCGGCGGTGCTGGGGAGTGACCAGCTCGCGAGAAGGTCCAAGGCGCGTTTCGAGGGGGAGCCGGCCTCGGCGGTGTAGATGAAGAGCGTCGTGTCGGGGTCTCCGGGCGGGGTGAGGGTCTCGTACTCGACGGTCAGTTCGCCGACGATCGGGTGGCGCAGGCGTTTGGAGCCGTGGGTGCGCTGGTGGACGCGGTGCTGCTCCCACCAGTCGGCGAACTCCTGGCTGTGTTCGCGCAGCTCGGCGATGAGGGCGGCGGTGGCCTGGTCGTCCGGGTCGCGGCCGGCGTCGAGTCGCAGGCTCTCGACCGCTTCCCGCACGTGGACCTCCCAGTCGACGAACAGTGATCGGGCCTCGTCGTCGAGGAACATCCATCGCGCGTAGTTGCGGTGGCGGGGCGGCAGCCGTTCGAAGTCGGTGAAAAGCGCTCTCGCCAGCTGGTTGGCGGCGAGCACGTCGGTGCGGCGGCCGAGGATGAGCGCGGGCTCGCCGTCGAGGGCGTCGAGGAGCTGGTAGAGGCCGGGGCGCACGCGCTGGACGCCGCGGGCTCGTCGTCGTACGGGCGCCGCGGTGATGCCGATGAGGTCGCGCAGATGCGCGCGTCCTGCGTCGTCGAGCCCGAGGGCACGGCCGATGGACTCGACGACGGCTGGTGAGGGGATGATGCGACGGCCCTGTTCGAGACGGGCGTAGTAGTCGGTCGAGACTCCGGCCAGGAGGGCGACCTCCTCGCGGCGCAGGCCGGGGACCCGTCGTACGCGACCGTCGGGCGGCAGGCCGGCTCGGGACGGGTCGACCTGGCTGCGAGCGCGTCTCAGGAAATCCGCGAGTTCCCGGTTGGTCTCCGCCATGAAACCAGTGTCGCCGATGCGGTCCGTTCCTGACTGGTCCTCTGCGTCCTAGGTTGCCCCGTCTAGGTTGCGCAGGGCGCGATATGGCCCTCCACAGCGGGTTGCGCGGGCCGATGCTGATGATGTGCCGGTCACCAGCCGGCGCCCCCAGCGACATCAGAAAGCAGAGGATGACCATGAGCTTCCCCACAGAGCGACCGGCGGTTTGGTTCGTGACCGGCACCTCCCGCGGCCTGGGCCTGGAACTGGTCAAGCAGCTGCTGGAGCGCGGCGACCGCGTCGCCGCGACGACGCGCTCGTCCGACCGGCTGCTCGCCGCACTCGGTGACGGGGTCGACACGGCGAACCTTCTCCCGCTCACCGTCGACCTGCGCGACCAGGCGGCGGTCGAGCAGGCCGTCCGGGAGACCACCGAGCGCTTCGGCGGCCTGGACGCCGTCGTCAACAACGCGGGCTACGGCTTCCTGGCCGCGGTGGAGGAGACCAGCGACCGCGAGGTCCGCGACATGCTCGACGTCCAGGTCGTGGGCGTGTGGAACGTGCTGCGTGCCGCCCTGCCCATTCTCCGCGAGCAGCGCGGCGGCCACATCGTCAACGTGTCCTCGATCCTGGGCCTGACCGCTGTCCCGGGCTGGGGTCTCTACTGCGCCGGCAAGTTCGCGCTGGAAGGGATGAGCGAGGCTCTCGCCGCCGAGGTGGCGGACTTCGGCATCAAGGTCACCATCGTCGAGCCAGGCTACTTCCGCACCCAGTTCCTCACCGAGGACTCGATCGCCCTGCCCGCCGAGACGACCCCGCACTACCCGGCGATCCGCCAGATGGTCCTCGACCACCTGAAGCTCCAGGGCAGCCAGCTCGGCGACCCGGTCAAGGGCGCGGCCGCGATCATCGACCAGGTCCGCGCGGGGAAGGGCCCGCTGCGGCAGCTGCTCGGCTCGGACGCCCACTCCTACGCCACGGCCAAAGTCGAGGCCCTGCGGGCGAACCTCGACGCCACCGCGCTCACCGCGCCGGCCACCGACTTCCCGGCCGCCTTGTGACCGCGGTCCGTGGGCCTGGCGTGCTGAGCTGGGAAGGCTTTGCTTCTCGCAGGGACACTGCGTAGACCGCTCCCGCTAGCGTGGCAAGTGTCTCGTGCGCCGCACCGGCGCTTCCCGGAAGGCAACATCGACGCCGCAATCAGCTCGCATCTTCCACGGTTTCATCACCTCACGGAGGATCTCGATGTTCGAACGCCCGCTCGTAGCCGCCGCCGTGATCGCATCCGTACTCGTCGGCTCCGCATGGTCCGCCGCGCCGTCCGTCGGGGCCCAGGCGAGCATCGCACCAGTACAGGATCCCGTCCCTGTCCCGCCCGTTCCGGAAGCACCGGATGATCCCTACGACGTTCCGCCGCCCGGCGAGCGCCATGACCACCGCGAACGGCGATGACACCGGCGACCGGATGAGCTCAGGAGGGCTTCCTCCTGAGCTCATGTCCAGCTGGGTGTGACGTTCGGGGAGGTCCTCACCTGAAGCAGCGACACCACGACCGGCATCAGGATCAGCGCGCCCGCATCCGCGCGGCCATGGACAGGCTTCTGAATGACGTGGCCACCTCTTCCGACGGAAGCCTCACCGTCCCAGCCCTCGCCGCTGAAACCGGCGTCCACCGCATGGCCCTGGAGCCGGGGTGCTCGCCGCGCTGTGGTGCGGGTCCGTTCCCAGGGAGCCGGCGGGTGCCGCCGTGACGGCCAGGGCCGCCAGCAGCGCGGTCATGACGGCCGTCGCCGCGAACGCGGTCCAGGTGGCCGCGTCGGGGTGGACCAGCGACTGGCCGCGCAGCGCCTGCCAGGCGGTGACGGTGAACAGCGCGCTGTAGCCCAGGATGACGACCCCGGTGAGCTGGGCGCGTACGCGTTCGTGGCGTAGCCGGCCGATCCGGGTCGCGAGGGCGGTGAGAACCAGCACCGTGAGCACGAACACCTGGATGGAGTGCAGGCCGATGAAGTGCGGGACGCGCAGGTCGCCGCCTGTGGTGCTCCAGTTCGTGATCGGCATGCCCCCGCCGTCCGGTGCCCCGACCCCGTGTCCGCCCACCAGCGGGACCGGGCTGCCGTAGGCGTCCTCGACCGTGCGGGTCCCGGCCGACGACGTCCACCCGGTGATGAAGGACGCCAGCGCCATGCCGAGGACGGCCAGCCCGATCCCGGCGCGCAGGGCCCAGGTGAGTGCCGCATCACCGATGCGCTGGAACAGCAGCATGATGGCGACGATCAGGCTCGCCCCGAACAGCCCGAACACACCGGTGGAGAAGATCTGCTGCCCGATCCGGTTGAACGTGTCGGTGCCGGCGTTGAAGTGGCTGAAGGTGCCGCGGGCGGCCTGCACCGCGATGAAACCGACGTCGATCAGCCCGGCGACGGCGAAGACCGTTCCGACGGTCCACATCGTGCGCCGCGCCCGGCGCAGTTTCGGTATCAGCCAGGCGAGCGTCGCGCCGTACATGACGAACGACGCCCCGAACTTCAGCGGCTTGGCCCAGATCGACTGTTGCAGGAGCTCGCGACCGTCGGCGAAGAGACCGACGCTCGCGACGACGACCAGCGCGGACATGGCCGCCACCATGATCGTGAGCGGCCGATGCCACGACCGTACTAAGGCATACGAGATGGACAACCGGCTCCCCAACTGGTTCATGCGGCCTCCGTCGACCATGCCGAGGCCCCCACGCAACGCCCTCGCCAGGCTGTTGACTTCGCCCGCCGCATATATGCGTACGTCGTATCGAATATCATGCGTACATCGTATGAGCACGCCCCGCCGATCTCACGAGATCCCCGCTCATCAGGGACATAAAGTGTACTAGTGTGCTGAATAATGAACTAGTACATTGAAGGCAAGCGCGCGACTACCGTCAAGGGATGGGAAGGCACTCATGACCTCGGCCACGCAACGTCCGGATCCGCCCTACCGGCGCATCGTCGCGGAGCTCCGTACCCGGATTCTGGCCGGCGAGCTGCGGCCAGGCGATCGCGTGCCATCCATCCGGCAGATCGCCCAGCGATGGGGTGTCGCGGTCGCGACCGCGACCAAGGTTGTGGCGGCCCTGCGTGACGAGGGGCTGGTCGAGGCGAAGGTCGGCGCCGGTACGGTGGTCAGCGCGCGCGCGAGCCGAAAGGAGCGGTCGGCCGGTCCGGCTGTGCTGCCGACGGCGCGGCAGGCCGGCGTCCCCAAGGGCTCGCTGAACCGCAGGCACGTCCTGCGCACCGCCATCGCGATCGCCGACGCCGAAGGGCTCGGCGCGGTGTCCATGCGGCGGCTCGCGGCCGAGCTCGGCGCGGGCCCGATGTCGCTGTATCGGCACGTGACGGGCAAGGACGAACTGGTGACGCAGATGGCCGACGAGGTCTTCGGCGAAGCGGAGCTGCCCGTCCCGGGGCCGGAGGGGTGGCGGGCCAAGCTCGAACTGATCGCCAGCCGGCAATGGGAGCTGTCCCGGCGACACCTCTGGCTGCCCAGGGCCGTCTCGTTCACCCGCCCCTTGCTGGTGCCCAACATGATGGCCCACACCGAGTGGACCCTGCGCGCACTCGACGAGCTCGACTTGCCCATGGAGACCCGGATCCGCGAGGCGCTCACGCTGCCCGCGCTGGTCCACACCGTGGCACTGTCCATGGCGGAGGAGGCCGAAGCCGAGCAGGAGACCGGCGTGACGCTCGACGGGTGGTGGCTGCTCCAGCGCAAGCGGGCCGACGAACTCCTCAGCACTGGACAATTCCCGCTCCTGGCCATGCTCCCCGAGGAGACGGTGTCGGACCTGGACGGGATGTTCGACTACATCCTGGCACGCCATCTCGACGGGTTCGCCGTCATGCTGAGCAGGAGTGCAGCTCGTCCTCGCTGATCGGCCTGGGGTTCGTGTCTCCTCCGACGCGGCGAAGGACCCGTGCCCCGCGCGTGAGCCGGGCGGCTTCGAGCATCTCGGCCTGCAGCCAGGGCGTGCTCACCGAGCTGGTCGCCACGCCGTCAGGCAGATTCCTCACTCGGGGGACCGGTCAGGACAGGAGGTCGCGCCAGCGGTCAGCCGACTCCATCGTGTCGAGGCTGATGCGCTCCAGGAACGCCCCTCCCCCGGCCAGGCGGCGGCCCACGGGCGTGTCGAGGCCGCACTTCTCCGCCGCCTCCTTCGCGGCCGCCGCGGCCTCGAGCGACTGCCGGCAACTGGTCGCCACCGAGTGGTACCAGGTGTCGTCGTCGACCACGTAGATGTCGCGGCGCCGCTGGGGGTCGCGCTCACGCCTGACGATGCCCTGCTGGATCAGGTAGCCCACGGCCACGGAGACGGACGCCGGGCTGACCTTCAGCCTGCGCGTCAGCTCGGCCGCGGTGCGTCTGCCGTCCTCGGACAACAACAGGTCGATGAGCACGCGCGCCATCATCTTCGGCAGGCCCATCCTGACCGTCATCTCGACGACCGCGTCTTCCGGCATGCCGTCCGGCGGTCCGGCGGCGGGCGGGGGAACCGGCGTGCCGCGGCGCGCCCGCCGCTCGGTCGCCCGGTGCGCCTGCTCCGGCCGGTAGCCGCCGGGGCCGCCGTTGCGGGCGATCTCCCGGCTGATCGTCGAGGTCGGCCGGTCGAGCCGTCTGGCGATCTCGGCGTAGGAGAGCCTTTCGGCGAGACCGGCCGCGATGCGCTGACGGTCCCGCTGGGTCAACCTGCCACCTGGCATGCCGCCAGTATTGCTTTCGCCGTCATCCATTGCAACGTTTCATTGCGTTCGGACGCAGCGTCATTGCATCAATTTACGGGTACTCACCTGGGGATATGGACTTCCTGCGATTGACGATCGCTTTGAGTGCAACGTAGCGTTCACAACATGTCGAACACGTACTATCGTGATTTTCCGTCTTTCGACCGCGCACCCGCCTGCCCCTTCGACCCCGCCCCCGCGGTCACCGCGCTGCGCGCCGAGCAGCCGATCACCCGGCTGGCCGCGCCCGCGGGCGCGCCCGGGTTATGGCTGGTCACCGGCTACGGGCTGGTCCGCCGCATCCTCGCCGACCCACGCTTCAGCTCCCGCTACGAGACCCAGTACTACCCGATGGCGGGCGGGCACCTGCCGCCCGCCCCCGTCGGCGACCTGACCGGCATGGACCCGCCCCAGCACACCCGCGTCCGCAAGATGCTGACGGGCAAGTTCACCGTCCGCAGGATGAACCTGCTCACCGAACGGGTCACCGAGATCACCCGTGAACGGCTCGACGCGATGGAGCGGCTGGGGCCGCCCGCCGACCTCGTCGAGGTCTTCGCCCAGCCCGTCCCCGCCCTGATGATCTGCGAGCTGCTCGGCGTGCCGTACGCGGACCGCGACCAGTTCCAGGCCTCCACGCGAAACCTCTCGGAGGCCGGGGAGCCTGAGGCGCAGTACGCCGCATTCATCGAGCTCGGCGAGTATCTGCGGGAACTCGCGCTCGCCAAGCGTGCCAAGCCGACCGACGACCTGCTCAGCGACCTGGCCACGGGCGGCGACCTGACCGACGAGGAGCTGGGGGGCGTGGCCGCCTTCCTGCTCGGCGCCGGCCTCGACACCACAGCCAACATGCTCGCGCTCGGCACCTTCGCCCTGCTGCGCAACCCTGCGCAGCTCGCCGCTCTGCGCGACGACCCCGGCCTGGCCGACAGCGCCGTGGAGGAGCTGCTGCGCTACCTGTCCATCGCCGCCACCGGGCTGCGCGGCGTGCTGGAGGACGTCGACCTCGACGGCGTGCGGGTCAAGGCGGGCGACACGGTCATGATCGCGATCAACGCCGCCAACAGGGACCCGGCCAAGTTCTCCGAGCCCGACCTGCTCGACCTGCGCCGCTCGGCCGCCGGGCACCTGGCCTTCGGCCATGGCGTGCACCAGTGCCTGGGCCAGCAGCTCGCCCGCGTCGAGATGCGGGTCGCCCTCCCCGCGCTGCTCACCCGATTCCCCACGCTGCGGCTCGCCGTACCGCACGAAGAGGTGCAGGTGCGTACGGACCCCGCGCAGATCTACGGCATTCACCGCCTGCCCGTCACCTGGGACCAGGGATGACACGAGGACCGGGGTGACCCTCTTGGATCGCGGGCCGGCGTATCAGGCCGTGCGTACGATCTCGTCGATGAGGGCGGCCAACTGGTGCGGCTGCGACAGGAACGGGGAGTGGCCGCTGGGGATCCGGCGGATCTCGGTGGCGTGGGCCGCCATCTGCTCCTGCAGCGCGGGCGGGATGGCCTTGTCCTGCTCGGCGACGATGTAAGTGGACCGGATGTCCTGCCAGGCGGCCGCGTCGACCTTCTCCGCGAACGATCGGACGGTCTGCTCGACCAGCTTGCTCACCAACTGCTCGGCCTCGTCGTCGGGCAGTTCGCCGTAGAGCGAGTTACGCGGGTCGTCGATGAGCGGGAACAGTCCGCCCATGTCTTCGGGCTCCGGCACGCCGTGGATGTCGTACATCGACTGTCCCTTGTCCGGCATGTACGCGGCCAGGTAGATCAGCCGCTCGACGTTGCCGGCTCCGGCGGCGGCCTCGGTGACCGGGATGCCCCCGTACGAGTGGCCGACCAGCACGACCGGTCCGTCGATCGACGCCAGTTCGGCGGCCAGCACGGCGGCGTCGTCGTGCATGCCGGCGGTGGGCTGTGCGCCTGAGCTGGGCAGCGCCGGGGTACGCGTGTCGTAACCGAGGGCGTGCAACTCGGGCTTGAGCTTCGCCCAGCAGTCCGGCCCGTGCCAGGCGCCGTGGACGAGCATCACGGTAGTCATGAAAGTGCTCCAGGATTCGCATTCGTTAGATCTGCCGGATGCAACGCTAAATGGCAGGAACTGGACTGAGAATGGCCGATGGTCCAACATAGTTGCGTGAGCGTCCAAGCCGATCCCCTGCAAGACGTCCTGACTCTCGTCGGCACGACCAGCCAGCTGTCCATCGGGCTGGTCGCCGGCGGCGAGTGGGCGCTGTCGTTCCAGCCGCCGGAGGCGGTCAAGTTCAACGCGGTGCGCCGCGGCCACTGCCTGCTCACCGTCGACGGCGTGCCCGAGCCGATCAAGATGGACGAGGGCGACTGCTTCCTGCTCACCCAGCCACGGGCCTTCACCCTGGCCAGCGGTCCCGGGGTGCGGCCGATCCCGGCCGCACCGTTCTTCGCGGCGGCCAGGGGGAAGGCCCATGGCGTTGCCCGGGTCGGCACCGGCGACGACACGGTGTTCATCGGCGGCCGGTTCGACTTCGGCGAGCGGGCGCAGGAGTTGCTGCTCGACGTGCTGCCGCCGGTGATCCACGTGCCCGGCCGCACCGCCGAGGCGGCGATCGTGCGGTGGGTGCTCGATCAGATCGACGCCGAGCTGCGCGACCGGCCGCTCGCCTCGACGCTGGTCACCGAGCATCTCGCCCTGGTCATGCTGATCCACGTACTGCGCCTGCATCTGACGGTCGCCGGGCCGGGCGCGGCGACCGGCTGGCTGGCCGGGCTCACCGACCCGGTCGTGGCCCCGGCTCTGCAGGCCCTGCACGCCCGACCGGCCCACCCCTGGACGGTCGCCCAGCTCGCGGACGTCTCGGCGGTGTCGCGGTCGACGCTCGCCGCCCGGTTCAAGCAGGCCGTCGGGCGGGGCCCGCTCGAATACCTGACCGGCTGGCGGATCGAGCTGGCCATCGAGCGCCTGCGCCGCGGCGACGAGACGTTGGCGATGATCGCCCGCGAGGTCGGCTACGGCTCGGAGAGCGCGTTGAGCAACGCGTTCCGGCGGGTGACCGGCTTGTCGCCCCGCGAGTACCGGATCAGCCGGATGAGAACGGGTTCGACGTCGGTCGCTCATCTGTCCGGATAAGGCGGACAGTCACCGAACCATGTTCATCCCTGTACGGCGATTCGGGGCTGATTCCGATCGTCCGTACGATCGGCGACCTTTCGTGCGGCCGAACGTCCGATGATTGCCGGACGACACCGCTCGCACGACAGAAAGGTTCGGCATGTCCACCCTCCGCCACGAACAGGTTCTGATCCGTACGGGAGCGCACTCCGGTCTGCCGGTCATCGTCGCCGTGCATTCGACCACGCTCGGCCAGGCGGTCGGCGGGTGCCGGCTCTGGCACTACGCCGACTGGCGGGACGGCCTCGCCGACGCGTTGCGCCTGTCGGCCGCCATGACCGCCAAGTGCGCCGTGGCCGGGCTGGCGAACGGCGGCGGCAAGACCGTCGTCGCCGTGCCCCAGGGCGTCGAGCTCGACGCGGCCATGCGTCGCGCGGTGCTGGACGACGTCGCCGACACGATCGCGGCACTGGACGGGGCGTACGCGACCGGTCCGGACGTCGGCACGACGCCAGAAGACATGGCGGTCATCGGCGAACGTACCCCTCATGTCTTCTGCAAGCCCGCGCAACACGGCGGCAGCGGCGACTCCTCGCCCGCCACCGCGCTCGGCACGCTGGCGGCCCTGCGCGCGGTACACCGGCGCCTCCACGGCACGCGGACGCTCGCCGGCGCGCGCCTGTCGGTGGTGGGGCTCGGCAGCGTCGGCCTGCGGCTGGCGCGCCTGCTCGCCGACGAGGGCGCCGAGCTCCTGGTCAGCGACATCGACACCACCAAACGGGCGGCGAGCGACGAGCTCGGCGCCACCTGGGTCTCGCCCGAGCAGGCCCTCACCGCGGACGTCGACATCCTCGTCCCCGCCGCGCTCGGCGGCGTCCTCACCGAGGAGGTCGTGCCGCGTCTGCGCTGCGCCGCCATCGCCGGGCCCGCCAACAACCAGCTCTCCACCGAGGCCGCCGGCGACCTGCTGCACCGGCGCGGCATCGTCTGGGTGCCCGACTACGTCGCGAGCGCGGGCGGAGTCGTCAACGCGCTCACCATCGAGCTGCACAAGGGGACCCCTGACGAGGCCCGCGAACGCGTCGAGGCCATCGAGCACACCGTCACCGACCTCCTCGCCACGGCCGGACACCGGCACATCACCCCGGCCCAGGCCGCCACGGAACTGGCGCAGCGCCGTCTCATCGGCGCCGAGTAGACCGAGGCTCGCGACCTTGACGCCGCGGCCGGCGTACGGGAGGGACCGTACGGCGGCGGCCGTCCAACGTGCGCCCGCTCGATCCGCCCGGCGTTCTTCCCCAGGTAGAAGTTCCGGCCGTTGTGCACCTTCTTCGTCGGCAGGTCCGCAGTACTTCTTACGCGGGCCCGGGCCCGGACGGCTTGCCCTCGGCGTGCGGTCGGGCGCGGGTGATGCGCTGGAGTCAGCCTGGTCAGTTGCCACGCGCTAAATGAGCTAAAGGGTGTGTGCCCGGCGGACGCCTGCGATCATTCGAGCAGATCGGGGACCATGTCGACCGAAGGAGAGCCCTCATGAACCTGGGAGTGCCCGAACTGCTCATCCTGCTGGTAGTGGGCGTCGCGCTGATCTTCGGCGTGGTCTTCGCCGCGGTGAAGCTGGCCAACCGTAAGTAGCGGCTCCGCCCGAGCGGTCATGGCCGCCGCTTGCCGACCGTACCGTGTCCGGGGAGGACGTCCTGCGCCACGAGCACACCTCCCGGCTGCGGTCCGAGGTCCCGGCGCAGGGCAAGGCCCGCCTGGGATCGGACGGGATTCCGCGTTGTGCGAGGTCCTCAGGCCAGGGGGTGGGCCGGCTCTGGCTGGTGGGCCTGGCCGCATCCTGGACTCGATCGGCGGTTTCATCGGGGCGGGCCGACGATGATCTGGCCGTGAGCGTCGGCCGCCGCGGCCAGGACCTCCGTGGAGATCTCGAAGCCCTCGGGCCTGAGGGTGGACAGGTCGCGTCCGCCCTGGCGGAACATGTCCTCGATGCCGGCGGGCGTGGCGATCAGCAGCAGGTCGGCCCGCTCGGAGGTGATGCGGTAGCCGTGCGGGATGCTGCGGGGCAGGTAGACGATGCCGCCCTCGGACAGCTCCAGCTCCTGCTCACCGACCCAGACCAGGGCGGTGCCCTTGATCAGCATGAAGACTTCGTCTTCCCGGGTGTGCGTGTGGAACGGCGGAGCCTCCCCCTTGGGGGCGTCGAACCGTCCGACGGTGAGTTGCCCGCCGGTGGCGGCGGCGTCCAGCAGGACGGAGAAGGTGCTGCGGCCCAGCCATTCCAGCTTCTGCTGCTGTTCGGGCTGGGCCAGATACGGAACGCTCATGAGAGTTCTCCCTCAATCCAGGAAAGAGATCAGTTCCCGGGCGAATTCTTCGGGACGTTCGTCAGGAGTCCGCTGTCCTTGCGGTAATGGCCGAAGCCCGCGCGCAGGGCCTCCCGTCCGGTGTGGGAGGCCGCGATCTCCTGCGGTGGGAACGCGGCGGTGACTTGCGCCGGCCGGTTGAACCACCAGGTCAGGAAGGCGTGCTCGGTCCGGTCCAGAGTCGGTGCGGCAGGGGGCGCAGGTCCTCGGCCTGGGTGTCCTTGTCGTAGCCACCGGGGGCGCGGGTGCTGTCGCCGAGGCCGCGCAGATCGGGGGCGATGATCCGGTATCCCTGTTCGGCGAGGACCGGCATGACGTGCCGCCAGGCCCGCCAGGTCTGGGGCCGGCCGTGCAGCAGGAGCAGCGGTGCTCCCGAGCCGCCGATCACCGCGTGCAGGTCCACGCCGTCGGCCGTGACGGTGGCGTGCTCGAACCCGTCGGGAACCGGGTCGTACGGCGTGCTCATGAGGCCGGGATGAGGTCGGCGACGATGGGGATGAGCTTCTGACCGGCGGGCGAGGCCCAGTTGGCAGCCAGTTCGGTAAGGAGCATGTTGGTCGAGGCGATGCCGGCGCCGGCCTTGTCCATGCGGCGCAGCGCGATCTCGTCGGCCGACTTGCTCATGGATCCGCCGGCGTCGGCGACGACCTGCACGCGATACCCCTGCTGGAGCGCGGTCAAGGTGGGATGGACGGTGCAGACGTCGTTGGTCGCTCCGGCGATGACGAGGTTGGGGCGGCCGGCCGCCCTCACCGCGGTCGCGAACGCGGGGTCGTCCATGGCGTTGACCACGCCGACGCGCTGGATGCGGCTTTCGTATTCCTTGGAAGCGATCTCGGCGAACTCCGGCAGGAGCGGCCCCTGCGCGTGGTCCTCCAGCGAGGTGGTCAGGATCAGCGGCATGTCCAGCGCCACCGCGGCCTTGGCCAGCGCGAGCGCGTTGGCCTTGACCTCCTCCTGGTCGGCTGAGCGTATCCAGCTCATGGTGCCGAGCTGGTGATCGATGAGCAGGAGCGCCGTGTCATCGGGTGTGAACAGGGCCATGGTGGTTCCTCTCCGTAGGGTGGCATCGCCGCGGCTCAGGGCGACGCGACCGGGGAAGACCGTCAGCCGCCGGCCCGTTGAGAACGACCGGTCAACAGCGCCGACGAGGGCATGGGCCGCGTCGCCTTCCCGCTGCCGGCGCTCATCGCCCAGATGGAACGCATCGTCACCGCCGGACGTGCCGTCCACGCCCAGCAAAGCCGCGGACGACAGCAACCGCCGGGCGCCGTCCGCGCTCGCCTTCATGCACGGCGGCTCATGACAGTGACGGCCGGTGTGTGAGCACCTGCCGGCTGGACCCACATCTCCAGTGATCTGTGATCACGTGCTATGGGATCATGCGGAAGATTATGATAATGATTATCATACGCACGCAATTGTGATGGTCTTGCCTGTTTTGTGCGTCAATCTGAAGGAGACTCATGCGCGAAGCGCCGCCCTCTTCGCCTGTATCCATCGAAGACGTCACGGATCTCGTCGCCGAGGTACTCGGACTGCCGACCTCGGAGGTGGCCGCCGACACCGCGCTGACCGTCATGGGGCTGGAGTCGTTCACGGCCGTCCGGCTGCGCCGGCGGCTACGCGACCTCGGTCTGGACCTGCCGATGACGGCTTTCCTCGGAGCCGCGACGGTCCGGACCGTCGCGGCGGGCGTACCCGACCCCACACCCGCCGCCGGAGAAGAGGGTTTTCCGCTCACACCGCTGCAGACCGCCTACTGGATCGGCAGGGATCCGGCGTTCCCGCTGGGCGGCGTCGCGACGTTCTACTACCGGGAGTACGACCGGGAAACCGGTCCCGACAGTCCGGAAGCCGACCTGGCGCGGCTGGCGGAGGCATGGGACCGGCTGGTGCGGCGCCATCCCATGCTGCGGATGATCGTCGATCGGCAGGGCCGGCAGCACATCCTGCCTGAGGTCGACCCGTACGAGATCACCGTCGAGGACCTGCGGGACGCCGCCCCTGACGAGGCACAGGAGCGGGCCCGCCAGTTGCGGTACGCATGCTCCCACCAGGTGCGTCCCACCGACAAGTGGCCACTTTTCGATATACGGGCGGCTTTCCTTCCGAACGGCCGCACCCGGATCTTCTTCGGAACCGACATCCTTGCCCTGGACATGACGGGCTGGATGCAAATCGTGTCCGAATGGGGGCGGCTCGTCGCCGATCCGGACACCGTGTTGCCCCCTGTCCCGGCGACCTTCGCGGAGGTCGTCCGCCGCCGGCAGGCCGATCCAGAGCAGGCGCGGCGCCGGGAGCGCGACCTGGAGTACTGGAGGGAACGGGCGCCCTCGCTGCCACCCGGGCCGCGCCTGCCCTTGGCGCAGGATCCGGCCCAGGTGCGCGCCCACCGATTCACCCGCAGTCATGCCGAGCTGGACAGCGCGGAGTGGCGGGCGCTGAAGGAGCAGGCGGCCCGGCGCGGACTGAGCCCGACGGGCGTGCTGCTTGCCGCCTTCGGGCTGGTGCTGGCCCGTTGGGGCGCCGACGAGGCGTTCTGCCTGAACACCACGCTGTTCGACCGCCCCGACGATCCCGAGCTGACGCAGGTGGTCGGCGACTTCACCACCACGATGCTCGTCGAGCTTCCCCAGCCCGACCTGGTGCGCCGGAACGGATTCGAGGACTTCGCGGCCCAGGTCAACCGCCGCTTCTGGACCGACCTGGAGCACCGTTCCGTCTCGGGCATCGAGGTGCTGCGCGAGGCCGCGACACCCGCCGGCCTCACCCCCACGCATCCGGTGGTCTTCACCAGTGGGATCGGCCTGGCGCCGGAGCGCTCCCCCACGGGGTGGCTGGGCGAGGAGGTCTTCGGTGTCTCCCAGACCCCTCAGGTGGCCCTCGACCACATCGTCCACGACGAGGACGACAGGCTGCGCATCTGCTGGGACGCCGTCGACGGGCTGTTCCCCGACGGGTTCGTGGACGGCATGCGGGACGCGCATCACCTGCTGCTGCGCAGGCTGGCCACCGACCCCGGTGCCTGGCACGATCCCGGGCTCGGCTGGGATCCGTCGTTCCTCGCCGACGAACCGCTGCACGGCCGCACGGACGTGGGGCCGCTCCTGACCGATCCGCTGCGCGCCGCGGCCCGCGCCATGCCTGACAGGCAAGCCTTGCTGGCCACGGGTGGCGGCCTCACCCACGGCGAACTGGCAGAACGTACGGAACGGATCGGCTCCGCGCTGGCCGCCCTGGGCGCCGGCCCCGGCGATCTCGTCGCGGTCGCCTTCCCGCAGAGCGTCGATCAGGTGGTCGCCCTGCTCGGCGTCTGCGCGAGCGGCGCGGGATACGTGCCGGTCGAACCGTCGTGGCCGGAGAGCCGCATCGCCTCCGTCTGCGAGCAGGCCGGCATCCGCCACGCGGTCGTACCGGGTGAGGGCGGGCCCGCCTGGCCCGGCACGGTGAACGTGCACCGGCTGCCTGACCTGGAGAAGAAGGAGCGGACGGGAGCCGCCCGCAGGCCCGGCGCGGACGACCTCGCCTATGTGATCTTCACGTCCGGGTCGACCGGGCGGCCCAAGGGCGTGGCTATCGAGCATCGCGCGGCGCGCACGACGATCGACGCGATGATCGACCGGTTTCCTGTCGGTCCTGAAGACCGCGTCCTGGCGCTGTCGGCCTTCAGCTTCGACCTGTCCGTCCACGACTTCTTCGGGATGATGGGCGCCGGCGCCGCGCTCGTCCTGCCCGACCTCGCCCGCCAGCGCGACCCCGGCCACTGGCTCGACCTCATGGAACGTCACCGGGTGACAGTGTGGAACACCGCCCCGGCGCTGATGGAGATGCTCGTCGAGTACGCCGAGATCGACCAGGACCGGGCCCGCGGGGCGCTCGCCTCTCTCCGGCTCGTCCTGCTGTCGGGTGACTGGATCCCGGTCACGCTGCCCGATCGCATCCGTGCCATGGCGCCGGAGGCCCAGGTGATCAGCCTCGGCGGCGCCACGGAGGCGTCGATCTGGTCGATCTGCTACCCGATCGGCGAGGTGTCGCCCTCCTGGACGAGCATCCCGTACGGCCGGGCGCTGCCCGGTCAGAGCTTCCTCATCCTCGACGGCCAGGGGCGCCCGTGCCCGGTGGGACGGCCCGGCGAGCTGCACATCGGCGGCGACGGGCTGGCCCGCGGTTACATCGGCGACGAACCCCAGACGACGACGCGTTTCGTCACCGATCCGATCCTGCGCCGGCGCCTGTACCGCACGGGTGACCTGGGACGCTGGCGCTACGACGGCACCATCGAGTTCATGGGCCGCATGGACCGGCAGGTCAAGGTCCGCGGGCATCGGATCGAGCTCGGCGAGGTGGAGTCAGCGCTGCGCCGTGTGCCGGGCGTCCAGCACGCGGTGGCGCTGTCGGTGACCGGCCCGGACGACCGGCCTCGGCTGGTGGCGTACGTGGTCGCGGACGACCCCGGACGGCCGCCCGCCGACGAGGAGCTCGTCGCCCGACTGCGCGAGCGCCTGCCCGACTACATGGTGCCGAGCCGGTTCGTGCTCATGGACGGGTTCCCCATCACCGACAACGGCAAGATCGACTACAAGGCACTGCCGAACCCCTACCAACGGCAGGTGGCCGCTCCGCCCGCGCCCGTGCCGAAGCCCGATCCGGCGGCTCCTCAGGCGGACCTCGCCGCGTTGATCCGGGAGGCGGTCGAGGACGGCCTGGAGATCACTCTGAGGATCGCCGCGGGGGCGCTGCCACCGGCCCGCGCCATGGCCACGGCCGGTGGCTGGGCCGAACGTCTGCGCGCGGCGGGCGGTGGCCTGACGCTCGGCGAGCGCCTCGCCGCCGACGGCGCCCTCATCGAGCTGCCGGTGCTGCCCGCGCCTGAGGCGATCCCGGCCGGCAGGGCGGGCATGGCGGAGCCCGACGCCGAGGCCGGGCCCGCGTCACCGGGCACGGCACGGCCCGACGCCGAGGTCGAGCGGGTGGTGAGCCGGGTGCTGAGCGAGCTGGTCGACGGCGTTGACCTTGATCCGACTGTGCCGTTCTTCCGGCTCGGGGCCACGTCACTGACCCTGGTCCGCGCCCACGTGAGGCTGACCGAGCTGCTCGATCCGCGGCTGACCGTCGTGGACCTGTTCAACCACCCCACGATCCGGCAGCTCGCCCTGCACATCACCGAACGCCGCGCGGAAAGCCCGCCATCGGCACCGCCCGTGCCGGCGGATGCCGAGGCCGCAAGCGTGGACACCACCGCCCGACGGGCTCAGTCCAGGCGCCTGGCACGGCTCAAGGCCGAGGAGACCACCCGATGAACCCCCATGACGACCTGGTCGCCGTAACGGGCCTGGCCTGCCGTTTCCCCGGCGCGCCGGACGCCGACGCGCTGTGGCGGCTGCTGGTCGAAGAGCGCGAAGGGCTGACCCGGCTCACCGACGAGGAGCTGGCCACGCGCGGGGTGCCCGGCAGACTGCGCCGCGACCCCGCGTACGTGCCGGTGGCCGGGCTGATCGACGGGCAGGACCTGTTCGACCCCGCGCCGTTCGGTCTCACCGACGCGGAGGCCGCGCTGATGGATCCGCAGCAGCGGCTCTTCCTGGAGATCTGCTGGCGGGCGCTGGAGCAGGCCGGGCACGGCGGCGGCCGGAGCGCCGGAGCGGTGGGGGTGTTCGCCGGAGCGGCGCAGAGCGCATACCTGGCCGCGAATCTGACCGGACGCTGGGATCCCACCGGCGGCGGCGCCGATCCCGGCGGCAGCCTCCAGACGGCCATCTCCACGCAGACCGATTACCTGCCCGCGCAGGTGGCCTACCGGCTGGACCTGACCGGCCCGGCGGTCTCGGTCAACACCGCCTGCTCGACGTCGCTGGTCGCGGTGCACTTCGCCGTGCAGTCGCTGCTGTCGGGTGAGTGCGACACGGCGCTGGCGGGCGGCGCCTCCATGATCGTGCCGCAGGGCCGGGGATACCTGTCCACCCCCGACGGCATCTACTCTGAGGACGGCAAGGTGCGCCCGTTCTCCGCCCATGGCACCGGAATCGTCTACACCCAGGGCGTCGGCGCGGTCGTGCTGCGGCGGCTGCGCGACGCGCTGGACGACGGCGACCCGGTTCTCGCCGTGGTGCACGGATCGGCCGTCAACAACGACGGATCGGACAAGACCGGGCTGACCGCGCCGTCGGTGCGCGGGCAGGCCCGCGCCGTCGCGGAGGCTCTGGCGGTCGCCGGGGTGGATCCCCGGCAGGTCGGCTACGTCGAGGCGCACGGCACCGGCACCCGGCTGGGCGACCCGATCGAGGTCGCCGCGCTGCGGCAGGTGTTCGGGGACGCCGGCCCGGCCTGGTGCGGGCTGGGCTCGGTGAAGAGCAACCTCGGCCACACCAACTCCGCGGCCGGGATCGCGTCGTTCATCAAGACGGTGCTGGCGGTCCGGCATGGCACGCTGCCCGCCTCGCTGCACGCGGAGCCCGTCAACGAGCTGCTGGGGCTGGCGGGGTCGCCCTTCCAGGTGGTGAGCCGTACGCGCCGCTGGGACGGTCCGGAGCTCGCCGGGGTCAGCTCGTTCGGCATCGGCGGCACCAACGCCCACGTCGTCGTGGGGCCCGCACCCGAGCGGCCCGCGCCACCCGCCGATGGCCGGCCGCACCCCGTGGTGCTGTCGGCGCACACCCCCGAGGCCCTGGAGCGGACCGTGGCCGATCTGGCCGGTTGGGCCGAGAGCGCTCCGTCCGTGCCGGTGGCGGACCTGGCGTACACGCTGCAGCAGGGCCGTCGCCACCAGGCCCATCGGGTCAGCGTCATCGCCGAGGACGGGAATCTCGCGGCGGCCCTGCGCGATGCGGCACCGGTCGCCGCGCCGGGCGTGCCGCCGAAACTCGTGTTCGCCTTTCCCGGTGGCGGCAGCGCCCGCGCGGGCATGGGCGCCACCCTGTACGACGCCGAGCCGGCGTTCGCCGCGTGCGTGGACGAATGCGCCGAGCTGTTCCACGCCCACCTGGGGCGTGACATCCGCGCGGTCGTCCGTGGCGAGGAGGACGGCGTCCGCGGGCCGGTGCCGGGGCTGCCGGCCCTGTTCTCGGTCTCGCTGGCCACAGCGCGGCTGCTGGACACCTGGAGTGTGCGCCCCGACGTGGTCCTCGGGCACAGTCTCGGCGAGTACACCGCGGCCGTGGTCGCCGGAGCGTTGCCGCTGCCGGACGCGGTACGGCTCGTCGCCGTCCGTTCCCTGGCCATGGCCGAAGCCGCCGGCGACGGCGCCATGCTCTCCGTGCCGTTCGGCGAGGACGAGACCCGCGAGCTGCTGCGCGAGCATCCCGACATCGACCTGGCGGCGCTGAACGCTCCGGGAACGTGCGTGGTCTCCGGCCCCGAGCCGGCCGTGGCGGCGCTGGAGAAGACGCTGACGGACGCCGGCTACGAGCCGGCCCGGCTGCGGTTCGACGGAGCGGCGCACTCGCGGCTCGTCGAACCGGCCCTGCCCCGGCTGGAGGCCGCCGCTGCGGGGCTGATCACGGCGACCCCCGCGGTGCCCGTGGTCAGCACGCTGACAGGGGAAGGGGTGACCACCGAGCTGGGCACCGCCGGCCACTGGGTGCGCCAGCTTCGTGAGCCGGTGCGGTTCTCCCAGGCGCTGCGCACGGCCATGGACACGGGCGAGGGGGCGCCGGTGGTGCTCCTCCATGTCGGACCCGGCGGGACACTGGCGGCCCTGACCCGAGCCCACCGCCTGCCCGAGCTGCGGGCCGCGCTGACCACTCTCGCGACCGACCCGGACGACAGCGATCTGGCGGCCCTTCGCGAGACGGCCGGTCGGCTGTGGACGCACGGCGTGGAGCCCGGCTTCGCGGCGATGCACCACCGGCGCCGCCGGGTCGCGCTGCCTGGCCAGGCGTTCCAGCGGCGGCGGTTGTGGATCGAGCCGCCCGCGCAGCCCACACGATCCGTCACCGCGGCGCAGGAGCCCGACGAGGACGAGCCGCTGCAGATTCCGGTCTGGACGCAGGTCGCCCCGCTGGATCCGGCGGCCGGGCTGGAAGGCCGGTGGGCGGTGGCCGGTGACGACGAGGACGCGGTCGCCACGGTGGTCGCGTCGTTGTCGGCGGCCGGTGCCGAGGCGGTCCCCGCGGCCCGCGCGGACGAGCATCCCGACACCGAATGGACAGGCGTGGTGATCCTGGCCGGCCGGTGGGAGGCCCGCGGCCCCAATCCGGAAGCGATGACCGACGGCGTGCCGGCGCACGCCCCCCACGCCGACCCCCACACGGTGACCGCAAGCGTGCCGGCGCACGCCCCCCACGCCGACCCCGACACGGTGACCGAAGGCGTGCTGGCGCATGCCCGGCTGGCCGAGAGGTTCTTCACCGGCGAGCGGTCCGCCGAGGTGCTTCTCCAGGTCACGCGGGGAGCCCAACGGGTGACCGGCGCCGAACGGCCCGATCCCGCCGCCGCGGCGCTGCACGCGCTGCCCAGGGTCATCGCCCAGGAGCAGCCGGGCGTGCGCTGGCGGGTGCTGGACGTGGACGAGCGTACCGACCTGGCCGAGGCGGTGTCCGCCGAGCTGGCCGACCTCCTCGCCACCGGGACCTCCGGAGCCGAACCCGCCCTGCGCGGCGCGGACCGCTGGGTGCGGGGAATCGCCCCGTGGCGGCCCGTACGCGCCGCGGAGACGGGCACCGCCGGGACGGCGCTGATCATCGGCGGGCTCGGCGACGTCGGCCTCACCACCGCCGCCCATCTCGCCCGCAAGGGGATGCGCGTGGTGGTCACCTCCCGGAGCGAGCGGCCCGCCGCCGCTCCGGAACGCGCCGCGTCGCTGCGCAGGCTCGCCGAGGAGGAACTGCCCATCGAGGTCAGGCGGCTGGACGCCGCCGACGCCGAGGGCACCGCCGCGCTCCTCGCGGAGCTGTCGGCCGAAGGGCCGATCGACCTGGTCGTGCACGCGGCCGGGGTTGTGGCGACCGCCGACCTGCGTCCGCTGCGCGCGACCGGACCCGGCCAGGTCGCCGGGCACGTGCACGCCAAGATCGTGGGGGCGCTCGCGTTGCGCGAGGCGGTCGAGCGGCTGCCGGTCGAGCACAGGCCCCGCGACGTGGTGCTGATGTCCTCGGCGGGCACCCTCGTCGGCGGCATCGGCATGGGGCCGTACTGCGCGGCCAACCGCTACCTGGACGCCCTCGCCGAAACCGAACCCGGAGCCGCAGCCGGAGCCGCAGCCGGAGCGCGAGCCGGAGCCACCCGATGGGTCAGCGTGGTGTGGGACGCGTGGAAGGTCGGCCCCGCCGGGACCGAGCGGACGGTGCGGCTGGCGTTCGCGCTCGGGGCGCAGACCGGGATGGCGGCGCTGGACCGCGTCCTGGCCCGCCGCCGCACCCGGCCGCCCGTGGTCGCCGTGTCCACCACCGACCTGCGCGAACGCGTCACCCAGGCCGCCTACACCCCGCCCTTGCGGCAGACCGTCGGTCCCGGGCAGGAGACCACGCTCACGCCCGCCGAGCAGGCGGTGGCCGGCCTGTGGACGGAGCTGCTGGGCGTGCCGGTGACCTCGGCGGACGCCGACTTCTTCGCCCTCGGCGGGCACTCCCTGCTGGCCACCCGCATTCTCGCCCTGCTGCGCGAATCCCACGGGGTGCAGCTGCGCCTGCGGGATCTGATCGCCAACCCCACGGTCGGGGCGCTCGCCAGGCTGCTGACCGGCCGCGAGCCGGCCCGGCCCACCGAGGCCGAGGTCACGACGCGACACGACGATCCCGACGGCACGTTCCCCATGACCCGCGTCCAGCACGCCTACTGGGTGGGCCGTGAGGGTGGCTACGCGCTGGGCGACATCGCCTGCCAGTTCTACCTGGAGTACGACTGCCCCGACCTGGACCTGGACCGGTACGAGAGGGCCTGGCGACAGGTGATCGCCAGGCACCCGATGTTGCGCGCGATCGTCACCCGCCAGGGACGCCTCAAGGTGCTCGACCACGTGCCTCCGTACCGGATCCGGGTGCACGACCTGAGCGGAGCCGATGAGGTGGTCGCGGCCGACCGGCTGGCCCGGCTGCGGGAGCGGATCTCCCGTGATCCCGGCCCGTCCGACCGCTGGCCGCTGGTGCAGATCCAGGCGGCCCGGCTGCCAGGGGGACGGATCCGGCTGTCCATCGGCGTGGACGTGCTGATCTGCGACGCCGGCAGCTACTGGATCATCGACCAGGAGGTCCGCCATTACTACGAGCGTCCCGGCGCCCCGCTGCCCGAGCCCGCCGTCGACTTCGCCGCCTGCGTGCACGCATTGGAGCAGGCCAGGCAGGGCGACGAATGGCGGCGCGCCGCCGGCTACTGGCGGGCGCGGCTGGACACGCTGCCCGGCCCTCCGCCACTGCCCGTCACCGTTCCCGACGGTGCTCCACGTTTCGTTCGCCGCACCGCGCGGCTGACGGCCGGACAGTGGGACGCGCTCAAGCGGGAGGCGGCCCGGCGCAGGCTCACCCCGGCCGCCGTCCTGCTGACCGCCTATGCGGAGACGCTGGCGACGTGGTCGGGAGGTGAGCACTTCGCGCTCACGCTCACCCTGTTCGACCGCCCGCCGATCCACGCCGACGTCGAGAAGGTCGTCGGGGACTTCACCTCGCTGCTCCTGCACGAGGTGGACCGCCGCGAGCCCGGCACGTTCGCCGAGCACGTGGAGCGGGCGCAGCACCGGCTCTTCTCCGACCTCGACCACCGCGCCTACTCGGCGCTGGACCTCCTCGCCGAACGCGCCTCCGGGCAGGGACGCGCCGAGTCCGTGCCCGTGGTGTTCACCAGCGCTCTGGGCCTGGAGGACCTCGTCGGCGGCCGGCCCGACCTGCAGTGGGTGGGCGAACAGGTCCACGCCCTCAGCCAGACCCCTCAGACGTGGCTGGACCACCAGGTGCTGGTGCAGCGCGACGAGCTGCTGCTGCAGTGGGACGCCGTCGCCGGGCTGCTGCCCGACGCCGAGGTGGACGAGATGTTCGCCGGGTACGCGGCCCGGGTGCGCCGCCTGGCCACCGAGCCCTCGGCCTGGGACGAGCCCGCCACCGTGTCCGACGGCCACGACGACGTCCTCGTGCCGATGCGGGAGGGAACGGGCGAGCAGACACTGTTCCTCATCCACCCGTCCGGCGGCGACGTCCTGTGTTACGCCGAGCTCTCGCGGCTGCTGGACGAGCGCTTCACGATCGTCGCGCTGACCGACCCCGGCCTGGCCGGCGCGTCCGCCCCGGACGACCTGCCGGGCCTGGCCCGCCGCTACGGGGAGGCGATCCGGCGGCACCGCCCGCACGGCCCCTATCTGCTCGGCGGGTGGTCGATGGGCGGCAGCCTCGGCCAGGAGGTGGCCTGTCAGCTCCATGAGGACGGCGCCGCCGTCGGGCTGCTGCTGATGTTCGACTCCAACGACCCGACCTACATCACGCCGCTGCCCGGCGACGAAATGGCCGAGGCGACCGTGCGGCAGCTGGGCGCGTTCGAGGCGTACCTCGGGCTCGACCTGGGCGTCGGCACGCGGGAGGGCCGTGAGGCGCTGCTCGCGATGCCGGCCGAGCAGCGGTGGGAGACGGTCGCGGCGCGGCTGCGGGAGCACCGGCTGCTGGGCCGCGGCGAGGACCCGCGGGAACGGGTCACCGTCTTCGCCCGCCACCTGCGCGGCCTGGGCGCCCACACGCCCCGGCGGCTGGCGGACGCCACCGCCACCACCGTGCTGGTCCGGGCCGAACGGCGGGCCGTGCGCAACTCCGGCGTGGGCATGGGCGTGGACGACACCCCGCCGGACCTGCCGGACCTGGGCTGGGGCCGCCACCTGGCAGGTCCGCTGGAGATCCATGGGCTGGACACCGACCACTACGGCCTGCTGCGCCCACCCGCCGTCACCCGGCTCGCCGAGTTGATCAACCGGGTCCTCGCCCGGTACTGACCCGAACCGCACAAGAAACGGAAACGCCTTGATGATCTCCCTGCCCGCGCGCCTCGGCGCCCTCGCCCTCGGTCTGGCGCTGGTGACGGCCGGATGCGGCGCCGATGCCGGCGGCTCCGCGGCACCCACGGGCCAGACCGTCCAGACGCTGCGGTACGTCGCGGTCGGCGCTCCCGCCACCGCCATCTACGACCCGCACGGCGGTGTCGGCAACCAGTCCGACCTGACCCGCTTCGCCCTGATGTACGACGTCCTGGCGACGTCCCGGCCGGACGGCACCATGGAGCCTCGACTGGCCACCGCCTTCGAACCCGACGACAAGCTCACGACCTGGACGATCCGGCTGCGCCAAGGCGTGACCTTCACCGACGGCCGGCCGGTGCGGGCGGCGGACGTGCTGTTCTCGCTGCGCCGCATCGCCGGCAAGGCCGCCGAGAACTTCGGCCGGATGCAGATGTTCGACATGGACGCCTCCCGCGTGGTCGACGATCACACCCTCGAACTCGTCACCGTGCAGCCGTACGCCGAGGTGCCGCAGGCTCTGGCGTGGTTCACGTTCGTGATCCCCGACGGCACCACCGCCTTCGACCGGCCGGTGGTCGGCTCGGGCCCGTACCGGATGACCGGCGGCAACGCCCAGCACGCCGTGCTCGAACGCAACGACCGGTGGTGGGGCGAGCGGCCGCCGACGCCGCGGATAGAGCTCATGGCCGTGCCCGATCCGCAGGCCCGCGCCCAAGCGGTGATCTCCGGTCAGGCCGATGTGGCGAGCAGCGTCAGCCCGGCCACCGTCCGGCAGGTCTCGGAGGACCCGAACCTGAAGGTCGTGCATCGCCCGGCCGTCACCATGTACCCGTTCGTCATGCGGCTGGACCGGGAGCCGTTCGACGATGCCCGCGTGCGGGAGGCGATCAAACTCGCGACCGACCGCCAGGAACTGCTGGACAAGGTGTTGCTCGGGTACGGGAAGATCGGCAACGACCTGCTGACCCCGGCAGACCCCTCCAGCCCGGCCGGCGTGCCACAGCGGCCGAGGGACGTCGCCCGCGCCAAGGAGCTGCTCAAGCAGGCCGGCCACGCCGACGGGCTGACCCTGGAGCTGGCCACCACAACCTCCTACCCGGGGATGGACACCGCCGCGACCCTGTTCGCCCGACAGCTCGGCGAGGCCGGCATCACGGTGCGGGTGACCACCGCGCCGCCGGACACCTACTGGACGAAGGTGTTCGCGCAGAGCGACTTCTACACCGGGTTCTTCGGCGGCATCCCGTTCACCGACGTCGCCCGCGTCTCCCTGCTCGGCGACTCCCCCACCAACGAGACCGCGTGGCAGCGCCCGGATTGGGACACCGCCTACGACGAGGCGATGGCGACCGAGGACGACGCGCGGCGGCGGGAGAACCTAGGAGAGCTCCAGCGCGAACTGCGCGAAGAGGGCGGGTACGTGGTGTGGGGCGTCGGTGACGGGCTCGACCTCACCTCGTCGCGCGTCTCCGGCCTGCCTGACGGCCCCGGGTTCGACCTGGCCTTCATCGAGCGGGTCCGGCTGGACGGGTGATGACGCGTGTCGTCGGCGTGGCGGTCGCGCGGGCGCTGGTCCTGCTCGTCGTGGTGTCGGTGCTGGTGTTCTGCGCGACGGAGCTGCTGCCCTCGGACGCGGCCCAGAGCCGTACCGGGGGCCGGGCCGGCGCCGAACAGCTCGCGCAGCTGCGTGAGGAACTCGGGCTGCACCTTCCCGCCTGGCAGCGCTACCTGTCGTGGCTGGCGGGGCTGTGCCGCGGCGAGGCGGGCACCTCGCTCGTCACCGACCGGCCGGTCACCCAGATCGTCGCCGAACGGCTGCCCGCCACGCTCACCCTGGCCGGCTGCGCGCTGGCGGTGGCCGTCCCACTGACCCTGCTGCTCGCCTGGCTGGTCGGCACGGCCTCGCCGCGATGGCGAGGGCCGTTCACGGCGCTGGTGACGGGGGTGGCCGCGGTCCCGCAGGTGGTGTTCGCCACCGGCCTGGTGGTCCTGTTCGCGGTGGTGCTGGGCTGGTTTCCGCCGGTGTCGCTGCTGCCCGTCGCGGGCGCGTCGCCGTTCGACGCGGAGCGGTTGATGCTCCCTTCGCTGGCGCTCGCGGTGCCGGCCGCCGCGTTCGGCGCGGGGCTGCTCGGCGGGGCGGTCGCCGACACCGGGCGCCGGCCGCACGTGCGGGACGCGGTGGCGCGCGGGCTGCCGCGCCACCGGGTGGCCCTGCGGCATGTGGCGCCCTTCCTGCTGGCTCCCGCCGTCCGGGTCCTCGCCATGACGGCGGGAGCCCTGGTCGCGGCGACGGCCGTGATCGAGATGATGTTCGGCTACGCCGGGCTGGGGGAACTTCTGGTCAGCTCGATCGGCACCCGCGACACCCCCGTCGTGCAGGCCGTGGCGATGCTGGCGGCCGTGGTCGTGCTCGCCGGGTCGGCGCTCGCCGACGTGCTGAGCGCGCTGTCCGATCCCGACCGGGGAGGCGTCCGTGCGCCGGCGTAGCGTGGCGGCCGCGGGGATGGCCGCGGTGGCCGTGGCCGCGGCGGTGTGCGGCGGTGCGCTCGCGCCGCATGATCCGGCCGCGTCGATCGGCATGCCGTGGGCACCGCCCGCTGCGCAGTGGCCGCTCGGCACCGACGTGGCCGGACGCGACGTGCTGTCGCGGCTGCTGGCGGGTGGTCGTGACCTCACCCTGACCGCGCTGGCCGCGGCCGCGGCGGCCGGCCTCGCGGGCGTGGCCGGTGGACTGGCCGCCGGATGGGCCGGCGGCCGGACCGGGCGGTGGCTGACGGCGCTCGCCGACCTGCTGCTGGCCTCGCCGTTCATGCTGACGGCGCTGGTGCTCGCCGTCGCCCTGCCCGCGCCCGCCGCGGTGATCGCGGGCACGGTGTGCGGCGGGGCCCCGCTTGGCCTGCGGATGGTACGCGACCTGGTACGGCAGGCCCGCCGCACGGGTTACGCCGAGGCGGCCCGCTGCCGGGGTGAGACGGCCGTCGCGATCCTCGGGCGCGAGATCCTGCCGTCGGTGGCCGGGCTGGCCTCGGCCGACGTGGTGCTCCGTTTCGTCCTGGCGTTACAGCTCGCCGCCGCCTTCGGCATGCTCGGTCTGGGCCCGCAGCCTCCCGCGCCCGACTGGGGGACGATGCTCCGGGAGAACCTGGCGGGTGCGGCGCTCAACCCCGCGGCCCTGGTGGCCCCGGCAGCCGCGCTCACCGTGCTCGCCCTGGCGGCCATGCTGCTGTCAGCCGCCCTCGGCGCCCGGCCCGGCGCACGCACCCTGCCCCGCCCAGGACCGGACGCCGTACGCACCGGTGGGGACGCCGTGCTGGAGGTCGTGGGGCTCACCGTGGCCGACGACCGCGGGCGGCAGATCGTCACAGGGGCCGGCCTGCGCGCCGGGCCCGGCGAGGTCATCGCGATCGTGGGCCCTTCCGGCAGCGGCAAGACCACGATGGTCCGGGCCGCGCTCGACATCCTCGAACCCGGGCTGCACAGGACAGGTGGCGTCGTCACCTGGCGCGGAAGCCCGGTGCGCCCCGGCCGGGACGCGCGACGGTGGCGCCTGGCGCATGTCGGCCTGCTCGACCAGGATCCCGTCGGATCCCTGAACCCGCTGCTCGGCCTCGGCGCGCTGGTCGGTGAGGGCCACCGCCGCTCGTCGGCCATGGTGCGGGACATGCTGACCGGGCTCGGCCTGGACGCCGACCGGCTGTGGCACCGACGCCCCCACCGGTTGTCGGGCGGCCAGGCCCAGCGGGTGGCGCTCGCCCGCGCCCTGCTCGGCGAACCGGGCCTGCTGGTGCTGGACGAGCCCACCAGCGGACTCGACCCCGGCGCGCTCGACCTGGTCGTCCAGGCGATCGAACGCCGGCGGGGCGACGGCCGGTCGGTGACCCTCGTGATCTCTCACGACGAGGAGTTCGTGACCCGCGTCGCCAACCGCGTCCTGACCATCGGCGCGCCGGACACCGCGGCCCCCGGCACCGCTCCCTCGACCATCGGCGCGCCGGGCCCCGCTCCCGTGGCTGCTCATCCCCGCCGGGATGAGCAGCCCCTGCTCCAGGTGCGGGTGCTGCGGCTGGCCCAGGGGGGCGAGACGTTGCTGGCAGGCGCCGGGCTGACCCTGTGGCCGGGCGAGCTCGTGGCGGTTCTCGGGGCGTCCGGCGCCGGGAAGAGCGCACTGCTGCGGGCGCTGACCGGCCTGCTGCCTCCCGAGGCGGGCGAGCTGTGGTTGCGCGGGCGTCCGCTCGCCTGGCCGCTGGACCGGCGGCCCCGGGAGGCATTGCGCGACGTGCAACTCGTCGGCCAGGATCCGGCCGGCGCGCTCAATCCCGCCCACCGCGTGGCGTCGGCGCTCGCCCGGCCGGCGCGTGTCCTGGGCGGGCTCTCCCGAACCCGGGCGTACGCCGCGGTCCCGGGATTGCTCCAGCAGGTCGGGCTGGACCCCTCGCTGGCCGCGCGCAGGCCCGGGGAGCTGTCCGGCGGGCAGCTGCAGCGGGTGGCGCTCGCCCGCGCGCTGGCCGCCGGCCCCGCCGTGCTGCTCGCCGACGAGATCACCTCCGCGCTGGACGACGTCACCGCCGCCGGGCTGCTGCGCCTGCTGGCACGCCTGCGCGCCGACGGCCTGGCCGTGCTGCTGGTCACGCACGACCGCAAGGTCGCGGCCCGCGCCGATCGGGTGCTGCGCCTGGCGGACCACCGGCTGTCCCACGATCCCATCGGAACGGAGAACCACACCCGTGCACCCTGATCCTGCATCCCCGCTCGTCGAAGCGGCCAGAACGCTGATCGCCCACCCCTGGATCGGCGACGCCCGGCCGGGCCCCGACGGCTCCCTGCACGTCCGCCCCGCCCAGGCCGCGCTGGCTGTACGGCCCACCGGCGGCCTCGTCACCGAGTACCTGGAGCACTGGGGCGAGGTCTACGACTGGACGTACACACAGGACGACGTCGGGCACGTCCCCGACCTGGACCTGTCCGGCTGGCGCGCGTCCGACACCGGCCGCCCGCTGCCGGTCGCGCACATGCGCGAGTGGATCGCTCACACCGTCGATCTGGTGCTCGGCACCGGTCCGCGCTGGATCCTGGAGCTCGGCTGCGGCACCGGGCTGCTGATGCACCGCCTGCTCGATCACGTCGACGGATACGTGGGCACCGATGTCTCGACCGCCGCGGTCGCCGCCCTCCGCGCCCGCGCGCGCCCCGGAACCGCCATCGTGCCCGCGGCGGCCCACGAGGCGACGGCGCCCGAGGTCCGCGCCGCGCTGAGGGAGGTCGGCGCGCCCGACGGCCGTCCCGACTGCGTGCTGCTGAACTCCGTCACCCAGTGCTTCCCGGGTGTGGACTACCTGAGGTCCGTGCTGGCGGACGCGATCGGGCTGGTCGCGCCGGGCGGCTCGGTGATCGTCGGCGACGTCCGCGACTCCCGGCTGCTGGACGCCTACGCCCTGTGGGTGGAGCGGGCGGCCGACCCTTCGGCCGATGGCGCCGAGCTCTCGCGGCGGGCCGCGGACCGCGCCGCCCGTGACGAGGAGTTGTTGTTCGACCCGCCCCTGCTGGCCCGGCTGGCCGCGGACGTCGCCGGGGAGAGCGGTCGTACGGTCCGGCTGAGCGTGCATCCCAAGACCATGACGGACGACACCGAGCTCACCCGCTACCGCTTCGACGCGGTGCTCCGTGTGGACGCCGACCCGCCGCCGGTGGCGAAGAGGGTCGCGTGGGCGTCCCTTCCCGGCGACGACCGCCTGGGCACGCTCACGGCCCTGCTGTCCGGTGAGCCGGTGCACGTCCATGGCATTCCCAACGCCGTGCCCGCGCCCGATCGCGAGGGGGCGGTGGCGCCGTCCCACCTGCGCGCGGCCGCCGGGCCCCGGGCCGCCGTGGTGGCCGACCCCCGCGACCCGGCGATGCTGAGCGTGGTCAGCCCGGCGGGCGCGGCGGCCGAACCGGTGGCAGGGATCTCAGGGGGGACGGCGCACGACCCGTTCGCCTCGTTCACCCGCCGCAGACTCCAGGAGATCTCCCGCGCCCTCCTGCGCCGTTCATCGCTTCCCCACCGCGACCTGCGCATCGTGGTCGAGACCGACACACCGGACGACACGGATGTACGGCGACGCGCCACCGAGCGAGCGGCCGAGGCGGTCGCGGACGTGGACGCCGCGCGGCTGCCGGTATTCCTGGACCGGCTGGACCAGGCGGCGCTGCTGGCGATGGCGTGCACCTTGCGTCCCACCGGGTTGACCAGGGGCGGGGCCACCGCCGACGAGATCGCGGCCACGCTGAAGGCTGCCGAGCGGCATCGGTGGATCCTGCGCCGCTGGCTCGAAGCGCTCACGCGGGAAGGGTGGCTGGCCCGTGACGCGGAGGGCCGCTTCCACGGGTTGCGGAAGGTGCGCAGGGACGAGGTCGTCGCGGCCGGTCGAGGCATGGAGTCCGACGGCGCCGCGATCGGCTATCCGGCGGAGACGACCAGGTTCCTGCTGGCGGCCATGAGCCGGCTGCCCGAGCTGCTGCGTGACGAGGTGCCGGTGCAGGCGCTGCTGTTCGCCGGCGACGACCCGGGCACGGCGGATGGGGCGTACCGGGAGAACACCGTCAACCGCTACCTCAACGCCGCTGTCGGGGAGACGTTGCGATGGGCGGCCGAACGCGGTGCCGGGCCGCTGCGGGTGCTGGAGCTGGGCGCGGGGGTCGGTGGCACGACCGTGGACGCGCTGGGGGCACTGACCGGCAAGGACGTCGACTACCTGTTCACCGACGTGTCGCAGTATTTCCTGTCGCTCGGCCGTGAGCGCTTCGGTGAACGCCCAGGGGTGCGCTTCGCCCTTTTCGACATCAACACGGCCGGCCACGACGTACCGCCGGGATCACAGGATGTGCTGTTGTCGGCGAACGTGTTGCACAACGCCCGCCACGTGCGGGACGTGGTCGCCCGGCTCGGCCGGTTGCTGGCGCCGGGCGGTCTGTTCGTCTTCGTGGAGACCTGCCGGGAGATGGCCGCCATCTTGACCTCGATGCAGTTCCTCATGTCGCCACGCACCGGCGAGACCCGGCTGGACCCCGGCGACCCGCGGAACGCCGAGGACCGGGTGTTCCTCACCCGGGAGGAATGGCTGAACGTGCTGGCAGGCGCCGGGCTGCGCCCGTTGTTCACCCTTCCGGGCGACGATCACCCTCTCGCCACCACCGGGCTGCACCTGTTCGCAGCCCGCAAGGGCTGAGCCGCGGGTGGCCGGATCGCTCCGGCCACCCGCCCGGTCAGGACGGAACCAGGCCGAGGTCGGAGCGGAACAGGTCGCCGTCCATCCACACCGCGGCACGCACCCCGTCGGCGGCGCCCAGCGAGACCAGCGTGGGGGCGTCCGGGACGGCCGGCAGTTTGGCGGTGTCGCCGGCCGCCGCCACGCCCGGCACCGTGGTCTCCTGCAACTCGTTCACCCGGACGGTGCCGTCGGCGTTGAGCTCGCAGCCCAGCTCGGCGGCGAGCGCCGAGTGCTGCCGGGTGGGCGCCCGGTGGTAGAGGTCCTGACGGGTCAGCGCGCTGCCGTCGGCGAAGTGCAGCTCCAGCGCTCCCGGCTCGCCGGCCACCCGGGTGATGGGCGTCTCGATCACCCGGACGCGCTTCTCGGCAAGCTTGGCGGCGATCAAGGAGGGCAGTTCCAGCGGGCCATTCGTGCACAGGACGACGTCATCGCTGAACCGGTCGGCGACGTACAGCGCGAGCGTGGTCTCCGCCGGGATCCGGGTGATCACGGCCAGGGACCTGTCGCGGGTCTCCCAGCCGTGGCAGAACGGGCAGTGGTAGACACCGCGCCCGAACCGCTCCCCCAGCCCTTCGATCGGGTACGGCTCGTCCACCTGCCCGGTGGCCAGCACCAGCCGCCGGGCCCGCTCCACCGCACCGCCGTCGAGCTCGACCTCGAAGTCGTCCTTCTTGCCCCGGGCCGACAGCACGGAGCCTTGCCTGATCTCCACCGAAGGGTAGGTCACCAGCTCCGATCGGCCCAGCTCCAGCAGCCGCGCGGGCGGGAACCCGTCGCGGCTCAGGTACATGTGCATCTCGGCGGCCGGCGCGTTGCGCACCTTGCCCCCGTCGACCAGCAGCACCCGCCGGCGCTGCCGTCCGAAGACCAGCGCGGCGCTCAGGCCCGCGGGGCCGCCGCCCACCACGATCACGTCGTACTTCATGTCGTCCTTCCTGGGTCGGGGCGCCTCCATGCCTGGACGCCCTCGGGTGCGGCCGGGTGGCGCTCAAGGCCGGCGGCCGACAATTCGGCGGCCAGCGTGTCGTCCGAGACGACGTGGCAGTCGAACTCGGCACTCTCCTCGCGGACGACCTCGTCCCCGCGCAGGGTCCGGTAGGTCGTGACCCAGCGCAGCAGGTCCTCGCCTGCCACGTCGGCCCGCGAGAGCGTCTCGTAGCGATACCGTCCCAGGCGGCGTCCTGGCACCAGACTGGGCGGGACGGCGGTCGCCGTCTGCGGATACTGCGACTCCATCAGCAGTACTCCGCCCGGCCGCAGCGCCTCGGCCCACTTCTTCCACAGGCAGGCACGGTCGGCGGGAGCGAAATGCATGACCAGGTTGAACAGCACCACGCCGTCCAGCGGCGCGTCCACCTGCGCGGTCAGGGCGTCCTCCGGCAGCACGGTGACCCGCTCGGCCGCCGCCGGCAGCCCGGCCAGCCGCGTCACCAGCGCGGCACGCATGATCCTGGCCGGCTCGATCGCGAAGATCTCGGCGTCCGGCCCGAGCCGGGCCAGCAACGCCTCGGTGAAGTGGCCCGTGCCGGGGCCGATCTCGGCGACCGCCCCAGCCTTCTCCGGCAACAGATCCAGGGCGGCGACCAGCGCCTCCCGCGCCGCCTCAGGGGAGATCAGGTCGTAGTACGGGGCGTTGACGGCGTAGCCGTGCCCTTGTTCGGCGCGTTCGGCTTCTGTCATGTTCCCTTCCACAGGGGCTAGAGGATCTCGGCCTGCGTCACCAGCGGGTCACCGGACAGCCGGGCGAACACGCCGGCCGGGTCCAGGCATTCGGCGGCCGACCGGGCGCCCGGTTTCACCCGGCCGCCCAGCACCTCTCCGGTGGCGATGGCCGCGACGACACCGCTCAACGCATAGGAGTCCGGCGTGCGCAGGAGCAGCCGGCGGGGAGCCGTGCCCGCTCCGGGAGCGGGCACGGTCTGGAAGAGCAGCGTGTAGTAGGGGCCGGTGGCGGCGAGGTCGGCCTCGGCCGCCGCCACGACCGCGGGGACGTGGTCCTCGACCGGCCCGCCGTCCGCCCAGGCCGCGGCCAGCGCGTGCGGGATGGCGTCGGTGACGTAGACCGTGTAGTTGCGCACCTCCGTGACGTCCAGCTCGGCGGCGAGCCTGGCGAACTCGGCCGACAGGAACGGCCACGCGTGCACTCGCCCGCGGAAACCGGGCAGCGTCACGTCGTGCAGCGGGGCCAGGGCGCCCGGCACTACGCGGCCGTCGCGCCAAGCCGCCAACGCGGTGCCGAAGCGGAGGCCGCGGGTCAGCAGCGCGTCCACGGCCGACAGTTCGCTGATGCGGGCGGCGCCGCCCACGTAACCGTCCAGCCTGGCCAGGGGCCCGGTGGCCAGCAGGCGGGGCAGCAGCCCCGACAGCCCCGGCATCAGCCCGGCCGAGAACACCGCCGCCCGCTCGCCCAGCTCCGGTGGCGCGGCGGACTCCAGGGCCTCGACGGCCGACAGATCCCCGGCCGCGTCGACGTAGTCGGCCCCGGCCGCCACCGCGGCCCGGGCCACGGTGTCGAGCACCTGGTAGGACGGCCCGGCGCAGTTGACCACGACCTGGCAGCCGGCGCAGAAGTCGCGAAGCAGGCGGGGATCGCGCAGGTTCACGCGTACGGGCGCGGCCGCTCCCTGCGTCGCCCGGCAGACGGCCGTCACCCGGTCCAGGTCGCGCCCGCCGACGCGCAGCTCACCGAGCCCGTAGCGGGCCAGCCGGTCCACGGCCACCCGGCCCACGGTTCCCGCGCCGCCGAGGACGCCGATCACCGTCATCGCCGGGCGTCCGCCTGCCGGGCCCGTACCGCCGCGGCCACCCCCGCCACCGTGGGCGCGTTGAGGAACTCGCGGACGCTGGGCGCGCCGCCCACCTCCTTGGCCAGCCGGGCCAGGGCGCGGACCACCAGCAGCGAGTCACCGCCGAGGGCGAAGAAGCCCGCGGCCCGGTCGAGCACCGGAACGCCCAGGATCTCCTCCCAGATCGCGCAGATCCGCTGTTCAAGCTCGTCGACCGGCGGCCCGTCCTCGTGTGCGGCGTCGTGCTCCGGCAGCCGGTCCAGCGACAGGCCGCTCATGCCTTCCCGAGCCGCCTCGGCGGGCAGGTCGACGACCCGGTCCCAGCCGGGCCCGTCGGCCAGCGTCTCGACGAGCGTCAGCAGATCGGCGAAGGCGGCGTCCACCTGCTCGGTGTGGAAGAGCTCCGCCACCAGCGAGAAGACGAGCACCAGCTCGTCGCGCATCTCGTAGAAGCGAGCCTCCAGCGCCACCTGCGGCGTGCGGAGCTGATGGTGGAAGTCCTCGAAGTCCAGATCGCCCAGCGGCCCGGCCGATTCGGCCTGCGCCCCGATCGCCGCGTCCATGCCGAGGGTGCTCTGGAAGACCACGGGGGCGACCGGCCGGGTGGTTCCGCGCCGGCGGGCCAGCTCCCGCGACACCTCGACGCCCGAGACCAGGTTGTGCGCCGTGTACTCGGTGAAGGTCCGCTGCACCTCCCCCGCCAGATCGGCGAACGTGTGGCCCTGCCCGAGCTCCACCGGAAGCAGCATCGTGGTGGCGAAAGCGCCGATGACGCGGTGGATGTCGGGGTGCAGCGGCAATCTGTTGAGCTGCAGGGAGTTGAGCAGCATCCGCCGGTGACCGGCCCACCGAGCGAGCACTACGCCGAACGCGGTCAGCATGGCGGCCGACGGCGTGACACCCCGGGCGGCGCAGTGGCCGCGCAGAGCGGCCCACCGGTCCGCCGCGAGGTGGTTCTCCAGGGTCTCCATGGTGGTGGCTCGCACGTCCCGCGGATCGGCGCGCAACGGCAGCGCGGGCGGGCCGGGCACGTCACCGAGTCGCGCCCACCACCAGTCCCGGTCGTCGGCGTACGGCTCGCTGTCACGCAGCCGGCCGAGCGAGGTCACGTAGTCGCCGAAGTCGACGTCCAGCGGAGCGAGGACGGCGTTCCAGTCGGCGGCCAGGGTGAGCAGCTCGCGGTTGAGCAACGTCGCCGACCAGCCGTCCATGACGAGCAGGCTCTCGCCCGTGTGCAACCGCCCGCGCCCTTCCGGCAGGAGGCTGAGCCGGATGTCCAGGCCAGGCCCGTCGAGCGGGTTCGGCCCGGTGGTGCGCATCTCGTGCCGGACGGCCAGCAGATGCGCACGCACCTCCTGCGGGCCCGCTTCGCGCAGGTCGTACACCCGGGGCCGTGGGATCGCGCCCGGCATGTCGGGAGCCAGGACATATTGCTCTCCCTGCGGCGTGATCCTGGCCCGCAACATCGGCTGGTGCAGGGCCAGCCGCGCCAGCGCGTCCTCCAACGCCTCCGCGGCCTCCTCGCCGTCCAGGCCGGCGAGCCCGAAGTCCGCGTAGAAGTGCGCCGACTCGTACGACAGCTCCCAGCCGTCGTGCTGCCCGACGAAGTACCCCTGCTGGAGCGGCATCAGCGGGAACGGCGCCGACGGGTCGGCACGGCGTTCGATCTCCACCGGCAGTGCGCGTGCCGCTTCGTTCCCCGCGGTCCTGCGCCGCCTGACCGCGTCCGCGAGCCGGGCCAAGGTGATCTCCACCGTCACGTCCGCCAGCGCCAGCTCCACCGCCATCCGCTTGCGGACCATCGCCGCCATGCGCACGGCCAGGACCGAGTCACCGCCCAGCCGCAGGAAGGCGGCGTCGGCCGGGATCGTCTCGGGGTCCAGGTCGAGCAGCTCACCCCAGATCCGGCTCAGCTCAGCCTCAACCGTGGAGGTGTCATGGGGACCATGGGGGCTTCGGGCAAAGGTCATCGCCATCTCCGATCCAACGGGCCATCGCTGCCCCGTCAGAATAAGTGCAAAATGATAACCATTTCTACACCTATCGGGACGGTCTCTCACTGGTGCCGACGGCTATCGCCGTCAGGACGAGCCCCTCACGCACCAGCCAGCGGCCCGTGAACCCGGTGACGACGCCCCCGGGCGCCAGGACCGCGGTGAACGTCCGCCGCCGCGGGTCCACGGTCAGGCAGGCGTCGGAGAAGTCCAGCCAGCGGCCGGTCAGCGGGAACCACGCCTTGTAAACCGACTCCTTGGCGCTGAACAACAGCCGGTCCCAGCACACCTCCGGCTCGCCGGCGGCCAGCCGGTCGATCCACGCCCGCTCCGCCGGATCGGACACCGCATCGAGAACGCCCGGCGGGAGCGGTTCATGGGGCTCGGCGTCCACGCCGATCGTCCACAGGTCGGCGGCACGCGCGACGGCGCAGACCCGGTACCCGTCACAGTGGCTCATGCTGCCGACGACGCCCGGCGGCCAGACGGGCGCGCCGCGCGCCCCACGCAGGATCGGCACCGGCGGCACGCCCAGCCTGCGCAGCGCGGCCCTGGCGCAGGCGCGCACGGTGGCGAACTCGCTGCGCCGCCGGGCCACCGCCCCGGAGACCAGCGCCTCCTCCTCGGGGAACAGCCACGCGTCGGCCACGTCACCGAACGCCTCCACCGCCACCACCGTGCCGGGGAGGAGCTCCTCGATCACGCGCCACCCGCCCGCGCGTGGTGTGGCACGCGCACCGGTGGCCGAGCAGATTCCACGTGATTCCTTTTCTCAGCGCATGCGGAAGTCGTACGTCGCGGGCAGGGGGTGCTCGCGCCGGACCTGGTCGGGATCGGTGTCCGGGTGGCGTAGCTCCTGGTAGCGGAACCAGAGCTCGTCCAGGGAGCCCTCCCCCTCGCGCAGGTTGTGCACCGTGATGCCCTGCTCGATGCGTGCTCCTGCCCGGTCCAGGTCGCCCGCCGCGAGGGCGGCCTCGGCCTCGATCATCTGGATCAGCCCGAGCGCCCGGTCGTCGGGCCGCAGCCGGTCGATCAGGGCCAGCGCCTCGGCGGCGCGGCCGTCGGCCAGCAGGGCGCGCAGGGTCTCGACGGTGAGCGCGACGACGGCCGGCGCCAGTGCGTGCGCCTCCACCAGCAGGTCGGCGCCCGATCCCGAACCCGCCAGCCGGGCGCTCTCCGCCAGGCAGCGCAGGGCCCAGGGCGTACGGCGGTGCTCCAGGGACTCCCGCCACGCCCGCTCGGCCCCCTCCCGGTCGCCGTCGGCGTACCGGACCAGGCCCAGGTGGTAGCGGGCGTGCCAGTCCGCCGGGTGCCGTTCGAGAAGGTCGCGCCAGGGACCGTCAGCGACGGGGGCGGCGGGCGGGTCGCACTCGGGCAGCCGCCCGGTCTCCAGGAGCTCCCGCCACGGGCGCTGCTCGTCGCCGATCTCGCCGAAGTCCAGCTCCGGCAGGGCGTCTGCGACCTCCAGCGCGCCCCACCCCGACCCCCGGCTCAGCACCTCCGGCGCGCGCGAAGGGCCGGACGGAAGGAGCGCTTCCCGTGGGATCAGCCGGTCGACCGCTGCCGTGGCGGCGCGGACGGCCTTGTCCCACGGCCCGTGGGCCGCCTCGGGGTCCACCTCCAGCAGGCCGTAGGCCTCCACCCAGCTCCACGTCGCGCCGCCCGGGATCGGCACGTGCTCCAGCTGCGTCCTGGCCAGCCCCGCCTGGATCTCCAGATAGCGGGACGAGGGGCCGCTCAGCCACTCCTGCCAGCGGCGGCCGCCCGATCCGGTCCCCCAGTGGAACAGCTTGCGGCCGCGCAACCGGTCGGTCGAGACCTGGACGAGCCCGCTGCCCGAGGAGTCGACGGCGGCGATCCACCCCCGCTCACCCGCCGGGATCTCGAAGAAGTAGTCCGCCGCCTTCGTCGCCGTGTCGGTGTAGCTGCGGTCGCGCCCGTCGCGCATCGGGAAGTCCTCCGGCCGGAGCACGGCGGTGTAGTCGTAGTGGTAGGCCCGGGTGGCCGGCGCCAGCACCCGCACCCCGGCCGCTTCCGGGACGGCGATGTTCGACCACCAGTAGGCGGGCACCGGCTCCGGGGCCAGGTTGTGCAGGGTGACCTCGACGAACATGACCGGCGACTCCGCGGGCAGCCAGGCGTCGATCCGCACCACCAGCCGCCGCATCCGCTCGAACTCGTACATGCGGAGCATCGGCGTCCCGTCGGCCCGCGTGAGCCGTACGGCGTGCAGGGGCGAGCAGGTCAGCGGCCAGTGGCCGGTCGCGCCGACGTTCCACTCCACGCCGCCGGCCAGCCACGCGTCGCGCAGCGCCAGGTTCGCCGGCTGCAGGATCGGGTTGCGGTGCAGCAGCTCCCGGCCCGACGGGCGGTGGACGAGCGACCAGAGCCGCCCGCCGTACGCGGGCAGGAAGGTCGCGGTCAGCACCTCGTTCTCCAGCACCACCACCGGCAGGTCCCGCTCGGTGCGCGTGCGGCTGTAGCCGTCCTGCGCCGTGTACGGCAGCAGCGAGTACGGCTGGCCGTACGCGATCTGTGCCGTCATTTCCGCATCGGCACCGGCCACCCCGCGCCTGGCCCGGGTGCCGCGCAGGAGCGGCAGCGGACTGGCGGCGGGCGGGTCGGCGGCGGGCAGACGCATCGTTCCGGTACGCACAACAGACATGGCCGGTCCTCCACGGAGAAGAGGGCTATTTGCCGCTTCTCCGCCGATCATGCCCTAAGCGACCATCTGACCGACATATCACCACTGTTCGGGATTCGGCGTCACCATCAAGCGGTCGAGCAGGTCACCTCGCGTGCCGGCCGTCTGGAGATTTCTCCGTGCGGGCTGTCGATCCTGGCCCCCTCCGCTCGACGCGTCAGTGCAAGCAAGCCTCGCAACCCCCAGGAGATGTGATGAGCACCGTGGTCATGCACAACGTCGTGTCGGTGGACGGCTACATCGCCGACGAGCGGGATCAGGTCGGCCCGCTGTTCGACTGGTACGTCAACGGCGACGTCCCGCTCGGCCAGGGAAAGGTGTCGCGGGCCTCCGCCGAGTACGTCCAGCCGATGTGGGACAAGGTCGGGGCGATGGTGATCGGGCGCCACCTGTTCGACATGACCAACGGCTGGGCGGGCAGGCCGCCGACGGGCGAGCACGTCGTCGTGGTGTCGCACCGCCCCAAGCCCGAAGGGTGGCACCCGGAGGCGTCGTACCACTTCGTCGACGACGTGGCGGGGGCGGTCGCGAAGGCCAAGGAGCTCGCCGGTGAGCGCGACGTCGCGGTGGCTGCGGGCGACGTCGGCGGGCAGGCGTTCGCGCTCGGCCTGGTGGACGAGGTGGCGATGGACGTCGTGCCGGTCGTCTTCGGCTCGGGCAAGCGGTACTTCGGATCCGTCGACGCCCAGCACCTGCTGGAGGACCCGCACGTGGTGGTCCAGGGCGACCGGGTGCTGCACCTGCTCTTCCGGGCCCGCCGCTAGGGTCAGCCCCGGACGGCCGGCTGTGAGCGCACGCGGAAACGCAGGTGGGTGGCGTTGGGCGTGGGGACGCCCTCGACGAGGTCCAGGTGGATGTGCGGGCCGCCGGACTGCTCGTACAGCCGGGTGCCGCTGCCGAACAGGACGGGCACCACATGGATCCACAGCTCGTCGACGTGGCCGGCCTGCAGCAGCTGCCGGCCCACCTCGACCCCGCTCACCCCGATGTTCCTGCCGTCCGCCGCGGCCTTGGCCTGCCGCACCGCGCTGTCGAGGCCGTGGTTGACGAAGGTGTAGACGCCGTCGGCGGGCGGCGGGGGCGACTGCCGGTGCGTGAGCACGTACACCGGCAGCCGGTGCTCGCCCGTGGGGCCGGCGGACCGGCTTCGGCGGGCTCGCTCAGTCTCCGCCGAGGGCAGCGCCAGGAGTACTCAGAGCGACACGGTAGCCGTCGCGCGACAGGTCGTACAGATCGCCGTGCGTTCGCGTCGTGGTCGGTGTCCCGTCACCCGCGGCCACGCCGTAGTCCACCGCAGGATGCTTGGGTTTGTGGCTGTGCGACGAAACGGAATGAGGAAGTGGATGTCCGGGCTCGCGGCCGGCTCGATCGCCGTCCTCCTCGGAGTGATGACACCCGCGGCGTACGCCGGCGACGAGAAGCGGGACGAGCCGGTCGAGCTGACCGTGATGACGTTCAACATCTGGACCGGCGGCGGCCGCGTCGACTTCGGCAAGGTGCCGGCCGCGATCGAGGCGGCGCACGCCGACGTCGTCGGCATGCAGGAGACGGACGCCAACCTCGGCCGGGTCGCCGAAGCTCTCGGCTGGGACCACGTGTACGAGCCGATGAGCATCATCAGCCGCTATCCGATCATCGTTCCGCGGCAGGGCGCGGACTTCGTCTACGTCGAGGTCTCGCCCGGCCGGGTGGTGGCCGTCAGCAACGTCCACCTGCAGGCCTACCCGTACGGTCCGTACGACCTGCGCGACGGCAGGAGCCTGTCCTCCGTGCTCGCGAACGAGAACACGATCCACATGAACGCGATGGCGGGCCGGTTCACGTCGTTGCCCGCCCTGGCCGAGGCCGGGGTGCCCGTCTTCCTGACCGGCGACTTCAACGTGCCCTCGCACCTGGACTGGACGGCGGAGGTCGCCGCCGCCACGCCCCGTCCGTACGACGTGGCGGTGGCATGGCCGGTGTCGAAGCGGCTCGGTGACCTCGGCTTCCGCGACAGCTACCGGGAGACTCGCCCCGACCCGATCGCCGACCCGGGCTACACGTGGACGCCCGGCTACCCGCCGCCGTCGATGCCCGCGGACGAGGTCCACGACCGCATCGACTTCGTGTACGCCACCGGCCCGTCGAAGACGCTCCGGAGCGACGTCGTCGGCGAGCAGCCCTCGCCCGTTCCCCTGCCCGGCGACTTCAACGGCCCGCACACCGACATCGCGGTCGACCCGTGGCCGTCCGACCACCGGGCGGTCGCCTCGACGTTCGAGGTGACGCCCGCGCCGCGGCCGGCGACGCTGACCTCCGCCGACACGACGGTGGTGCGGGGCGAGCGCCTGGAACTGGAGGGGTACGGCGCGCGGCAGGCCACCGACTGGGTCGGGCTCTTCCCGGCCGGCTACGAGCCGACCCAGCGCGACATCGCCTGCGTGTCATCGGGCCGGCCCGCGTGGTGCCGCCTGGCCGACTGGGCCTACCTCGCCTCCGGCACCCAGGAGCGGCCCGAGGATTTCTCCCGGGGCGGGACGGTCGCCTTCGACACCTCCGGCCTGGCGCCCGGCGAGTGGGCCGCGTGGCTGATGACCACCGGCCGCGACGCGACCATCGTGTCGGCGCCGTTCACCGTGCTCGACCCGGCGGCTCAGCCGTGGGTGAAGACGGACAAGACGTCGTACGCCTCTGGCGAACCGATCACCGTGACGCTCGGCAACGCCCCCGGCGGCGCGCTGGACTGGCTCGGGATCTACCCCGCCGCCGAGGCGCCGGACGGCAGCCCGGGATCGCTGCGCTGGACCTACGTCTCCGGTCTGGCCGGCGGCACCCTCGACGCCGGCTCACAGGGCACCACCTGGCCGCTGCCGCCCGGCGCGTACGCCGTGCATCTGCTGCTGGACGACGGCTACACCGTCGCGGCGACCGCGACGTTCACCGTCACCGCCCCGTAGGGCTCTTCCGTGAAGGTCGCGGATCGATGACCATGGATCTCGACTCGATCGGCGGCGCATCGAGGGAATCGACATGCCGGCCTGCGGGCCATCGTTCTCGACCCGCTGCGGGAGGCGGTGAACCGCGAGCCGGACGCTCCCGGCGTACGGGCCTGGCCGCGCGACCACGACGGTGACCTGAGCGGCGTCCCGTTCCGCGGCGCCTCCCGGCCCGGCTGCGCTGATCATCGCCGGGCCAGGTGTAGGGGGCCCGCGTAGTCTTGAGGCAGGCAGCTCTCCGAGAGAGGACGGTCGCTGATCGACGCCCTTGACCCGTACGCCCGGTCTTTGTGGATCGCCGCCGTGCTGGTGTCGATCGTCGCCGGAGTCGGCTTCGTCGTCGCGGGTCTGGTCGCGTGGCGGTCGCGGTCCGGCCGGCTCGGATTCCTGCTGGCGGCGGAGGGCGTGCTGTGGACGCTCTACCAGTTACCGCTGCCCGTTCCCCGCGAGGTCGCCGCGGTGACCGTGGGGGCCTGGCCGGCGCTGCTGGCCCACCTTGTCCTGGCTTTTCCCGGCGGCAGGCTGGGGAGCCGGGTGTCCCGGGCGGTGGTGGCCCTGGGTTACGTGTGCGTGGTGGTCATGGGCCTGCGGCAGCTCGCCGGGCCGCGGGCGAGCGAGGTGATCAGCGGCGTGGGGACGCCGGTGCTCGTGTTCGTCGGCGTGAGCGTGATCGTCCTGCAGGTGTTGCGGCTGCGCGGGAGCAGCGTGGCCCGGCGCCGCCTGCTGACACCGGTGCTGGTGGCCGCGGTGGTGGCGACGGCGCTGTTCGTGGTGTGGAAGCCGGTGGCGGTGGCGGGCGGTTCCGCTCCCGTGCTCGCCCTGGCCGTCCAGACGGCCTTCGCCGCGGTCGGGCTGGCGTTCCTCTGGAGCCTGGCGCGGCGGCGGATGGACAAGAGCGGGGTCGCCGGGCTGGTGGTGCGGCTGAGCGGGGAGCCGCACCCGGCCACGCTCCAGACCGCGCTGGCCGAGACGCTGCACGACCCGACGCTGCGGGTGGGGTACTGGGTGCCGGAGTCGAAGGGGTTCCTCGACGTCGACGGACGTCCCCTGGCGCCGGCGCCGGGTCAGGTGGTGACGCAGGTCGACAGGGACGGCCCGCTCGCCGTGCTCGCCCATGATCCGGCCCTGCTGGAGAACCCCGAGCTGATCCAGGCGGCGTGCGCCGCCGCGTCACTCGCCCTGGAGAACGAGCGCCTGACCGCCCAGCTGCGGGCGCGGCTGCGTCAGCTCGCCGACTCCCGCGCCCAGGTGGTGCGCGCCGCCGAGACGGAGCGCCGCCGGCTGGAGCGCGACCTGCACGACGGCGTCCAGCAGCGGTTGCTGGCGATCCCGCTGACGCTCAGCCTGGCCGAGGCCGCGCTGACGTCCGGGCCCGAGCGGGTGCGTCCGCTGATCGGCGAGGCCAGACAGACCGCCTTCGCCGCCCTCGACGAGGTACGCGCGCTCGCCCAGGGCATCCACCCGCCGATCCTCACCGAGCGCGGCCTGGTGGGCGCGGTGCACGAGCTGGCCGCCGTGGCGCCGGTGCCGGTGGCGGTCTCGTCCGACGTCCCCGGCGAGCTGCCGGTGGAGGTGGAGACCACCGCCTACTACGTGGTGGCGGAGGCGCTGGCGAACCTCGCCAAGCACGCTGCGGCCGATCAGGCGTCGGTCAGCATCAGCCGGGCCGGCGGACGGCTGTCGGTGGAGGTCAGCGACAACGGGCGCGGGGGAGCCGACCCCGGACGCGGGTCGGGCCTGCGCGGGCTCGCCGGGCGCGTCGAGACGAACGGCGGGAGCCTGCACGTGCACAGCCTGCCCGGTCAGGGCACCAGGATCGAGGCGACGCTGCCGTGCGCGTAGTGATCGCGGAGGACAACACGCTGCTGCGGGAGGGCCTCGCGCGGCTGCTCGGCGAGGCGGGGTTCGAGGTCGTCGCGACGGTGGAGGACGCGTCGGCGCTGCTGAAGGAGGTGGCGGCGCGGCGGCCGGACGTGGCGGTGGTGGACATCCGCCTGCCGCCCACGCGGACCGACGAGGGGTTGCGCGCCGCCCAGGAGATTCGCCGTGCCCACCCGTCCACGGGGGTCCTGGTCCTGTCGCAGTACGTACGCGTCAGCTACACGGTGGAGCTGCTCGGCGGCGGCGCCCGCGGGCTCGGTTACCTGCTCAAGGACCGGGTGTCGGACCTGGCCGAGTTCGCCGCGGCGGTACGCCAGGTCGGCAGGGGCGGCTCGGCGTTCGACCCGATCGTCGTGGACCAGCTCGTGGGGCGGCACGTGAACGAGGACGACTCCCTGCACACCCTGACCGACCGGGAACGGGCCGTGCTGGCGCTGATGGCGGAGGGCCGTACCAACCAGGCCATCGCCGAGCGGCTCGTCATCGCGGAACGCACCGTGGAGAAGCACTGCACCAGCATCTTCGCCAAGCTGGGCCTGCCCGCGCGGCCCGACGACCACCGGCGCGTGCTGGCCGTGCTGCGCTACCTGAACGCCTGAAGGTGCGGCCAGCCGCACCACCGGCATGCGGGTGGCACGCCCGCGGACGAGAGCCTGCTCGCTTCCGGCCACGTGACCGCGCCCGCAGACTCATCCGGTGAGAGCAGGCCGCCCCCGGCGGCCTCCCGTGATGAGAGGAAGCCTGCCGTGAACGTCGTCACCATGGCCCGAGGCGTCGCCGCCGTCATGAGTCTGATCATGGCCGTGTACCTGGCCGTCGACGGGGCCCATCGGCCGGCCAACATGTTCCTGTGGCCCGATGTGGCCGTGGCCGTGTTCCTCGCGGCGGCCGCGGCGCTGCCGCGCCGATACGCCCACGCCGGGTTGATCTTCGCATTCGGCTGGTCGGCGGGCGTCATCACGGTCTCGATCTTCAGCTACGTGGTACGCGGCGCCTTCGCCTGGCCGAACCTGGGCCTGGTGCTGGCCGCCGTGCTCATGGCGGCCCTGCTCACCAGATCGCTCGCCCTCTCCCCACAAGGACCTCGGCCAGGACGGGCGGGCAGCTTCGGTGGGACGGGCGCGGGAGCCGGTCGGTGAGGAGACCGCTCGCCCGGGTGCTCGGCCTGGCGGCGGTCCAGGCGAGCATGCGCGCGCGTCAAGGCGTGGCTGTGCCCTTGGTGAAGTCGCCGTACGTCGGCCTGCCCGCCGGCTGGTAGACGCTGAGCACGCAGCCGCTGCTGGTCGCCTTCGACTCGACCAGGCGCAGTGCCGTGGCCGCGCGACCCGGCTCAAGCAGTCGCTTGCCCGTGCCGAGGACGACGGGGTAGGTCCACAGGCGGAGCTCGTCGATCAGGCCGTGATCCAGCAGCGACCGGGCGAGAACGCCGCTGCCGTGGATCTGGAGCTCCCGGCCGGGACGGGCCTTGAGCTCGGCGATCTTTTCGAGGACAGCGGACGTGATGAGCGTCGTGTTGTGCCATTCGACGCTGTTCAGGGTCGCCGAGACGACGTACTTGGGCAGGGCGTTGAGGCGTGCGGCGATCAGGTTGTTCTCGTCGGTGACGGTCGGCCAGTAGTTCGCGAAGATCTCATAGGTCCTCCGGCCCAGGAGGAATCCGTCCGCCTCGGCGAACCACTTGCTGCTGTAGGTCCCCAGGTCCTCGTCGGCGTAGGGGAACTGCCAGCCGCCGTGTTCGAACCCATCGCTGGTGTCCTCCAGGGGTGTTCCCGGTGCCTGGACGACCCCGTCCAGCGACTGGAACGTCGCCAAGGTGATCCTCATGTCGTGCTCCCATCAATCCCGTGTGCGGAAGGAGACAGCTCTCACGCGTGAGACACGTCGCGATCGTCACTCGCGGCCGCCACGACGCTGTCCAGCGAGCGAGAGCATCGTCTCGCGCACATCCCGATGTTTCCGTCGGACGCGTCTGCAACGATAGGACCGACAACTTTTATTGTCAAGAACATGGATCTTGTCCGTATACGGTCGGCGCGACCAGGCGCCGCCCGATGCCGGGCGGCGACGTCACCGCGATGCGTACGTTTGTTCCTAACTCGGGTACATTCGCAGGTATGGCACGGACCGGCGCGCGGCGGGCCCGGCGGTACGATCCCGACCGCAGGACGCGCATCCTGGACGCCGCCCTGGACGTCATGGCCGAGCACGGGACGACTGGGACGACGCACCGCACCATCGCCGCCCGCGCCGACGTGCCGCTCGGGTCGGTCACCTATCACTTCGCGAGCCTGGCCGACCTGCAGGCGCAGGCGTTCGCCCGGTATGTCGAGCGGCAGTCCGCGACGTTCGAGAAGCTCTTCGAGGACGTGGAGACGCACGAGCAGTTCGTCGAGGTCCTGGTCGATCTGGTCCACGGGGGCCCGGCGCGGCACCGCAGCGCGGTCCTCGGCTTCGAGCTGCACCTCGCGGCGCTGCGCGACCCCGACCTGCGGGTCCTGACGCAGGCGTGGACGTGGGAGAGCCGGGCCGTCCTCGCCCGCTTCACCGGCCCCGGCACCGCCGCGCGCCTGGACGCCCTGCTCGAAGGCATGATCATGCACGCCCTGCTGGCGGCCGAGCCCGAGCCGCGCGAGGCGACCCGGGCCGCGATCGTCCAGACTCTCGGCCCGGCCACGCACACACCCCGAGGAGACCCGTGATCGCGGTACCTGACGAAGAGCTGAACGAGCTGCGGTCGCGGCTGCGCGCCACCCGCTGGCCGACCGCCTGGCCCATGAGCGGATGGGACGCCGGCGCCGAGATCGGCGAGCTGCGCCGCCTGGTCGCGTACTGGGCCTCCGGCTACGACTGGCGCGAGCACGAGGCGGCCGTCAACGCCCTGCCGTCCCATGTCGCCGACCTCGACGGGACACCCGTCCACTACCTGCGCTTCGACGCCGAACACCCCGGCGCCCTGCCGATCGTCCTGACCCACGGGTGGCCCAGTTCGTTCCTCGAACTGACGGGTCTCGCCGACCGGCTGGCCCATCCGTCGCGCCACGGGGGCGATCCCGCCGACGCGTTCACGGTGATCGTGCCCTCGCTGCCCGGCTACGCCTTCTCACCGCAGCAGCCCTCGCTCACCGAGTCGCCGCAGACCCACGAGCTCTGGCACCGCCTCATGCACGACGAGCTCGGCTTCGACCGGTACGCCGCCCACGGAGGCGACCTGGGCGCCGGCATCACCTCACGGCTCGCCGAGGCCCACCCGGAGTCGCTGGCCGGCATCCACCTGCTGGCGGTCGCCGGCCCGGCCGCGTACGACCCGGAGAGCCTCACCCAGGAGGAACGGGACTACCTCGACTCCGTCGCGACGTGGAACAAGGAGGAGGGCGGCTACCAGCACGAGCAGAGCACCCGCCCTCTGACCCTGAGCTACGGCCTGTCGGACTCACCGGCCGGGCTGCTCGCCTGGATCGTCGAGAAGTACCGCGCGTGGAGCGACTGCGGAGGCGACCTGTCGTCCCGCTTCAGCGACGACTTCGTCCTGACCCAGGCGTCGCTCTACTGGTTCACCCGGACCGTCTCGACCTCCTTCAGGCCGTACTACGCGTACGCGCAGGGGCTGACCAGGCGCGTGGAGCGGGTGGACGTCCCCACCGCGCTCGCGCTGTTCCCCGCCGACCTCACCCTCCCGCCGCGCAGCTGGGCCGAACGCACCCACAACATCACCAGGTACACCTGCATGCCACGCGGCGGGCACTTCGCCGCCCACGAGGAGCCGGAGCTCCTCGCGCACGACATCATCGAGTTCTTCCGCGCCCACCGGTGAGAGGCGCTACCTCCTCGGCGCGTGCCGGTGCGGAGGGCGGACGGCGACCTTGGCGCGGACCCGCGAGGTGACCGTCCTGCCATCAGTGCCGGTCGCGGAGACGGTCGCCACGTTCACGATCTTCCTCTTCTTCGCGTCCTAGGTCGTTCCCGTGCTCTGAACGCCGTAGAAGTAGCCGTCGATCGGGTCGAAACCGACCGCGTCCACCGGAGGAGGCATCACGGCGACCGGCGTGGTCGCCCCGTTCCCCGGATCTCGTTTGTCCGGGTTGTTGATGCCATGGGGGCAGTGCGACGTGTCAGAAGGCCAGCCGGTGCAGAGCCGTGGCCAGGACGGAGGCGCCGCGTACGCAGTCTTCCGGGCGGGTGTACTCCTCCTTGCAGTGGGAGCGGCCCTCGACGCTGGGGACGAAGAGCATCGCGGTCGGGACGTGCTCGCCCATGAGCTGGCTGTCGTGGCCGGCCCCGCTGGGCAGGTCCATGGAGGTCGCCCCGCGGTCGGCCGCGGCCTGGGTGAGCACCTCGCGCAGGCGCGCGTCCATGACGGTCGGGGTCTCGTCCTTGAGCCGTTCGAAGGTGACCTCGACGCCGCGGCCGGCCGCGATGGTCGCGGCGATCCGGTGGGTCTCGTCGGCGCGGGCCCTCAGGTCCTCGGCGACGGTGTGGCGCAGGTCCATGGAGAAGACGACCTCACCGGGGACGATGCTCGGCCAGCCGGGGCGTACGTCCCAGCGGCCGAAGGTCACCCGGCCGGCCTTGTCCGCCTCGGCGACGTGCCGGGTGATCGCGGTGCTGATCTCGGCGGCGGCCTGCACGGCGTCCAGGCGTGCGTCCATCGGGGTGCCGCCGGCGTGGTCCTGGCGTCCGGTGACGACGACCTCTTCCCAGACCAGTCCGGTGATGACCTCGACGATGCCGACGTCCGTGCCCGCGGTTTCGAGGACCTTGCCCTGCTCGATGTGCAGCTCGACGAACGCGGCGATGTCGTCCCTCTTGGCGGTGGCCACGGCCGAGGGGTCGAGGCCGACCGCGGTCATCGCCTCGGCCATCGACACGCCGTCGGCGTCCTTGAGCGTGGCCGGCTCGTCGGGGCCGACGAGGCCGAGCATGGCCCGGGACCCGAAGAAGTTGGCCTGGTAGCGGCTGCTCTCCTCCTCGCACAACGAGACGACCTCGAGCGACGTCCTGGGCCGCTCGCCCCTGGCGGCCAGGGCTTCGAGCGCCGCCAGGCCGGCCAGCACGCCGAGCGCGCCGTCGTACCTGCCGCCTTCGGGAACCGTGTCGATGTGGCTGCCGGTGAGGATCGTGCTGCTGTCGTCGGTGCCGGGCAGGCGGCCGAAGACGTTGCCCACGGCGTCGCGGCGCACCCGCAGCCCGGCCTCGCGCATCCATCGGGCGACGAGGTCCTGCGCCTGCGCCCAGGCGGCGTCGTACTGGAAGCGGGCCATGCCGCCGTCGGACAGCTCCCCGAGCTTGCCGAGCTCCTCGACGTAGCGGGCCATCTTCTGCGGGTCGATGTCGATGTTCACGCTGTCCTTCCCGTCCGGTGGGTCCTGCAGGATGCTGATCGATTCCTCAATAACCGACAGATCGGACACGCGTCCACGTACCGCCTCCTGATGCCGGCCACTTGGCATGGAGCGGCATGTCACGTCCTGGGGCGTTGCCGCCGTCCATGACGTAGGTCCCAAGGACAAGGAGGGCTCGCGTGTTCGCGGTCTACGTCACGGTCACCATCCTCGCCTCGGCGGTCATCGGGATGGCGGCCCTCGCCAACCTGGTCGGCCACGACTATCCCAAGCGGCAGGCGGACAAGATGCGCATACCGCGATCGTGGACGCTTCCGTTCGGCACGCTGATGGCGGCGGGCTCCTTGGGGCTGCTGGCCGGGTTCGCCGTGCCGGTGCTGGGGGCGCTCGCCGCCGCCGGTCTGGTGCTGTACTTCGTCGTGGCGTTCGGTGCGCACGTGCGGGTCCGCGACCACCGCCTCGGGATGTGGGCCGTGTTCTTCTCCCTGGCGGTGGCCGCTCTGGCCGTGAACCTGGCCTACCACTAGCCGGTCAGACGAGGTGGGCGTCCACCGCGAGCACCGGCGCGTCCACGGGGACCGTCTGCGGGTACTTCACGCCGGCTCCCGTGTTCAGCACGACGACCTCCTCGTTCTCGGCGATCCAGCCCGTCTCGCGCAGCTTGCGTGCGGCGGCGAAGGCGGCCGCGCCCTCCGGGCAGACGTACGTCCCCTCCAGGGCCGCGACCTGCCGCAGCTCGGCCAGCAGTTCCTCGTCGGTGACCGTCACCGCGGTGCCCGACGTCTCGGCCAGCGCCTCCAGGATGAGGAAGTCGCCCAGCGGCTTCGGGACGTTGATGCCGAACGCCACGGTGTTCGCGCCCTCCCAGTAGCTGCTCTCCCGCTCCCCCTGCTCGAACGCGCGCACGATCGGCGCGCACCCCTCGGCCTGCACCGCGACCAGCCGCGGCGGCGGACCCGAGAGCCAGCCCAGCTCGCGCAGCTCGGCCAGGGCCTTGTGGATGCCGATCAGACCCACTCCCCCGCCGGTCGGATAGAGGATCACGTCGGGCGTGCGCCAGCCCAGCTGCTCGGCGATCTCGATGCCCATGGTCTTCTTGCCCTCGATGCGGTACGGCTCCTTCAGCGTCGAGGCATCGAAGACCCGGCCGCCGGAGGCCGCGACCAGCTCACCGACGATCCGCCCGGCGTCGCTGATCAGGCCGTCGACCAGGTAGAGGTCCGTGCCCGACGCCACGCACTCCCGCCGGGTGATCTCGGGGGCGTCCACCGGCATCACGACCGTGGCGGCCAGGCCCGCCCGCGCGCCGTAGAGCGCCCAGGCGGCTCCCGCGTTGCCGTTGGTCGGCATCGCCAGGCGTTCGACGCCGAGCTCGGCCGCGCGCGACACGCCGACCGCGGCGCCGCGTGCCTTGAAGGAGCCGGTCGGGATCAGCCCCTCGTCCTTCATCAGCAGGCGCGGCAGGCCGATGCGGGCGCCGTACCTCGCCATGGGGAGCAGCGGGGTCATCCCCTCGCCGAGGGTGACCACCGACGCGGGGCTGCGCACCGGGAGGAGCTCGTGGTAGCGCCACAGGTCGGGCGCGCGTCCCGCGATCTCCTCGGGCCGTACGGAGGACCGGACGGCCTCCAGGTCGTAGCGGGCCAGCAGCGGCGAGCCGCACTTCACGCAGAGGTTCTGCGGGCGCTCGCTGTCATGCCGCGCCCCGCACCGGCCGCACTCCACATGGGACAGGTGGCTGAAACTCACACATACTCCCCTTGTCGCTCTATATGGGCCAAGAGTACGACTTATGTGGTGGGGGTCTTGATCCATTCGTCGATCGTGACGACGTCCGCCTGCCGGGTGAACACCTTCTCGGTGAGCACGCGGTGCACCTCGGCGTCGCCGTCCAGGCAGCCGTCCTCCAGCACGGTCACGGCGAAGTCGAGGTCGGCGGCCTGGCGCAGCGTCGACAGCACCACGCCGCTGGTCGCGATCCCGGTCAGCACCAGCGAGTCGATTCCGGCGGCGCGCAGCACCATGTCGAGGTCGCTGCCGGCGAAGGCGCTGACGCGCTTCTTCGTGACGACCACGTCCTCAGGGCGGGGAGCAACGTCGGGGTGGACCTCGGTGGCCCGCTCGTCGGCGAACCCGCCGCCGGTCGCGGCCTGCGCGGCGATCTGGCCGAACGCCTTGTTGCGCGCGCTGACCTCCGGGTAGCCCTTACGGAACCCGACCACCACGTAGATCACCGGGATCCCGGCGGCGCGGGCCGCGTCGATCGCCCGGCGCAGCCTCGGCAGGTAGCCGGGGTCGTCGCCGTACCTCTCGACGATGACCCGCTGCACGTCCATCACGAGGAGGGCGCTTTTCGCCATTGTCGTCCTTTCGGGGTAGGGCGGGGCGGCTCGTCCGCCCGCTGGTGACGTCCCCGCAGCGCCGAGGCCGCCGCGGAGATCAGGGCCATGGCCGTGGCCACGCCGAACACGATCGCCAGACCGTGGTGGAACGGCCCGGAGACCAGGCCGGGGAAGAAGCCGAAGCCGGTCAGCGCGTCGCGCCGCACGGCCGACAGGTGGGAGAGCGTGGGGCCGAGCAGGTGCCGGATGGGGTTCTCACCAAGGAAGGTGGCGAAGAGCGTGCTCACCGGCGGCAGCGACGCCAGCTGGTGCGCGGTGGCCGCGGGAACGCCGTTCGCCTGGAGACCGCTGCTCAGCGCCGGCGGCAGCGACGAGGCCAGCCCGGAGATCATCAGCGAGAAGAACACGCCGATCGACAGGGCCGTGCCGGAGTTCTGGAACGTGGAGCGCATGCCCGAGGCCACCCCGCGGTACTCCGCCGGCACGCTGCCCATGATCGACGAGGTGTTGGGCGAGGAGAACATGCCCTGCCCGAGGCCGCTGAGCAGCAGCAACAGCGCGAACACCGGATAGGAGAAGTTCACCGGCACCAGCAGCAGGCCGACGAACGCCCCCGCCATCACGACCAGCCCGGTCGTGGAGAACAGCCGGGCGCCGAACCGGTCGGACAGGTACCCCGAGATCGGCCCGGCGACGAGGAACCCGGCGGTCAACGGCAGCATGAAGATGCCGGCCCACAGGGGCGTGTCCTCGAAGGCGTAGCCGTGCAGGGGCAGCCAGACGCCCTGCAACCAGATGATCAGCATGAACTGCAGGCCGCCGCGTGCGATCGCGGTCAGCAGCGCCGCGAGATTGCCCATCGCGAACGCCTGGACCCGGAACAGCGAGAGCCGGAACATCGGCTCCTTGACCCTGGTCTCGATCAGGCAGAACAGCGCCAGCAGGACGACTCCGCCGATGAGCCCGGCGAGCACCGTGGGGTTGCCCCAGCCCGTGGCGGCGCCGCCGTACGGCTGGATGCCGTACGTGATGCCGGCCAGCAGGATGCCCGCGCCGGCGGCGAACGTGACGTTGCCCAGCCAGTCGATCCGGCCGCGCCGCCCGGACGCCGTCTCGCGCAGGCTCCGGTACGACCAGATCGTGCCCACCACGCTGATCGGCACGCTGACCCAGAACACCGCCCGCCAGTGGATGACGGCCAGCAACCCGCCCGCGAGCAGGCCGAGGAACTGACCGGCGAGCGCGGTGATCTGGTTGATGCCGAGCGCCATGCCACGCTGGCGGGGCGGGAACGCGTCGGTGAGGATGGCGGCCGAGTTGGCCGTGAGCATGGACCCGCCGAACGCCTGGACGATCCGCCACAGGATCAGCCACAACGCTCCCGCACCCGCGCTGAACGGGTCGAGCGACAGCGCGACCGACGCGCAGGCGAAGACGAGGAAGCCGAGGTTGTAGATCCTGACCCGGCCGAACATGTCGCCGAGCCGGCCGAGGACGACGACGAGCACGGCCGAGACCAGCAGGTAGCCGAGGATCATCCAGAGCAGATAACCGATGTTGCCGGGCGCGAGCGGGTCGAGCCCGATGCCGCGGAAGATGGCGGGCAGGGAGATGATCACGATGGAGGCGTCCATCGTGGCGATCAGCACGCCGAGCGTGGTGTTGGACAGCGCGATCCACTTGTAGTGGGGACCGACGCGCTCGGCGCGGGTCATGCGGCGGCCTCCGCCTCGCGGGTGCGGTGGCTCACGGCCGGCCCGCGCTGCGAGAACGGCCAGGAACGCCCTGAGGCGTTTCGACCGATTCATCCCATTGCATGGGAGCGACAATAGACCTGTTAGTTACGCTAACTAACAGTGGGGTGGGTCACCAGGAGCGCTGACCGTAGCTGCTCCAGTCGTAGTGACCCACGCGGCCCTCGCCGATACGGAACTTGTAGCCGTCGAAGCCGCCGCCGGCGCTGTAGCTGAACCGGAACTTACCGTGCCCGCCGGTCACCAGACGGCGGCCCTGGTGCCAGCCGCGGTCGTCGTGGTACCAGAAGTCCACGTAGGTGTTCTCACGGTCACGGTCACGGTCCCACACGTCCACGTCGAAGTAGTAGCGGCCGTTCGCGGCGTAGTAGAAGCCCTTGTAGTACGAACGGTGACCGCTCGACTCCCCCCGGCCGTAACCGGAATAGCCCTCGAACCAGTGCTTGCTGAACGACGCCTGAGCGACCGACGCGGTCGTGGCGGTGGCCGCCTGGGCCGGGGCGGCGGCCGCACCGGCCACCACGGCGCCGGCCAGAACCGTACCGGCGAGAAGGCTACGAAGCTTCGACATGACATCCATCCCTGGCTGTGAGGAGAACCTCCGGAGCGATCTCTCCGGACGACCCTCAATCTAGGCAGCCGCGACCTGGCGTTCTGCGTACAACCACACAGATCAGCCCCGGCGTGCACAACGACACACAAGAGCGATTGAGGCCGGAAGCTGACCGCGATTGCCGACAGAGTTGTCCTTGACCGGGCACACGAACGGAAGGCATCACCATGACCGTCGCAGAGCTGATCACGGACGAGCGCGCCGACCTGCTGGAGGCGCTCGCCAAGCACCGGCACTTCCTCCGCTTCACCACCCGCGACCTCACCGACGAGCAGGCCAGGCAGCGGACCACCGCCAGCGAGCTGTGCCTGGGCGGCCTGGTCAAGCACGTCACCGAGGTCGAGCGGAACTGGGTGGACTTCATCCTGGAGGGGCCGTCGGGGATGCCCGATTTCACCGAGATGACCGAGGACGACTGGGCGCGGCGGGCCGACGGATTCCGGCTGCTGCCCGAGGAGACCCTGGCCGGTGTGCTGGACGAGTACGCCGAGGTGGCCCGCAGGACCGACGAGGTGGTCGCCGCCCTGCCCGACCTCGGCGTGAGCCACCCGCTGCCCGACGCCCCGTGGTTCGAGGCGGGCGCGCGGTGGTCGGCCCGGCGGGTGCTGGTGCACATCGTCGCCGAGACCGCCCAGCACGCCGGCCACGCCGACATCATCCGCGAGTCGCTGGACGGCGCCAAGAGCATGGGCTGAGCCCGCGTCAGGCGTCCTTCGTGCAGGTCAGGACGATCAGCCACCGCCGCGCCGGAGAAGCCCCTGCGGCGCGCGGGCGGCGGTGGCGGGTTCGCCGGAGTCGACGAGCTTGGTCACATTCCGGCGAGAAAGACGTTCGGGCCGCTTCGCGGACACAGGCTGATCGCCAAGATGGGGTCATGGCGAGGAGCGGCGCTTCATGGCGGTACGTGCTGGGCTGGTGGGCTGGGATCGCCGGGCTGGCGGCGGTGCTGGCTCTGGTGGGCATCGCGTTGTTCAGAGAAGACGGTCTGCAGATCGCGGCGAACGTCGCCCAGGTCGTGGGGATTCCGCTGCTCTTCCCGACGCTGCTGGTGCCGTTGTTGCTGTGGCGGCGCCGGGCAGTTGCCGCGAGGGCCGTCACGTCGGCGGACGTGACACAGGTCAAGGACATCCTCGCGGGCCTGGTCGCCGAGCAATGGCGCGTGGAGGCGAACCTGCGTTCCCTCGACGACCCCGACCCGATGCCGGTGCTCTGGCGTACGACCCGCGACAAGAAGCTGATCGACCACCCGGCCAACCTCGTCCCCGCCTCGGGACGGTTGAACGTTTCGAGCAGCGATGTGGCCGGCCTGACGGCGAAGTTCCGTGCCATGCGGCGCCGCCGCCTGGTGGTGCTCGGCGGACCCGGCACCGGCAAGACCACCCTGGCCGTGCAGCTTCTACGCGACCTGCTGGCCACCCGTGACCAGCACCCCGACGAGCCGGTACCCGTCCTGATGTCGGTAGCCGACTGGGACACCGAGGTTCATCCTGATCTGCACGACTGGCTGGCCGTCCGGCTCGCCCAGGACTACCCCGCGCTACGCACCCCGGACCTGGGCCCGGACATGCCGCTGACCCTCGCCGCACGCGGGCACATCCTGCCGGTCCTGGACGGCTTGGACGAAATGCCCCCACCTGCCCAAGCCGCCATCATCACCGCACTCAACCGCTCCCTAGGCGACGGCCAGCTCATCCTCACGAGCCGCACCACCGAGTACGCCACCGCCACCGCCGACGCCGGCGACGTGCTCACCTCCGCTCTCGTCATCGAACCTCAGCCCCTCACCGGTGCCGCCGCCGCGACCTACCTCGAACGCTGCCTGCCCCAGCAGCCCGGACCGGCCTGGCAGCAGATCCTGACCGGCCTGCGCGCCGCTCCCGGCCGCAGGGCCGGGTCAGCGTCCTCGATGGCCGAGATCGCCGCCACGCCCCTGGGCCTGTGGCTGCTGCGCACCGTCTACATCACCTCCCGCGCCGACCCGGCCCCGCTCCTGGACCCGGGCCGCTTCCCCGACACGGCGGCCCTGCGCGCTCACCTGCTCGACCAGCTGGTTCCCGCGCTCATCGGGGCTCGCCGGCCCAGCGACGACCCGGCCGACCCGTTCCGGCCCCGCCATCGCCACGACCCCGGTCAAGTCCGGCGGTGGCTGGCCTACCTCGCCCACACCATGTCCCACCCGCCCGCCGGAGGCGAGCCCATCCGCGACTTCGCCTGGTGGCGCCTGGCCCACATCACCGGCAGCTTCACCGTCACCACTCGCTCGGCGTTCGCGCTCGTGGTCGCGCTCGCGGTCGCGCTGGTGACCACGGTCGCGGTCGGGCTCACGATCGGACTCGCGATCGGACTCGCGGACGAGCTCGAGGTCGGGCTCAGCGCGGGGCTCGCGGTCGGGCTCGTGGCCGGGCTCGCGGTCGGGCTCACGGCCGGGCTTGTGACCGGGCTGGTGAGCGTGTTCTCGTCGAGGAGATGGTCGACGGAGGAACCGGCGTTCGCCGACCTTCGCCTGCATGGCCAAGGGACGGTACTGATCCGGATACTCGCGGTCTGGTTCGCGGTCGGGTTCGCGGCCGTGTACATCGCGCGCAGGATCGCGGCCGGGTACGAGGACGCGCTCGCGGCCGGTCTCGCGTTCGGGCTCACGGTCGTGCTCATCGCGCCCGTACTCGCGGTCGGGCTCGCGGCCGCGCTCACGAAGTGGGTGGAAGTCCCGGCCAGAGCGGATCGAGCGACGACGCCGGTGACGAGCTGGCGTGCCGACCGTGCCCTGCATCTTGTGCGAATCTCCGTGCTGGGGCTCGCGGCCGGGCTCGTATACGGGCTCATGGCCGCGATCACGGCCGGGGTTACGGCCGGGCTCGCGGTGGGGCTCACAACCTGGCTGGTGAGCGGGCTCGTGGCCGGGATCGCGTTCGGCCATCACCATGCGTGGCTCGCGTACCTGATGGCGACACACCGGCTGGCCTGGGCCGGGCGTCTGCCCCGCAAGCTGGTGCCGTTCCTGCAGGATGCGCACCGGCTGGGGCTGCTGCGCGCGGTCGGCCCGCATTACCAGTTCCGCCACGCCGAACTTCACGACCACCTCGCCGAGACGTACCTCACGCAGCGCGCACTGCAGCGTGATGTGAACACCTGAGCAACCGCCATCCGGTTGTGCTGTGCAACCAGATGGTTGTACGGTCGAACCATGGAGCGTGAGCTACAGGACGCGGTGAGCCGGTTCGTCCGGGCGTTCGGGCTGCACCAGCCCGACCGGACCCCCTGCGGGCAGCCCGTGCCCGTGTCGGAGGCCCACGCGCTGGGCGAGCTGGCCCGGGCGGGCGCGCTGCGGCAGAGCGAGCTGGCCCATCGGCTGCGACTGGAGAAGAGCAGCACCAGCCGCCTGGTCACGCAGCTCATCAACCGCGGCTGGGCCGAGCGCACCCCCGCCCCCGACGACGGCCGCGGCGTGCTGGTCCGGCTGACCCCCGAAGGCGCCAACGCGGCCCAACGCCTGGCCGAGGCCAGGGCGGCGCGCTTCGCGGCGCTCCTCGACCGGGTGCCGGAGGGCGAGCGTGCCGCCGTCCTGCGCGCCCTCCAAGTCCTCACGGAGGCAGTGGATGAACCTTAGGAACGCCAGAAGCCACCGGCTGCTCGTCGCCGGGCTCGCCGCCGTCGCCGTCGCCGCGGGCGCGTACGTGCTCGTCGGCCAGGACACGTCGGCCGAGCGCCAGGCCGAGGTCGCGGCCAGGAGTCGGCAGGTGATGCCGTTCGACCTCGACCGCACCACACACCGCTTCGCCAAGGCGGCCACCGGCGGCCTGCAGACCGTCTCCTCCGACGACCCCGCCGACGCACGGCAGATCACGCTCATCCGCGAGCACCTCACCGAGGAGAGCGCGCGCTTCGCCCAAGGCGACTACGGCGACCCCGCCTCCATCCACGGCGGCGAGATGCCCGGCCTGCGCGACCTCGAAGCGGGTCACGACCGCATCGACGTGCGCTACACGGAGACGGCCGACGGGGCCCAGATCTCGTACGTCACGTCGGACACCGCCCTGGTGAAGGCGCTGCACGCCTGGTTCGACGCCCAGGTCTCCGACCACGGGCAGCACGCGGAGCACGGCTGAGCCTCCTTTGTCGGTGGCCGCCGCGATGACGGCCGACTCGGTGACCTCGCACCTCGTTCATTAGGGTCTTTTCATCTTCGTTGCTCTTCGCTGTCGTGTCATTACGATGTGTGGCGCTGGGCGTCCGGCGACGCACACTCCCCATGTCATCGAGGTGCACCATGCAGACCATGCGACGGTTCGCCGTCATCGCCGCGGCCGGCGCCCACACCGCAGGTCGCGACGGCGGCCCCGGCGGGGTGCTGTCCAAGCTGCTGTTCGCCCGCGACGCCTCCGGCCACGGCGACAACTGCGGCAACGACACGATCTCCGTCATGAGCCGCACCACCTGCGTGACCGGGCACACGTAAAGAGCACGCAGCCACCGGCCGAGGTCCCGCGGAGGACCTCGGTGGGCTCGTGTCTGATCCTCCCGCGCGTTCTGCCCTGTGCGGGCGGGGCGTGCGTTCAGCCGTGATCGTTCCTGTTGCCCCTTCGGAGGTGATGATGGGATCCGACCCGCAGCTCACGATCGGCGCGGTGATCCCCAAGACCGGCCGGCTCGCCCGGCTCGGCGATCCGATGTCCTTCGTCCTCGACAGCCTCTCCGGCCGGCTCCCGCCCGTGCGCGCCGGCGGCCGCCGTCACGGCGTGCGCCTCGCGATCCGCGACAGCCGTTCCCAGCCGTCGGGAGCGCGCCAGGCCGTACGCGAGCTGGTGGAGACCGAGCGGGCCGACATAGTGATCAGCATGGTCGGCACCAGGGTCCTGCCCGCGGTGACCGAGACCTGCGAGAGCCTGCAGGTGCCGTGCGTGTCCACCACGTTCCCGTGGCAGGCGTACGCGCACGCGCGCGACGCCGAGCCGGGGCGGCCGTTCCGCTGGACGTACCACTTCGCCTGGGGGCTGGACGACATCGCCGCCGTGTTCGCGGAGATGTGGGAACGGCTGGGCGGCGCGCAGACGGTCGGCTGCCTGTGGAACGACGACCTGCAGGGCGGCATGCTGCGCCGCCACTTCACCCCCGAGGCGACCCGTCGCGGCCACACCCTCGTCGATCCCGGCGGATACGAGGAGCCCGCCGACGATCTGCGCGACCACCTCGACCACTTCCTCCGCTTCGACGCCGACATCGTCACCAGCGCCGCCACGGTCGCCGACCTGGCCCTGTACCACCGCCAGGCCGCGCGGGCCGGGCAGCTCCCCCGGCTGATCACCTGCTCGCGGTGGCTGAGCTATCCCCATGCCGGCATCGCGGCCGCTCTGGCCGAGGCGCGGGTGGCCACCCTGGTCTACTGGACGCCGTTCCACCCCCACCGCTCGTCCCTGGACGACACCATCCCCGCCGACCTGGCCGCCGCCTACGAGCAGGCGACCGGGCGTCCGTGGCTGCAGCCGCTGGGCCTGGCCCACGCGCTGGTCGAGGTGGCCCACCACGCCCTGGCCACCGCGGACGATCCGGCCGACTCCGGCGCGGTCGCCGAGGCGATCGCCCGCACCCGCCTGGCCACCGTCGCGGGCGTCCTCGACTGGACGAACGGCCCCACCCCGAACATCGCCGTGCTCCCCCTGATCGGCGGCCAGTGGCTGCCCACCCGCCACGGCCACGAGCTCGCGGTGGTCACCAACACCGCCGCCCCCGACGTGCCGATCACCGCCGACGTGACCCCGACGCCGCGCTGAGTGGTCGGCTGCGGTCCGTAAGTGCGCCGCGGCGAGCCTTCGCGGTTCCAGGGTGCTCCGGTTCCGGCGGAGGACGAACGTCACGTCAAGCCCCGTTCCGCGAGGAAGACCCAACTGTCGACAGAGGCTGGAGCGGATATTAGGTTAGGCTTGCCTTAGTTGCGCCTGATTTCGGAGGATTTATGCGCCCCCGTACGTATTTGTCGCGCCTGTTTGGCGTGCTCCTGCTCCCCTGCATGCTCGCGTTGGCGGCATGCGGCGCGGGAGCCGAGACCCAGGCCGCCGGCGCCGAGGGCTCCGCGCAGCAGGTGACGGTCGAACACGCACAGGGCAGCACCACCGTCACGGCCAACCCGCAGAAGGTCGTCGTCTTCGACACCAGCGCGCTGCTCAACCTGCACGACCTCGGCATCCCGGTCGTCGGCGTGCCGGAGCTGACCGACCTGCCCGAGCACCTGGCCAAGTACGCCGGCGACGAATACACCAAGGTCGGCTCGCTCTTCGAGCCCGACTACGAGAAGGTCAACTCGCTCGCCCCCGACCTGATCATCGTGGCCGGGCGCTCCTCGTCCGTCTACCCGGAGCTGGCCAAGATCGCGCCCACCGTCGACCTCACCGTGGACAGCGCCGACTTCCTGAACAGCTTCCGCGCCCGCACCGAGGCCCTCGGCAAGATCTTCGGCAAGGACGCCGAGGTCAAGCAGCGCCTCGACGCCGTCAACGCCTCCATCGAGGAGGTCAAGGCCAAAGCGGACGACCGTAAGGGCCTGATCGTGCTCACCACCGGCGGCAAGGTCAGCGCGCACGGCCCCGGCGGCCGCTTCGGCATCGTCCACGACGTGCTCGGCGTGCAGCCGGCCGCCGACGGCCTGAAGACCGACACGCACGGCAACGCCATCTCGCACGAGTTCATCGCCGAGAAGAACCCCGACCTGCTCTACGTCGTCGACCGCGACGCCGTCGTGGCCGAGAGCGGCCAGGCCGCCAAGCAGGTGCTGGACAACGAGCTGGTCAACGGCACCAACGCCGCCAAGAACGACAAGATCGTCTACCTCGACCCGTTCACCTGGTACCTCGCGCCGAACGCGATGTCCTCGGTCGAGAACATGGTCAAGACGATCGGCGACAGCCTCACGTGACCGCTCGCCGGCTGCGCCGGTGGCATCTGGTGGCCGGCACCGTGGTGCTGGCCATCGTCGCCGCCGGCTCACTCTTCGTCGGCGTCAGCGACCTCACCCTGGCCGGGCTGCTCGGGGGCCGGCCAGCGGACGTGCGGGTCCTGGTGGAGTCCAGGCTGCCGAGGCTGATCGCCGTAGTGCTCGCCGGCACCGCGATGAGCGTGGCCGGGCTGGTGATGATGCACATCACCGGCAACCGTTTCGTCACTCCCTCCACGGTCGGCACCACCGAGTCGGCCACGTTCGGGCTGCTGCTGGCCACCCTGTTCGTCGGCGGCGGGTCGCTGTTCACGAAGATGGCGACGGCCGTCGCGTGCGCGCTGATCGGCACGTTCTTCTTCATGCAGATCCTGCGCCGGCTGACGTTCCGCGACATGATCCTCGTGCCGCTGGTCGGGCTCATGTTCGGCGGCGTGATCGACGCGGTCACCACGTTCATCGCCTACCGGGCCGACCTGATGCAGAGCCTCGGGGCCTGGACCTCGGGCGACTTCTCCGGCGTGCTGCGCGGACGCTACGAGCTGCTCTGGATCGCCGGCGCGGTCACCGTCGCCGGCTACCTGTACGCCGACCGCTTCACCGTCGCCGGCATGGGCCGCAGCTTCGCCGTCAACCTGGGCGTGCGCTACGACCGGGTGGTCAACACCGGGCTGGTGCTGGCCGCCGTCATCACCGCCGTCGTCGTGGTCACGGTCGGGTCGGTGCCGTTCATCAGCCTGATCGTGCCCAACCTGGTGACGCTGGTGCTGGGCGACAACCTGCGTTACGCGCTGCCCGCGACCGCGCTCACCGGGGCGCTGTTCGTGCTGCTCTGCGACGTCGCGGGCAGGATCGTACGGTTCCCGTACGAGATCCCGGTCTCCACGGTCGTCGGCGTGATCGGCAGCGCGGTCTTCCTCCTCCTGCTCCTGCGGGGCGGCAGGCGGCTGGGGGTCCGATGAGCACCGCCACCGCCCTGCGGGCCACCCGCCGCCGCGAGCTGCGCGGCCTCGGCCTGCTCTCGCTCGTCGCCGTCGCCGTGGTGGCCGCGTTCTGCCTGGTCGGGCTGGTCGGCAACTGGGAGTACGCGCTCGGCATCAGGACCCGCAAGGTCGCCACGATGGTCGTGGCCGGCGTCGCGGTCGCCTGCTCCAGCGTGTTGTTCCAGACGGTCACCGGCAACCGCATCCTGACGCCCGGCATCATGGGCTTCGACCGGCTGTTCGTGCTGATCCAGACGCTGATCGTCTACCTGTTCGGCGCGCTGACGCTCACCACGACCGATCCCCGGCTGCTCTTCGCCGGGCAGACGGCGGTCATGGTGATCTCTCGATGGCCCTCCACCGCTGGCTCTTCGGCCGCGACGGACGCGATCTGTACGTGCTGGTGCTGGCCGGCGTGGTCTTCGGCACGCTTTTCGGCAGCCTGTCCTCGCTGGCCCAGCGGCTGATCAACCCGAACGACTTCGTGGTCCTGCAGGACAGCCTCTTCGCCAGCTTCAACCAGGTCGATCCGGGCCTGCTGGCCTTCTCCGCCGTGGTCGTCGCCGCGATGGCGGTGTGGACGGCACGGCTGTCGGCCCGGCTCGACGTCGTGGCGCTGGGCCGCGACACCGCGCTCAACCTGGGCGTGAACCACGCCTCCGTGGTCAACCAGGCGCTCGTCGTCGTCGCGGTCATGGTGTCGGTGGCGACCGCGCTGGTCGGCCCGGTGACGTTCCTCGGCCTGCTGGTGGCCAACCTCGCCAGGCAGCTGACCGGCACCTTCCGCCACCGCACGGTGGTGCCGGCCGCCACGCTGCTGTCCGTGATCGTGCTGGTCGGCGGGCAGGCCGTCCTGGAGCGGGTGTTCGGCATGAACACCGCCCTCAGCGTGATCATCAATTTCGCCGGCGGTGCCTACTTCATCGCCCTGCTCATCCGGGAGTCCCGACGATGATCGAGATCAAGGCCGTCACCAAGCGCTACGGCGAGACGGCGGTCCTCGACGACGTGTCGCTGACCATCGCCCCCGGCGGGGTGACGTCCATCATCGGTGCCAACGGCGCGGGCAAGTCGACGCTGCTCTCCGTCATCAGCCGCCTTCTGCCCGCCGACAGCGGCACCGTCAGGGTCGACGGCCTCGACGTCGCCACCACCCCCAGCGAGAAGCTGGCCCGCCGCCTGGCCGTGCTCCGCCAGGAGAACCACATGTCGGTACGGCTCAGCGTGCGCGAGCTGGTCGCCTTCGGCCGCTTCCCGCACTCGGGCGGCCGGCTCACCAAGCAGGACCTGGCGCTGGTCGACGAGGCCATCGGCTACTTCGAGCTGGACGACCTCGCCGGCCGCCACCTCGACCAGCTCTCGGGCGGCCAGCGGCAGCGCGCGTACGTGGCCATGGTGCTCTGCCAGGACACCGACTACGTGCTGCTGGACGAGCCGCTGAACAACCTCGACATGCGGCACTCGGTGCAGATGATGCGCCGGCTGCGGCGCATGGCCGACGACTACGCCAAGACGGTCGTCATGGTGGTGCACGACATCAACTTCGCCTCCTGCCACTCCGACGCCATCGTGGCCATGAAGCACGGCAAGGTGATCGCCCAGGGCACGACGGAGGAGATGATGACGCCGAAGGTGCTCAACGCGGTCTACGACCTCGACATCGACGTCCACGACATCAACGGCAGCCGCATCGGCGTCTACTACGCCTGACCGCGTATGCATACGTGGCAGCGTTTCCGGATGCGGTGTCAAGTCTCGCGCTGACTTTGTGTGACACAGGCATCACGAATAGTGACGGCATCGCGAGCCCGAACACGGCGACACGCCGGGCTTTGATGGAAGATGACCGTCGATGCGCGCCATTCTTCGGCATCGGGGCCCATATATTCAGGGGCGCACTCCGGAAAACATCGAGAGAATCCGTCCATGGCGGAACAGGTGCATCGTCGACAAGAATCGCAGCGGCCTGACGTCGTCGATCCGGAAAGGCGAATTTCCTGATTATCGTGATCCCCGCGCACCGGATATGGAGAGTCACATGAAAGCCCCGGCATACCGGATCGGCTCGGCGGGGTGTCGGGCGATCGATTTCGGGTCCGGGCGGGAACGATTTAAGGACGTGACATAATGGTGGGAGAGGCGCCCGAAAGTCCGTGTTACCGTTTCGTAAGGTTCTATATAGTTTCATTGAGTTCAACATCGTTTCATTCGGTTTCGTTCCGTTTCATCACTTGCCCGATCTAGGCCATAATCCTTCTAATTGTCATGCGACAGAGACTCTGTCACCCCGCGATGCCCCTGTCTGGAGCAGGTGCTTCGCGATCTGATGGGTCCTGACCCCTGCGGCTTGTACCCACATGTACAATCATGGCGATTGAGCTTGCGGTTCCAATATCGTGACCGCAAGTCGAGGAGGGGCACTCCAGAAGGTTTTTCACAGTGAGAGACCGTTCCCGCCCCCTCCGAGATTCCGAGGCGACTGTCTGCTGACTCCAGGTGGGGCGTCGGAACCAGTGAAAAACGAAGGGGCCTCCTGGGCAAACAGGGGCCCCTTCGTCATTTCCCCCGGCAGGAGCGCGGACATGCGCGCGACCGGAGAACGCATTTCCGGCCGTCGGCGAATATGCGTCACGCCCCGCCTTTCCCAGACCGCGCGATCGTTCATGGTCCGGTCAAGTGGCGCGAGGGCGATCGCCCGTGCCATGCTTGCTCTCGACGAGGAACTCTCACACACCTGTTTGCCCAGGCGTTGTATCCCGGAGTTCCTGGTAAGCCAGCGCCAATAGCGGCCATATCCACGTGCCGCATTCGGCGCCCCCACCTGGAGTCAACAAGATCAATATTTAGTCAAGGAGGTCGCTGATGGCGACGTCGCCCGGATCTTCCGGCAGGGAGCGCGCTCGCGCCCCTCGCCGAAGCCAGCCGTCCGCCGGACGGCCTCCCAGGGAGCAGCGCGCTGCCTGGGTGGTCGTCTTCGTGGGGGTGCTGGTCACGTACGTGACCTTCGTGGTCATGTTGCTTCCCCAGGGATACGACCTGTGGGTCGCCCTGGCCGCCGCGACCACGACGTCCCTGGTCGCGGGCCAGGTCACGCGGGCGGTGACCCTCACGTCGGTGGGGCGCGGCATGGCGGCGGCGCCCCGTTCGTTCGTCGGCCGGCTGGCGGCGTCGTGGGTGCGAGCCGTCGTCGCGGACACCCGCCGGCAGGGGATCGACGCGCGGGATGGAGCACCGTAGTGCCCCCGCGCCTGCTCGTCACCCAGCTGCCGACCCGGACGATGCGGACCGCGTACTGCCTCATCGCGGAGGACGCCCTCGGCCTGTGCGTGTCGTTCCTGGAGGAGCGCTCGTCGATGGGGCACGACAGCGGGGCCGATGTGCGCCTTTTCGTCGAGGCGCTCAAGGGAGGCAGGGATTCCCTGGGGGTGCGGGAGCCGTTGCGGGTCTCCGTACGCTCCCAGCGGATGGTTCGCGATGTCGTCTCCCAGGGCAGACACATGGAGGAGTACAACGAGGCCGCGCAGCACCTGGCCATGGAGGTCGCGATCCCGCTGACGGCGGCCTTCAGGGTCGTGAGGGCCATCGGCATGGCCACGGCGGAGCGCGGCTCAGACGTCGGCCGGTCGCGTTATCCGGCGCCGAAAGTGCCGCTCGCCATCGCTCAGGAGGACACCCTCGCTCCCCCTGCGAAGGTCGTGAGCATGACGACGGCGGTCCTGCCGCCCCCCGCGATGGAGATGCCGCCGGGGACTGACCCCCGGCGGCATCTCGCCCAGGAGCTGGCACGCGCGCACCGCAGGGCGGGCAAACCGAGATACCGAGTCCTCCAGGAGCAGTTGCATCCGCTTCCGGCCTCCCCGGCGACCCTGTCAGGGGTCTTCAAGGGCCAGCGCGCGCCCAAGTGGGAGCTCCTGGACCCTCTCCTGCGGTTGTTCGGGGCCCGCCAGGACGACGTCGATCGCCTGTGGCGGCACCTGTGGCTGGCCGCGCAGGAGTACGGCCGCCCGATCGGAGCGCTCCCGTCCGAGCCGGCACCGCGACCGGCGGGCTACGAGTGCCCCGACTGCGGGTCGTGGGTCATCGACACGGACAAGCACCTGAAGTGGCACAGAGCCATGACACGGGCGTCTCAGCGAGGGAGAGGAGTCCTCTGGCAGGTCGAGGGCCAAGGCGCCTGAGCACGCGGCCGCTGCCGGATCAGGGGCTGGACCGGGCAACTCTACCTATATAGAGTTAAGGCATGACGCGTACGCGGCGGCCGTCGGCGCAGACCACGGCGGTGGTGCTGGCGCTGGCGGAGCAGCCGTCCTCCTGGCAGTACGGCTACGAGCTGTGCCGGCGGCTCGGCCTGCAGGCGGGCTCGGTCTATCCGATCCTCATACGCCTGGCCGACCGCGGGCTGCTGGAGACGACCTGGGAGAGCGAGCCGCCCCAAGGCCGCCCTCCCAGGCACCTGTACCGGCTGACCGGCCCCGGCCTGAGCCTCGCCGCCGAGCTGGCCGCCTCCCGTGCTCCCCTCACCCGGTTGCGGCCGTTGGAGGCGACCTGACATGACCCACCTGCCGTTATTCGTCCCGGCGCTCCCGTGGGCGGTGGCGCTGTCGCTGGTGTGGCGGGCCACCGGACACGGTGACGGGCCCGCCCGGCTGCTGCGGCTCGTGACCGCGGCCCTGCCGGACGAGCGGCGGGAGTGGGGCCGGGCCCTCGCCGCCGAGCTGGAGCACGTCAAAGGCCGGGTCGCGCGCCGGCGGTTCGCGCTCGGCGGGCTGCGCGTGGCGGCCCAGCCGCACCCCTCCCCCAGGCGTCCGGCACTGGTGGGACGGGTGTACCACGCGGTGGGCGGGTGCTACGGGCTCACCGTGACCATGGTGATCTTCCATCCCGGGGTGGTCGGCGAGGTCGACGTGGTCGCGCTCCTGCTCTCCGTCCTGCTGCTGTGGGCCTGCGTGAGAGCGGCCAAGGCCCTGCCGGCGGCGCCGGTCGCGGGCAGGGCGGGCACGGGCGCGGCGGTGACGCTCGGGCTGGTCCTGCTGCTCTCCCCCCACCTCGGCGACCCGGCCGCGCCGGAGGGGGCGTTCTTCTTCCTGGTGCTCGGCCCGGTCGTGGTCTTCGCGCTCTGGTCGGCGGCGGCCGCGGCGGTCGGCCGCTCCTTCCGGGCGGGAGTGCGGGCCGCGCTCCGGGGCACGGCGCTCGGCACGCCGCTGATGTTCCTGGGCGGGATCCTGGCCACGGTGACCTGGGTGGAAACGGGCTCCCGGGCGTTCTTCGACGGCGAACCCGGCCTGACGGTCGAGGCGTCCCTCGCCGAGTTCCTCTGGCTGCTGCCGGTGGTGCCGCTGCTCGGCCTGCCGTTCGGCGTGATCGGCGCACGCCTGGCGCTGATCGGCCGCATGCGACCGCGTATCCTCGCCTGAGTTTCACGTGAAGCAGCGGATCCGGGGCGTCGCGCGTACATAGGACATGAACGGTGAGACGCTCCCGCGCGCGTCCGGGCCGCCGCTGGCGGCCCTGTACCGCGAGCACCGGCTCGGGCTGGTCAGGCTCGCCGTGCTGCTCGTCGGCGACCCCGAGAGCGCCGAGGACATCGTCCAGGACGTCTTCTCCCGGCTGCACGGCAAGAGTGCGGACGCGCCGCCGCTGGCGTACGTCCGGGCCTGTGTGCTGAACGCCTCCCGTTCCGTCCTGCGGCGGCGCGGGGTGGCGGCACGGTGGGCGGCGCTCGTTTCCGGGTCGTCCGGCGGCGAGGCGGAGGACTCCGCCGAGACGGTGGCGCTGCTGGGCGAGTCGCGGCAGGAGATGCTGGCCGCACTCGCCCGCTTGCCGAGGCGGCAGCGCGAGATGCTTGTGCTGCGTTACTACCTCGACCTGTCCGACACCGACATCGCGGCGGTGACCGGCGTCAGGCCGAGCACCGTGCGCTCCACCGTCGCGCGGGCCCTCGACCGGCTCCACAGCGAACTGGGAGGCACGGCATGACCGGTATCGAGCACCGGCTCAGGGACGCGCTGACGGCCAGGGCGGCGGGCGTGGTGGACGACGGCGTGCCGCGGGCGCTGCCGGCCCCCCGCAGGCGTCCGTCGTGGCGGGCGCCGGTGGCGGTCACGGCCGCGATCGTGGTCGTGGTGGCGGCGACGGTCGTGGGCACGCGCCTGGTGCCGCGGGCTGAGCCCGCCGTCGGGCCGACGCCCTCGGCGACGGCCATGCCCACGGACCGGTACATCGGGCCGCTGGCACCGCCAATCGACCAGGTGTGGCCGGGCGCGGTGCACGAGATCCCCGCCACCGGGCCCGGCGGCCGGGTGTTCACGCCGGAGGCGTTCGCGACCGGCCGCGTCGTCGTGGGGCGCGGGCTGACCAGGAACCGGCTCGACGGGATCTGGTCGTACGATCTCGTGCGGCGCTCCTTCACCAGAATCACACCACTGAAGGACACGGCCGTGGCGGGCTCCGTGGCCGTGGGCGGCGGGTACGTGGCCTGGCACGCGTACCGCGACCGGAAGACGGAGATCTGGGCCGTGCCGCTGAAGGGCGGGACGCCCCACCTGGTCACCACCACTCCCGCGGTGCTGAGGGACGACCTTTACGAGGGCGTCGACCTGGCCATCGTGGACGACATGGCAGTGTGGACACCGGCGGACGGCGGCGTCCACCGCGCGCCCCTGACCGGCGGCGACGCCGAGCTGATGCCCGGGACGAAGGGCTACCACCTGCTCGCCTGGCCGTACGCCGCGCGACCCGAGACGCGGCATCAGTCGGTCCGCCCGAACGAGCGGCTGATCGATGTCCGGACGGGCGAGCGGTTGCCCGACGTGGTCCTTCCCCCGGGGCGGACCTCGTGGAACGGTTGCGGAGTGACGTGGTGCTCCGACGGGACCGCAGCGTGGCGGCGCGACGGCACCCGGCTGCGGAGGCTGCCCGGCCTGGACAGCGGGCTGCCCGTGCTCCTGTCCGGCGGCCGGTTCCTCCTGCTGCGGCAGTCGGATCGCGAGGGCCGGCAGGCGAGCGCCGTCCACGACCTCGCCACAGGCCGCACCGGCGTCCTGGGGCCGGTCCGGACGGCAGCGGGGCGGAAGCCCGCTCCCACCCTCCATGTGGAGGAAAGGATGATCTGGTACAAGCGCGGCGACGAACAGGTCGTGGTGAATCTGAACGGCATCCGGTGACTTTCCTGCCCCGCGGTGGTCTGCACGCCTGGACAGAGTCTGCGCCAAGGAAAGGACGATCATGATCAGCAGCCATTTCCTCGAACGCCCCGGTGTACGGCTGCGTTACGAGGTGCGTGGGTCGGGGCCGTTGCTGGTGGTGACCGGCGCGCCGATGGCGGCGGCGGAGTTCGCGGCGCTGGCCGACGCGCTCGCCGGCGACCACACCGTCGTGACGCACGACCCCCGGGGCATCTCGGGCAGCGTCCTCGACGACCCCGCCGAGGACTCCACGCCTGAGCTGCGCGCCGACGACCTGGCCGCGATCCTCGACGCGCTGGGCGCCGAGTCCGCCGACGTGTTCGGCAGCAGCGGCGGCGCCGTGACCGGGTTGTCGCTGGTCGAGCGGCACCCGAGCCGGGTGCGCACGCTGGTTGCGCACGAGCCGCCCTGCGTGGAACTGCTGCCCGAGGCCGCCGAGCAGCGGGCCGCCGTCGACGACATCATCGAGACCTTCCACCGGGACGGGATCGGGGCGGCGTTCGCGAAGTTCATGGCGAACGCCGGGTTCGACCAGCCCGCCGGACCTCCCGGCGAGCCGTCGGAGCAGGACATGGCCGACGGCGCGCGGTTCCTCGCCCACGAGCTGCGCGGCACCACCCGGTACGTGCCCGACGTGGCGGCGCTGAAGGCCGCGCCCTGCCGGATCGTCGTGGGGATCGGCGCCGAGTCCGGCCGGCTGCTGACGCACCGGACGTCGGTGGCGCTGGCCGGGCTGCTCGGCACGGAGCCGGTGGAGTTCCCCGGCGACCACGGCGGGTTCATGGGCGGGGCGGAGGAGTTCGCCGGCGTGCTGCGGAAGGTGCTGGCCGGATAGCTACCGCCACATCGCGGCGACGCGGGCGGCGACCTCGCGGCCCTGCGCGTAGCCGGCCTCGGCGCTGGGCGTGCGCACCGCCGGGTCGAGCGGGTCGGAGCCGAACGCGGCCAGCGAGGCGTCGTCGGCCGTGATCACCTCGACCACGCCGTCCAGCTTCGCCCACGCCGGCTCGCCCGGCTCGGCCATCGGCGCCAGCACCAGCACCCGGTCGAACCCGGCCGCGAGGTCGGCGTTGGTCATCGTGCGCACGCCGCCGTCCATGTACGGGACCCCGTCGATGGTCACGCACGGCCACACGCCCGGCACCGCGCAGCTGGCCGCCACCGCGTCCACCAATTCCACGCCGGACTCGGCCGTGAACAGCCTGGGCTCGCCGGTGAGGGCGTTCGCCGCGACGACCACCAGGTCACGCCGCGGCCACTCGTGCACGGGCAGCCGCGCCGCGATCACCTCGCGCCGCCGCTCCGGCGGGACGGTGGCGGCGGCCAGCGCCATCGCGCCGATCTCGCGCCGCTGCTCGGCGGCGTCGCCCGAGCCCTCGGCGATCCGCTGGAGCTTCTCCCACAGCTCCTCGGTCGCCACCCCGGGGGCGAGCTCGGGCGTCTGGAGCGCGGGATCGGCCTGCCGGGCGAGCAGCCGCGTCAGCGGCAGGCCGCTGGTGACCTGGGCGCCTACGGTGGAGCCCGCCGACGTGCCGATGATCCGGTCGGCGGCCGTCACGTCGACGCCGGCGTCCGCGAGACCCGCCAGCACCCCCGTCTCCCACGCGATCCCGGCGATTCCTCCGCCGCCCAGCACCAACGCCCGCCTGTCGCCACCCATCAGCCCCTCCTCCGTACGATTCACCCCATTATTCGCTAGAGCGCCATCCGTACGGTGACCGTCACCGAAGCGCCCTCCAGGCCGGCCAGGCGCCCGAACACGAGCGTGTTCCCGGACAGGCGCGCGTCGCCGTCCAGCACCTCCGCCACCGGCCTCGACCAGGTCACGGACAACCCGCCGAGATCGCACCGGGGATCCGCGACGGTGATCGTCGCCGTGCCGTCAGGACGCTCCCTGACCAGCACCGCGCACGGGGCCGAAGCGGTCAGGCCGCCCACGGTCCCGGCGTTCCAGAAGCAGGCCGCCGTGACGCCCGGCCCCGGCACGTGGACGGCCTGCAGGCGGGAGGTGTTCGCCAGGACGCGCAGCCACCCCGAGGCGGCCCGGGCACGCGTCTCCTCGCGGCTCGCACCCGGCAGCAGCACGTAGACGTAGCCGGCCGAGCGCGGGTCGACGCCGTGGTCCAGCCAGAGCGTCACGTAGTCGCGGGTCGCCCCGCCGCCGGTCCTGCTCTCGCGCAGGGTGCGCGGCTCCTGTCCGCCGGGCAGGAGGTAGCCGCCGTGGCCGTCGAGGTGCGCCCAGCCCGTCCCCACGGTGAGCGGGGCTCGGGTCCTGCGGTTGTCCACGACGGTCTCGACGGCCGCGCCGTCCGCGCCGGAGATGCCCGCGCCCAGGCAGACGACGGCGTCGTCGAGGAAGAACCACGACTTGAACGCCTCCATCGTGCTGTCGAGGCCGCTCAGGTGCTGACCGACCGCGGCGTACGTGCCGTCCGTCGCGCCGCCCACCCACCGCCAGGGCGTACGGGTGTCGCCCCAGGCCTCGCCCGCCCCGTCGGGCAATCGCCGGGTGGAGACCGTCGTGCCGGGCAACCGGTAGGGGTCGGCGGTCGCCCAGAAGGCGTCGGAGTAGTGGTCGCCGTGGCCCTCAGCCCACCAGTAGAGCATCCCCGAGCCGGTGTGCCAGCCGCGCAGGTTCTCGCCGTTGCCGTGCTCGTAGTGGCCGATCCGATGGGAGGCCATGCTGAGCGCCGCGCACCAGCCCGGCCTTCGGTGCACGGCCCTGGCGCTCATCGGCAGCAGCCGGTGGCCGACCGGCTCGGGCGCGGCGGGCACGGCGGCGGCGTCCATGATCGTCGCCAGGCGGGCGTGGAAGGCGGGCTCGGCGTGCTCCAGCATGGGCCGTACGGTGTCACGCGCCGCCCAGCCCTTGACCATGGCCTGCCAGCGGGTCCGCTGGGCGGCCGGTGCGCTCTCGGCCAGCAGGAGGATCGCGGCGGCGATCTGCCGCCCGCTCTCGTGGTCGCCGAACGGCCTCCTGGCGATCGCCCGTCCGCGTACGAGGTCCATGCAGGCGCCGTCGCGGACGAAAGGGGCGAACGACCGCTCGACCATGGCGAAGACGCCCCGGTCGGCGATCTCCCAGGGGGAGCCGCGGAGCACCGCGTACAGCGTGGCCAGCCCTGACAGCAGCGTCACCCCGTACGCGCCCTGGTAGGGAACGGAGGAGTGCTGGATGAACGACCCGTCGCGGTAGAACCCGTCGCCCTCCGACACCGTGCGGAAGACGGGGACCAGCGCCGAGGCGGCCAGCTCCGCCCGGCCGTGGTCGTCTCCTGCCATGGCCCGCAGCAGCATCACCACACACCGGTCGACGCGGTTGGCGGCGGTGCTGGTGCCGTCGTGGCGGCCGAGCCGGCTCTTCGGCGCGAAGTGGTCCACCGCCTCCAGCAACGCCGCCGCGCGCCGCCCGTCCAGGCCCGTCAGCACGGCGGCCTCCAGTAACGCCTTCGGCACGCCGATCTCCCAGTGCCACCAGTTGCCGGCAGGGTCGGCGCCGGCCGCGTACACGTGCCGCCGGTAGTGGTCGACTCCTTCCGCGACGGCCGCCGCGAGCCCCGGGTCGCCGGTCAGGCCGGTGCCCTCCAGCGCGTACGCGTGCGCCATCGCCCGCAGCCGCCGCGGCGTCGCCATGAACGAGGGGTACGCCTGGTCGGGCCAGAGCGAGGCCGGGCCCGGCGCCATCGTGTCGCGGTGGCGCGCCGCCGCCCTGCCCACGGCCGCCAGCAGTCTCCGGTACGGCTCCCCCGCGTGCCCCGGCCCCGCGAGCACGTCCCGCCAGCGGCGGCGCAGCAGGACGAAGCTGTCGTCGGGAGTGTGCGCGGCCCGCGCGGGCGCCAGCGCCCCGAGCATCCCCGCTGAGGTGACGCCGCCGAGCCGGAGAAAAGATCGCCTGGAGGGCACGCCTCGATTATCGGCGGCGTACGTCCGTGAACCAGTCGAGGATCTCGGGCAGCGAGCGGAGTGCCGAGGTCGTGTGGTCGGCGTCGCCGACGTCCGTGAGGGACGCCGCAACGCCGCCGGCCCGCAGGTCGCGCAGGCACAGGCGGGAGTTGCCGAAGTCCACGTCCCGGTCCCCGCCGGCGGCGTACAACCGTACGGGCACGCCGGGACGCCAGCCCGCGCAGGTCCGGTCGTTGGCCTCCAGCGCCCGGAGGATCGCGCCCGAGGGCTTCGCGACGCGCCGCAGGTAGGCGGCGGTCACCAGGTCGCGCGGCGAGGCGGGCAGCGCGGCGGCGATCTCGTCGAAGCTGTGGTGACCGTCGAACAGCCGCTCCACGCCCGGGTCGCGGAACACCTCCGACGGGGAGTCGTAGAAGTGGTGCAGGCGGTTCATGGAGACCGTCCAGTACGCCAGGTAGAAGGCGGAGCCGTGCGGGTCGAGACGGTCGCCGAGCGTCGCGGGCAGCTGGGCCCGCCGCACGTGGTACGGCCCCGCGATCGGCGCCACCGCCCGCAGCCGGAACGCCGTCCGCAGCGCGGGGTCGGCTCGTAACTCCTTGCCCAGGGACATGGCCGCGTGGCCGCCCTGCGAGAAGCCGGTGACCAGCACGTCGCCGCTCGACGTCCGTCCCTGCCGCCGGGCCAGCTCGCCGGCCGCCCGCAGCAGGTCGGCGGAGGCCGACGCCTCGGTGGCCGCGTCCATGTACGGGTGATGGCCCGGCCCGGTGCCGAGACCGAGGTAGTCGGGCGCGATCCCGATGAACCCGGCGGAGGCGAACATCAACGGCACCGCCCGCCCGTCCCCGTCGGCGACGGAACCGGCGGCGGCTCTGGTGGCCTGGGTGCCGTGTCCGTAAACGACCGTCCACAGGCCCTTCCGCGAGCGGGCGGGCAGCGCGACCACGCCGCTGGCCGTGGTGGGCCCGCCGGTCACGCCGACGGTGCGGTAGACGACGGCGTACAGGTCGGCGCCCTGCGGCCGGTCGGGCACCGGGAACCCGGTCCCGGTGAGAGAGGCGGCGACCTGCTCGGCCGACATCCGGGCCAGCAGGGTCGCGGAGACGACTCGGTCGCGGATCACTGTCGACTCGGCCGAGCCTGTCGCGGCGAGCGCCGCCGGGGCGATCGCGGTGACCGGCGCCAGCCCGGCACAGGCGAGGGCGAGCAGCCGTTTCGTCATGGAAGTCCTCATGCCGCCTGACGCTACGGATCCCGCGAAGCCGCCCCCAGCCTGCCCGCCGCCCACTTCCCGGTGGTGCGGGCCTTACCGTCGGAGCATTTCGTGGAGCACGTCGTCGACCGGGGTGGCGGCCACGCCGAGGATCTTCTCGGTCTCCGAGTGGTCGACGGCGAACGGGTGGCCCGGCTTGGTCAGCACCTCGTGGAGCTCGGCCCAGAAGGGGTCGGTGAGTTCGAGGAGGGTCAGGTCGCGTTCGGTCAGCTGCTCCAGCCGCGGCCGCGGCGCGCCCGCGAGCTCGGCGAGCCGGCCGGCCAGCTCCCTTACCGACAGGGTCGAGGCGGGCGCGTGCCAGGCCCGCCCGTACGCCTGCTCGTCGCGGCTCACGGCGACCAGCGTGCGTGCGGTGTCGCCGATCGACGAGTAGCCGTGCGGCACGTCGAGCTCCTGCGGCACCAGGGCGAGCCGGCCTTCGAGGACCTGCCGCCACACCATGAGGGTGAACACCGAGAAGGCGCCGGCGCCGTAGAACTGCGCGGCCCGCACCTCCGTCACCTTCACCCCCGAGGCGGCGGCCTCCTCCCACACCCGCGCCCTGGCCCGGCCCTTGGGCCCGGTCGCGGCCAGCGGGAGGTCGGGGGTGATCGGCCCGTCCACCGGCCCGTAGCCGTAGAGGTTGCCGAGCATGACGTACGCGGCCCCGGTCCGCCGTACGGCGGTGAGCAGCGACGCCGACAGGACCGGGAACTGCTGCGGCCAGGTGTGGTACGGCGGCGCGGCGGTGGTGAACAGCGTGTCAGCCCCCTCGGTCAGCTCGGTGAGCCGGTCGGCGCCGGTCGCGTCGGCGGCGACCCTCTCGACGAGCGGGTGCTCGGGCCCGCCGCCGGAGCGGCTGATCATCCGTACCCGCTCGCCGTCCTCGGCCAGCAGCAGAGCGGTCTTCGACGCGGTGGCCCCGCGTCCCACGATCACGTGAAAGGTCATGACACCACGGTGCCGAGCCGCGATCTCGTGCAATAGTGGCCAGAATGCCGACTATCCGGAGGATCTGGCCATGCACCGCGTCGCCGCCGTGATCGTGCCTCCCGTGCTGAGCTTCGACGTCTCGATCCCGCTCATGGTGTTCAACAGCGTCGACCGCTACGACGTGCGGGTCTGTACGGCGCGGCCCGGCCCGGTGCCGACCGTCGGCGGCCCCGACATCGTGGTGACGGACGGGCTGGACGCGGTGGAGGGCGCCGACACGGTGATCGCCGTCGGCAGCGGCGGCGAACAGGCCCCCGCGGAGGTCCTCGACGCGTTCAGGACGGCCGCGGGCGGCGGCGCACGCATCGCGTCCCTGTGCACGGGCGCGTTCGTCCTGGCCCAGGCGGGTCTGCTCGACGGCCGGCGCGCCACCACCCACTGGGCGCTGGCCGACGACCTCGCCACCCGTTTCCCGGCGATCGACGTCCAGCCCGGCCTGCTCTTCGTCGAGGACGGCGGCATCCTCACCTCGGCGGGCGCGGCGGCGGCCATCGACATGTGCCTGCATCTGGTCAGGGTCGACCACGGCGCGGCGGTCGCCAACGCCGCCGCGCGGCTCGCGGTCGTGCCTCCCGTACGCCCGGGCGGCCAGGCGCAGTTCATCGAGACCCCGCTGCCTCCGGAGCGCGGCCTCTCACTCGCCGACACCCGGGCCTGGGCGCTCGCGCGCCTCGACCGCCCGCTGGCCCTGGCCGACCTGGCCGGCCACGCCAGGATGAGCGTGCGGACCCTGACCAGGCGTTTCCACGCCGAGACCGGGCAGAGCCCGCTCCAGTGGCTGCTGCACCGGCGCGTCGACCGGGCCAGGGAGCTGCTGGAGACCACCGGGCTGTCCATGGACCAGGTGGCCGGCAAGAGCGGCCTGGGCAGCGCGGACTCCCTGCGCAAGCACATGGTCGCCCGGGTCGGTCTCACCCCCACGGCCTACCGCGCCAGCTTCACCCGGCGTTAGACGAGTCAGACGCCGGATCGGATCGGCACCACGTTCCCGGCCGATCCCTGGCGTGGGAGCGCGAACCAGGTGGCCTTGCCGACGAGGTGGGGGTGGGTGACGTAGCGCTGCGGGTGGCAGCCGTGGAAGCCGTCGGAGAGCCGGGCGACGATGCTCAGCCCGCGCCCGTGCTCGGCGGTCGCGTCGGGCTCGGCCGGTTCGGGCAGCAGCGGGCTGCCGTCCACGACCACGCACATGACCTCCCGCGCGTCGACGTGGAGCCCGAGCTCGTACGGAGCCTCGCCGTACATGAGGGCATTGGTCACCAATTCGCTCACCATGAGCACGGCGTCGTCGACGAGGTCCGGAGAAAGGCCGAGTGCCGACAATTCATCGCGAATGATCGTACGTGCGTGACGGACCGTCCGTGCGTCCTCGCCTAACGGCCACACGTACTGCATCCGGCTCAGCCGAGCTGATCGCAGCCTGGTCATGGCGTCTCTTTCCTGTGCCGGTTGGCAGCGAACACGCGTTTCGCTCAACAAGAGGACCTGCCTAGGGGTGGACGTATGCGGCTGTCGAAACCTGTACGCACGAAAGGCCGTTCCGGGTCGAATCTTCGGCGAGAAATCACCTTTCTTTTGCCGGTCGCCCGAAAAGACCAGAAAAGGACGGGTACGGACACCGGCATGAGTTCTGACGAGAACACGAGCGACCGCCGGCCGTCCGGGAACGGGCGGCGGACGCAGGAGCCCGTACCCGCCGGACGCAAGGCGCTGGAGCAGGCGCTGTCCAAGGCCGGCATGAGCCTGGAAGACCTCACCCGGCCGACGGCCGGGTGAGCCGCAAGGGGACAGGATGAGACTGCACGACACGCGTCCCGTCACCGAGGCGCTGAACGACATGGATTTCCCGGCCGACAAGGAGAGCATCCTGGCGCACGCCCGTGCCCGAGGTGCCACCGAGGACGCCGAACGCGCCCTGCGGTCGCTGCCGCTCGGCGAGTACGCCGGGATCGCCGAGGTGCTGCGGTCCGTACCCGTGGACCCGGCGCCCGACCGCACCGAGGACGAGCGCATGCAGCAACACCGACGCCAGGGCCGCAAAGCGGGCCTCGCGGAGAGCATGCGGCCCTCTCGCCCCAAGCCCATCGACCAGGACTGACCCCTGAAAGGAACCCAACGGCCGCGGTGGATCCACCGCGGCCCTCATCATGTCCGGCGCGGTGAGATCACGCCCGAGGGCGGCCTATGCCGGCGCCTATCTCCTCGATCATGGCGTCCACCCGGCGGGCCAGCCGCACGTCGAGCTCCGTCACCGCGCCGATCGCCACCGTGCGGACCACGAGGACCAGCCCGTCGGGGGTCTGTTGGCAGAGGGGCTGGCGGCCGGTGTCGGCCTTGATCCGGTCGAGGGCGCGCTTGACGGCCCGCAGGTTCTCCGGCGGCAGCGAGATGACCCGCCGCAGCCCGTTCCTGTCGCCGCTCCAGCTCGGCAGCGTGGCCAGCGCCGAGGCGATCTCGTCGTCCGTCAGCGGGGCGCTGTGACCCTTGGGCCCGGTGACGCCGCCGCTGCCCGGCGGCTCGAAGAGACCGCGTACCTGCTCGGGGATGTGCAGCCGGGCGACCAGCCCGGGATCCTGCTCGGCGAGCGCCGCGAGCACCGCCTGCGCCCTGATGCGGGCCTGCTCCGGGGGACGGCGGCCGAGCAGCGCGACCTGGCGGACGAAGCCCTCCTGGGTGCCGTCGTTGCGCGGACGGTCCAGCGCGAAGTCGTTCGTCAGCTCGGGCGGCAGCGCGTCGATCAGCTCGCGCCGGTCCTCCTCGTCGAGCGAGCGGGCCAGCGCGGTCAGCGTGGCCTCGGCCGCCGCCCGCGCCCGCCCCGCCTCCAGCCCCGTCATGCGGCCGATCGCATGGAGCATCTCCCGGTATTCCATGGTTCCCCCCGGATCCGGCGTTCAGGCTCCACGTTCCCAGGCCGGGAGAGCCGACACCTCCAGCAGGGACCACACGACGGCCGGGGTGAGCGGCACGGACGTGATCCGTTCCGCGATCTCCGGCAGGGCGTCGGCGACCGCGTTCGCGATGGCGGCGGGCGGGCCGATCGTGCCCGACTCGCCGACGCCCTTCATGCCGCCCGGCGTCACCGCCGAGGGCGTCTCGGTCATCACGACCTGAATGTCCGGCACCTCGCGCGTGGTCGGCGGCAGGTAGTCGGTGATCGGCTGGCCGTCGTCGGTGTAGACGATCTCCTCGGTCAGCGCCATGCCGATGCCCTGGACGACGCCGCCGAGGAGCTGCCCCTCCACGACGGCCGGGTTGACCAGCACGCCGGAGTCGTTGACCACCCAGTAGCCCTCGATCTCGACCGCCCCGGTCTCCGGGTCGACGGCCACGGCCGCCGCGTGGGCGCCGTAGGCGAACGTGTAGGCCGACGGGTCGTAGCTGACCCGTTCCTCCAGGCCCGGGGTGAGACCGTCGGGCAGGTCCCAGCCGCGCCAGGCCGACGTGGCCAGCTCCCGCAACGCCACCGACGCCCTGGGGTCGCCCTTGACCCGTACGGCGTCGTCGCCGAGCTCCAGGTCGGCGGGGTCGGCCTCCAGCCGGTGCGCGGCGATGGCGAGCACCTTGTCGCGCAGCCGGGCGGCGGCCCGGGTGAGCGCCGCGCCGCCGAGCGCCAGCGACCGGCTCGCCACCGACCCGACCGACGAGTACGGCGTCGCCGCCGTGTCGCCCAGCACCACCCGCACCCGCTCGATGGGCACCCCCACGTGCTCGGCCGCGAGCTGGGCCAGCGTCGTCTCGATGCCCTGCCCGATGGAGACCACCCCGGACGACACCACCACCGACGCGTCCTGCTCCATGCGCAGCACCGCCGTCTCATAGCCGCCGGCCTCCATGCCCATGGCCTTCAGATCCATCGACGGGCCCATGCCGGTGGTCTCGACGTGGCAGGAGTACCCGACGCCGCGCCTGCGCCCGTCGGGCTCGCCGACCGGCCGCACGAGGTCGCACAGCGTGCGCAGGGCGCTCGGGTAGTCGCCGGAGTCGTACGTCTGGAAGACCCGGGTCGTGTACGGCAGCTCCTCCGGCCGCACCATGTTGCGCAGCCGCAGCTCGACCCGGTCGAGGCCCAGCCGGCGGGCCGCCTCGTCGATCAGCCGCTCCCTGGTCAGGGTGGCCTCGGGCTGGCCGAATCCCCGGTAGGAGCCGGCCGGCGTGGTGGTGGTGACCACCCCGCGCACCCGTACGGCGAACCGGTCGAACCGGTACGGTCCCGGAAGCAGCGTGGCCGTGACCGCGAACGTCGAGGCGCCGACGTTCGACACGTGGCCGCCGAGGTCGCCGAGCACGTCGACGTCCATGGCCACGAACCGCCCGTCGCCGTCGAGCGCCAGCCGCGCCCGGTGCACGGCCTCGCGGGCGGGCAGTGTGGCGAACAACCGGTCACTTGGCGACTCCGTCCAGCTCACCGGGTGACCATGCGCGCGCATCGCGGCCAGGCACACGAGCGCCTCGTCGGGGTAGAGGTGTTCCTTGGCGCCGAACCCGCCGCCGGTGTCGCGGCTGACGACACGCACCCGGTCGTGGGCCAGCCCGAACGCGTCCGCCAGGTGCTCGCGCACGTGGTGCGGCGCCTGGGAGGAGATGTGCACGGTCAGCTCGTCGTCGGTGTACGACGCCACCACGCCGCGCGGCTCCAGCGGGTACGGCGACAGCCGCCCCATCCGGAACGTCATCTCGACGACGTGCTCGGCCCCTTCGACGGCCTCCGCGCAGTCGTGGTCGCCCATCGTGAAGTCGGTGAGCACGTTGCCGCCCACCTCCGGGTAGAGCAGCGGCGCGCCGTCCTGGAGCGCCCGCTCCACCCCGACGACCGCGGGCAGCTCCTCCAGCTCCAGGTCGAACAGGTCGGCGGCGTCCCTGGCCGCCTCCGGCGTGCGGGCGACGACGACGGCGAGCGGCTGGCCCGCGTACCTGATGGCGTCGTCCAGCACCGGGTAGGAGGTGAAGGGCTGGCCCGGGAGCACGTTCACGCAGGGGAGGCGCAGATCGGGCGCGTCGGCCCGGGTGATGACGTCGAGCACGCCGTCGGCCGCCCGGACCGCCTTGACGTCGCAGCGGAGCAGCCTGCCGTGCGCGATGGGGCTGCGGACGACATGGGCGTGGACGGTGCCGGGCAGCCGGACGTTGCCGACGTACCTGCCTTTTCCGGTCAGCAGTCTGGCGTCTTCCCGCCGCGGCGTCCGCGCGCCGACATATCCCTCTGCCATGGCCCGATTGTGAGCGCCGGTCGGCGTCCGGTCCATACGATCCGCAGGAAAAGGGCACGTCAGCGGGGGTACTGATGCAAACGTTCCTGCCTTATCCGGATTTCGCGGCCACGGCCGCGGTGCTCGATCCGCTGCGGTTGGGCAAGCAGCGGGTCGAGGCCCTGCAGATCCTGCGCGCCCTCACCGTTCCCGGCTACGGCTGGCGCCACCACCCGGTCGTGAAGATGTGGACCGGCTACGAGGAGGCCCTCGTACGATACGGGCTGGAGATCTGCGCCCGCTGGTGCGCGCTGGGCCGCCCCGACACGTGCGCCGCCACGATGACGGGCGAGCTGGCCGGACACCTCGGCACGCCGCGCGTACGCACCCAGGCCGAGCTGGCGGCGGCCGGCGAGCTGCCGCCGTGGCTCGGCGACGAGAAACTCCACCTCAGCCACCGCTCCGCTCTGCTCCGCAAGAACCCGGCCCACTACCGCCCCCTCTTCGGTGACGCCCCTGACGACCTCGACTACGTCTGGCCCTCCTCCGACCGCCCACGCCCGCTCTAGCGTCAGAAGGGTCGCCCGGCCGGGCGGCGGGCCGCCGCCATCACCCGGGTGAGCTGCAGGAGGCCGCCGCCGAACAGGGCCACGCCCATCGGCACGTGCAGGGTGGTCACGCCCGCCATGCCGAGGGCCATCGCCCCGACCGTGACCACCAGCAGCGCCGCCGCCGGCCCGGCGAACCGCACCGAGCCGCCACCGGGCCGCCACCCGAGGAGCGCGACGACGAGGTGCACGAGCCCGATGACGACCAGCGCCTGCCCCGAGGTCTCGTGCAGCGCCCGCCCGCCGGGCGAGGACAGCAACATCCCCGCCGTGACGGCCTGGAACAGCAGCGCGGCGACGTGCAGCACGACCACGGCCCGCAGCGCCTGCAGCCACCGCACGCCCCACGCCGCCCGGGTGGCCTGCCGCGCGCTCACGACCGCCTCCCGGCGTACGGCATCGTCGCGGCGAGCCGGGGCTCCAGCGCCGTGGTGGCGGTGATGGCCGCGAAGGCGAACAGGCGCACCACGTCCTCGTCGGGGCGGGCGCCGCGCCAGGCGGCGACGTCGGCGTCCGTCACGCGGTACGGGGCGAGTGCGACCAGCAGAGCGAGCCTGGTGCCCGCGCGGTCCTCCACGTCGAGCGGCGCCAGGGGCCCGTTCAGCCAGGCGCCGTTCATCGGCGGGTGCGTCCCGTCCCAGCCGGACACCGTGTCGAGCACGGCGGCGCGGGCGGCGGCGGAGAGCAACTCCCCGCCCGCCTCCGTCACGGCCCGGAGCACGGCGTACGCGGCCCCGAGCGGGGTGCCGGCCGCCCAGGCGGGCTCGGAACGTGCGGGCAGCCCCTCGACCAGCGGCAGGCTCGCGCCCGCGGGCAGTTCACGACGTACGGCGCCGGCCAGCGCCCGGCCGCCCGCGCTCCTGACCAGGCGCGAGCGCTGCAGCCCGGCAGGCAGCAGGTCCTCGGTGAGCAGGGCCGACACCATCCGGTTGACGAAGTGGAAGGCGAGCGCCGTCCCGAGGTACTCGGCCGCCGGGTCCGGCGCCGGGCCGCCGTCCCGCGCCCAGGCCAGCAGCGCGGCGTGGAACGGGTCGTCGGGCGTGCCTCCCCCGGCGACGACCTCGGCGAGCCGGTGGTCGCCCGTGGCGTGCAGCAGCGTCGTGTGCGCGTCCACGCAGAACGGGCACCGATTGGCCATCGACACCCCGAGCGCGACGACCTCCTTCGCGCTCCTGGGCGCATCCCCAGCCAGCAGCGACTCGCGCAACACGGCCCAGGTCGCCGCGAGCACGTCCGGCGCCGGCGACAGCGTGCGGAAGACCGGCATGCGGGCCATGCCGAAGTCGTCGGCGACCTGGGCGTAGACGCGGGCGGTGCGCCCGGTGGCGTCCCGCGCCCGTACGGGTGTGACGTGACGGAATCGACCGGCCATCACCGGCCTCCTGCTCGGATCGTCTCCATGACGGCCATCGTGATCCCCGGGCCGCGGCCGGGAATCGTGCCGGGGAAGACACCTCGGGTTACGGCCGGGGGCGCACGAGCGGCGAACGTACATCGCCGGGAGTAGTGCGGGCCTCCGTCTCGATGCCGATGACCTCGCGATGAACACGCTTTACTGTTCAAGAATGACCTCTTTGCCTGGATGGCGCCCCCTGGCCCTGGACGGCGCCCTCGCCGCCGTGGTCGCCGTCCTGCTCACGGTCACGGTGCTGGCCGTCCCCGGCGCGCAGGCCCTCGACCTGGCGGCGGTGCTCGTCGGCGCGGCGTCGCTCGTGGCCTGGCGGCGGGCGCCCCTGCTGTCGCTGCTGGTCGCCACGCCGTGCATGCTCGTCCTGGCGCTGCGCGTCGACCCGGGCCCGACGGCGGCGTTCCCGGTGCTGCTGTCGGTGTTCGCCGTCGTACTGAGCGGTCGGCGGCTGCCCGCGGCGCTGGCGGGGGCGGTGTTCCTGGGCGCGAGCCTGGCGGGCAACCTGGCCGCCGCCCCGGACCGCGACCCGCTGGGGATCCTCCAGGACACGACGCTGCTGCTCGGCTGGTTCGTGGCCGCCGGGGTGGCGGGGACGGTGAGCCGGCACCGGCAGGCGTACCTGGAGCAGGCCGAGCAGCGCGCCCTTGAGGCGGAGCGGACCCGCGAGGAGGCCGCGCGCCGCCGGGCGGGCGAGGAACGGCTGCGGATCGCCAGAGAGCTGCACGACTCGCTCACCCACAGCATCTCGGTCATCAAGGTGCAGGCGGGAGTGGCCGTGCACCTGGCGCGCAAGCGCGGCGACGAGGTGCCCGCGGCGCTGCTCGCCATCCAGGAGGCCAGCGGCGACGCCATGCGCGAGCTGCGCGCGACCCTGGAGGTGCTGCGCGATCCGGAAGACCCGGGCGCTGATCCCGCGAGCGGACTCGACCGGCTGGACGACCTGGTGAAGCGGGCCTGTTCGGCGGGGCTGCCGGCCACAGTGACGGTCCGCGGCGAGCGGCGCGAGCTGCCCGCCGAGGTGGACCGGGCGGCGTACCGGATCGTGCAGGAGGCGCTCACCAACGTCACCCGGCACGCGGGCGGCGGCGCCGCGTCGGTGCGCATCGACTACGGCGGAGCCGAGCTGGTCGTGCAGGTGGAGGACGACGGCCGGGCCACCCCTGACGAGCCCCCCGTGCCCGGCGTCGGCCTGACCGGCATGCGCGAGCGCGTCACGGCGCTCGGCGGCCGGCTGCTGGCCGGCCCCCGCCCCGAGGGCGGCTTCACCGTACGCGCCGAACTGCCGCTGGGAGACCGATCGTGATCCGCGTGCTGCTCGCCGACGACCAGGCGCTCATCCGCGCCGGCTTCCGCGCCCTGCTGGACGCGGAGGACGACATCGAGGTGGTGGCCGAGGCCGCCGACGGCGCGCAGGCCGTCGCGCTCGCCCTCGAACACCGCCCGGACGTGGCCCTCGTGGACGTCCAGATGCCGGTGATGGACGGCATCGAGGCCACCCGGCGGATCGCCGCCGACGAGCGGCTGAGCGGCGTCCACGTGGTGATCCTGACGAACTTCGGCCTCGACGCGTACGTCTTCGACGCCCTCAGGGCGGGCGCGGGCGGCTTCCTGATCAAGGACACCGAGCCCGACGACCTGCTCCAGGGCGTCAGGGTGGCGGCCCGCGGCGACGCCCTGCTGGCGCCCGCGATCACCCGCCGGCTGATCGGCGAGTTCGTGTCCCGCCGCCCCGAGCCCGACCCGAAGGGGCTGGAGGTGCTCACCAACCGCGAGCGGGAGGTGGCCGCGCTGGTGGCCCGCGGCATGTCGAACGACGAGATCGCCGCCCACATGGTGATCAGCCCGACCACCGCCAAGACCCACGTCAGCCGGGCGATGACCAAGCTCGGTGCCCGCGACCGCGCCCAGCTCGTGGTCCTCGCGTACGAGTCCGGCCTGGTGACCCCGCGCACACAGCTCTGAGGGATACTTCCTGATGAAACGGCCCAAATGGGGGCATGGGGGGCTTTGTGAGCATCATTTCGCGCGGTTTCCATGGCAGACGCAGAGACGAGGGCGACCGGCTGCCGCCCGGCCAGTACCTGGTCGAGGACTTCCCGGTGTTGTCGGCGGGGCCGACCCCGCGCGTCCCGCCCGAGCGGTGGGAGCTTGCCATCGACACCGAGGCCGGCGTGACCCACCGCTGGACGTGGCCGGAGTTCCTGGCCCTGCCGCAGGAGACGCCGACGGTCGACATCCACTGCGTCACCGAGTGGTCCAAGCTGGACACCTCCTGGGAAGGCGTCTCCCTGGACACGCTCTTCGAGAACGTCGACACCGCCGCCGACTACGCGCTCGTCCACTCCTACGGCGGCTACACCACCAACCTGCCGCTGGAGGACCTGCTCGACGGCAAGGCGTGGATCGTGCACCGCTTCGGCGGCGAGGAGCTGCAGCCGCAGCACGGCGGCCCGGCCCGGCTGCTCGTGCCGCACCTGTACTTCTGGAAGTCGGCCAAGTGGGTGCGCGGCATCCGCCTGCTGGACGACGACCACCCCGGCTTCTGGGAGACCGCGGGCTACCACAACTACGGCGACCCCTGGCGCGAGCAGCGCTACGAGGGCGACTAGTGCGCCGCCTGGTCTGGCGGGCGGCCGAGCTCGTGGGCAGCACGCCCGAGACCGCGACCGCGCGCACACTGCGACTCCGGGTGCCCGGCTGGCCGGGACACCTCGCGGGCCAGCACGTCGACGTCCGGCTGACGGCCGAGGACGGCTACAGCACGCAGCGCAGCTACTCGCTGGCCGGTCCCGCCGACGGCGAGTACGTCGAGCTGACCGTGGAGGACGTGCCCGACGGCGAGGTGTCGCCGTACCTCACCGAGATCATGGAGGCCGGCGACCAGGTCGAGATCCGCGGCCCGGTGGGCGGCTGGTTCGTCTGGCGGGCGGAGAACGAGCGGCCGGTGCTGCTGGTGGCCGGCGGGTCGGGCATCGTGCCGCTGATGGCGATGATCAGGACACGCCGGCAGGCGGGCAGCCGGGCGCCGTTCCGCCTGGTGTACTCGCTGCGCGGCCCCGACGGCGCCTACTACGCCGACGAGCTGCGCCGCCCCGACCCGGGGCTGGACGTCTCCTTCCTCTACACGCGGACCGTGCCCGAGGGCGCGTCGCGCCCGGCGGGCCGCATCATGCTGGCCGACCTGGCCGAGGGCGGCTGGCCGGCCGGGCACGCGCCCGACTGCTTCGTGTGCGGGCCGACCGGATTCGTGGAGGCGGCGGCCGACCTGCTCCTCGTGCTGGGACACGCGCCGGAGCGCATCAGAACCGAGCGTTTCGGCCCTACCGGAGGCTGACATGACCGCAGAACACCTCGACGGCAACACGCTGGCCGGTCCGCTGGGCGAGCTCTTCGCCGTGGACGTCACCACCGCCACCGGCCGCTGCGCCAACTGCGGCCTGACCGGCCCCATCGGCTCCCTGCACGTCTACGGCCCGGACCCCGGCCTGGTCGGCCGCTGCCCCGGCTGCGAGGAGGTGGTCCTGCGGCTCGTCCGCGGACCCGGCAGGGCCTGGCTCGACATGCGGGGCACGGTGACGCTGCGGGTCGACCTGCCGGACTGAGCGCACGGCGCTGACCTGGACTGAGTACACTCAGCCCCGTTCAACGGCTCTCGGGGCGGTGGCCCTGGGCCTCATCCCTTTGGGAGTCACGTGAGCAGCGGGCTTGTCGACGCGCCGCCCTCCGAGCCCGGCGCGCCGCTCCGGCGGCGGCGGCGCCGCTGGCTGCGCTGGGCGGTCGGTGTCACGGTGGCGATCGTCCTGCTGGTCGCCGGGGTGGCGGTAGGCGTCACCGCCCGGCTGACCGGCAACGTCACCCACGAAGACGTCAGCGCGGAGGACCTCGGCGCCACCCGCCCGCCCAAGGTCGCGACCTCCGCGATGAACGTCCTGGTCGTCGGCTCCGACCAACGCGACGGAAAAAACGCGAAATACGGCCACGACATCGCGGGCGAGCGCACCGACACGATCATGCTGGTCCACGTGTCGTCCGAGCGCGACAACGCGATGGTGGTCAGCTTCCCGCGCGACTCGCTGGTGCAGCTGCCCGCCTGCCGCGCCACCAAGAGCTTCCCCGGGCAGCAGGCCCACCTCGGCATGATCAACGAGTCGTTCAACTCCGGCGGCATCGGCTGCACGTGGAAGACGATCGAGGCGCTCACCCGCATCCACATCGACCACTACGTGAAGGTCGACTTCACCGGTTTCAAGAGCATGGTCAACGCTGTCGGCGGCGTCGAGGTCTGCCTGCCCGAGCCGGTCGACGACAAGAAGGCGCTGCTCCACCTGCCCGCCGGCCGCCAGACGCTCGACGGCGAGCAGGCCCTCGGCTACGTACGCGCCCGCTACAGCCTCGGCGACGGCTCCGACATCGGGCGCATCCAGCGCCAGCAGATGTTCATCGCCTCGATGATCAAAAAGATCCTGAGCGGCGACACGCTCACCAACCCCGCCCGGCTCTACGAGGTGCTCAACGCCGGCACCAAGGCCGTCACGACCGACAGCGGCCTGACCGCGGGGGCCATGTTCGACCTCGCGAGCAGCCTGAAGGGCATCGACGCCGGGAAGATCCGCTTCATCACGACCCCGTGGCACTACTCGCTCACCCAGCCGGGGCGGGTCGAGTGGGTGCAGCCGCAGGCCAACCGGTTGTTCCAGATCGTGGCCAAGGACCAGAGCGTCGAGGGCGTCAAGGGCGGCCAGGCCAAGGTCGGCCGTTCCAAGATCACCATCGAGGTACGCAACGGCACGTGGCGCACCGGCCTGGCCACCGAGGTGGCCGCGCTCCTGGAACAGCGCGGCTACCACATCGCCAAGGTGGGCGACACCGCCCGCAAGCCGCAGGCCAGGACCGCGATCCTCTACGGCCCCAACGGCGAGACCCGGGTGCCCACGCTCTCGGCCGACCTCCTCGCGGACACACCCAGGAAGCTCCCGGCCGCGCGGACGAACCGGCTCCTGCTGGTGATCGGCGACGACTGGAAGGGCCTGAAGGCGCAGCGCGCCGACGACACCGAAGCGATCAAGGGCTTCGACGCCACCCACGACACGTGCGCCGCCTGACGGCACCTTTCGGGGCGGTGCGCTTCAGGGCACGGTGACCGCCCGTACGGGCGAACCCGTGCCCCGCGAAACGGACCCGCGTCAGCGCATGCGTTCGGGGTCTTGCTCGGACGGCGTGGGCGGGTAGATCTCCTCGCGTCGCCCGTCGGCGCCCAGCTCCTCACGGAGCCGGTCGTAGTCGATGTTGTGGTTGGCGTACTTCAGCTGGCGAGCGACCTTCGTCTGCTTCGCCTTGGCTCTTCCTCGACCCATGGCTACTCCCTAGTCCCCGCTGTCATGCTACCCAACAAGGTTACGACTTGAAGAATTATGCAACTGCGCTGGATTAGTCTGGACGATATGCACGTGGAGGTCTATCAGGCCAAGGCCGACTTCTTCCGAACGCTCGGCCACCCCGCTCGCATCCGAGTGTTGGAGCTACTCCAGGAAGGGCCGCTTCCCGTCAGGGATCTCCTGGCCCAGATCGACATCGAGGCCTCGAGCCTCTCCCAGCAGCTCGCCGTCCTGCGCAGGGCGGGCATCGTGAGCGCCATCCGTGAGGGCAGCACCGTGGTCTACACCCTGGCCACACCCGAGCTGGCCGATCTGCTCAACGCCGCCCGGCGCATCCTCACCGACATGCTCGCCGACCAAGGGGCCCTGCTCGCGGAGCTGCGGGCCGAAGTCACCTAGACCGGCGTACGCGGGCACCTCGTCGCCGACCGGACCGGCCGGCCGGTGGCGCCGAGGTGCCACGCCGCGAGGAAGGGGGGAAAGTCCGATCGGTTAGGCTCTCGGCCATGGTCTCCGAGCTCTTCGATCCCAAGGCGTGGCAGGCCGTCGAGGGATTCGACTTCACCGACATCACCTACCACCGGGCGGTCGACCAGGGCACCGTACGCGTCGCCTTCAACCGCCCGGAGGTGCGCAACGCCTTCCGCCCGCAGACGGTCGACGAGCTCTACCGTGCCCTCGACCATGCCCGGCAGACCACCGACGTCGGCTGCGTGCTGCTGACCGGCAACGGCCCCTCCCCCAAGGACGGCGGATGGGCCTTCTGCTCCGGCGGCGACCAGCGCATCAGGGGCAAGGACGGCTACCAGTACGCCGACGGCTCGGCGGCCACCGGTCGCCTGCACATCCTCGAGGTGCAGCGGCTGATCCGCTTCATGCCCAAGATCGTAATTTGCGTGGTGCCCGGCTGGGCGGCGGGCGGCGGCCACAGCCTGCACGTCGTGGCCGACCTCACCCTGGCCAGCGCCGAGCACGCCCGCTTCAAGCAGACCGACGCCGACGTGGCCAGCTTCGACGGCGGCTTCGGCTCGGCCTACCTCGCCCGGCAGGTCGGGCAGAAGTTCGCCCGCGAGATCTTCTTCCTCGGCGAGACCTACAGCGCCGCCGACGCCCACCGCATGGGCATGGTCAACGCCGTGGTGCCGCACGCCGAGCTGGAGGCGACCGCCCTGGAGTGGGCGCGCAAGGTCAACGGCAAGTCGCCGACGGCGCAGCGCATGCTCAAGTTCGCCTTCAACGCGATCGACGACGGGCTGGTGGGCCAGCAGGTGTTCGCGGGCGAGGCGACGCGGCTGGCGTACATGACGGACGAGGCGGCCGAGGGGCGCAACGCGTTCCTGGAGAAGCGCGAGCCCGACTGGTCACCGTACCCCTGGCATTTCTAGATGCGGATCCAGGTTCCCGAGGCGCTGACCGCGTCCCACGTCAAGTGGGACGGCGAGGCCGGGCGAGCCTGGTCCGCCGGGCTGCCCGCGCTGGCGGAACGCTACCTGGAGGAGTGGGAGCTGCGGCTGGACGGCGAGCCGCGGCACGGCGTGGTCTCGCTCGTGCTGCCCGTCGTCAGTGCCGACGGCGTCCGCGCCGCGCTCAAACTCCAGCCGGTCAACGACGAGAACGTCACCGAGGCCCCGGGGCTGCGCACGTGGGCGGGCGACGGCAGCGTGCTGCTGCTCGACGCCGACCCCGAGACCGGCACCCTGCTGCTCGAACGGCTCGAAGCCGACCGCTCACTCGGCTCCGTGCCCGACGTCATGGAGGCGCTGGAGGTCCTGACCGGGCTGCTGCGCCGGCTGGTCGCCCATCCCGCGCCCGAGGGGATGCGCCGGCTGGGCGACATCGCGCGGGGCATGCTCGACGACGTGGACGGCGCCCTCGCCCGGCTGCGCCGCGAGAGCGACCGCCAGTGGCTGCGGCGGTGCGCCGGGGCGGTCGCCGAGCTGGTCCACGAGCCCGGTGACCGGCTGCTCCACTGGGACCTGCACTACGAGAACGTGTTGTCCGCCGACCGGGAGCCGTGGCTGGCCATCGACCCCAAGCCGCTGGCCGGCGACCCCGGGTTCGACCTGATGCCCGCGCTGCACAACCGGTGGGACGAGGCGGTCGCGACCGGCGACGTGCCGCGCGCGGTGCTGCGCCGCTTCGACCTCATGGTGGACGCGCTCGGCCTGGACCGGCGGCGCACGGCCGGCTGGACGCTCGGCCGGGCGCTGCAGAACTGCCTGTGGGACGTCCAGGGCGGCGCGAGCGAGCTGCCCGAGGTCCAGCTCGCCGTCGCCGAGGCCCTGTGGGCCAGATGGTGATCAGAAGCCGCCGGTGATGCGCGACGACCGCGGGGCGGCGTCGCGTCAGAATGATCAGGAGGCCGCCGGCGACGCGCGTCAGATGGTGAGCACGACCTTGCCGCGGCCGTGGCCGGTCTCGATCTCCCGGTGCGCGCCCGCGGCGTCCTCCAGCGGGTACGCCCGGCGCACCGGGAACGCGAAGGCGCCCTCGGCGTACAGGGCGGCGTAGCGGCCGAGGCGTTCCGCGGTCCGCTCGCCCTGGACGACCCGGACGCCCAGCCGGCCCGCCTTGCCGTGCTCGACCAGCGTGACGACGCGGCGGCGGTCGGCGACCAGCTCCAGCGAGACCTCCAGCGCGTGGCCGCCGGCGCCGTCCAGGGCCGCGTCGACGCCGCCGGGGGCCAGCGCGCGCACCCGGTCGGCCAGCCCCTCCCCGTACACCACCGGTACGGCGCCCAGGGAGCGCAGGTGGTCGTGGTTGGCCTCGCGGGCGGTGCCGATCACGGTGGCCCCGCGCCGCCGCGCGATCTGCACGGCCGCCGTGCCCACCGCGCCGGCCGCGCCGTGCACGAGCAGCGTCTCGCCGTCGGCCAGGCCGATCCCGTCGATCGCCAGCTCCGCCGTCTGCACGGCGGCGGTCAGCCCGCCGGCCACCTCCCACGGCACCCCGGCCGGCTTGGGCGCCACGTCGGTCGCGGGCGCCACGACGCACTCGGCGTAGGCGAACAACCGCGAGAACCCGAGCACCTCGTCGCCCGCCGCGACCCCGGTCACTCCGGGCCCCACCTGGTCCACCACGCCCGCGAACTCGTTGCCCGGGACGCGCGGGTAAGGCAGGTCCGGCAGGTACGGAGGCAGCCACCCCGCCCGTACGGCCGCGTCGAACGGCTGCACGCCTGCCGCCCGCACCCGGACGCGGACCTGTCCGGGCCCCGCCTGGGGAGCGGGCAGCTCCATCACTTTCAGCGCTTCCGGTCCACCGGGTTCGGCGAACGCCGCCGCTCTCATCAGTTCGGTCATGGGTCCGAGCGTGCTACCTCAAGCGCGGTTGAGGTCAACTGCGGCGAGGTTTCACGTAAAACATCAGTGTTCCTGGCGCACCACCGCGTGGGCCGCGGCGACGGTCTCGGGGTCGGCGGGGACCAGCGGGAGCCGTACGTCCGGCGTCGGGATGAGGCCCTCGGCGTGCAGGACGCCCTTGATGACGGTCGGGTTCGGTGCGGTGAACAGGGCGGCGGACAGCCGGGCCAGCCGGTGCCCGAGCGCTCTGGCACCGGCCGCGTCGCCCGCCTGCCAGGCGTCCACGAGCTCGGCGAAGGACCTGGTGGCGAAGTGCGCGGAGGCGAGGATGCCGCCGGAGGCGCCGAGCGCGAGCAGCGGCGAGACGAAGACGTCGTCGCCGCCCAGCACGTCGAAGCCCTCCAGCAGGTCGGCGAGCAGGTCCACCGCGTCCTGGTCGATGCCGCCCGCGGCGTACTTGACGCCCGCCACCATCGGGTGGGCGCCGATCTCGCGCAGGGTGGCGGCGCCGACGGCCTGCCCGGTGCGGTAGGGGATGTGGTAGACCACCAGCGGCACCGGCGACTCCTCGGCCAGCGCCTCGAAATGCGCGACGACCCCGCGCTCGCCCGGCCGCAGGAAGTACGGGACCGTCACGAGCGCCGTGCCGACCCCCTCGGGCAGTTCGCGCAGCGCGCGGGCCGTGGAGCGCGTGTCGTTGCCGGTCACGCCCACCGTGAGCAGCGCCTGCCGCTCGGCGCAGACCCGCGCGCACACCTCGATCACCCGCGCGCGCTCGGCGGGGTCGAGCGCGGCCACCTCGCCGGTGGTGCCCAGGGCGACCAGCCCGGCCGCGCCCTCGTCGAGCGCCCGGTGGGCGAGCTTCTCGACCGCGTCCAGCGCGACCTCGCCGGACGCGTCGAACGGGGTGACCAGCGGTACGTGGATTCCTCTCAGCATGCTCCGAGCGTGCCGCCCCAGAACCCGTTAGGTCCAGCGCTGATTTCTTCGTTCCAGCTTAAGCTCGACTTATGCTCGACCCGCGCAAGCTCCACCTGCTCCGCGAACTCGCCCGGCGCGGCACGATCGCCGCCGTCGCGGAGGCGGTGACGTTCACGCCCTCGGCGGTCTCCCAGCAGCTCAGCGCCCTGGAGCGGGAGGCCGGTGTGCGGCTGCTGGAGCGCACGGGCCGCACGGTGACGCTCACCCCGGCCGGCCACCTGCTGGTGGAGCACGCGCACGCCGTGCTCGAACAGCTCGAACGCGCCTCCGCGGCGCTCGCCGCCGCCCGCGGCGGGCCGTCGGGGCCGATCAGGATCGGCGCGTTCCCCACGGCCGCCCGCGTGCTGCTGCCGCCCGCGCTGGCCGAGCTGACCGGCGCCCACCCGGGGCTCGTGCCCATGGTCTCCGAGATCGATCCGGCCGACGTCTCGGCGGCGCTGCGGGCCGGGGAGCTCGACGTGGCCCTCGTGCACGAGTACGACTTCGTCCCGCCGGTCACCGACGCCTCCATCGAGGCCGAGCCGCTGTTTGGCGAAGCGATGTACCTGACCGACCGCCCCTCGATCGCCGCCGCCCGCGACGACGCCTGGATCACCAACAAGCCGGGCACGCTCTGCCACACCATGGCGATCAGGGCCTGCCAGGCGGCCGGCTTCGAGCCCGACGTACGCCACCACGTCGACGACTTCGACACGGTGCTCGCCTTCGCCGCGGCCGGTCAGGGGGTCGCGATCGTCCCGCGCCTGGCCGCCACCGCCCCGCCGCCCGGCGTGACGCTGACGCGCCTGCCGCTGGGCCGCCGCACCCTGGTGGCGTTCAGAAGGGGGAACGGCGAGCACCCCGCGATCGGCGCGGCGGTCGCCGCCTTCCGCGCCGCCGTGCCCCGCCTGTCCCTCAGGTGAAGTGCATGACGACGGCCAGCCCGACGAGGTGCATGGCCGCCACCGCGGTGAGCAGCGCGACGAAGACGAACTTGGCCGGGCCGTGCTCGAAGTGCTTGCCCTCCTTCAGGAGAGGCAGCTTGGCCTGGCGCTCGGCGATGCGCTCCTCCAGCGGCTTGCGGTGAAACATGGGTGGTCCCTCCCGGGCTCCATGGGAGTAGCATTTGTTTGCACGCTATTAGTTGGTACACAAAGTAATCTAGCAGAGGCCATCGGAGGCAGGGGCACATGGAGCCTGTGACAGAGGCGACAGATCTGTTGAAGCTGGACCGGCAGGTGTGCTTCGCGCTCAGCATCGCCTCGCGCAGCGTGATCGGCCTGTATCGGCCGCTGCTGCAGCCCATGGGGCTGACCCATCCGCAGTACCTGGTCATGCTGGCGCTCTGGGAGCGCGAGCCGCTGTCGGTCAAGGAGCTGGGAGAGCTGCTCCAGCTCGACCCCGGCACACTCTCCCCGCTGCTCAAGCGGCTCCAGGCCCTCGGCTACGTCCACCGCGAGCGCAACCACCAGGACGAGCGTGCCCTGGCCGTGACCCTCACCCCAGCCGGCCGCCGGCTCAGGGCAGAGGCGGAGAAGATCCCCCCGGCCATCGTCGCCCGCCTCGGCATGGACATCGAAGAGCTGGAACACCTCCACCAGTCGCTGATGCGCCTGATCGCCGCCACCCAGCGCTAGGCGTCCCCCCAGTGCCCGCGCCAGCCGTCCTCGACCGATCGGCGGCAGGCATCGGGACTGTCTCCGGCGCTGATGAACAACGCCGTCAGCAGAGGCACGCCGTGGGCCAGCGTCCGGCGGGGCAGCGGGCCGGTGGCGACGAGAGAGGCCAGGCCGTGACCGATGGTCCAGCTCTGGGTCGCCAGCTCCAGCGGGTCGACGTCGTCGCGGAAGCGGCCGGTGCTCTTGGCGCGTTCGACGGTGCCGACCAGACGGTGCAGGGTTTCGTCGGCGGCCGCGGCGTCCTGCAGCTCGAAGGTCGTGTCGAACATGACCCGGTAGAGGTCGGGGCTGTCCAGGGCGTTGGACAGGTAGGCCGCGCCCAGGGCGGCCAGGTCGCGCACCGGATCGTCGGTCGCCGCCACCGCCGCGAGCCGGCCCGCCAGACGGGTGAACCCCTCCTGCCGTAGCGCTTTCCACAGGCCGTCCATGCCGCCGAAGTAGGTGTAGACGGCCATCGTGGACACGCCGGTCCCCGCCACCAGCGAGCGGAGCGTGACGGGCTCGCGGGTGCGGAGCATGTGCGCGGCCCGCTCGATGAGCAGCGAGCCGACCGCAGGATCCTTCGTCCTCGCCATGGCCCCACAATACATAGCAATGTTATGGTTTGGTGGAACCGCTGACCGCGAAGGAGCCACGATGCCCGTCACACTGGTCAACCCCCAAGGACTCCCGAAGCCCGAGGTGTACCGGCAGATGTCCATCGCCACCGGGTCCAAGCTGGTCTTCCTCGCCGGTCAGGTGGCCCGTGACGCCGATGGGGGCAGGGTCGGCGAGGGGGATCTCGCCGCCCAGGTCGAGCAGTGCTACCTCAACATCGGCACTGCGCTGGCCGAGATCGGCGCTTCCTTCGACGACGTGGCGAAGCTGACCGTCTACGTGGTCGACTGGTCGCCCGAGAAGTTCCCCCTGCTGGGCGAGGGGGTCGCCCGGGCGGCCGCGAAGCTGGGGGTCGACCCGGTCAAACCGATCACGCTGCTGGGCGTCGCCGCCCTGGGCGAGCCCGACCTCCTGGTCGAGGTCGAGGCCACCGCGGTCATCGACTGACCGCGGCCTCCCCGGCCGAGCACGACCTCCAGGTGGGCGGTGCCGCCGGCCGGGGTCACCACCGCCATCGGAGGCCCCGGATCAGGCGTCGTGCACCGCCTCGTGGAGGGCCGCGCCGTCGCGGACCGGGTCTGCTCGTTCCCGAGGTCAGAGAGGGCCGAGCAGGGAGCTCGGCTCCGCGTCGAGGTCCAGCGTCGCCAGGGCGCCGAGGATCCGGCGCTCTTCGTACCGGAAGTGCGACTCCATGATCGCGGAGAGTCCCTCCAGGTGGGAAAGCAGCTCGTTCGCGGGCGCGGCCGCGTCGAGCGCCTGCTTGAACTGCTGGAGCAACCACGCGATCATGCCGTGGTCCTGCTCCAGCTTCGCGATGACGGGCCGCAGGCCGGGATGGCGCGCGGACAGCTCCGGGAACAGCCCGGTGTCCTCGCTCACGTGGTGCCCGCCGAGGGCGGCGCAGAAGCCGTGACAGTAGAGCAGCAGGTCACGCGGGAAAGCGCCTTCGCCGCCGTCGAGGGAGTCTCGCGCCAGTCGCAGCGCTTCGCGGAGCCGCTGGTGGGCGGCCGTCAGCTCGTGGTCCCAGGCGATCAGCCTGTTCTTGTCGCCCTCACTCACGGGTGGGGGCCGGGGAAAGGGTCATCGTGACCGCCTTCCTGGTCGCACGCCTCCATGCCTGACGCAGCCCGTCACCGGCACGCGACGCTGCACAGATCCTAGTACGGCGTCCAGGACGGCGGTGCCGCCGGCCGGATCCGTGTCGCAGTCGCCCGGCCGTCACCGCCACGACCACCTCTTCGCCGGGCACCACGACGGCCGCTCCAGGGAGGCGCCGGAGGCGGTCGGGCGGACTCGAGATGATCTCGCTGTCCCGGCCGCGCTAGGCCTGGAAGACGAGGTACGCGAGCCCGGAGCGGTCACAGAACTCCTGCACAAGCCGCGACGGAAGAGGTCGGCGGCTGGTGGAACCGTCAGAACAATCCCGAGATCGACCTCGTCGGGGCGGACAAGGGCCCTGTCGTGTGGCGCGTCCACTTGGTCGGATCCATCAAGTGGCTCGACAACCGGCCGTTCGACCGCCACGACTACGACGAGCTCACCCACGCCGCCGCCGTCGTTCCCGGCGCGGGTGACGACACCCCTCGCGTCGCCGTCTCTCGGGTCGGCGCGGCTCCCGGTCTCCCGCTGGATCGGGCCTGGAGGCCGGACGACCTGCTCGCGGTCTGGGCGGGTTGAGGGTTACGGGATCACGTACTGGGGGTTGTCCAGTTTGAAGACGGCCTTGGCGTGGCCGCCCTTCAGGTCGCTGTACTGGTCGCCCACGCTGGCGAGGATGTCGTACCCCTGGGCCTCGATGTGGGCGCGGGTGCCCGACTTGTACTCGGTCGTGGTACAGGTGGACGAGGCGCAGTACAGGTAGTCGGGGGCGGAGCCGGCCGCGGGCTGGAAGAAGGCGCCGTTCGGCTCCGGGTAGCCGGCCTTGCGCAGGTTGTCCAGCGTGGCGGCCCTGGTCTGCTCGGGCCGGCCGGTGACAGTGAAGATCGAGATGCCGTGGTCGTGCGCCCACGTGGCCAGCTCCAGCGTCGGCTGGATGACGGGGAGTCTCTCGTCGAGCGCCCACTGCAGGCTCTGCTTCGCGTCGTGGTAGGCGAAGTCGTGGGAGGCGCCGTAGCTGTAGGTGGACAACATGGTGTCGTCGATGTCGAGCACCAGCGCGGGCTTGTCGGGCTTCCGCTTCAGCTGTCCCTTGAGGTGGTCAAGGGCCTGGTCGTCAACACGCTCCACCGCCCGTCCCCACGGGCTGTCCAGTGACGCCTGGTGCACACCGTCGGCGTCCACATGGTCGCCGAAGTGCTTCTGGAGCCGGGCCTTGGCGTCGTCCAGGTTGATCACCGCGGCCGGCCGCCCGTGGTCCTGGACCGGCGCCTGCGCGACCGCGACACCCCCTCCGATCGCCAGAACCGCTGTCACGGACAAGGCGACCACCGCGCCGCGGCTGCGGTGACGTGCTGCTTTCATCACGACTTTCTCCACACAAAGACATCAGGTACGAGCCTTCCCCGTCCCCCGGCGGGAAAGGCCACGCGGGGACATCATGTTTGACACCCCTGTCGCGGCAGGCCAATTTTCCATACTTTGACACTGGTGTCAAAAATGCGAGCCCGGCTCGTCCCGGCGAAGGCGGGCGTCAGCGTTCGGCGGTCGTGAGCGGGGCCGCGATCGACTCCAGGCTCCTGCGTTCGGCCTTGACCCCGAGGAACACCTCGACCAGCCCCGCCGCGATCATCACCACGCCGCCGATGGCGAACGCGAGCGCCGTGTCCCCCGGCACCCCGCTCTCCACCAGCGTGGAGAACACCAGCGGGCCCGCGATGCCGCCGGCCGCCGTCCCGATGGCGAAGAAGAACGCGATGGCCATCGCCCTGGTCTCCATGGGGAAGATCTCACTGACCGTCAGGTACGCCGAGCTCGCCCCCGCCGAGGCCACGAACAGCACCGCCGACCAGCACGCGGTCAGCGTCACCGCGGTGAGCACGCCCTGGTTGAACAGCCACGCGGTGCCCAGCAGGAGCACCCCCGACCCGATGTAGCAGAACGAGATCATCGGGATCCGGCCGATGGTGTCGAAGAGATGGCCGAGCAACAGCGGGCCGAGGAAGTTGCCCACCGCGATGACCGCGAAGTAGTAACCGGTGTACGTGTCGATCTGGAAGAACGTGGACAGGATCTGCGCGTACCCGAAGGTGATCGCGTTGTAGAGGAACGCCTGCCCGATGAAGAGCGACAGACCGAGCACCGTGCGCTTGGGGTAAAGGGCTACCATCGTGTGCGCGATGCGGACGAACCCGATCGACTTGCGCTGGTGCACGGTGATCTCGTACTCGGGCTCCCGCAGTCTCTCGGTGCCGATCTCGCGCTCGACGCCCTCGACGATCTGCTCGGCGTCGCCTTCCCGACCGTGGATGAACAACCAGCGCGGGCTCTCCGGCACGTGCCGGCGGACGAGCAGGATGGCCAGGCCCAGCACCACGCCCAGACCGAACGCGACCCGCCAGCCGATGTTGAGCGGCAGGTCGTTGAGCAGCGGCACGGTCAGCAGCGCCCCGCCGGCCGCGCCGAGCCAGTAGCTGCCGTTGATGATGATGTCGATGCGGCCCCGGTGCCGGCTCGGGATGAGCTCGTCGATGGCCGAGTTGATGGCCGCGTACTCGCCGCCGATGCCGAAGCCGGTCATGAACCGGAACAGGAAGAACCACCACGCGCTGAACGAGAACGCCGTCATCAGCGTGGCCACCAGGTAGACGACCAACGTGATGATGAACAGCTTCTTCCTGCCGTACCGGTCGGTCAGCCAGCCGAAGAACAGCGCCCCGGAGCAGGCGCCGGCGACGTAGAGCGCGGCGGCCACGCCCGCGACCTGTGCCTGCGTGATGTCCAGGCCGCTGCCGGGCTTGGCCAGCTGGGCGGACAGGTTGCCGACGATGGTGACCTCGAGCCCGTCGAGGATCCAGACGGTGCCCAGCCCGATGACGATCATCCAGTGCCAGCGGGACCACGGCAGCCGGTCCAGCCGTGCGGGCACCTTCGTGGTGATGGTGCCGGTCTCCACGTCGCTCATACGCACCTCCGGATACCCGGAAGACGACTGGCAAACGTGGCCTATCCGCTGGGTTTCACGGCCTCCGCCAGTTCCGTCCGCGCCCAGGGCCCGCCATGCCAGTAGCGCCACCCCAGGTCACGCCGCCGTACGTCACGCGCGCCGAGCCGGCGCAGGGCACCCTCGTACGCGGCGATGTGCCGCACGTCGCCGGCGATCAGCAGCACCCCGCCCGGCCGCAGCACCCGGTACGCCTCCGCCACGGCCCGCTCCCCACCGGACGGCGTGCGCCCGGAGACCACCACGTCGAACACGTCGTCCTCGAACGGCAGGTCACGCGGGTCGGCCGTGACCGGCGCCACCCGGTCGGCGACCCCTTCGGCCTCGGCGTTCGCCCGCACGACGCGCTGCCGCTTCAGGCCGACGCCGGTGGCCCGGCCGCTCTCCAGCCGCCGAGCGGCGAGCAGCAGCACGGCGCCCCGCCCGCACCCCAGGTCGAGCAGCCGCTCGTCACCGCGCAGCCGCCGCAGCTCCTCGTCCCAGACGGCGAACTTGCCGCGCCGCGTCGTGTAGAGCTGGCTCGCCGCGCTGGCCAGCGTGTACAGGGCCCCGAACAGGAAGACGACACCCGGCGCCGGCACGTCGAGGACGAACGAGACCGCCGCGAGCGCCAGCAGCAGGACCGCTCCGGCGAGCAGCCCGGCCAGGGCCCAGGGGGCGTCGAACCCGTAACTGCCGTGTCGTTCACGCATGGTCGCGTTGGAGTCCAAGGTGGTTTTGACGGGGAATTGACAGACCCCTTCCCGTTCGTACCGGCTCTCACGCACATCCCATTACTAAGGTCTCTGGGATCGGCACACAACGGGGGTTCGGCCGGCATGACGGAGAAAGAGCGAGATTTCGGCCTGGGCGCGAGCATCGTGCTGACCGTCGCCTCGACGGTGTTGTGGGGGGTCGCGCACATCGCCGCGGAACGCCGCAAGAGCGGCGTGGCGCTCATGGCGGCGTACGTCCTGATGCTGGCGGGCGTCCTGACCATGTTCACGGCGTTCAGCGTCAACCTGCTGTCGCTGGCCGTCCAGCCGCGCTGGATGACCGTGCTCACCGTCGCCCTGGTGGTGATCGCGCTGGCCTGGATCACGGTGATCGTCTGGTCCTTCCTCCTCGTCCGTCCCCCGCGCTCCGACCTCGTCGGCCGCGCGCTGACCACCACGCTCACCATCGCCCTCTGCGCGCTCGTCCTGGCGCCCACCGCGTACGCCACCCGCCTGGCCTACGTCTCGCGCGACGTCGTCAACACGCTGTTCTCCCCCGGCGACAGCACCGCGCCCGTCCTGGCCCACGACCCCTGGAACGGCGCCGAGCGGGTGAACTTCCTGCTCCTCGGCGGCGACTCGGCGCCCGGCCGGCCCGGGGTGCGTACCGACAGCATGACCGTGGCCAGTGTGGCCGTCGACAGCGGCGCGACCGTGCTGTTCGGCCTGCCGCGCAACCTGGAGCGCGTACCGCTGCCCAAGGGCCCGGCCAGGGACCGCTTCCCCTGGGGCTTCACCGGCACCGGCGCCGACACCCCCGGCCTGCTCAACGAGATCTACCAGTACGGCGAGGACCACCCCGAGGTGGTGCCGGGCGTGCCGAAGGGCAGGCGCGGCGCGGAGCTTATCAAGGAGACCATCGGCGGCATCCTCGGCATCCCCGTGCACTTCCACGCCATGGTGGACATGAAGGGCTTCGCCGAGATCGTCGACGCCATGGGCGGCGTCCGGGTCTCCATCAAGGAGCCCATCGTCTACGGCAAGTACCGCGAGGGCGTGCTCCCGGCCGGCACCCGCAAGCTGTCGGGCCAGGAGGCCCTCTGGTACGGCCGCTCCCGCACCGACAGCGACGACTACGTCCGCATGGGACGTCAGAAGTGCCTGCTCAACGCGGTCGCCAAGCAGGCCGACCCGATCACGGTGCTCAACAGCTTCGAGCGCCTGGCCGCGGCCACGAAAAGGGCCATCTCCACCGACCTGCCGCAGGACCTCCTGCCGGCCGCCATCGACCTGTCGCAGCGGGTCAAGGACGCGCGGATCCGCAGCCTCAACTTCGTCCCGCCGCTGGTCAACACCGCGAGCCCGGACTGGCACTTCATCCGCCGCACGGTCCGCGAGGCCCTGCGGGAACAGGATCGGCCGCGCCGGGCCCTGGCCGGACCGCGTGGGCCGTCGGCCGGCCACGACGCCCCGGTCAGCCTCGACGCGACCTGCCGCTGAGCCCGTCCTGCCGTCTCGGGCCGATTCGGCGTTCTCCCGTGCACGGAGTGTGGCATGATGGTGACCGTTCTCAACGGAAACGATTTTCATCCTCACCCTGGAGGACGCAGTGAGAGTGGCGTTCGTCGGTAAGGGCGGCAGCGGCAAGACGACGATGTCGGCCCTGTTCGCGAGACACGTGGCCAGCCAGGGCGCGCCCGTGGTCGCCATCGACGCCGACATCAACCAGCATCTGGCCCTCGTGCTCGGCCTCGACCGGCAGCCCGAGCCTCTCGGCGCCCACCTCACCGAGATCAAGGACCGGCTGCGCGGCACCAACCCGTGCATCCCGTCGGCCGAGGCCATGGTCAAGACGACCCCGCCGGGGCGCGGCTCCACGCTGCTGAGCTTCGACGACCTGGCCGCCGACCCGCTCGGCATGTCCACCCCTGACGGCCTGCGCCTGCTGGCCACCGGCCCCTTCAGCGACGACGACCTCGGCGTGGCCTGCTACCACTCCAAGGTCGGCGCGGTCGAGCTGCTGCTCAACCATCTGATCGACGGGCCCGACGAATACGTGGTGGTCGACATGACCGCCGGGGCCGACTCGTTCGCCTCCGGCCTGTTCACCCGCTTCGACATGACGTTCCTCGTCGCCGAGCCGACCCGGCAGGGCCTGAGCGTCTACCGGCAGTACCGCGACTACGCCGCCCAGTACGACGTCGCGCTCGCCGTGGTCGGCAACAAGGTGCACGGCCCGTCCGACGTCGACTTCCTGCGTGAGCACGCCGGCGACGACCTGCTCACCTGGATGGAGCACTCCGCCGCCGTCCGGGCCCTGGAGCAGGGCCGCCCGTTCGCCCTCGACGACCTGGAGCCGGCCAACGCCGACGCCCTCACCATGCTGCGCAAGGCCCTCGACGAGCAGGAGAAGGACTGGGCGCGCTTCGGCCGCCAGACCGTCGAGTTCCACCTGCGCAACGCCCGCGCGTGGGGCAACGCGAAGACCGGCCGCGACCTCACCGAGCAGGTCGACCCCGAGTTCGTCTACGGCCCCTGACCACACGACTGTGCCCACCGGGGATCTATGAGGCCGATCTCCGGCCGATCTAGCGTCAGTTTCGACCCGTTTCGAGAGGAGACAGCATGTCGCTGACCGTTCCGAACGATCTGCTCGACCAGGCCAAGACCGGTGAGGTGGACGATGCGGCGTTCCTCGCCTGCGTCCGCGACTCCCTTCCCTACGCGTGGTCGCTGATCAGCGGCCTGGCCGAGCAGCGGGCGGAGACCGGGGCCGCGTTCGCCGACAACCAGGTCCCGCCGTCGTCGGAGGAGGAGCGCGGCCAGCTGCTGCGCTGCCTGGCGAGCGACGCGATGCGCGGCGCGCTGGAGCGCCACTTCGGCGTGCGCCTGGCGTTCCAGAACTGCCACCGGGTCGCGGTCTTCGACCCGGCGGCCACCCGGGCTCTGGCCGACTTCGTCACCCCGCGGGCCCAGATCCTCAACCAGGAGCCGGAGCTCGTGGACTGCTGAGCCCCGACCGGCGGGCCGCCGCACCGGCCCGCCGGTCATCCGGGTCCCTTCAGCGGGGAAGCAGCGGCAGGACCTCGGCGCCGAAGCGGCGGATGTTCTCCAGGGTGCGCCGGTGCTCGCCGAGCCCCTCGACCATGAGGATCACGTTCTCGATCCCGGTGGCCTCCGACGTGCGCACGAGCGTCTCGGCGCAGTGCGCGGCCGAGCCCACGGGGTGGATGCGCGTCAGCAGGTCGACGTAGGCCGGCACGTCCCGCGACGGGCGTGGCCGGCCGTCCACCGGCACGTATCCCGCCAGCCCCGGCCCGAGCCAGCGCGGCATCGTCCGCTTCAGCTCCCGCACCGCCGCCGCGGTCGAGTCGGCCACGTAGCCGACCCCCGCCGCCACGTGCCCCTTCGCGACACCGCCGCGTGCCGCGTACGCCGCCACCATCGCGGCCTTGTCCTCGTCGCCGATGTGCATGCCGAGCAGCATCGGCAGCCCGCGCTCGGCGGCCAGCGCCACGGTGCCCTCCGAGGTGCACGCCACCACCGGGCGCAGCCGCGCGGCCGGCACCGGCTCGATCTCACGGAACCGGAAGAACTCGCCGCCGGCCGCGACCGGGCCGCCGGACAGCGCGCCGAGCAGCACGTCGATCGACTCGGCGAACCCGCGCTCGTAGCGTTCGATGCCGGTGCCGAAGACCTCCAGGTCCACCCACGGCCCGCCCCGGCCGACGCCCAGCGTGAACCGGCCGCCCGACAGGTGATGCAGCATGGCCGCCTGCTCCGCGAGAGCCACGGGGTGCTGCGTGGACAGCACGCTGACGGCCGTGCCGAGGCCGATCCGCGACGTACGCCCGGCGGCGACCGCGGCCAGGGTGGTGGCCGACGGGCACACGCCGTACGACATGAAGTGGTGTTCGGCGATCCAGGCGTCGGCGAAACCCGCCTCCTCGGCCGCGGTGATCAACTCGACGGCGTCCGCCAGCACCCGCCCGGGCTCCTGCCCGGGGAACCGTGCCGCGATGACGAAGATCCCGATGCGCATCGCCGCCTACCCGAACAGGCTCGCCTGGCCCTCGCCCACCAGCGGGTCGCGGTGGAGCTTCAGGTGCCGCCACTTCGGCAGGTCGTCGAGGTACGACCACGACAACCGGTGGTGCGGCGTCGGCCCCAGCCTCGCCAGGGCCTCCTGGTGCTGGGGCGAGGGGTATCCGGCGTTGTCGGCGAAGCCGTACTCGTCGCAGCCGAGCGTCGCCATGTGCGCGTCGCGCCGCACCTTGGCCAGCACGGACGCCGCCGCCACCGAGACGCTGGCCGCGTCACCCTTGACCTCCAGCCGCACCGGCCAGGGCGCGCCGATGTAGTCGTGCTTGCCGTCGAGGATCACCGCGTCGGGGCGTACCGGCAGCGCCTCCAGCGCCCGGCGGGCGGCCCGGCGCAGCGCCTCGGTCATGCCCAGCGTGTCGATCTCGTCGTGGGTCGCCTCGCCGTAGCCGACGCCCGCCGCCCAGGCGGCCAGCTCGACGGCGAGGGGCCCGCGTCTGGCCGGGGACAGCTGCTTGGAGTCGGTCAGCCCGGCCGGCGGCTCGGACAGGTCGGTGACGACCGCGCAGACCGTGACGGGCCCGGCCCACGCGCCCCGCCCCACCTCGTCGACGCCCGCGACCGTGCGGGTGCTCGGCTGGGTGAGCAGCAGGTGCTCGATGTCGTACGTCGGCGCCATGCCGCCAGACGCTATCGCGTCCCGGGGCCGGTCACTCGCCGAACGACCGGCCCACCGAGCTGCCCCGCGAGCCCGTCGGTCCGGCGGGGAAGTCGGCCAGCGGGTCGTCCTCGGCGGGCCTGCCGCCGCGCGGCCGGTCTGCGAGGCGTACCGGGTCGAGGTCGGCGGCGATGAGGCGGGCGGCCACGTGGACGGCGCGCAGCGTCACCGACACCGACGGCCGGTGCACGCTGGATCCGCGCGCCACGGCGTGCACCTCCCGCGCGACCGGGTTGCCGGGAAAGCGCCGTACGGCCAGGCCGCGCACCCCCGCGGCCAGCGCCAGCGCGGGCACCGCCGCGATGCCGAGGCCCTTGGCGACGAGCGACAGGATCGTCCCGAGACCCTCGAACTCCCACGGCGTCGGCCGGGTGCCGCCCACGTCCACCAGCAGCCGGTCCACGGCCAGGCGGGAGGGCTCGCCGTCGGGCGTCGCCATCCACGGCTCGTCACGCAGCTCGCGCAGGTCGAGCGGCACGTCGGGGTCGGCCAGGCGGTGCTTGCGCGGCACCACCAGCACCAGCGGGTCGTGCAGCAGCGGGAAGACCCGCAGGCTCTCGCTGTCGCGGACGCGGCCGTACCAGTCGTCCACGAGAGCGATGTCCACCTCGCCCGACTGCACCTCGCGCATGCCGCGCCCCGACCTGCTCTGTCCCAGCCGCAGCGTCAGCTCCTCGTGGCGGCGCAGTGATCGCGCGAGCGCGGGGGCGAATGCCACGGCAGCCGTGGGGAAGGCGGTGACGACGACCCTGCCGGACGGCTTGCCCGCGTGCGCGGACAGGTCGGACTCGGCCTCCTCGACCATCGAAAGGATGCGCTCGGCGTGCAGGACCAGACGGCGGCCCGCGTCGGTGAGCTCGGCGCTGCGCGCGGTGCGGTCGATCAGGGCCGTGCCGGTCTCGCGTTCGAGGGCCACGAGTTGCTGGGAGACGGCCGACGGACTGTACCCGAGAGACTCCGCGGTCGCGGCGATGCTGCCCTTTCTCGCGAACTCGCAGATCAGGACCAAACGGCGCAATTCCAGCATCAGACTTCCTTATGCCTACCCACGAAAAGCCTCGCTTGTGCTGATGCCTTCATCCAATCACGCTGGGAACGTGACAAACATGGCCGTTACTCTTTCCGCCACTTTGGCGGCGAACGAAGACATCGACCGAAGACGGCGCGCCGGGGAACGCGTGCTGCACCTGGCCTTCGGTGAGGCCGGTCTGCCCGTCCACCCGGCGCTGCGCGACAAGCTGGCCGCCGCGTCAGAACGCAACGGCTACGGGCCGGTCGCGGGGACGTCCGGGTTGCGAGCCGCGGCGGCGGGCTACTGGACACGACGGGGGCTCATCACCGACCCCGACCTGGTCGTCAGCGGACCGGGCAGCAAGTCCCTGCTGTACGGGCTGCTGCTGGCGATCGGCGGCGACATCGTCCTGCCCATGCCCAGCTGGGTCAGCTACGCGGCGCAGGCGGACCTGGTGGGCGCGCGTCCGATCCTGGTGCCCGCACCATCAGGAGAGGGCGGGGTGCCCGACCCGGACCTCGTCGCGCGAGAGGTGCGCCGCGCCCGCGCGGCGGGCAGGACCGTGAGCTCCCTGCTGGTGACGCTGCCCGACAACCCCACGGGACGCCTGGCCACGCCGGAGACCGTCGCCCGCCTGGTGGACGTCGCCAGGGAGCTCGACCTGATGATCATCTCGGACGAGATCTACCGCGACCTCGTGCACGACCCGGCGCTGCCGTACACGTCGCCGGCCGACCTCGCGCCCGAGCGGACGATCGTGACGACCGGGCTGAGCAAGAGCCTGGCGCTCGGCGGCTGGCGGATCGGCGTCGCCCGGCTTCCCGAAGGCGCCCATGACCTGCGCGCGCAACTGCTCGCGGTGGCCAGTGAGATCTGGTCGGCCCCCGCGGCACCCGTGCAGGAGGCGGCGGCGTACGCCTTCGGCGACCCACCCGAGCTGACCGAGCGCATCGCGAGCAGCCGGCGGCTGCACGGCCTGGTGGCCAGAGCGGTCCACGAGCGGTTCACGGCGGCCGGCGCCCGCGTGGACGCCCCCCAGGGCGGCTTCTACCTCTACCCGGACCTGAGCCACCTGCGGCTCGGCGGATCCGCCGAGCTCACCAAGATCCTGCTGGAGGAGCACGGCATCGGCGTGCTGCCCGGGCACGCCTTCGGCGACGACCCCGCGGCGGCCCGCGTCCGCGTCGCGGTGAGCCTGCTCTACGGCGACACGGCGGAGGAGCGCATGGCCGCTCTGGCCAGCCCCGATCCCCTGCGGCTGCCGTGGATCGCGGCGAACCTCGACTTCCTCACGACCGGTCTGAGGGAGCTGTCGCTGACCCGGCGCGGCACCGCCGGAGCGCTGGCCTCGACGCCAAGTCACGGTTAGGCGAATCTTTTCCCAAGAGCAGGTTTACCTTTCCCCAAAAGGGGCTTCTGACCTGCGGAAACACACAGCCCGCGCAACTCGGGAAAAGATCTCCCGAACTGCATGGTTACGCGCACCCCCACCTCCCTCCATCATGTGCTCATGCCCGCACTCGTCACCCTGTCCGGGCGCTCCGTGCGCCTGGAACCTCTCAGCCTCGCGGCCGTCGATGACCTCGTCGCCGCGGCGAGTGAAGACCGCTCCACCTATGCCTTCACTCGGGTCCCGAATGGCCGGGACGAGGTGGTCTCCTACGTGGAGGCCGCCCTGGCTGAGCAGGCGGAGGGACGCGCTTTGCCCTTCGCCATCCGGTGGCTGAACACCGACCGCGTGGTCGGTGCCACCCGTCTCATGCACCTGGAGTACTGGCAGGGCCCCCTGCCCTGGCCGCCGGGTACCCGCGGTGCGGTGGGCGACATCCCGTCCGTGGCGGACATCGGTTACACCTGGCTGGGCGCGAGCGCCCAGGGCACGGGGGTCAACCGGGAGAGCAAGTTCCTGCTGCTCTCGCACGCCTTCGACACGTGGGACGTCCACCGCGTCACCCTGAAGGCAGACGTACGCAACACCAGATCCCGGGCCGCCATCCAGGCCCTCGGCGCACACTTCGACGGGGTGCGGCGAGCGGACAGCCGAGGCGCCGACAACACGGTCCGAGATACCGCGTTCTACTCGATCCTGAATCCCGAATGGCCGGCCGTGCGCGATCGGCTGGCCCTGCGGCTCGGACTGGTCGAGGCCGCCTGAGAAACGTCCACGAGGCCCCGCCCTGATTTCAGGGCGGGGCCGGTATTTTTTCCCGCCTTCGCGCGCTCTCCATGACACACGCCCCCGCGATGCGTGTCACTCCTTGCGACACCAGCATCCGAGGGCGGGCTCAACACCGGATCAACGGCGGATCAACGCTTAGATGAACGATCATCCGGCGATCTAGGTGACATGTAGTGATAGATCTATCATTTGGTAACAAATCGTTCCATTGGCTTGGAGACATACGGCATGGCTGGTCAGAGCGGTGAGGGCGGGCTGAAGTTCGCCGTGCTCGGTCCTGTCCGCGCGTGGCGAGACGGCCGGGAGCTCGACCTCGGCACCCCGCTGCAGCGCTCCATCCTCGGCATGCTGCTCCTGCGCCAAGGCCACGCGGTCACTCCCAACGAGATGATCGACGCGGTCTGGGGCGAGGAGGCCCCGCCGCGGGCCCTCGGCGCGCTGCGCACCTACGTCTCCAGGCTGCGCACGGTCCTCGAACCCGACCGGCCCGCGCGCTCGCGTCCCGAGCTGCTCACCTCCATCGGCCGCGGCTACGCGCTGCGCCTGCCCGACGACGCACTCGACCTGACCCGCTTCGAACACAGCGTCGCCGAGGCCGAATCCGCCAGAAAGTCCGGCCGGCTGGGCGAGGCCGCCCGGTGCCTGCGGGCCGCGCTCGCGCTCTTCGAGGGCGAGCCCCTGGCCGGCGCGGTCGGGCCGTACGCCGAGCACCAGCGCGACCGGCTGGTCGAGCGGCGCATCAGCGTCATCGAGACGCTCATGGACGTCGACCTGGAGCTGGGCAACCACGCCAAGGTCGTCTCCGAGCTGATCGCGCTGACCGCCGACCACCCGCTGCGCGAACGCCTGCGCGCCCAGCTCATGCTGGCCTACTACCGCTGCGGCCGGCAGGGCGACGCGCTCAACGTGTTCACCGAGACGCGTGAGGCCCTGATCGAGGAGCTCGGCATCGAGCCAGGCCCGGAGCTGAGCGCCCTGCACCAGCGCATCCTGACCGCCGACCCCACCCTCGCCGTCGCCGAGCAGCCCGCCGAGCAGGCCCTCGACGAGGAGGAGCAGCCGCCGCCCGCGCGCGAGCTGCCCCGCCCCGCCCAGCTGCCCGCCGCCGTCAGCGACTTCACCGGCCGCAAGGAGGTCGCGGTACGCCTGCGCACGCTGCTGTCGGGCGAGGGTGTGCCGCTGGTGGCGATCTCCGGCATCGGCGGCGTCGGCAAGACCGCGCTCGCCGTACACGTCGCCCACCTGCTCGACGAGGCCTTCCCCGACGGCCAGCTCTACGCCGACCTGCGCGGCTACAGCGACGAGGCCACCGCCCCCGAGTCGGCGCTCGGCGGCTTCCTGCGCGCGCTCGGCATCCCGCCCGATGTCATCCCCGAGGGGCTCGCCGAGCGCTCGGCTCTCTACCGCTCGATCCTGGCCGACCGGCGCATCCTCGTGCTGCTGGACAACGCCCACGACGCCGAGCAGGTCAGCCCGCTGCTGCCCGGCTCCGCCGGGTGCGCGGCCGTCGTGACCAGCCGCGTCAAGCTGGCCGACCTGCCGTCGGCGAGACTGGTCGACCTCGACGTGATGGAGCCGGACGAGGCCCTGTCGCTGTTCGCCGCGGTGGCCGGGGCCGAGCGCGTCTCGGCCGAGCACGGCGCGGCCATGGACGTGGTCGCCGCCTGCGGGTTCCTGCCGCTGGCGGTCCGCATCGTGGCCGCCAGGCTGGCCGCGCGGCCCTCGTGGACGGTCGCCTCGCTGGTGCCGCGGCTGGCCGACGAGCAGCGCCGCCTCGACGAGCTCAAGGTCGGCACCATGGCCGTCGAGGCCACGTTCGCCCTCGGCTACGGCCAGCTGGACCCCGCGCAGGCCCGCGCGTTCCGGCTGCTGTCGCTGCCCAACGGGCCCGACATCTCCGCGGGCGCGGCGGCGGCCGTGCTGTCGCTGAGCGCGTTCGAGGCCGAGGAGGTGCTGGAGTCGCTCGTGGACGCGAGCCTCCTGGAGGCCCCCGGGCCGGGCCGCTACCGCTTCCACGACCTGCTCAAACTGTTCGCCCGGCGGGTGCTCGACCGCACCGAACGCCCCCAGGCCAAGACGATGGCACTGCGCCGCCTGCTCGGCTTCTACCTGGCCTCCGCCCAGTCGGCGCACCGCCTGGCGTACGAGGGCAGCATGATCCCCGGCAACCTGGTGGTGGTCGGCAGCGGCCGGGCCTTCGACACCGCCGACGAGGCCGTCGCCTGGCTGCTGGCCGAGGGCGACTCGCTGTTCGCCGCCATCAACCAGGCCGCCGCCGCGGCGCGGGCCGCCGAGCAGCTGCTGCCCGCCGCCGACCTGCTGCTGGCCATGGAGCCGCTGCTGGAGTCCGGCACCCACACACGCGAGTTCGACCAGGGCACCCGCGCCGTGCTGGCCGCCGCCCGGCGGATCGGCGACCAGGCCGCCGAGCTGCGCGCCGGTTACGTGCTGGGCCGCGTGCTGTTCGCCGGCAACCGGCTCAAGGAGGCCGAGGAGCACTTCAGGACCGCGTACGAGCTGTCGCTGGCCCGCGGCGAGAAGATCGTCACCGGCGAGGCGCTGAACGCCCTGGCCGTCGTCGTCGGCCGGCAGCGCCGCCACACCGAGGCCCTGGCCCTGTTCGACGCGGCCATGGGCTACTACCGCGACAACCACGTGCCCGCGGGCGAGGCGCTGGTGCTCAGCTACTCCGCCCGCGAGCACCTGGGCCTCGGCCGCCCCGAGGACGCCATCGCCGCGGCGGAGAAGGGCCTGGCCGTCTTCACCGAGATCGGCAGCGGCGCGGGCACCGCCCGGGCCCGCTACCACCTCGGCATCGTCCTGTCGCGCGTCGGCCGGCTCACCGAGGCCGTCCACCACCACGCCGAGTGCCTGGCGTTCTTCCGGGCCAGCAAGCAGCGCGTCTGGGAGCAGCGGGTGTGCTCGCGGCTGGCCGAGACGTTCATCGCCGCCGAGCGCTACCCCGACGCCGTACGCCATGCCGAGCAGGCCCTCGTGGTCTCGCGCGAGATCGGCCACCCGTACGGCGAGGCGCTGTCGCTCACCGTGCTCGGCAAGGCGCTGCGCGGGCTCGGCAGCGGGACGAGGAGCCTCGACTGCCTACGGCAGGCCTTCGAGATCTTCTCCCGGCTCGGCGCTCCCGAGGCCGGCGACCTCAAGGTCCTGCTCGACGGCATCGCCACCGCCGACGACACCATCAGCGACAGCACCGTCGTCGAGCCCGTCGTCGAGCCCGTCGTCGAGGCCTGAGTAGAGCTCGTCGTCCAGACGTGTCATCCACACATGGTTGATCAAGGCTGTCCTTGGGGAGTCACCATGTCCCTCGCGTTTCCCTCGAGTTCCTGGTCGACGGTCGTCAGCCCGGCCGGCCATCCTTGCCGCCGCGCGTCACCAGGGGGCCCGGACATCCGGAAGCTCCGCGCGGCGGCTGGCCGCCTCACACAGACGACCGGCCGGACCTGACACGGCCCTCGAACCCCCCAGGGCTGTGCCGTCCCCACACCCTCCACCCGCCGAGTCAACGTCGAATCAACGCCGGATCAAAGCAGGAAGAATCCCTCGGCGATGAGCGGCCTGACCGCGTCGGCGTCGGCGATGTCACCGTCGCCCACCAACTCGGCGATCACGTTGAGCAAGGGGCCGAGCGCCAGCTGGCCGTCGCACACGCCCGCCAGCGCGGCCTCCACCGTGCCGACCTCGCGGCTGCGGCGCAGCCCCTGCGTCTGGCGGAGCACGATGCGGATCGGGTCCTCCGCGCCCGGCAGCCCGATGCGCTCGTCGAGCAGCCCGTCGGCGGTGCGCGGCAGCGCCGACTCCAGCCCGACCGTCCGGTGCGCGGTCGCGACGGCGTCGAGGACGGAGTCGACGTAGTCGCCGACCGGGAGCACGACCTGGTGGTCGAGGTGCTCGACACGGACGACCGGGTCGAGGGTCTCGGAGTTGCGCATGGTGATCCAGCCGAACCCGACGCCCTCGACCCGCTGCTCGTCGAACCAGGCCAGCCAGCGGTCGTAGTGTTCGGCGTAGGCGCGGGTGCCCTGCTCGGCGGCGTCCCTGAGCCACAGCTCGACGTATTCGGCCGGGTCCTGCACGTCGCGCTGGACGACCCAGGCGTCGCAGCCGGTCTCGCTCAGCCAGCCGCCCACCCGGTCGTGCCAGTCCTCGCCCTCGACGTGCAGCCAGTTGGCCAGGAAGTGGGCCTGGCCGCCGGGGGCGAGGTGGCCGGGAGTGCGCCGGATGAGGTCGCGGCAGAAGGCGTCGCCGTCGGCGCCCGTCTCGCGGTAGGTCAGCGTCCGCTCGCCGGGAGGCGCGACGACGAACGGCGGATTGCTCACGACGAGGTCGAACAGCTCACCCTCGACGGGTTCGTACATCGAGCCGGCGCGCGCGTCGACGCCTGTGACGCCGGACAGCGCCCAGCTCAGCCGGGCCAGCTCCAGGGCTCGCGGGTTGACGTCGGTGGCGACGATCTGCTCGGCGCGGCCGGCCAGGTGGAGCACCTGCACGCCGCAGCCCGTGCCGAGGTCGAGCGCGCGGTCCACGGGGCGGCGGGTGACGAGCTGGGCCAGGTTGGCCGAGGCGCCGCCGGCTCCCACGACATGGTCGGGGCGCAGCGCGGGGTCGCCGGGGCGTACTTTCCGGTCGGAGACGACGTAGCCGCCGGTCTCCCACGGCTGCAGATGCACGGTCGCGCTGACCTGGTCGCCGTCGGCCGTGACCAGCCCCGACTCCAGCACCTGCGGCGCCACGCCCTTGGCCGGCACCGGAACGCCCAGCCACCACAGCCGGATCAGCGTGGCCAGCGGGTCGTCGCCGGCGGTGGCGCGCAACGCCGGCACCAGCTCCTCACGGGCCAGCGCCGAGGCGGCCACGGCGCCGAGCCGCTCGCGTACGCCGTCGATCGTGTAACCGGCTTGGAGGAGATGATCACGCAGTCGTTCCACGAGTCCATCCTTTCACCGCCGAACCGTACGCATGATCCGATACCGGCAGTGCTCAGACTGGTACCGAAGAGTTCTGCAAGCGGGGAACAAGTCGCGCAGGATATCTCTAGTGAGGTCACCACGTCACACGAGGAGCGGATGATGCTGATCCCGTGCTTGGCATGCGAGTCCAGGTTCGGCCCCGACGAATACTTCAGCGCCTGCTCCGACTACAACCGCGGCCTGGATCTGGTGTCCTGGACGTGCCCCCACTGCGGCAACCGCGACGACCTGCGCGTGCTGCCCGGCGAACTGGGCTTCGGCTACCCCCACCGCGGCAGGTTCGACGTGCACGACCGGCTGCGCGTGCCCGGTCTGCGCAGGCACCGGGGCGACCTGCGGCTCGACATCTCGCTCGACCACGCGATGTGGCACGTTCCCAGCAGGGTCCGGCAACACATGTGAAGGCGCCGGGGCGAGATCAGGCGGGGGGCTGACGCAGGCTCTGCCAGGCCGCCTCGCCGAGGCCCTTGATCTCCTCCTCGGTGGGCGTGTGGGCGCCGGCGAACCACAGCCGGCACATCTCCTGCGCCGGGCCGAGCCAGAGGACGTAGCACATGGTGGCGTGGACGGGCTGGAGCAGGCCGTTCTTCATGTGCGGCCGCCACCAGTCGGAGACCTTCTTGAAGAAGCCGCGCCGCGCCTCGGCCACCTCGGCGCCGCCCGGCTCGTGCTTGCGCGGGGGCCGCTCGCTGATCAGCAGCCGGGCGCGCTCGGGATGCTCGCCCGCCCAGCGCATGTGGAAGGCCACCACGGCCTCGATGCCGGCGCGGGCGTCGTCGTGGCTCACCAGCTCGGCCAGGAAGGCTTCCTGGTAGGCGGTGAGAATCTCGGCGTACAGGACCCCGAAGACGTGCTCTTTGCTGGCGAAGTGGTGGTAGAAACTGCCGACGCTGACGCCGCTTTCTTCACGCAGGCTGGCCAGGGTGGTGGCGGAGACGCCGTCCTGGCTGAATCGGCGCAGGGCACCCTCGATGATGCGGGTCCGGCCGTCGCGTCCGTTCTTGACACTCTTCACACTGTCAATGGTGTGCCACCAGAACGTTGTTCCGCAAATGGATGGGCCGCGTCGATCATAGCGATGACTTCCACCGAACCGGAACTCACCGTCATTCGCGCGTCCGGCCAGCGCCTGCGGATGAGCCGGAGCACGCGCCGGTTCTCGCCCATGACGTCCATGCCCACGGTCTTCGCACCCCGGACGGACGCCCGCCGCAGCAGGGCGTCGATCAGCCGGCGGCCGACGCCGCGTCCCTGCCAGGCGTCGGTCACCACGACCGCGATCTCCACGTCGGCGCAGCCGCCCCGGTAGCTCATGGCGTGGCCGACGATCTCGCCGGCGTCGGTGGCGGCGACGATCGCGTCACGGCGCTCGTCCACGGCGAGCAGCCTCCCCGCCAGTCCCGGGACGGTGCCGCCGGTGAAGAACCGGAAGGTCTGCGTGCGCGGCGACAGCCCGGCGAGGAAGCGCTTGATCCGTTCCTCGTCGTCGGGACCGGCCGGACGCATCTGAGTTCGTTCCATGAACTCAGCCTGGACGCGCGATCTGAGTCTGTCAAATGAACTCAGGTATCATGGGGGGATGAACGTTCCCTTCCGGATGGCCGACTGCTCGATCGAGCGCACCCTGGGCATCGTCGGGGAGAAGTGGACCTTCCTCGTGCTGCGCGAGGCGTTCAAGGGCGTACGCAGGTTCGCCGACATGCAGGCCAACACCGGCGCCCCGCGCCAGGTGCTCAGCGCGCGGCTGGCCCGCCTGGTCGACGAGGGCCTGCTGCGCAAGGAGCCCTACCGCGAGCCTGGCCAGCGCCAGCGCGACGAATACCGGCTCACCGACAAGGGCCGCGACCTCTATCCCCTGCTGGTCTCCCTCATGCACTGGGGCGACAAGTACCTCGCAGGCGACGACGGGCCGCCCGTGCTGCTCACCCACCGCGACTGCGGCGCCCCCATCGAGCTGACCTTCCGCTGCGCCGACGGCCACGAGGTGGGCGGGCCGCGCGAGGTGACCGCCCTGCCCGGGGCAGGAGAGCGTCTCGAAAGCGCCTGAGCAGGGCGGTCGCGTACGAGGGCACCCCTGCCGGTGCCTACTCTGGAAGGCGTGTACCGGTTCCTGCTGACGCCCCGATGGCTCACCCTGCACGTCGTGGTGCTGCTGGTCATCCCCGCCTTCGTGCTGCTCGGGCAGTGGCAGTTCGGGCGCTTCGAGGAACGTTCGGCCAACAGCGAGCGGGTGACCGCCAACATCGAGGCGCCGCCCGTGCCGCTGGAGCGCCTGGCGGCCCCCGGGCGGCCGGTCCGGCAGGACGACCGGTTCAGGAAGGTCACGGTCGCCGGCACGTACGACCCGGCCCACGCCCTCGTCGTACGCCGCCGTCCCCAGGAGGGGCGCAACGGCTTCTACGTCCTCACCCCGCTGGTCACCGGCAACGGCACGGCAGTGATCGTCAACCGCGGGTGGGTGCCCGCCGGCCCCACCGCCGACGCCCCGCCCGAGGTGCCCCCGCCACCCGCCGGCCAGGTGACGGTGACGGGCCGGCTGCGGCCCAGCGAGACCGAGGAGTCCAGCGGCATCAGGGAGCGCTCGGGGCTGCCGCCCGGCCAGGTGCTGCTGATCGACGCCGACGCCATCGGCAAGGGGCTGCCGTACACCCTCGTGGGCGGTTACGTCGAGCTGACCGAGCAGCGGCCGGAGCCCGCCGCGGCGCCCGTGCCCGTGCCCGTGCCCGACGTCGGCGCGGGCGGCGGGCTCAACCTCGCCTACGGCATCCAGTGGTGGTTGTTCATCGGCATCGCCATCGGCGGGTGGATCATGCTGATCCGGCGCGAGGTGGCCGAGCGCAAGGCCGAGACCGCCGAGGCGCGGGAGCCGGAGACCGCCGCCAATTAGGGTGTGGGGGGTGATCCGCCACATTGAATTCGTCAGTATGTGCAATTTTCGCGACGTAGGTGGATATGCCGCCATGGACGGCCGCACCGTCCGGTGGCAGCGGCTCTACCGGGCCGACTCCCTCGGCTCGCTCGCCGACGACGACCTGACGGCCTTCCGGGCGCTGCGCGTCCGCAACGTCATCGACCTGCGTCACCCGTTCGAGGTCGACAAGCACGGGCGGGTGCCCGAGACCGAGGGCCAGCTCTACCACAACCTGCCGATCGAGGGGCGCCGCTGGGACATCGCCACCTACACCGAGCAGCTCGGCGTCGCCCGCTTCCTCGCCGACCGCTACCTGGAGGTCGCCGAGGACGGCGTCGGCAACCTCAGGACGGCCCTGGAGACCATCGCGCGGGCCGACAACGCGCCCGTGGTCGTCCACTGCGCCGCCGGCAAAGACCGTACGGGCATCCTCACCGCGCTCGTGCTGTCGCTGACCGGCGTGAGCCAGGACGACATCGTGGCGGACTACGCGCTCACCGGCCTGGCCACCGAGCGCTTCACCGCCGACTGGCGCCGCCGGCACGGCGACGCGGAGCTGTGGCCCGGCTTCGGCCTGGCGCCCGCCGACACCATGCGCTTCTTCCTCGCCGACCTCACCTCCCGGCACGGCTCCGTCGAGCGGTACGTCACCCAGGTGCTCGGGCTCTCCGCCGACGCGATCGCCGAACTGCGCGCGCATCTGCTGACTGAACCGGCCGCGAAAGGGTAGAAGGGCGCCCCGCGTGCAGCGGGCCCGGCGCTCCCGGGATCGCCCGTCGTCCCCCTCCCCGGCGGTCCCGGGTCGGGGCCTCCGGGAGGGCGCAGACACCGAACGGATACGCCGCAGCTTGTTCGACGTCGTGCCGCCGTCGTACGGTAACGTGCGTGACTACGCCGCTGCTCCCCGATCCTGACCCCAGGCGGCGCGACTATGTGATCATCTCCGCCGACGATCACCTGATCGAGCCGCCCGACCTGTTCGAGGGCCGCCTGCCGGAGAAATACGCCGAGGTCGCGCCCAAGGTCGTGGAGACGGAGGCCGGTCACCAGGTCTGGCGCTACGGCGGCGCCACGTACCCGTGCGCCGGCATCGACGTGGGCGCCGGGCTCCCTCGGGAGCAGTGGACGCTCGACCCCGTCCGGTTCGAGCAGATGCGCCCCGGCTGCCACGACATCGAGGCCCGCATCCACGACATGGACGTCGCCGGCATCTGGGCGGCGCTCTGCTTCCCCGGCATGCTGGCCGGCCAGGCCGGCATGCCGTTCGCCAGGACCCGCGACCAGGAGCTGGGCCTGGCCCTGGTCAGGGCGTGGAACGACTGGCACATCGACGTCTGGGCCGGCACCTACCCCGAGCGCATCATCGGCCTGCAGCTGCCCTGGCTGCCCGATCCCGACGTGGCGGCCAAGGAGATCCGCGCCAACGCCGCCCGGGGTTTCAAGGCCGTGGTGTTCCCCGAGTTCCCCACGCGCCTGCGGCTGCCCTCGATCCACTCCGGCCACTGGGACCCGTTCTTCGCCGCGTGCGAGGAGACCGGCACCGTCGTCTGCCTGCACACCGGCGACTCGTCCTGGTCGCCCGTGCCGTCGCCCGACACGCCCATCGAGGCGATCACCACGCTGATGCCCACGAGCGCCATGTTCGCCTGCGCCGACTGGCTCTGGTCGGGTCTGCCGCTGCGTTTCCCCGCGCTGCGCATCCTCATCGTCGAGGGCGGCGTGGGCTGGCTGCCCATGCTGGCCGAACGCGCCGACTACGCCCTCGACCACCCCGTCGCCGGGGAGGCCCAGTGGGAGGGCGGCCTGAAGCCCAGCGAGGTGCTGCGCCGCAACTTCTTCTTCGGCACCCTCGACGACCAGGCCCTGTCGGGCGTGCGGCTCGCGGTCGGGCTCGACCACGTGCTGCAGGAGAGCGGCTACCCTCACTCCGACTCGACCTGGCCCGACACGCAACAGGCGGTGGCGCGCAACCTCGGCGCGCTCCCGCCCGCCGACGTCGCCAGGGTCGCCTACGGCAACGCCGCCCGCCTCTTCGGCCACCCGCTGCCCTCGCGCGCCTGGCTGCTGCGAGAGGAGCTCTAGCCTTCCTGCTCCGCCACGCGGCCCGTGATGAGGCGGCGCTCGTGCTCGACGTAGCGGCCGCTCTCGCCGAGCAGCGAGGCCATCAGCCACAGGAAGACGCCGAAGTCGTCGGCCACGCCGATCAGCGCCAGGAAGTCGGGCACGACGTCGATCGGTGAGACCAGGTAGACCACGCCGAGCCCGATCAGAGTGAGCCTGCCCTTGCCCAGGCCGGCGTACTGGCCGCGCACGGCCGAGCCGATCATCCGGGGGATGGCCCGGACCCTCGTCATCAGTTTGGGCGATCCCGGCCTGGTCACCTCGCGGTACGTACGCCAGGCCGCCGCCGCCCGTGCTGCCTTCGCCATCATGCGAGACCTCCTACCCCCGGTTTTTCACGATATAACGCGTCCCGGGGGTCACGAGTTCCTTGCCTCAGCCGACGGCGGGATGCTCGAAGGGCGCGGCCTGTTCGAGCTGGGCGGCCACCCGCACCAGCAGGTCCTCCCTGCCGTAGGCGGCCACCAGCTGCACCCCCACCGGCAGCCCCGCCGCGTCCCTGTGCAGCGGCAGCGACACGGCAGGCTGCCCGGTGGCGTTGAACGGCGACGTGTACGCCACCGCCTGCCCCGTCCGCCCGAAGGCGAGGCTGAGGTCGTCGGACGGGATCCATCCCAGCGGGAACGGCGCCACCCCCAGCGAGGGCACCAGCAGCAGGTCGTGCCCGGCGCTCCACCAGGCGGCCATGCGCCGCCGGAAGCCGTCGATCCACTGCGTGGCCAGGATGTGCTCGGCCGCGCTCCGCCCGCGCGCCGAGGCGACCATGGCGGCGTTGCGCGGCTCGATCTCGTCCGGTTCGACGGGCTTGCCACGCAGCCGGCCCAGCATGGCGACCTGCGCGGCGACGTTGTTCGCCACGATCGCGCCGAAGTTCAGCGAGAAGTCCGGGTCGCCGAGCGCCTCGGGGCCGCCCGGCTCGACGTCGTGGCCCAGCGACTCCAGCAGCAGGGCGGCCCGCGTGACGGCCTCCGTCAGCACGGGCGTCTCGGGCATGTCGTCGCGGGGGTGCCCGGTGAGGAACCCGATCCGCAGCCGCCCCGGGTCGCGCCCCACCTCGCCGGCGAGCGGCCCGGGCAGCTCTGGAGCCCCGTACGGGTCGCCCGGACACGTGCCGGACACGACGTCGAGCGCCACCGCGCTGTCGCGCACGGTGCGGGTGACGAATCCCGGGCACGAGAAGCCGTTCCAGCCCTCGCCCTGCGCCGGTCCGAGGCTCACCCTGGCGCGCGTCGGTTTGAGCCCCACCAGGCCGCACAGCGACGCAGGGATGCGGATCGAGCCGCCGCCGTCGCTGGCCGTGGCGAGGGCGACCATCCCGGCGGCGACCGCCGCCGCGGAGCCGCCGCTGGACCCGCCCGCCGAGTACGCCGGATCGTACGGGTTCCGCGTGGCCCCGAAGGCGGCCGGCTCCGTGGTGATGGTGCTGCCGAACTCGGGCGTGTTCGTCCGCCCGAGGACGACGAACCCGGCCTCGCGCAACCGCACGACGCCGTAGCCGTCGGGCGCGTCCGCCCGCCCGTCGGTCACCCGCGACCCCGCGTGGTACGGCTCCCCGGCCTGCCGCCAGCCGAGGTCCTTGAGCAGGATCGGCACCCCGCGGAACGGCGCCTGCGCCGGGATCGCGTCGATCTCGGCGAGCGCCCGCTCGAAACGCCGGTGGACGACCGCGTTCAGCTCTCCGTCGAGGGCCTCGATCCGCGCGATGGCGGCCTCGGCCGGCTCCCGGGCCGAGACTTGGCCGTCCCTGACCGCCTGGGCCTGCCCGGCCGCGTCCAGCCTCAGCAACTCGTCCATGGCCTACCTTTCCGGAGCCAGCTCGCGAACCGCCTGGTCGATGGAGATCTCGCCGCCGGGCAGCGGGGCGAGGACGGGGGTGTCGAGCCCGTTGTCGACGTACTCCTGGATCCTGGCGCGGCAGGCGGCGGCGTCGCCGTGCACGATGAGGGCGTCGACCACCTCGTCGGAGATCGCCTTGAGCGCGGCCCGCCGGTCGCCGGCCGCCCACGCCTCGTGCATCGGGCGCAGCTCCTCGCCGCGGCCCAGCCAGTCGTGGAAGGCGGCGTACACCGGGACGGTCAGGTAGCCGGCCAGCATCCGCCGGCCCATCTCGCGCACCTGGTCGGCGTTGTCGTTCACGCAGACGAACAGGCGGGCGATCAGCTCGGTGTCCTGGCCGATCTCGGCGCGGACCTTGCGGACGTCCTCGGGCGAGAGCCAGTTCGTGATCGCGCCGTCGGCCTCGGCGGCGGCCAGGCGCAACATCCGGGGGCGCAGCGCGGCCAGCACGATCTTCGGCGGCGTCTTCGGCGCCCGCTCCAGCCTGAACCCCTGGACGGAGAACGTCTCGTACGTCTCCGTGACCTTCTCCCCCGCCAGCGCCTTCTTCAGGAAGCGCAGCGTGTCACGCGTGCGCGCGTACGGCTTGTCGAACGTGCCCGCGTTCCACTTCTCCACGATCGCCGGCGAGGACGCGCCGATGCCCAGCGTGAACCGCCCCGGCGCGAGGTCGGCCAGTGTGGCCGCGGACATCGCCAGCAGCCCGGGGCCGCGCGTCGAGACGGGCACGATGGCGCTGCCCAGCCGTACGCCCGGTGCCCAGTGGGCGGCCAGGGCCAGCGGGGTGAAGCCGTCGACGCCGTTGACCTCCGCCGACCACGCGTCGGTGTAGCCGAGACCCGGCAACTCGGCGATCAGCTCCTGCGAGCTCGCCAGCGAGCGGTCGTAGAAGGGGATGGTCATGCCCCAGTTCTGCGTCATGCAACGGCCTCCACGTCCTCACGGGCTGAACGCGACCACCGTACCAACCGCTCGGTATGTTCCCCTAGGCCCGCAGCTCGTGGACCGCGGCGATGAAGTCCTTCGTGATCCCCCGCAGGCCCGGCAGGTGAGACAGCCCGACCAGCCGGTCCACCAGCGGCACCGTGACCTCGATCAGCCGGTACGTTCGCGCGCACCCCGGCGAGGTGTCGTGCACCCAGAACAGCACCATGCCCATGGACAGCAGCCACAGCAGCTCGGGCAGCTCCTCGCGCAGCTCGGCGTTCATGCGGTCGCGCGAGCCCTCCACGACCTCGCGGTAGATCGCGACGGACGCCTCCCGCGCCGGCGACGACTGCTTGCTGAACGGGCTCAGCGGGTTCGTCGGCTCGGCGGCGTGCTTGAAGAACTTCACGGCGAACTCGTGGTAGGGCTCCGAGACGCGCACCCACTCGCGCAGCACCCCGCTCAGCCTGGCCGCGAACGACTCCTCCGTGGCCAGGAACTCCCGGCAGGCGGCCTCGTGCTCGACCACCGCCCGGTCGTAGTACGCCTGGATCAACGCCTCCTTGCCGGCGAAGTAGTAGTAGGCGTTGCCCACGGAGACCCCGGCCTCGGCGGCGATGGCGCGCATGGTGGTCGCTTCGAAGCCGCGCTCCCGGAAAAGCCGCAACGCCGTCTCGACGATGACCTCTCGGGTGCTCTCCGATCCACGGTTTCGGGCTTCGGACACGTTCGTCACTTTACGTCGTGAAACGGCGAAGGTCATGGAGCCGCACGGTGATCGCCGACTGAAGGCAAAGTTGCGCCCGCAGCATGAGTTATCTCCTGTGAATGGTGGGATTGTCGTTTCAGGCGGAAGGGCTATTTCCGCGAAAAGGCATCGACATGTGGATACGTGGAACTGTGCGGCTCTCCATGGTCGCACTCCTCGGCATAGAGATCACCATAATCTCGCTGGCCTCGGCCGCCTCCGCCGCCACCCATCCTGATGGGTCGCGGGCCGAGGGCAGCATGAACGAGTCCGGGCCCGGCTTCTGGGAAGACGGGCCGGAGAACTGGCGGCCGTCCCCGGACGCGGCGCCACCGGAGGCGTACGAATATGACGAGCCCGGCCCGCAAGGGTCCGACAACTGGATCCCTCCCGACATGCGGCGTGACCACGGCTGGACGCGGTGGCACGACGAGCCCGACCGGCCGAGGTGGCGCGACCTCGGCTGGCCCGACGGACCCGGGTGGTCCTTCGAGCCGTACACGCACGAGCGTGCCGTACCCGAGCACGCCGTGCCCGAGCGGGAGGACAAAGTTCGCCCCAAGGAACGGCCGGCGGCCGCCAAAGCCCGCAAGAGCCCCGTACGCGGCGGGACGCCCCATGTCCCCAAGGTGCGGCGCCACACGGTCCACAAACGCTCTCACGTCGATCTGGCACGCGTCCTGCCCCGCAGCGCCGCCGTGCAGATCACCCACTCCACCGCCACGAACCTGCTGCGCCGAGCGGGCATGCGGATGAAGTCGACGGGCAACTGCGTCAGCAAGCACCGGCACAACTGCACCTCGCTCGACTCGGTGCGCGCCGGGACGGTGGCCAAGCTCCTGGAGCTCAAGCAGCAGAGCGGCTGCCCGATCACCGTGACGGGCGGCACCGAGCGGGGCCACGCGCCGGGCACCTTCAGCCACGGGAACGGCTACAAGATCGACATTTCCCACAACTCGTGCATCGACCGGCACATCGCCAAGCACGCCCGTAAGATCGGGGCGCGCGGCGACGGGGCGACGCTCTATCGCTCCGGATCGACGATCTACGCCGACGAGGGCGACCACTGGGACATCCTCTTCCGCTGAGGCGGCCCCCACAGCAGATGAACGACGTGACGCCCGTGCGTCGTGCACGGGCGTCACCTCTTCGCGCCTGGCCTCAGAGCTCGGCGGCGACCAGCTCGGCGATCTCCGCCGCGTTGAGCGCCGCGCCCTTGCGCAGGTTGTCGCCGCAGACGAACAGGTCGAGCGTGTTGGGGAAGTCGATCGCCTGGCGGATGCGGCCGACGTAGGTCGGGTCGGTGCCCACCACGTCGAGCGGCGTCGGGTAGACGCCGTTGGCCGGGTCGTCCATGAGCACCACCGTCGGCGCCGCCTCCAGGACGCGGTGCGCGTCGGCGACCGTGATCTCGCGCTCGAAGCGCGCGTGCACGGCCAGCGAGTGCGTCGTGATCACCGGCACCCGGACACAGGTCGCGGAGACCTTCAGGTCGGGGATGCCGAGGATCTTGCGGGACTCGTTGCGGAGCTTGAGCTCCTCGGAGTTCCAGCCGTCGTCCTTGAGCGAGCCGGCCCACGGCACGACGTTGAACGCGATCGGCGCCGGGAACGGCGACTCGGCGGGCAGCTTGTTGGCCAGCGCCTTGCGCACGTCACCGGCCGCCTGCCCGATCGTACGGTCGCCGGCCAGCGCCTCGACCTCGTCGTACAGCCGGGCCGAGCCCGCCACGCCCGCGCCGGAGACCGCCTGGTAGGAGGCGACGACCAGCTCGGTGAGGGTGTACTCGGCGTGCAGCGCGCCGATGGCCGCCATCATCGACAGCGTCGTGCAGTTGGGCGTCGAGATGATGCCCCGCGGGCGGTCGCGCGCGTCGAGCGGGTTGACCTCGGGCACCACCAGCGGCACGTCCGGCTGCATCCGGAACGTGCCCGACTTGTCGATGGCGATCGCGCCGCGCTCGGCCGCGATCGGCACCCAGACGGCCGAGACCTCGTCGGGCACGTCGAAGATGGCGATGTCGATGCCGTCGAACACCTCGGGCGCGAGGGCCTGCACCACGACGTCCTCGCCGCGTACCCTCAGGACCTTGCCGGCCGAGCGGGGCGAGGCGACGAGACGGATCTCGCCCCAGATGTCCTCCCGCGTCGACACGATGTCGCGCATGACGGTGCCGACCGCACCGGTAGCCCCGATCAGGGCGAGATTGGGCCTGTTCATCGTCCACTACCTCCGTACACCACGGCTTCGACCTGGTCGGCGTCGAGATCGAAGGCGCGGTGCGCGGCCGCCACGGCCGCGTCGACGCCGTCCTGCCCGACGATCACAGAGATGCGGATCTCCGAGGTGGAGATCATCTCGATGTTGACCCCCGCGTCGGCGAGGGCCGCGAAGAACGTCGCGGTGACGCCGGGGTGCGACCGCATGCCCGCACCGATCAGCGACACCTTCCCGATCTGGTCGTCGAAGAGCAACGACTCGTATCCGATCCGGGCCTGGATCTTCTTCAGCGACGCGAGCGCCGTCTGGGCGTCGGCCGTGGGCAGCGTGAACGAGATGTCCGTGCGGCCCGTGGCGGCGGCCGAGACGTTCTGCACGATCATGTCGATGTTGATCTCGGCTTCGGCCAGCGTTTTGAAGATCGTCGCAGCCTCGCCGACCTTGTCGGGCACCCCGACAACAGTGATCTTGGCCTCGCTCCGGTCGTGCGCGACGCCGGAGATGATCGGCTGCTCCATCTCGGTTCCTTCGGTGTAAGGGTCGGACACGACCCACGTGCCTTCCTTGGTGCTGAACGAGCTGCGTACGTGAATCGGCAGGTCGAACCGGCGGGCGTACTCGACGCAGCGCAGATGCAGGATCTTCGCACCGCAGGCCGCCATCTCCATCATCTCGTCGTAGGAGATGCGGGGAATCTGGCGGGCCGCGGGCACGATGCGGGGGTCGGCGGTGAAGATGCCGTCGACGTCGGTGTAGATCTCGCAGACGTCGGCCTCCAGGGCCGCCGCCAGCGCCACCGCCGTGGTGTCGGAGCCCCCGCGGCCCAGCGTGGTGATGTCCTTGGTGTCCTGCGAGACGCCCTGGAACCCGGCCACGATCGCGATGTGGCCCTGGTCGATCGCCTCCTGGATGCGGCTGGGCGTCACGTCGATGATGCGCGCCTTGCCGTGGGTCGAGTCGGTGATCACGCCGGCCTGCGAGCCGGTGAACGAACGGGCCTCGTGACCCAGGTTGGCGATCGCCATCGCCAGCAGTGCCATCGAGATGCGCTCACCCGAGGTCAGCAGCATGTCGAGCTCACGGGCCGGCGGCAGCGGAGACACCTGCTCGGCCAGGTCGAGCAGCTCGTCCGTCGTGTCACCCATGGCGGAGACGATCACGACCACGTCGTTGCCGGCTTTTTTCGTCGCGACGATCCGCTGCGCGACCCGCTTGATGCAGGACGCGTCGGCGACGGACGAACCACCGTACTTTTGCACAACGAGCGCCACGAGAGTCTCCCGGTTTGGACTGTGAGGTGCCAGTCTACTGGGGGCTTCTCATGGGTCAGATGGCTCGTACCACTATGTGGATGCTCAGGCCGTGGTGACTTCCTCGGCCACGTCGAGGCGGGAATGCGCCGCCAGGGCCTGCAGCGCGCGCATCGCGGCGCCCGCGTGGTTGCCCCAGGTGTTGAAGTAGGAGTACTGCCACCACCACAGCGCCTCGTGCGGACGGCCGGCGTGAAAGTGACGCAGCCCGTGGATGAGGTCGGCGGCGACCGCCGTCAGGTCGTCCGACAGCCGGTACGGGGTCACCCCGGTGTCCTTGTACGGGTCGAACACCTCCGCGTAGTCGTCGACCGCCTCAAGCCGCTCGGCCAGCGCCGTGCGCACGCCGTCGATGTCGGGGTCTTCGCTCATGGGCGGCTCGTAGTTGCCGGCGAGGATCACGTCGCGGTGGGCGCCCAGCTTGGCGCCTGCCAGGCACACCTGGGCGACCTCCACCAGCAGCAGCGACCAGACGGCGTCTCCGCCCTCGCCGCCCGCCACCCGGGTCATGCCGTCCACGTAGTCCTGCGCGTGCCCGGCGATCTCTTCCGCCAGCGCGCTCCAGTCGTCAGACATCCAGCAGCCTCCGTCCTTCGAACGCCCGGCCCAAGGTCACCTCGTCAGCGTATTCGAGGTCACCGCCGACAGGCAGACCGCTGGCCAGTCGTGTCACTTTGATGCCCATCGGTTTGACCAGACGGGCAAGGTAGGTAGCCGTGGCCTCGCCCTCCAGATTGGGGTCGGTGGCCAGGATGAGCTCGGTGACACGGCCGTCGGCCAGCCGCGTCATGAGTTCGCGAATCCGCAGGTCGTCGGGGCCGACACCGTCGATCGGGCTGATCGCGCCGCCGAGCACGTGGTAGGTGCCGCGGAACTCGCGCGTCTTCTCGATCGCCACGACGTCCTTCGACTCCTCGACCACGCAGATCACGTGCGTGTCGCGGCGGGCGTCGCGGCAGATGCGGCACTCCTCCTCGGCGGCCACGTTGCCGCAGACCCGGCAGAAGCGGACCTTCTCCTTGACCTCCAGCAGAGCGTGCGCCAGCCGTTTCACGTCGGCCGGGTCGGCCGCCAGCAGGTGGAACGCGATCCGCTGCGCGCTCTTGGGACCGACGCCGGGAAGCAGCCCCAGCTCGTCGATCAGATTCTGGACGACCCCTTCGTACATCGCCTAGAACCCTGGCAGCTGTCCGAGGCCGCCGCCGCCGAGCCCCTGGGCCAGCGGCCCGAGTTTCTCCTGCTGCAGGTCGGCGGCCGCGCGCACGGCGTCGCGGACGGCCGCGATCACCAGGTCGGCGATCGTGTCGGCGGTGTCCTGCGGGTCACCGCCGTCGATGACGCTCGGGTCGATCTTGAGCTCGAGCAGCTCGCCCGAGCCGTTGACGACGGCCGTGACCAGGCCGCCGCCTGATGAGCCCTCGATCTGCGCGTCGTTGAGCTCCTGCTGGGCGCTCACGAGCTGCTGCTGCATGAGCTGGGCCTGCTCCAGCAGCTGCTGCAGGTTGACATCCCCTGGGTTCACCGTCGTGCGCTCCTCGTGGCTCCGCGTTCTTGACTGCCACGAGCCTACGGTGTTTGGGCGGCGTCATGTACTGGTGGAGTCACCATGTTTCGTGCAGGGATCGCTTACCGGGACAGCTGCCACTTCGCGGCCCTCCGGCGAACGCCGCCCCGGCACCCTTGGCCGGGGCGGCGAACCGTGATGTCCTGGCCGGGTCTCGGCCCCCCTCCAGCGCCCGAGACCCGGCCATCACGCCGGCGGAGCGGCCGCACCACGCCGACGTGTTGGTCAAGAAAATTACTCACCCTACGTTGCACACACGTTGCGCTCATTCAATCACCCTCCGCAATCCCCCTGAACGGGTTGCGCACAACGGGCATAAGACGGATGCTCTACATGACTACTTGGAGTGACCGATGAGTTACGCCCACCTCGACGCCTACTCCCGAATCCTGCGCGGAGCGTACGAATCCGCAGCGTCCGGGCGGTTCTGGCCCGAGTCGCCCAGACAACTCATCAGGGCGTCCTGGCGCCGTTCGTTCGACGCCGGGATCGATCCGGAGGGCACGTCCGCCCCGCTCGTCTACGACGCCTCGCTCATCACCGACATCCGCAAGAACCATCCGCTGCAGCCGCTGCTGCCGCTGATGGCCAAGACGCTGTCCGGGCTGGCCGAGGAGACCGGCCACGTCATGATCGTCACTGACGGCGACGCCCGGGTGCTCTGGCGGGAGGGCAACCACTCGATCATGCGCCGCGCCGACGACATCGGCCTGGCCACCGGCCACCAGTGGACCGAGCACAGCGTCGGCACCAACGGCATCGGCACCGCCCTGGCCGTCGGGCGCCCCGTACACGTCTACTCGGAGGAACACCTCATGCGCGCGCTGCACATCTGGTCGTGCAGCGCCGCGCCCATCACCGATCCCGACACCGGCCGCATCATCGGCTGCGTCGACGTCAGCGGCACCTCCCGCAGCCTCCACCCCGCCACCGTCGCCCTCGTCGCCGCGACGGCCAAGCTCGCCGAGACCGAGCTCGCCCTGCGCATGCACCAGCGTGACGAACGCCTGCGCCGCCGTTACGAGTCGCTGCGCAGCCGGCCCGGCATCCTGCTGTCGTCCACCGGCCGCGTCATCTCCGGCGACCCGGCGGGCGGCCTGGGCGGGCGCGTCCCCCTCGCCGAGACGACCTTCGCGCCCGGCCAGCGCATGATCCTCAGAGACGGCACGGTCGCCCTGCTCGAACCCTTCTCCGACGGCTACCTGCTGCGTCCGGCGCCGTCCGCCATGCCGTCGTCGCTACGGCTGTCGTTCCTGGGGGAGAGCACGCCGACCGCGTCACTCGGCGACATCGAGCGTCCCCTGTCGCTGCGCCACGCCGAGATCCTCACCCTCCTGGCGCTCCACCGCCACGGCCTGACCGCCGAGCAGCTCTCCTTCCACCTGTACGGCGACGCCGGCAACCCGGTGACCATCAGGGCGGAGATCCACCGGCTGCGCGGCCAACTCGGCAACGCGATCGCGGCCAAGCCGTACCGGCTGACCTGCCCGGTGGAGGCCGACTTCCTGGAGATCCGCCGCCTGCTGGCGGGGGGCGACCCGGCCAGGGTCGCCGCCGCCTACGGCGGCCCTCTCCTCCCTCGCTCCGAGTCACCGGAGATCCGCCGCGAACGCGACGAGCTGGAGGCCCAGGTCCGCGCCTGCCTACTCCGCCGAGGCTCCCCGGACGACCTGTGGGCGTACGCGCAGACCTGCAACGGCCGCGACGACTACGAAATCCTGGAACGCCTCGCCGAACTCCCCCCGACCGACCTCCGCTCGGCTGCCGCCCGCGCCCGCCTCCTCCCCTGACCTCCCGAACGCCCCGCACCCGTACCTACCGGACCCGCACCCCGGGGGGGCACCCCTCACCTCAGGTGCATCGCCACAGTCCCTGCCCTCCGGCTTCCACGGCCGAAAGCCGCAGCCGGCACCCACTACGCGCCCAACCACCCGGCCCGCATCCCCGAAACCCCGGCTGACCAGCCACCACGAGGGCCCACACGCTCCCTGGCCGACCGCCACTCGAACGGTCGGCTCATCGGACTCGCCGCTCGGCCTTCCAGGCGCGGAGCTCTGGCCTGCCGGCCGTCCGAACACGCCGGGCCCCTGGTCGAGCAGATCGCCGGACTTTCAGGCGGCCCGAGCCGCGGCTGGCCGGCCGCTTCGGCTGAGTCTCCGCACGGGCGGGTGGCCGCTGTTCCCGTGTACGCGGGAGCGTCCGTGCCTGTGACGCAACCCGGCGTGGGCAGACGGGGTCACCTCGGCGGTGCCGGCGGCGTGGACGTGGTCGATCGACGGAGACGCGCATGGCCACCATGCGGCGCACCTCATCTGGAGACGACGGGCGGGTGCTCGCCGCTCAGGGGCGCGTCAGGTGTGGTCGATTTCGCCGATGACCTGGGCGTCCAGCTCGCGTTCGAGCAAGGCCATCCCTGAGACGGCGTCCACGTCGGCGTCGGCGTCGTTGAGGGGGTCGACGTCGTCCACGTCGGCGCTCTTGTCGCGTCCCGGGATCGCCTCCGGCCAGGCGGAGGCGCCGGCCCGTGCGGAGGCGCCGGCCCGTGCGGCGGGCACGCGCGGGCCCGCCTGGGCGGCCGCCTGAGCCGCCGAACGCGCGGCGGCGCGACCCGCTCCCCCGCCTCCCGCCGGAGCGGCGGCGACGGTACGGGTCGGGTCGGGGCCGGGCGGTGCGGCAGGACCGGGATCGTCGGGAGCGTCAGGCCAGGACTCGTCCGTGGTGGCACGTCCCGGCGGAGGGGCAGGCGGCTGTGCGGCCTCCTCACCGCCCCTGTCGTCGTGGGGCGCGCCGTGCGACGCCGTACGCCCCTGAGAGCCGGCTGTCCCCTGGCCCGCGGCCGGTGGGGCCGTCTGGGCACCGGGCACCGGCCCTGCGGGCGCACCTCCGTGCGACGGAGGACGTACGGGACCCCGCGACGCGGAGGGCGCCGGCGAGCCGCCCACGACGGCCTCCACCTTCCACGTGCCGCCGAGCACGTCGCCCAGCACCCCGGCCACCACGGCGTCCTTGCCGCCGCCGGTGAAGTTCTTCATGGCGCCGACCTGCGTGAAGCCGAGCGTCACGATGTTGCCTTCGACGCCCACCACCTGGGCGTTGGTGCTCACGTTGGCCCAGACGACGATGCTGCGCTGCTTGAGCGCGGCGAGCACGGCGGGCCACTGAGCCTGAACGCCACCCGTACCGGCCGACGCCGCAGCCCCCTGAGGGGCGCCACTGTGAGGAGACGGGACGGGAGCGCTCGGTGCCGGCGCCGGACTCCCCGGCCTGACCGCCTCCGGCCAGTCGTCCGCCCCAGGAGAGGCCGCCGCCCGGGGCGCAGCGACGCCACCGCCGTCCGCGTCACCGCCCCCATGGGACGCCGTACCGGACGGGACCGGCTGCCCGCCCTGGGCGGCCGGCGTCTGAGCACCTGCCGGCTGACCAGGCTGCGACGCGCCGTTCATGACGGGGGCGCTGGGCGCGGGCGGCTGAGGAGCAGGGGCCTGGGACGAGGGCGCGCGGGCGGCCATCTGGGCGACGGCGCCGCCGCGTTCGAGACGCTCGATGCGGGCGAGCAGGGCCGCCTCGCCCTGCGCCGCACCCGGGAGCAGAACGCGCGCGCACATCAGCTCCAGCAGCAGACGCGGCGAGGTCGCCCCGCGCATCTCGGTGAGCCCGGCATTGAACACCTCGGCCGCGCGGGTCAGCTCGGCGGCCCCCATCGAGGCGGCCTGCTGCACGAGGCGCTCCAGCTCGTCGGCGGGACGGTCGAGCAGCCCGCTGGAGGCCGCTTCTGGGACGTTCGCCAGGATCACCAGGTCGCGGAAGCGTTCGAGCAGGTCGGCGGCGAAGCGGCGGGGGTCGTGGCCGCCCTCGATCACCCGGTTGACCGCGTGGAAGACCTGCGCGCCGTCACGGGCCGCGAACGCGTTGACGACCTCGTCGAGCAGGTCGCCGTCGGTGTAGCCCAGCAGCGAGACGGCCTTGGCGTACGTGATGCCACCGTCGTCGGCCCCGGCGAGGAGCTGGTCGAGGATGGACAACGTGTCACGCGCGGACCCGGCCCCGGCGCGTACGACCAGGGGCAGCGCAGTCGGTTCGTACGGCACGTTCTCGGAGGTGAGGATCTCCTCCATCAGCGCCCGGAGCGTCGCCGGCGGCATCAGCCGGAACGGATAGTGGTGCGTACGCGACTTGATGGTGCCGATGACCTTTTCCGGCTCCGTCGTCGCGAAGATGAACTTCAGGTGCGGCGGGGGCTCCTCGACGAGCTTGAGCAGCGCGTTGAAACCCTCGCGGGTCACCATGTGCGCCTCGTCGATGATGTAGATCTTGTAGCGCGCCGAGACGGGGGCGAAGAACGCCCGCTCCCGCAGGTCGCGCGCGTCGTCGACACCACCGTGGGAGGCGGCGTCGATCTCGATGACGTCGAGGTGGCCGGGCCCGGTCGGGGCCAGCGCGACACACGACTCGCACACACCGCACGGATCGGGCGTGGGGCCCTGCTCGCAGTTGAGCGAGCGCGCCAGGATGCGGGCGCTGGAGGTCTTGCCGCACCCGCGGGGACCGCTGAACAGGTAGGCGTGGTTGATCCGGCCCGTACGCAGTGCCTGCCGGAGCGGGTCAGTGACGTGCTCCTGACCCTTGACCTCGGCGAAGGTCCCGGGTCGGTACTTGCGGTAAAGCGCAAGGCTCATGCGACCATCCCGCCTGCGAGGGGGCTCCCAACGAAGAGACCCCCCGCACACCCGCCAGAGCCCGCTTATCCTTGCTGCCTTCCGGCCCTGGGGAGGTTCACAGGATGACGCCGCGCGAGGGGTCCAGTGACAGTCTAGCCGGACGGCGCAGTGCTCGCTCCACCCTGAGGCCACTGGAAATCGTGGTCCGCACACCCCGAGAAGTCCGGTAAGCTCGTCGGCGGAGGATTCGCCTAGTGGCCGAGGGCGCACGCTTGGAAAGCGTGTAAAGGGCAACCTTTCGGGGGTTCAAATCCCCCATCCTCCGCCAGCCCAGAAGGGGTGCGCCGTGACCACGGCGCACCCCTTCTGGTTTTCCGTCCCAGTTCGGGTCTCCGTTGAGCCTGAGTGATCTGCTCCGGGACGAGGCCGAGCGCTGTGCGTTGTAGCCGTACACCTCGGGGGCAAGCGGTGCGAGCAGGACGTCGACCAGCGCGTCGGGGCCGGGTGTGCCTGCGGCGGTGAAGAGTGCGCGCACGTGGGCGCGCCAGAAGTGGGACGCGTCGAGAGCCCACCTCCGTGCCCAGCACCAGGCGAGAGTGGTCTTCCAGAAGGCGCACCATGGCGGCGTAGAAGGCGGCCAGTCGTTCGAGGTGTGGCGCTCCCGGCCCCAGGGGCGGCTCACCCCGTAGTAGGCGTTCTTGGAGGTCCCGCTCGTGCTCGTCGAGTAGCGCCACGGCGATCGACGCGCAGGACCGCGACGTCATCCGCGCGACCATCGACGACTTCCTCTTCCGCCGTGCACAGCGCTACCGACGCGGCCCCGACGCCGTCGGGGCCGGGCCGGCTTCGGCGAGGCACACGAACCGCATCCACGACCGGTGCTTCGCACGCCGGGCAGCCTCGGCGGAGCCGCCGCTGACCTGCGCTACCGTTGAGCTGAGTCCGGCACACTGATCCTGTGCCGGACTCAGCCCAAGCTCGCGGGCCGCGGCGCTTCCGGTTTCTAGCTCTTGCTCCAGACCGACGCGATGACGCCGTCCTCAGCGCTCAGGATCTGCGGCTGGTAACCGAGCGCCTTCATCTGGGCCGACTTGACCGTGTAGGTCACCTTGGACAGGCCCAGGTACTCCTTCAGGCTGGTCGAGCTGCCCTTGCTCCACACGGTGGTGTACAGCTTGCCGGGCTCGACGGCCATGAGGACCGGGCGCAGACCCTGCCTCGTCTTCTCCAGCAGTTCCTTGCCGCGCTGCTCCACGGTCTGGCCGAGCGTCACCTGGACGGTGCCCGCGACGGCGCCGGTCACCCAGACGGCCGCGTAGAGGGGCTTCTCGACCGTGCCGTACACGTCCAGCGACGCGAGGCTGTAACCGGCGGCGGTGAGCTCGGTGTTGACCTTCACGAAGGTCTCCCTGCTCATGCTCAGCTGGGACTTGGCCAGCTGAGCGGTCTTCTCGAAGACCGCCGCGAGGACCGCGCTCGAGCCGGAACCGGTGGCAGTGATCAGCTTGGGCTGGAAGCCCGCCGCCGCCTGCTCCTGGATGCGCTTGGGCAGGTCCGTGGCCGACAGGCCCTGCAGGACGTTCACCTTGCGGGTGGCGTCCTTGGTCCACAGGGACGTGTACTGCGGGTTGGCCGCGTTGGTCACGTTCAGAGCCGTGGGAACGTAGCCCTTGCCCAGGAGGTCCTTGACACGCTGGATCAGCTTCGAGCCGCTGAGCGCGTCGAGGGAGAGCCAGTCCAGCGACTGGCTCTGCACGGTCTGAGCGGTCGTGGAAGGCTGGGCGGCCATCGCCGGGGAGGCGAGTGCCAGCAGGGGCGCGGTAGCGGTCGCCACGGCAGCGGTAAGGACGGCCACCTTCTTCGCGTTCCTCATGTTCCTCCTCAGGAGTAAAGGTTGCCCCAATTGGGGACAAGTGGGGACCATAACAGAGCATGAGTACGCGGCAACCAATAGTTACCGACATCGTGACAAGGCTGTGTCAAATCTTCCGACTGCCCGAGGAGAGTCGCCTGGGCCGAGGAGCCGGCGGGCGCCTGACGTCGCGGCCGGACCCGACCAGGCGGCCGACCCGCATGGCCACCGTGTTCCGGACAACCGGGTGACGTGCTGCTACGCGCCCTTGGCCACTCGCGACGGGCAACCGACGGTTCGGGGGCTCGAACCACATCGGCCATGCTGGAGCGTGATCAGACAACCGATCCACGGCGAGCCACAACGATCAGTTGTGCGCGCCTAGGGTGAACCGGTGGACACCGAGGCATTGCGATCGTTCGTCCGGGCGGCCAGGCTCGGGCAGCTGCAACTTGCGGCCGATGAGCTGGGCGTGACGCAGCAGGCAGTCTCCAAGCGGATCGCCGCCCTGGAGCGCGAGCTGGAAGTCCGTCTGTTCACACGTACCGCCCGAGGGGTTGAGCTGACGCTCGACGGTCAGGCATTCCTCCCCCACGCGCGGAGCATCGTCGCGGGTGTCGATCGCGCCATCACCGCGGTCAGGCCGGGTTTCCGGGCCCTTCGGATCGACGTTCTCGGCCTGCGGAGCGCGCAGGCCGTTGTTCTGCACGACTATTGGCGGTTACATCCCGAAACCAACCTCGACGTGGTCATCCTCCGGGTCGACGACCCGCGCGAGGCGGCCGCGGCCGTCGCAGCAGGCGATATCGACGCCTCGTTCCGCACCGTCACCGCCCCCCACACACTGCCGCCCGACGTGCGGATGATTCACGCGTTCGGCTCTCCGCTGCAGCTTCTCGTCGGCCCGAGACATCCGCTCGCCTCCGCGCGAGTACTGACGCCGCCGCAGCTGCGTAAGCACCGGATATGGGTGCCGGGCATCGCGCCCAGAAGCGAATGGGCGGAGTTCTACGATCAGCTCGCCACCGCATTCGACCTACGCATCGACGCGGCAGGCCCGCACTTCGGAGACGAGGTTCTCCTGGACACCCTCGCGGACTCCGCGGACGTGGCCACCCTCGTCGGGGCACGCGACCGGTACGTCTGGCCGACGAACCACGACCTGCGCCGCATCCCCATCGTGAATCCGACCCTCGCCTACCCGCTCTCGCTCATCCTCCCCAGAACGAATCCACACCCGGGACTCCGTGGACTCATCACCCACCTCGGAAGCCTGCCGAGGCTCCCTGAGACGGTCTGGCTCCCGTCCTGGGCGACGACGCCACGGCGCGGCGACAGCGCACACGCTCGCGGGTCCTGACCCGACCAAGGCGACTCGACCGGCTGCGGACAGCAGCCTCCACCAGCGCTTATCCAGTCACCGGTACACCAGAAAGGGTCGTGGCATGTCCAGTGACCGTCTCATGCGCATCCACAGCGCCGAGTTCCAGGCCATGGCCGAGAGGGTCCTGCGGGTCACCGAGCTCACCTCCCGCCTGAACGTCCTGCCCTTCGAGGACGAAGCCGGCAAGGCGGAATTGTTCGAACAGATCCTCGGCAAGCCGCTGCCGGCGAGAGTGACGATCTATCCGCCCTTCTACACGGATCACGGCCTTCACCTGGACCTCGCCGAGCGGGTGTTCATCAACCAGAACTGCACGTTCCTCGACTACGCCGGCATCCGGCTCGGCGAGCGCGTGATGGTCGGACCGAAGGCCACGTTCATCACCGCCGGTCACCCGGTCGATCCTGCGGAGCGGCGGGAGTGGTTGAGCGGCGCGCCCATCGACGTGGCGGACAACGTGTGGATCGGCGCCGGTGCCACGATCCTGCCCGGGGTCAGCATCGGCCGTGATGCCGTGGTCGCCGCCGGCGCGGTCGTGGCCGATGACGTTCCGCCGGCGAGCCTGGTGACCGGTCGTAAGGCAACCGTGCATCGACGGTGGTGACGACCTCTCCTGGGGCCACGCCGAGCGCCGGACCACAGCGCAGCCGTTGAGGTCCCCGATCATGGAAACCTCCTAATACCCCCCGCTCTCGCTGGAGCGACCTTCTCCGAACCGTGAACGATGCGGCCGAGGAGTACTTTGCGCAGTACAGAGCACACGTAGCGCAAAGCCGAGCACAGTCGGACGACGAATTCGGTGTCTCCGCCTGCTGCCCCTGGCGTCGACCCGGAACTCGCCCGGTTCTGGGATCACATAGAGAGCTCACAGGGCCTCAGCCCGATGGGCGAAGAGTCCATGTCGGACAGCCTCTCCCTGTCCGAGCACATCGAGGGCCGGGTGTACCTGCTCACAGGCACCGACTTCGACGATCGCTGCTGTTCCCGGCATCCCCCGCACGCGTCTTGACCAGCGCCGTGAATGGGCTCAGTTCGTGCGGACGCGCAGGGCCGAGCGGTGCCCCCAGGTGGCCCACCGCCAGAGCCACTCCAGGGGGCCCTGGCGATAGCGGCGCAGCCAGAGGGTGGCGAACAGCCACTGGGCCGTGAGGATGGCTCCCGCGACCAGGTACGCCGCCGTCAAGGATCGCCCGATCGGCAGGCCGAGGATGTGGGTGGCCGCCAGGACGAGGAGTGTGGCGGTCAGGTAATTGGTCAGCGCCATCCGGCCCAGTGGCACGAAGACGGCCTGCAGCGCCGGTCGCAGCGGTGTTCTGAGCAGGAGCAGCAGGGCGCACACGTACACACCGGCGAGCAGCAGATCCGCCAGGCCGGACGTGAAAGACGGCTGCGCCGTGTCCGCCCCCGTTCGCACGTTCGCCGGTACCCACAGGGCAGAGGCAGCCCCGGCCGCGAAGACCAGGCCCAGCAGGAACGGCCCTCGGGTGGACCGGTCGATCTGCTCGATCAGCCCGTATCGGACGAGTGCCGAGCCCAGCAGGAACAGCCCGGCGATGAGCAAGGGTCCACCCCCGCCGAAGACGAGCGCGGCCGGGACGAGTGCGGCGGCGAGGCCGGCCACGGCCCAGCGCGGCAGCCAGGTCGAGGGCAACAACACCAGCATGCCGACGATCGCGTACTTGGTCAGGATGTCGCCCGGCCACAGCAGCATATGCACGAGGCCGATCGCGAGCAGCGCCACAAGCCGGCGCAGCAGGACCAGCCATGGGCGGGTGACCCGGTTCGCGGCGGAGTCCAGCAGCAGCGAGAACCCGATACCGAACAGCAGGGAGAAGATCGGGAGCCCGAGCCAGGGGTCCCAGTCGCCCATGGGCTGCGTCACGACGGCGGTGCCGTCGTTGGCTATCAGCTGGATGTTGGCGAGCAGGATCTCGCACAGCGTGAACCCGCGCAGGACGTCGAGCGCGGCGATACGCGCTCGGCCCGGGGAGGTCATCGCGGGGCCTCCCATGCCGTCGCCTCGGCGCGGGCGGAGGGGAGACCGGGACCGTGGGCCAGACCTCCGGCGTTCAGTCCTGAAGCGTGATCCTTGTGCAGCATGGGCCTCATCCTGGAGATGCGGCCCGGTGCGGACATCGACCACAAGTCGGGGTCTCGCACGTACTTTCGGCCCGTTCAGCGCTCAGCTGCCGGCCGCCCTGTATCGCTCACGCGTTCAAAGGAGGGACAGCAGCCGTAGCTCCCGACCATGAAGGGGTCGTTCAGGATCCGGTGACCTTGATGGCGCCGGAGTCGCTGGACAGGGTGAGCGAGCGCGGGGCCGAGGCGTCGTGCGGTGTGCCGATCTCCTCGCGGCCCGAGTCGGTGGTCGTGGTGATGTTGTACGGCCCGCCCGGCACGCGCACCTCCGTGCTCCCCGAGTCGGCCGACGTCTCGACCTTGTCCGGCTGAGCGGTGAAGGCCAGCGTGATGGCGCCCGAGTCGCTCTCCATGACGACCTGCCGGGACGCCAGCCCGCCGGCCTCGATCGAGCCCGAGTCGCTGGTGACGTCCACGTCGCCGGACAGGTCCCGCAGCGTCACGTTCCCGGAGTCGCTGACGGCGGTGACGCGCAGCCCCTTGGGGATCTCGACCTCGTAGCCGACGTCGCAGCTCCCGCCGCCCAGCCAGCCGCCGGGGCAGCTGAACCCGAGCACCAGCGTGTCGCCCTGCGTCTCATGCGTGGCCTCGGGCTTGTCCTTGCGCCAGGTGAGGCGCTCGGTCACGTGGACGCCCTGCCGGTCCGACTCGACGACCTCGATGCCGCCCGAGTCGGCCTCGATCCGTATCGCGCTCACCTTGTCGGTGACGTCGTACGACACCGTGTCCTTCTCGAGCGCGCCGGCGAGGCCGCATCCCGTCAACACCGCCGCGAGCGCCACCGAACCCGCCACCACACCTGAGCTCCTCATGCGCATGAGTGTCCAGGAAGCAGGCCGGGACGGCGTCCGGGACGTCCCTGAACGCCCCCTGACACACCCCCGAGACCGGCTCGCTACCAGGCGACCGGAAGCGCATGCACGCCGAAGAAGTCCGACTTGGTACGCAACGGCACGTCCTCGGCCGGTACGGCCAGGCGCAGGCCGGGGAAGCGCTCGACCAGCGCGGCGAAGGCGACCCGCATCTCGACGCGGGCCAGCTGCTGACCGAGGCACTGGTGGATGCCGTGCCCGAAGGACAGATGCCCGCCCGCCGGCCGATGCAGGTCGAGGGTGTCGGGAGCGTCGTACTTGGCCGGGTCGCGGTTGGCCGCCTGGATGGAGAGGGTGACCGGGTCGCCGGCCCTGATCAGGTGGCCGTCCAGTTCGACGTCCTCCAGCGCCACCCGCAGCCCGGTATGGGGGACGCTCAGGTAGCGCAGCAGCTCCTCGACGGCCTGGTCGGGGTCGGCGCGCAGCGCGGCGAGCTGATCGGGACGGCTGAGCAGTGCGAACGTGCCCAGGGCGAGCATGTTGGCGGTGGTGTCGAGCCCCGCGCCCAGCAGCAGGCTCCCGACGCCGGCGAGTTCGGCGTCCGTGAGGTCGGTGGTGGTCAGGTCGCTGAGCAGGTCGTCGCTCGGCTGGGCACGCTTGGCCTTGACCAGGTCGGAGAGATAGCCCTCCAGACCGGTGATCGCGGCGAGCTCGCAGATCACGAGCGCGGGGATGGGCTGCGCGTAGGCCGGCACCAGGTCCACGGGCGCGCCGTGCGTTTCCATGGCGTCCAGCCGTGCCGCGGTGATCTCCTCGACCCGTTCGGTGAGCAGCCGCATGCGGCGCACGGTGAACTTGCCGGTGAGCAGCCTGCGGTAGCGGGTGTGTTCGGGTGGGTCGAGGTTCACGAACATGCCGGGCGAAGCCGGTGGCAATCGCCCGGACGCGCCGGGTACGGGCAGCGGCGGGTGCATGAGCTCACGTCTGGAGCTGAACCGACTGTCGGCCAGCACCGCGCGGACCAGCGCGTGGCTGGTCACCAGCCAGCCCTCGTGCCCGTCGCCGTAGGTCATCCGGACCAGCGGCCGCTGCTCCCGCAGCGCCCCCAGCCCCTCGGGGGGATCGAAGAAGCGACCTGCCGGCCGTTCCACGGGCAGGCTGACCGGGGCGGCATCGGGCACATCCGTACGACCAAATGATTCCATATTTGAGACTATAGCCATATTTGGCATCAAATCCAGGGCGTACGGTAAGTGCGGCAGAAGGAAGGACGCCTGTGAGTGAAATAGGTGTGCTGCACCCGGTCCGGATCCGGGTGATACAGATCGTCGCGCTCGGCCCCCGGACCGGCACACAACTGCGGCAGGCGCTGCCGGACGTGCCCTACAGCAGCCTGTACCGGCACATCAGGTGGCTCGTCGACGCCGACGTCATGCGCGTCACCGGCGAACGCAAGGTGCGCGGCGCGGTCGAGCACACCTATGAGCTGGACAAGGACGCCGTCCAGGCGGCGCTGCCGGACATGCCGGTGTCCGCCGCCGACCACGGGCAAGCGATGACCGCCTTCATGACCGGGCTGCTCGCCCAGGTCCACTCCTATCTGGCGAGCGCGCCGGAAGATCCGGTCGCCGACGGCCTGCTCTACACCCTCGCGCCCCTGTGGGTGAACGAGGAGGAGGTCGCCCGCATCCACACGGTGATGCGCGAGCTGGTCGAGTCGCTCAGGGACAACGGGCCCGGACCTGACCGCCGGCAGCTCATGCTCGGCGTGGTGGCCATACCACCGCCTCACTCCACGTCCTGAAATCTCTTTGCGCACGCGGGCGGGCGGCGTCTACGGTCGCCGGATGACGGTGGAGTACGCCTGGCGGGGCCGGTTCCAGAACGCCGCGCTCAACGCGCTGCACGCCGAAGGCTTCGGCCATGAGCCGCTGGACGACGACTGGTGGGGTCAGGTCAACCGGCACAGCCTCGGGTGGGTGTGCGCGAACGACTCCGGCAGGCTGGTCGGCTTCGTCAACGTGGCCTGGGACGGCGGCGCGCACGCCTTCGTCCTCGACACGCTCGTGGCGCGCGGGCTGCGGCGGGCCGGCGTCGGCGCGCGGCTCGTCGCCCTCGCGGCCGCGAACGCCCGGGAGGCCGGCTGCGAGTGGCTGCACGTCGACTTCGACGACGACCTGAAGGACTTCTACTTCGGCGCCTGCGGGTTCCGGCCGACGAACGCGGGCCTCATAGCCCTGTGACGAGTTTCCCCAGGGCCCTTTCCGGCGAAAGCGTCAGGCCCTGATGCCGGCCGGTTATGCGACCGCGCCGTGACGTCGGCACATACCCAGTCCGCATTTGCCGCCCTCGTCACTCCCGTTCACGATCCCGAGGGAGGAGGCGAGATGTCCGAGTCGTATGACGTCGAGGTGATGCCGCCGTCCGTCGCCGTGGCCCGGTTCTGCATGTGGGCGCAGGCGATCCTGGGGCTGGCCGGGGTGTTGCTGCTGCTCGTCCTGCTGGGTGGCGCGTTCCCCGTCGCGCTGGCCGGCATGCTGGTTGCGGGGCTGGCCGTCCCGCTGGCGACGCTGCTGCTGATCGCGTTCCTGGCATTGCGGATGCGCTCGCGGCGCGGCTGGGTCCGTACGGCCGGGCTGGTGGTGGAGCTGCTGATCACCCTGCTGGGTCTCTGGCAGCTCGTGCAGGACGTCACGATCGGCAACCTGCTGGGCGCGATCATGGCCGGGGCGGTGTTCGGTCTGCTGTGCCGGCCGTCGTCGGCGACATGGTTCGACCGGTGAGCGTGCTCAGGCGCTGACGACGGCCTTGGAACGGTCGGTCGCCATGCTGACGGCGAAGGCGCCGAGCACGGTCCCGGTGACGTGACGCTGCACGCGCAGCCAGACCGGGCGGCGGGCCAGGAAGGCGGCCAGCGCACCCGCCGAGATCACGATGAGTCCGTTGACCAGCGTGCCGACCGCGATCTGCACGGACCCGAGCGCGAGGCTCTGCAGCAGCACGTGTCCCATCGACGGGTCGACGAACTGCGGCAGCAGCGACAGGTACAGGATCGCGATCTCGGGGTTGAGCAGGCAGGTCAGCAACCCCATCGAGAAGAGCCTGCCGGGCCGCTCCACGGGCAGCCCGCGCGGCTCGAACGCCGAGGCGCCGCCCGGCCTGACGGCGTTCCAGGCCAGCCAGAGCAGGTACGCGGCCCCGGCGAGCTTCAGCGCCCTGTACGCGGCCGGCACGTACGCGAAGACGGCCGTCGGCCCGAGACAGGTCAGGTACACGGTGAAGCCGAGGAGGACCCCCGTCAGCGAGAGATCAGCCCCGAGCGGCGGCCCTGCGTGATCGACCGGGAGACCAGATAGATCATGTTCGGCCCGGACGTGAGCACCATGCCCAGGGACCCAGCGCGATCCCGATCAATCCCCCCGTCATACCGGCACATTACCGACAAATCCCAAAAAATCATGCAACTATGATTGCCCTGCGTATTCATTCCGCTACGGGGAAGAACCGCGGAATGCAGTTCGACGACGATGCGCGGCTCGACCCCTCGCAGGTCGAGGACGCCAGGGCCTCCGGTCCGTCGCCCCGCGGCGGCCCCGGCGGGATGCCCGGCGGCTGCATGCTGCCCATCGGCCGCCGGGGCGGCTGCGGCGGTTGTCTCATCCTGATCGTCGCGGCGGTCGGGATGCTGCTGTTCGGGGTGGTGCCCTCGCCGTTCCCCGGCGAGGAGGACGGCCAGCAGGGCGGCGGCCGGATGCCGAGCCCGCCGCCGACCTCCGCGCCCTCCCCCACCGGCAACCTCGCAGCACGCTGCCGGACGGGCGCCGACGCCGACCAGTCGGAGGACTGCCGCATCGTCGGCACGGTCAACAGCATCCAGTCGTACTGGCGGCAGGCGTTCGCCGAACAGGGGCGGACGTACACGCCGGCCAGGACGGTGCTGTTCTCGCAGGCGGTCGACACGGCCTGCGGCATGGCCGACTCCGCCGTTGGCCCGTTCTACTGCCCGGCCGACCGCAAGGTCTACCTGGACCTGTCGTTCTTCAACACGCTCCAGCGCGACTTCGGGGCCGAGGGCGGCCCGTTCGCCCAGGCGTACGTCGTCGCCCACGAGTACGGCCACCACGTCCAGAACCTGCTCGGCACCATGAACCGGGTCGGCAGCGACAACCGTCCCGGCGCCGGCAGCCCGTCGGTACGCCTCGAACTCCAGGCCGACTGCTACGCCGGCGTCTGGGCGCACAACGCGGTCAAGACCGGCTTCTACGAGGCCCCGTTCACGCAGGCCGACATCGACCAGGCGCTGAGCGCCGCCGCGGCGGTCGGCGACGACAGCATCCAGCGCCGCTCCCAGGGCCGCGTGACCCCCGACGCGTTCACGCACGGCACCTCCGAGCAGCGCACGAGGTGGTTCGGCATCGGGTACGACACCGGCGACCCGACACGCTGCGACACCTTCACCGGCCGCATCTGACGTCATTTCGCGGCTTTTCTGGGAAGTCGTCCTTGCGACGATGACCCAGAAGGGACGTCAACATGGACTTCAGGGACCAGGCCGACCTCGACTCCTCCCAGGTCGAGGACGCGGGCGGCGGCGGCGGTTTCTCAGGCCCACCAGGCGGCATGATCATCGGCGGTGGCGGCATCGTCAGCCTGATCGTGTTCGTGCTCGTGATGGTCCTGAACAACGTGGGCGGCGGCGCCGAGCCCGCCCAGCAGCGGCCTCCGTCCAACCTGTCGCAGCAGTGCCAGACCGGCAAGGACGCCGACCAGTCGGAGCGGTGCCGGGTGGTGGGCGTGGTCAACAGCATCCAGGACTACTGGAAGCAGGAAATATCCGAATATCGGGTAGCGAAGACCGTCCTGTACACCGGCCAGGTCCGCACCGCCTGCGGCTCCGCCGACTCCTCCGCCGGCCCCTTCTACTGCCCCGGCGACCGCCGCGTCTACCTCGACCTGAGCTTCTTCGACCAGCTCCACCGCCAGTTCGGCGCGCAGGGCGGCCCGTTCGCCCAGGCGTACGTGATCGCCCACGAGTACGGCCACCACGTGCAGAACCTGCTCGGCGCGCTCGACGCGGGCAGCTCGGTCCCCGTCGAGCTGCAGGCCGACTGCTACGCCGGCGTCTGGGCGCACAACGCGACCACGACCGGCTTCTACGAAAGACCCTTCACCCAGACGGAGATCGCCCAGGCCCTCGACGCCGCGGCGGCCGTGGGCGACGACAGGATCCAGCAGCGCACCATGGGCAGAGTCGACCCGGAATCGTTCACCCACGGCAGCTCCGCGCAACGCGTCAACGCGTTCGAGCGCGGCTACCAGAACGGCTCCCCGGCCGACTGCGACCTCAATGACCTGGGCTGATGCCATCGGACAACGCAAGTCGTCGGATTCTCTCCTAAAATCAGGGGGGTGATCTTCAAGCTTGTCGGCGACGGACGCCCTTACCCCGACCACGGTCTGACCCCCAGGGAGTGGGCTCAGATCCCGCCACGGCAGGTCCGGCTCGACTCGTTGATCACCACGAAGGCCATGCTGGACCTGCACTCTCTTCTGGCCGCCGACTCCACTTTCTACGGCGACCTGTTCCCCCATGTCGTGCAGTGGCAGGGCGAGCTCTACCTGGAGGACGGCCTTCACCGCGCCCTGCGCGCCGCGCTGCACCAGCGCTCGATCCTGCACGCGAGGGTCCTCGAACTGCCCACCTGAGCAAGGAAAGCGAAAGGGCCCCCGAGATCTCGGGGGCCCTTTCGGCTGTGGCGGTGGTGGTGGGATTTGAACCCACGGATGAGTTGCCCCATCACACGCTTTCGAGGCGTGCGCCCTCGGCCACTAGGCGACACCACCGCGCACGAGCTTACCGGATTCTGCGAGTGGCAAAAAACCGCTTCAGTACGTCACCGCATTCCTCGGCCAAAACGCCCATCACAACCTCGGGCCGATGGTTGAGCCGGCGGTCGCGCACGACGTCCCAGAGCGAGCCCACGGCGCCGCCCTTGTCGTCGACGGCGCCGTACACGATGCGGTCGACCCTGGCCAGCACCGCCGCGCCCGCGCACATCGTGCAGGGCTCCAAGGTCACCACGAGCGTGCAGCCGTTCAGGCGCCACCGGCCGCGGCGCGCGGCGGCCCGCCGCAGCGCGAGGACCTCGGCGTGGGCGGTCGGGTCGGCGGCGGACTCGCGGTCGTTGCCCGCGGCGGCCAGCACCTCGCCGTCAGGGCCGAGCACCACCGCCCCCACGGGGATCTCACCCCTGTCGCCGGCCGCGGCGGCCTCCGCCAGGGCCAGGCGCATGGCCTCCGCGTGGGTCACCTGAGCCGGTCGAGCTCGTCGGCGAACGACAGCCGCTCGGCGATCACCGACAGGATGTCGGCCGGCAACACGCCCTCCTCCATGCTGAGCTCCAGCAGCTCCTCGCTGCTCACACCGAGGTCGCTGAGCGCCTCGAAGTCGCCCGCGGGACGCACGCCGAGCTCGTTGGCCTCCTTGTCGGGCACCACGCCGGCGAACTCGGCGAACAACTCGCCCAGACGGTTGGACGGCACCGCGTGCGCGTCCGACAGGAAGACCCGTGGCTCGTCGTCGCCCCGGTACCGGACGATGGCGAACCATTCGTCCTCGACCTCGACGCAGAGCAAGGCCAGCTCGTCGCCCGTGAGCCCCAGCGCCTCCGTGACCGCGTCACCGAAGTCGTCGACGATCTCGGCATCCGTCAGATCGACTTCGGCGCCGCTCCAGCCGTCGGTTGTCCTGACGAACGCCGCAGAGAAGGTGTTGGACGCCATGTCCGCGCTCCAGGGGGGTCAGCCGAAGACCGATTCGATGGCCCGCTCGAACGGCTCGGAGAAGCCGAGCCGCGCGGCGATGCTGGACAACACGTCTTCGGGCAGCAAGTCAATGTCGCCGGAGAGGATGCCCAGCTCCATCTCGTCCAACCCGAGATCGGCGAAGATCGACAGATCTCCGGCAGGGAGCACGGTCTCCTCGTCCTGGAGGATCTCGTCGAGCTCCTCCTCGTCCGGCACGGGGACGTCGAGATAGTCGAGCACCTCCCGCGCCAGCGGGAAGTCCCACGAGGCGGCGATGTCGGACAGGAACACGTCGACCCGCTCGCCCAGCACCCGCAGCGCCACGAAGAACTCGTCGCCGACCGCGACCAGACCGATCGTGCCGCTCTCACTCGGCTGCTGCTTCAGGGCGTGAATGAGCCCCTTCAGATCCGACGTGAGCGCGACAGGCAGCATCTCCGCATCCCAGCGGTCGTCCTCGCGATAAACCACGATGGCGAAGTCGAGAGCGTCTTCGTCTGTCATCGCCATCTCCAACCGACCTCTGACACGGCAAATATCACCAGCACCCAATCGTTCCAGAACCCGCCACTCGGCGTGTGCCTCTCCGACCAAATTGTGATCAAAACCCATGGCGCGAGCCGCACGGCCCCTTCCCATGCCTCACCCCGCCCAACGTACGGCACGTCATATTCCGCATTTCGCGCAGGTAGGCGAGGGTGCGACCGAGAGCGGCACCAGATAGCGTTGACCTCCATGGAGACCCTCGTCGTCGATCATCCGCTCGTGGCCCACAAGCTCACCACGCTGCGCGATGTCCGCACCGACTCGCCGACCTTCCGCAGGCTCGCCGACGAGCTGGTGACGCTGCTCGCGTACGAGGCCACGCGGGACGTCCGGGTCGCCGAGGTCACCGTCGACACGCCGGTCTCCACCGCCCGCGGGGTGCGGATGGCGAAGCCGTACCCGCTGGTCGTGCCCATCCTGCGGGCCGGGCTCGGCATGCTCGACGGCATGACCAGGCTGCTGCCCACGGCCGAGGTCGGGTTCCTCGGCATGATCCGCAACGAGTCCACGCTGCAGGCCGAGACGTACGCCACCCGCCTGCCCGACGACCTGTCCGGCCGGCAGTGCTACGTCGTCGACCCGATGCTCGCCACCGGCGGCACGCTCGCGGCGGCCGTGCAGTTCCTCTTCGACCGGGGCGCGGTCGACGTCACGGCCATCTGCCTGCTCGCCGCGCCCGAGGGCCTGGCGTACATGGACAAGGTGTTCGCCAACTCCGGCAAGCCCATCCGCGTGGTCACCGCCGCCCTCGACGAACGCCTCAACGAGAACGGCTACATCGTGCCCGGCCTGGGCGACGCGGGCGACCGCCTCTACGGCGTCGTCTGACCCGGCCGATTGACGGGAAAAGCCCCTTTCCCGTCACATGGGGTCACCACTTCGTTACATACTGTGGTTGAGTGGGTACGAACAGACCCGGAAGGCAACTTCCGCACGCGCGTTGGGGGCGACGATGAGCGATCACACACAGCCGGATCCGACTCCGTACGCGGAGGTCGAAGCGGTGTTGTGCGATGAGTTCGCCGGCATTCACTCGGCGACCACCGTAACGCGCTGCGTGGAAGCAGCGCACTACGGCGCGCTGGAGGTCACCGGCTACGCGCATCCCAGCCTGGTGGAGCGCATCGCGCGCAAGCACCTTCACGTGCTGGCTCTGGTGGCCAGCGAACGTGGCTAAGCAAGATCAGAACTAACCTGCCAAGTTACCTTTACCCCGGCTTGCAGGTGGGTAATGTAGTTGGCGGGTGGAGTGGCAAGTGGCACGGAGGCGACGGTGCAGGTCAAAAAAGTCCTCACATACGGTGGTATCGCGTTTGTGGCGTACTACCTGTTCGCGCGACCAGCTGATGCCGCGGACGCGGTGAGAGGAGCGTTCGACACGGTGTTCAACGCAGCCGACTCGCTGGCTCAATTCGTGAACAACCTCTCATGAGGCTGGTGACCCACGGGGACTCCGCTCCATCGTCGGTCAACCGCTACCTCCTCCCCCACGAACAATCAGTCATCATGGTGCGCCGGCACCCGGCCATCCTGCTCCGCCCGGTCGCCGAGGTGCTCGGCGGCCTGATCATCGCCGGGCTGCTCAGCAGGTTCTTCGGCAGCAACGAAGGCGGCGGCACGGCTCTCGTGGTCGTGTGGTGGCTTTGGCTGCTGCTGCTGATCCGCTTTGTATGGAAAGTCGCCGAGTGGTCGGTCGATTACTTTGTGGTGACTTCCAAGCGCATGTTGCTGACCACCGGGCTGATCACGCGCAAGGTCGCGATGATGCCCCTGGCGAAGGTCACCGACATGAGCTTCCAAAGATCTCTACTCGGGCGCATGCTCGGTTACGGTGAGTTCATCCTCGAGTCCGCCGGTCAGGACCAGGCTCTGTCAACGGTCGAATACATTCCGTATCCGGAGACCCTGTATCTCGAGGTCTGCCAGATGCTTTTCCCCGGCAAGGACGACGGCGACGATTAATCTCCCCGTGGCAAATTCTTCATGTGGGGATACCAGATTCGGCTACTTCATGCAATCATTGCCTGTTGTTGACCCTTCCCCGCCTTGAGAGATGAGATGCCGAGTCAGGGAACCATCGGTGACCGCGTCCGCGGACTGCGGCTGAACAGGCGGATGTCTCAGGCCCAGTTGGCCGGACCCGACCTGTCGGACAGTTATGTCTCGCTCATCGAGTCCGGCAAGCGCACGCCCACTCCGGTGGTCGCCCGGCTACTCGCCGAGCGCCTCGGATGCACCACCGAGTTCCTCCTTCACGGGATCGAGCCTCGGCAGCGCATCGACACCGAGCTCGGGTTGCGTCACGCCGAGCTCGAGCTCCACCACGGCGACCCGGCCGTGGCCGCCGAGCGCTTCACCGAGATCGTGAAGGTGGCCGACGAGGAGAACGCCATGCTGACCGCGCAGGCGCGGTTCGGCCGGGCGCGCGCGTTCGAGGCCCAGGGCCGGCTCGGGCAGGCGGTGGAGGCGTTCGAACGGCTGCGCCGCGAGGCCGCGGCCCACCCCGAGCGGCTGGCCGACCTGCCGCTCACGATCGCGCTGAGCCGCTGCTACCAGCAGGCCGGTGACCGGCTGCGGGCCCGTGACCTGGCCGCCACCGCGCTGGCGCAGGCCGAGCGGCTGTCGATCACGCACGGCGAGATCGCCGTCGACCTGGCCGCGGCCCTCGTCGAGGCGCGCAGCGAACGCGAGGGCGACTCCCCCGCGATGACCTACGTCGGGCAGGTGCTCGGCGCCGCCGGTGTCCCCGTGGTTATGGACCGTTCCGCGGAGATCGCCGCGCTGTGGCAGGCGAGTTCGGCGGCCGCCGCGGGTGACGACTCCGCGCTGGCAGTGCGGCTGGCCGACGACGCGATCATGGCGGGGCGGGAGTCCCGGATCGCGTTGCGACTGGCCCGTACGGCGATGCACTGGGCCAGGCGGGCCACGGCCGAGATCGACGAGGCCGAGCGGCTCGTCGGCGCCGCGGCACAGGCGTTCGCGGCGTTCCCCGCGACCACGGGCGAGCATGGTGAGAGCCTGATCGTCCACGCGCGGGTCAGGCTGCGGGCCGGCGACCCGGTGGGCGCCGGCGAGCTGGCCGTCTCGGCGCTGGGGCTGGCCCACGACCGTTCCGGCACGACGCCGGCCGAGGCCCACCTCGTGCTGGCCACGGTGACGCTCGACCGGGGCGGTGACGCCCTCGGCCACCTGCGCAGCGCGCAGGAGGTGCTCGACGCGCTCGACCGCCCGGTGTTCGGATCCGACCGTCCGGCCGCGCGCTGCTGGCGCGAGCTCGGCGACCTTTACGGCAGGGCCGCGTGTCGAGCAGAGCAGACGGCCGCATATCGTAAGGCCCTCGAAGCTGCCGGAGTTCGCTCCGCCATGGCAGGGGTGACGACTGACGCCGTAGTTTCTCGCTGACCTCCGGGAGCTCCAGATTCGACCCCTATCGAGTCTGGAATAATGAGGATCCCCCAGTCATTGACTCATAGGATGATTGGCTTTCCCGGAGGAGGCGGACTGTGAGTCTGCGTACGGCGCAGCGGGCTTCGCTCGTCGACCAGGTGATCGATCAGCTCAAGGAGCAGATCACATCAGGATCCTGGCACATGAACGGCAAGATCCCCACCGAGACGGTCCTCGCGGAGCAGCTGGGAGTGGGGCGTAACACCGTTCGCGAGGCCGTGCGCGCGCTCACCCACGCCGGGCTGCTGGAGTGCCGTCAGGGCGACGGCACGTACGTCCGGGCGACGAGTGAGCTGTCCGGCGCGATGCTGCGCCGGCTGCGCCAGGCCGAGCAGCTCGAGATCCTCGAAGTACGCCGGGCGCTCGAGGTCGAGTCCGCGCGGCTGGCGGCCACGCGCCGCACCGACGAGGACATCCGCCGCATCGAGGAAGCGCTGGCCGAGCGCGAGCGGGCCTGGGACCTCGACGACCCCGACTACTTCGTCGAGGCCGACCTGGCCTTCCACATGGCGGTCGCGCACGCCACCCACAACCTCGTGCTGATCGACCTGTACGAAGACTTCTCCGCGGCGCTGCGGGCCAGCATCACGGCGGCCGGCACGTCGCTGAACAAGAGCTACATCCCGCACGACGCGATCGCCCGGGCCATCTCGGCCGGCGACGCGGCGGCGGCCGAGCGGGCGGGTCACGCCTGCATGGAGCACATCCTCATCGCCCTCACCGAGGCCTGACCCCTTCACCCGTGGGCAGGAGCCGGCGCAAGCGGCAGGATCCCGATCTCGGCATCCTGTCCAGCCGGACGCTGTTCAGCCTGCAGCGGGAGTTGTTCACCAAGATCTCTGAGCTGGGCTACGCGGGGCTGCGGCCACGGCACGGCGCGGTGCTGGCCTACCTTGACGACGCCGGCAGCCGGGCCACCTACCTGGCCGCGCAGTCCGGGCAGCACAAGCAGGTGATCGGCACCCTCGTCGACGAGCTGGTCGCGCTCGGCTACGTCCAGCGCAGGCCCGATCCGGCCGACCGGCGGGCCAAGCTGGTCGTGCCCACCGCGAGAGGGCGCGAACTGACGGCCGCGACGGACGCCGTCCTCGCCGCCATCGAGGCGGAGCACGCCCGGGCCGTGGGCGAGGAGGCGTACGCGGAGTTCAAGAGGGTCTTCCGGCTGGTCGCCGAGCGCCAGGCGGGGCTCAGGTCTGACGCAGCGACATGACGAGGTAGCGGAAGACCGGCTGGGCGTCGCCCGGGACGTCCTGGACGAGGGCGGGCCTGGTGGGCGACTCGAGGTTGATGCGGGCCAGCTCGGTGTCGATGCCGGTCAGGCCGTCGAGCAGGAACTGCGACTGGAAGGCGATCTGGATGTCGTCGCCGCGCAGCTCGCACGGCACCACCTCGGTGCCGCGGCCGACGTCGCCGCCGCCCGCCTGGATGAGCACCTGCCCCTGGCTGAACGACAGCCGGATCGCGGTGTTGCGCTCGGCCACCAGCGCGACGCGCTTGATCGCGCCCACGAACGGCTCCACCGCCACATCGGCCCTGATCGACCAGTCGGACGTCAGCCGCGAGCGGTAGTCGATGAACTGCTCGTCGAGCAGGCGCACGGTCGTGCTGCGCCCGACGCTCTCGAACCCCGCCACCCCGTCGCCCATCGCGACCGCCACCTCGCCACCGCGCAGCGACTTGGCCACCTCGACCAGCACCTTCGCCGGGACCATGGCCGAGACGGCGACGTCGGGGCCGACCGGGCGCCAGGTGAAGTCGCGGGCGGCGATGCGGTAGCGGTCGGTCGCCGCCATCGCCACCGACTCGCCCTCGATGTCGATGCGGATGCCGGTGAGCATCGGCAGCGTGTCGTCGCGGCTGGCCGCGGGGGCGACCTGGCCGACCGCGGAGGCGAACACCCCGCCGCCGACGGCGCCGATGACCGGCGGCATCGTGGGCAGCGTCGGGAAGTCTTCGACCGGCATCGTGATCAGGCCGAACTCCGCGCTCCCACAGGTCAGCACCGCCTCCTGACCGTCGGTGACGATCTCGACGTCGTCGGCGGGCAGGCTGCGGCTGATCTCGGCCAGCAGCCGGCCGGGGATCAGCACCCTGCCTTCCTCGGCCACGTCGGCGTCGACCGCGGCCCGCGCGGAGACGTCGTAGTCGAAAGCGGACAGGGTCAACTCGTCGCCCGCCTCCAGCAGCAACCCGGAGAGAACGGGGACGACGGGGCGGCTCGGCAGGACGCGGGCGGCCCATGCCACCGCATCAGCCAGAACATCGCGGTTAACCCGGATTTTCACCTGATACCACCTCTTCGTCGCGCGCCGTGCTCTATGAAAATAGCCGGTGCCACCGACAACTCCCCGCCGTCCGGAGGAGATGGGCGGGCGCCTGCCGGTGATCAGCGGTTGTTGAGGTAGGCGAGGACGGCGAGGACGCGGCGGTTGTCGTCTTCCGACGGAGCCAGGCCGAGTTTGGCGAAGATGGAGGCCGTGTGCTTGGCGACGGCGCTCTCGCTCAGGAAGAGGCGCTGGGAGATGGCGGCGTTGGAGCGGCCCTCGGCCATGGCCTCCAGGACGTCGCGCTCGCGGGGCGTGAGCGCGGCCAGCGGTTCGTTGCGGGCGTTGCTGGCCAGGAGCTTGGCGATCACCTCCGGGTCCATGGCGGTGCCGCCCGCGGCCACGCGGCGTACGGCGTCGACGAACTGGTCGGCGTTGAAGACGCGGTCCTTGAGCAGATAGCCGATCCCGCCCGAGCCGTCGGCCAGCAGCTCACGGGCGTAGAGCTGCTCGACGTGCTGGGACAGCACGAGGACGGGCAGGCCGGGCACCTGTTTCCTGGCCGCCAGCGCGGCCTGCAGGCCCTCGTCGGTGAACGTGGGCGGCAGGCGTACGTCGACGATGGCGACGTCGGGGCGCAGCTCCAGCAGGCCCTTCAGCAGCTCGGGGCCGCTCTCCACAGCCCCCACGACCGCGAACCCGTGGGCCTGGAGCAGATGCACCAGGCCGTCGCGGAGCAGGTAGAGGTCTTCGGCGACGAGGACGCGGTTCATCAGCAGATCGGCCCGGGGAACAGCCGTCCGACCCAGTGGTCGCGGTTGTGACTGGCGGGAATGCGGACGGCCATGACATGCATGATGACACCGAGCGCGGTCATTCCCAGAATCGTCGGCCACTGCAGGGGCTCGGGCATGCGCAGGGCGAGGAACCAGCTCGGGTCGCCGTCGTACCCGGCGACTTTGAGTACACCGGCCACGAGGCCCTGCGGGAAGGTCGGGCACCAGGCCGTCGCCCACAACCCGATGACCAGCGCCGACTTCCAGCGCGGCAGGTCGGGCTCGCCGGCCCAGTATTCGGGCAGCACCCGCGGCAGCTCCATGGTCACCGTGGTGGGGCCTCCTGGAGGGCTGTGCAGGGCGAGCACGCCGTCGAACGCGGCCAGTCGCTGCTCGATGCCGGCCAGGCCGCTGCCCTTCGACGGATCGGCGCCGCCCATGCCGTCGTCGGTGACGGTGACGCGCAGGGCGCCACCGCCGGCGCTGATGTCCACCGTGGCGGTACGGGCGTCCCCGTGGCGGGCGGCGTTGGACAACAACTCGCTGACGGCGAAGTAGACCGCGGCCTCCACGGGCGCGTCGGGCCGGTGCGGCATGTCGACGTCCACCGTGACCTGCAGCGGGCTGTCGATGGCGAGAGCGCGTACGGCGTCGGACAGGCCGCGCTCGGCCAGCACCGGCGGGTGGATGCCGCGGATGACCCGGCGCAGCTCGGTGAGGGTCTCGGAGGAGGCGTCACGGGCCTTGGCCAGCAGCGCCTTGGCGGCGTTCGGGTCGGTGTCGACGAGCTGCTCGACGGCGCCCAGGGTCATGCCGATCGCCACGAGCCTGGCCTGGGTGCCGTCGTGCAGGTCGCGTTCGATGCGGCGCATCTCGGCGGCCTGGGAGTCGGCGGCGAGGTTGCGCGTGCGCCTCAGGTGGGTCACCTGACCGGCCAGCCGGCTGGCCGCGGTCACGCCGAGCAGCAGGTCGGCCCAGAGCGCGTAGACGCGCATGCCGCGTTCGGGCATCACCAGGAACAACGGCACCAGCGCGACCTTCACCAGCGGGTCCAGCACCAGCCACGCCTCGTCGCGCCAGGTCGCCGGGTCGGCGAGCATCCATTTCCACCGCTCGCTCCAGGCCGGCACGCGGGGCGTCTTGTAGAGCGTACGGTCGGAGCGGTACATCCCGTCGGCCTGCGGCACAGGAGGCGGCGGCGCGGGCAGGTAGGGAGGCTCGATGGCCATGCCCGTCCAGCGCCCGACGAGCCGCCGGTGCAGCTGGGCGAGCCTTCTGACCATCCTCACCTGTGGCGGGAACAGGAAGACCATGCCCAGCGCGAACGACACCAGCAGCATGACGGCCGCCAGGGCCGCCACCGGCACCTGCACGCCGGCGAGCGCGAGCAGGACCGCCAGCTGACCGAACCTCCGAAGCATGCTCTCCAGTGTGCGGCAACCGGACATTCCAGGTCACTGTACCTAGCACCACATCTTCTGCGATGTGCACACCTAGCGGGGGGTGGAGAGGGCCCAGCGTTTGTTGGTGTCGTTGACTGCCAGCTCGGCCGGAGTGAGGTCGATGTGGACCGGGATGCCGGGCCTGCCGCCGACCTTGACCAGGAACTTCCCGCGGCCTGGGGGCTCGCCGTCGCGATCGCGGGCACTGTCCCAGCTGGGTGGGGTGGACCAGTCCACGATCATGCGTTGCTCGTGCGCGGACATCCGCACGACCTGGGTGAGCGAGGCCATCTCGGCCTCGGGCAGCCCGCCGCAGATGATCATGCCGGCGCGTTCGGCGAAGCCCCGGGCCTTGAGCCGGTCGGCTTCCTCCGTGAGGGCCAGCAGGTCGCTCATGGTGTGCGTGATCATCGCTTGGCCGACGCCTCGTTGCCGGTTCAGACGGGTGAGCGCGTCGACCCGGTCGACCAGGCCGCGGCCGGCCCGGAGTACCCGCCACAATTCGTCCAGCACCACCCAGAAGCGTCGTTGTGGCGCCAGCTGGGCATCGGCCAGGGCGTTCGCGGCCTCGATCGCGCCGAACCCCTCCGACCAGCAGGCCAGCAGCACCGCCGCCTGCAGCTCCTGATCGGCCTCGTCGATCCCGGAGATGTCGATGCAGGATCCGGCCGGGGTGTCCAGCCGGATCGGGGTGGTGGTGGCACGGGCGAAGGCGTCGCCGAGCGGCCCGTCCAGCAGCCCGAGCAGGGAGGCGTGCAGGGGGTCGACGACCTGCCGATAGCGCTCGTCGCTGCCGCGGGCCAGGGTGACCGCCCGTACCGGGTCGGGGCCGACGTCTATGACGTGGATCAGGTCGGGCAGGATCGGTACGCCCTGGTGGCGCTCGTCCAGCACCCGCAGCGCCGCCGACAGGATGGTGCGTTCGGTGTCGGCCACGGGCCGGCCGCGCACGATGGTGATCAGGGCGGCGACGGCGTTGAGACGGCGGCCGTGCGCGTCGGCCAGCAGCCGCTCACGGTCCAGGCCGGACAGCCGCGCGGCGGCGGCGCCGATCTCGCCGGGATCCAGCACGTTGAGCGCGCCGAGTCCGCGACCGAGCTTGATGATCTGCCCGCCCATGGCGGCGATCAGATCGGTGTAGTCGGGCTTGAGATCGCCGAGCACCAGGGGGATCACGCCGTAGCCGGCCAGGCCGACGACCTGGCGGCGTACCAGCGTCGACTTGCCCAGCCCGGGCTTGCCGAGGACGAGCTCGGAGGGGTTGTGAATCAGTCCGGCGCGGGCGAACCACGAGATCGGGTCACAGCACAAGGTCGCGCCGCCGGTCAGCTCGCGCCCGAGCGGCACGCCGATCGCCGGTGTGCTGCACCCGACCCCGAACGGCCACAGCCCGCACACCTGGACGGTGGTGCCGCGCCATTCCGGCGGCGCCTCCACGTACGGTACGCGGCCACCGCCGCGCCCGCGGTACCCTCGCGCGTTGGGCCGTCGGCCGGAAGGCAGGGAGGCGTGAGTCGCACCTGGCATGATCGTCCTGTCCACTGGGGTCTCTTCCGCGCTGGGAAACGCCGGGCCGCCCGGGATGGCGCTGGAGTCCTTGGCCTCCGTGCCGGGCGAGGTCACATCGCCTCCCGGACGAATGTGGGGATCCGCAGGTGGTCGGGCAGGACCAGGCCGAGGGGCAGCGCGGCGGCGAAGCTGGCGGCTTGGGCGCCGTACATACGGCGCAGCCGTACCCGCGCCGATGGGGCGAGTGTGTCGATCGCGGCGACGGCCGCGGGCAGGTCCTCAGGCCGCGGGACGGTGGCGGTGACGAGCATGGCGAAGCGCACCAGGCCCGCCCCCTTGGCCTCCTCGCGGGCGCTCTGGTCGGCGGCGGCCACCGCCACGGTGTCGCGGGCGGCGGCGTTGGCACCGCCGAGGCGGAAGCGGGCGTCCTTGCGGTCACGCTCGACCAGGCGGGCGGCGCTGCCCGGGTCGTAGGGCCGGTACAGCAGGGAGACCCGCTTGCGGGTGATGTCACGGTGCGGTATGAGCAGGTCGGTGAGCACCGGCGAGAGGACCTCTCCCCGGGGGGCTTCGCTCATCCCCCAGGTGACGGAGACCCCGGAGTCGTGCCGGTAGTGGTCCCAGGCCTCCTGGGCGGCGGCCGGGCCGATCTGGTCCCAGGGCTGGGCAAGCGGCTCACCGCCGGAGCGGGCCGCGTCCAGCAGTCGGTGGCTCTCGGGGTCGTAGGCGATACGGATGGCCTCGGCGATCTCGGCGCTGGTCATGGGCCGGGAGGCGCCGGCGCCAGCCATGCTGAGTCCGGCGGTCAGGCCGGGCAGGCGGGTGGCGATCTCGCGGGTCATGGCCTCGGTGGTGCGGAGCCGGCCGCCGCCGCGCGGGTTCGCGGCATAGGTGACGGCTATCCGGGTGAAGACCTGCGCGGATCCGGCGGGGTAGGTGCGTACGACGTCGTTCAGGACGGCCGCCGCCAGTGCCGGGGCGTCGGGTGAAAGGTTGTCGGCGACCTCGCGCTGGAGCCGGGTGCCGAGGTCGGGCGCGGTCTCGATCGTGACGGTGGCCGCCACGAGGGACGGCTCGTAGGCGAGGCCTGCCAGCCACTGGCCCCAGTGCGCCACCCAGGTGTCGACCTGGTCGCCGTCGACCAGCGCGGCCCCGTCCACGGACGCCTCGAACACCGCGGTGTAATGGCCGGTCGTCGGCAGGACGATCAGGCCGAAGTCGCGGCCGCGGGAGTCGGTGGCGTCCACGACGTGCGAGCGGGCGGCCAGGCCGGGCAGTTGAAAGGCGCCGGCGTGAGTGAGGCCGAGCGGGCCGGACCGGTACAGGTGCCGACCGCGGCTGCGGCCGCGCAGCCAGGACAGGCGGGCGATCGCGATCTGCAGGCCGGTACGGCCGTGCCGATCGCGCACCAGCAGCATCGGCGCCAGTACGAAGGCGATGGCCGCCGCGAGGACCAACGCGGCCCACAGCGAGACCATCATGGTGAGCAGGCAGGCGACCAGGCCCCCGAGGAGCAGCAAGGTGCCCATCAGGCCCAGCTCGCCGATCCCCGGGCTGGCGGGGCGGCGCCAGTTGCCGTAGGTACGCTCGGAGTCAGTGGTCGCCATCCGGTCCTCCTTCTCGTGGGGGTGGCTGGGAGCCGTCGGCGGCGCGGCGGACCGTGCCGGTCCTGGTGGTCGCGGCCGCCACACGCCCGGCCGCCTTCGTGGCCGTGGCGCTGCTGTCCGCTTCCGCGGCGGCGTCCTTCGAACCGGCGGCGTTCGGGGTGTTGCCCAGGGAGTCCGTCGCGGGTCCGGTGGCACGTGCACCGCACGGCCCGGCGGGGCGGCCGCCTCTGCCCGGGTCCACGCCGGAGGTGGCGGAGTGGTTCCTGCCGAGCGCGGGCAGGACCCGAGCTCCGGTGGCGACGCCCGAGACGGCCATGGCGGCGCCGGAGCCGCCACCGCCGGAGCCGACCGCGCTGATCGCCGGGGACAGCAGCCGCATCAGGGCCGGCAGCGCCACGACCGCCAGGATGATCATCAGCAGGCCGGACATCTGCGCCAGCTCGGAGGTCGGAGTCCCCATCGCCAGGAAGGCATAGCTGTAGACCGTCGCGGCGGCCGGCTTGTACAGGGCGAAGGCGAGGGCCCAGACCGCGATGCGGGTCAGCCAGACGCGCCCCGCCTGGGTGCCGCTCAGGGCGGCCGCTGTCGGCAACATCCCGACCAGCAGCCCGAGCAGGGCGACGCGCGCCAGCATCAGCATGATCTGCAGGACGCAGGAGATGATCGAGACGAACGCCAGGATGATCATCAGGCCTGGGGGCAGTGTCAGGCTCTGGAAACTCGCCAGCCGGGTGATCGCGCCGGCGAAATCGGCGCCGGAGAGCGCCTGGCCGATCATCCAACCGGAATAGGCGTCCCCGGCCTCGACCAGCAACGACATCACCGCCGTCCCGCAGCCGGTGACCACCGTCAGGGTCAGCAGGCCCGCCGTGGCCTGCATCGCGGGCTCGGCCCGCCGCCGCAGGGCGAGCCGGCCCGCGGCGATGATCAGCCCCAACACCGCCAGCAGGGCTACGTACCAGTGCGTACGCTCCTGCAGCCAAGCCACCGGACCGACGCTGTCGGACAGGGGCGGTGCCGGGGCGGTGGTCGCGGAGAAGTCGGCCATCATGCTCAGGACCTTGACCTGGGCCTCCTGCAGCGCCGCGGCGAGCTCGTTGATCACGCCGCCGCCGGCGACGCCCTCGCCGGCGCCGCCGAGCCCCGCGCACACCGCGTCGGCTCCGGGCAGGTCGCACACGCCTGTGTCCTGCGGCGCGGCCGACGGACCCGGGGCCGGGGCGAGCACTGGCACGGACCACATGGCGATCACACCCCTCCCCAGGGCACGAACCCCGCCAGCGAGGTCACCGCCTGCAGACTCGGGCTGATCGACCCGTCGGGCTGCAACTGCAACCGCCAGTCGTCGCCGCTCCACACCACGGTGACGGTGTTGACCTGCAGTTGCCCCGTGGCCGCGAAACGGGAGACCAGTTGGACGGTGGCCACCTCAGGGGTGTACGAGGCGATCGCGAAGGCGGCCAGTTGCCCGTAGCCGCCGACGGCCCGGCCGGTGTCGGTACGCACCCGGCCTCGCTGAGCGGCGTAGGCGTCCCGGCCGGGGCCGGGCATCACCTGCAACTTGACGACGCGCCGCCAGTCATCGGCCAGGACGAATCTCGTGGCGATCTGCCAGGAGGCGATCAGCGCGCCGGTCGGCGTACGGGAGTAGCACCGGTTCACGTCGGCCTCCTTGCGGTGCGGGCCGTGCTCGCGTGAGGCGGGTTCGGCGACCCCGTGGAACACCGTCCACGCGACGTCGTCGGGCGGCTGCGCCGGCAGCGCCTGGGAGGCCGCCTTTGGGGTGGCCGGACACTCGCCCGGCCCCGTGGTGGACGGCGTGGACGCCATGGAGGGCATGGAGGGCATGGAGGGCATGGAGGGCATGGACGGCGGCGCGGCCGCCGAAGCCGATACCGGCCCGGTCGAGCCGGACGGAGCCGGCGGCAGCGGCCTGTCGGCGGTGGAGTCGCGGTCGGACAGCATGAGCACGATCACGGCCAGGACCGCCAGTAGGGCCACGAAAACGGCGGCCGCCCAGAACGCCGCGCCGCGCGAGGCCACCGGATCGTGCGGAGATGACGGATCGCTTGACGGCGCCGGGGTGAGGAGATCGGGCGGCTCGGAGGATCGTCGGCTGGTCGAGGTCATGACAGCAGGGCGCCCACCAGGCTGGAGGCCGAACCGAGGAGCACGCAGGCGGCCATCACCCACGCCAGCCCCGCCGCGTGCCGGCCGCCCTCGCCGCGGTGGTGGACCAAAGCCATCCGGGCGGCCACGCCCATCACCCCGGCCACGCACACTCCGGTCACGATCCACGCCGCCCAGCCCAGCGCCGTCAACAGTTTCTCCGATCCGGGTGGCGGCGTTCCCACGCCAGGGTCCGGGACGCTGGCGAGCAGAAGCAGATCAGACAGCACATGCGTCATGAAGGTCCTCCGGTGTGATCAGATGCGATGATCTGGTGCAAGTCGCCGGCCCCATGACCATGTCCCAGGGTCCATGCTCGTATAGAAAATGACTAAGCCCGCCCTATTTCTCCCAAAACTGGGCGCCCACAGCGGCCGACTAACCGAATAATCGGCCGCACGGGCCGTTGACCAGGTAAAACCTTACTGTGCGGGATCACGCTCAGCCACTAGCGACACCTTTCTCGATGCGGCGTCGACAATGACCGGAAGCGGCGAATGAGCATCGATGATTCCCGGCGTTGACACCATTGAAATCGCAGCGAGAAGAGGGGTATCGGGGCGCATTCGTCATGAATAATGGTGGAAAACTGGCCATCGTGGCGACGGCCGCATTCCTGGCTCTCTTGATCGGCTTGGTGCTCCTTCTGAGCGGTGGCCCGCCGGGCCCGGGCTCGGCGGCCTCGCTGCGTCCTGGCAGCGTCCCCGCCGCCTACCAGGCGTGGGTCAGCCGGGCCGGCCGGCTGTGCCCGCAGGTCACCCCGCCGCTCATCGCCGCCCAGGTGGAGGCGGAGAGCCGCTGGCGTCCCATGGCCCGATCCAGCGTGGGCGCGCAGGGCATGGCCCAGTTCATGCCCGCCACCTGGGCGAGCTACGGCCGGGACGCCGACGGGGACGGCATCACCAGCCCCGACGACCCCGAGGACGCGATCATGGCCATGGCGCGGTACGACTGCGCCCTCGTCCGCACCATCGCGCGGCTGCCAGGGGACCTGACCTCCAACATGCTCGCTGCCTACAACGCCGGCCCCGCCGCGGTCCTGCACCACAAGGGCATCCCGCAATATCCGGAGACCCAGGAGTACGTCCGCCGCGTCCTCGCCCGCGTCGCGCACTACACGGACACGTCGATCACGGCGATCAGCGCCACCCGCTTCGGCGCCGCCGTGGTAGCCACTGCCCAGCGCTGGCTGGGCACCCCCTACGCCTGGGGCGGCGGCGGCCCAGGAGGTCCCACCCGCGGCATCGGCCGGGCCACCGGCATCATCGGCTTCGACTGCAGCGGCCTCGTGCTCCATGCCGTCTGGGCCGCCTCGGGTGGTCGCGTCCAGCTCCCCCACCTGGCCGCCGCCCAGGCGACCAAGTACGGCACCCCGGTCCCCCGCGACCAGTTGCTGCCCGGCGACGTCATCGGCATCGACCACCGCGACGGCCGCGGCATCAGCCACATCGTCATCTACATGGGCCGCGGTCAGGTCATCCATGCGCCCCGCCCCGGCGACGTCGTCCGCATCGCCCCCTTGAGCGCCTTCACCTCCGCCACCTGGACCATCCGGAGGTACGCATGAGCCCGCAGCCCCGAAGTCCCGTCCCACCCACCACCCCACCGGCCGTGCGATCGGCCGTCCGATCGGCCGTCACAGCCGTCGTCGTTGCCGCGCTCGCCGGATGCGTCCCCACCGGGCCCGCAACGACCGCGCCCGTCCCCGTCCCCGTACGGGAGACGCCGACCCTGCAGTCCTCGGCCACGGCCACCACCGCTGCCCCGGTCCTGGCCACCCCAGATCCCGACACGATCGACCAGCGCGACGCGGACGCCGTCAGCACCGCCGTCCTGACCACCATGTGGAGCATCGACACCACCACCGACCGCGATCAGCGCGATGCCGTCCTGCGCGCCGCCGGCTGGCTGAGCCCGGCCTACCTGGCGGACCTGCGGACCGGCCCGCGGGTCGGCACCGATGCCGCCTGGACCACGTGGGCCGCCCACCGCGCGCACACGCGGCCGGCCCTGACCGCAGGCCGTGACACGCGTCCACCCGACACCGCGACCCACGCCTACCGCCAGTGGCAGCTCGCCGTCACCCCCATCGGCGCCGACGGCTGGCGTGGCCGGCCACTCACCATGACCGCGTTCGTCGTGCTGCAACGCCGCGAGCGCAGCGCCCCCTGGAGCGTCACCGCCGTCACCTTGCGCTGACCACCCGCGCCCGGGCCGGCCGGGCGTGACACCCGGCCGCTTCCGCCACGGCGCCGGTACCCCCGCCCCTCGGAACAGAAAGGCGCCGTGGCCGGCCCGGCCACGGCGCCTTCAGTAGGTGCAGGCCTCAGCCCTTACCTACTGCCCGCACCTCCAACCGTTTGTCGGCCTTGGACGCCATCGGCCGGCGCGTCTCGACGGTGATGTTGTACTCCCCGACCATCGCCACCTTCGTGACCGCCTGGTAGGTGCCGGGTTGCCCGGGCACCTCGGCCATGACGATGGGCCCCTGCCGATGGGCCATCGGCATGGCGACCATGTCCGTCCAGGCGACGACCTCCGCCCTGGTGATCGGGTCGTAGGTGCGAGGCGCACTCACCTGGGCCTTGATCCCTACCTGCAGGTCACCGAGGTGCGTGGCGGTCACATCGATCGCCGCCGCCGACTGCGCCCCGGCCGCTCCCTGAGCCGCCACCGGTTGGGCACCGGCCGCCGGACCGGCGACCGGCGCCGACGGCGCCGTCGGCCGGGTGACGAGGAACCCGATCACCCCGATGGCCAAGGCGAACGTCATCCCGACGCAGCCGCCGAGCAGCAGGCCATGGCGGAACGGCGTCAGCCCCGCGGATTTCCGCGACGGGCGCCGTCCGCCCCGGACCGGCCTGCGGGCCGGCGCCGGCTTACCGGGCGGCTGGTCGTGGTCGGGCAGCCTGAGCTTGCTCATCAGTCTCATCGCGACCGCCGCCAGTTACCCTGACCCGTCGCGCCGAACCACGCGTACGGCAGCTCCGACTCGGCCGGTTCGTGGTCCTCATCCCGCGCGTACGGCAGGTCGGACTCGGCCGGCTCGTGGTCCTCATCGCGCGCGTACGGCAGTCGCGACTCGACGGGCTCGCGGTCCTCGTCCCGCATCCGACCGTCGGGCAGCGGGATCAGGTCCGGCCGGAGCGCGGCGTGCACCCGGAACAGCCCCCACTGTCCACTGTTGAGATGACGGGGCAGCGTGCTGGAGCGGTAGAGATAGTCGCCCGGCACGTGGCGGTACCCGCCGGCCCCGCCGGTGCTCGTCGGGTCGGCGACGATGTCGTAGACCACACCCGGAACGATGTTGTAGACACTGCCCGGGTTGAACTGCCCCTGGGTCGCCGCGATCTGCGACTGCGGGTCGGCGGGCGACCGGCGCCAGGTGTGCGCGTGCAGGGCGAAGCTCGTGGAGCGCGGGTCGCCCACGGCCTGTCCCACCCGGAAGACCGTCCTGTCGCCGGCGTACGCCTCGAACAACGGCGTGGCCGGGTCACCGTGCACGGCGGAGCTGAAGATGTTGGTGATGTTCTGGTCCACGGCGAACCGGTGCGACCAGGGTTCGTTTGTGTAGTTGATGGAGAATTCCCCCTGATCCTCCGGATCGTCGGCCTCCCGGCTGGGCTCAAGCACCAGGTCGAAGTTGTCCGGCACGGGCTTGTCGTCCATCGGGTTGTTGTTCGTGTCCTTGCGGAACAGCGCCAGGTCGCTGTTCATCAGGACGATGTTCTCCCGGAAGTCCGGCTTCGTCGGGTGGGTGACCACCGCGCTGGTGCCGCTGCTCAGCGGCTGGCCGGTCTTCGGGTTCAGGAACTCGGAGCCGGGCTCCTCGATGATCAGCGCCCCGTACAGGCCGTGGTGCAGATGGTTCTGTACGTCGGCGTGATCCCGCAGCAGCGCCATCCCGATCGTGTCCCTGGGCAGCATCCAGTGGTACTGGATGCTGCGCCCGGGTGCCACCGCCTTGGGTGGCAGCGCCTGGACGAGTTGCGGGCTGATCGACGCCTTGGCGCTCACCGGGAAGGGCTTGAAGCCCGGCACGTTCTCCTCGTCCCGGGGCGGTCGCTGGAGGCACTGCGGGAAGCGCACCTCGTCCTCCTTGAAGCCGAGCTGCCCCGGTTCCAGCGCCTCGTGGCAGTGCGGTTTCATCTTCCGCGGATCGAGTTTGTTGGTGAAGTTGACCGTCACACAGTCGCCCGCGTTCGCCCTGATCACCAGTGGCTCGGGCTGTTTCCTGCCCTCACGCAGCGCCTGCTCGTCGGCCGCCAGCGCGTACATCAGGCCGTTCGGGTCATGATCGCCGGACCTGTTGTACGTGATGTCGTTGTTCATGGCGATGATGTCGAAGGTCCGGTTCTGGCCGGTCCGGCAATGTGTCGGCCGACCTTGGTGCCGAGCCGACACCAACTCGGTCAGCCGGTCGTCGCGCTCGCCGTCCTCACCCGTGCAGTCGTCCCGCGGGAAGTCCGGCAGCTCGCGGATCGGCGCCCTCCCGGAGTTCGGATTGGAGCACGAGAAGATGCGGAACAGTCCCCAGTCCCCGAGGAACCAGTCATCCGCACCGGCGTAGTTGTACTGGTAGTCGAGCACCCGCATGTCCGGTGTCGGTGGTGGTTCTTCCGCTGGGGGAGCCACGTCGAAGTATTCGAGCATGCCGATGTGCTGTGCTCCGACGACGTTCGACTCAGGATCTTGAGGCTCGAACCTCCACCGGAACTGGTCGAGATTGAATCCGTGCGACTCCTCTTGAGAGAGCTGGAAGAGCCGGAACTTCACCGGATCACCCTGGAACGCCCTGAGCAGCGGGGTGAACGGATCCCCGTGAACCGCCGAGTCGAACAGGGTCGCCGGGTCCCTGTCCCTGCGGGCCTCGAACGGCTCCAACCGGTAGTTGACCCCCATGCCGCCCTGGTCGTCGTTGCTCGACGGGAACTTGGCCGGGAAGATCGGCACCCCGAACGGGGTCTCGAACTTGTCGTCGTCACGCGTCCTGGGGTCGTTCGGCTGGAACAACGGCACGTGGTCCTCGATGAAGAGGGAGAAGTTGCGGTAGTCGACACCGTCCGTGAGCTGGTTGTTGACGTCGACCGTCGGCTCGCAGTGCAGGTCGAAGACGGTGCCGATGACCGGCCTCGTTCTGGAGTGCGGCAGTGCCGGCACGCACCCGGCCGGGTGGATGGTCGAGCCGCCGAAGAGCCCGTTCTTCTGATGGATGTTCGGGAAGAAGTGATCGTGCAGCGAGTTCGTCTTCACGTCCTCTTGCACGTAAGCGCGGTAGATGATCGTCTCGCCTGTGTCGGCGCCCTGGTCGTAGTTCCAGCCGTTGGCGGCTCCGTCGGACGTCAACACGTCGAAATGCACCATGTGCTGGTGGATGCTGACCTCATTGGTCACCTGCAAGCGGTCGAAGACCGTACCACCGAACTTCCTGGGCAACTCGTTGGTCAATTTGTAGACCACGCAGTCACCGACGTTGAGGATGGGCGCGAAGGGCTCCGGTTTCTTGCCGTTCAGCACCGCCTGTTTGTCGGACTGCAGCACGTAGACCCGCGCCTGCGGGTTGGTCCATTCCAACTCCGGGTTGTACTGCTGCTCGATCTGGATGGCCGCGACCTTGAACGTCTTGACGGGACGGCCCACGGGACACGGATCCTGGAAGAAGGCCCCCGGCACCAGCCCGTCCGGGTCGACCGCCGCCTCCTCCAGAGGGGTCGGCGGGAAGACGCCGCCCAGCGACCGCTCGGCGACTCCGAGCGGCGGCTTCGGCGCCTTGAAGCCGAACGCCCCCGGGACGAAGTCCGGGAAGCCCGGGGTTTCCAGCGTGGGCGCGGGCGGCGGCTGAATGCCGGGAACGTCCAGCTGATAGTCGAAGTCCGGCAGCGGCAACAGTGGCGGCACGGGTGTGCCGTCAGGGTTCCTCCGTGTTCCGTCCGACAGCTTGTCCAGCGTGCGGTTGAGACCCCACATGCCGGTGGCGAAGTGCGGATAGAGGTGGCAGTGGAAGATGACGTCGCCGAAGGTCGCCCGCTTGTCCTCACGCTCCGCCCCCGCGCCGCCCTGGATCACCAGGCCGTAGTGGCTCCCCGGGGAGACCGCCTGCACGTCGAGGATGTTGGTCTTCCTCGTATGGAAGTCGCGCCGGCTGATCTCGTCGATACCGCCCTCGTCTGCCGGGTCGAACAACCAGCGGTTGACGTGCCAGTGGAAGGTATGGGTCTCGAACTCGGCGGGATGCAGCAGCCGGATCTGGGTCGGCTCGGCGCGGTAGTTCTCGAACACCAGGTCTCCGCCGCCCGGGTCGCCGAACGGCCACGAGGAAAGCGACGTCTCCTCACCGATGCAGCGCTCCGCGTCGAAGCCCTGGGCGGTGCGCCTCGCTTCCGGGCACCCCACCTCCTCGCGGTTGTACCCGGGCTCGGCGCGGTAGTTGAAGGCGAACCACTCGAGCTTGACCGGGATCTCGCCCTGTACCAGGGCGTCGGCGTCGCCACCGCCGAGACCGGGCAGCGTGCCTCTGGTCAGCAGCCTGAGCTGGGCTCTCGTGGGTCGCACGCACTCCGAGCTGGACGGTTCCACATCGTCCTTGGCGCGGCAGAGCCGGGTGAGGATGCCCGGCTCCGCCTCCACCTCGTCATGCATGAACAGCACGTGCTCCCGGAAGTCCACGCCGTCCGGCCGCTTGATGACAGCCCGCGTCCCGGACTCCAGCGGCTCGCCGGTGTGGGAGTCCACCCAGGTTGCCCCGGGCTCCTCGATGACGAATGCGCCGAACGCGCCGAACGCGTGCGAGCCGATGAAGCGCACGTCGCCGTTGCGATCGATCGGCCTGGTCTGCTGGGAGGTGAAGTCCGCTCCGTCCTTGAACTGGAACTCCCCCTGCGTGTTGGCGTGCAGACTGTAGGTGACGGTCTGGCCGGGCCGGGCGGTGGAGTCCGGGTTGTTGCCGACCACGGTGCCGTCCGAGCGCTTGACGTTGTAGTCGAGGCCGTCGAAGTGCATGGAGGCGTTCGGGGCCTTCCGGGGATCGAAGTCGATCTCCGGAACGCTCAGGGCGGGCGCGAACTCCCGCGGTTCAGGGGTCACCGTACCCGGGGGCCGCAGGGTCTCGCCCGGCAGCGTGAAGATCGCGTTGTTGCGGATCTCCTCGTTCAATGGCGGCGCCGGTTCGTTGAGCCGGTTGGTGAAGTGCACCTTGATGCAGTCGCCCTGGTTGGCGCGCAGGGTCAGCGGCTCGATCAGGTCTTCCAGCGACCCTCTTCGCGGGTCGGCGGCCTGCGCATAGGTGGCGCGCACCTCCGCGATGTTCTTGTCGAGGACGTACATGCGCCCTTCGGGCACCACGTCACCGAAACGGTTGACGAACAGCGGCACGTTGATCAAGGAGACATCGAAGGTCCTGGGCTTCTGCCCGACGCACGGGTGTCTTGTCGGTACCTGAGCGCTGGGCAGCCTCTCGGCGATCGCGTGGCTCATCAGCCACATCGACCCTCCGGCCAGAGCCATCCACAGCCCCGCACCGGTGACCAGCAGCACCTTGAGTGGCCAGGACCGGTTGCGGGACCGGCGGGCGAAGAAGGCCGCCGCCACGACGGCCAGCACGAGTAGCGGTATGAAGTCTGCATACGGCGCGGACAAGTGTCCTCCTACCGAATATCCACCGAATGAAAGAGATTCGGCCAGAGGGGATGACCGCCTGCACCGCGTGGGCGCCTTCGAGACTTTCAACTACACGGCTGCCTTGGCGTGCATGATCACATTAGGGTCAGTGACCCTGGAACCGCTCACGACCCGCCGAAGATGTTCGCAGGTCAGGCACGGGATGTGCCCGACCTGGCGCGGGCCACGTCTCGGCGCCTGCGGTCGAGGCCGGCAGCCTCGTCGTGCCGTTGGCCGCCTCGGCTGCCATCTGCGGTGAGGTTCATTCCGAACCCGCTTCGTACCGGCGAGACGCTCACACCGCGCATTCCATGGTGTTGGTCAGCGCCTCCTGCACCACACGATGGGCGGGCGACTCCACTCCTTGGCGGCCGCGGGCCGAGCGGTTGCGCCACGTCGGCGATCTCACCCCCACCCCCGCTGCGTGCACCCGCTCGATCAGCGAGTCCAGCCGGTCGAGCGCCGGCTGCGGCTCCAGCCCGGATCATCATCACGCCGGAGTGGCGGCGGTCGCCGTCACCGCCAGGGTGGCCAGGACGAGCGCATACCACCAGGTCGGCCATGAGCGCCCGTCCGGACAGGTGCGCCTTTCTCAGCGACGTGCCCAGATCGGGCGGGCGCCGGTGACGTTCGTCATCAGGGAGTAGAGCCCGGTGCACGCCGTGATGAACATCCGGTTGCGCTTGAGGCCGCCGAAAACCAGGTTGGACGTGGGTTCAGGGAAGCGGAGCCGGCCGATCATGGTGCCGTCGGGGTCGAAGCAGAGCACGGATTTGCCGGCCGAGGCCCAGACGCGGCCGGTGTTGTCGAGGCGCAGGCCGTCGAAGCCGTCCTCGGCCTCGGCGAAGACCTTGCCTCCCGACAGGGTGCCGTCGTCGGCCACGTCGAACACCCGCACGTGCTTGCCGGGGGTGTCGGCGATGTAGAGGCGCCGCTCGTCCAGCGAGAAGGCCAGGCCGTTGGGCCGGTCGAAGTCGCCGGCCACCATGCGCACCTCGCCCGTCACCGGGTCGGCCCGGTAGACGTGGCAGCCGTCGATCTCCTGGTCGGCGGCGTGCCCCTCGTAGTCGCTGAGGATGCCGTACGGCGGGTCGGTGAACCAGATCGAGCCGTCGGAGCGGACCACCACGTCGTTGGGGCTGTTGAACCGCCTGCCCTGCCAGCGGTCGGCGATCACGGTGATCGAGCCGTCGTGCTCGGTGCGGGTGACGCGGCGGCCGCCGTGCTCGCAGGAGACGAGGCGGCCCTCGCGGTCGAGCGTGTTGCCGTTGGTGTAACCGGCCGGGCTGCGGAACGGGCCCACCGCGCCGGTCATCTCGTCCCAGCGCAGCAGCCGGTCGCTGGGGATGTCGCTCCAGACCAGGAACCGGCCGGCGGGGAAGTAGACCGGCCCCTCCGCCCAGCGGGCGCCTCTGTGCAGCACCTCCATCCGGTCGTCTCCGCCGACTCCGGCGAACCGCTCGTCCAGCACCTCGAACTCGGTGGCGATCGTTTCCATACGCCAAACCATACGCCGTTCGGTGTCTTGGCAAAACTGCCAGATACTATTCGGCTGTGGACAATATCGACAGGATGCTGATCGGCCTGCTGCAAGAGGACGCGACCCGGTCGTACGCGGCGCTGGGCGAGGCCGTGGGGCTGTCCGGCGGGGCGGCGCACGAGCGGGTACGGAAACTGCGCGAACGCGGGGTGATCCGGCGCACCACGGTCGAGGTGGACCAGGCGGCGCTCGGGCGTACGGTGACGGCGTACGTGCTGGTCGACGGCGGCGCGTGGATGGGCGGCAGCAGGGCCGCGCTGGCGGCGATCCCGGAGGTCGAGGAGGCCCACGTCATCGCGGGGCCGGCGTCACTGCTGCTGAAGGTCCGCACGTCGGGCACCGGCGAGCTGCAGGACCTCCTGCGCCGGGTCTTCGAGGTGGACGGCGTGACCGGGACGCAGACCATCGTCGTCCTGGAGACGCTCGTCGAGCGAACTCTTAAGTAATGTTCAGGTATGTCGAAGGTCGCGTGGAACACCAAGGAACTCACGGTCGGCCAGCTCGCCGAGCGCAGCGGCGTGGCCGTCTCCGCCCTGCACTTCTATGAGTCCAAGGGTCTGATCAGCAGCCGGCGCACGGCCGGCAACCAGCGCCGCTACAGCCGTGACAGCCTGCGCAGGGTCGCCTTCATCAGGCTCGCCCAGCGCATCGGCATCCCGCTGAAGGTCATCAAGGACGCCCTGGCCGAGCTGCCCGACGGGCGCACCCCCACCCGCGCCGACTGGGCCCGGCTGTCGGCGGCCTGGCGTGGCGAGCTCGACGACCGCATCGAGCAGCTCCAGCGGCTGCGCGACGACCTCACCGACTGCATCGGCTGCGGCTGCCTGTCGCTCGACCTGTGCCCGGTCGCCAACCCGCACGACCGGCTGGGCGAGGAGGGGCCGGGTGCGCGGCGCATCGACACCCGGCTGTGCCCGCCTCAGGACTGCCGCGTCACGCCTTCGCCGGCGGCACGATGAGCATCGGCCGGTGCGCGTGGTGCAGCACGTGGTTGGAGACACTGCCCAGCAGCACCGACCTGACGCCGGCCAGGCCGCGCGAACCGGTCACGATCACCGAGGCGTCGATCTCGTCGGCCACGTCCACGATCGTCTTCCAGATCGACTCGTTGTCGGCCACCGCACGATAGGTGACGTCCCTGAGCCCCGAGGCGAGCGCCAGGTCGGCGCCCTCCTTGGCGTGCCGCTCGGCCTCGGCGTGCGCCTCGTCCTCGGTGGCGGGGTCGATCGAGCCCGCCGCCAGCGGATACTTCTTGAGTTGCACGAGCAGCGGCTCCCACACCGTGATGACGACCGCGGGCTCGGCCGCGAGGTGTTTGGCCGCGAACTCGATGGCGGCCCGCGAGTCGGCCGAGCCGTCGTAGGCGACGAGGATGGTCATGGCGTTGTTTCCCTTTCGCTTCAGTCCCTCGCTAGAGCACCGAAACGATCAGCCCTCATCCCGTGTTGGCTGTCTGTTCTGTCACATGCAGGGTCCACTCGCCGGGGAGCCCCTTCTCATGTACGGCGGGCTACCGTACGTCCGCGCCGCCACTGCTCGATCTCGGTCTCGAGCCGCTGCCGGTCGAGCGGCGGAACAGAAACCTGTTCGGCCCACCCCGCCAGCAGGCGGAGGAACTCTTCGCTGTAGTCGGGCTCGACGGTGCCCCGCACGTGGAACCACGCGATGAGCGGGGCCGCGTGCGGGGCGTTCGTGTCGCACGCGGCGCACAACACGACCTCGTTCCTGCCTTCCACCGCGGCGCCGCCGGCGTTCGTCCAGCCGTACGGCACCCGCGCCAGCAGCAGCCCCTCCTGACGGCAGCGGGGGCACGTCGGCGGCTCCTGGCGGGAGACGATGTCGATCCGCCGCTGGGTCAAAGGGAGATCGCCTCCGGCCCGAACAACTGCTTGATGTCGGCGGCGAACGACGGTTCGGGATTGACCCGGAATCCCGGCAGCGACAACACGACCGTCTTCCCTGCCGCGCGGCGCAGGTTCACCAGCACCGGCACCGGTCCTTCGTGCTGCTTCAGCACATTGCGCAGCTCTTCCACCAGCTGCTGATTGATGCGTTCCTCACGCAGCTGCAGGGTCACCGGATGCCCGGAGTCGCTGCTGACTCCCGACACGTCGATCGGTGTCAGCTCGGTCGCGAAGATCGAGATGGCTCCGTCGCGGTTGTTGATCTGCCCGGCGACCGACACCACGGCGTCCTCGCGCAGCTCCAGCGAGTACAGCTCGTACGACCTCGGGAAGAACAGGCACTCCACGGCGCCGTCCATGTCCTCCACCGTGGCGATGGCCCACAGGTTGCCGGCCTTGTTGACGCGCTTGTCCACCTTCGTGATCAGGCCGCACACGCGGACGTCGCCGCGGTCCTCCCGGCCGCTGTCGAGCAGGTCGACGATGGTGGTGTCCCGGTTACGGGCGAGCAGCCGTTCGGTGCCGGCCAGCGGGTGGTCGGACACGTACAGGCCGAGCATCTCCCGCTCGAAGTCGAGCTTCGTCTTCTTGTCCCACTCCATGTCCGGGATCTGGACGGAGAACGCTTCGCCGGCTCCGTCGTCGTCGATGCCCCCGAACAGCGAGTCCTGGCCGTGGGCTTCGTTCTTCTTGATGTCGATGACCGAATCGACCGCCTGCTCGTGGATCATCAGCAGGGCCTTGCGCTGATGGTCGAGCGAGTCGAACGCCCCGGCCTTGATCAGCGACTCGATCACGCGTTTGTTGCAGACGACGAGCGGCACCTTGTCGAGGTAGTCGTTGAAGTCGCGGTAGGCGCCCTTCTCAGTGCGGGCCTTGACGATGCCGTCGACGACGTTCTCGCCGACGTTGCGGACCGCGCCCATGCCGAACCTGACCTTGTCGTCGCCGACCGCGACGAAGTCGAGCTGGCTGTCGTTGACGTCGGGCGGCAGCACCTGGATGCCCATCTTGCGGCACTCGGCCAGATAGACGGCCGCCTTGTCCTTGTCGTCGCCCACGCTGGTGAGCAGGGCGGCCATGTACTCGGCGGGGTAGTTGGCCTTGAGGTAGGCGGTCCAGTAGGCGACGAGACCGTACCCGGCGGTGTGCGACTTGTTGAACGCGTATCCGGAGAACGGCAGCATGACGTCCCACAGCGCCTGGATGGACTCGTCGCTGTAGCCGTTGCCGCGCATGCCCGCTTGGAAGTTGGCGAACTCCTTGGCCAGGATCTCGGGCTTCTTCTTGCCCATGGCGCGGCGCAGCAGGTCGGCGCCGCCGAGCGAGTAGCCGGCCAGTTCCCGGGCGACGGCCATGATCTGCTCTTGGTAGACGAGCAGGTGGAAGGTGGGGCCGAGGATCGGCTCCAGCGCCTCCTTCAGCTCGGGGTGGATGGGTTCGATGTCCTGGCGGCCGTTCTTGCGGTGCGCGTAGTTGGTGTGCGCGTTGGCCGCCATCGGGCCCGGCCGGTAGAGGGCGAGCACGGCGGCGATGTCCTCGAACCGGGTCGGCTCCATGAGTTTCAGCAGCTGGCGCATGGGGCCGCCGTCGAGCTGGAACACGCCGAGGGTGTCGCCGCGGGCGAGCAGCTCGTACGTCTTGTTGTCATCGAGCGGCAGCTCCAGGGTGTCGAGGGTGACGCCCCGGTTCTGCTTGATGATCTTGATGGCGTGGTCGATGATGCCGAGGTTTCGCAGGCCCAGGAAGTCCATCTTCACCAGGCCCATCGCTTCGCACGACGGATAGTCGAACCCGGTGATGATCACCTTGTCCTTGTCCCGCATGTGCATCGGGATGAGGTCGAGCAGCGGGTCCGACGACAGGATGACCGCGGCCGCGTGCACGCCGGTGCCGCGGATGAGCCCTTCGATGCCGCGGCCGGTGTCGATCACCTTGCGCACGTCGACGTCGGACTCGTACAGGGCGCGGATCTCGGTGCCCTCGTTGTAGCGGGGGTGGTCCTCGTTGAACAGCTCCGCCAGGGGCACGCCTTTGCCCATGACGTCCGGCGGCATCGCCTTGGTGATCTTGTCGCCTACCGCGAACGGATAACCGAGGATCCGGCTGGCATCCTTGACGGCGGCCTTGGCCTTGATCGTGCCGAACGTGTTGACCTGGGCGGTCATGGCGCTGCCGTACTTCTGGGTGACGTAGGCCACCATGCGGTCGCGCTGGCGGTCGTCGAAGTCGAGGTCGACGTCCGGCGGGTTGATGCGCTCGGGGTTGAGGAACCGCTCGAACAGCAGACCGTGCTCCAGCGGGTCAAGCTCGGTGATGCGGGTGGCGTAGGCGACGATGGAGCCGGTGGCGGATCCTCGGCCGGGACCGACCGCGATGCCGTTCTCCCGGGCGTGCCGGCAGATGTCGGCGACCACGAGGAAGTAGGAGGAGAACCCCATCGGGCCGATGACCTTCATCTCGGTCTCGTACCGCTCCGTCACCTCGGCGGGGACCGGGTCGCCGTACCGCATGACCAGGCCGCGTTCGACCTCCTTGCGCAGCCATGACTCCTGCGTCTCGCCCTCGGGAACGTCGGGGTAGTCCGGCATCCGGTTCACTTCGGCGAACACCTCGCTGTAGTCGCCGATCATGTCGGCGACGAGCAGGGTGTTGTCGCACGCCTCCGGCATGTCGGGGAACAGCGCCCGCATCTCCTGCGCGGTCTTGAGGTAGTAGCCGGACCCGTTGAACTTGAACCGATTCGGGTCGTCCTTGTTCTTGCCGACGCCGACGCACAGGAGGCTGTCGTGCGCGTCGGCCTGGTCCTCGGTCACGTAGTGGGAGTCGTTGGTGACCAGAAGCGGGATGTTGAGCTGCTTGGCCAGCTTGAGCAGGTCGGCGCGCACTTCCCGCTCGATGTCGATGCCGTGGTCCATCAGCTCCAGGAAGTAGTTCTCCTTGCCGAAGATCTCCTGGTATTCGCCGGCGGCCTTGACGGCCTCGTCGTACTGGCCGAGCCGCAACCGGGTCTGCACGACACCGGAAGGGCAGCCGGTGGTGGCGATGATCCCGTCCGCGTACTGGGAGATCAGCTCCTGGTCCATGCGGGGCTTTCCGTAGTAGCCCTCGAAGCTGGCCAGTGAGGACAGACGGAACAGGTTCCTCAGCCCGGTCGCGTCCTTCGCCCACATCGTCATGTGGGTGTACCGGCCGCCGCCGGAGACGTCCTTGCCGCCTTCGACGTCGGCCACGCCGGTCTCCGCGCGTGAACCCCAGAAGACAGGCTTCTTGAAGAACCGGGAGCCGGGCGCCACGTACGCCTCGATCCCGATGATCGGCTTGACGGAGCTGTTCTTGGCGACCGACTGGAAGTCGTACGCCCCGAACATGTTGCCGTGATCGGACATCGCGATCGCCGGCATACCGAGCCGCTCAGCCTCCGCGACCAGCGGTTTCATCTTGGCCGCCCCGTCGAGCATGCTGTACTCGGTATGAACATGCAGGTGTACGAACGAGTCGCTCACATGCCCTCCAGACTCCTGTGGCCGCCGAACTTCCGCCTGAGCCTATTCCTCTCCTGCGGCTGTTGGGGGCGCCGCGACCCAGGAGCCGAGTGTTGCCGGCTCGCCGGCCCCGCGTACTCGACCCGGCAGCGCGTCAGTGCTGGGCCATGTCGACGAAGCGGCTGTAGTGGCCCTGGAACGCGACCGTCACCGTGGCGGTGGGGCCGTTACGGTGCTTGGCCACGATCAGGTCGGCCTCGCCGGCCCGGGGCGACTCGCGCTCGTAGGCGTCTTCGCGGTGGAGCAGGATGACCATGTCGGCGTCCTGCTCGATGCTGCCCGATTCGCGGAGGTCGCTGACTTGTGGGCGCTTGTCGGTGCGTTGCTCGGGACCGCGGTTGAGCTGGGAGATCGCGATGACGGGCACCTCGAGCTCCTTCGCCAGCAGCTTGATGGCACGCGAGATCTCCGAGACCTCGTTCTGGCGGCTCTCGGTCTTCTTCGGCGAGCTCATCAGCTGGAGATAGTCGATCACCACGAACCTCAGGTCGTTGCGCTGCTTGAGCCGCCGGCACTTGGCCCTGATCTCCATCATCGACATGTTGGGCGAGTCGTCGATGAACAGCGGCGCCTCCGCCACCTCGCTCATCCGCCGGGCCAGCCGTGTCCAGTCGTCGTCGCTCATCGTGCCCGAGCGCATGGCATGGAGCGCGACACGCGCCTCGGCGGACAGCAGACGCATGGTGATCTCGTTGCGGGACATCTCCAGCGAGAAGATGACGGTGGCCATCCCATGCTTGATCGCCGCAGAACGGGCGAAATCCAGACCTAGCGTACTTTTACCGATGGCGGGCCGGGCTGCCACGACGATCATCTGGCCGGGGTGGAGGCCGTTGGTGAGGGAGTCGAGGTCTTGGAAGCCGGTCGGCACGCCGACCATCTGGCCGCCGCGGCTGCCGATGGCCTCGAGCTCGTCGAGGGCTCCCGGCATGATGTCGGCCAGCGGCGCGTAGTCCTCGGACGTGCGCCGCTCGGTGACCTTGTAGATCTCGGCCTGGGCGCGGTCGACCAGGTCGTCGACCTCTTCGTTCTGGCCGCCGTAGCCGTAGGAGACGATGCGGGTGCCGGCCTCGATGAGGCGGCGCAGGACGGCCTGCTCACGGACGATCTTGGCGTAGTAGCCGGCGTTGGCGGCGGTGGGGACGACGGCCGTCAGGGTGTGGAGATAGGCGGCGCCGCCCACCCGGGCCATCTCGCCGCGCTTCTGCAGCTCGTCGAAGACGGTGACGGCGTCGGCGGGCTCGCCCCGGCCGTAGAGGTCGGTGACGACGTCGTAGACCATCTGGTGGGCCGGACGGTAGAAGTCGTCGGCCCGGATGATCTCGATGACGTCGGCGATGGCGTCCTTGGACAGCAGCATGCCGCCCAGCACCGACTGCTCCGCCTCGATGTTGTGGGGCGGCGTGCGCTCGAATCCTGGGCCTGCACCGGCTTCTTCTTCGTCAATGGTCACGGCGCCCCCTAGAACACACTTGCAGGCGGTCGCACCACCCCCACTTGTAGCCGACCGGTGTGACAGTTTCGCGGAGTCTCGGGCCGACGGCAACGTGGCCTGTGGACAACTCTGTGGTCAAGCTGTGGACGAACTGTGGACGACGGCCCCCAGGGTGTGAAATGCCTGTGGACGGAGGCTGGGGATAAGTCTCACAGAGATCCACTGAATGCGCTCTGACCTGGTCAGACAGTGTCCACCGGCTGTGGAGGAAAGAAAGTTGCCGCGACACGCCGCGTAATGGGCATAATGGACCGATGCCTATTACCGCCCGAGACCGGGAGATCCTCCGCCTGGCCGTGCCCGCGTTCGGAGCGCTCGTCGCCGAGCCGCTCTTCCTGCTGGCCGACTACGCCATCGTGGGACACGGCCTCGGCACCACGGCGGTCGGCGCGCTGGGCGTCGCAGGGGCGGTTCTGGCAACACTGGTGAACCTGTGCGTGTTCCTCGCGTACGGCACCACGGCCTCCGTGGCACGGCAGAGCGGGGCCGGCAACCACGACCGGGCCATGCGCAGCGGTGTGGACGGCATCTGGCTCGCGCTCGGCATCGGCGTCGCGCTCATCGCCGTGTTCTGGCCGCTGGCTCCGCCCGTGGTGGAGCTGTTCGGCGCGAACCCGGGACAGAGCGAGCAGGCGGTGACGTACCTGCGGATCAGCCTGCTCGGCACGCCCGGGATGCTGGTCGTGCTGGCCGGGACCGGAGTGCTGCGCGGGCTGCAGGACACGGTGACGCCGCTGGTGGTGGCCGTGGGGTCGTTCGCGCTGAACGCGGTGCTGAACGCGTGGTTCGTGCTCGGGCTGGACTGGGGGATCGCCGGGTCCGCGTGGGGAACCGTGCTGGCACAGACCCTCGGCGCGGCCGTCTACCTCGTCGTGGTGGCACGCGGCGCGCGGCGGCTCGGCACGCCGCTCACGCCCGACCTGAGCGGGATCCGGCAGGCGGGCACGGCCGGGTTCGCGCTGCTCATCCGTACGGCGTGCCTGCGGGTCGTGCTGGTGGTGGCCACCGTGATCGCCACCCGGATGGGCGAGGCCGAGCTGGCCGCGTACGCCATCGCGACCCAGGTGTGGACACTGCTCGCCTTCGCCCTGGACGCCATCGCCATCGCCGGGCAGGCCATCACCGGGCGTTCACTCGGGGCAGGGGACGTCGCCGCCACCCGGGCCGCGACCAAGCGGATGGTGCAGTGGGGCGTCTGGTCGGGGGCGGTGCTCGGGCTGCTGGTGATCGCCGCGCGGCCGGCGCTGCCGGTGTTGTTCGACGCCGATCCGCACGTCGCCGGGCTGCTGCTGGCCGTGCTGTGGCCGGTGGCGTTGTTCCAGCCGGTGTGCGGAGTGGTGTTCGTGCTGGACGGCGTGCTGATCGGTGCTGGTGATCAGCGGTACCTGGCGTGGGCGGGGGTGTGGACGACGGTGGCGTACCTGCCGGCGGCGCTGGCGGCGTCGGGGTTCGGGGTGGTGGCCCTTTGGTGCGCGCTCGGCGTGTGGATGCTGGCACGCCTCATCACGCTGGTACGCCGGGCCGCCGGAACGGCGTGGCTGGTGACCGGGGCATAGAACGCGCAGACCCGCTGGACCACTATGGGTCGATGAACCCTGACTGCGGCGGGCCGCCGTACGGAGGGTGGGCCACTGTAGGCGCGGCTTTGCCGCGACCTGCAGTGGTCCGCTGAACGCGCACCACTGTAGGCGCGGCGCCTTGCCGCGACCTGCGGCGGTCCGCTGAAACGCGCACCATGTAGGCGCGGCGTTGCCGCGACCTGCAGTGGCCCGCTGAACGCGCACCACTGTAGGCGTGGCGCCTTGCCGCGACCTGCGGAGGCCCGCTGAAACGCGCACCATGTAGGCGCGGCTTTGCCGCTGCCTGCATTGGGCCGCTGAACGCGACCCAATGTAATCGTCTTGTGCTTGCTGTTGTAACAGTGGTGGGAGATTGTGAACGAGTTCCCTGAGCGGGGTGTTCCGTGTCCACAATTCTGCGACGACTGCCGCCTACCGAGGCGACCGGGCTGCGTACCGGCGCCCGGCACAGCCTGGCCGAGGTCTACCGTCCGGCCGACCTGATCATACTCGGGCTCGGCGTGATGATCGGCGCGGGCATCTTCAGTATCGCCGGTCAGCAGGCGGCCACCACCGCCGGGCCGGGCGTCATCCTCTCCTTCATGATCGCCGGCATCGCGTGCCTGCTGGCGTGCCTGTGCTACGCCGAGCTGTCGTCCACCATGCCGACCTCCGGCAGCGCCTACACCTTCACGTACGTCATCTTCGGCGAGGTCTGGGCGTGGATCATCGGCTGGGCGCTGATCCTGGAGCTGCAGTTCGCCGCCGCCGTCGTGGCCAGGGCCTGGGGCGCCATCGCGGTCGGCGCGATCGAGAACTTCGGCGTCGAAGTGGCACAGAAGGAGCTCGTCCAGGACGCGCTCGTCTTCGTGATCCTGGTGCTGCTCACCGGCGTCGTGGCGCTCGGCGCGCGGGTCGGGCTGCGGGCACTGTGGATCATGGTGTCGGCCAAGCTGCTGGCCATCGGCGCGGTCATCGTGGTCGGCCTGCCGCACATCGACGTGGCGAACTTCGGCGAGTTCTACGTGCCGCCGAAGGCGATGGACACCGCGCCGGCGACCGTGCTGGAGATCTTCGTCGGGCAGGGCCAGGCGTTCGGCTGGTTCGGCATCTTCGCGGCGGCCTCGGCCATCGCGTTCGCGTACATCGGGTTCGACATCGTGGCCACCTCCGCCGAGGAGACCGCGAACGCGCCGAGGGCCGTGCCGAAGGGCATGATCCGCAGCCTGATCATCGCCACGGTCATCTACATCGCGGTGGCGCTGGTCATGATCGGCATGGTCTCGTACACCCGGATCTCCGTGGAGGCGCCGCTGGCCAGCGCGTTCCGTGCCGTCGGCGTCGGGTGGATGGTGCACGTCATCGACGCGGGCGCGGTGCTGGGGCTGTCCACGGTGATCCTGGTGCTGATCGTCGGGCAGACCCGGGTGCTGTTCTCGATGGCGCGCGACGGGCTCATCCCGCGCGGGCTGGCGTCGGTGAGCCGCCGCTACCACACGCCCACGCGGGTGACGCTGGTGATCGGGCTGGTGGCGATCGGGCTGGCGGAGTTCGTGCCGGTGCTCACCATGCAGGAGCTGGTGGTGATCGGGACACTGTTCGCGTTCGCCTTCGTGGCCGCCGGGGTGATCGTGATGCGGCGGCGCATGCCGCACCTGGAGCGGGGCTTCCGGGTGCCGTTCTCGCCGCTGCTGCCCGCGTCGTCGCTGGTCGCCACGCTCTGGCTCATGGTCAACCTGCGTGTGCTGACGTGGGCGTGGTTCATCCTGTGGATGGCCTTCGGCCTGGGCGTCTACCTCGTGTACGGCCGCCGCAACAGCATCCTCGCCCGCCCGCGCGCCCCCGAGCGGCAGCCCGCCGCCGGCGGCCGGCACCGGCGCTAGAACCGCCCCGACTCCAGCACGCTGCGCAGGAACTCGCGGGTCCTGGCATGCTCGGGCTCGGAGAAGATCTGCTCGGGCGGTCCCTTCTCGAGCAGCACGCCGCCGTCGAGGAAGCACACCGTGTCGGAGATGTCGCGGCAGAACCCCATCTCGTGGGTGGTGAGGATCATCGTCATGCCCGAGTCCTTGAGCTCCCTGATGATCCCCAGCACCTCCAGCACCAGCTCGGGGTCGAGCGCCGAGGTGACCTCGTCGAGCAGCATGAGCCGGGGCTGCGTGGCCAGCGCCCTGATGATGGCCACCCGCTGCTGCTGCCCGCCGGAGAGCTGGTCGGGGTACGCCTTCGCCTTCTGCGCCAGCCCGAACCTGGCCAGCAGCCCGTGCGCCTCCTCCTCGGCCCGCGCCTTAGGCACCCCGTGCACCTGGCGCGGCGCCAGCGTGATGTTGTCGAGCACGGTCATGTGCGGGAACAGGTTGAACGCCTGGAACACGATGCCGAGCCGCCTGCGCACCCCGTCGACGTCCACCCGGGGATCGGTGATCTCCTCGCCGTCGAGGTAGATGGCCCCGTCGTCCACCGTCTCCAGCAGGTTGACGCAGCGCAGCAGCGTGGACTTCCCCGAGCCGGAGGCCCCGATCAGGCTCACCACCTCGTGCGGCTCGACCTCCAGGTCGATGCCGCGCAGCACGCTGTGGCCGTGGAAGTTCTTCCACACGCCTTCCATGGTCAGCACGCTCATGCGCCACGCCTCCTGCGCGTACGGGCGGCCAGATGGTCGGTGAAGCGGGCCATGGGGATGGTGAGCAGGATGAACAGCAGCGCCGCGACGAGGTAGGGCGTGTAGTTGAACGTGCTGGCCGCGTGGATCTGCGCCTGCCGCAGCGCCTCCAGCGGCCCGATGGTGGCCACCAGCGCGGTGTCCTTCTGCAGCGAGACGAAGTCGTTCAGCAGCGGCGGCACCACCCTGCGGGTGGCCTGCGGCAGCACCACGAACCGCATCGTCTTGACGTGGCTCAGGCCGAGCGAGCGCGCCGCCGCGACCTGGCTCGGGTGGATCGACTCGATGCCGGAACGGAACACCTCCGCCACGTACGCGCCGTAGGAGAGCGTCAGGGCGATGATGCCCAGCGTCGCCAGGTCGGACGGGATGCCCTGCAGCCGCAGCGCCGGCAGCCCGAACCCGATCAGGTAGATCACCAGGATCGTCGGCACGCCGCGGAAGACGTCGGTGTAGAGCGTGGCGAGGGCCCGGATCGGGAAGAACGCCGGAGTCGTGATGCCCCTGGCCAGCGCCACCAGCAGGCCGACGACGAGGATCAGCGGCTCGGCGATCAGGAAGATCTTGATGTTGAGCAGGAACCCGCTCAGCACGTCGGGCAGCGCCTCGACGAGCTGCTCACCGTCGAAGAACGTCTCCTTCACCCGCGGCCAGCCCGGCGACTGCGTGACCACCCACACGACCAGGACGATGAAGACCACCGTCGAGATCGTCGCGATCGAGGCCGAGCGCCGGGCGTGCGCCCCGCGCACGCGCTCGCGCTCGGCCTGCCGCTCCGACTTGACCCATTCGCTCATGTGCGGGTCACTGCAGCTCGGGCGCGCCCGCGGCCGAGCCGAGCCATTCCTGCTCGATCTTGGCCAGCTCGCCCTTCGACTTCAGCGCGTCCACGGCCTTGTCGACGCAGGTCTTGAGCGGGCTGCCCTTCTCCATGACGAGCCCGAACTCCTCCGGCGTGCCACCCGTCGAGCTGAACTGGCCGACGATCTTGGAGTTTTCGACCTGCGCGGCGGTGACGTAGAACGCCGTCGGCAGGTCGACGACCAGCGCGTCCACCTGCTCGTTCTTCAGCGCGTTGACCGCGTCGATCTGCTCGTTGTAGACGTTGGGCTCGTCGGCGGGCTGGATGACGTTCTTGACGGCGTCGAGCGAGGTCGTGCCGACCTGGACGCCGATCTTGGCGTCCTTCAGCGCGGCCAGCGTCGTCGCCCCGGCGAACTCGCTGCCCTCGACCGCGACGATGGCCTGCTTGACCGTGTAATAGCCCTTGCTGAAGTCGACCGCCTTCGCGCGGTCAGGGGTGATCGACACCTGGTTGATGTCGAAGTCGAACTGCTTGTCCCCCGGCGCGAACGCGGCGTCGAACTTCACGGTGTTCCACTGCACCTCGGTGCGGTCGAAGCCGAGCTCACCCGCCACGGCGAACGCGACCGCGCTCTCGAACCCCTGGCCGTTGCTCGGGTCGTCCTCCTTGAACCACGGCTCGAAGGCGGGCTTGTCGGTGCCGATGGTCAGCTTGCCCGCGTTGACCAGCTGGAGCTGGTCCTTCGTGCACGCGGTGGACGACGTGGGGGCCGCCGCGGCGGTGGTGGCCGGGTCGTCGACCGGTGCGCAGCCCACGACCGCCACGGCGAGGGCTCCGGTCGCGAGCAGCATCGAGGGACGGGCCATGGCCTTGCCTCCAGGGGGAAACGCGCGAAAGAACGAACGGCATTCTACGCCGCCGCCCTTCCCGCTCTTTACCTGCGGTGCAGAAGTGAACCACTCTGCCCCGCACAATGAGCGTCTCGGGCCGTGATCCCTTTTTGAAGCAGAGCAGAAGAAGGCACACCCGCGAGGGGTCGGCGGGAACCGCGGAGCCGGTCCACGTGGGCTCGCGTGGCGGCGGTCAGCCGGTGAAGGGTCAGAGGGCGTTTCCCTGGAAGGTCATCGGCCGGAGTACGGGGGGTGGCCGGCCGGGCACGGCGTAAAGGGTGGAAAGACGAAAAGGCTCCTCCCGGACAGGGAGGAGCCTTGATCGACTCAGGTCAGCCGGCCACGACCTCGACGTCCACGTTGGCGGACACCTCGGGGTGGAGCTTGACGGTGACCCGGTGGGAGCCGACGCTCTTGATCGGGTTGACGATCTCGATGCGGCGGCGGTCGAGCTGCGGACCGCCGGCGGCCTTGACGGCCTCGGCGATGTCGCCCGTGGTGATCGAGCCGAACAGCCGGCCGGACTCACCCGCGCGGGTGGTCAGGCGGACGCGCAGCGCGCCGAGCTGGCCGGCGACCTCCTTGGCGGTGCCGAGGTCGCGGATCTCGCGGGCGTCGCGTGCCTTACGGATGGTCTCGATCTGCTTCTCGGCGCCCCGCGTCCAGCGCATGGCGTAGCCGCGCGGGATGAGGTAGTTGCGGCCGTAGCCGTCCTTGACCTCGACGATGTCGCCGGGGGTGCCGAGGCCGGAGACCTCGTTGGTGAGGATGAGCTTCATGTCGCAAGGCCTCCTTAGCGCGCGGTGCTCGTGTAGGGCAGCAGGGCCACCTCACGGGCGTTCTTGATCGCGGTCGCCACGTCGCGCTGGTGCTGGGTGCAGTTGCCCGTCACCCGGCGAGCACGGATCTTGCCGCGGTCGGAGATGAACTTCCGCAGCAGGGCCGTGTCCTTGTAGTCGACGTAGGAGATCTTGTCGTGGCAGAACAGGCAAACCTTCTTCTTGGGCTTGCGCAGTGCCGGCTTTGCCATCGTGGTGCTCCTTTCAGAGCCCCGCCGTCAGAGCGGGAATGGACTCGGGCTTGTGGACTGGATTTAGAAAGGCGGTTCGTCGCTGAAGTCGCCACCGCCGCCGCCGCCGGCGAAGCCGCCTGCCTGCTGCTGGCCGCCGCCGCCGAAGCCGCCACCGCCACCCTGGAAGCCGCCGCCCTGGGGCGAGGCCGGGGTCGCGGACGCCCACGGGTCGTCGGCCGGGCCGCCGAAGCCGCCACCGCCGCCACCCTGACGGGAGGTGCGGTTGACCTTGGCGGTCGCGTTACGCAGGGACGGGCCGACCTCGTCGACCTCGACCTCGTAGACCGTGCGCTTCTCGCCTTCCTTGGTCTCGTAAGACCGCTGCTTGAGCCGCCCCTGCACGATGACCCTCATGCCGCGCTGGAGGCTCTCGGCGGCGTTCTCCGCCGCCTGCCGCCAGACGTTGCAGGTCAGGAAGAGACTCTCGCCGTCTTTCCACTCGTTGGTCTGGCGATCCATGAACCGCGGAGTGGACGCGATGCGGAACCGAGCCACCGCTTGCCCCGTCGGGGTGAAGCGCAGCTCCGGGTCGTCGACCAGGTTGCCGACGATGGTGATTACGGTGTCGCCTGCTGCCATGGCTTGCGCTCGCCTTCCTGCACGCCTTCGCTTGGGTTACGGCTCAGAGTACGGGGCTCCTCCGACAAAAGCCGGAGGTTAGTGCACGTCCGGACGGAGGACCTTGGTGCGCAGAATGCCCTCGTTGAGGTTCATCTGCCGGTCGAGCTCCTTGACCGTCGCCGGCTGAGCCGACAGGTCGATGACGGCGTAGATGCCCTCGGACTTCTTGTCGATGTCGTAGGCGAGACGGCGACGGCCCCAGACGTCGACCTTCTCCACGGTGCCGCCGTCGTTGCGGACCACGGTGAGGAACTGGTCGAGGGACGGCGCGACGGTGCGCTCATCGAGCGAAGGGTCCAGAATGACCATTACTTCGTAACGACGCATGCGGGACTCCAACCTCCTCTGGACTCTTGCGGTCACGACACTCTGCCGTGACAGGAGGACGCTGACGTCTGAGCCCGGGTGGCCCCTTTCGGCACCCCGGGGTGACGGATCAATCAACCGTCACAACGCAGCGGTGCCCAGGTTACCAGCCGCCAGTACCTGGGCATGCCCAGAAGAAGACCAAGGAGGTGGTGGCAGTGCCACATGTTCTCCAGCCCTCCGAAAGGGGGCGGTTCAGGCTCACGCTCAATGCCGACGGGCGTGCGCACCCGGTCGAGAACGGCTTCGCCGTGGCGACCATCGTCTGCGGCGTCGTGGCCTTCGTGGCGGCGTTCTGGCCCGCGGCTCACGTGATCTCGTCGTGGTTCGGCACGCTCGGCTTCGGGATGGGGCTCTACTCGCAGTACATCTCGGCGACGACACCGCAGCGCGCGCTCAACGTGGTCGGGCTGGTGGGGTCGTTCGTGGGAGCCGCGCTCGGCATCGTCCACGGCGGCTTCCTCCCCCACTGAAGGGCGCCGCCCGACGCGGCGAACGGCCCCGTCCGCCGGGGCCGTTGCGGTGTGCGGCTCACCCGATGTGCAGGTCGATGCCGAGCAGGACCAGGAACCACAGGAACACGGCGAGCAGCGCCTCGGCGAGGTCCCGCAGCAGGCCCGGAGTGATGTAGTCGTACACCCAGGCCACGTAGATCCCGATCACCACGTAGACCAATAAGATCAGCGCGCGTAAGCGCCAGCGTGACATGTCGTTTCTCCTCGCATAGGGGGCGGTTGGCGACTGCCCTGAGCAGTGCCTGCGAAACGGATAAGCTCGATGACATGCTGCGCATCGGAGCTCATGTCGACCAGGACGACCCCGCCGCCCACGCCGCGGCGGTCGGCGCCGAGGTGGCGCAGTTCTTCCTCGGCGACCCGCAGGGTTACGACAAGCCCGTGCTGCCCGCCAAGCCGGTCGAGGGCGTCGACATCTACATCCACGCCCCCTACCTGATCAACGTGGCGACCACCAACAACCGCATCAGGATCCCCAGCCGCAAGCTGCTGGAGCAGCACCTGAAGGCGGCGGCGGGGCTGGGCGCGAAGGGCCTGGTCGTGCACGGCGGCCACGTCAACAAGAACGACGACCCGCAGGTCGGGTTCGACAACTGGCGCAAGGTGTTCGAGCGCATGGAGTGCCCCGTCCCCGTGCTGATCGAGAACACCGCGGGCGGCGGCAACGCGATGGCCCGCAAACTCGAGCGCATCGCCCGGCTCTGGGACGCGCTCGACGGCTTCGACGTCGGCTTCTGCCTCGACACCTGCCATGCCCACGCCGGCGGCGAGGAGCTGGTCGACCTGGTCGACCGGGTCAAGGCCATCACCGGCCGCATCGACCTCGTCCACTGCAACGACTCGCGCGACGCGTTCGACTCCGGCGCCGACCGTCACGCCAACCTGGGCAAGGGGAACATCGACTCCGAGCTGATCCTCGCGGTCTGCCGGGCGGCCGGTGCGCCGATCGTGGTGGAGACGCCGGCCGAGGGCCAGGCCGACGACATCGCCTTCCTGAGGAAGAACCTCTAGCGTTTACACACAGGCTGTGGATAACTTCCTTGGATTACCGAGAAACACAATCGGGTATAGACATCAGCCTGCCCAGGCGCCACTCAGGAACCGTCCGGCGTTCAGCAGCATGAGCGGTCCGCAGACCGCCGAGTAGAGCACGAACACCCACGCCCTGCGCGTGGCGAGGCGGGCGAAGACCACCCACAGCGGAAACCACAGCAGCAGCGAGCGCGGGATCGACAGGTAGTACGCCGAGGTCATCAGCGCCGCCGCCTGCGTTCCGCAGTAGACGGCCTCGCTCCACCGGCGCAGCACGAGCAGCCAGACCAGCGCGGCGGCGACCACCACCGCTCCGGCGAGCTCCATCCGGAACGCCACGGCGAAGTCGTCGGAGCCCATGGCCGAGTGCCACGTCGTCCGCCACGCCTCCCACGGCCAGGCGAAGTCGCGCCCCCACCCGGCCTCCTGAGCGTGCTTCCACGCCAGCCAGTCGCCGGTCCTGCGGTACTGGTAGATCGAGTACGCCACCAGCGGCACGAACGGCACCACGAGCCAGCCCGCCCGCCGCGGCGACTCCGCCCGCGCGGCGAACTCCACGACCAGCGCCGCCGCCAGGAACAACCCGGTGATCCGCACGCACGACGCCCCCGCCGCCAGCAGCACCGCGACCGGCCAGCGTCCCTGGCGGGCGGCCAGCCACGCCGGGATCGCGAAGGCCAGGAAGAGCGACTCGCTGTAGCCCGCGGCCAGGAACACCGCCATCGGGAAGAGCAGCAGCGCCGCCACCGCCATCCAGCCGGAGGCGCCCTCGACCTCGGCCAGCCGGGCCAGCGCCACCATGGCGACCGCCCCGGACACGAGCGAGACGATCAGCCCGGCCGCCGCCCAGTCCGGTACGACGAGGTGCACGATCCGCAACGCCATCGGCAGCCCGGGGAAGAACGCGGGAAGCCCGTCGTCCACAGGCTTGCCGGGTTCGCCGTCGTAGCCGTACTGGGCGATGGTGATGAACAGGGTGGCGTCCCACTTGCGCCACCTGTCGAGATAGTCGGCCAGCGTCACGCCGAGCAACGTCACGACGAGCAGCCCCGCGCGCGAGCCGAACCAGAGCAGCAGCGCGTCGAGCCGGGTCGAGCGAGTGATCATCTCAGGGCGGACGTCAGCGTGAACCGGTCGGGGGCGTCGTCGAACACGCCCCCTGTCTGGTCGTCGACGCCTGTCCGTCGTACGACGTCCTTGTCCGGGCGCAGGATGTCGCGCACCACGAACGCCATCATGATCCCGATCGTGATGACCCGCCCCCACACGGCGGTGAAGTACGTGTCGTCGCTGATGCCGAGGTCGTCACGGCTGAGCGGCGGCTGGGCCAGCAGGTAGAGCCAGATGGCGACGAAGTACCAGACCTCCGCGAGCTGCCACAACGCCAGCGGCTTCCAGTTGGGCCGGGCCAGCACCGCGAACGGCACCAGCCAGAGCACGAACTGCGGCGACCACACCTTGTTCGTCACCATGAACGCGGCCAGGGCCAGGAAGCAGATCTGCGCCAGCCGCGGCCGGCGCGGCGCGGTCAGCGTGAGCACGGCGATGCCCAGGCAGAGCACGGCCAGCGACACCATGCCGAGCGTGCTCACGTCGGCCTCGCCGACGACCGGCCAGCCCTTGGTCTGGAAGAACAACCACGGCGAGCCCCAGTCGACCCCGCGTTCCTGGGAGAAGACGTAGAAGCGGCGCCAGCCGTCCCAGGCGAAGATCATGAAGGGCAGGTTGACCACGAGCCACGTGGCCAGCGCCGAGCCGATCGTCACCAGGAACGGCCGCCAGCGCGCGGTGCGCAACGTGAGCAGGAACAGCGCGCCCACGAACATCAGCGGGTAGAACTTGGTGGCGATCGCGAGGCCCAGCAGCACCCCGGCCGGCACCAGCCGGCGCTGCTTCCAGGCCAGCAGCATGCCCATGGACAGCGCGCCCGCGACCAGGTCCCAGTTGATGTACGCGGCGAGCACGACGGCGGGCGAGACGGCGTACCAGAGCGGGTCCCACCGGCGCGAAGGCCCGGCCACGGCGGCCATGAGCAGCACACCGGCCACCAGGCAGACGCCGAGCAGGATGACCGTCAGGTCGTAGAAGCGCACGGCCTGCGCGACCGCGTCGGGCTCCAGCCACCGGGCGATCCAGCTGATCACCTGCATGACCTCGCCGAGCACGACGGGGTATTCGACCTGCTTGTCGAACGGCACATCGGCGAAGTACGGGTTCTGGGTGGCCAGCGCCCGGTCGAAGTAGAGCGGGTAGATGTCGGTGTAACAGAAGTTCGTGTACGTCGCGACCTGGTCGTTCCAGCCGCCCGTGCGGCACGGCAGCCGCACGACGTACGCGAGGGTCGCCCCCAGGGCCGCGATCAGCCCCAGGGGCAGGTACGGCACGGCACGCGCCCCCCAGGGGGCGCGTGCCTCGGTCACCGTCACTGGTCCTCGGGCCTGGTGGACATCGGTTCCTGCCCGCTCGGCCGCGCCCTGGGCGCTGAGCCGCCGCCCGCCAGCCCGACCTCGTCAGGGCTGTCGGAGAACTCCTCGACCTGGCCGTCGTCGACGGTCGAGTCGTCCTCGGTCGTCACGTCGTCGTCACAGTTGACGAAGCACTCTTCGTCGGTGCCGTCGCCGAACGGATTGTCCTCGCCGAACGGGTCGCCCTCGCCGAAGGGGTCGTCCTCGGGGGACTTCGTCGGCTTGGGCGTCGGGCTCGGCACGATGTTCTCCGGCAGGCCCACCTCGGCCGGCTCGGGGAACTGCTCGACCGGCAGGCCCTCGTGGGCGAGCTGCATGAACTTCTGCCAGACGATCGTGGGTGGACCGGCGCCCTCGAACCCGAGCGAGGTCTCCTTCGGGGAGGTGTACGGGTTGTCCCAGCCGTACTTCTTGCTGCCCTTGCGGAAGACCGGGCAGTTGGAGTGCTCGGGCGGGACGATCTTGCCTGACTTGGTCACGCACTGCTCGCGGTAGAAGCCGACGGCGGTGGAGATCTGCGGCGTGTAGCCGACGAACCAGGCTTCCTTCTCGTCGTTGTTGGTGCCGGTCTTGCCGGCGGCCGGCCGGCTCCCGAGGCCCTTGCCCGCCGCGGTGCCGGTGGTGAGCACCTCCGCCATGGCGGTCGTGGCGTCGGCGGCCACGCCCGCGTCGATGACCTGCTTGGCGTTGGCCACCTCGGGGTAGGCCACCTGGCCGTTCTGCCGGACCTCGCGCACGACGTGGTAGCGCGTGTACTTGCCGCCGTTGGCGAACATCGCGTAACCGGCGGCCTGCTCGACCGGCGTCACCAGCGCGCTGCCGATGGCGAACTGGTAGTGGTGCTCGGCGATGTCGTCTTCCATGCGCTTCTGGTTGAAGCCGGCCGCCTCGACGAGGTTCTTGACGTCGTCGAGTTGGTTCGGCAGCGCGTACGCCATCGAGACGAACGCGGTGTTGACCGACTGCGCGGTGGCCTTGACCACGTCGACGGCGGCGCCGACGTTGTGGCTGTTGGTGATGCCGCCCTCCTGCTGGCCGGGCAGCTCCTTCGGCACGGTCTCGTTGCCCGGCACGAAGCTCTTGAGCGAGTAGCCGGCCTGCAGCCAGGCCGCCAGCACGTACGGCTTGAACGCCGACGCGGCCTGCTTCTGCGACTGGAAGGGCTCGTTCCACGGGTCGCTGAGGTAGTCGTCGCCGCCGTAGAAGGCGAGCACGCGCCCGTTCTTCGGGTCGACGGCGGCCAGGCCCGCGTGGAACTCGTTGGACATGCCCTTCGTGGTGCTGGTCACCGCGGTCTTCGCGGCCTGCATCAGCTTCTTGTCGAAGGTGGAGATGATGTCGTAGCCGCCGCTCTTGACCTCGTCCTCGTCCAGGCCGCGCTGCTCCAGCTCGTTCAGCACCTCCTTGACCATGTAGCCCCGGAGGCCGCCCAGCTCGTTGGCGTCGCCGCTCTTCACCGTCTTGGGGAACTTGGCCGTCTGGGGCAGGTCACCGTAGCGGTCGGGCCACTGCTCGGCCATGTTGTTGATGACGATCTTGAAGCGCGCCTGCAGGGCGGGCTCGTCGGCGTCCCAGGCGGGCTGCTGGATGCGCGCGGCGAGGTAGGCGCCCTGCTCGGGAGTGAGCTTCGCGGCGGTGACCTTCTTGCCGAAGTACGCCTTGGCGGCGGCCTCGACGCCGTACGCGCGGCCGAAGTTGATGGTGTTGAGGTAGGTCTCCATGATCTGGTCCTTGGTCATGCTCTCGTCGAGCTTGACCGCGACGAAGATCTCCTTGACCTTTCGCTGGATGGAGACTTCCTGGCTGAGGCCGTCGTAGTAGCCACGGGCCATCTGCTGGGTGATGGTCGAGGCGCCCTGGACCTGCTGCCCGGTGGCGGTCATCCACACCGAGCGGAACATGGCGGGGATCGAGATGCCGGAGTCTTCGTAGAACGACTGGTTCTCGATGGCCACCGCGCCGTCACGCACGCTCTGCGCCATCTTGGAGATCGGCACGATCTCGCGCTTGAAGCCCAGATGCGCGATGACGGTCTTGCCGTCGCGGTAGTAGATGGTGCTCTGCTGCGCCAGCGCCTCGGCCTGCTTGGAGTCCGGCACCGGGGTGTTGGCGTACGCGACCATGACCATGCCGAAGAGGCCGGCGGTGAGGATGACGACGCCCGCCACGACGATCTTCCAGCTGGGCACGAACCTGCGCCAGCCACCGCGACCTCCGCCCTTCTTGACCGGAGGGCCGGGGGGCTGGGGCGGCCCGCCTTCGCCACGCCGGCGCGAGCGGCGCGGGCCGTCGCTGACGATGGTCTCCTGGTCGCTCATGCCGCGCGTCTCCTGGCGGGCGCGCGTGCGCGGCCCCTCCTGGGTGACGTCGCGGCGGGGCGCGGGCTGTGCCGGCCGGCGCGGCGGCTCGTCGTACGGCTGCGCGGCCATGGCGCCGGTCTGCTCGTAGGCGGCCTCCGGCCTGCGCTGCGGCGGGGCCTCGCCCCAGCCGGATTCGCCGGTTTGAGGCGGAGAACTTGGGGGCACAGAACGGGATGAGCTGGAACGACGGCGTCTCCCCGGGCGGGGTTGGTGCGCCGCCCCCTCATTCATGCTGTTACTCACACGTCCTCGCAACGTCGTCGGAACAAAAACGGCGGTTGGGCGTGAGGCTCCTCGCCGCCCTCGGGTATCACGCTTGGCCGACGAGGTCAGGCGGTCCGTTCCCGAGGACGTACGACACCGTCAGGTGGTTCCAGGAACAACCTTGGCAGACCTCGACAACGTACACCCGGAACTCATCGTAATCATGAGCCATGACAGCGGGCTCTGACGTGACCTTTGCCTGACCGGCATGCCGCCCCAGGGAATCGCCATGAACATAGGTCACGTTGGTGACGTTCTCCTTCTCGCACACCGGGCAGAGGCGTTCGGTCGGCTCGCCGAAGTGGCGGGCCGCGCGAAGGAGGTACGGCCGTGCGTCAAAGACTTCGCCGCGTAACGTGCGGCCGGCACGCAGAGAGTGGACCACCGCCCTTTTGGCGAGGCCGTAATCCACCACCCTTCGCTGTGACCACATGTGCGCCAGACTACGGCGTTTCTCCGGTTCATCCCAACGACTTGCCCGATTTGCCGATTGCGGCCATATAGCGGGCGGACGTATCCTCGGGATGTATCGGCTCGATACATCGACGCGAGAGGGGGGCGGTTCCGATGGCCGGCGGACAGGGCAGGGTCTTGGAGCTGGCCGTGCTCGGGTCGCTGCACGAAACCCCGCTGCACGGCTACGAGCTGCGCAAACGGCTCAACGCCCTGCTGGGGATGTTCCGTGCGTTCTCCTACGGATCGCTGTACCCCTGTCTGCGATCACTTCTGGCCCGAGGCCTCATCGCGGAGGAGCAGCCCGCTCCGACCGCGATCGTCGGCGGCAGGTCGAAGATCGTCTACAAGCTGACCGCCGAAGGCAAGGAACGACTGCAGGAGCTGCTGACCCAGGCCGGTCCTGCCGCGTGGGAGGACGAGAGCTTCGGTGTGCACTTCGCCTTCTTCCGGCACACCGAGGCCGAAGTGCGCCTGCGCATCCTCGAAGGCCGCCGCAGCCGGCTGGAGGAGCGGCTCGACGCGGTGCGCACCGCGCTCGCACGCACCGCGGAGCGGCTCGACAGCTACACGCTGGAGCTGCAACGTCACGGGCTCGAGTCGGTGGAGCGCGAGGTGCGCTGGCTGAACGAGCTGATCGCAACGGAACGTCGGGCCTCTTCAGAGGAGAGGCCCGAAAGAGATACCACGTCAACTGATGAGTAAGGGAGCGAGTGCGATGGGTTCGGTTCGCGTGGCCATTGTCGGTGTCGGCAACTGCGCGTCCTCGCTGGTCCAGGGCGTTCACTATTACAAGGACGCCGACCCGGACATACGGGTCCCGGGCCTGATGCACGTGAAGTTCGGCGACTACCACGTCGGCGACGTCGAGTTCGTCGCGGCCTTCGACGTGGACGCCAAGAAGGTCGGCCGCGACCTGTCCGAGGCGATCGTCGCCAGCGAGAACAACACCATCAAGATCACCGATGTGCCGCCCCTCGGGGTGACGGTCCAGCGGGGCCACACCTTCGACGGCCTCGGCGAGTACTACCGGGAGATCATCGAGGAGTCCGACGAGGCTCCCGTCGACGTGGTCAAGGTGCTGCGGGACAACCAGGTGGACGTCCTGGTGTCGTACCTGCCGGTGGGGTCCGAGGAGGCCGACCGCTTCTACGCGCAGTGCGCCATCGACGCGAAGGTCGCGTTCGTCAACGCGCTGCCGGTGTTCATCGCCTCCGACCCCGAGTGGGCGGAGAAGTTCACCGAGGCGGGCGTGCCGATCGTCGGCGACGACATCAAGTCGCAGGTCGGCGCCACGATCACGCACCGCGTGATGGCCAAGTTGTTCGAGGACCGCGGCGTCGAGCTGCTGCGTACGTACCAGCTCAACTTCGGCGGCAACATGGACTTCATGAACATGCTGGAGCGCACCCGCCTCCAGTCGAAGAAGATCTCCAAGACGCAGTCGGTCACCTCGCAGATCCCCCACGAGATGGCCAAGGCCGACGTCCACATCGGCCCGTCCGACCACGTGCCGTGGCTCGACGACCGCAAGTTCGCGTACGTCCGCCTGGAGGGGCGTTCCTTCGGTGACACGCCGCTCAGCCTGGAGTACAAGCTCGAGGTCTGGGACTCCCCCAACTCGGCCGGCATCATCATCGACGCGGTGCGCGCCGCGAAGATCGCGCTCGACCGGGGCATCGGCGGTCCGATCCTGTCGGCGTCCTCCTACTTCATGAAGTCGCCGCCGCAGCAGTACTCCGACGACGATGCCCGCGACTACGTCGAGAAGTTCATCCGTGGCGAGGTCGATCGCTGACCCCGCTCTTGTGAGGCGCCGTGTCCCCGCAGGGATGCGGCGCCTTTCCTTCTACGGTGACTACGCCCGGTCACGGATTACGGCGGTTACGGGCGGGCCGCGGGCGGGAGGGCCGTCGTCGGGGCCGCGGGCCAGGCGAGCGGGTCGGCGCCCAGCTCCATCAGCAGCGGCACCTGTTCCTTGCACCACGGCGAGATCGCGAGCAGGCCGCTCCTGACGCCGTCGGCGAACTCCTTCCACGGCATCCAGCGCACCTCCCCCACCTCGTCCGGGTTGGGCCGGGCGGACGCGTCGACCATGACGCGGTAGACCGGGCAGAGCTCGTGCTCCACGATGCCGTTGGCCATGACGGCGCGGTAGGCGAAGGTGGGCAGCACGAGGTCGACGCGCTCGACCTCCAGGCCGAGCTCGTACGACAGCCGGCGCACGACCGCGTTGTCGAGCGGCTCTCCGGGCAGGGGGTGGCCGCAGCAGCTGTTGGTCCACACCCCCGGCCACGTGATCTTGTGATCCGCCCTCCTGGTGAGCAGCACGTGACCTTCGCGGTCGAAGACGTAGCTGGAGAACGCAAGATGAAGGGGGGTCTCGTGGCCGTGCACCGACGTCTTGGGCGCCGTGCCCAGCGCGTGGCCGGCACGATCGACGAGCACCACGTGTTCCTCAGTCGTCACGCTTCGAAGCGTACGTGATCATGTTGGCCGTTCGGAACCCCGTTCGGTATGCAATCTTGGCCTGCGGCCTCAGACTTCGCGGCTTCGTGAGCGATGGGTGGCGGGGGCTAGGCTGACGGCGTGTCTTTCGTCGCCGATCTACGCGTGGTCCTCCAGGGCAGAGATTTCCGGCGCTTGTTCGGCACCCGGCTGGTCTCCCAGTTCTCCGACGGGATCTTCCAGTTCGCGGTGACCGGGTTCGCCTTCTTCAGCCCCGAGAACCAGACGACCGCGCTCGAGGTGGCCGCCGGGCTGGCGGTGCTGCTGCTGCCGTACAGCGTGCTCGGCCCCTTCGTCGGCGTCTTCATCGACCGGTGGTCCCGGCGGCAGATCCTCATGATCGCGCCGTTCATCCGCGGCCTGCTGCTGTTCGTGACCGCGGCGCTGGTGGCCACCGACGCGCCCGACCCGGCGTTCTACGCCGCGGCGCTCGGCGTGCTCGGCGTCAACCGGTTCTTCCTGGCCGCGCTCGGCGCCTCGCTGCCGCACGTCGTGCCGGCCGACCGGCTGATGGCGGCCAACGCGGTGACGCCCACGTCCGGCACCGTCGTCACGTTCATCGGCGCGGGCGTCGGCTTCCTGCTGCGCGACATCTTCGGCGGCAGCGACTTCGGCGTCGCGCTGCTCATGGTGGTCTCGGGCGTGGTGTTCGGCCTGAGCGCGCTGGTCGCCCGGACGATGGGCCGCCGGCTGCTCGGCCCGTCCGACGACCCCGAGCGGCCGCAGGCCCGCGAGGCCCTGCGCAACGTCGTCGTCGGCCTGGCCGACGGCGCCAAACACCTGGTGCGCCACCGCCGCGCCGCCAGCACCCTGGGCGCGCTGGCCGCCCACCGCTTCCTGTACGGCATGTGCACGGCGCTCGGCATCATCCTCTACCGCTACTACTTCACCGACGGCGATCCCGACGCCGCGCTGCGCGGCATCGGCCTGGTGGTGGCCGCCTCCGGCTTCGGCTACTTCATGGCCGTGATCATCACCCCGTACGCGACCGAGCGGTTCACGATCGAGCGGTGGGTGCCGATCGCGCTGGCCTCTGCAGGGGTGCTGACGGCGGCGCTGGTGCTGCCGTTCCAGGAGTGGGGGCTGCCGGTGGCCGGGTTCGTGCTGGGCGTGGCCGGGCAGAGCGTCAAGATCTGCGCCGACACGGCCGTCCAGCGCGACGTGGAGGACATCTACCTCGGCCGGGCGTTCTCGATCTACGACATGCTCTTCAACGGCATGTACGTGCTCGCCGCGGCCGTGGCGGCGGCGATCCTGCCGGCCGACGGCAAGTCGTACCTCGCCGTCGTGATCATCTCGGTGGGCTACCCGGTGGCGGCGCTCGCCTACCGGGCGGTCACCTCGTCGTCACGCGCCCAGGTCGTTTGACCTCGCCCACTCCAGCAGCGCCTCGGTGGCGGCCTCCTTGCCGATCATGCCCTTGTCGAGCCTGAGGTCGAGCAGGAACTTGTAGGCCCGCCCCACGACCGGCCCCGGGCCGACGCCCAGCACGCGCTGGATCTCGTTGCCGTCGAGCTCGGGCCGGATCTTGGCCAGCTCCTCCTCCTCGGCCAGCCGGGCGATGCGCTCCTCGAGCTGGTCGTAGGTGCGCGACAGCGCCGCCGCCTTGCGCTTGTTGCGGGTGGTGCAGTCGGCCCTGGTCAGCTTGTGGAGCCGGTCGAGCAGGTGGCCGGCGTCGCGGACGTAGCGGCGCACGGCGGCGTCGGTCCACTCGCCCGTGCCGTAGCCGTGGAAGCGCAGGTGGAGCTCGACCAGCCGGGCGACGTCGGCCACGACGTCCTTCGGGAACTTCAGCTCGGTCATGCGCTTCTTCGTCATCTGGGCGCCGACCACCTCGTGGTGGTGGAACGACACCCGCCCGCCGGGCTCGTGGCGGCGGGTCTTGGGCTTGCCGATGTCGTGCATGAGCGCCGCCCAGCGCAGGATGCGGTCGGGACCGTCCTCCTCCTGCGCGACGGCCTGGTCGAGCACCGTCAGGCTGTGCTCGTAGACGTCCTTGTGGCGGTGGTGCTCGTCGATCTCCAGGCGCAGCTTGGGCAGCTCGGGCAGCACGCGCGCGGCCAGCCCGGTCTGCACCAGCAGCCGCAGGCCCTCGCGCGGGTCCGCGCCGCAGACGAGCTTGTCCAGCTCGTCGCGGATGCGCTCGGCCGAGACGATCTCGATGCGCTCGGCCATCGCCGTCATGGCCTCGAGGGCCGCGGGGTCGACGGTGAAACCGAGCTGGGAGGCGAACCTGGCCGCCCTGAGCATGCGCAGCGGGTCGTCGCCGAACGAGCGCTCGGCCGGACCCGGCGTGCGCAGCACCTTGGCCCGCAGGTCGCGCAGCCCGCCGTAGGGGTCGGCGAACTCGTGGGACGGCAGCCGCACGGCCATCGCGTTGACCGCGAAGTCGCGCCGCTCCAGATCGGCCTCCAGCGTCTCGCCGTACATCACGTCGGGCTTGCGCGACTTGGGGTCGTACGACTCGCTGCGGTACGTCGTGACCTCGATCTGCCAGCCGCCCTTGCGCAGGCCGACGGTGCCGAAGTCGATGCCGATCGTCCAGACGGAGTCGGCCCAGTCCTTGACGATCTCGAGCACCCGCTCGGGGCGGGCGTCGGTGGTCAGGTCGAGGTCGTTGCCGATGCGGCCGAGCAGGAGGTCGCGCACCGGCCCGCCGACGAGGGCCAGCTCATGGCCCTGCGCGGCGAAGAGGCGGCCGAGCTCGTCGGCCACCGGGGCGATCTTGCGGAACAGGTCGGTCATGGCCCGCTGCTGGCTTTCGGTCAAAGTTGAGTCGGACAAACGAGTCGGGTCCTTCGGCTGATTCCGGAACATATCCCCCGAGCCACACCAGGTCCGGGTTACCTTCGGTCCAAGGACCGTCGGGGGCCATCGAATGAGGCAAGGAGGACTATATGAAGGACGCCCTCGCGATCCACCGCTGGCTCCTCGCACACCAGGTCCATCATGAGATCGTACGCCTTCCGCGGCCCATGACATGCGCGGAAGAACTGCCCGAGACGGTCTCCGCGGCGCATGACAGGTGCCTGATGGTGACGGTGTTCGACGTGGTGACCAGGGCAGGCCGCGAGGTCGTCGCCGGGGTGACCTCCCCTGTCTCGCTGCCCCCGCGACCCGGAGCGCTCGGCGGTCTGCTCGGCGCGCGGCAGGTCCGGCCGGCTCCCTCCCACGTGGTCAACGCCGCCACCGACTACGCCGACGGGCTCGTCTGCCCGCTGCTGCTGCCGGAGTCGCTGCCCGTCTTCATCGACGACCGCCTCCCCACCGACGCCGACACGATCTTCATGCCCACCGGAGAGCGGCACACCGCGCTCGCCCTTCGCGGCCTCGACCTGCTGACTCACCTGCCGGGCAAGATAGTCGATCTACGCGGCTCGCGCCCCAGAGGATCACGTGGGGCGGTCGCGAGACGGCACTGAGCCCGTACCATTGCGGGCGTGCGTCGTCGTAGTCCAGCCCGGGCGTCAGCGTGATCCGTAAGGCCGCGCTGACCGCCGTGCTGTCCGCCGCGTTGCTCGCCCCCCAGGTGGCGGCCGCGCCGAGCACGGCGGCCGCGCGGGCGCCGGAAGTGCTCGCCGCGCAGGTCAGGCAGACCTTGACGGTGTCGATCGCGTCGATCACGCCGGAGGTGCCGAAGAACCTCACCGACGAGATCACCTTCACCGGCACCGTACGCAACGACACCGGCACGTCGCTGGCCAACGTCTCCGTGCGCCTGCGCTACCAGTCGCAGCCCTTCACCGACCGGGCCTCCCTGGCCGCCTATCAGACCGACCAGAACACCCCGGTCCCGGCCAACGTCTCCCGGACCTCCAGGATGTACATCCCGACGCTGGCCGCGGGGGCCGAGGCGCGCTGGCAGTTCACCGCGACGCCCGTGCAGCTCGGCTACCGGTCGTTCGGGGCCTATCCGATCGCCGTGGACGTGGCCTCCAACGAGGTGCCCATGGCGACGCAGCGCACCTACCTGACGTACGCGCCGCCCACCACCCCGAAGCCGCCGCGCAACAAGCTCGCCGTGGTGCTGCCGGTGATCGACCGGCCCCATCGGGCGACCGACGACCCGCTGTTCGTCGACGACGAGCTCAGCCAGGAGATCGGCGACCGCGGCCGCCTGGCCGACCTGGCCCGCATCGCGCAGTCCGCGCCGAGCAGCACGACCTGGGTCGTCGACCCGGCGCTGCTCGACGACCTCGACACGATGTCCCGCGGCTACCGCGTCAAGGTCGACGACGACGAGGAGACCAGGCCGGCCAGCACGGCGGCGGCGTCGTGGCTGACCACCATGCGCACCTCCCTGGCCTCCTCCCCCGTGGTCGCGACCCCGTACGCCGACCCCGACGTGGCCGCGCTCGCCCACCAGGGGCTCGACACGCAGCCCTCCCGGGCCATCGAGCTGGGCGCGGAGAAGGCCGAGGCGCTGCTCAGCCGCAACGCCAAGACCAACGTCAACTGGCCGGCCGCCGGCCTGCTCGACCCCGACGCCCTCGACCTGCTCTCGGTCAGCGGGGTCGACAGAGTGCTGCTCAACTCCACCAACCTGCCGCCGCAGACGCCGCTCACCACCACCCCCGACGCCGCCGCGACGCTCGACTCGGTCAACGGCCCCGTCACCGCGCTGGTGCCCGACCCCGAGCTGAGCCGGCTGTTCGAGCCGCCGTCCGGCACGTCCACGCTGCTGAGCACGCAGCGCTTCATCGCGGAGACCGCGATGATCGCCGCCGAGCCCGGCCAGATCCTGCCGAGGTCGCTGGTGGCCGCCCCCTCGCGGCGCTGGGACCCCAACCCGTCACTCGTGACCGCGCTGCTGAAGACCGCGGGCCGGCTGCCGTGGCTGCAGCTGACCAGCCTGGAGTCCATCAAGCCGGGCAAGGCGTCCGTACCGCGCGCCGGGCTGACCTACACCGCCCAGCAGCGCAAGGACGAGCTGAGCCGCAAATACCTGGAGCCGGTCAAGGAGATCTGGACCCAGGCGCAGCTCACCTCCATCGTCAAGGTGAACAAGACGCAGCCCGCGTTCGACGCCGCGGTGCTGCGGCTGACCTCGTCGGGCTGGCGCGGCAGCGCGCGGGCGGGCCGGGCGCTGACCAAGCTGGTCGGCGCGGCCGTCGACGCGGCCACCGACAAGGTCCAGATCACCGGCGCGGGCCCCGACCGCCCCCGTACGCTCGCGGGCAGCGACGGCGTGGTGCCCATCAGCGTGCGGAACTCGCTGACCACCCCGGTCGACATCGTGGTCGACGTCAAGTCCAACAACCCTGAAGTGCTGCAGGTCGACTTCAAGGAGCAGCTGACGATCGGCGGCGGCCAGAGCGGCACGGTCCAGGTGCCGATGAACGCCGCCCTCAGCGGTGACGCGACGGTGACCGTGCAGCTGCGCACGGCCGACGGCCAGCCGTACGGCGAGCCGCAGCGGATGACCATCCGCACGACCGGCTACACCGGCATCGCCCTGGTGATCGTGGGCGCCGCGCTCACCGTGATGCTCGCCGCCGTGGTGACGCGGCTGCTGCGGCGCCGGTCCCAGCGCAAGCTGGCGCGTGCCGCCAAGTCCCCGGAAAGTGAGACCGTATGAGCCGCATGCTTCGGGCCAGCGCCATCATGGCGGCGGGCACCATGGTGTCCAGGGTCACGGGGTTCGTGCGGACGATGGTGCTCGCCTACGCCATCGGCACCATGGCGCTGGGCGACGCCTACAACGCGGCGTACGCGATCCCGTACAGCATCCTCGACCTGCTGCTGCTCGGCGTGCTGAGCAGCGTCGTCGTGCCGATGATCGTGCGGGCGCAGCAGCGCGACCCCGACGGCGGCCGGGCCTACGAGCAGCGGCTGCTGACCCTCGCCACGGTCGCGCTGATGATCGTGGCGGCGCTCGCCGTGCTGGCCGCGCCGCTGCTCATCGACCTCTACACCGTCTGGGACCACGACAGCAGGAAGTTCGAGGTCGCGGTCACGCTGGCCCGCTTCATCCTGCCGCAGCTGGCCTTCTTCGGCGTCGGCGCGGTGGCGGGCGCCATCCTCAACACCCGTGACCGCTACGGCGCCCCCATGTGGGCCCCGGTGCTCAACAACGTGGTCGTCATCTGCGTGTTCGTGGCGTACGCCGCGATCGGCACGGGCGGCGGCGACATCACGAAGGTGACCGACGGCGACCTTGCGCTGCTCGGCCTCGGCACCACGGCCGGCATCGTGGCCCAGGCGATGGTGCTGATCGTGGCGCTGCGCCGGGCCGGGTTCTCCTTCGTGCCCCGCTTCGACCTGCGCAACGCCCGGCTCGGCGAGATGGCCAAGATGGGCGTCTGGACCATCGGGTACGTCATCGTCACCCAGCTGGGCTTCGTGCTGACCACCAACCTGGCCAGCGACGCGGGCGACGTGGTGGCCGGTCACGGCATCACCCCGTACACCCTGGCCTTCCAGCTCTTCCAGCTCCCGTACGGCGTCATCGGCGTGTCGGTGATCACCGCCATGCTGCCGCGCATGAGCCGGGCGGTGGCCGAAGGGCGGTTCGACGACGTGCGCGGCGAGTTCGGGTCGAGCGTGCGGCTGATCTGCTCGGTGATGGTGCCGGTGTCGCTGCTGCTGATGGTGCTCGGGCCGGCGGTCACCGTGCCGATCTACGCCCGCGGCGCCACCAGCGTCGCCGACGCCGTCTACATCGGCAACGTGCTGCAGGTCTACGGGCTGGCGCTGGTGCCGTTCGCGATCTTCCAGCTGCTGCTGCGGGTCTTCTACAGCTTCGGCGACACCCGCACGCCGGTGTTCATCGGCGCCGGCACGACCGCGGTCAACGCCGCCCTCATGGTGCTGTTCTACGTGCTGCTGCCGACCGCGTACGCGGTGATGGGGCTGGCGCTGGCGTACGCGATCGCGTACGCGCTGGGGGCGGTGGTGGCCTGGATCCTGGCCAGTCGCCGGGTCCAGGGCCTGGGCGGATGGGCCGTCGGCATGGCGATGACCAGGATGTATCTCGCCGCCCTGCCCACCGCCGTGCTGGCTCTGGCGAGCGTGTGGGTGGTCACGGAGACGCTCGACGGGCTAGGGTTCCTCAACTCGGTGATCGTCCTTGCCATCGGCGGCGGCCTGGGAATGCTGCTGTATCTCGGCGTGGCCCACAGAATGCGCATTCCTGAGGTCAACTCGATCGTTGGGATGGTCGCAAGACGGGTAGGTCGGTAAAGAACGCGGGCGGAATCTCCTCGGCACTACCATGGAGCCCGACACGCGCGAATGGAAGCAGGAGGGGCGTGGGCGGATCCACCCGGCATAGCGGGCCTTCGTGGGACACGCCCACGCAGGTGAGTCGAGTCATGAGCACGCCCGATCGGCGCAGCGGAGAGAGCCAGTGAGCACGTCGGCCGTCGAACCCGGCACCCGTCTCGCCGAGCGTTTCCGGCTGGAGGATCGCGTCAGCGAGTCCGATGGTGCCACGCTGTGGAAGGCCATCGACGAGATCCTCGCCCGGCCTGTCGCCGTGCACACGTTCTCGCCGGACTTCCCGCGCGTCCATGAGGTCGTCACGGCCGCCCGCGCGGCGAGCCGGCTCACCGACCCGCGCATCACCCAGGTCTTCGACGCCGCCGAGGACGACAAGGCCGCCTACGTCGTCAGTGAGTGGGTCACCGGCGAGACGCTGGCCGACCTGCTCGCCTCGGGGCCGCTGGAGCCGGAGCGGGCCGCCGGCCTGGTCGCCGAGGCGGCGGAGGCGCTGGCGCACGCCCACGAGGCCCAGCTCTACCACCTGTGCCTGCGCCCCGCCCATCTGATGTGGACGAACGGCAACACGGTGAAGGTGCTCGGCGTGGCCGTCGACGCCGCTCTGGCCGGTCTCACCACCGATCAGCCCGCGCTCGACGACGCCGAGGGGCTCGGCCGGCTGCTGTACGCCGGGCTGACCGGTCACTGGCCGGGCGACGAAGAAGAGGGCGGCCTGCCGGCGGCTCCCATGACCGACGGCCACTTCTGCTCGCCCCGTCAGGTCACGGCCGGCGTTCCCGGTTACCTCGACACCGTCACCGTGCGCGCCTGCCTGCCCGAGTCGCGCAGGGGGCAGAGCCCCCTGTCCAGCCCGTCCGAGGTGGCCGAGGCGCTGGCCGACGTGGCCAGGCCGATGCCCATCCCGATCTCCTACCCCTCCACCCCAGCGGTGGCCTCGGCCTCGCACACCGAGGGCCTCGACATCGCGCACCGCCAGCAGACCGCCATGCAGCCGCGGCCGCCCGCGCCCCGCCCGATCAGCAACGGAGGTGGCGGCGGCACGCTCAACCGGGTGCTGATGACGGTGGTGGTGCTGCTCGTCATCGTGGCGGTAGGCGTCGGCGCGTGGACGATCGGCCGCAGCCTCGGCAGCCCGACCGATCCCGTCGAGGCCGGGGGCACCACGCCCGCCACCACCGCGCCGGTCACGGCCCAGGAGATGGAGGCGGTCAAACCCGACAAGGCCAGCGGCTTCGACCCGCTGGGCGACGGCGACGAGAAGTCCGACATCGCCAAGCTCGCCATCGACGGCAAGCCCGGCACGCTGTGGAAGACCGAGACCTACACCAGCGCCGATCTGGGCCGGCTGAAGGACGGCGTCGGCCTGCTGCTCGACATGGGCAAGTCGATGCAGATCGGCGACGTCGAAGTTACGCTGGCGGATGCGTCCGGCGCGACCGTCGAGCTGAAGGTGGGCGACTCCGCCGAGCTGGGCTCGCTGAAGACGGTGGCGACCGCCAAGGACGCGTCGGGCAAGACCACCCTGACTCCCGAGCAGGCGACAAGCGGCCAGTACGTTTTGATCTGGTTTACGCGTGTTCCGACGGATGCAGGCACTTTTCATGGCACCATCTATGAGGTAGTGGTGCACTCTCCCGGATCGGCATAATCAGGAATCCCTCTTGTGAACTCCCCACCCGAGACACCCTCATCAGCGGAGCGGCCGTCGGTCACCGACGCCGAGCTGCTGACCGCGCACATCAACGGGGATCCACACGCCTTCAGCGAAATCGTCAAACGCCACCGCGACCGCATGTGGGCGGTCGCCCTGCGGACGCTGGGTGACCCTGACGAGGCCGCCGACGCCGTGCAGGACGCCTTCGTCTCCGCCTACCGCAAGGCCGGCTCGTTCCGCGGTGAGGCCGCCGTCACGACGTGGCTGCACCGCATCGTGGTGAACGCCTGCCTCGACCGGATGCGGCGCAAGTCCGTCCGCCCGGTCGCCGACGACGAGCTCATCGAGGCCGCCGAGCGCGAGACCCCGATGCCCGACCAGACCCTGGAGCGCGAGGTCTCCATGGAGGTTTCGGCCGCGCTGAAACTCCTGCCCGGCGACCAGCGGGCGGCCCTGGTGCTGGTCGACATGATGGGCTATTCGGTCGAAGACGCAGCTCAGGTGCTCCAAGTGCCCAGCGGCACGGTGAAGAGCAGATGCGCCCGAGGACGCGCGAAACTTGCCCCAATTCTTTCGCATCTGCGGAACCGATCCGAAGCCAATCGCGTCTCATCCGCGAAGGGAGCAGAACTTCGTGACGGGTGATACGCACTACGATCTGGAGATCCTTGCTGAATTGGCCGAGGGTCTCTTGGACGCCGACACGGCACAGCGGGTCCGCGAGCATCTCGCGGTCTGCGACCCCTGCGGGGAGCTGCTGGCCGACCTTGCGGCGGTTCGCGAGGTGCTCGCGGCGACTCCCACACCGGCCATGCCGATGGGCGTCGCACTACGCATCGACAAGGCGCTGGCGGTCGAGGCCGAGTCCCGGCGGGGCGGTGGCGTCGGTCTCGCGGAGCCGCCGGACTGGGACGAGCTCATGCGGGACGCCCCATGGGAGCGGCCCGCCGCCTCCGGCGACGTCCCGCGGCAGGCCCCCGAGCAGACCCCGGAGCAGCCGGTGCGCCTCGGCGTGGTCGCCGACGACGGCAGCATCGTGCCGGCCCGGCGCCGGGCCCCACGGCGGCGCCGCTGGGCGATGCCGGCGGTCGCTGCCGCCGCGGCGGTGGCGGTGGTGGGCACGGCGGTGACCGCGACCGGCCTGCTGGTGGCGGGCGGTGACGGTGCGAGCGTCGCACCACCGATCGCCCTGCCGTCGCAGTCGTCCGCGCAGCCCTCGGCGCAGCCGGGGCGGGACAAGACGCGCGCGCGGGCGTACGTCGTGACCAACAGCGACCACAACTACAGCGACCACGAACTGCGGATGCGGCTGAACGACCTGCTCGGCCCCGCACCCGCGCTGAACGGCGCCTCCTCCGAGAGCGACCAGGTCGCCAAGTGCGTCTCCGCGGTCTCCAAGCGCAGCAAGCTCGACGTGTTCGCGGTCGACCGGGGCCAGTACAACGGCCAGGAGGCCCTCGTCGTGGCCTCGTGGAAGAAGCGGGCCACCGAAAGGGTCCGCATCGACATCGTCGACCCGTTCAACTGCAAGAACCTGCGTAAGCCCGCCCTGGGCCGCTGGTAGGCAGGAAACACCTCGTCAGAGCCCGCTTCGGCGGGCTCTTTCGGTTGTCCGGGCGTCGTCGCCGCGTCGGGGGGTAGGGCTGGGAATCACGGCGGCCTAGGATCTGTTGAGCCGGTTGGCAACAGCAGACGAGGAAGGCGTGGGGCGTTGAGCGACGTTCGTAACGTGATCATCATTGGGTCCGGCCCGGCGGGCTACACGGCGGCCGTCTACTCCGCACGCGCCGAGCTTAAACCACTGGTCTTCGAGGGCTCCGTCACGGCCGGCGGCGCGCTGATGAACACCACCGACGTGGAGAACTTCCCGGGTTTCCCCGACGGCATCATGGGCCCCGACCTGATGGACAACCTGCGCAAGCAGGCCGAGCGGTTCGGCGCCGAGCTGGTCGCCGACGACGTGGTCGAGGTCGACCTGAACGCCGAGCCGAAGGTCGTCAAGACCCACACCGACACCTACTACGCCAAGTCGGTGATCCTGGCCATGGGCTCCGGCTACCGCGAGCTCGGCGTGCAGGGCGAGAAGCGGCTGTCCGGCCGCGGCGTGTCGTGGTGCGCGACCTGTGACGGCTTCTTCTTCCGCAACAAGGACATCGTGGTCGTCGGCGGCGGCGACACCGCGATGGAGGAGGCCATGTTCCTGACCCGGTTCGGGCGCATGGTGACCGTGGTCCACCGTCGTGACACGCTGCGGGCCAGCAAGATCATGCAGGACCGCGCGTTCGCCAACGAGAAGATCCGCTTCGTCTGGGACTCCGAGGTCGCCGACGTGCTCGGTGACACCAGGGTCGAGGCCGTGAAGCTGCGCAACCTCAAGACCGGCGAGGAGTGTGAGCTGGCGACCGACGCGCTGTTCGTCGCGATCGGCCACGACCCCCGCACGGAGCTGGTCAAGGGTCAGATCGACCTCGACGAGAACGGCTACATCAAGGTGGCCTCGCCGAGCACGGAGACCAACATCGAAGGCGTGTTCGCCGCGGGCGACGTCGTCGACCACACCTACCGCCAGGCCATCACCGCGGCCGGCACCGGCTGTGCTGCCTCGCTCGACTCTGAGCGCTGGCTGGCCAACAACGAGAAGTAAGGAGCACACCGTGAAGGCTGTCACCGACGCCACGTTCGATTCCGAGGTACTCAAGAACGACAAGCCCGTCCTGGTCGACTTCTGGGCCGAGTGGTGCGGCCCGTGCCGCCAGGTCTCCCCGATCCTGGAGGAGATCGCCAAGGAGCACGGCGACAAGCTCGAGATCGTCAAGCTCAACATCGACGAGAACCCTGAGGTTCCGCGCCAGTACGGTGTGCTCCAGATCCCCACGATGAACGTCTACAAGGGTGGCGAGGTCGTGAAGCAGATCATCGGCGCCAAGCCGAAGGCCATGCTGCTGCGCGAGCTCGAGGGCATCATCTAGCACGTCTCACGGATGGCCCCCGCGGCCGTCGGCCGGGAGCAGCACTGGAACGGCCCTGCCCCCGGCCGACCCGCTCGTGGAGCGCTTCGCCGGCCCCTCGCGACTCGATCGCGGGGGGCTTTCGCATGCCTACGGGCCTGAGGGACCGTCAGACGGGTCGGAGAGCCCGCTCCGGGGTCATGGAGCCGAGGAGGCGCTCCAAGGCCACCTCGACGTCCTCACGCCACGAGACGGCGTTCTTGAGTTCAAGCCGCAACCGCGGAAATCTCAAATGCGGCCGAACAGTTTTAAACCCCACAGAAAGCAAGTATTCCGCCGGTACTATGCAACTCGGCTCTTCCCACTTCAGATCTCCGAAAGCTTCAATCGCCTTGACTCCGCGCCTGGTCAAGTCTTTGGCCACGCCTTGGATCAGCATGCGCCCCAGCCCGCCGCCGGAGAACTCGGGAATGATGTGGGCCGTCATCAACAACACCGCGTCGGCGCTCACCGGCGACGTGGGAAACGCCAGCGAACGCGGGGTGTACAGCGGCGGGCTGTAGACGACGAACCCGGCCGGGACCCCATCGACATAGACAATCTTCCCGCAGCTCCCCCACTCCAGCAGCGTGGCGGAGATCCAGGCTTCCTTCTCCAACCCCGGATCACCCGACTCCGTCGCACGCTCGCTGTTGACGGGGTCGAGCTCCCAGAACACGCACCGCCGGCAGCGCCGCGGGAGATCTTCAAGATTGTCCAGGGTTATGTTGACCAGTCGGCGCGACAACTACCGCCCCTATCGTTGACCCGGAAAAGCGCGCGAAAACCGCGTCCACAACTGGCATCGTAGCTCAGTGAAGATGCAGCCAGCGGACACCACGACGGTCGTGCCCGGTCACGGGGGACATGCCGGACTGGCGTAATCTGGTATTTCCGCCCGATATGACACCTAGGAGGTGGGCCGTGACGGAAGAGCTGGATCACGGTCAGACACCCGCGACCCAAGGGTCGCGCATCGACGCCTACGTCGATCGGTACGCGGCGCGAGCCGCCGGGATGGTCGCCTCCGAGATTCGAGCTCTGTTCGCCGTCGCGTCGAGGCCAGAGGTGGTCTCGCTCGCCGGCGGCATGCCGTACGTCACGGCGCTTCCCCTCGACATGGTCGGCGAGCTGGTCTCCGACCTCGTCACCAGGCGTGGCCCGGTGGCGCTGCAGTACGGCTCAGGGCAGGGCGATCCGCACCTGCGCGAGCAGATCTGCGAGGTCATGAGACTGGAGGGGATCAACGCCGGGGCGAACGACGTGGTCGTCACCGTCGGGTCGCAGCAGGCACTCGACCTCATCACCCGGATCTTCATCGACCCGGGTGACGTCGTCCTCGCGGAGGGGCCCTCCTACGTGGGGGCCTTGGGGACGTTCTCTGCGTACCAGGCGAAAGTCGTTCACATCGCCATGGACGACCAGGGCATCGTGCCAGAGTCGCTGGCTCAGACCATCTACGCGCTGGAGACCGCCGGCGCGCCCATCAAGTTCCTCTACACGATCCCGAACTTCCACAACCCCGCCGGCGTCACGCTCAACATCGCGCGGCGCCAGCAGGTGCTCGACATCTGCCAGCGGGCCGGGATCCTCATCATCGAAGACAATCCGTACGGACTGCTCGGGTTCGACGGAGAGCCCATGCGGGCCCTGCGCGCGGACAATCCCGACGGCGTGGTCTATCTGGGGTCGTTCTCGAAGACCCTCGCGCCCGGGTTCCGCGTCGGGTGGGCGCTCGCGCCGCACGCCATCCGCGACAAGCTCGTCCTCGCCATGGAGTCGGCCGTGCTGTCCCACTCCTCGTTCACCCAGCTGGCCGTCGGCCAGTATCTCGCCACGCAACCGTGGCGCGAGCAGATCAAATCGTTCAGGGAGCTCTACCGGGAGCGCCGCGACGCGCTTCTCGAAGCGCTCGACGCGCTGATGCCGCCCGAGGTCACGTGGACACGTCCCGCGGGCGGCTTCTTCGTCTGGGCGACGCTGCCCGAAGGGCTCGACTCCAAGGCCATCCTGCCGCGGGCCGTGGCCGAGCGGGTGGCGTTCGTCCCGGGGACGGGGTTCTTCTCCGACGGCAGCGGGGCCCGGCACATGCGGCTGTCGTTCTGCTACCCCGAGCCCGACCGCATCCGAGAAGGCGTACGCCGGCTCGCGAGTGTGATCGAGCAGGAGATGCAGTTGCGCGACACGTTCGGCACGGCGTCGGCGATCGACCGCCAGGGCGTCGACACGCCAGGCCCCGACCTCGCCTGACGCGACCATTTCCGAGGGGGCCGGGTCTTGACGAACCGGCCCCCTCGTTCTGCCCAACACCAAGAAATCCCCTCGTGGAACGGCCGAGATGGGATGGGATCGCCGGAGAAAGCACCTCCCGTGCAGCATTCGCCCCCCACGCCGGTACCGTTGGACAGCGGTGGGATCAGCGGAGGAGAAGTGATGAGCGATCTGGGCCACGTGCTGGTGCTGGCCGGAGGCCTCTCCTACGAGCGGGAGGTCTCTCTGCGCTCGGGTCGCCGAGTCAGTGAGGTGCTGCGCGCGGCGGGCGTCGACGTGGAGACCCGCGACACCGACGCGTCCCTCGTCCCGTCGATCCTCGCCGACCCGCCCGACGCCGTCTTCGTCACGCTCCACGGCGGAGCGGGCGAGGACGGCGCGATCCGCTCGGTGCTGGAGCTCCTCGACGTCCCGTACGTCGGCGCCGGTCCCGACGCGTGCCGGGTGGCCTTCGACAAGCCCACCGCCAAGGTCGTCATACGCTCGGTCGGCCTGCACACCCCCGAGTCCGTCACCCTGCCCAAGGAGACGTTCCACGACCTCGGCGCCACGGCCGTGCTCGGCCGCATCGTCGAGCGGCTCGGGCTGCCGCTGTTCGTCAAGCCCGCCCGTGGCGGGTCCGCCCTCGGCGCCTCCTTCGTCCGTACGGCCGAGGAGCTGCCCGCCGCGATGGTCGGCTGCTTCGCGTACGGCGACACGGCCCTGATCGAGCGGTACGTCGAAGGCGTCGAGGTCTCCGTTTCCGTCGTCGACCTCGGCAACGGGCCGGAGGCGCTGCCCGCGGTGGAGATCGTGCCCGACGAGGGGGTCTACGACTACGCGGCCCGTTACACGGCCGGCCGCACCGAGTTCTTCGCCCCCGCTCGCCTCACGCCCGCCGCGGCCGCCGCCTGCGCCGAGGCCGCCGTGACCGCTCACACCGCGCTGGGGCTGCGTGACGTCTCCCGTACGGACCTGATCGTGGACGCGGACGGCGTGCCGCACTTCCTGGAGGTCAACGTGGCACCCGGCATGACGGAGACGTCGCTGCTGCCGATGTCCGCCGAAGCCGCCGGGCGGGACCTGGGCGAGCTGTGCCGTAGCCTCCTGCAGAACGCCACCAACCGCTGACCGGTCGCATGACGGCGGAAACCGGCTGAGTAGCCTTGGCCTGTGCTGATCGATTCGATGTACCCCAAGAGTTTCGCCAGCGACAACCACGCCGGCGTGCATCCGGCCGTCCTCGACGCCATCGCCGCCGCCAACCAGGGGGACGCGCCCGCGTACGGCGACGACACCTGGACGGCGGCGTTCGAGGAGCGGGCCAGGGAGGTGTTCGGCTCGGCCGCGCAGGCCTTCCCCGTGCTCAACGGTGCGGGCGCCAACCTGGTCGGTCTCGCCCTGATGCTCGGCCGCTACGACGCCGTCATCTGCACCGGCAGCGCCCACATCGCCACCCACGAGGCGGGCGCGTCGGAGCGTCTGCTGGGCGTGAAGCTCATGACCGTCCCCACCGAGGACGGCAAGCTCCGCCCCGCCGACATCACCTCGCGCCTCGGCGGCATCGGCAACCCGCACGAGTCGCAGCCGACGGTCGTCTCCATCTCCCAGGTCACCGAACTCGGCACCTGCTACACCCCCGACGAGATCGCCGCCCTCGCCGACACCGCCCACCAGAACGGCCTCCGGCTCCACGTGGACGGCGCCCGGCTGGCCAACGCCGCCGCGTTCCTCCGCTGCGACCTGAAGGCCATCACGACGGACGCCGGTGTGGACGTGTTCAGCTTCGGCGGCACGAAGAACGGCGCTCTGGCGGCCGAGGCCGTGGTGGTCGTCGACGATTCGCTCGCCCACGCCGTACCCTTCCTGCGGCGCCAGTCGCTCCAGCTCGCCTCGAAGATGCGGTTCATCTCGGCGCAGCTGTCCGCCCTCCTCACGGACGACCTCTGGCGCCGGAACGCGGGCCACGCGAACGAGATGGCCAAGCGACTGGCCGACGGCCTGGCCGACATCCCGGGTGTCTCGCTGGCGTACCCGGTGGAGGGCAACGCCGTCTTCGCCACCCTCCCCCACTCCGCCACCGAAACCCTCCGCCGGCGTTACCTGTTCCACTACTGGGACGAGCCGGCCGGCACAGTCCGCTGGATGACCGCCTTCGACACGACCCCTGAGCAGGTGGACGACTTCCTCAAAGACCTCCACCAGTCCACCGCCGCCTGACCCCACCACTCGTCCACACCGCGGCCACCACCCCGCCACGTCACTCGAACCGGGAGGCGTGGCCGGCGCGACCGGTCGCCGCGCGTCCTGGCCGGCGCAGAGTCGGTCGCGCCGAGACGCAGCGGCGCTGAACACCGGCGGACTTGAGTCGCCGGTCTTCGGCGGGGCTGGGCACTCGCTCGTAGGCTCGTCCATGGCGGTGCCAGCGACAAGACCGCCCAGCACCACAACCAACGCCTGCTCGACGGCAACGCGTGCATCCCGCACCACCGCGCCGACGGGGTCCGAGACGAGCGCCTAGGGTGCCGTGAGGACGCCGCACCAGGCACATGCGGTCACGTGACGCACCCCCGCGCACCGCTGTGCGCACTTACCGCCCAGCGGTCCTGGGTCGCCGGGTTGTTCCGTCTGTGCCTTCGTATGAGCCGGCGACGCCGCAGCGCACTCGTCGGTGTCACGCATCGCGGGGCCGGACACGAAGCTGCGGCGTGCGTAGAAGACGGCACGGGAGACTGCCGGCAGCTCGCACGTCCGGTTGACGTTGCGGCCGGCTTGCTTCTTCGCCTTGATGAACGGATCCGCGCTCACCGGGTCTCCTGGGTGAAGAAGGTCGGCGCTCGCTTGAGGATGTCCACTGCCACGCGCAGCCGCCGGTTCGCCTGCCGCCATGCCTCCAGCTCCTGGCTCTCGCTGCTGGCAAGCCCATCCCGTTGGATGGCATCGACCTCGGCCTGACGGATCCACTGCCGTACCACAGTCTGGGTCAGGTCGAAGTCCTTGGCTTGCGGACCGACGGAGCGGTCACCGCGCCGGCACAGCCCGACGATCCCGGCCTTGAACTTCGGCGTGAACGGGCAGCGGGGACGCGGCTTCTTCCCCATGCTCTCCAAAAGGGACATCCTCCGGTGGGGAGGATCCCCTGATCTCGATGTCCCATCCAACGGGATCACCTCACTATGCTCGCAACAGCCCGCCACGAGACGGTCGGCAGTCCGTCGACAGTCCGCGTCGTCACTCAGTCCATCGACAGTCCCAGACAGCGCGCGAAGCAACCCTTGAGCCACTCCCCGACCAGCCGGCTAGGGATCCGCACCTTCGTGGCCGCCCCGACCTTCGTGACGACCCGACCTTCGTGACGACCCGACCTTCGTGACGACCCGACCTTCGTGACGACCCGACCTTCGTGACGACCCGACCTTCGTGACGCCCTGACTTTCGGGGTGACCCCGACCTTCGGGGTGCCCACACGACTTCAGCCGTACCTTCCGACCTCTGCGCCGTTCCCGGGCGCCGGTCAGCTGGGCGCGTACACCAAAGCCGCCTTCAACGACCACCGTGCAGGCACTTCGCGGTCGCGCGGCTCTACGGCAACTCCGGATCACCGTCTCAACCACGCCCTTGTTCCACGTGAAACAGGGCGACGCCTCAGCGTTGTGTCAGCGCTCATTGCCTCCCCCGATGACAGATGACAAAGCCGCTCCCCAATCCCCTATCCCTTATCCCAATCTCGATGACGCTCGCTGCGTAGCACAACCACCCGCCCACCTCCGCCTCACGCTCACTGCCGAACAGGCGCGATCTCAACGCGGCGGGAACGGCGACAGCGCCGTTCCTCTCACTACCGCCGATCGCCCAGGCGCGCAGGACGCATCACGAAGGGCGACCCATCGACGTCCTCAACCCAGAGCAGCGGAGGTCAATCGCGTCGCATCACGGATAGGCGCGCAAGTGGCTGACACCGCCGACTGTGTTTCACGTGAAACAGAGACTGGGACAGCAAGCCGTGGACGGCGGCAAGGACTTGTGCAGTGTGAGCCAGACCGCTGACGTATTCAGCTAACGATGGTGGCGACCCTCTACAACCAGAAGCCTGCGGCGCCCGACATGAGACCTCCGTCCAACGACCACTCACAGCGCACCTGCGGTCGCGCAGCCCTACGGCAACCCCAGCCACCGTCCCAACTACACCTGGTTTCACGTGAAACAAAGCGACGCCCTGAGGGCGATGTCAGTGCCTTGCTTTCCGCCCCGCCGAAGCCGCCCACTCATTGCCTATCCCGCTTCCCCTTCATTGCAGCGACACACAACCTCTTACCTCTGCGTCACGCTCATAGCCGGCCCGCCCCGATCCCCGCGCAGCGTGAACGGCGACAGCGCCATTTCCGCTCGCGACCACCGATCACCCAGGCGCACACGACACATCACCAAAGACCACCCATCGACGACCTCAACCCAAAGCAACGGAGGCCCAATCGCGTCGAATCGCGAATGAGCGCGGAAAGAGCCCAGACCGCCGAAGTGTGAGTAGCCGGACAAGGCGTAGGGGCCAGCGTAGGCATGCGAGGCAAGAACCCCAAAAGCCGACGTCCCATCCAGCTCGGCATGATCCTGCGGCTTACGTGTGCCGCCGACGAGTACGCTGCGGCGTCGACGGCTCATACGAATGCGGGTGTAGGCGGCACAACCCGGCGCCCTAGGATCGCTGGGCAGTAGGCGCGCACAGCAGCGCGGTGCACTGGGTGAGTCACGTGACCCCATATGCCAGGTTCGGCGTCCGCATGCAAGTAGAGCACCTTCTCCCCCAGCCACCGCGAGCCGACGGTCCCGGCGTGCTTCTAGACGTAGGCAGGCGTCGCCACTTTTACGTGGGACACAGGCGTAGCGCGACACAAGTGCAGCGCGACACAAGTGCAGCGCGACACAGGTGCAGCGCGGCGCGCTCTATCTACCACCATCGCCATCGCGCCAGGCCGCGGACTCATGTGACACGCTCATCCCCCGACGCCCTTCGAGGACGTGACGGTGCTCCCAGCGCCGCCTGTCACCACGTGCGGTACGGAGCGCCCACGGGCCACCGGTACCACAGGATCCTCGGGCGCTCCCAGGATGGGGTGTGCGCAATGCGTTCGACCAGGCGAGTCGGACACACCTCTGCGGCATGAGTGTGCCTCAGGCCAGCCCACACGATCTCGCGACACAAATATCGCCGCACGCAGCTGTCGTCAGGCGACCCGATGCTGGTGCTCCCCCGGCGCACACGATGCGTCGACCAGTCGCGCCCAACACTCGTGCGAATTTAGCGTGCCGCAGCGTTCGCCACTCATACGTAGCTGTACGTGGCCGCCGCCGCGCTCGTCGGTGTGGCCCTCTACGCCGACGAGACCGGGACCCGGGGGAAGGAGCTGACGTGACCCACCACATCCTGGTCGCCGGCGAGGCCGGCGGCATCGGCACCGCCGTCTGCGAGCTGTTCGCGACCGACGAGCGCGTCACCGCCGTGGGCCTGCGGCCCGAACCCCCGGCCTGGATGGCGGCCCGCGCCGGCGCCGGGCGGAGCTAATACGAGGCCTGGCGGAATGTGATCACGAGGCGCCGGGATCTCGGCGTGCGGGTCACAATGCGGCGCGGCGTCGGTGTGGCGGGAAGGCGATTCTGTCAGGTGGCACGGGTGCGGCAGCAAGGCGATTCTGTTCAGGCGGCGCGGGTGTGGCTGCCCAGGTTCGGTTTCGCGGCGCAGTGCTGAGGTCCGGGGGCGGCGCCCAGTTTCTGGATGCGGGTACGCCTGGCGTGGGTGACTGGGAGCAGACGGAGGGGTGATGCGATGCGCCCGGAGAAGGGCTGGCGGTTCGGCGAGGCTAGGGCGGGAGCCTGATGGGTGCTGTCCCCCGGGAGGCGGGGGCGTGCCGTGGGACAGCAGGCGTTACCGCTCGAAGAGCGTCCACCGTGAGACGTCGATGTCGTAGCCGCCGCTCTTATCGCGCCAACGGTGAGTGGGCGAGGCGCCTGAAAGGACGATCAAGCTCGGGCTTCCCACGGTGTTTCACGTGAAACAGCGTCAGTTCTCGACCTCGCGCATCACTCGGGCCGCGTCCGGGGCCATGGTGCCGATGATGCGCTCCAGGTCGTCGATCGTGGCGAACTCCACCACGATGCGGCCCTTGCGCCGTCCCAGGTCCACCTTCACCTTGGTCTCGAAGTGGTCCGAGAGGCGGTCGGCGAGATGGGTCAGGCCGGGATCGATCGGCTTGGGGGACTGCCGCTCGCGCACGGGCTTCGTCGCCGCCTTGGCACTCCCCATGGAGACGATCTCCTCCACCGCCCGTACGGTCAGCAGCTCCGCGACGATCCGCTTGGCGAGCTGGATCTGCTCCTCGGCGCTGTCGAGACCGAGCAGAGCGCGCGCGTGGCCCGCGCTGATGGTGCCGGCCGCAACGGGCAACTGGACTTCCGGGGGCAGGTTGAGCAGCCGCAGCGTGTTGGTGATGTGCGAACGGGAGCGACCGACCTTCTTGGCCAGCTGATCATGCGTGGCCTGGAAGTCGTCCAGCAGTTGCCGGTACGCCGCCGCCTCTTCCAACGGGTTGAGCTGCTCACGCTGAAGGTTCTCGATGAGCGCGTCCCGCAGGAGCTCGTTGTCCTGCGTGTTGCGGACGATCGCGGGAACGGGGTCCAGGCCGACCTGCTTGCAGGCCCGCCAGCGCCGCTCCCCCATGATCAGCTCGTACTCGCCGCCGCCCACCGGCCGGACGACGATCGGCTGCAGCAGGCCGACCTCCCGGATGGACGCCGCCAGGTCCTCCAGCCGGTCTTCGTCGAAGACCTCACGCGGCTGACGCGGGTTGGGCACGATGGCGGCCAGCGGCACCTCTTTGAAGTACGCTCCGGCAATCGGCTTGGGACCCGTCTCCCCCGCTGACCCGTTCGCCGGGGCCGACGTCCCCCCGGGGCCGTCAACGATGGGACCGGTCGGGATGAGCGCCCCGAGCCCCTTGCCCAATCCCCGCCGCTGCTGACTCACTGCGTCTCCTCGTCCACCCGGTCGATTCCGGTCACTCCAGGAGAGGTTACCGTTGTGGACCCGGCGGAGTGCCCGCTCGCCACACACCGTCCCGCTGGATTCACACCGACATGCCACAAATCCGCGAGGCATGGTGGACGACGCCCGGCCGTCCACCACGACGGCGTGGGCCCGGACCCGGTCAGGAGACAGTGGCGCGGTGGGCGATCTCGCGGGCGGCGTCCATGTACGCCATCGCTCCGCTGGAGCCAGGGTCGTACGTCATCACCGACTGCCCGTAGCTGGGCGCCTCCGACAGCCGGACGCTGCGCGGGATGACCGTCTTGAGCACCGTGTCGCCGAAGTGCGACCGTACCTCGTCCGCCACCTGCGACGCCAGCCGGGTGCGGCCGTCGTACATGGTCAGGACGATGGTGGACAGGCGCAGGGTCGGGTTGAGGTGGGCGCGGATCAGGTCGACGTTCCGCAGGAGTTGCCCGAGGCCCTCCAGCGCGTAGTACTCACACTGGATGGGGATCATGACCTCCTCCGCGGCGACGAGCGCGTTGACCGTCAGCAGGCCCAGCGACGGCGGGCAGTCGATCACGATGTAGTCGAACTCCATCGCGTCGTACGCCGCCAGCGCCCGCCGCAGCCGCGCCTCTCGCGCCACCAGGGAGACCAGCTCGATCTCCGCGCCGGCGAGGTCGATGGTGGCGGGTGCGCAGTAGAGGTTGGGCATGTCGGGGACCTGCTTGACGATGTCCGCCATGGGAAGATCGTCCACCAGCACCTGGTACACGTCGGGGACATCGCCTCGGTGCTCCGTGGCCAACGCGGTGGAGGCGTTGCCCTGCGGGTCGAGGTCGACCACGAGAACACGCTGCCCGTGCATCGACAGTGCGGCGGCAATGTTGACCGAGGTGGTGGTCTTGCCCACGCCACCCTTCTGGTTCGCCACCGCGATCACGCGGGTCTTGGACGGGCGCGGCCAGAGGGCGTCGCCATCACCAGAGGTCTCGCCGGGCTGAGCTGCCATCGGGGTTGCAGATGTTTCACGTGAAACCACTGAGCTGAGCGCCTCTCGTACCAACGGCGAATCACCGGGGTTCAGGGGGGTCTGGGTCACGATGGCCATCCTTTCAACCAGTGGTGTGCCGGTGCCGGGAATTCGCTGTCGCGACACGCCCATTTCGGGCCAGCCAACCCCGGTTGGACTCTCAGACGGACGGCTTTCCGGCCAGCCAAGACCACTTGATGTGACTGGCACAACCGTCACCTCCTTCGTCGCCGCCTCGCTGCGCGCTCCGGCGGGCGACCCGCTACCACCCGAACCAATGTTGCAGGCGGCTCGACCTTACCGCGCCCGACGGTGACAAGCTCAGCCGTTCGCGCCCCGCTGGCGCGTAGCTCGGTCTCCGCCTCGGCGAGCTCTTCGGCCGCCCGTTCGCCCTTCATCGCGATGAGCTCGCCGCCCTCGCGCAGCAGCGGCATCGCCCATGCGAGGAGGCGGTCGAGCGGTGCCACCGCACGAGCGCTGGCGACGTCGAACTCACGTTTGCCCGCGAGCTCCTCCGCCCGCCCACGCAGCACCTCGACGTTGCCGAGCTTGAGCGCCTCGACACTCTCCTCCAGAAAGACGGTACGCCTCAGCAGCGGTTCCAGCAGCGTGACCGTGATATCCGGCCTGACGATCGCCAGCACCAGCCCGGGCAGGCCGGCGCCGGACCCGATGTCCACCAGTCGTACGTCGGGCGGCACGATCTCGGCCACGACCGCGCAGTTGAGCAGGTGGCGATCCCAGATCCGCGGCACCTCCCGCGGGCCCAGCAGCCCACGGACGACACCGGGACCCGCGAGCAGCCCGGCGAACGCGTTCGCACGCTCCCAGGCCTCCCCGGTGAAGACGTCCCGCGCAATGTCCGGCGGCTCCGGAAGCTCTTCGCTCACTGGTCGGCTGGCCCTTTCTGGGACTGATGGCCCTGATCGGAGTGGATGGGGTGGAAGGGGATCGGGTCCTCACCCAAGGCTACGGGTGAGATCACAAGGGAAGACTAGCGGGCCAGGGTGAAGACGGCCGGTGAGCGCGCTGTCGCGCGGCATCGTTACCCCACGCCACCCCACGTCCACCTAAGAAGCCACATACGGCGGTAAGGCGCACAAAATGCGAAACGGCCGTCCACCACGCGCAACGGCGGGCGGACGGCCGGATCAGACGGCGTGAAGCGCCTCAGGCGGGCAGAACCACCACGTAGCGGTGGGGCTCCTCCCCCTCGGACTCGCTGCGGAGCCCGGCGGCCGCCACCGCGTCGTGGACGATCTTCCGCTCGAACGGCGTCATCGGCTGCAGCGACTTGGGCTCGCCGCGTTCCTTGACCTGGTTGGCGATCTCGGTGCCGAGCTTGCTGAGCTCGGCACGGCGCCGCTCGCGGTAGCCGGCCACATCGAGCATGAGCCTCGAACGCTCGCCGGTCTGGCGGTGCACGGCCAGCCGGGTCAGCTCCTGCAGGGCCTCCAGGACCTCTCCCCCAGGCCCGACCAGCTCTGTGCCCTTCAGCCCCACGACGGAGACCATGGCCCGGTCGCCCTCGACGTCCATGTCGATGTCGCCGTCGATGTCGGCGATGTCGAGAAGGCCCTCGACGTAGTCGGCAGCGATCTCGCCTTCCTGCTCCAGCGCATTGAGATCAGGAGCCTTCTCCTGCTCGGCCTCGGTCATGGCCGGCCTCTCCTTCGTGTTCACGACTTCTTGCTGCCGGTGCGCTTGCTACGGGACTGCCGGCTCGGCTGCTGCCTAATGATCTTAGGCTCCGGAGGCGGCGGGGGAGCCTGCTCTTCCGGCTGGGTCTTGCGGAGCTTCGCGATCAGGCCAGGCTTCGGCTGGACCGGGATGACGTTGCCCTTGGCGTCGTACTGCGGCATGGGGTGCCGGCTGTAGAACCAGTGCTGCTGACCGAGCGTCCACACGTTGGTGGTGACCCAGTACATGATCAGGCCGAGCGGGAAGTTCAGGCTGAAGAAGGCGAACAGCGGCGAGATGTACATCAGGATCTTCTGCTGCTGCGCCATGGGGTTGTCCGGCATCTGCTGAATCGAGCGGGTGACGCTCTGCCGGACGGTGAGGAACGTGGTCAGGGAGCTGACCGCCACGAAGATCGCCAGGACCACCTTGGTCGTGACGGGGTTCGCGCTGAAGCTGATGATCTGCTCCGACGACATCCAGAAGTTCGCCGGCAGCGGCGCGCCGAAGATGTGCGCCTTACGGGCGCTGTCGACGAGCTCCTGCGTCATGCCGTACTTCGCATGGCCGTCGGCCATGTTGTGGAGCACGGTGAACATGGAGATGAAGATGGGGAACTGGGCGACCACAGGAAGACAGCCGCCGAGCGGGTTGGCGCCCGCTCCTTGGTAGAGCGCCATGACCTCCTGGTTCATGCGCTGCTTGTCGTTCTTGTAGCGCTTGCGCAGTTCCTGAACCTTGGGGGCGAGTTCCTGCATCTTCCGCGACGAGCGCATCTGCTTGAGGAAGAGCGGGAAGATCAGGACCCTCATCAGCACGGTCAGCGTGATGATCGTCAACGCCCAGGTCAGACCGCTGTCCGGGTCGAGGACCGTGCTGTATGCAGAATGGATCCAGATGATGACGTGGGCTACGGCTTGGTACAGCCAGCTCAGCCAGGACAGCTCCACCGAGCTATCTCCCTTGCGTTTCGTGGGACCGGACCGGGCGTGGGGGCACCGGGTCAATACCTCCGGGATGGAATGGGTGGCACCGCCCGATGCGCCGGACAGTCAACCAGATGCCGCGCAATGCACCGTGTACGGCGATCGCCTCGAGCCCGTACGCACTGCACGACGGGTAGAAGCGGCAGCGCGGGCCGAGCAGCGGACTGATGAACGCCCGGTAGAACCGGATGGGGACGATGAGCACCCGAGCGGCAACGCTCGGCGCCACGTCTTGCGGCTGCTCCGTCATCTGTGTCCACCCGTCGAGGACTCGCGCCGCCTGAGCAAACGATCCAGTGCGGAATCGAGCTCGGCGGCCAGGTGCTCGAATCGCGCGGACGCGGCCGGTGGATTGGCGCGTACCACAAGCAGGCTACCTCTCGGAAGCCTGTGGAGACGGTCCCGCATCAGGTGTCGGAGCCGCCGTTTGACCTTGTTCCGGGTCACCGCGTCGCCGACGGCCTTGCTCACCACGAATCCCACCAGAGGCGGATCTTCCCCTGATACCGCGAAATGCACCACCAGGGTGGGGCGACCGGCGCGTCGCCCGCGCTTGATCGCCTTCTCGAACTCCTCCCCGCGTCGCATGCGGGATTGCCGGGACAGCACCGTATATGCCTATCGCCCGCCGGTGAGAACCACCGGCGGGCCGACTATCGGGCGCGGGACGATCAGGCCGACAGCTTCTCGCGGCCCTTGCGGCGGCGAGCGGCGAGGATGGCGCGACCGGCCCGGGTGCGCATCCGCAGCCGGAAGCCGTGGGTCTTCGCGCGGCGACGGTTGTTCGGCTGGAAAGTACGCTTGCTCACGGGTGGGCTCCAGGCTCGAAGGTGCGCCACAAGGACGCTTAATACACATGGATGGCCTGCCAGAAAAGCGAGGGCACGCGAAATAGCCGTCGCGTGACAAGCCGACCGTCGTACGTTACGGGGCAAGGACCGCTCAGGTCAAACCAGCGCGGTTATCCACCAATCCACAGGCCGCTTTTCCACCGCCGGCCACACGTCCACAGTATGTGCACTCCGGTGCCACTAGGCTGTGGACAACATCTTGAACACAGCTGTGCACATCGCTACTGTCAGCCCTTCTGGGCCGCTCAGAGCCTGTGGACAGCCTGTGGATCACCTGTGGAGGGCCGCGGCTCGACGCCCGGCCACCACGTGTGGACGAACAGGCCGCTCATCCATGTGGGCGGCCGTGTCATGTGGACAGACCAACGCGGGGGGCCGCGAGATCGAGGAGGGGGATCCACACCGTGAACGGTGTCGACCTCGGCACGGTATGGGCGAGGGCCCTGGGTAACTTCCTCAACGAGAACGTGCCGATACAGCAGCGCACGTGGCTGGCGATGGTGCGCCCCATCGCCCTGGCCAACGACACGATCGTGCTCGGCGTCCCGAACGACTTCGTCAAGGACCTCATCGAGGGCAAGCTGCGCTCGCTCGTGGTGCACGCTCTGTCTCAGGAGCTCGGCCGGACCATGCGGCTGGCCGTGATGATCGACACCACGGCGCCCGAGCAGTCGCCGGGCGACAGTCATCAACAGCCTGTGACTCACAGTTATCCCCAGGGTGTGGAGAGTCAGCTGCGTTATTCACAGGCCGCGCAGCCGCAGCACAACCCCGCTTCCGAGCCGCCCCAGTACTACTCGCCGCAGCCGGAGCAGCCTCAGGTATCCACCGAATATCCACAGCAGAGCTTCTCTTTTGAACAGGCGCAGCCGTACACACCGCCAGTGGAGAAGACGCCCGAGCCGGCGCCGAACCGGTGGGAGGCGAAGAGCAGCAAGCCCAGCGAACCGGCTCGGCTCAACCAGAAGTACACGTTCGAGACCTTCGTCATCGGCGCCAGCAACCGGTTCGCCCACGCGGCGGCCGTCGCGGTCGCCGAGTCGCCGGCGAAGGCGTACAACCCGCTGTTCATCTACGGCGATTCGGGGCTGGGGAAGACGCACCTCCTGCACGCGATCGGGCATTACGCCCAAAGCCTGTACGACGGCGCGCGGGTGAGGTACGTGAGCTCGGAGGAGTTCACCAACGACTTCATCAACAGCATCCGCGACCACAAGGCCGACGGGTTCCGCGGCCGCTACCGGGCGATCGACATCCTGCTCGTGGACGACATCCAGTTCCTGGAGGGCAAGGAGCAGACGCAGGAGGAGTTCTTCCACACCTTCAACACGCTCCACAACGCCAACAAGCAGATCGTCATCTCCAGCGACCGGGCGCCGAAGCAGCTGATCACGCTGGAGGACCGGCTGCGCAACCGGTTCGAATGGGGCCTGATCACCGACGTCCAGCCGCCGGAGCTGGAGACCCGGATCGCCATCCTCAGGAAGAAGGCCATCCAGGAGGGCCTGGCGGCGCCGCCCGAGGTGCTCGAGTACATCGCCAGCCGCATCTCCACCAACATCCGCGAGCTCGAAGGCGCGCTGATCAGGGTGACCGCGTTCGCCAGCCTCAACCGGCAGGGCGTCGACCTGCAGCTCGCCGAGGTGGTGCTGAAGGACCTGATCACCTCGGAGTCCGACACCGAGATCACCATCGCGGCGATCATGACCGAGACGGCCAACTACTTCGGCATCAGCATCGACGACCTGTGCGGCACCTCGCGCAGCCGGGCGCTCGTCAACGCCCGGCAGATCGCCATGTACCTGGCGCGCGAGCTGACCGAGCTGTCGCTGCCGAAGATCGGCCAGCAGTTCGGCGGGCGCGACCACACCACTGTGATGCACGCCGAGCGGAAGATCCGGTCGCTGATCGCGGAGCGGCGGTCGATGTACAACCAGGTCAACGAGCTGACAATGCGGATCAAGCAGACGCAGCGCGGCTCGTGACGTCGTACACAGCCTGTGGAAAACACTGTGGACCAGCGGAAACGCAAAATCGTGCCTGCGGAATGCCCGGCAATGCCAGGAAAAATCGGTCCACATAGGCTGGGGACAACAGTGGGGACATCCTGGGGAGAACCTGGGGACTACTCGGGGAAAAGTGTGGATGACCTGTGGACGGCCTGTGAACAGCCGATCTGGGGCTCCAAGGGTGTCCGATTTACCCCGTGGATAAGCTGTGGAAACCTCGTGGATAACTGCCGGTTGCCCGTGGATGAAGGCACCAAGATCTGGGGACGGCCTGTGGGCAACGAATCTCCATCCCCAGGCGCGCGAGTTCTCCCCAGGCTCCACCCACACCGTCGGTGGATGAAGAAACGCCCGCTGACCAGCGAGGACACCAGTTGTCCCCAGTTTCCACAGCCCCTAGTGTGATGACCTCTTATCTCTCTAACTAAGAAACTCAAAGACTCATAGAGGGGCCCCTCCCGGAGCGCGAGTGCGGGAGAGTGGACTCCTTGGAATCAACGACGAACCAGGAGGCTGATCACCGTGATGTTCCGAATCGAGCGAGACGTCCTCGCTGAGGCGGTGGCATGGACGGCGCGCAGCCTCCCGGCGCGTCCGTCTGTGCCCGTGCTGGCCGGCATGCGCCTGGAGGTGACCGAGGAGCAGCAGCTCAAACTCTCGGGCTTCGACTACGAGGTCTCCGCCGAGGTCACCCTCGAGCTCCACACCGGTGAGCCGGGAGTCGTCCTGGTCTCGGGCAAGCTGCTCGCCGAGATCACGCGCGCGCTTCCCGCACAGCCTGTGGACTTCGTGGTGGACGGCGCCAAGGCGGTCGTCACCTGTGGCAGCGCGCGATTCACACTCCTCACCATGCCTGTGGAGGACTACCCCTCGCTCCCGGCGATGCCGCCGGCCGCCGGCCGGGTGGGCAGCGACGTGTTCGCCTCGGCCGTGGCGCAGGTCGCCGTCGCCGCCGGACGCGACGACACGCTGCCGATGCTCACGGGCGTGCGCATGGAGATCGAGGGCGACACGGTCACCCTCGCCGCGACCGACCGCTACCGGCTGGCCGTACGCGAGCTGAAGTGGCAGCCGGGGCAGCCCGACTTCTCGGCGATCGCGATGATCCCGGGCAAGACCCTCGCCGACACGGCCAAGGCGCTCGGCACGAGCGGCGCCGAGGTGGAGATCGCGCTCAGCTCCGCCGGCGGCAAGGGTGAGGGCATGATCGGCTTCTCCAGCAACGGGCGGCGGACGACGACGCGGCTGCTCGACCCCGAGTTCCCGAAGTACCGCTCGCTGCTGCCGACGGAGTTCTCCGCCCGCGCCGACCTGTCCACAGGCCCGTTCGTGGAGGCGGTCAAGCGCGTGGCCCTGGTCGCCGAGCGCAACACTCCCGTACGGCTGGCGTTCAGGAGCGGCGAGGTCGTGCTGGAGGCCGGCAGCGGCGACGAGGCGCAGGCCGTCGAGGCACTGCCTGTGGACTACGAGGGCGAGGAGATGAACATCGCCTTCAACCACCAGTTCCTGCTGGAGGGCCTCGGGGCCATCGACTCCGACGTCGCGCGGCTGCAGATGACCACTTCGACGAAGCCCGCCATCCTCACCGGCGGCAAGCCTGTGGACGACGGGGGCGTCACCGACTACCGTTACCTGATCATGCCCATCCGCCTGTCAGGCTGAGCCTGTCATCAGAGATGATGGAACCTTGACAAGGGGGTTGGACACATGCAGATCGGCATGATCGGACTGGGCAAGATGGGCGGCAACATGGCCGAACGGCTGCGCCGTGGCGGTCATGAGGTGGTCGGCTACGACCGCGATCCGGCGATCAGCGACGTCGGCAGCCTGAAGGAGCTCGTCGAGCGCCTGCAGGCCCCGCGCGCGATCTGGGTCATGGTGCCCGCCGGCAAACCCACCCAGACCACCGTCGACGACCTGGGCCAGCTGCTCAGCGAGGGCGACCTCGTCGTCGACGGCGGCAATTCGCACTACGCGGACGACCAGAAGCACGCCGCCGAGCTGGCCCAGAAGGGCATCGGCTTCGTCGACTGCGGCGTCAGCGGCGGCGTCTGGGGCCTGCAGAACGGCTACGCCCTCATGTGCGGCGGCGACAAGTCCGACGTCGACCGCCTCATGCCGATCTTCGAGACCCTCAAGCCCGAGGGCCGCGACGGCTTCGTCCACGCGGGCGACGTCGGCGCCGGCCACTTCGCGAAGATGGTCCACAACGGCATCGAGTACGGCATGATGCAGGCGTTCGCGGAGGGCTGGGAGCTGCTCGAGGCCTCCGACATCGTCAAGGACGTCAAGGGCTCCTTCGCCAGCTGGCGCACCGGCACCGTCATCCGCTCGTGGCTGCTCGACCTGCTGGTACGCGCGCTCGACGACGACGAGCACCTCGAGCAGCTGCGCGGCTACGCCCAGGACTCCGGCGAAGGCCGCTGGACGGTCCAGGCGGCCGTCGACCACGCTGTCCCGCTGCCGGTCATCACCGCCGCGCTCTACGCCAGGTTCGCCTCGCGCCAGGACGACTCCCCGGCGATGAAGGTGGTCGCGGCGCTGCGCAACCAGTTCGGCGGCCACGCGATCACCGCCGCGGAGGGCAGCCACGCCAAGGGCGCCGACGCCCCTGGCGCCGACGTGACGCCGCCTCGCGAGGCCGATCGCTAGGGTTTTCCACAGGAACGCATGCCGGTGCCCACAGCGGCCGCCGGGGCGCACTAACCTTCGTGGGGTGCATGTCGCCCACCTCTCGCTGACCGACTTCCGGTCCTACGCGTCCGTGGAGCTCGGCCTGGAGCCGGGAGTCACGGCGTTCGTGGGGCCCAACGGCCAGGGCAAGACCAACCTGGTCGAGGCCCTCGGCTACGTGGCGACGCACTCCAGCCACCGGGTGGCCAGTGACGCGCCGCTGGTGCGGCAGGGCGCCACCCGGGCGATCGTGCGCTGCGCCGTCCACAGGGACGACCGGCGGGCGCTGATCGAGCTGGAGATCAACCCGGGGCGGGCCAACCGCGCCCGGCTCAACCGCTCGCCCGTGCCCCGCGCCCGCGACGTCGTCGGCCTGCTGCGCACGGTGCTGTTCGCGCCCGAGGACCTCGCGCTGTCCAAGGGCGACCCGTCCGAGCGCCGCCGCTTCCTCGACGACCTGCTGGTGGCCCGCACACCCCGCTTCGCGGGTGTCCGCGCCGACTACGACCGGGTGCTGAAGCAGCGCGGCGCGCTGCTGCGTACGGCCGCGCAGGCCCGCAGAGGCGCCAGGAGCCCCCGTCGGCAGGAGAAGGACAGCGGGTTCGCCGCGGCGGGCGCCGGCGACGTCCTGAGCACTCTGGAGGTCTGGGACGCCCATCTCGCGCGGCACGGTGCCGAGCTGTTGCGCGGGCGGCTGGAGCTGGTCGAGGCGCTGCGTCCGCTGGTCTCCGGTTCTTACGCCGCGCTCGCCCCGTCGAGCGCTCCCGCGACGCTGGCCTACCGCAGCACGTTGTCCACAGGTGTGGACAACGACGAGGGTGGCCAGGAGGCAGAAATCCCCGGTGAGCGGGGATCTTCCGATACACAGACGTTATCCACAGACTTGGGGAAAACCCTTGAAGACCGCCTGCGGGAGCGGCTACTGGAGGTCCGCCAGTCGGAGCTCGAACGCGGGGTCACCCTCGTCGGCCCACACCGCGACGACCTGATCCTCGGTCTCGGCGACCTGCCCGCCCGGGGCTACGCCAGCCACGGCGAGTCCTGGTCGTTCGCGCTGGCGCTCCGGCTGGCCGCGTACGACCTGCTGCGGGCCGACGGGGGCGATCCGGTGCTGATCCTCGACGACGTGTTCGCCGAGCTCGACAGTCAGCGCAGGCGGCGGCTCGCCGAGATGGTCGCGCCGGCCGAGCAGGTGCTCATCACCGCGGCCGTGCCCGACGACGTGCCCGGCGAGTTGTCGGGAAGCCGATTCGACGTCGCAGAGGGGAGTGTCACCCGTGTCCGCTGACGACCCGCGCCTCTCCGGCTCCGGTGCGCCTGGAGGGCCGTTCCGCGACTCCGTCTCCGGGCGGCCCGCGGGTTATCCACAGGCCGCACCACAGCCGGGGGCGGAGACCGCGCCGGCGGCCGCGTCCCCGGGCGGTCCGCAGGGCCCGCACGGAGGCGCGGCGGCTCGTCCACAGGGTGGGTCAGGTGCCCGGGAGCAGGAAGGAGCCGCCGTCCGTACGCCGGGACAGGGCACGGGCGGGGCTGTGGATGAAGGGATGGCGCCGCAGCATGTGACCGCGCGCGGCGCGGCGATGGCGCGGGAGAAGCTCGCCCAGGCCAAGGCGGACGCCGCCAAGCGCGGGCAGCTCCCCCGTCGTGAGCCCCGGCGCAAGGGCGGCGCGGCCCGCCGCAACAGCGGCGATCCCCAGCTGTTCGGCCGCGCCATCGCCGACCTCCTGGCCGACCGCGGCTGGGAGCGTCCGGTGGCGGTGGGCGCGGTGTTCGGGCGATGGCACGAGATCGTCGGCCCCGACCTGGCCGCCCACACCAAACCCGAGTCGTACGAGGACGGCGAGGTGCTGGTCCTGGCCGACTCCACGGCGTGGGCGACGCAGGTCCGGCTGCTCGCGCGCACCCTCGTACGCAGGCTCAACGAGGAGCTCGGCGACGGCACGGTCACGAAGGTCAAGGTCAGGGGGCCGCAGAACGCGCCGCGTCCTACAGGCGGTTTGCGGGTGACCGGAAGCCGAGGCCCACGCGACACCTACGGGTAGCGGCGTCCAGCCGCTACCCGCAGCAGGCGCGCAGCGCCGCTACGGGCCCCCCTCCGACCACTATCCCCAGCAGGCGCAGCGCCGCTACGGATCCCCCGTCCGACCACTATCCCCAGTACGTGTTCGCGTTGCTACGGATCAGGCGTTCGGCCGCTGCCCACAGCCGGTGTTTCGCGCCGCTATGGCTCAGGCCCCGGCCGCTGTCCACAGCAGGCGCCTCGCCGCACTACAGCTCAGGCGTCCCGCCGCTGTCCACAGCAAGTGTTTGGCGCCGCTACAGCTCAGGCGTCCGGTCGGTGTCCACAGCAGGTGTTTCGCGCCGTTAGGGGCCAGGCTTTCGGACGCTGTCCACAGAGGCGCTTCCCGTCGTTACGGTTAGGCGCCGAGGGCGATCAGAAAGCCGCAGACGCGATAAGCCCCCCTTCCGGAGGGGGGATGCTTGACAGGGGGCAAAACGAGCTAGAGAGCATCACAGGCGCGTTCATTGCCACCTCGGGCCTCCGGAGGCGGTAGAATGAAAAAGGATTCCGGACACGTCCGCTTGCGTGTCACCCCGGCAGCAAGCCGACTCCCCTGGGTGACCGCGCATCGGGGCACTCACGACGGTGACGGGCACGGCAGGGGCAGCTTTGTGGTTGATCGCCTCCCCCGCCGCGTGTCCGCGGCAGGAGGATTTCGCAGTTGTCTTACGACGCTAGCTCAATCACCGTACTCGAGGGGCTTGAAGCGGTTCGCAAGCGCCCAGGTATGTATATCGGCTCCACCGGTGAGCGCGGCCTCCACCATCTGGTCACGGAGATCGTGGACAACGCGGTGGACGAGGCGCTGGCCGGTTACGCCACCAGGATCGACGTCACGCTCTTGGCCGACAACGGCGTGCGCGTGATCGACGACGGGCGCGGCATCCCCACCGGGATCCACCCGGTGGAGCAGCGCTCCGCCGTCGAGGTCGTGCTGACCACGCTGCACGCGGGCGGCAAGTTCGACAGCCAGTCCTACGCGGTCTCCGGCGGCCTGCACGGCGTCGGCTCGGCCGTCGTCAACGCGCTGTCCACCGCCATGGACGTCGAGATCAAGCAGAACGGCCACTACTGGCGCCAGCGCTACGAGATGTCCAAGCCCCTGGCGCCGCTGGCCAAGGGCGAGCCCACCGACGAGACCGGCACCTCGGTCACGTTCTGGCCCGACCCCGAGATCTTCGAGACCACGACGTGGAATCACGAGATGCTCTCGCGGCGGTTCCAGGAGATGGCCTTCCTCAACAAGGGCCTGACGATCACCTTCACCGACGAGCGTCCCGAATACGTCAACGGTGAGCCCACCACGGTGACGTACTGCTACCAGGGCGGCCTGGCCGACTTCGTCCATCACCTCAACGCCAAGAAGGAGCCGGCGCACGCGTCGATCGTCTCCTTCGAGGAGGAGGGCGACGGCATCGCGGTCGAGATCGCCATGCAGTGGAACAACTCCTTCTCCGAGTCCGTCTACACCTTCGCCAACACGATCAACACCGCGGAGGGCGGCACCCACGAGGAGGGCTTCCGCGCGGCGCTGACGACCATCGTCAACCGCTACGCGCGCGAGCAGAAGTTCCTCAAGGAGGGCAAGGACGACAACCTCAGCGGTGAGGACGTCCGCGAGGGGCTGACCGCGATCATCTCGGTCAAGCTCTCCGACCCCCAGTTCGAGGGCCAGACCAAGACCAAGCTGGGCAACACCGAGGCCAAGTCGTTCGTGCAGAAGGCCTGCAACGACCACCTGCGCGACTGGTTCGAGCGAAACCCCGGCGAGGCCAAGGACATCATCAACAAGTCGCTGCAGGCCTCGCGCGCCCGCATCGCCGCGCGCCAGGCCCGCGACCTGACCAGGCGCAAGTCGCTGCTGGAGTCGGGCAGCGGGCTGCCCGGCAAGCTGGCCGACTGCCAGTGGAACGACCCCGAGAAGTGCGAGCTGTTCATCGTCGAGGGCGACTCGGCAGGCGGCTCGGCCAAGGGCGGCCGTGACTCCCGTTTTCAGGCGATCCTGCCCATCCGCGGCAAGATCCTCAACGTGGAGAAGGCGCGGATCGACAAGGTCCTGAAGAACAACGAGGTCCAGGCGCTGATCACCGCGCTCGGCACCGGTGTGCACGACGAGTTCGACATCGCCAAGCTGCGCTATCACAAGGTCATCCTCATGGCCGACGCCGATGTCGACGGCCAGCACATCAACACCCTGCTGCTGACGCTGCTGTTCCGGTTCATGCGTCCGCTGATCGAGGCCGGTCACGTCTACCTGTCGTGCCCGCCGCTCTACAAGATCAAGTGGGACCGCAAGGGCGAGGAGGCCTCGTACGCCTACTCCGACCCCGAGCGTGACGCCGTCATCGCCGAGGGCATCCGCAACGGCAAGCCCGACCCCCGGCCGCGTGACAACGTCCAGCGCTTCAAGGGTCTGGGCGAGATGAACGCGGGGCAGCTGTGGGAGACCACGATGAACCCCGCGACGCGGCTGCTGCGCCTCGTCACGCTCGACGACGCGGCGCAGGCCGACGACCTGTTCAGTGTGCTCATGGGCGAGGACGTCGAGGCGCGGCGCGACTTCATCATCCGCAACGCACGCGACGTCCGCTTCCTCGATGTATAGCCAGTAGAAGGACCTTTACCTGTGACGGACGTGAACACCACTCCCCCGGCTGACCGCATCGAGCCGGTGGACATCCAGTCCGAGATGCAGCGCAGTTACATGGACTACGCGATGTCCGTCATCGTGTCCAGAGCGCTGCCCGACGTACGCGACGGGCTCAAGCCGGTGCACCGGCGGGTGCTCTACGCGATGTACGACGGTGGCTACCGTCCCGACCGCGGCTACTTCAAGTGCGCCCGCGTCGTCGGCGACGTGATGGGCACCTACCACCCGCACGGCGACACCTCGATCTACGACGCGCTGGTCCGCCTGGCGCAGTCGTGGTCGCTGAGATATCCGCTGGTCGACGGCCAGGGCAACTTCGGCTCGCCGGGCAACGACCCGGCGGCGGCGATGCGGTACACCGAGTGCAAGCTCGCGCCCATCGCCATGGAGATGCTGCGCGACATCGACAAGGAGACCGTCGACTTCCGTCCCAACTACGACGGAAAGTCGCAGGAGCCCGACGTCCTGCCTGCGCGGTTCCCGCAGCTCCTGGTCAACGGCTCGGGCGGCATCGCCGTCGGCATGGCCACCAACATCCCGCCGCACAACCTGCGCGAGGTCGGGGCGGCGGTCAAGTGGGCGCTGGAAAACCCCGAGGCCACCGACGAGGAGCTGCTCGAAGCCTCGATCAAGCTGGTCAAGGGCCCCGACTTCCCCACCAAGGCGCTCATCGTGGGCCGGCGGGGCATCGAGGACGCCTACCGCACCGGCCGCGGCTCGATCACCATGCGCGCCGTGGTCGAGGTCGAGGAGGACAAGGGGCGGCAGGCGCTGGTCGTCACCGAGCTGCCGTACCAGGTCAACCCCGACAACCTGGCGCTGAAGATCGCCGAGCTGGTCCGCGAGGGCAAGCTGTCCGGCATCGCCGACGTACGCGACGAGAGCTCCTCACGCGTCGGGCAGCGGCTGGTGATCGTGCTCAAGCGCGACGCGGTCGCCAAGGTCGTGCTGAACAACCTGTACAAGCACACCCAGCTCCAGGACACCTTCGGCGCCAACATGCTGGCGCTGGTCGACGGCGTGCCGCGTACGCTGCGGCTCGACCAGTTCATCCGGCACTACGTGGCGCACCAGATCGAGGTCATCGTCCGCAGGACGCGTTACCTGCTGCGCAAGGCCGAAGAGCGTGCCCACATCCTGCAAGGCCTGCTGAAGGCCCTCAGCCGGCTCGACGAGGTCATCGCCCTGATCCGGGCCTCCGAGTCCGCCTCGCACGCCCAGCAGGGCCTCATGACGCTGCTGGAGATCGACGAGGTCCAGGCGCAGGCCATCCTCGACATGCAGCTGCGCAAGCTGGCTGCCCTGGAGCGGCAGGCCATCCAGGACGAGTACGACTCGCTGATGACGCAGATCGCCGAGTACAACTCGATCCTGGCCAGTGAGAGCCGCCAGCGCGAGATCGTCAACGACGAGCTGGCCGAGATCGTCGCCCGCTACGGCGACGAGCGGAAGACCGAGGTCATCGCCTACGACGGCGACATGTCGATCGAAGACCTCATCGCCGAGGAAGAGATCGTCGTCACGATCACCCGCGGCGGCTACGCCAAGCGCACCAAGACCGACCTCTACCGCGCCCAGAAGCGCGGCGGCAAGGGCGTCAGGGGCGCGCAGCTGCGCCAGGACGACATCGTCGACCACTTCTTCGTCACCACGACGCATCACTGGCTGTTGTTCTTCACGAACAAGGGACGGGTATACCGGGTTAAGGCGTACGAACTGCCCGATGCCGGTCGTGACGCACGAGGCATGCATCTGGCGAACCTTCTCGCCATGCAGCCCGACGAAACAGTCATGGAAGTTCTCGATCTACGCGACTACACGGTCGCGCCGTATCTCGTTCTCGCCACCCGCAGCGGGCTGGTGAAGAAGACGCGCCTGGCCGAATACGACTCCCCCAGGTCCGGCGGTCTCATCGCCATCAACCTGCGGGAGGACGACGAGGTCATCGGCGCGCGCCTGGTCTCCGAGTCCGACGATCTGCTGCTCGTCTCCAAGGGCGCGCAGGCGATCCGGTTCACCGCCTCCGACGATGCGCTGCGGCCGATGGGCCGGGCGACCAGCGGTGTCATCGGCATGAGGTTCCTCGACGGTGACGAACTTCTCGCCATGAACAGGATCGCTGACGGTCAAGACGTGCTTATCGCCACTAAGGCTGGGTACGCGAAACGGACGCCGGTGGAGCAGTATCCAGTTCAAGGACGTGGCGGTAGAGGCGTGCTTACTGCGAAAATCGTTTCTTCCCGTGGCAAGCTGGTCGGAGCCGTCATGGTCAACCCAGAGGACGAGGTCTTCGCGATCACGTCCGCCGGCGGGGTGATCCGGACGAGTGCCGGTGAGATCAAGCAGTCCGGCCGCCAGACCATGGGAGTGCGATTGATGAACCTCGCCGAAGGCGACAGCGTGGTGGCCCTCGCCCGGAACGCGGAGTCCATCGAGGCTCCGGTGGACAACGAGGAAGACGGGGGAGGAGAGTAACCCATGAGCGCCCAGGGTGGCTCCGCCAGGACGAAGGCTTCCGGCGCTTCCGGTAACGGGAAGCAGCCGCAGAAGCCCGCGGAAACCGAGATGTTCGACGCGGTCGACGACGGCAAGGGCACCAAGCCCGCACAGGGCAGGCCGGCCGGACCCCAGGAGGACGGCAAGCGGCCCATGCCGCCGAACCAGCCGCAGCAGGGAGCCCCCCAGCAAGCGGCCCCCCAGCAGGGGCCGCCGCAGGGGGCGCCGCAGGGCCCGTCCTCCGGGCCCCAGCGTGACGGCAACGATACGGTGCGCATGCGTCCGTCGCTGGCCACCGAGGCCCCGCCGGCCATCGAGCTGCCGAAGAAGAAGTCGTCCGGCGGCGGGGGCAGCCGGCTCCCCCGCAAGGCCCATCTGGTCCTGCGCCGCGTCGAGCCATGGTCGGCCATGAAGTTCAGCTTCGTGGTCTCCCTGGTCTGTTTCGTGGTGCTGTTCGTGGCGGTCGCCGTCCTGTACGGCGTGCTGTCGGCCCTGGGCGTGTTCGACTCGGTCGTCGACCTGGTCAACCAGCTCGGTCAGGGTGAGGGCGGCCAGAACTCCATCCCGATCGACATCGCCTCGTGGTTCGAGCCGGTGCGCATCCTCGGCTACACGGCGCTGATCGGCGCGGTGAACGTCGTGCTGATCACCGCACTGGCCACGCTGGGCGCGGTCATCTACAACATCGCCTCCGACCTGGTCGGCGGCGTCGAGGTGACCTTCAGCGAGGCGGAGTAGGCCCGGCCGCTCGCGCCGTACGAGATGGCGGTACGGCGCGAGCAGCCCGCCGGAGGCGGTAAGCTTTTCCTCGTCCGAACAACCGGTTCGCCTCAAAGGGGCGGATGCGATAACGTTCGGGGTGCGTGCGGGGCTATAGCTCAGACGGTTAGAGCGCTTCCCTGATAAGGAAGAGGTCCCAGGTTCAAGTCCTGGTAGCCCCACCAGCAGGTCCAAGGCCAGATTCCCTCGGAACTGGCCTTTTTTCATGCCCGTACGGCAGCGAAGTGCCGCAGGCGGCGGCAACGAGCATCGGCGCGACCTGCAAATTCCCTGACGCGCTGACGGCGATCCTGGACGTTCGCCGGAACTCCTGACCACTGGGGGCGAGGCAGGTCGCGCGGTTTTCCGCCCGGTCAACGTCTCATGGTGTGGGCGGAGCCAGTTGTTCGGCCAGCCGCTCCAGGCCACCCTTGATGAGCCGCGCGTACTCGTCGTCGCCAAGTGCCCCATCGTGGCCTGCGCCTGCTGGAGGTGCTCGCGGGCGCGGCCGAGATCGCCCAGCTTGCGATAGCACTCGCTCAAGTTGAGGTGCAACGACGGATACACGCCGGCCGCCGAAAGCGTCACTCCCGCTTGGGCCACCCGCTCATCGCTGATCAGATCGACGGCGGCGAGCGCTCGCAGATCCCAGATCAGTTCCTCGTTCACGTCCGGCGGCAGGACACTGATCAAGATCAACGATCAACTGCCGATGCATGACGACCCAGGATGAGTCCTTGTCCACCACGCGCCCGGCGACCCGGCCCGCGGCCTGCAGCTCGTGCGACCGTGGACCGAGGTTCCCCTCTGGATTCCGGACGTGCCGGAGACCGCCGGTTCTGGGCCGTGTCCGGTGCTTCGGCGAAGGCCGCAGGACTGCGCACCCGCCCGTTCGGTGACTCCGTTTGGGACACGTGGGGGTGGTTGCGGTCAGGCGGTGAGGTCGAGGGGCCGCGCCCGGCGCCCCGCCGTTCGGCCTCGCCGGCGAGAAGGAGCAGCAGGTGCTGGCCGCGTGGGATTCCGCCGGTGTCCTCCAGAGGCGGCGGGCAGGTGGGTCAGGGTGGGCCGGCTGAAGGTGGTCGTGTTCGACGCGAGGGGCGTCCTGTACCGGGACGGCGACGCCCGGGATGTGCACGGTGCTCTTTCGGAGCGATGACACCGACACTCATCCGGGGCCGTCGCCTCCGGCGAGTGCCGGGTCGGAGTTGGTTTCGGCGATCAGAAGTATGTACCCGAGCGGGCGTCTGCGCAGGCAGAGGAGGCGCGCGATGTTTGACACTGATGTCAACAAGGGTGTGTCGCCGAGTAGGATGAGGGCTCCACGGGGGTTCAAGGGAGGTCCGAGATGGTGGCGCGGTCCGGTATCGACGTGGTGCACGAGTTCTGGGCGCGGGTCTGGCAGGCGCAGGACTACGACGCCATCGAGGAACTCGTCGCCGAGGACTTCGTCCTCATCTCGGGAGGGGAACGCATCGAGTCCCGTGCCGCCTTCAAGGAGTGGGCCAAGGGATTCGGCGCCGGGTTCCGCGACCTGACGTTCGAGGTGGTGGAGTCGTTCGAGAACCACGACGGCTCCCGCGTCTGCTCCCTGTGGCGGCTCACCGGCCGCAACAACGGCGCCTTCGGCACCGAGCCCGACGGGCAGCCCGTCGAGATGACCGGCACGGCCGTCTGGGCCGTCCGCGACGACGGCAAGCTCGTGTCCAACCGGGTCGAGCGCAACGCCTTCGAGGTCTACCAGAAGCTCATCCGCTGAGCCCGTTCACCGCGGGTCGTCGGGATGGGAGCGGCGTTCGGTGGCGGCGATGAAGTCGTGCAGGGTCCGGCGGGTGCGGGTGAGCGTGTCGATGTGCTCGTCCAGGCCCCGCAGACGGGTTCGGAGGGCGGTCAGCAGCTCTGGGCAGGGCTCGAGGTCGGGGGCCGTGCCGGTGGCGCACGGCAGCAGGAAGCGGATCTCCTCGGTGGAGAGCCCGGCTTCGAGCAGCCGCCTGATCTGCGTCACGGTCAGGATGTCGTCGTCGGCGTACTCGCGGTAGCCGCTGGCGGCGCGGCGTGGTTCGAGCAGGCCCTGAGCCTCGTAATAGCGCAGCTGGTGGGTGTGGACGCCGGTCCGCCGGCTCAGTTCGCCGATGAGCATGCCCTGCTTCCGCTTGACCTTCATACCGGTGTGAACGTTGACGATGCTGCCATCACATCCCTGAGGAGGGCACGATGAGCAATCTCGACGCCGGACCCGTGACGGTCATCGGACTCGGGCTGATGGGGCAGGCGCTGGCGGGGGCGTTCCTGCGCGACGGGCGTCCCACGACCGTGTGGAACCGTACGGCGGGAAAGGGCGAAGCGCTGGTCGCTCAGGGGGCGCGGCTCGCCGGCTCGGTCGGTGAGGCGGTCGCGGCCGCTCCGCTCGTGGTCGTCTGCGTCTCCGACCACGACGCCGTGCACGGCCTGCTGGAGCCGCTGGGCGACGTCCTGGACGGGCGGGTGCTGGTGAACCTGAGCTCGGGCACGTCGCAGGCGGCCCGCGAGACGGCCGGGCAGGTCGCGAAGCGGGGCGGCACGTACCTCGCCGGGGCGATCATGGCCGTGCCCGCGACCATCGGCACGGCGGACGCCACCATCGTCTACAGCGGCCCCCGAGCGGCCTTCGACCAGCATGAGCCCGCCCTGAGGTGCCTCGCGGGCGGCACGGCGTACCTCGGCGCCGACCACGGCCTGGCGGCGCTGCACGAGGTGGCCGTGCTGAGCCTGATGTGGAACATCCTGAACGGGTTCCTGCACGGCGCCGCCCTGCTCGGCGCGGCGGGGGTGAACGCCTCGGCGTTCGTCCCGCTCGCCAAGGAGGGCGTCTCCACCGTGGGCGCCTGGCTGGAGGGGTACGCCCGGCAGATCGACGAGGGGGCGTACCCGGCGCTCGATTCGACGATCGACACCCACCTGGCCGCGATGGAGCACGTCGTCGCGGAGAGCGAGACCCTCGGGGTCGACGCCGAGCTGCCGCGGTTCGTCAAGGCGCTGGCCGAGCGGGCCGTGGCGGGCGGGCGCGGGGGCGACGGCTACGCGGCGATGATCGAGTGGTTCCGTACGCCCGCCTCGGCCTGAAGGGTCAGTCGAGGCCGAGGGCCATGAACCCGCCGTCCACGGGGAGGGTGACGCCGGTGATGTAGGCGGCGCGGGGCGAGGCGAGGAAGACGATCGCCTCGGCGATCTCGCGGGCGCTGCCGAGGCGGCTCAGCGGGACCCGCGCTCCCATCTTGGCGAACTCCTCCTCGCCGATCCCGGCGACCACGTTCTCGGTGTACGTGTGGCCGGGGGCGACGGCGTTGACCCGGATGCCGCTGCGCCCGAACTCCACAGCCCACGTGCGGGTGAAGGAGTCGACGGCGGCCTTGGAGGCGCCGTACACGGATGTGGTGACCATGCCGCTCAGGCCGGCGATGCTGGAGACGTTGACGACGGCCCCGCCGCCCCTGGCCGCCATCCCCCGCAGGACGGACTGCGTGAGGAAGTACGTGCCGCGCACGTTGGTGTCGAGCATCAGGGTGAAGGTGTCGAGGCTCTGGTCGAGGGTGGCCGCGAAGGGGAAGGCGCCGGCGTTGTTCACCAGCACGTCGACGTCGCCCGCCGCGTCGGCGAGGTGGCGTACCGACTCCAGGTCGCTGAGGTCGGCGGCGACGAACGCGGCCTTGCCGCCGGCGGACTCGATGGCGGTGACGGTGTCCGCGCCCTTGGCGGTGTCGCGGCCGGAGACGATCACGTACGCGCCCTGCTCGGCGAGCAGGAGCGCGGTCTCGCGGCCGATGCCGGACGTGCTGCCTGTGACGAGCGCGGTCTGGCCGTGGAACTGCATGGCAGAACACCCCTCTCAGGGGCTTGTTTCACAATAAATGGCGATTTATCGACATAACTGGCCGATGCGCCGGACGCTTCCGGCCTGGCCATCACGCCGTCTTATGCCCACGACAGGCCCTTTCCTGCCTGGTGCCGTACCAAAAGCGTGGTCTTTTCTATGGCGGTCATAAGGCGGCGCTATGGAAAGGCCGGAAGTTCCCTCAGCGGGCGCGGCTTACATCCCTCGACACCGATCATCGAGAGGGAGACGACAATGGCGGAAAACGAGCTGTCGGGAACGGGCGCCCTGGTCACCGGGGCCACGAAGGGCATCGGGCGGGAGACGGCGCACGTGCTGGCCCGGCTCGGCGCGCGCGTGGTGCTGTCGGGCCGGGACCAGCAGCAGGGCAAGCAGATCGTCGAGGACATCCGCGCGCAGGGCGGCCAGGCCGACTTCGTGGCGGCGACGCTGCGCGACGAGCCCTCGGCACGCGCCCTCGGGCGGACCGCGACCGAGCTCCTCGGCAAGGTGGACGTGCTGGTGAACAGCGCCGGCATCTACCCGTTCGCGCCGACGGTCGAGATGACCCAGCAGGACTTCCACGACGTCTACGCCATCAACGTCATGGCGCCCTTCTTCCTGGTGGCCGAGCTGGCCCCCGGGATGGCCGAGCGTGGCAGGGGCTCCATCGTCAACGTGACGACGATGGTGGCGGAGTACGGCCACGCGGGCTACAGCCTGTACGGCTCCAGCAAGGCCGCGGTCGCGCAGCTGACGAAGGCGTGGGCGGCGGAGTTCGGGCCGAGCGGGGTGCGGGTCAACGCCGTGAGCCCCGGGCCGACGCGTACCGAGGGCACCGCCCCCATGGGCGACGCCCTGGTCGCCCTGGCGAGCACCCTGCCCGCCGGGCGTCCGGCGGCGCCGCAGGAGATCGCCGAGGCGATCGCCTTCCTGGCCTCGCCGCGGGCGAGCTTCATCCACGGCACGACGCTGCACGTCGACGGCGGTCGCTGGGCCATCTGACCCCCTTTCCAGGGCCGCCGCGATCCGCGGCGGCCCTCCCCCTTTCCGCACCCTAGGAGAATGAATGACCCTGCCCTTGGCCGACGCCAGTGACATGTTCGTCGTGCACACCATGTTCCGCCGCGAGTTCGGCTCCGTGCCGGGGCTGGTGCGCGGCGTGGCGGCGGGCGACGAACGGAGGGCCGAGGTGGTCGCCGGCCACGTCGCCCTGATCAACGGCGTGCTGCACCACCACCACGCGGGAGAGGACGCGCACGTGTGGCCCCGCCTGCTGGAGCGGGTGCCGGAGAAGCTGAAGCCGCTCGTCGCCGTCATGGAGGAGCAGCACGAGGCCATCCACAAGAGCAGTCGGCAGCTGGGCGACGCGCTGGAGGCCTGGCGCGCCACCGCGTCGGCGCAGGCGCGGGACGCTCTGGCCGAGACCGTCGAGCAGCTCCTGCCCGCGCTCACCGAGCACCTGGCGCTGGAGGAGGAGCACGTCGTGCCGCTGATCGAGCAGTACGTCACCGCCGAGGAGTACCGCCGGCTGACGGAGGAAGGCAGTGCCGACACTCCGCCGGACCAGCTACCGACGATCTTCGGCATGCTCATGTACGAGGGCGAGCCCCAGGCCATCGACCGAATCGTCAGCGAGATGCCGCCCGAGATCCAGCCGGTGATCAAGGACCTGGCGGCGAAGGCGTACGCCGCGTACGCCGCGGAGTTGTACGGCACGGCCACGCCGCCGCGCGTGACGGGCTGACCCGACCCTCGAAGAGCGCATCGCCCGGAGCGGGCGCTGCGCTCTCTCGCGGCCAGTTCACGCTCTGGCCGCCGTCGACCATGATGGCCTGCCCGGTGACGTATGAGGCCAGGTCCGACAGGAGGAAAAGGACGACGTTCGCGACCTCCTCCGGCTCCCCCAGCCGCCCGAGCGGGATCTTCTCGCCGTGCGGGTGGTACTCGGTCCCGTCGGGGTTCCTGGTGAGGCCCGGCCGGGTAAGGGGCGTGCGGATGGCGGTGGGATTGACGGTGTCAGCGGCTGACGACCTGGTCGACGACGCTCTTCGCGCCGGCCACCTTGGCGCCTTCTCTCGCGAACAGAATCGCGCTGACCCGGCCGATTCCGGACGTGCCGCCGGTGACCAGCGCCACCTTTCCGTCCAGCAGTCCCATGACTGACTCCCCCTGGAGTTCACATATTCGATTCGGTTTACCACGGCGCCGGAAAACGCGACCGAGCAGCTACAGCGCACTAATGCCCAGGACGGATTCCGTCGTCGCCATAGGCCGCTTCGATGGCCGGCATAACCGCGACGTTTCGCGGTTTTTCGGTGAGCTCGCGGCGCGCGGGTGCTCGACAGTGTGCCGACGACGAAGAGACAGATGATGGCCGCCGGGGCGGCCGCTTGGAGCCGATCGGCGACGCCGGCTGCCAGAACCTGCGGTCCCGCGGCAAGGGCATGGCGTTCAGGATCCAGTAGTGTTTCCCGCTGGAACGGACGTCGGAAGCCCGCTCTTGCTGGACGTGGTGACGTGATCATCTGGCTGAACGGAACCTTCGGCGCGGGCAAGACCAGCACCGCCAGGGAGCTCCTGCCGATCGTGCCTGAGGCCCGCTACTTCGACCCCGAGCAGGTCGGCTACCTGTTGCGGACGGTTTCTGAGCTGCCCCGGGTCGGCGACTTCCAGGACTGGCCGCCGTGGCGCGGCCTCGTCGTGGAGACCGCCGTGCGGTTGCTCGACTACGTGGGCGGTGTGCTGGTGATGCCGCAGACCGTGCTCGTGGAGGAGTACTGGCGGGAGATCAGCGGCGGGCTGGAGAAGGCCGGGATCCCCGTCCGGCACTTCGTGCTCCACGCCGACCACGACACCCTGGTGCGGCGGATCAAGGGCGACGAGGAGTCCATCCGGGAATGGCGATTGGGGCATCTCGCGGCGTACCAGGAGGCCTTCCCGTGGCTCAGCCGGGAGGGGCAGGTCGTGGACACAGGCCGGATGTCGCCGGGTGAGGTGGCGGGGGTTGTCGCGGCTTTCTGCTGAGTGTTCGTCCACAGGTTGGGTGTTCCCGAATACGTGTTCTGTGGAGGGCGTTCCTGAGGGGTGCGACACCGTGGTTCACCGTGGTCGCCGCGGTGCTGGTAAAGGGCTGTTGAGCTGGGGAAACGCCTCCGAGTACGGAGGGCTGGACCTTGCTTGGCGAGGGGTTGGCGGAGAGGGCGCGGCCGACCTGCGCGAAGGAGGGTTGTCCACAGATTGCCGTGGTTATCCACAGACTGTGGGTGACGTGTCGTCAAGCCTGCGATTCAGTGCGGCGATGGAGCTCCTGGCCGAGCGGATGCGGGCCGTCTGCGCCTCGTCGGCCCAGCCCAGCCGCAGCCCCTCGGCCGCCAGCCGGTCGAACGCCGTGAACGCGGCCAGCTTCTGCTCGATGATCCGGCTCCAGGCGTCGTCCTCGATCCGGTAGTACACCGTACGGTCGCCGGGCTTGCGCACCCGGCCGACCACCCGGGCGGACGTCAGCAGCCGCAGGCTCGTGGTGAGCGAGGCCCGGCTCGCCCCGACGGCCCCGGCGATCTCGGCGGCCGTCTGCTCCGGCGGGTCGCAGGCCATCAGCCAGGCCAGGACGCGGCCGGTGACCGGAGTGAGCCCCCACTCCCCTGAGACGAACGCCGCCACCCGCTCGACCCAGTCGAGCACCTTCGTCAGGTCAGGACCGTCCCGCATGCGGCCAGACTAACCCGCACCGCTTCCGGCTTCCCTGCTGCGCTGCCGCTGCAGGACCGCCGCGTCGCCCGGCAGCCCGCGCTCGGCGAGCCCCGCGGCCACCCGCGTGCGAAGCGCGGCCGGCTTGTGGTCGTCGTACTTGAACTTGGCCCGCACGTCCACGACCTCCAGTCGCAGGCCGCGGATCGCCGACAGATTCTTGTGGTACGGGCCCGCGTCGGCGGCGACCTCGCCGTGGTCGGCGTCCGGCTGGTGGTGGGCGAGCTGGCGGCGCAGGATGTCCGCCTTGCCTTCCCGGTCGTCCACGATGTGCGCCCGGCAGACGAGCTGAACCGCCGCGTAGTAGCTGGTCGGCACCCCGGTCTCCGGGGAGTCTGAGCGCCAGCCGGTGGGGATGTAGGCGTACTCGTCGTGCACGCTCACCACCGCCGCCGGATTGGCCTCCAGCGCCGCCCAGATCGGGTTCGGCCTGGCCAGGTGGAGCACGACCTCGTCGCCGTCGTACCGGAAGTGCGTCGGCACCACCACCGGGGCGCCCCCGTCCACGCCGTTGGCGGCGAGTTGCCCGAAGTCGCGCGTACGCAGCCAGCTCCGCCATTCGTCGTCGTCGCGGGCGGCATCCCAAGGATGGATGAGCACATTTGCCTCTTTGTATTAGTACATAATGAGATTTGTGCTAGAAAATTACACGATCGCCGGTGGGACGGCCAGTGAGATCGCGGCCGGTCTCGAGGTCGCCGTGTCCGAGGGACGCCTCGCGCCGGGCGTGCTCCTGCCGCCGGTGCGCGAGATCGCCGCGCGAGCCGGGGTCAGCGCGGGCACGGCCGCGGCGGCGTACCGGCTGCTGCGTGAGCGCGGCGTCGTGGAGACGGCCGGGCGGCGCGGCACCCGCGTCAGGCCCCGGCCGGCCAGCACGTTGCGGGAGGAGATCCGCATCGAGGCGCCACCGGGCGTGCGTGACCTGGCCACCGGCAACCCCGATCCCGCGCTGCTCCCTCCCCTGCACGAGGCGCTGGCGGCCGCGGCCCGCGCGCACGAGGAACGTCCCGCCATGTACGGCACCGGCGACGACGAGGAACTCCTCGTACTGGCCGGGGAACGCCTGCGGGCGGACGGTGTCCCCGAAGGGCCGCTGGCGATCACGTCGGGCACCCTCGACGCGGTGGAGCGCGTGCTCGCCGCCCACCTGCGACCGGGCGACCCGATCGCCGTCGAGGACCCCGGCTGGACGGCGCTGCTCGACCTCGTCACCGTGCTCGGGCTGCGTCCGGTGCCGATGCGGCTCGACGACGACGGCCCGCTCCCGGGCGAGCTCGCCCGAGCCCTGCGCGCGGGTGCGCGGGCGGTCGTCATCACGGCGCGCGCCCAGAACCCCACCGGCGCGGCCGTCACCGCAGCCCGCGCCGCCGAGCTGCGAGCGGCTCTGGCGGCTTACCCCGAGGTGCTGCTGATCGAGGACGACCACGGCTCCGGGTTCGTGGACCTCCCCCTGCACCCGCTGGCCGGCTCGGCGAACCGGTGGATCCTCATCCGGTCCACGGCCAAGGCGTTCGGACCCGACCTGCGGCTCGCCCTGATCACCGGCGACCCGGTCACGCTGGGCCGGCTGCGCGGGCGGCAGCGGCTGGCCGCGGGCTGGGTCAGCCACCTGCTGCAGCGCGCCGTCGCCCATCTCTGGCGTACGGACGCGGTGGACACCGCGGCGGTCGCGGCGGCGTACGGCAGCCGGCGGGACGGCCTGGTCGAGGCGCTCGCCGGGCACGGCGTGCGCGCGCACGGCCGCAGCGGGCTGAACGTGTGGATCCCCGTCACCGACGAGATCACCGCGATCACCCGGCTGCTCCCCCGCGGCTGGGCCTGCGCGCCCGGCGCCCGCAACCGGATCGGCTCGCCGCCCGGTCTGCGCGTGACCGTCTCGTCCCTGCGCCCCGAGGAGATCGAGCCGCTCGCGGCCGACCTGGCCGCCGCACTGCTCCCGGCCGCAGAGGGCCGTTACGGCTGACGCGAAAAGCGGCATAATCCCGCTGATGCCGAAATTTCAGGACCTGGCGGAGTATGCGGCGATAATCGCGCCCGTCATCGGCGCGGCCCACGTCAACGTGCACGCGGCGGCGGCCCGGGCGGTCGCCGACCTGGCCGAGGCGTCGGACGTGACCCCCGGCCTCCTGTCGGACCTGCGCTTCACACTCCCCCGGCGCCCGCTCTCCCGCCGCGACCTGGCCACGATCTACCGGTACGGCGACCCGGCCGACCACGCGGCCGGCGTCGAGGAGCACCTGCGCGAGGGGACCCTGGCCGAGGACGCCGACGGCACGCTGCGGCTCGCGGGCCGGGGTCTCGCGTTCGTCCGCCGGCTCTACGAGCTGCACGGGGAGGCGGCCGCGCGCGTCTGGGCGGGCAACGACCTGCCGGGCCTGGCCGCGCTGGCCGGCCGGGTGCTCGACGGGGCCAGGCGGCTGCCGGGCGGCGCGCTGGAGCTGGTCGCGCCGCCGTACGAGCCGGACGGGGCGGGGCCTGGGCTGCTGCTGTTCAACCGGCTCTCCGCGCTGCGCTACCACCGGGCCGACGCCCACGCCGCGGCCTGGCGGGCGGCGGGCCTGTCGGCGGCCGAGATCGTCGGCCTGCCGGACGGGCGGCTGCGCGCCGAGATCGAGACGGAGACCAACGGGGTGGCCGGAGCGCCGTACGGACTCCTGTCGGACGCCGAGCGCGAGACGCTCTACGAAGGCCTGCTGAGACTCGTCTAGAAGTGATGACCCCGCTGCGTGGGGGACTTCGGAGTTCCCAAAGTGCCACCTCCCGGTAACAGGCCAGGAGGCGCACTATGGTCGTACTTCAACAGGAGGCACCGTGGAACAGGATCTGCCCGGCGGTGCGCGGCTGGTCGTCGGAGTCGACGAGTCACCGGCCGCGCGCTGGGCGCTGGCCTGGGCCATCGGGGCGGCCAGGCTGCACCGGATGGCCATCGTGGCCGTGCACGTCAGCCGCGCGCCTGTCCACCCCTTCCCTGAGGCGTTGCCCGTCCAGCACGCCATCCGGGCGGGGGAGGAGGCGCGCTGCGCCGAGGTGATCGAGGGCGTGTTCGAGGACGTCGCGGGCGGGATTCCCGACGACGTGACGACCGTCGTCGTCGCCCGGGTCGGCGACCCCGGCTACCACCTCGTCGATCTGGCGCGCGAAGGCGATCTGCTGGTGCTGGGCCGGGGGAGACGCGGGCTGTTCAGCCGCATCTTCCTGCCCTCGACCAGCATGTACTGCGCGCGGCACGCGCGTACGACCGTCGTCATCGTCAAGCAGCCGACACCGCCCGACGACCCGGAGATGTCAGAAGCGCGCGGCCGGCGGTTCTGGACCCGCCGACATCCGTGACCTGAGCAGGCGCAGCCCTTCCGGGATGGCGTCGCGGCCGATCACGCCGTAGCCGAGCACCACTCCGCGCTGCGCGGGTTCCTCCCCGCAGTTGCTCTCCAGTGACTCGAACATGAGCACGCCGGGCGCCGGACGTACGGACACATCAGGCGCGAGGCGGGCGCAGAGGTGCAGGCCCGCCGCGGACGGCACCGGCTCCAGGCGATCGTCGGCGGCCAGTGCCTCGGCGATCAGGGCGTGGCGGGCGGCGTACTCGCGGGTGGCTTTTCTGATGTGCCTGGCCAGCAGGCCCTCGTCGATGAAGCGGGCCAGGGCCGCCTGCGTGGGCAGCTCGTTGTGCCAGTCGGAGAGCAGCTTGGCCGTGCGCAGGGCGGGGACGAGCGAGGCGGGCGCGACCAGGAAGCCGATCCTGAGCATGGGCAGCAGCGTCTTGGAGAACGAACCGACGTAGATGACGCGGCCGGCGCGGTCGAGGCTCTGGAGGGGTTCGAGCGGGCGCGCGCCGAAGCGGAACTCGCTGTCGTAGTCGTCCTCGATCACCACCGCGCGGCGGCGCTCCGCCCAGGCCAGCAGGGCCGCACGGCGGGCGAGCGACATGGGGGTGCCCAGCGGGAACTGGTGGGAGGGCGTGACGTACACGATGCGCGCCGAACGCGGGATGGCCGCGACGTCGATGCCCTCGGCGTCCACCGGGACGCCCACCACCCGCGCGCCGAGCGAGCGGAACAACATCCGGGCCGGGGGATAGCCGGGCTCCTCGACCGCCACGACGGCACCCGGCTCGATCAGGACGCGGCCGATGAGGTCGAGCGCCTGCTGCGCGCCGTTGGTGACGAGCACGTCGTCGGGACCGGCGAGCACCGAGCGGCTGAGGCCGATGTGCCGGGAGATCGCCTCGCGCAGCGGCCCGTAGCCGGACGGGGAACCGTAGGCCGAGAAGCCCGCCCGCAGCTCGCGGCCCATCAGCCGGCGCCAGGTGTCCATCGGGAACAGCCGCGCGTCGGGGACGCCGACGCGGAAGTCGTACCGGGCGGCGGGCATGGCGCGCTCGGTCTCGACGCCGTGCCAGAACGCGCGCGGCAGCACCACGCCCCTCGGGGCGGCGCGACCCCTGACCGGCTCGGCCGCCACGAACGTGCCCGCACCCGCCCGCCCCACCAGGAACCCGTCGGCGACCAGCCGGTCGTAGGCGAGCGCGACGGTGTTCCTGGAGATCTCCAGCCGGCGGGCCAGCTCCCTGGTCGGCGGGAGGCGCTCGCCCGAGCGGAGGCGGCCGTCGAGGATGGCGTCGAGCAGCTGCCGGTAGACCTGTGCGGTCAGGTCGGCGCGGCCTTCGAGGCTGATGTGCACGTCCATCTTGGCCCAATCGGTTTGCTGGAAATTGGAGCTTATCGCGGGACAAGTAGCGGTTCACGATGGACTCATGACCGAAAGAATGGACCTGCATGCGCTGGCCGCCCCCGCGTACCGCGCGCTGGCCGGGGTGGACGCGTACGTCAGGCACACTCCGCTTCCCCCGTCCCTGCTCCACCTGGTGAACCTGCGTGCCAGCCAGATCAACGGCTGCGTCTACTGCGTGGACCTGCACAGCTCGGACGCCAAGAGGGCGGGGGAGAGCGACGCCCGGCTGCACGCGGTCGCGGTCTGGCGCGAGGCGCCGTTCTTCGACGGGCGCGAGCGTGCCGCGCTGGCCTTCACCGAGGCCGCGACCAGGCTCTCCACCGGTGACATCACCGACGAGGTGTGGCAGGAGACGGCGGACCACTTCACGCAGGAGGAACTGGCCGCGCTCGTGATGGCCGTGGCCGCCATCAACGCCTGGAACCGGATCGGGGTGGCGATACGGACGACGCCGGAGTCGTACAAATCATGAAATTTCGGCGGATCCTGGTGCATGCGCAGCTTGCCGGGTCCATCGGTGACGGCGTCTTCCTCGTCACGTCCGCGTTCTACTTCGCCAGGATCGTCGGGTTATCGGCCACCGAGATCGGGCTCGGTCTCACCGTGGGCTGGGCCGTCGGCTCGGTGGCCGGCGTGCCGCTCGGGCACCTCGCCGACCGGCGCGGGCCGCGCGGTGTGGCCGTCATGCTCGCGCTGGCCACCGCCGCGGCGGTCGCCTGCTTCCTCGTCGTCCGCTCGTTCCCGCTGTTCGTCCTCGCGACCAGCCTGTACGGCACCGCGCAGACCGGCCTGTCGGCCGCGCGCCAGGCGCTGCTCGCCGCCCTGGTCGAGCCCGCGGAACGCACGGTCGTCCGGGCCGTGCTGCAGGCCACGCTCAACGGCGGCCTGGCCGTCGGCGCCGCGCTGGGCGGGATCGCGCTCCACCTCGACACCCCGGCCGCGTACCTGATTCTCTTCGCCCTGGACGCCCTGACCTTCCTGCTCACCGCGGGTCTGCTGCTCGCTCTGCCCGCCGTGCCGCCCGCGCCCGTCTCGCCCGGGCCGCGGCTCGCGGTGCTCAGGGACCGGCCGTACGCGCTGGTCACGCTGATCAACGCGGTGATGCTGTTCTACATGCCGCTGCTCAGCCTGGTGGTGCCGCTGTGGATCGCCACCCGTACCAGCGCGCCGTCCTGGATGGTCTCCGTGCTGCTGCTCGTCAACACCGGCAGCGTGCTGCTCTTCCAGGTGCGCGTCGCCCGGCGGATCAAGGGGCTGCGGGACGCCTCGGCGGCGGTCCGGCTGGCGGGGCTGGTGATGTTCGCGGCCTGCGCGGTGTTCGCGCTCAGCCCGTACGGATGGATGTTCCTGCTCGTCGGCGTGGTGCTGCAGGTCGCGGCGGAGATGCTGCTGGCCTCGGGGTCGTGGGAGATCAGCTTCACGCTCGCCCCCGACGACCGGCAGGGGCAGTACCAGGGGTTCTTCGGCACCGGCGTGGCCGTGGCCCGGATGCTCGGGCCCGTCGTGCTGACCACGCTCGTGATCGGCGGCGGCACCCTGGGGTGGCTGGTGACCGGCGCCGTGTTCGTGGCGGCCGGCGCCGCGATGGCGCCGGCCGTCAGATGGACCCTGCTGCGGACGTCACCTGAACCCGCGTAGCCGCAGGCTGTTGCTGACCACGAACACGCTGGAGAACGCCATCGCCGCCCCCGCGATCATCGGGTTGAGCAGGCCCAGCGCGGCCAGCGGCAGCGCGGCCACGTTGTAGGCGAACGCCCAGAACAGGTTGCCCTTGATGACCTTGAGCGTCCGGCGCGCGAGCCTGATCGCGTCGGGCGCCACCTTCAGGTCACCCCGCACGAGCGTGAGGTCGGAGGCCTCGATCGCCGCGTCGGTGCCGGTGCCCATCGCGAGGCCCAGGTCGGCCTGGGCCAGCGCGGCGGCGTCGTTGACCCCGTCGCCCACCATGGCCACCACCTTGCCCTCGGACTGCAGCCGCTTGACCACGTCGACCTTGTCGGCGGGCAGCACCTCGGCGATCACCTCGTCGATGCCCACCTCGGCCGCCACGCTCCTGGCCACGGCCTCGTTGTCACCGGTGAGCAGCACCGGGGACAGGCCCAGCGCCTTGAGCTGCTCGATCGCCTCCTTGCTGGTCGGCTTGACCACGTCGGCCACGACCAGCACCGCGCGGGCCCGGCCGTCCCAGCCGACCGCGACCGCCGTACGGCCCTCGGCCTGCTCGTCGGCGAGCGCGCGTTCCAGGTCGGCGGGCAGGTGCTGGGACCACTCCGCCAGCAGCCTGGGCCGGCCGACCAGGACCGCATGACCGTCCACGACGCCCTGCACGCCGAGGCCCTCGACGTTGGCGAAGTCCTCGACGGCGGCGTCCGACTGAGCCGCCCGGGCGATGGCCTGGGCGATGGGGTGCTCCGAGGCGTGCTCCAGCGCGCCGGCCAGCCGCAGCACCTCCTCACGGCTCTCGCCCTCGGCCACGTGCACGGCGGTGAGGGTCATCCTGCCCTCGGTGACCGTGCCCGTCTTGTCCAGGACGACCGTGTTGATCCTGCGTGTCGACTCCAGCACCTCGGGGCCCTTGATCAGGATGCCGAGCTGGGCGCCCCGGCCGGTGCCGACCAGCAGCGCCGTCGGCGTGGCCAGGCCGAGCGCGCACGGGCAGGCGATGATCAGCACCGCCACCGCCGCGGTGAACGCCGCCGTCGCTCCCTCGCCCGTACCGAGCCAGTAGCCCAGTGTTCCCACGGCGAGCGCGATCACGATGGGGACGAAGACGCCGGAGATGCGGTCGGCGAGCCGCTGCACCTGCGCCTTGCCCGTCTGGGCCTCCTCCACGAGCCGCGCCATCTGCGCGAGCTGAGTGTCGGCCCCCACCCGGGTCACCCGGACGACCAGCCGGCCGCCCGCGTTCACCGTCGCCCCGGTCACCCCGTCGCCCGGCTTGACCTCGACCGGCACGGATTCGCCGGTCAGCATCGAGGCGTCCACCGCCGAGGAGCCCTCCTCGACCACGCCGTCAGCGGCGATCTTCTCCCCGGGGCGCACCACGAACCGGTCGCCGACCTTCAACTGCTCGACCGGCACGCGCCGCCCGTCGGCGAGCTCGACGTCCTTGGCGCCCAGCTCCATCAGCGCCCGCAGCGCCGCGCCGGCCCGCCGCTTGGAGCGGGCCTCGAAGTAGCGCCCGGCCAGGATGAACGCCGTCACCGCCGCGGCCGTCTCCAGATAGATCGCGTCGGCCCCGGCGCCGCGCTCGATCGTGAACGCGAACGGGTGCGTCATGCCCGGCATGCCCGCCTCGCCGAAGAACAGCGCCCACACCGACCAGCCGAGCGCGGCCAGCGTGCCGAGCGAGATCAGCGTGTCCATGGTGGCGGCGCCGTGGCGCAGATTCGTCCACGCCGCCTTGTGGAACGGCCAGCCCGCGTACGCCACCACCGGCGCCGCCAGCGTCAGCGACAACCACTGCCAGTACGTGAACTGCAGCGGCGGGATCATCGCCATCGCCACCACCGGCACGGACAGCACCACCGAGGTGATCAGCCGCCGGCGCAGCGAGCGCAGCTCGTCGGGCGGCTCTTCGGCCTGCGGCGGCGCCGGCAGCGCGGCCGTGTAGCCGGCCTTCTCCACCTCGCTGATCAGGTCCTGCGGGTCGACGTCCGAGGGGAAGGTGACCTTCGCCTTCTCCGTCGCGTAGTTGACCGACGCGGTCACGCCGTCGAGCTTGTTGAGCTTGCGTTCGATGCGGTTGGCGCAGGACGCGCAGGTCATGCCGCCGATGGTGAGCTCGACGGCCCTTTCCCCGGACTCGGTGCCGGTCTCGGTGAGGGAAGTCATGACCTTTCCTTTCTTCGCGTCCTCAGCTGTGGCCGTGAGTGGCCGCGGGGGAGTCGTCCTCGTCGGCGGGGGTGGCCGTGGCGGTGAAGGCCGCCGTACGGACCTCGCCCTCGTGCCGGAAGTCGAGGAACAGGCGGTAGTCGCCGCGGCTCGGCGCCTCGACGTAGAACATGATCTGCGGGCCCGCCGTGGCGCTCTCTTCAGGATGTACGTGGAGATAGGCCAGGTCTCCGGCGCGCAGCGCGACCAGGTGACCGTACGCGCCGAGGTAGGGCTGCAGGTCGGTGACCGGCTCGCCGCCCTTGCTCACCGTCAGCGAGATCTTGCTGGAACGCCCGGCGACCAGGTCTCCGGCGAGGCTCACAGTGTAGTCGCCGACGGTCGTCGTGCGGCCGGCCTGGGGAAGTGGCTTGGGCCGGTAGTCGCCCGGGGCCTGCAGGTCGGCCTCGAGCGTGAGCCCCTTTCTGCCCTGCGGGACGAAGTCCGCGAACGCGCGGTACGGGCCCGCCTCCGGGACCGCCAGCCTGATCGACCACGTGCCGTCGGGGGCCATCTCGGGGTGCACGTGCTGGAAGCTCGTCAGGTCGCGGGAGGCGACGATGAGGTGCATCTTCTTGTCGTGCGCGACCTCGTAGCCGGTGACCGGCCCGCCGTCGGGGCCGATGATCCGGAACGTGAAGTCGGCGGGTGCGCCGGTCGCGATCGGGGTGATGGGGTCGAGTGCGTAGCCGTCCTGAGACACTTGGAGCCTCCCGGGGGTATGGTCGCCCACGTCTTCTGCCTTTGTGGCCGCTGGGCTCGGGCTCACGGCTGTCACCTTGCCCACGCCCAGGGCGCCGCCGAAGACGACGGCGAGCCCCAGGGTGTGGGAACCGAGCTCGGCGGCCGTGTTCATGACCGCTCTGCCAATGCGTATCCGGCCTCTTCGACCGCGGCGGCGATCTTCGCCGGGTCGACGGGGCCGTCGCTGTCAACGGTCAGCAGGCCGCTGGCCAGGTCGACCTCGACCTTGGTCACGCCGGCCACCTCGCCGACCTCCTCCTTGACGGAGCTCACGCAGTGGCCGCAGGTCATGCCCTTCACGGTGTAAGTGGTCGTGCTCATGGCTCTCTCCTTGGATGTGGCGTCACTGCTCATTCTTCGCCTCTAAGTCTAACACCGTACCCCCCTAGGGTATCGGCGACCTGAAGTGGAACCTAATATACCTATGGGGGGTATGTCAACCCGCGAGCGACATACCTCGGATGCGCGCGTCGGCGGGATATTTGGCATGATCAGGCTGTTGTCCATTGATGAGGTTGCCCGGAACGGGGTCTCGGATGTCGTCCACGGCGGGCCGGCCGGATTCGGTCAGGAGCGAAGGTGGGCCTCACCTGGGGGTGAAGGGCCACCCTTCGCGCATTCCACACATCTGGACAGCGCGCAACACAGGGAGCGCAGCCATCCCTTGCTAGGCTGCTTGTCAACCGTTGGGTCTCACCCCGGCAGGTGAGGCCGTCGAAGAAGTGGGGTCACACCGTGAAGAAGCTGCTCGTTCTGGCGCTGATCGCCCTCGGGGGTTTGCTGATCTGGCGCAAGGTGCAGGCCGACCGCGCAGAGCTCGATCTCTGGACCGAGGCGACCGGCACCGAGAACTAACCGACCGGCGAGGCGATGAGCGACGTCGTCCCCATCAAGCTGGTGTGCCTTGACCTGGCGGGCACCACGGTCGGTGACATCGCCATGGTCGAGCGCGCCTTCGCCGAGGCGATCGCGACCCAGGGCATAGTGCCCGGGACCGGAGCGTACGCGCGTGCCATGGTTCACGTGCACCGGTCCCGGGGCTGTCCCAAGATCGACGTCTTCCGCGGGATCTTCCCCGGAAACGAGGCCCAGGCCCAGGCGGCGAACCTGACGTTCGAACGCTCTTACGAGGGCGCCATCGAGCGGGCGGGTCTCGTCCCCATGCCCGGCGTCCTGGAGGTCCTCGACAAGCTCCGCGGCACCGGCAGCAAGCTCGCCCTGATCACCGGCTTCAGCCGTACGACCCTCAGCCGCGTCCTCAGCGTGCTCGGCTGGCACGACAAGATCGACCTCGCCATCTCCCCGGAGGACGCCGGCGGACGCGGCCGCCCCTGGCCCGACATGGTCCTGCACGCGGTGCTGCGCCTGGGCGTGGAAGACGTCCGCCAGGTGGCCGTCGTGGGGGACTCGGAGAGCGACATGTTGTGCGGCAAGCGCGCCGGCGCCTCGATCGTGGCCGGCGTGATGACGGGCGTCCACAGCCGCGAACGCCTCCTGAAGGGCGGCGCCACCCACATCCTCGACTCGATCGCCGACTTCCCCGACCTGATCCTCAGTGACGACCTCGGCACGACGCAGGTGGCTTCCTCGGCCGGGTAAGCTATCTTCGTCCCAAGGGGCCTTAGCTCAGTTGGCAGAGCGCCTGCTTTGCAAGCAGGAAGTCAGGAGTTCGAATCTCCTAGGCTCCACCAGCAAAACCACCCCGCCACCAATCTTGTGGCGGGGTGCCTTGGCCATCAACGGGCCCTCACCCCGCTTCTTCTTTTCGGCCTCCACCCGCGCGCTGAGCGCATCCGCGATCCGCTGGTCAGCCTCCTTGGTCTCGTGCTGGTAGATGAGCGCCGGCTCGAAGTGGCGGCAGGCTTACCAGGTCATCAGAGAGCGGATTCGCAGCGGCGAGCTGGCCGCTGGCGATCGCGTGCCCACGATCTTCGAGCTGATGACCGAGTTCTCGATGAGCAACACCGTAGCCCAGAAAGTGCATCGGCAACTGCGATTGTACGGGCTGATCGAGACGGAGGCCGGCACTGGCCATTACGTCCTGCCGGATGCTGCGGAGAAGGTTAAGGCGGCTGAGAGCTAAGCGAGTTATCCACAGATCAACTCTCGGGCTGCGCAGATGTGAACAAGTTTTGTAGTCTCTGATCTCCGAGATGGAAGGTCCCTCTCGGGGTTTCGCAGAGAGACCAGACATGGTGAACCAAGAGCAGCCTTCTCGGCCCAAATGGTACAAAGACTCGCTCAAGCTGACCTTCTACAGCCTGATAGCGGCCGTAGTGCTCGGCCTTCTCACCTTCGGGAGAGACCTTTTCGACATCACGCTCGGAGACAAACCCGTCGCAGCGACAACCCCCGCGTCGGCGACCACACCTACGAGCACCCCGACACCGACTTCCACGGCGGATGCGCCAACGCCACCTTCGCTCCAGCCCTCAGAGCCGGTGACTGCCGAACCTGCCGTTGATACGGCAACACCCACCCCCACCGAGTCGCCCGCGTCATCAGAGCCATCGGTCTTCTATGCAGGGCCTCTTCTGATCGACTATCCCGTATGGAAGGACCTTGACACCAACCCTAGTTCTAACAGTGATGACGGGAACGACCTCGGAAAAAGGGGACACAGCACCCTTGAAACCCATAGGGACGCCTTGATTGGGCCTTGGCTCCCCGAATCACCCTCTTCGAAGAACCCCACATTCGAAGACTGTCGTATTGCAGCTAACGCCGCAGGGGTCAGGCAAATCCAAGTAGAAGAGGGCTGGTACTGCATCAAGACGTCAGAAGGCCGTATCGCCGCCTTCCATGTCCGTGAGGCTAATTTGTCTAAGGGGATCGTGGGACGGGTGACCGTCTGGGACCTAACCCAGTGATAGCCAATTAGTGTCCCCTTTGGGGTGTTACAACCCGCGCCACACCGGCACCGCGGATTAGCTTCATACAGGACGAGCAGGGCTCGTCGGTGATGTAGAGGGTGGAGCCTGTGCAGTCGTCCTTGCTGGCGTAGAGGAGGGCGTTCGCCTCTGTGTGGACAGAGCGGCAATCGCTGTAGCCAGGGCAGACCAAAGATCGGCACCGCAGTGCTCAACGCCTATGACGGACGCATCATCAACATCCACCCGGCGCTACTGTCACGCCACGGCGGCCCTGGCATGTATGGGCAGCGCGTTCACGAGGCAGTCCTGGCATGCGGCGACACCATCTCGGGCGCCTCGGTCCACTACGTGACCGCGAACTACGACGAAGGCCCCGTCATCGCTCAGCAGCAAGTCCCGGTCCTGCCCGACGACACCCCTGATACCCTCACTGCTCTGGTCCTTCGAGCTGACCACATCCTCCTGCCGGCCACTGCCCAAGCCCTCGCCCTGGGACACGCCCCCTGAGCCCGCATCATTGCTGGCAAATCGGTCGGCTGTCGGTACCGCACTCAGCATCGCCACGGGGTGGCTGCTCTTTATCGAGGGCTGGGGGCGATCGAAGGTCCGGGGGCTTCGTTCGTCAGCCCCCGCCCACCGGACGATATAGCGGGCGTGCCCCTTGCGTGCCCGGTGGGGCTGGGAAGCAGGCCGAAGGGTGGGAAGCTGCGGGGAATGCGACCTGTGTGCTGAGCTGCGCCTTCCCAGGTCGAGCAAGATCGGCATGCGTCTTTGCAAGCAGGAAGTCAGGAGTTCGAATCTCCAGGCTCCACACGCGTAAGCCCAGGTCACAGAGTTGCTCTCTGACCTGGGCTTCGTCGTGCTGTGAGGGCCTTACGGCCGTACAGCAGCGAAGTACAGCAACGGCGGCGCTGTCTCTCGCCCTGAGCCTGGCTGTACAACAGAGGCGGTGCGCTGGGCGATGCGCCAGCGCCTGTCACGGCCGTCGGAGTTTGCGGCCGGTTCCATGTCCTGGCCCGCTACCAGGGGCAAGATGCCCACCGCGTTCGCGGCTTTGTCGCCCAATGGCTGCTCGGGCAGATCGGCCGGCAACCGGATGGCATCTCCGACCAGCGCGTCCACCAGCACCGCCCGGGCCTGCTCGTCGTTCCAGACGATGCGCGGCGGAGACGGGCCTGTTCACAGCAGTCGCGTTGCGGCCCGGCTCCGGCGCCGCGCATCATGAAGGCGCCTTGGCCCTCGACCTGCTGGACGAGCGCCCCGATCGAGGTCTCCGCTGACGCGGCCTACTCCGGTGGCGCCTGCCGCCAAGCGTTGACCTGACCGGCCACCGTGTCGTGATCAAACCCGCACCCCTGCTCGCCGGCGGGTTCGACGTGGACGACTTCACCAGCGTCCCGGGTCGACCTCACCGACGGCGCGATGGCGTTTGAGCCGGTTGATGCCGCACTCGACGGCGTGGCGCTGCTGGTAGATGAGCGCGCACCGCTGGCTTCCGGAGCGACGTCACGTGACGAGCACGGCGGTGAGCATCGAGAGATACGACTCATGGGCGAGACGCAGGCTGTCTAGGTCGGACGTCTCGAACCACGCCACGGCGTCGTGCTCGTCCGGCGCAGCGTTGACGGGTGTTCCGGTCCACCTGTCGACCAACCAGACCTGCATGTCGAACGTCGCGGTCCGGATCTCATGCATCGGCGGGCTGGACGGCTCCGATGCCGTGATTCCCAACTCCTCCCGAAGCTCGCGGACAAGGCTCCGTCTCGGATCCTCCCCCTCCTCAACATGACCGCCCGGCAGGTCCCACACGTCGGGGTACCAACGGCGGCTGGCGCTTCGATGACACAGCAACACCCGATCGCCGTCGCGAAGAACGGCCGTCACAATCCGGACCGGTCCGGAGTCGTCAGCGGAGATCGTCATCGGCACATTCTGATCCATGCGGATCTGCCGCAGACAAGGCGCGTCCCGCCGCCGACACCCGTCACCGGGCGTGAGCGGTGCGCTGGCCGACGACAGACGTGTCCCGCCCCTACCGCGGGGTGGCGCCCAAACTCACGAACATCGAGATCGGTGAGATTCCGCTGGTGCCGGAACTCACGAACATGCCTGGGGTGTGATTGCCAGTCTCGTTGGGCTTCCCCAAATCACGACGTTCGCCATGCCCAATGACCCTACGAGCGCCCTTGCGTGTCTCTTCCGAGGACCCTTCGCCGGGATCCCAGCGCGGAGCCGCGTAGGTGTTCGAGGCGACCGTTGATCGCTTCGGTCGGTGCCGTTGCAGCTTCTGTGCGTTTCTCGCTGTCGCGCGTCCGTCAAGGCGCCGCCGCCGCACCCTGCGCCCGCCCGCCGTCCGGGCGTGCGGCCCGGGGCCGGTCCCGGCCGATGCGCCAGTCCACCCGTCGCGGATCGCCTGCTGCGCCGAGGGGGACGCGTCTGATGGCGGCTCAGGACTGCTCGATCCGGACGGCGACGCCGTCGAGGATCAGCTCCAGCCCGAGTGAGAAGTCCGCGTCGGCGATCGCCGCGTCGGGGGTGTCCGACGGCAGCGCCTCGAACAGCGCCGAGGAGAACAGCCGGGCCGTCTCTGGGAAATGCTCGGGCTGGACAAGCCGGAGCAGGGCGCGACCGTAGTCGCGCTCGGCGTCGGCCTGCCCCTGGCCTTCGGCTCTGCCCTCGGCGAGCTCGCTGTACTGCCGCACCGACTGGACGACGTAGCCGTTGATCAACATCAGGATGCCGACCTTGTGCGCCCAGTCGAGGCGGGTGCGGGACATGATCGCGAGCGCGGCCTCCATCCAGGCGATCTGGTTCGGGCCGGAGGGCGGGCCGGAGAGGGGCACGCGGGTCAGCCACGGCCGACGCCGGAACACCTCGCGCTGCGCGAAGGCCCAGTTGCGCAGGCCTTCGCGCCAGTCGTCGGTGTCCAGGTCCGGCGGCGTGCCCGAGGCGGCGTCGGCCATGAGCGTGAGCAACTCGTCCTTGGATCCGACGTGCCGGTAGAGCGACATCCCCGTGAAGCCGAGGCTCTTCGCGACCTTGGGAATCGTCACGCCGCCGAGCCCGTCACGATCGGCTATCTCCACCGCCGCGGCGACGACCGTATCGACGTCGAGGGCCGCGGGCCGCCCGAGACGCGAGGACTCCGGCATCCGCCACAGCCGGCGCAGCGCCGCCGGAACGAAGTCCTCGCTGGTCATGGCTCCCTCGTTCGCCCCCGGAAAGTTGGACCCCATCATGCCAGGTCTTATTAGTATACGTGTAATACTTTCTCTCTCAAACTAAAAGCGGAGAGGGACAAGTATGAGCATTGACGCCGCATCACGAACATCGAGAGGGCCGGTCCGGCGCGCCGAACGCGCTCTCGCACCGGACCTCGCCCGGGGCGCGATGCTGCTGATCATCGCGCTGGCCAACGTCGCCGGAGTCGTCTTCGCCGGCCAGCCCGGCTTCGACGCCACGCCGGAAGGTGTCGAGCGCGGCCTCAACTTGCTGCTCTTCGAACTCGTCCACGCCCGCGGGTACCCGGTCTTCGCCGTGATGTTCGGCTACGGACTCGTCCAGCTCGCCCGCCGCCAGGACGCCTCCGGGGCCACACCGAAGCAGGTCCGCTCGGTGCTGATGCACCGCAACCTCTGGCTCGTCGTCTTCGGGTTCGCGCACGCCGCCTTGCTGAACTACGGCGACTTCCTCGGCGCCTACGGGATCATCGGGATCGTGATGACCCTGGTGCTGCTGCGCCGCGGCGACAAGTTCCACCGGATCGCGCCGGCGATCTGGGCGGTGGCGGCGGTCCAGGTACTCGTCATCGGCGCCATCGTGGTGAGCGGCATCATCGGGGGTTCGGGCGGATCGGCCCCGCTGCCGGCGATCCACATCGAATCCCTCGCCGCGCCCGGGTACCTGGAGTCCATGCTGGATCGTCTCGGCGAATGGCCGACGCACACGCTGACCGTCCTGCCTTTCATCCTCATCGCCTGGCTGGGCATGTGGGCCGCCCGCGGCCGCGTCCTCGAAGAGCCGGCCCGCCACAGGACGCTGCTCAGGTGGACCGCCGTCCTCGGGCTCGGCGTCGCCATCGCCGGAGGGCTCCCGGCCGCCCTGGTCAGTGCCGGATGGCTGCACGTCAACGAGTCGGCCGCCGGTCTGATGCTGACGCTCCACGGCGCCAGCGGCATGTTCGCCGGCCCGGGTTACGTGGCCGTCTTCGGCCTGATCGCCATGCGGATCACGCGGCCCGGCCCCGTCGCCGGCGCCCTCTCGGCCCTCGGCCGGCGCTCCCTGTCCGGATACCTGTTCCAGTCGGTGGCCTGGCTCATCCTCCTGGCGCCCTTCACACTCGCCCTCGGCCACCGTTTCGGCAGCCCCACAGTGACCGGCCTGATCACCGCGGTGGCGGTCTGGCTCGTGACCGTGCTGATCGCCCGCCTCCTCGACAAGCGCGAGCAGGCCGGTCCCGCCGAGATGGTCCTGCGCGGCCTGACCTACGGGCCTCGGAGGAAGGGCCGCGTTATCGACGCACCGGCTCGACGATAACGGCCAGTCTTAGAACGCAACGTCTCCCGTACAGCAGCGGAGTACAGGAACACCGCCTCCCGCCGCCATCCGCAACCTGCCCGCATCTGCCTCTTGAGCAGGACATGAAGCCCACGACGTGGTGGCTGGCTCCCGTTTGCAAGCAGCAAGTCGGGGCTGGAATCTCCTAGGCTCCACTACAGGTCAAAGGCCACTACCCGGCCAATTCCAGGGATGCCTGGAGCGGGCCTTTCGGGCGGCCAGGACGATATAGCGCTCTTGCTGCCCTACTGGCCAATGGCCGGGGCGGGGCCGCTGGCGTTTCACCAAGCGTAAGACGACGTGGGTGTGTGGCCGCGTTGTCGGACGCCGAGCGGCTCCTGGCCCGGCGCGGGTGAGGACGCCTTGACGATCCCTTGCAGCCGCCCGGCTGTGGGTGGTTGCACGGCAGATCACGAGCGGGACTGCACGGCCAGGCCGCCGGCGCAGCGGGCATGGCCGGGCTCCGGTGACCGTTCGGCAGGCGCGGATGGGAAGCTGGCTCGGTGCAGATCTTCCTCCTCGGTCCGGTCGAAGCCACCTTTGACGACGGCTCCCCGATCGACATCCCCGGTGCGCGCCTGCGGATGCTGCTGGCGCGGCTCGCGCTGGAGGCCGGCCGTCCGGTGTCGGCCGACTCTCTGATCGACGGCATCTGGGGTGAGGAGCCCCCCGCCGGAGTCGTCAACGCGCTGCATGGCCTGGTCTCCCGGTTGCGCAGGACGCTGGGCGGGCCGGAGTCCGTGGAGCTGGTGGCCGGCGGCTACCGGCTGCCGTTGAGCCCCGAGGACGTGGACGCGCACCGATTCGAGCAGCTTGCCGGGCAGGCCAGGCGGGAGCTCGCGGCCGGCAGGCCGCGTGAAGCCTCCTCCTTGCTCCGCGCCGCCCTGGGGCAATGGCGGGGCGCCGCGCTGGCGGACGTGCTGGAGGCCTCGTTCGCGCCCAACGTCGCGGCCCGGTTGGACGAGTCGCGCGCCACCGTCGCCGAGGACTTCTTCGACGCGGAGGTACGGCTCGGCCGCCACGCCGAGGTGCTCGCCGACCTGGGCTCCGCGGCCGTCGCCCGCCCGCTGAGCGAGCGGCTGGCCGAACTGCGGATCCGGGCCCTGTCGGCTGCCGGACGCCAGTCAGAGGCGCTGGCCGTGTACGAGGAGGTCCGCGGCAAGCTCGGCGACGAGCTGGGCATGGATCCCTCGCCCGAGCTCCGCGCGGTCCACCTCGCCCTCCTCCGTGGGGAGCTCAACCGGCCCTCCGTACGGCCGCAGGCCACGCCCAGCCGGCTCCCGGCCAGGCTGACCAGCTTCGTCGGCCGGGAGCGCGAACTCGGCGAGCTCGCCCGGCTGATGGCCGGCGCGCGGCTGGTGACGATCGTCGGACCTGGAGGCGCGGGCAAGACCAGGCTGGCGTTGCAGGCCGCGGACCACGTCGAGGAACGGACCTGGTTCGTCTCGCTCGCCGGGGTCACCCAGCCGGACCAGATCGCGGACGCGGTGCTCAGCGCCTGCGGCGGCCTGTTCGAGGGCGGGTTCAAGCCGCAGGCTCCTGCCCCCGCGCGGCTGGCCGCCCAGCTCGACGTCGGCCCCGCCGTACTGGTGCTGGACAACTGCGAGCACCTGGTGGAGGCGGCCGCCCAGCTTGTCGAGCAGCTGCTCGTCCGGCTTCCGCAGCTGCGCGTCCTGGCCACCAGCAGGGAGGCCCTGGCGATCACCGGCGAGGCCTTGTTCCACCTCGGCCCGCTCGACCTGCCCGTGCAGGACGCGGACCTGGCCGAGGCCGCTGAGTCAGCCGCCGTGCGGCTGTTCGTCGAGCGGGCTGCCGGCGTGCGCCAGGGGTTCGCGCTCGACCGGACGACGCTGGAGCCCGCGGTGGAGATCTGCCGCCGGTTGGACGGCATGCCGCTGGCGCTCGAACTGGCCGCGGCCAAGCTGCGGGCGATGAGTGTGGCGCAGATCGCCCGGCGGCTGGATGACCGTTTCCGCCTGCTCACCTCGGGGAGCAGGACCGCGCTGCCGCGCCAGCGCACGCTGCTCGCGATGGTGGAGTGGAGCTGGGACCTGCTGGAGGAGCCCGAGCGGGTGCTGGCCGCCCGGCTGGCCGCCTTCCCGGGCGGAGCCGACCTGGCCGCGCTCGAGGTGATCTGCTCTGACGCGTCCCTCACCGCCGACGACATGGTGTATGTCGCGGGAGCACTGGTCGAGAAGTCCATGATCCAGCAGGTCGGTGACAGATACCGGATGCTGGAGACCATTCGCGCCTACGCGGCGGCCGAACTCGCGGAGCCGATCGCCGACCGCTTCCGCGCGTACTTCCTGGCGTTGGCCGAGGAGAACGAGCCGCTGCTGCGTACCAGGGACCAGCTGCGCGCCGTCGAGGTCTTCGACGCCGAGCACGACAACCTGGTGGCCGTGCTGCGGGGCGCCATCGAGGCGGGCGACGCGGACACGGCCGCCCGGCTCGTCAGGTCCATGATCTGGTACTGGGGCATGCGCGGGATGTCCACCCAGTCCGACGCCTTTCTGAGCGAGGTGCTGTCGCTCGGAGACATGCTGCCGGCCGACGCGCGCACTGCCTTCGAGGTGGTGCGGTCGACGTCGGGCAGGGGAGGCGGGCAGGAGGTCCGTGAGAACCTCCGCCGTCCCGGGGTGACGAAGGTCCACAACGCGCTGCCGTTGCTCCGCATCTCCAAGCTCACCACCCTGGACGCCCGGGACCTGGAGGCGCTGGACTCGCCCGACCCCTGGGTGCGCGCCAGCGCCCACTGGGCCTACGACTTCCTCCTCACGGAACAGGGCGACCAGGAGACCGGCGCCCGCCACAGGGAAGAGGCACTGCGCCTGTTCCAGCAGGTCGGCGACCGGTGGGGGCTGATGATGAGCCTGGTACGGCAGAGCCGCGTCCACGGCCTGCGCGGCGAGCACGAACGTGCGGTCGCGGCCTGCGAGCGCGCCGTCGCGATCGCCTCCGAGCTCGGCACCGAGGAACACCTCTTCATGACCAAGTCGCATCTCGCCCAGAACCGAATGCGCGGTGGCGACCTGGACGGCGCACTGCACGACATCCACGCCGCGCGGCGTCAGGGTCGCGAACACGGTCACCGGAGGCTGGAAGCCAGCATGCTGTTCCCGCTCGCCGAGGTGCACCGCCATGCCGGCGACCTGGAACTGGCCCATCAGGTCGTGGACGAGCTCGAGACGGTCATCCACCGGCTACCCGGCCCGCCCGAGCTGAACAGCGACGTGATCGTGTCCTCCCGGATGGCCGTCCTCGTGACCGAAGGGGCCGCGGAGCGGGCGCGCGAGCTGCTGCCCCGCGCGATGCGCGGCGTGCTCGGGCACACCAACGCCAACGCCATGGCCCGGGGCGCGGAGCTGTTGGCCAGGCTGCTCGGGCTGGAAGGCGACCCGGCGGGGGCCGCGACGGCGCTCGGGATGAGCCAGGTGCTCAGGGGCGTCTTCGACGAGGGCGACCCCGATCTGTGCCGGCTGGTGCCCGTCCTGGCTGGGCAGCTCGGCGACGAGGGTTACCTGGAGGCGTACCGGCGTGGCGTGAGCCTGCCGAGGCAGGAGGCGATGGACCGGCTCACGGCCCACTCGGAAGGGTAGCTCCGGCGGCCCTCGCCTCACCGTCCGGCTCGTCAAACAGGGGAGAAGCCTCTGTGCCGGGCCGGATTTCCTCGTCTGCCAGTGGTAGGCGTGTTCTGTCCTGACCTGCTCCGAACGGCGCCAGATCGATCTTCTGCTCCGTGGGTTCCGGGATCGAGCTCCGGGTGGCCTGGTACGTCCCGCCGCGTGTGACAGCTGTCATGTCGTACTCATGACTGCGACGTCTACGCCGCTACGCGCTCCTGCACGAAGATCGAAGCATGACGAACGGCAAGAACTCGCCCAATCGCACAGTCGGCATGTGGCCGGGCATCGCGATCGGCATGGGACTGGGTGTCACCATGCACAACCTCCTGCTCGGCATCGTGCTGTCCATGTGTCTCGGAGTCGCCCTCTCGTCCGTGCTCGTGGCCGGCCGTAAGACCGCAGACGAGTGAGAACGGGCAGCGGGCCGGTCGACTGTCACCAGCGCGGGTCGAGGCCATGGCGCTTGAAGATCAGCTGAGCTGTGGGCCGCCCGGTAGGCCGCGCGCAGCGGAAGGGGCGCGCGGCCTGGCCGGCTACCGGCGAACGTCGGCGTACTGCCCCAGCCGCTCCCGCTGCGGCCCTACCTCCTCCTCTCCGGGAGCTTGGTGGGTTTCTTCCATGCGGAGCGCCAGACCGAGCGCGAAGAACGTGGGCGCCCACTCGCCGACGAAGATGCCCCACCGGTCCGCCCTGGCGGTGTTCTCGGTGAACCATGACGCCGCCCACGAGGCGACGGTCAAACCGATGGATGCGATCCCGGCGGCGTACGCGTGCTCGGCCCGTATCCCCATCTTGTGCAGCGTCCGGATCATGTGTTGCCCCCTTGTGGTCGATCCGTCCGCGCCCCGATACCCGAGCGGTTGTTCCGGTAACGAGCCGTTCCGGCTTCTTGAACTGCAGAGGGAGCAGACATGTCCGGCGTTAGCCTGCTGGTTGATGGACGAATTCCCTCTCGATCTCGGTGTCCCCTCCACCCGCGAGCACCTCACCCGGTGCGCGGCCTGCAAGCACAAGCTGCGCACACCGGGCTCCCAAGCTCTGGGTTTGGGCCCGGACTGCGCGTCCAAGCTGGGCGTCGCTCCGCGCCGGCCGTTGAGGATCACAGGCGTGGCGAAGTGGCGGGACTGCGAAGGCCAGATGGAGCTGTTCCAGGCGGAGCAGTGACGCGGCAGTGCTCGCGTTCACGGCATGGACGGCGCAGCCTCGTGACTGGACCCAGCTGGCACACCGGGCTCCGCGGGTCAAGAACCTCCTGGAGCTCGGCGGGTGTCCTTCTCCGCGTCGGCCTGGTCGGCCGGATGCGCCGGCCCGGCGGCCTCCCCGCCGTCCTGCTTGTGCGAGGCCGGGACCACGATCTCTTCCGCGTCCTTGTGACGAGTCACCCAGAGGTAGACCAGCGCGCCGACGAACAACACGATCGAGGTCCACTGGTTGATCCGCAGATCGAGGAACGTCACCGCGTGGTCCACCCCGCCGACCGGGTCGATCCGCAGCCCTTCGATCCAGAATCGCCCGAACGTGTAGCCGGCGACGTAGAGGGCGAACAGGCGGCCGTGGCGCAGCGTGAACCGCCTGCCGGCCAGGATCAGCCCGAGGCCGAGCGCCGCGTCCCACAGCGACTCGTACAGGAACGTCGGGTGGTAGAGCACGCCCGGCTCGCCGCCGTGCGCCTGGTCGATCTCCAGGCCCCACGGCAACGTGGTCGGACTGCCGTACAGCTCCTGGTTGAACCAGTTGCCCCAGCGGGCGATCGCCTGCCCGAACGCGATGCCGGGCGCGACCGTGTCGGCCACGGCGCCGAGGGACAGCCCCCGGCGGCGGCAGGCCAGCCACACCCCCACGCCTCCCAGGGCGACCGCGCCCCAGATGCTGAGCCCGCCTTCCCAGATGAACAGCGCCTGGTACGGCTCCTTGATCGCGCGCGGGCCGAAGTAGGTCTGCCAGTCGGTGATGACGTGGTACAGGCGAGCGCCGATCAGGCCGAAGATCACTGCGGGGACCGCAATGTCGCTGATGGTGCCCTTCTCGCCGCCGCGGGCGCGCCAGCGGCGGTCGCTCAGCCAGGCGCCGACGACGATTCCGAGGATGAAGCACAATGCGTAGGCCCGGATCGGGATGAATCCGAGATGCCAGACCCCCTCGGAAGGGCTGGGTATCAAGGCGAGGGGCATGACGGTGACGGTAGCCGATGCGGGATCACCTGGTCGTGTGCGTGACCTGATCGTGTGATTCCTCCGCCGTGACGCGGCGTGCACGAACCCGGTGCAGTCTGTCTGGCTTGGCGGGTGGCCGGCGCGTCGCGATCAGCGGCCACTGCGTGGGATCGCAGGCTTGAGCAGGTCAACGACGTGCTGTTGGCATTACCAGGGCCGTTCGAGGGTGAGCAACGGCTCGGAGAAGACCGGCGCCGGCGCGTCGGGATCTGCGGCGACGGCCTGCTCCAGGTTGCGAAAGCCGGCTTCCAGCTCGTCGGGACTGAGCTGGGCGAAGAACGAAAGGGTGCGCAGGCGCAGCCGTTCGAGCATGTCACCGCAGGTGCCGGAGGACGGCTCGGTAACCGTGCCGAAGCCGGCAACGCGCCAGCCGTCCGACGTGAACATCGCGATGACCTCGTGCAACGGCTGAAACAACTGGGCGTCCGCCTCGAAGCCGCGGGGGAAGTGCTCCAGCCACCACGGCCGGGGATGGTGGTCGCTGAAGTTCGCGCGCAGGAGCAGCCGCCCGCCGGGCCTGAGCACCCTGGCCAGCTCCCTGGCCGCCCGCGGCTTGTCCTGGACGTGATGCCAGGACAAGAACATGAGTGCGTAGTCGGCGCTGCCGGACGGCACTGGCATGTCCTCGGCGGAGCCTGCCAGATACCGCACATCGGGATGCGGGGACTGCGCCTGCGCTGTCTCACGCATGCGGACCGACGGCTCTACGCCGGTGACCGGCCCGAACGCTCGCGCCAGCGCGGGGGTGAACCTGCCGGTGCCCGAGCCGACGTCCAGCCCCGCCAGCGGACGCCGCTCGGGCAGCACCGCTCCGAAGGCGCTGATCCATACCTGCAGCTGCTGCTCGTCAAGCGCACGGCCCCGCGCGTAGTCCTGGTACTGCTCCGTGTCGTAGTCGATCCGCCTCATCGCAACTCCCGCGTCAGCCGGGCCCCGGCGAACCGTCAGCCCGATATATCGACTTGATACATCGGTACGATAGGTGCGGTCGCGTCATGCCGCAAGGGTCGGCGGACGGGCGGGCCTGCACCGCGGCGACCAGCCGGGCCAGGGCGCGTTACGGGAGCTGGAGACTGCCTCCGATCGGCTTCGCCGTCGGTCGATGGAGGGGATGTGGGCCAAGCTCCTGAATGAGCTGCGGGCCCGGTGTGACCAGGCCGGGGGCGTGGACCGGACAGTGGGCATGGGCTCCACCGTGGTGCGCGCCCACCAGCACGCCGCCCGCGCGCGCCACGACCCGCCCGTTGGACTGCCGTCCAGGGGACCAGGTAGATCACGTAACAGAGGCGACACCTGATGTCACGCCGAGGGCCATTCCGCAAGAGTGGTGGTCAGGAGGAGAGGTCCTTGCGTGATGCTTCCGCTGAGCCGATCGGCCGCCGAGGACTTCGTGGTCTCTCAGGCTCCTCGGCCTCCGTACCGGACCAAGAACCGACCACACCGCCACCAAGCCGCTCCGGTCCGACCGCTCACCGGTCTCGACGCACGATCAGATGCGTCAAAGCGGCAACCTGCCGGTAGGGATCTGTACGGCCCGCGCGCTCCTCACAGGCAAGCAGATCCTGAAGATCCTCCGGGACGGGCGCGTCATCGGGCGCTTGGTCGGTGAACACACGGACTCCGTACCAGTCCTCGACCGACAGTCCGTGCTCAGCCAGCGCCGACCACAGGTCAGCACGTCGATCTGCCCGCGCCGTGACCCCTATCCGATTGCCGTAGGACATTTCATCGAAGGCCCGCTGCGCGATCGTCCAATCCCCGCGCAGACCTGGCCGCAACGCCAGCGCGTCGCCGTTGCGAACCAGGAGAGAGACCAGGCCGCCTGGCCTGACCACCGCTGCGATCGCCCGCAGGACCGGGGCCGGATCCTCGAAGTACATCAGCACGCCATGACACAAGACCACGTCGAAGGGGCCGGCGGGCAGCTCATCAGCCGAGCCGTGCACCACCTCGACAGCAAGATCAGGCGTCAGCGCGGCCGTCAGTTGGTCCAGCAATTCCTGAGAGGAATCCAACGCCGTGACCCGATGCCCGCGCCTCGCCACCTGAAGGGCCTGGGTGCCCTGCCCACACCCCACATCCAGAACGCGCGCCGGCTCGCCGGCAAGATACGGCTCCAACTGGCGGGTGACCAACTCCTGCCGGACCACGTCCCTGAGCGTGCCCAACAGGTTCCGCCACTGCCGCTCACCCGAGGCGAACTCCATCGACAATCCCCTCCATCGCAAATTGCCGGGAGTCCAGCGCCAAGGCGTTCAGCAGCCGGGCGGGATACTGGACGCCGTGTTGAGCAGTCACCGCCTTCGGGTGCTCAGGGAGGTCTTCAGGACGGGGAGCATCGCGGGAGCCGCACGGACGTTGCGGCTATCGCCGTCCGCCGTCTCGCACCAGCTGTCCCGGCTGGAGGAGGAGGCCGGGGTGGGCCTGGTCGAGCGGGGGGCGCAGAGCCTGCGGCTCACCGCGGCCGGCCGGCGGCTCGCCACCCGGGCGCAGGAGGTGCTCGACCTCATCGAAGCCGCGGAGAAGGACCTGCTGGCCCAGGCCAGGGCTGATGCCGGTCAGCTCAGGATCGGCTTCTTCGCCTCGTCGGGATACCGGCTGCTGCCGCTGGCGCTGTCGGCGTTCGCGGCCCGCCACCCCGCCGTCGACCTCGACCTGGTGGAGGGGCAGCCGCACGAGCTGATGCCCGACCTGGAACGCGGCGCCCTCGACGTCCTCGTGGTGTTCGAGCACGCCCTGGATCCGTGGCGGCCTCCGGAGGGAGTGGAGATCACCTCCCTGCTGGAGGAGCCGCAGCTCCTGGTGCTGCCCCCGGGACACCCCGCCGGCCGGAACGCCAGGGTACGGCTGGCGGAGCTGGCCGATGAGCCGTGGATCACCACTTATGGCACCGACACCCCCGTCTCGGTGCTGGAACGGGCCAGCGCGCTGGAGGGGTTCAGCCCGCGGATCCGCTGCCGCAGCGACCACTACGAGGTGACCCTCGGCCTCGTCAGGGCGGGGCTCGGCGTCGCCCTGGTGCCGAGCCTCGGCGTTCATGGGGCCACCGGCGTGCAGGTGTGCCGCGTGGAGGGCCCTCGGCTGTACCGCCGGATCGGCGCCGCCGTACGGCCGACCAACCCGAACCCGGCCCTGCGGTCGTTCCTCGACTACCTCCTCGACGCCGCCGGCCGCCTGCGCGGCGCCACCGGTTGAGGCCGCACCGCAGGTGGGTGCGCGGCCCCGACAGGGAGCACGCTAGGAGGCGCGGGGCTCGGCCGGCACGGCGCCGACGAGGCGGCCGATGCCGAGACCGGCCTCGCGCACGCGGGTGACCAGCTCGTGGTCGCTTCCCGGCGGCCCGGACGCGAGGACGGCATAGCCGATGCGCCGGTCGCCGACCATCACTCCCACGTCGGCGCGTACGCCGTCGTCGGTGCCCGTCTTGTTGGCCACCCACACCGTGCCGGGCGGCACCGTCGCCGCGAACCGGCGGTCCTCGGGGTCGTGCGGCAGGAGGGCGGGGACCAGGGCGCGGTCGGTGTTGTGCGCCAGCCAGCCGAGCATCAGCCGGGTCCACTCCGCCCGCCCGTCGAGCGCGGCGGCGAATCTGGCCAGTTCGCCGGCCGTGCCGACGGCGAAGGCGGGCGGGTCCGAAGGCAGGCGCGGCTCGCGGATGCGGTCGAGGACGCGGGTGCGGTGCAGGCCCAGCGCCCGCGACTCCTCGGCGACCCGGTCGAGGCCGACGCGGCGCAGCAGCGCGTTGGTGGCGATGTTGTCGCTCACCGCGGCGGTCAGCAGGGCCAGGTCGGCGACCGGCCACCGGCGTCCCGACAGGGCTCGCAGCAGCCCCGACCCGCCCACGTGGTTCTCGTCGCGCAGCTCGACCGGCTCGGCGGGGTCGAGCGTGCCGGAGCAGATGGCCCGTGCCACCGTCGCCAGCAGCGGCAGCTTGCCGACGCTGGCGAGCGGCAGCTCGACGTCGTCGGCGACCGCGATCTCGCCGGGCACCGATACCGCGATCATCATGGCGTCAGGACCTTTCCCGGCCGCGCGGCCGTCTCCTCGCCCTGCCGTACCACGACCTGGCCGGCCACCACCACGGTGTGCACGCCCTTCGGCGGCAGCAGCGGCTCGGCGAAGGTCGCGCCGTCGCCCACCGTGGCCGGGTCGAACACCACCAGGTCGGCGTGCGCCCCGTCCACGATCGTCCCGCGCCCGGCCAGCCCGAACCGCTCCGCCGCCAGGCCCGTCATCTTCCGCACCGCCGTCGCCAGGTCGAGCAGCCCGAGGTCCCTGGTGTAGCGGCCCAGCACGCGAGGGAACGTGCCGGCCCAGCGCGGATGGGGGCGCCCGCCCGGCTTGGGCACGCCGTCGGAGCCGATCATCGCGTACGGCGCCGCCAGCACCCGGCGCACGTCGTCCTCCACCATCGAGTGGCTGATGATCATGACCTCGCCGCGCTCGGCCAGCAGCAGGTCGGCGGCCACGTCGAAGGGGTCGCGGCCGTGCGCGGAGGCGAGTTCGGCGACCGTACGGCCCTCGGTGTGCGGATGGCGGGGGGCGCGGGCGATGGCGATGCGGTCCCAGCCGCCGTTGCCCACGGTGTTCTCCCAGCCGGGCACGCCCTCGGCGATCGCGGCCCGCATCCGGTCGCGCTGCCCGGGGTCGGCCAGCCGCGCGGTGAGCGCGGCGGTGCCGCCGTCGGACGCCCAGGGCGGCAGCATCGCGGACAGGTGCGTGCTGGCCGCCGTGTAGGGGTAGACGTCGCAGGTCACGTCGAAGCCCTCGGCGCGCAGCCGGGCCAGCCTGGGCAGGGTCCGCTCGGTGCGGCCCCAGGCGTACTTGCCGGCGGTCTTGTGGTGCGAGACGTGCAGGGCCGCGCCGCTCCGGCGGGCGATCTCGACGGCCTCCTCCAGGGCCTCCTCCACCCGTGACATCTCGTCGCGCAGGTGGGTGACGTACGGCTTGCCGTGCCGGGCCGCGACCCTGGCCAGCGCGACCACCTCGTCGGTGTCCGCGTAGGTGCCGGGCGTGTAGATCAGCCCGGTCGACAGGCCCGCGGCCCCCTGGGCGAGCGACCGGTCGAGCAGCGAGCACATCGTCGCCAGCTCGGCTGGGGTCGCGGGACGGTCCACGGACCCCAGCACCCCGGCGCGCAGGGTGCCGTGCCCCACGAGAGAGGCGAGGTGGTTGGCGCGCGGCACGGCGGCGTGCGCCGCCGCGAACCCGGCGAAGTCCTCCCAGAAACCGACGTCGCCGCCGAAGCCGACGGACGCCTCGGCGCGCAGCTCCGGCACCCGTCCGGGAAGCGCCGGGAACAACCCGGAGCCGCAGTTGCCGCAGATCTCGGCCGTCACCCCGGCCAGCACCGGGGCCCGCACCAGCTCCCGGTCGCCGCCGAGCAGCGCGATCCCGTCGGAGTGGGTGTGCACGTCGATGAACCCGGGGGCGACGGCCAGCCCGGCCGCGTCCAGGGTCTCGCGGGCGTCCGCGCCCGATGCGGCGGGCAGCACGGCCAGCCGCCCCCCGGCCACGCCCACGTCGGCGGTCCGCGGGGGCGCGCCCGTGCCGTCGACCAGCAGCGCGCCACGGATCAGCAGGTCGAGTCTCACAGCACCCGTCCCAGGAACGCGCGGAAGCGCTCGTTGCGGGGGTCCGCGAGCACCTCACGCGGGTCGCCCTGCTCGACGATCACGCCGTCGTCGATGAAGACCAGGTGGTCGCCCACCTCGCGGGCGAAGCCCATCTCGTGCGTCACCACCATCATGGTCATCCCGCTGGCCGCCAGGTCGCGCATCACCGCCAGCACCTCCTGCACCAGCTCGGGGTCGAGCGCGCTGGTCGGTTCGTCGAACAACATCACCTTGGGGCGCATGGCCAGGCTGCGGGCGATCGCCACCCGCTGCTGCTGGCCGCCGGAGAGCTGCGCGGGGTAGTGGCCGGCCCGGTCGGACATCCCGACCCGGTCGAGCAGCTCCTCGGCCTGCCGCCGCGCCTGCTCCCTGGGAACCCCGCCGACGACCAGCGGCCCCTCCATGACGTTCTCCAACGCCGTGCGGTGCGGGAAGAGGTGGAACCGCTGGAAGACCATGCCGATGTTCTGGCGCTGCCGGTTCAGCCTCGCCGGGGGAAGGTGGTGCAGCCTGCCGTCGCGCTCCTCGAATCCGATCAGCTCGCCGTCCACCCTGATCCGGCCGGCGTCGATCGTCTCAAGCCGGTTGACGCAGCGCAGCAGGGTGGACTTGCCCGACCCCGACGGCCCCACCACGCAGACCACGCCGCCTTCCGGCACGTCGAGGCTCACGCCCTTCAGCACCTCCAGCGCGCCGAAGCGCTTGCGCACCGAGCGGATCTCCACCATGGGACGGTCCACTAGACCCCACCTCCGGCGAACGGCCGCAGGTTGCGGCGCACCCTGGCGGGCAGCGTGCCGTGGCCGCGCTCGAACCGCCGTTCGATGAAGTGCTGGCCGACGCTGGCGATCGTGGTGAGCACGACGTACCAGATCGACGCGACCACCAGCAGCGCGATGACCTCGAAGTTGCCCAGGTAGATGCGCTGTGCCACGGTCAGCAGCTCGGCTCCCGCGATGACCGACACCATCGACGTCGTCTTCAGCATGGAGATGAACTGGTTGCCGGTCGGCGGCACGATCACCCGCATCGCCTGGGGCAGCACCACCCTGCGCAGCACCTGGCCGTGGGACATGCCGAGGGCCTCCGCCGCCTCCCGCTGGCCGGGGTCGACCGAGCGGATGCCCGCCCTGACGATCTCCGCCATGTACGCGCCCTCGTTGATGGCCAGCCCGAGCAGCGCCGCGGTGAACGGCGTGACCAGCTCGTTCGCCTGCCACTCGACCAGTTTCGGACCGCCGAACGGCACCCCGATCGCGATCGTGGGGAAGACCAGTCCGATGTTGAACCAGAAGATCAGCTGGACCAGCAGCGGCGTGCCACGGAAGAACCACGTGTACAGCGCGGCGGCCCCGCGCAGCACCGGGTCGCCCGACTGCTGCATCACCGCCGTCAGCACACCGAGGGCCAGGCCGATCGCCATCGACAGCACGGTGAGCTGGATGGTGACCCACAGCCCGCCGAGGATCCTGCCGTCGCCGAGGAAGGCGACGATCACGTCCCAGTGCAGGTTCGGGTTGACGATGATCGTGTAGGCCAGCCAGACCAGGAACAGCCCGGCCACGGCCGCCGCCAGCCAGCGTCCGGGGCGCGGCGGCCGTACCGCGTCCACGGGCAGTTCGGTCACTTCCACGGCTTGGTGTTCACCATCACCTCGGGCACGGCATTGGCCGCCACGCCGTACGTGTCGAGGATCTTCTGGTAGCCGCCGTCGGCGATCAGCTCCTGCATGGCCTTGGCCACCGCGTCACGCAGGGCCGTGTCGCGCCGGTCGATGGCGATGCCCCACGGGCCGGCGTCGTACTGGCCGGGCAGCACCTCGTACTTGCCGGTCTCCTCGGCGTACATGGCGGCCACCGGGGAGTCGACGATGGTGGCGGCCGCGCGGCCGGAGTCGATGCTGAGCAGGCCGGTGGGGGCGTCCTCGCTCTGCATGATCGTCATTTTCTTGTCGCACTTGTCGTTCTGCTTCTCGCCGATGGCCAGGTTGGAGCTGCCCTTGGCGAGCACGACGGTACGGCCGCACAAATCGGCGAGGTCCTTGACGCCCTCCGGGTTGCCCTTCTTCACCATGACGGCCCCGCCCGCGTTGAAGTAGTCGACGAAGTCGACGGCGGCCCGGCGCTCCTCGGTGTCGCTCATGGAGGAGAGCACGATGTCCCACCGGTCGCTCTGCAGGCCGGGGATGAGCCCGTCGAAGGCCGCGTTGGTGATGGTCGACTTCAGCCCGAGCTTCGCGGCGATGGCCGCGCCGAGGTCGGGATCCACGCCGGTGAGCTCCTGGGTGCCCTCCTTGTACATCTCCATCGGCGGGTAGCCCTCGGCGGTCGCCAGCCGGAGCACGCCCCGATCGCGTACGTCAGCGGGCACGAGATCCTTGGCGGTCTTGCCCTCGGCTGCCGCGGCGCCCTGGGTCGCGCTCGTCCCCGAGGAGGAGCGTCCGCACCCGCCCGCGAGCGCCGTGACGATCAGCACGGCTGCGGCGGCCGCGTAAAGGCGCTTCGTCATGAAAACTCCCAGTTCGCGGAATGGTTGTGGACATGGTGGCGGTGAGCGTAGGGGATCCCAACACTTGTGAACGCTTGCGACCCTCAGCGTCGAAAGTCTCGATGCTCGCGCTGCCCACGCTCACGAGCCGCTGAGGGCGCTCGGCCGAGCCGACCGGCGCAGTGTGTGTCGTTGTGCACGCTCGCGCTGTTGTGTGCGTTTGTACGCAGAACGCCAGGTCGCGGCTGCCTAGATTGAGGGTCGTCCGGAGAGATCGCTCCGGAGGTTCTCCTCACAGCCAGGGATGGATGTCATGTCGAAGCTTCGTAGCCTTCTCGCCGGTACGGTTCTGGCCGGCGCCGTGGTGGCCGGTGCGGCCGCCGCCCCGGCCCAGGCGGCCACCGCCACGACCGCGTCGGTCGCTCAGGCGTCGTTCAGCAAGCACTGGTTCGAGGGCTACTCCGGTTACGGCCGGGGGGAGTCGAGCGGTCACCGTTCGTACTACAAGGGCTTCTACTACGCCGCGAACGGCCGCTACTACTTCGACGTGGACGTGTGGGACCGTGACCGTGACCGTGAGAACACCTACGTGGACTTCTGGTACCACGACGACCGCGGCTGGCACCAGGGCCGCCGTCTGGTGACCGGCGGGCACGGTAAGTTCCGGTTCAGCTACAGCGCCCGCGGCGGGTTCGACGGCTACAAGTTCCGTATCGGCGAGGGCCGCGTGGGTCACTACGACTGGAGCAACTACGGTCAGCGCTCCTGGTGGCGCGCGTAGGAGCCGGTGGTCCGGGCTCGTCCTCGGCGATCCACGACGGCGCCCTCCCTCTTCAGGGCAGCCACTCCTGGAGCCCGGCGAGATGCCCGAGCTCTGACTCGATGCGCTGCCTGTCGCTGGTGGTGAGGTCCAGACCACGCAGATCGGCGGCCCATGGATCGGTGGGCTCGCCGAGGACCATGGCCAGGTCGATGAGGTGGCACAGGGCGATGGCCCGCTCGACCACCGGGGCGCCCGCGCCATGCCTGCGCACCGCCGACTTGAGCGCGCGGAAAGCCTGCAGGTCGTCATTCTTGAACTCGCGCAGAATCCGGGCGTTGTCGAGCGCCCTGGCCAGGCCTGTCAGCTTCTTCGAGCCGCCGTACTCCAGTTCGGCAGGCTCGTCGCGCTGGATGAACGTGATCGAGTTCCCGGACGGATCGACCAGCGTGAACCGGGACGCGCCCGGCCGGTAGCGGGTGATCCGCGGCAGGCCCGAACTGAGCACCTTGCCGTGGGCCCGCCGCATCGCCGCGACGAACGCCGCGTGGTACGGCGCCACGGCGTCGACCATGACCAGGCAGCCTCCGGACTCCTCCCGGACCGGATCGAGCCCCTTGGGCGCCGGGCCGAAATGCAGCTCGAATCCGCTCCACCGCAGCGCCAGATAGACATAAGGCTTGCGCTGTTCGTAGGTCGCCTGGAACCCCAGCGCCTCATAGAACGCCAAGGTCTCCTCCACCGACGCGCACGGCATCAACGGCACCGTCGTCTCGTTCGGCCGAACCGCGAACTCACTCACGTCATTCCACCTTCCGGATCGTCCGACGATGCTTTCACCCTGCAGCGAAACTCGCCTATGGATCGTTCCACGCCGGATTGAGCACCTGTGCTGTCGGTTCGAATTGCAGCGTGCGGGAATCCGGCTCGGGCGAATTCTCGTTTGCTGATTGCCGGGCCGTCAGCCCGATATCTCGCAGTCGTACTCATCAATCCACAGGCGGGCTCCGGACCTGTGGAGGAGGCCGAAGGCTGCTTCATCGAGAACGAGCCCGAGAGGGCTGGATCCTGGTCCCGGCTCGAACGACCGGAGCATCACCAACGTGGCGTCCGCGTTACGGGCGGTCAACTCCCCTATCCGATCCCAGGCGCCGGCCAGACGGTTCATGACGGCTTCCAGTTGTTCGCCGAGTGAGGCGTTCTCTGGAAGGCCGGAGTCGGTCATCCATTCGTGCCGTGGCGGTAGTAGGCGCCCACTTCGGCCGCCACGCCGTGATTCTTTCACCTCGGTTCGAGTCGGCTGGACGCCCAGATGCCGGGTGATCTGATCCGGCGCCAGCTCATCTGACTGGATCAAGAAGTAGACGCGCTGTTCGACGATCACCGGGACAGCGTAGAGACGGAAGAGACTGAGTCGGTCGTTCTCGCTGCCGTCCCGATGACCACGGTTCCCCGCTATGAGTCGCCACTTCTGTCGCTTTTGGGGCAGATGGGGCGCAAGGTGTTGAACTGCTGCACAATTGCGGTATGGAACAGCCTCGGCAGTCCGGCGCGCGGGACTACCCCGGTGTGGCCGGCACCCTGGTCGCGATCCTGGCGGTGCTCTTGCCGGGCGGCCTCACGTTCAGCGTCTACAAGTACCTGAACCCTTCCGAGCCGAACACCGCTGTGACCCTGCGGGAGCCCACCCCCGAGCCCGCCGAGCCGAGCCCCGGCGCGAACGGAACGCGCGGCTCACCGATCGACGACGACGAGTTCGGCGACTGGAACTACCGCCTGGGCGACGTCGCGTTCACGGCGGAGAGGGCGGGCGGCTGGACCTACGACTCCTGCGCCCCGGTCGACAGGCAGGGTGTGCTGGCCGAGAACAGATGTGAGCGGGCCGTGCAGCTGGCTTACTCGGCCTACAAGGGGCATCTCACCGCGGTCCAGGTCATCATGTCCTTTCCCACGGTGAAGGACGCCAAGGCCACGGCCACGCATCTGGCGCACTCCTCCCGGGCCGTGAAGTGGCGCCGCGACAAGGTGCTCGACACGTACGTCTACGGCAGGATCCGGTCGGGCGCGACCAAGAGGTACGTCGTGCTGACGGCCGTCACCGCCGACAAGACCGCCCAGGCGAAGGCCGCGCGGTTCCATCAGCACCTGCACGCGGACCACCTGGGCTACTTCCTCTTCCGCGACCCGGCCTTCCCGGGCTGAGCCGGAAGGCGGCCGGCCTGGTGAAGGTGCTTGCGCACCCCGGGCTGTCGCAGGATTCGGGCCGGTGTCAGGTCTGTTGCTCGGCCGCCGGTGCGTGTTTCCCCACGGTCTCGGTCATCCGGGACAGGGGGAACAGGCCGAGGAGGCAGATCGCGGCGAGCACGATGTAGTGGATGGTGAAGCCGTACTGGTCGATGATCCAGCCTGACGCCGCCGCCGCGAGGACGCCGGACACCCCAAGAGCGATGCCGATCATGATGCCCATCGCCGTGCCGGCCGCTCTCGGCACCGAGTCGATGAGCAACGCGTACGTGACGGGGAACGGCGCGTTGCGGAACAACCCCCACGCGAGCAGGATGATCCACGCGGTCGCCGCGCTGGTGATGAAGATCATGGCCAGCAGGGTCAGCGCCCACCCGATCACCAGGAAGCGGATGGCGAACTTGCGGCCGGCGTGATCCGACCACGTACCCCAGACCACCTGGCCGAGCCACCCTGTCAGCCCCGAGACTCCCGACAGGAAGGCGGCTTCGCCGAATCCCATGCCCTGCTGGGTGAGCTGCACGGCGAGGAACGTCACCGCACCCGCCTCGGCCCACAGGAACAGGAAGATCAACACGACGGACCACCGCACGTTGGCGTTGCTCAGCGCCTGCTTGACCGGGGCGAGCATGCTGCCCGGCAGCCGGGTGGACAGCTCGGGCAGCGGACGGGTGAGGCCGCTGCGGTCGATCCAGTCGTAGACCTTCGCCTGGTTGCGTCTGGTACCGATGATCGCCTGCGCCACGATGATGGGGATGCCCAGGAGTGGGATGAGCAGGAAGGCCTCACGCCAGCCGGCGAACCCGAGGACGGCGGCGATGAGGGCGCCGGTGAGGAACTGGCCGAGCGGAAATCCGGTGTGGTGCACGCCGACGGCGAAGCCGCGGTGCTCCTTGGGCCACCACTCGCTCACCAGCGCCACGTTGACCGGCTCGGAACCGCCCCGGCTGATCCCCATGGGGATGCGCAGCAGCAGGAACGCCGCGAAGCTGCCGGCCAACCCGAACGTCAGGGCGCCGCCCAGGATGGCGAGCAGCATCGCGACGTTCCAGGTCCAGGTCCGCCGGTAGCCGGTGCCGATCCGGTCCGAGATCCAGCCGAACAGCAGGGCGCCGACGATCAGGCCGCCGAAGAACACCGAGTTGACCAGCCCGGCCTGCGTGGAGCTGAGTGCGTACTCCTGCTGGATGGCGGGCAGGACAGCGGGCAGGATGCCGCCGTCCACGGCGGTCATCAGGATCGCGCCGGTGGTCACCGCGAGCGTCGCCCACGACAAGGGGTGTCCGCGAGGTATCCAGGATGTCGGCGCCGGCGTTTCAGACAAGACGACCTCGCTGAGTGTCGGACCGGATGGCCGCGCCGACACGCACGACAACCCTCTGGCGGGGCTCGTCCGGTGCTCAGGGGTGGATCTTCGGTGCCGCCATTGTTCATGGCGATGTGTCCAAGGTCAACAGTCGAGCCCGGCCTCAGGACGATGGGCGAATTGTCGGGATGGGCGGGGTTTGGCGAACGTTTCACTGCGCGCCTCCCTGAGGCAATCCATGATCCCTAGGTTCCTCTTGTTGCTTAGTCAAGCTAAGGGAGACCGCCATGCAGAGGAGCCCCGTAGTGCGGGCTCGCGGGATCACGAAGTCTTTCGGTGATGTGGTCGCACTCGACGGCGTCGACCTCGATGTGGCGAGCGGGCAGGTCCACGGCCTGGTCGGTCCGAACGGAGCCGGCAAGACGACGCTCCTCGGCCTGCTGCTGGGCCTGGCGGTCGCGGACAGCGGCAGCCTGGAGATCCTCGGTACGCCGGTCGGGCGGACGCTCGCCGTCCCCGACGGCGTCGCGGGTTTCGTGGACGGGCCCGGGCTGTATCCGTCGCTCACCGCGCGCCAGAACCTCTCGGCCCTGGCGTCACTACGCGGAGACACTCCCGCCGCCGAAAGTGCAGCCGAAAGTGCGCCCGAAAGTGCCCCCGACAGCAGCGCAGTCGACAGCGCACTGGAGCAGGTCGGGCTCACCGACGTCGCCGACGACCGCATCCGAGGGTTCTCGCTGGGCATGCGCCAGCGGCTCGGGCTGGCCGCCGCGCTGCTCACCACACCGCGACTGCTCGTCCTGGACGAGCCGGCCAACGGCCTGGACCCCGCCGGCAAGCGCCACGTGCACCGCGTCATCACCGAGCTCGCCGCGAACGGCACCGCCGTGGTCCTGTCCAGCCACCGGATGGACGACCTCGCCGCGCTGTGCTCCGAGGTCACGGTCCTCGCCACCGGCCGGGTCGTCTTCTCGGGGCCGCTGAGCAAGCTCGCCGCGGAGAGCGGCGAACTCGACTACCGCCTGGTCACCTCCGACCCGGCCGTCGCCCACCGGGTGGCGGATGGCACGCCCGGGCTCAGCGTCATGCCGGGTCGTGGCGGGCCGGACGCCGACGTGCTCGTGGTCCGCGGGCCCGTGCCGGCTCTGGACGAGCTGGTGGTGCGGCTGGTGCGGGGCGGCGTGGCGATCCGGGAGCTGGCGCCCGTGGTGACGCCGCTCGAGGCCGCGTTCCTGGCCCTGACCGGGGCGGGCGACGTATCGGGACGGAACGACGAGGGGGACACGTGATGACCGCGACGCAGGCCCGGCCTGCGCCCATGATGCGGGGTTACCGGTTCGAGCTGGTCAAGCTGCTCTCCCAGTGGCGGGTCCGCCTGCTGCTGCTCGTCTGCTGGATAGCCCCGGCCGCCTTCGTGGCCGCGGTGAGCCGGCAGAGCATGCTGCCCACGGACACGGTCTTCGGCCGCTGGATGCACGCCACCGGCTGGTCGGGTTCGCTGGTGGTGCTGGACTTCGCGTGCAGCTGGGCGTTGCCGCTGCTGACGTCGCTGGTCGCCGGGGACGTCTTCGCGGCGGAGGACCGGCTGGGCACCTGGCGCCATCTCCTCGTGGCGGTGCGTTCACCCCGGCGGATCTTCGTGGCGAAGAGCCTCGCCAGTCTCAGCGTGATCCTGCTGCTCGTGGTGGGGCTGGCCGCGTCGGGCATCGCCGGCGGCCTGGTCGCGGTCGGCAACCGGCCGCTCGTGGGACTGGACGGCCATCTCCTCGCCCCGGCGGACGCGGCCGGCACGGTCCTGCTCGCGTGGGCGTGCGTGCTGGCGCCGACGCTGGCGTTCGCCGCGGTCGGCCTGCTCGGCTCGGTGGCCCTCGGCCGCTCACCGATGGGGCTGCTGATGCCCGCGCTTCTCGCCCTCGTGCTGCAGCTCGCGCAGCTGCTCCCGCTGCCCGTGGCCGTGCAGCTGGCCCTGCCGAGCCACGCCTTCCTCGCCTGGCGCGGTCTTTTCACCAGCCCGGCGCAGACGGGGCCCCTTCTCATCGGGCTCGTGGTGAGCCTGGTGTGGGCGGTCGTCGCCGCCGCGCTGGCCTACCGCCTGTTCCTGCGCCGCGACTTCACCGACCTGGCCTACGACGGGTCCGGCCGGCGCGTCCTGGTGGCGGGGGTGGTGCCGCTGGCCGGCCTGGTCGCGCTCACCTTCGCGGTGGTCGCCGCCGTGACGCCGGCCCACGGCTCCGGGATCGAGCGGCCCAAGCTGCAGGACTCCCTCGCCACCACGTACGCCCACCTCTACCGGCTGCAGGCCCAGGAGCTCGGCCGGCCCGACGTCACCGAGGCCCAGTTGCGGGCCACCGCGTCCTGCGACAAGGGCAGCGTCCGCGTCGCCGACGAGGGGCCCGGCAACGACTGGCGGTGTGTCGTCTCCTGGCACCTGCCCGGCGTGGACTCCGTGGGCAGCGCCATCTACCAGCTCGACGTCACCGCGGACGGGCGGTACGTCGCTGACGGCGACGGACCGAAGGAGGTGAACGGCTACTTCCAGGTGCGCACCCCGACCGGGGACGCACCCAACCCCCTCTGGCAGTTCGACGGGGACGTCGACCTGCTTGTCAGCACTCCAGAAGGAACCATTCATGCAAGTCACGCGTCAACGCCGGCGCGTCCAGGAAACCTCTCTTGGGTTTCTTCACGGACGTACCGGCCGCAGAATCCGCCTCCTCGCGGCTAGCACCGCCGCTCTCGTCGTCGCCGGCGGGGGCATCGCCTACGGCTCGACCGACGCGTTCGGCAACGGGCAGGTCGGCCAGGCCACGGCTGCGGGCCTGCTGCTGCCCAGCGACCAGGCCATCGAGTCGATCGGTGACCGCCTGCTCGTCGACAACGGAAAACTGCTCTCCTCCACGGTCAGCCCCGACGGCCGTCACCTCGCCGCGCTGACCAACGACCGGTCGATCGCCCTCACCATCGTCGACCTGACGAACTACAAGATCCTTCAGCAGGCCGGCACGGCCGCCGGCGCCGACCTGCGCATCGCCAACAACAACGTGGGGCAGGAAGGGCCGACCTACTCGCCCGACGGCTCGACGTTGTGGATGCCGCAGATCGACGGCTTCAGCCGCTTTCCGGTGAACGCCGACGGCACCGTCGGCGCCCCGACCTTGATCGCGATCCCGGCGGACGGGTCGAAGCACGCGCTGCCCGCGCAGGCGGTGTTCTCGCCCGACGGCTCCACCCTGTACACCGCCGTCAACGGCCAGAACCGCGTGGTGGCCATGGACCCCGCGACCGGCGCGATCCGGCACAGCTGGGACGTCGGCAACGCGCCGCGTGACCTGGTGCTGGTCGGCGACAAGCTGTACGTGAGCAACGAGGGCGGGCGCCGGGCGACCGACGGCGACACCACGCTCAACTCGTACGGCACCCAGGTTCCCGCCGACCCGGTCACCGGCGCCACGACCACCGGCACGGTGAGCGTCATCAACGTCGCCGACCAGGCCGCCGCGGTCGCGTCCATCGACGTCGGTCTGCACCCGACCGCGCTGCACGCCGCCGGTGGGGCGCTCTTCGTCACCAACACCAACAGTGACAACGTGTCCGTCATCGACACCTCGACGGACACCGTCGTCCAGACCATCGCGACCCAGCCGTGGCCGACGGCCGCCGTGGGTTACCACCCCAACGGGGTGACCCTCACCGAGGACGGCCACCTCCTGGTGACCCTGGGCCGCGCGAACGCGCTCGCCGTCTACCGCTACACCTCGCCGCAGGAGCCGGTCAGCTACGTCGGCCTGCTGCCCATGGACTACTACCCGGAGGGCGTGACCACCGTCAGCGGCGACGTGCTCGTCACGAACATGCGCGGCATCGGTGAGCGCGGCCCGGAGCGCACCATCTCCAAGGGCCCCGGCACCCAGCCGGCCACCGGCCACGGCACCCACGACTCGACCGGCACGCTGCTGCGGTTCAAGCTGCCGGACGACACGGTGATCGCCCGCACCACCGACAAGGTCTTCCTCCAGAACGGCTGGGACAACAGCTCCGTCAAGGTGGCCCACGGCAACAAGCAGAAGGCCGAGCCGGTCCCGAAGCGCCTCGGCGACCCCTCGACCATCAAGCACGTCTTCCTGCTCGTCAAGGAGAACCGCTCCTACGACCAGGTGTTCGGCGACGACCCGCGCGGCAACGGCGCCCCCGAGCTGGCGCAGTTCGGGGAGAACGTGACGCCGAACCAGCACGCGCTGGCTCGGCAGTTCGGGCTCTACGACAACACCTACGACATCGGCACGAACTCCGCCGAGGGGCACAGCTGGCTGATGCAGGCCGACGACCCGGAGTACACCGAGTCCAGCGCCGGCGAGTACCAGCGCAGCTACGACACGGAGGACGACGCGCTCGGCCACCAGCGCTCGGGCTTCCTGTGGACCGGCGCCCAGGCGGCCGGGAAGACGGCCCGCAACTTCGGCGAGTTCACCATGTTCGAGACCGTCCCGCCCGGCACGAAGTGGCAGGACTACTACTGCGACGTCAAGAACATGGAGGAGACCGGGCAGGACACCGCCATCAAGACGGACACCTCCTCGCCGATTCCGTCGCTGAATGACATCACGGTGCACGCGTACCCGAAGTTCGACACGGGCATCCCGGACCTGTACCGGTACGAGATCTGGAAGCGTGACTTCGAGGCCAACGGGCCGGCCAACCTCAACATGATGTGGCTCTCCAGCGACCACACCGGCGGGCCCGTCAACGCGGTCGCCCAGGTGGCCGACAACGACCTGGCGGTCGGCAAGATCGTGGACACCATCTCCCACAGTAAGTGGTGGAAGGACAGCGCGATCTTCGTCATCGAGGACGACACCCAGGACGGCGTCGACCACGTCGACGGCGCCCGCGGCCCGGTGCAGATCATCAGCCCGTGGGCCCAGCACGGCAAGGTCGACAGCCACTACTACAGCCAGATCACCGTGATCAGGACCATCGAGCAGATCCTCGGCATGCAGCCGATGAACCAGAAGGACAGCGCCGCCACCCCGATGAGCGCGGTCTTCACCAAGAAGCCCGACTACACGCCGTTCACCGCGGTGCCGAACCGCATCCCGCTGACCTACGGCATCGCCACCCCGCCGGCCTGCGGCGAGGACACCGTGCCGGCGAAGTACGCCGGCCTGGCCCCGGAGCAGGCCCCGGCGCCGGAGGTGCCCGCGGACAAGAAGCACGTCGCCGACCAGTGGCAGGCCTGGAAGGGGCAGCAGCACCTGACCGGCCCGAAGGCGATCGCCGACTACGCCAACCCCGACCAGATGGACCACTTCACGTGGTACGAGGCGCACGGCTGGGCCACGCCCTACCCGGGTGAGGACAAGATCCTGGCCCCGGCCGAGGTGCCGGGCCGCTACATCCCGTCGCCGGACGTCGACGGCTGACCTTCCACAACGCGCACGGCGGCCCGCCGGATCCCGGCGGGCCGCCACCGGCCGTCCGTATCATCTCGGCATGGTGCTGAACCCGGAGTTACGGCGGCGGGCGGTGCTGCTGGCCGCCGGTGGGCTGCTCGTCGGTTGCTCCCGGCAGCCCGAGGCAGGCAAGGTCCACCTGCGGCTGGCCACCGGGCCGGCGGGAGCGGTGTACCGGCGCATCGGCGGTGCGCTGGCCGTGCACATCACCGAGCAGGTGACGGGCGCCACGGTGAGCACCGTGCCGAGCAGGGCCTCCACCGACAACATCCGGATGCTGGGGGCCGGTGAGGTGCACCTCGGGCTGACCAGCCTGGACGCGCTGATCAGGACCGATGGCAGCGCGCCCGAGGGGCTGTCGGCGATCTGCCGGCTCTACGACAGTCACCTGCATCTCGTGGTCATGGCCGGTTCGGCGATCGAGGAGTTCCGCGATCTCGAGGGCAAGCGCGTCTCCCTGGGCGCCCGCGACTCGGGCACGGAGTTCACGTCGCTGCGGGTTCTGCGGCTCGGCCCGGTGAGAGCCGACGTGCGTTACCTCAGTCAGGCCGAGTCGGCGGCCGCGCTGCGCGACGGCGAGATCGACGCGATGTTCTCCCTGACCGGCGTCCCGACCCCCGCCATCACGGAGCTGGCGCAGCGGCACCCGATCCGGCTGATCCCGCTGGACACCCGGGCGGACGCGCTCTTCACGGCGTTCCCCGGCCCCTACACCCCGGCCATGGTGCCCGCGACCGCCTACGCCGGCGTCCCGGCCACCCACACCATCGCCGTGCCGAACGTGCTGCTCGTACGCGACGACCTGCCGGGCGACCTGGTCTACGCCATCACCGACACGGTCTTCACGCACACCCGCACGATCACCTCCGCCGGCCGCTACGGAGCCGAAGACGTTCCCGAGGCATGGCAGATCAACGTGCGTACGGGGATCTCCACCGCGTCGATCCCGCTGCATCCGGGCGCGGCCGCCTGGTTCCGCGACCGCAAGCGCTGACCCGCGCGGCCGCCTCAGACCGGCGACGCGGCCGGGGCGTCGGACGGCGAGGCCGCCCGCGGGACGACGGGCAACGCGACCACGGCGGCGAATCCGTGCCCGGACCCGTCCGGACGCGACAGGCCGTCCTCCAGCCGCAGCTCGCCCCCGGCCGCCCCGACCAGGTCGGCGCAGATGGCCAGCCCCAGGCCGGTGCCGGACACGTTCTGGTGCCGGGGCGACCGCCAGAACCGCCGCAGCGCCTGGGCCCGCTCGGAGGCGTCGATCCCCTGGCCGTCGTCGCGGACGGTGATCGTGACCGCGCCCGTGATCGCGCCCGTGATCGCGCCCGTGATCGCGCCCGTGATCGCGCCCGTGATCGCGCCCGTGACCGCGCCCGCGGGGACGACCCGGGCGCTCACCTCCACCACCTGCGCGTTCGACAGCCGCAACGCGTTGCTGATCAGCTCGTCCAGGATGCTGCCCAGCCCGCCGGGCGGCTCCAGCAGCCGCAGACCCGGCGGCACGTCCACCGTCAGCGTCTGCCCCGCCGTCGCCGTCAGCGCCCGCCACCGCTCCACCCGGGTCGCCAGCACCGCGTCGAGATCCACCGGCGACGCCGTCCGCATGCTCTCCATCCGCGCCATGGCCTGCAGCGAGTTCAGCATCCGCTGCATCGCCTTCAGCTCGTCGACGGCGATGTCGTACACCTGCCGCCCGTTGCCGCCCGTGCCGAGATGCGGCTCCAGGCTCTCCACGGCGAGCCGGAGGCTGGTCAGCGGGTTGCGCAACTGATGCGAGGCGTCGGAGACGAACGCCCGCTGCCGCTGCACGGCGTTCTCGACCGCGTCCATCATGGTGTTGAACGACTCCGCCAGCCGCCGCAGCTCGACCGGGCCGGCCTCGGCGTCCGCCCGGATCGTGAGGTCGCCTCGCGAGATGCGGGAGCTGGCCGCGTCCAGCTCCCGTACCGGCCGCAGCACCCACGCCGACACCGGCCAGGCGACGGCCACCAGCGCGACCAGCGGCAGCAGCCCGAGCGCGGCCAGCTGGGCCCAGCGCACGAGGATGCGGTGGCGCGTCTTCGACAGGTCGGAGATCGTCACGACGGCGCCGACGACCTCGCTGTCGCGGCCCACCGGCTCGGCGACCACGAGCGCGGAGTCGTCCCACGGCGCCCATTCGCCGGACGGTTCTGACCTTGTCCCGGCCAGCGCCGTGGTCACGATCCGGGGCAGCGCCGGTTCGGCCCGCGCCGCCTCCTGGTACGCGCCGGCCGGCCCGAGCAGCACCGTGCCCGACGTGTCGATCACCGCGACCGGGATGCCGTAGAGCTCGTGGTAGCGCGCCAGCTCCAGCTGCAGCGCCTCGGTCCGCCCGGTCGACAGCGCCGTGTCGGCCAGCGACGCGAACCGGCCGACGTCGTTGAGCCGGTCGACGTACGTCTCCTGCATCTCCCGTTCGGCCACGGTGACGCTGAGCGGCACCCCGAGCGCCGCGACGAGCAGCACCGCGAGAGGCACCAGGACGACCAGCAGGCGACGGTGCACGGCGCGTCAGCCGGTCATCTCCGGCCGGTCGGCCAGGAGCCGATAGCCGACCCCGTGCACCGTGCGGATGACCACGGCAGGCCCGAGCTTGTGGCGTAACGCCGCGATGTGTGTGTCGAGGGTGCGGCTGGAGGACTCCCAGGTCGCGCCCCAGATCTGGTCGAGGATGACGTCGCGGCTCACCACGTTCGGCGCCCGCCGGGCCAGCAGCAGGAGCAGCTCGAACTCCTTGCGGGTCAGCGTCACGGGCGCGCCCTCGACGGTGACCTCGCGGGTGCCGATGCCGATCCGCATCGGGCCGAGCACGATCGGCTCGTCGGGGTGGCTCATGGCACGGGCGACCCGGGTGCGCCGCAGGACGGCGTCGATCCGGGCCAGCAGCTCCGGGATGCCGAACGGTTTCACGATGTAGTCGTCGGCGCCGGCGCGTAAGCCGCGGACCCGTTCGTGCTCCTCCGAGCGCGCCGTCACGGCGATGACGGCGGTCTCCGGGCGGTCGCGCAGCTTGCGGATCACGTCGAGACCGTCGCCGTCGGGCAGGTTCAGATCGACGAGGACCACATCGGACGGTGCGGCACGGACGGCCTCCGCGGCGGTGGCGATGCGGTGGACCTCGAAGCCCGCCTGGGCCAGAACTGTCACCAGACCCCGCGCCACGCGGTCGTCATCTTCGATGATGGTGATCCGCATACCGGATTGTACGGTCCGCATCGACGCAAGCGTTAGCCCTTCAGTTCTTGGGATTCCTCTGACATTTGCCGCATTCCTTGGGATTCCTCTGACACCATTCATCTCCTGGCGAGCCGAGACTGAGGCCGCGCACTCACGGACGAATGCGAATGCGCTGACGAGGAGGCCGCGAAATGAGAACGACCAGCAGGTACCGGGCCGCCGCGCGGATGATCGCCGCGATCGGCGTCGTTTCGCTCGCCGCCGCCTGTTCCGGCAACGGGGGTGCCACCGGCGGAGGCGACGCCGGAGGCGGCTACCCGGACCAGAACATCACGATCGTCGTGCCGTTCAGCGCGGGCGGCCCGACCGACACCGTCACCCGTCTGATCGCCGAGCCGATGGCCGCCAAGCTCGGCGCCCAGATCGTCGTCCAGAACGTCGAAGGCGCGGGCGGCACGGTCGGCGCCGGCGAGGTCGCGCGGGCCGAGCCGGACGGCTACACCGTCCTCATGCACCACATCGGCATGTCCACGGCGCCCGCGCTGTACCAGGACCTGGGCTTCACGCCGCTCGAGAACTTCCAGACGGTCGGGCTCGTCACCGAGGTGCCGATGACGGTCGTCGCCCGCAAGGACTTCGCGCCCGCGACGCTCCAGGACCTCGTGGCCCATGTGAAGGCGAACGCCGACACCGTGACGCTGGCCAACGCCGGCATCGGCGCCGCCTCTCACCTGTGCGGCCTGCTGTTCCAGACAGCCGCCGGCGTCAAGCTCCAGGAGGTCCCGTACGAGGGCACCGGCCCCGCGCTGACCGACCTCGTCGGCGGCCAGGTCGACTTCATGTGCGACCAGACGACCAACACCAGCGGCCAGATCTCCGCGGGCGAGGTCAAGGCGTACGCCGTCACCACGCCGGAGCGGGTGAAGAGCCTGCCCGACCTGCCCACCACGGCCGAGGCCGGGCTGCCCCAGCTGGAGGTCAGCGTGTGGCACGGTCTCTACGTCCCGACCGGCACGCCGCAGGACGTCGTCCAGAAGCTGTCCGAGGCGCTGAAGGTGGCGCTGGCCGACCAGAAGGTCATCGACCAGATGGCCAAGCTCGGCACCGCGCCGGTCCCCGCCGAGGACGCCACCCCGCAGGCGCACCGCACCAAGCTCGAAGAGCAGCTCGGCACCTGGGCGAAGGTCATCGCCGACGCCGGCGTCAAGGCGTCCTGAGGTGGAGCGCCGCCGGTCCTTCCCCGACGTGCTAGCCGGGGGAATGTTCGTCCTGATCGGTGGCGCATTCGTGGCAGGGTCGCTCGGCTACGAGCTGGGCACCCCGCTGCGGATGGGCCCCGGCGCCTTCCCGCTGCTGGTCGGCTTGATCCTGGCCGCCCTGGGGCTGGCGATCGTCGTCAAGGGGCTCGTCGCCGGCGAGATGATCTCGTTCGGGCCGATCCCCTGGCGGGCGGTCGGCGTCATCGTGCTCGCGGTCGTGTTCTTCGGATTCACCGTACGCGGCCTCGGGTTCGTGCCGACGTCGGCGGTGACCGCCCTGCTCACCACGCTGGCCAGCACGCGCGTACGGCCGCTCACGGCCCTGGCCGTGGCCGCCGGGCTGACCGTGGCCGGCACGCTCATCTTCGTCGTCGGACTTCAGCTGCAGATCCCGCTATGGGGCCCTTGGCTGGGGTTCTGACGCGGCATCCGGATTGAGGCATGGAACTTCTCGACAACCTCGCGCTGGGCTTCTCGACCGCCCTCTTAGTCCAGAACGTCCTCTACTGCTTCCTGGGAGTGCTGCTCGGGACGGCGGTCGGCGTGCTGCCCGGCATCGGGCCGACGGCGACGGTGGCGATGCTGCTGCCGATCACCTTCAGCTTCGAGCCGGTGACGGCCCTGATCATGCTGGCCGGCATCTACTACGGCGCGCAGTACGGCGGCTCGACGACCGCCATTCTGATCAACCTGCCCGGTGAGTCGTCCGCCGCGGTCACCGCACTGGACGGGCACGCGATGGCCCGGCAGGGCCGGGCCGGCGCGGCGCTGGCCGCCGCCGCGGTCGGGTCCTTCATCGCCGGTACGGTGGCCACCGTCGCGCTGGCCGTCGCGGCCCCGCCGCTGGCCCGCGTCGCGCTGGAGTTCGGCCCGGCCGAATACTTCTCGCTGGTGGTGCTCGGCCTGATCGTGTCGATCGCGCTGGCGCGCGGCTCGGCGCTCAAGGCCCTGGCGATGATCGCGCTCGGCGTCCTGTTCGGCACGGTCGGCCAGGACATCTACACCGGTACGCCCCGGTTCGTCTTCGAACAGCGCGAGCTGTACGGCGGCATCGACTTCGTGTCGGTCGCCGTCGGCATGTTCGGCGTGGCCGAGATCCTGCGCAACCTGGAGAACGAGCAGACGCGCACGGCGATCGTGGGCAAGGTGAAGAACCTCTGGCCGACCCGCGAGGACCGGCGCCGCATCGTCGGCCCGATCGCGCGGGGCACCGGTCTCGGCGCCGCGCTCGGCGTGCTGCCCGGCGGCGGCCACGTGCTGGCCTCGTTCACCTCGTACGCCGTCGAGAAGCGGATCTCGAAGCGGAAGGAGGAGTTCGGGAACGGCGCCATCGAGGGCGTCGCCGGGCCCGAGTCGGCGAACAACGCCGCCGCGCAGACGTCGTTCATCCCGCTGCTCACCCTGGGCCTGCCCGCCCACCCGGTCATGGCGCTGATGGTCGGCGCGTTCATCGTCCACGGCATCACCCCCGGCCCGAACGTCATCACCGACGAACCCGAGCTGTTCTGGGGCCTGATCGCGTCGATGTGGATCGGCAACGTGCTGCTCGTGCTGCTGAACCTGCCGCTGATCGGCGTCTGGGTGCGCATGCTGCGCATCCCGTACCAGGTGCTGTTCCCGATGATCATCCTGTTCGCCGCGATCGGCACGTACTCGCTGGGGTTCAACGCGTACGACGTCTACGCGATCGTCTTCTTCGGGATCCTCGGTTACGTCCTGATCAAGTGCGGCTGCGAGCCGGCGCCGCTGCTGCTCGGCTTCGTCCTCGGGCCGCTGGTCGAGGAGAACCTGCGGCGGGCGCTCATCATCTCCCGCGGCGACCCGTCGGTCTTCGTGACCCGGCCGATCTCCGCAGTGCTCCTGGGCCTGGCCGTGGCGGCGCTCGTCATCGCCGTCCTGCCGGCGATCCGGAAGCGGCGCGAGGTCGTCTTCGCCGAGGACGAGTAGGCCGGCTCGACGCGGCTCCGGAACGGCGGCCCAGAGTGGCGATCGCGGCCATGATCAGGAGGGCGCCCGCCAGACCGGCGGGCGTCAGCCGTTCGCCCAGGAACACGATGGCGATCACGACGGCGGTGACGGGTTCCAGCAGCGTGGCCACGACCGCCGCTCCGCTCGGCGTGGTCCGCAGGCCCGCGTAGAGCAGCGCGTACGCCAGGGCCATCGTCACGGTCCCGAGGTAGACGATGAGCAGCCAGGATCCGGTGTCGCCGGTCATGAGCGGCTCGCCGCGGGCGTACGCCACGAGCAGACCGCCCGGCACCAGGGCCGCCGCGGTCACCGACATGGTGACCGTGGTGAGAGTCAGCGTGTCCAGTCGCTGGGTCAGCGGCGCGGCCGACTCCGCCGACAGCGCGTACGCGGCACCCGAGGCGAGGGCGGCGAGGACACCGAGAGTGGGGTGCGGCGCCTCCTCGGCGGTTCCCCCCGCGACGCTGATGAGCAGCAGCCCGAACAGGGCGACGGCGGCCGTGAGGACCTGACCGGCGGACGGCCGGCTGCGGCGTCGCGCGCTGCCGATGACCAGCAGAAGCACAGGGGCGAAGCCGAGGCTGACCACGGTCGCCACGCTCACTCCGGCCCAGAGGACGGCCACGAAGAAGAGCAGCTGGAAGGCGGCGGTCAGCACGCCCACGGCGCTCACGCGACGCCAGTGGCGGCGGCCGAGCGACACGCACGCGCGCAGCCGGCCCATCATGGCCGCGGCGGCGACGAGCACGACGACGGCGGCGATCGCGCGGTAGGCGCCGATCGTCAGCGCCGAAAGCCCGGAGGCGTCGTGCACGACCTGAGCCGTGGGCCCGATGGTGCCCCAGACCACGCCTGCCAGGCAGACCAGCAACAGACCCCGCCAGAGGGGGCCGGACGTCTGGATGGCCGGCGTCGTCATGCGCGCAAGTATGGCAAGCCCCTTACCTGCGCCTCCTCGCGGCCGTCACGCTATGGCCGGCCCGTTCACTGGACGGCGCGCAGGTGGGTGGGGCGGCGGAGTTGTTCGACGATCTGGGCGGTCGCTTCGTCGGCGGGGAGGAAGACGACGAGTTGCTGGGCGTCCGAGGAGAGCTCCAGCGTCTCGCGCTGCAGGCGGAGCTCGTGACCGGACGGGTGGTTGAGCCGCAGGACCCCGCGCTGCGGGACCACGTGGTGGCGGTTCAGGCGCTGGGTGAAGTCGGGGCCGGCGACGGGCGTGAGCTCGGCGGTGAGCCACTCGAAGTTATGGATCGAGGGCGCGTGCCACAGGTCGAACGCCTGCTCGTCCGCGACGGCGTCCCAGTCGGCGAAGAACGTCCGGGCGGCGGGGTCGGTGAAGACGTAGCGGGTGAGGTTCGGCTGGTCGGCGTCGAGCAGGCCCGTCCCGCTCATCAGCAGCTCGTAGCCGCGGGTGTGGGCGAGGATGTCGCCCACCCGGTTGGCCACCACGGCGATGCCCGGTTCGAGCAGGCGGAGGGTCTCCAGGACGGACGGCCGGATGTCGCGGCGCGGCGGGGCGGGCCGGCCGGGAGGCGCGCACGCACCGCCGGCGATGTTCGCGAGATAGCGCAGGTGGTTGCGTTCCGAGGGGTCGAGGCTGAGGGCGTCGGCCAGCGCGTTCACCACGGCCGGCGACGGGTTGCGGTCGCGGCCCTGCTCGATGCGGGTCAGGTATTCGACGCTGACACCGGCTCTGGCGGCCACGTCGGAACGTCGCAGACCGGGGGATCGGCGGCGGCCGTGATCCGGCAGGCCCAGGACGTCCGGCTGCGTACTGTCGCGCTTGGCCCGGATGAAGTCACCCAACGGCGTACCCATGCCATGAGCCTACGACGCCGTACTCAGCTCGCGGGAGGGCTGGAGGTGGCCCTGCGGGGGCCAGCCTGAGCGCGGTCTGGTTGTGACCACGGCGACGCCCGATGGTGGTGGGCATGGACAACAAGCACAAGCTCGTGATCGTCGTCGGAAGCGTACGGGAAGGCCGGTTCGGTCCCGTGGTGGCGTCGTGGGTGGCCGACCAGGCCCGTCAGCACGGGGGATTCACGGTCGAGGTCGTGGACCTGGCGGAGGTCGAGATCCCGCTGGCGCTGCCGGCCGAGTCGCCGAAGTACGCCGGCGAGAGCTACCCCCGCCCGGCCGGGATGGCGGCGCTGACCTCGGCCCTGGCGGGCGCCGACGCGTTCGTCATCGTCACGCCGGAGTACAACCACAGCTACCCCGCCTCGCTCAAGGCCGCCATCGACTGGCACTTCACCCAGTGGACGGCCAAGCCCGTCGCCTTCGTCAGCTACGGCGGCGCGGCGGGGGGCCGGCATGCCGTGCTGCACCTGGAGAACGTACTGACCGAGCTGCACGCGGTGACGATCCGCGACGGTCTGGCGTTCCCCAACTACTTCACCGCCTGGCAGGACGGTCTCCCGCTCGACCCGCAGGCGTCCGGGTACGCCAAGACGCTGCTCGACCAGCTGGCCTGGTGGGCGGGAGCGCTCCACTCGGCCCGCGAGACCGTTCCCTATCCGTCGTGACCTCCCCGGTCAGGTGAAGCTGGCGTGCGGGGCGGTGGTGCCCTGGGGGACGCGGGCGGGACCGGAGGCGTTCGGGCGGACGTCGAAGTCGAAGATGGCGGTCGGCAGGTAGACGGTGGCGCAGGAGTTCGGGATGTCCACCACCCCGGACAGCCGGCCCTCGATCGGCGCGGCGCCCAGCAGCAGGTACGCCTGCTCGGGGCTGTAGCCGAACGTCGTCAGGTAGTCGATGGCGTGCAGGCAGGCCCGCTGGTAGGCCAGTTGCGAGTCGAGGTAGCGCTGCTCCCCGTCCAGGGTGACGGACACGCCGGAGAACGCCAGCCATTCGCTGTACTGCGGGTTGACGCGGCCCGGCATGAAGATCGCGTTCTCGCCCACGCCGTACGTCTGCATGCCGTTCTTGATGAGGTCGACGTGCAGGTCGATGAACCCGCCCATCTCGATGGCGCCGCAGAAGGTGATCTCGCCGTCGCCCTGCGAGAAGTGCAGGTCGCCGACCGACAGGTTCGCGCCGGAGACGTAGACGGGGTAGAAGACGCGGGAGCCCTTGGTGAGGTTCTTGATGTCCTGGTTGCCGCCGTTCTCCCGAGGTGGTGCGGTACGTGCCGCCTCGGCGGCGACCCGGTCGAACTCGGACTGCGGCACGGACCCGAGGACGGCGTCCTGCGGCTCGGGTGGCAGGGCCAGCGGCGGCACCCGCCGCGGGTCGGTGGCGATCAGCGCCGCCTCGCGCGCGTTCCACTTCCCGAGCAGCTCCGCCGACGGCGCGGTGCCCATGAGCCCGGGGTGCACGATCCCGGTGAAAGACACACTCGGGATGTGGCGCGAAGTGGCGTTCTGGCCAGAGAAATCCCAGATCGCCTTGTACGCGTCCGGGAACTGCTCGGTGAGGAACCCGCCGCCGTTCCTGGTGGGGAAGATCCCGGTGTAGCCCCAGCCCTGACCGGCCAGCGGGCCGCTGTCCTCCTGGGGGATGGGGCCCAGGTCGAGGATGTCGACGATGAGCAGGTCGCCCGGCTCCGCCCCTTCGACCCCGAACGGGCCGCTCAGCGCGTGGACCGTGGTCAGCGGCGCGTCGCGGACGTCCTCGGCGGAGTCGTCGTTGTGGATCGCGCCGTCGAACCACTCCCGGCAGTGCACCCGGAAGCTGTCGCCGGGCTTGACCCAGGCCACGGGCGGGATCTCGGGATGCCAGCGGTTGTGCCCGACCTTGGCCTGGTCGGTGAACTTCTTGGTCGAGTCTAGCGGGAAGATCAGCTCAGGCACGGCTGGATTCCTTTCGGCGCGGCGAGGCGGGGACGGTCACGGACGCGGCAGGCGGCGAGCGGCGGGATGGGCGGCCACCGGGCCTGGAGCGCGGCGTCGCGGCAGGGACGTGACCACTTCCGGTTCGGAGGCGCTGCGCTCCGCACGCCGCGACTGAGCCGACAGGGCAGCCGGAGTACGCGTCAGCATCGGCGCCGAGAACGTCCGGGCCGAAGACGCGCCGCAGCCGGGGCACGGCACCGCGGCGGGTGCGGTGCCGATCGGAAAGGCGACCTCGATCGCGGAGCAGTGCGGACACCGGTAGGCGTACACAGCCATGGAACGCGCCCTTCACGCGGGCCGCGAACCGGCGCGACCTCGGAAAACAGCCTCCGAGTCGGATGTATCCGTAATTCGCCGTGTTCATGGACGGGAGCCGACCTGGCTTCCGCCAACTTGCTCGTACGGCGAGGTAGATCGCCCATTCCGCGGGTAAACCGGCCGCCCCTGCCCCATGGGGGAAGGTCAGGGGCGGCCGGGGGTCAGGAGAGGCCGAACGCGCGGATCACCGTCTGGTCGATGGAGACGCCGTCACGCGCGACCGCCTCGACGCGCAGGCTGACCGACTTCGCGCCCTTCGGGTGGGTGACGGTCACGTCGAGCGAGCCGTCCTTGGCCTGCTTGACCTTGCGGGCCTGCTGCCAGCTCGCCCCCTCGTCATGGGACGTCCACACCTTCACCGCGGCGTTCACGAGGGCGTCCGGGTGCGTCTGCGGGTAGATCCGCAGCCCGAGCCTGGCCGGCTTGCCCGCCGGGACGGCCCCGTCCAGGCCGGCCGGCACGTCGTAGTCGATCTGCAGCAGGTCGAGGACCTCCCGCTTGCCCTCGGCGGGCCGGCGGGAGTCGAACCCCCACACGGTGCGCGTGCGGGTGGCCTGCTCCCACCAGGGCTCGGAGTGCTGGACGTCCAGTTCGAGCCGGTAGCGGGTCGGCTCCGCGGCCGCCGGCCAGGTGCCCTCCAGGGCGTCCCGCTCGGCCACCTGCTCGCCGTCGCGGTAGAGGCGCGCCCGCGCCTCACCTTCGCGCTCGGAGAAGTGGTCGCCGCCGTCGAGCATGTTCCGGACCATGACGGTGAACGCATCACCCTCGCGGAAGCCCGGCAGGCCCCACTGCGCGTCGTCGTCCTCCAGCACCTCCGGGACCCCGGGCCGCATGACCGGGGCGAACCACTCCTCGGTCCGCTTTTGCCCCGCCCGGTAGGACCGCGGCGAGCCGAGCAGCCCGCCGTCCTGGCCGGCGGTACGCCAGGTGAACGGCCGCCACACGACGCCGTCGCCGGCGGTGGTCCACTCGGTGCGGGTGGACGGGATCGCCACCTCCTGCGCCTGCCGGATGATGTAGCTGTCGTACGGCCGGTGCGGGAAGTTCACCTCGGCGCCGCGCCCGGTGCCGCCGTAGTAGTGCGCCGTCGTCCGTGCGAGGTCCCGGTGCTCGACCCGCCGCTCGATCTTCGCCGGGACGCGCCCGGCGTAGTACGGAAACAGGTCGTAGACGTACGGGCTGTCCGGGATTCCGGTGATCTCCAGCCGGGACCCCACGCGGGCGAGCAGCTCCTGGCCGACCGCCTGTTCCACGGTGAACGCCGGGATCGGGGAGGCCACCTGGGTGATGAGGAAACCGGGACGGTCGTGGTGGATGATCACGGCGGCCGCGCCCGCCTCGCCGACCGTGCTGACCTGGTCCGCGACGCTCACGTCGGCGGAGCGCCGCACCAGGGCCAGCCGGCCGCGCAGGTCCCGGCCTGCGACGTCCTCGGGCGTCCCGCGCCCGGCGTCCGCGAGCACGTACCGGTGCCGCCCGTCGATCCGCGGCGAGTCGATGGCGTACTCCGCCTCCAGCGTGGAGCCGGCGAGCTTCATGGTGAACTCGGGGGCGTAGAGCTCCCAGTGCGCCGACACCTCGAAGTCGCCCCGGCCGACCGGCTCGGTCTTCACGGCGTAGGCGTGGCGAACGTACCGGTCCATCAGGTAGTGCACGGAGAAGTCGTGCTCGCCGGCGGCGCGGTGGTAGCCGAGGGTGAGCTCTCGAGCCTCCGTCGGGTCGGGGGTGATCGGGTTGAGCGGCGAGCCGGTGCGGGCGTCGAGGACGAGGCGGGTGTCCTCGGTCAGCTCGATCTCGGGCTCGGCGACCAGCGCGACGTCCCTGCCGTACGCGCCGGAGTCGTCGAGCGTCCACAGGGCGCTCGTCACGCTGTACGTCCCGACCGGAACGGACACGACCGCGGGCCCGGGGCCGCCCTTGCCGCCGAACAGCCCGGTCAGCCAGGCGTCGGTGTCCAGGTTCCACAGGTCGACCGAGCTGCCGCCGGCCGCGGGGGAGCCGTTCTGGGTGATGCCCTCGACGGTGACCTGCACCATCCTGGGGTCCTTGCGCGCCCCGAAGGCGGTGCGGACGACGGCGCCGTCGCCGGTCGCGGTGACCCGGCCGCCGTACGTCGCCGACTCCGCGAGCCCCGGATCCAGCCTCAGCCTCGCCTCGGCGGTCCCGCCGGCCGGCACGGTGAGCGTGCTCCGGTCGAGGGTGAACAGGCCGGCCGGGGAGTCGGTCGTGACGGCGAGCGAGAGAGCGACGTCCGCGCCGCCGTCGTTGCGGTAGGTGATCGTCTGCGTGACCGGGTCCCGGGAATCGTGCGGGTGCCGGCCGAAGCTGAGCGAAGCGGGGCTCGCGGTGACCGTCTGGGCCACCGCGCGGGCGACGTCGACCCGCCCGGCGCCGACCTCGTACACGGTGCCGGGGACCTCGTGGGCGGAGCCCGCCAGCGCGGCCTTGATCCGCTCGCCGGTCCAGTCGGGGTGGCGCTGCTTGAGGATCGCGGCGGCCCCGGCGACGTGCGGCGCCGCCATCGAAGTGCCGGAGACCGAGGTGTACGCCTCCCCGGCCGGGGTGCCCAGGCCGGTGCCGGCGGCCCGGGCGGCCACGATGCCGACACCGGGGGCGGCGAGGTCCGGCTTGACGGCGTGGTCGCCGAGGCGCGGGCCGCGGCTGGAGAAATCGGCGAGCACGTCGGACTTGTCCACGGCGGCCACCGACAGCGCCGCGTCCGCGACACCCGGGGAACGCGCGGTGAGCTCATCCGGGCCGGTGTTGCCGGCCGCGGCGACGAAGAGGGCGCCGGAACGGGCGCTCAGCTCGTTGACCGCCTGGCTCAGCGGGTCGGTGCCGTCGGTCGCCTCGGTGGACAGGCTCATGTTCACCACGTCGGCGCCCTGGGACACCGCCCACTCCATGCCCTCGATCAGCCAGGAGCCCTGGCCGCTGCCGTCGTCCCCGAGCACCTTGCCGACCAGCAGCCCGGCCCCGGGAGCGACCCCGACGTGGGTGCCGGAGGACGCGGCGCCGCCGCCGGCCACCGTGGCGGCCACGTGCGTGCCGTGGCCGTGGCGGTCGGCGACGCCGGAGCCGGTGAAGTCGGCCGAGCCCTGGACCTTGCCGCCGAGGTCGGGATGGGCGGGGTCGTAGCCGGTGTCGAGCACCGCGACCGTCGTCCCCGCGCCGTCGAACCCCGCCTTCCACGCGGCCGGAGCGCCGATCTGCGGGACACTCTCGGCCAGATCGGCCTCCAGCGTCGGGTCGAGCCAGACCCGCTTGACGCCGGGGGCCGCCTGCCGCGCGCCGGCGTCCAGCGAGCCCCGCAGGCCGGCCCAGAACGCCGCGGCCTCGCCGGCCGGGACCTCGACGGCCACCGCGTCGATGCTCTCCAGGGTGGCCGTGCGGGTGCTGTGCGCGGGGGCCTGCTCGGCGGCTCGGGCTCCGGGCACCTCGTCGTACGCGACGATCAGCGGGGTCGGGCCGTCGCCGTGGCCGTCGGCGAGCAGGCCGGTGACGTTGAACAGCTCACGGTCGAGCACGCCGGCCACGACGTGGGCCTGGGCCTCCGCCGGGATGACGTACACGTCCTCGCCGCGCTCCACCACCTTGACCGCGCCTTGCGGCTTCCCGCCGTCGCGGGGGAGCAGGGTGGCGAGGTGGGTGCCGTCCGGCTGCCGGGAGACCGACACCCGGTCGCCGGTGACCAGCGTGACGGTGCCCACCGCGCGGGCCTGGGCGGGTTCCGCTCCGTACGCCGGCAGCGGTGCGCCCAGCAGCAGCGCCGCGAGCGTGCCGGCGCCGAGCGCCTTCGCCCAGGGGCGTGTTCTCGCGCCTAACCAACCTCGCGGCATCGTCGTCTCCCCGGATGAACCATGTCGAGGTTGGAGAATCCCAGCAGCGGATCACGGTCCACCAGGGGTAGGAGCGTCGTCATTGCGACATGACAGAAATATGCCAAGAAGTCGGTGGTGTATACACCATACTGAATTCCATGACTGCGAAGATTGTCCCCCGTCGCGCAATCCTCCGCACCACCGGGCTTCTCACCGCCGGCCTGCTGTTAGGCGCCCCCGCCGTACCCGCCTCCGCCACCCGGCGACGCACCCCCGACGACGCCTGGGCGCAGCTCAGGCAGGGCAACCGCCGCTGGGTCTCCGGCGAGGTGCTCCACCCGCACCAGGACCTCGCCAGACGGGCCGAGGTCGCCGAGAAGCAGGAGCCGTACGCGACCGTCGTGTCGTGCATCGACTCCCGCGTCCCCCCGGAGATGGTCTTCGACGCCGGCCTCGGGGACCTCCTCACGGTGCGCAGCGCCGCCCAGACCATCGACCCGCTCGTGTCGGGCGCCATCGAGTACGGCCCCGCCGAGCTGGACGTCCCGCTGATCGTGGTGCTGGGCCACCAGCGCTGCGGCGCGGTGTCAGCCGCCGCGCACGCGCTGAGCGAAGGCGAGCGGCTCCCGGGGAGCCTGCAGGACATCGTCAAGGCCCTGCGCCCGGCGTACAAGCGCGCGGGCGGCAAGGTGGACAAGATGATCAGGCTCAACACGACCGGCGTCGTGGCCGAGCTCAAGGCGAACAGACTGCTCGCCCGCCGGATCGCCCGAGGACAGCTGAAGATCGTCGGCGCCTACTACTCCCTCGACACCGGCCTCGTCACCCGCCTCGTCTAGCGCTCGCGCCGCCCGGCCGTACCGGGCCGGGCGGCGCCCTCGGGCAAATACCAAAAGCCGGTCGTGCCCCGGGACACAGACGGTCGAGTCCCGGGCGACCTGCGATGTCGTCGGCGAGCATGAGCCGGTGACCGAACAACTGTTGCAGTCCTCCGGCGTCGAGCTGCTGGACGTTCGCGGGATCCGCCTGGTCGAAGGCCCGCCGCCGTACGTGTCGCCCGAGGACGAGGCGGCCATGAACCGCGTGTGGGAGGCGTCCGTACGGGACAATCCGCTCCTCTTCGACGGGCCGGTGGCCTCGTGCACCAGGCTGGACCGGGAGGGGCGGAGCGACCTGGTCATCACCTGGGCCCGTACGACCTACCGCTACTACGCCCTGCGCCGGGTGCCCGGGGCCGCGTCGTGGCTGCCGTCCCTGTTCGTGTCGATCGTGCAGCCGGCGGAGGACGGGTCCCTGGTCGCGGGCCGGATGTCGGCGTCCACGGCGGCTCCGGGCCGCTGGCAGCTGCCGGGCGGAACGGTCGAGCCGCCGGCCGGCGGCGAGCCGCTCGACCTGGCCGCGCTGCGCCGGCACGCCGCCCGTGAGCTGGTGGAGGAGACGGGCGTGGTGGCAGATCCCGGCGAGCTGACCCTGTGGCTGGTCTCGCGCGGCGAGAAGGGGAACGTCGGCGCGGTGTTCCAGGCCCCGCCCCTGCCGGCGTCGGTGCTGAGCGAACGGTTCGCCGCCCTGGTGGCCTCGGAGACGGCACGGGGCTGCGAGCCCGAGTTCGACCGGATCGCCCTGGTCCGCTCCCCGGCCGAGCTGGCGGAGCTCGACGGTCCGCACGTCGACTACCTGGGGCCGGTCGTCCGCCGGTACGTGACCCTCTAGGAGGAGACCAGCTGGGCCAGCAGCCCCAGGCCGGTGCGGTCGACCGCGCGCGCGTCGGCGCTGAGGACGGCGACGGCCGCACGGCGTTCCGGGATCACGGCCAGCAGTGAGCGGTATCCGCCGGTGCCGCCGTTGTGGAACAACAAACGCGGCCCCTCCCGATCGCCCGCCCGCGTCATCGACAACCAGCCCGGATGCGCGGTGCTCCCCCGGCCCAGGCGGTGGCCGGTGCCGCGGGTGAGGGCGACGGCCTTCACGAGCTCCTCGGGAGCCTCCCCGAACGTGGCCCGGGCGAGCTGCAGCAGGTCGGGCACCGTGGAGTGCAGGCCGCCCGCCCCGGCGAGCGCCGCCAGCCGCCAGCCGGGACGCGGCCGGCCGAAGGCGGAGTGGCCGGGCGCGAGCCGGGAAGCGTGCTCACCGGTGAGGGTCACCCGGGTGTCGGTCAGGCCCAGCGGGCGGCAGATCTCCGCCTGGATCAGCTCGTCGTAGCCGACGCCCGCGTGCCGGGCCAGCGCCAGGCCGAGGAGTCCGGCTCCGAGGTTCGAGTAGCGGAAGCGGCGTCCGGGTGTGGAGCGCAGCCGCGTCCGGGCCAGACCGTCCAGCAGCACCGCCTCGGTGCATCCGGCGTACGGGTCGGCGGTCTGCCACAGGGCGCGCGGCATCAGCCCCTTCGGCAGCCGGGGCAGCCCTGAGGTGTGGCAGGCGAGGTGGACCAGCTCGATGTCATGGCCGTCGCGGCGCGGTACGGCGGCCGGCAGCAGGTCGCGCAGGGGCCGGTCGAGGGTGAGCTCGCCGCGTACCACCAGCCGGGCCAGCGCCAGCGAGGTGAATGTCTTGGTGATCGAGCCGACCTCGAACAGGGTGCCGGGGTCGGCGCCGTACGTCGCCGTCAGGTCGCCGTGCGCCGCGCCGACGACGACCGCGCCCTTCCGCCGGGCCGCCAGGCGTTCGGCGGTCCGGCGTACGAGCTCGTCCACGGGGTTGGTCATGCGGAGCCTCCTTCCAGTGCGTCAATATTGGTTGACGAACCTCGGCTGCGTCAACCCAGGTTGCCGCGATAGGGTCGTCCGGACCATGGATGTACCGCGTGACCTTCCCCCAGACCTCTCCGGCGCGTTCCAGGTGGTGGGCCTGCCCTGGCCGGACGTGCGGCTCGGCCACTTCGACGGCGTGCTGGCCGAGCTCGGCGACCATCCGAAGGCGCGGAAACTGCGCGACCACGTCCGCGTCCTGGGCGAGATCCAGGAGTCGTACTTCGAGGATCTCCGCGACCTCGCCGACGAGCACGACGGCGACACGATGCGCCTGATCCGGCACAAGGGCGAGACCTGTGTGACCGAGGTCCGGGAGAGATGGGCCGTCGGCGCGGAGCGGATGGCGGAGGCCCACGCGGTCGTCGTGCTGTTCACCCGGCGGCTCGTCGGAGCGCCGTTGCTTCCCGACTACCTGGCCGGCGACATGCCCGCCTGGGTGGAGCGGCGTCCCGACCGGGGCATCCGCGGCGAGCCCACGGCCGGCCGGGCGCCCGCCGCCGAGGCGCTGCTGCGCTGGCGCGACGACCCGTACGGGCCGCGGATCTGTGTCGTCACGGGTTCGCCCGCCTCGGGCAAGACCCGGCTGCTGGCCTGGTTCAACCACGCCACGCTCTGGCGCTGGTCGGGCTACCCGGACCCGCGCGAGGCCGCCGTCTGCCTGCGCGGGATGGACGCCGGCGAGGCCGTGGCCGAGGTGGCCGGGCAGCTCAAGATCGACGACCTGGCCGGCCTCGACCAGCCGGCGCTCGTCACGCTGGCCGACCTCCACCGCAGCACCGACCCCGAACGCGTCCTCACCGACCTCGTCCGGCCCCTCGCCGCCGACCGCCATGCCCGCCTCCTGCTGGAAGGACGCGACGCGGCTGCCGTGATCGACCCGGAGGAGCCGGTGTTCGTCCTGGATCTGGACGATCCGAGCAGCACCGACCGCGACGCCTTCACCGCCTGGTACGCCGCCGAGCGCTCCGCACGTTCCCCGTTCACCGCCGACCAGGTCTACCCGTCACCGGGCCTGGCCGCCTTCGCCGCGCGCGCCGAAGGCGCCGACCCGGGTCCGGACATGCCCCTATCGGAACGGGTGGCGCACGCCTGGCTGGACGGCCTGTCACCGGACGCCCGCGCCGCCGCCGGCACGCTGGCTCTCGCCTTCGCCCCGATCGGCCCGTACACCTGGCGGCTGCTGCACTGCGGCCGGCACCGCCACGACCCGGAGGCCGCCGCCCGCGGCGTGGCGGAGGCCGCGGCCCGCCTGCCCCTGGCCGAGCCGGGCCTGCCCGCGTACGTCATCGACCTCCCCGCCCTGGCTCAGGCCGTCGCGCCGCCGGAAGAGGCGCACGCCGAGCTGGCGGCCGTCATGCGTGGCTGGCCGGTCGCGGACGAGCTGCCCCCGCCCGAGTACGTCTCCCGCCACCTGCCCCGGCACGAACGCGGCGCTCCCCGGCCGCCGCTCCCGCTGTGCCGCCCGAAGACCCGGGTCACCCGCGACCTGTTGCTCGGCCTCTACGGCCCCGCCGGCGTGGTCAGGCACGACGAGCTCCACCCGGCGATCACCCACGAGCCCACCCGCCGGTTCCTGACCGAGATCGGCCTGCCCGGGAAGGGCGTGCACGAGACCGGCTTCACGGGCGACGACCGGCGCTTCGCCGTGCCCATGAGCGAGTGGTGGGCCGAAAGCGCGGCGGAACTGCTCGCCTGCGAGGGCCTGCCCGGCGACCTCGGCGCCCTGTTCATGCTGGACTTCCTGGACAGCTGGTCCCTCTTCCTGGACGGCTCGACCGGCCTGGTCTACGAGGTGCACGAATCACTGGAGAGCGCCCGCGTCGCCCACCGCGACGTCGAGTCGTACACCTACTTCGTGTACGTGATCCACCGCGAGCGCAGGCTGTGGTGCGACGGCCCCGACGCGCACCCCGACGCGTCCTACTGGTGCGCCGAGGACCTGGCGCTGGAGCTGCACACGTACGAGCCGCAGGCCATGGCGGGCGATGACGCCCTCTGGCCGCCGACCCTGCTCGACTACACGCTCCTCACGTAGCGAAGCGGTCGAGGAGGAGCGCGAGCCGCCGTTCGTGGTCGTCGCGGGGGAGCCGGCCGCTGCGTCTGAGGACGAGCAGCCCGTGCAGGGCGCTCCAGAACGTCTCGGTGAGGGTCTCCACGTTGTCTTCGCGCGTGAACGGGCGCAGCCCCTCGCGCAGCTCCTCGTACGCCTGCCGCAGCGCGGGCGGTGTGTCGGGCCTGCCGAACGGCAGGTCGACGGGCTGCGTGAACATCGCCTCGTACAGGGTGGGGTGTCGCTCGGCGAACCCGGCGTACGCGGCGGCGACGGCGGCGAGCGCCTGCCTGGGCTCGCCCGCGGCGACGCGGGCGGCGCGCAGCTCGACGGCCAGGTCGGCGAAACCGGCCGTCGCGACCGCCGCCATGATCGCGCTCTTGCCCTTGAAGTGGCTGTAGAGGACCGGCTGGCTGTATTCGATCCTGTCGGCCAGCCGGCGTGTGGTCACGGCGTCCCAGCCTTCGGATTCGAGCAAGTCACGGGCCGCCGTGACGATCAGTCGTTCGCGCTCGGCCCTCTCGCGCCTCCGGCGCGCCTGGATCGACATGATGGCGATCCTAGCAACGCTAGAGAACCTGCCGGAGCTATGTTAGCCTCGCTCCAGAATCTAGCGCTGCTAGCTATTGGAGAACGCCATGCTCGTCACCGCCTACGCGCTCGCCGTCCTGCTCAACCTGTTCATCATCTTCATCGGCGCGCGGTTCCTGCTCGTGCCCCGGCCGTCGGCCGCGGGTTACGGCGTTCCCGCCAAGCCGGACGGCGATGCCGCCTATCTGGCCATCAAGGGCGTGCGCGACCTCACGTTCGGCCTGCTCGGCCTGGCCCTGCTGGTCTTCGCCGGCCTGCGGGCCGAGGCGTGGTTCATGCTCGTCGTCGCCCTCGTGCCGCTCGCCGACACGCTCATCGTGCTGCGTCACGGCGGCACCAAGGCGACCGCCTTCGGCATCCACTTCGCCACGGCCGTCGTCGTCCTGCTCGCCGCCGTCCTGCTCTTCCTCGTCTGACGCGGTCCATGATGGTCGTCGTGATCGAGGAACCCGTGCACGGGGGCATCGTCGGGCAGGCCGCCGCCCTGTTCGCCGTCACCAACATCGACGACATCGTGCTCCTGGCGTTGTTCTTCGCGCGGGCCGCCGGGCGGCGCGGCGCGCTGCGGATCGTGCTCGGCCAGTACGCGGGCTTCACCGCGATCCTCGTCGTCGCCGTGGCCGCCGCGTTCGGCGCCACCTTCCTGCCGGACGACGTCCTGCCGTACCTCGGGCTGCTGCCGCTGGCGTTGGGCGTCAAGGCGGCCTGGCGGTGGTGGCGGGACGGCGACGACGGCGAGGAGACGGCGCCGGCGGGCGGGCCGGGGGCGATGGAGGTCGCGGCCGTCACGTTCGCCAACGGAGGCGACAACATCGGCGTGTACGTCCCGGTCTTCGCCACCTCCGCCGGCGGGCTCGGCGACGTGGCCGTGTACGCGGCGGTCTTCCTGGTGCTGGTCGCCGTCTGGTGCCTGGCGGGCAGGTTCGTCGCCACCCGGCCGTTCGTGGCCCGCGCGCTGAGCCGCTGGGGTCACGTCCTGCTGCCGGTCGTCCTGATCGCACTCGGCGTGCTGATCCTCGTCGAGGGCGGCGCCTTCGGCCTCTGAACGCCGCAGAAACGCCTCTCGCCGCTGAACGCCTGAGCATCTGGGTCGAGGGCGCGTGCCTCTGGTCTCTGGACGCCCGCACGCCCCGGGAGGCGGCGGCTTCGGCTCTGAGCGATCACCCTGGGACGAGCCCCGGCCGGAAGGCTACGCTCCCGGGCATGAACGCACTCTGGGAGCCCACCGCGGCGGGGGTGCTGCGCCTGCCCTCCGGCCGTCTCGTCCGCGGCCGCGGCCTCGGCCACCCCCTGCCCGACGGCCCGCTTCCGGCCTTCGCCCTCTACCTGCTGGGCAAGCGGCCACCCGAGGTGGAGTGGGAGCACCGCTGGGTGCGCTGGCCCGACTTCCGGCTGCCCTCCGACCGCGAGGAAGCCGCCCGGGCGCTGCGCGAGGCGTGGGAGCGCGCCGAGAGCGAGCGCGTCGAGGTCGCCTGCCACGGGGGGCGCGGCCGCACCGGCACCGCCCTGGCCTGCATCGCCGTGCTCGACGGCGTGCCGAACGACGAGGCGGTGGCGTACGTGCGGGAGCACTACTCCCCGCACGCCGTCGAGACCCCGTGGCAGCGGCGGTTCGTCGGCCGTTTCGGGCGTGCGCTCGACCGTCGGTAAGGTCAGCCCACGTCGACCGTCTCGGCCTTGTCGGCCGCGTGCCTGCCGGCGGCGGGCGCACGCCCGCCCAGGGTCAGCCCCACCGCCAGGCAGATCAGCGGGATCGCCGGGATCACGTACCGGACGTCGAAGGCGGCCAGGAACGGCGGCGAGGCGACGAGCGCGAGCGCGGCCAGGCCCGGCAGCAGCGCGTCCCACCGCCGCCTGGCCAGGGCGGCGACCAGCGTCCCCACCAGGGCCAGCGTGAGCAGCGGGAACGGCACGTAGCCGAAGCGCTGGTAGGCCCGCAGCCACCCGGCGAACGGCTCCACCACCCGCGTCGCGGCCGGCCCCGCCTCGTACGACTCCGCCACCCCCCGCACCGACTCGTTGATGGGCCGCTCGGAGGAGGGGAACTTGTACGGGGTCTTCTCGTCGGGAGCCGTGCGCTCCCAGCGCAGCAGCTGCGTGAGGTCGGTCGCGACCGCCCCCAGGTAGCCGCCCGGCTGGGCGAGGATGGCCTCCCGGGCGAACTCCCCGGCGAGCTCGTTGCGCTGGGCCGTGCCCGGCACCTTGAGCAGCGGCGAGAAGCTCTCCCACAACCAGTGAGGCGGGTACGGCCGCTGCTCGACCGGCATGTCGGGGCAGAGCACGGCGAGACGCTCGGGCGGCTTGATCACGTCGCAGTCGGCGAAGCTCATGGTCCGCGACCACAGGAAGTTCCCGTCGGCCTCGGTGAGGGCGAACTTGCCCTTCTCGGCCTTCGTCCACGTGGCGTACGCGCCCAGCGGGATCGCCCCGGCGACCAGCAGCGCGACCAGCGGACGCCAGCCGTACCGACGGAGCAGCAGGTAGGCGGCGGCCAGGATGAGCAGGGGCAGGCCGACCGTCCTGGTGATGCCGGCCAGGCCCAGCAGCATGCCGCCGGTGGCGGCCGTCGCGGGCGTGACGCGCCAGACGAGCAGCACGACCGCGGCCGTGACGAGCACGATGAAGATCGCGTCCGCCATGATCATGTGTTCCAGCAGGATCAGGAACTCGTCGTACAGCAGCGGCGTGACCAGCAGCGTCGCCCCCCAGCCCGGCAGGCCGCGGCGGCGCAGCAGCGCGTAGATCGCCACCGCGAGGCCCAGCACCAGCAGATGCTGCAGGACGGTCACCAGTGTCAGGCTGTGGGCGGGGCGCAGCAGCGCCAGCAGCAGCGAGTAGCCGGACGGCCGGGTCGTGCCCGGCTTCAGCTCCTCGCTCAGGAAGGCGAAGGAGTCGCCGTAGAACAGGATGGCCGGCGGGAAGCCGAGCACGGCGAGCACGCGCAGCCCGACAGCGGGCACCATGGCGATGACCAGTGCGCGGTGGGCCACCGTGAACCCGCTTCCTCGTGACATCTCAGGACGGGCCACCACAATAGTGGCTGTATCGCTCACCCAGCAGGTGAAGCCGGACGAGAGCCGCGTGCGAGAGCGGCGTCGTCAGGTCGGTGACGTCGCCGTTGGTCGTGTGGTCGAGCAACACGACCTCCTGCGCGCGAGCCAGCTCCCGCACCCGCTCGACCACGTCGGCGGCCTTGTGCTCCAGGACCCAGTGGTAGGCGGGCGGGTAGATGCGCCGCCGGGCCTCTTCGTAGGGCAGCAGCTCGCCCCCGAACCGGTGGCCCAGCACGGGCCCGTGTCTCCTTGACCGTGCGCTTGAGCCCGCGCATGGTGGTCACCCGGAGCTTGGCGAGATCGACGTCGGCGCTCTCGAACACCTTCAGCGCCTGCCAGACGCCCTCCGCCGACTGCCCGGTGAGGCCGGGGCCGCCCGGCACCGGGATGTCGCCGTGGGGGTAGAACGGGCTCAGCCGCACCCATGGCTGCTCCGCCCTCGACGTCACGTCGATGACGATCGCCCCGGGGAACTCCCTGGCGAGCGAGGCCGCGGAGCGCCGGCGGCCGGCGAGGTGGATGCGCACGGCGCTCAGGATGCCGACCGCCACCGACAGAATCCGAAGGCTTGTCCGAAGGGAATTCCGAATGACATTCTGAAATTGCGCGAGCCACCCGCCCCCGAGCTCGGAGGGATTGCATGGCCACTGTCGACAAAGAGGCACTGCACAGGAAGTACCGCGAGGAGCGCGACAAGAGACTGCGCCCGGACGGAAACGACCAGTACATCCGCCTCACCGGCCGCTTCGCGCACTACCTGGACGACCCGTACACGCCGGTGACCGAGCGCGCCCCGAAGACCGACCACGTGACGGTCGCGTTCATCGGCGGCGGGTTCGCGGGGCTGGTCACCGGGGCGCGGCTGAAGGAGGCCGGCGTCGAGGACGTGCGCATCGTCGAGAAGGGCGGCGACTTCGGCGGCACCTGGTACTGGAACCGCTACCCGGGCGCGCAGTGCGACACGGCGTCGTTCGTGTACATGCCGCTGCTGGAAGAGACCGGTCACATGCCGACCGAGAAGTACGCGCACGGCCCCGAGATCCTGGAGCACTGCCGCCGCATCGGCAAGCACTACGGCCTGTACGACAACGCGCTCTTCCACACCGAGGTCCTCGACCTCACCTGGGACGAGGCGCGCTCCCGCTGGACGATCAGGACCAACCGCGGCGACGCGTTCACCGCGCAGTTCGTCGCCATGGGCATCGGCCCCCTGCACGTGCCGAAACTCCCCGGCATCCCGGGCATCGACTCCTTCCAGGGGCATTCGTTCCACACCAGCCGCTGGGACTACGCGTACACGGGCGGCGACCCGTCCGGGGCCCCGCTGGACCGGCTGGCCGACAAGCGGGTGGCCATCATCGGCACGGGCGCGACGGCCGTCCAATGTGTGCCGCACCTCGCGCGCGCCTGCCAGGAGCTGTACGTCTTCCAGCGCACCCCCTCGTCGGTGGACGTGCGCGACAACCGCCCCATCGACCCGCAGTGGTTCGCCGAGGTCACCGTGACGCCCGGCTGGCAGCAGCGCTGGCTGGAGAACTTCACCGCCAACCAGGCGGGCGGCCTGGCCGACGAGGACCTGGTCATGGACGGCTGGACCGACATCGCCCGCCGCTTCCGCTCCCGCATCAGAGCCATCCCGCCCGCGGAGCTGAGCCAGGAGACGATGCGGGCCGCGTTCGAGGACGCCGACTTCGAGAAGATGGAGGAGATCCGCGCCCGCGTGGACGCCGTCGTCCGCGACCCCGACACCGCGCGCCGGCTCAAGGCCTGGTACCGCCAGCTGTGCAAGCGGCCCTGCTTCCACGACGAATACCTCCAGGCGTTCAACGTGCCGGGCACCCACCTGGTCGACACCGACGGCAAGGGCGTGCAGCGCATCACCGAGAAGGGCGTGGTGGCGGCCGGCCGGGAGTACGAGGTCGACTGCGTCATCTACGCCTCGGGCTTCGAGGTCGGCACCGACTACACCCGGCGGGCCGGCTACGACCTGGTGGGGCGCGGCGGGCTCAGGCTGTCGGAGCACTGGGCGGACGGCATGCGCACGCTGCACGGCGTCCACGTGCACGGCTTCCCGAACGCCTTCATCGTCCAGCCGACACAGGGCGCCAACCTGATCTCCAACATCCCGCACAACCTGACGGAGGCGGGCAGGACCATCGCCGTCACCGTCAGGCACGCCCTCGACCACGGGTACGCCGAGGTCGAGCCCACCAAGGAGGCCGAGGACGCCTGGGTCGAGCTGCTGTTGTCGGGCGCCGGCCCGCTCCTGGGCTCCCCCGACTGCACCCCCGGCTACTACAACAACGAAGGCCGCGACCCGGGGCTCAAGGGCCGCCTCAACGTCGGCTACCCGCACGGCGCGATGGCCTATTTCGGCTACATCGACCAATGGCGGCGCTCGGGCGACTTCGATGGCCTCGCCTTCCGTTCCGGAGAAATCGGGACCTGAGCGTCCGGTACCGGACCCACGGTGAGGAGGCGCGCCGGGGGCGGGCTGCTGCACGAGGTGGCGGCCCTGGTGGAGCGGCAGTCCGGGTTCGAGTGTTTCGGCCCGCGACTCGGCCGGCCGCTCGCGGAGGTCGCCGACCCGGCCGCCGGCGCGGGCCACATCGACAGAAGAGAGAGACCCGGCGGCACGAACCGACCGCTCGCGGGTGAATCCGACGACGTGCCCCCGGTACGGGGCTCACCGGGAAACCTCCACCTAGCACTACTGCCAGGCCCGACCGCCGGCGGATAGCGTCGCATCGTGCGCGACAGGACAGCGTTGGAAGCCCTGACCAGGCGCCCCCTACCGTTCCTCGGCTCGGCGTGGCCCTGGCGGAGTGCGGCGTACCTGCTGGCCAGCGTCGTGCCCGGGGTGGCCGCGGTGCTGACCGCCGCCGCCGCGGTGCGCGCCGGGCTCGTCGCCCTGCCGCTCGGCGTGCTCGCCGGCCTCGTGGTGCTGGCCCTGTCGATCCCGCTCGTCGCCCGCTTCGAACGGCTGCGCCTGCGCCTGGTGGACGGCGTGCCGGTGCCGCAAGCGCCCGACAGGCGCAGGCGCGAGGCCGGGCTGGCGGTCATGACCGTGCTCGCCATGTGGTGGATCGACCTGATCATGCTGGCGTTCACGGTCATCGGGCCGCTCCTGCTGATCCTCACCCCGGTCGTGCAGACCGACATCGTCGCGATCGTCAGCGTCGCTTCCTGCGTCGCGGGCGTGCTGCTGCTGCCGGTGGCCGGGTACACGATCACCGCGTGGGGCGGGGCGCGGGGGGCGATGGCGCGGGCGATGCTGGCGCCGCAGAGCTCCGAGCTGGCCGAGGTGCTGCGCTCGCGGGCGCGGCTGGTGGACGCGTTCGAGATGGAACGCCGCAGGATCGAGCGTGACCTGCACGACGGCGCCCAGCAGCGGCTGGTCTCGCTGTCGATGTCGCTCGGCATGGCCCGGCTGGACCTGCCGGAGGACACGCCCGTGGGACGGTTGGTCGGGCAGGCGCACGACGAGGCCAAGCAGGCGCTGGCCGAGCTGCGCGAGCTCATCAGGGGCGTGCACTCCCAGGTGCTCACCGACCGGGGCCTGGCCGCCGCGGTCCACGACGTGGCCGGACGCTCGCCCGTCCCCGTGGACGTGGACGTCGAGCTGCCCGGCCGGCTGCCCGCCCCGGTCGAGGTGACCGCGTACTACGTCGTCAGCGAGGCCCTCGCGAACGTCGCCAAGCACAGCCGGGCGACCCGCGCCGCCGTCACCGGCCGCGCCGAGCGCGGCACGCTGGTCGTCGAGGTACGCGACGACGGCGTCGGCGGCGCCGATCCGGGCAAGGGAACGGGGCTGACCGGGCTGGCCGACCGGCTGGCCGTGGTGGACGGGAGACTGTCCCTGTCGAGCCCGGCGGGCGGGCCGACCCGCGTCCGGATGGAGATCCCGTGCCCGTGACGAAGGAGGAGAGCCCGTGCGCGTGGTGATCGCCGAGGACGCCGTCCTGCTCCGGGAGGGCCTCGTCGGGCTGCTGGAGCGCTTCGGCCACACCGTCGTGGCCTCGGTCGGTGACGCGCCCGCCCTGGTCGAGGCCGTCGCCGAGCACCGGCCGGACGCCGTGGTGACCGACGTGCGCATGCCGCCCGGCTTCACCGACGAAGGGCTGCGGGCGGCTCTGGAGCTGCGCGAACGCCACCCCGACCTGGCGGTGCTCGTCCTCAGCCAGTACGTCGAGCAGACGTACGCCGCCGAGCTGCTGGAGTCGGGCGCCGGCGCGGGCATCGGCTACCTGCTGAAAGACCGCATCGGCGACGTACGCGAGTTCGTCGAGGCCCTCGACCGTGTGGCCGCCAGCGGCACGGTCGTCGACCCCGAGGTGGTGCGGCAGCTCCTGCGCCGCCGGCGCGACCCGCTGGCCCGGCTCACCCCGCGCGAGCAGGAGGTGCTCGGCCTGATCGCCGAGGGCCGGTCGAACGCCTCGATCGCCAAGGAGCTCTACGTCACCGACGCGGCCGTGGCCAAGCACATCGCCAACATCTTCACGAAGCTCGATCTGCCGCCCGCGGCCGACGGGCATCGCAGGGTGCTGGCGGTGCTGGCGTACCTGCGGGGCTGATCAGGACAGGCAGAACTCGTTGCCCTCGGGGTCGGCGAGGGTGACCCACCAGTTGGGCCCCTGGCGACCCCGGTGCAGCTCCTTCGCGCCCTTGGCGGTCAGCCGCGCGACCTCGTCGTCGATCTTGCCCGCGCCGACCCGGATGTCGAGGTGTACGCGGTTCTTGACCTGCTTGGGCTCGGGCACGAGCTGGAACAGCACGCGCGGAGCGCGTTCGAGGCCGTCGGGGTGCCGGATGGCCGCGCCCGACTTCCACACCAGCGCGCCGTTGTGCACGGTCGTGTCGTCGTCACCGGCGTAACCCTTCTCGATCATCTCCCGGATGAGCGCCTCATCCTGTGGCTCCACACGCCAGCCGAGCGCGTCGGCCCACCAGTCGGCCAGCGGATGAGGGTCACCGGTGTCGATGACGACCTGGAAGTCATATGCCATAGACCGATCCTAAAAGTATGGTTCGTTAGCATGTACGACGCGTGGCACGAGGTCGGCGACCGGGTCTACGTCCGACGGCATCGGTCGTTCGACATGAACACGGGGCTGGTCGTCGGCGACGACGGACACTGCCTGGTGATCGACACCCGCAGCTCGCACCGGGAGGCGGCCGACCTCATCGAGGCGGTCAGGACCATCACCCCCGGCCCATGGACGGTCGTCAACAGCCACGCCCACTTCGACCACTGCTTCGGCAACGCGCTCTTCCGCCCCGCCGAGATCTGGGGCCACGTCCGGTGCGCCGAGGAGCTGGAGTCGCACGGCGAGCAGCAGCGCGCCAACATGATCGAATACCGCCCCGAGCGGCGTGAGGAGCTGGAAGAGGTCGCCATCGTGCCGCCCGACCAGACGTTCGCGGTCACGGCGAGCCTCGACATCGGCGGCCGGATGGTCCACCTGCGCCACTTCGGGCTCGGGCACAGCAGCAACGACGTGGTCGTGCACGTGCCGGACGCGGGCGTGGTGTTCGCCGGTGACCTGGTGGAGGAGGGGGCGCCGCCGGCGTTCGCCGACTCCTACCCGCTGGACTGGCCGGCCACCCTCGCGGCGATGCTGGCCGAGATGCCGGAGGACGTGATCGTGCCGGGCCACGGCGCGGTCGTGGACCGGGCGTACGCGTGGGCGCAGCACGACGAGCTGGCCCTGGTCGCCGACCTGGCCAAACGCGCCCACGTCGAGGGCCTGCGCGACCTGATCGGCCGGTTCCCGTACGCGGAGGACGTCTCCCAGCAGGCCATCGTCCGGGCCTTCCGCCAGCTCGACGCCTGACCACCGCCGAACCCTCGACAGGGGCGGCGCATCCTCATATAGTGCGTTTTGCAATATAGAAGGAGGCGCTATGGCGAGACGCCACGACCTGGTCGGCCTGACCGTGCTGGCCCTGCTCAGCGTCCGCGCCAGCCACCCCTACGAGCTGCACCGTTTCATCCTCGACACGCACAAGGACTACATCACCGGCCTGCCGCGCAGCCTCTACCACGCGGTCGAACGCCTGGCAGGGGACGAGCTGATCGCCCCCGCCGGCACCGGCCGCGAGGGTCGCAGGCCCGAGCGCACGGTCTACGAGATCACCGACGAGGGCCGCGCGGAGCTGCGCGCCCGGCTGCGGCAGCTGCTGGAGAATCCGGACCCCGACCGGCGCGTGTTCGTGGCGGCGGTCTCGCTCATCGGCTGCCTGCCGCTGCCCGAGGCGCAGCGCGCCCTGCGCGCCCGCGCGGCCACGATCGAAGGGCTCGTGGCCGGGATGGAGGCCCACATGCGCGCCCTCGCCGACGAGGGCCTGCCGGCGATCCTCACGCTGGAGGTCGAGGCCGAACGGGCGCTCTACACGGCCGAGCTCGACTGGATCAGAGGGGTGCTCGACCGCCTCGACAAGGGAGAGCTCGACTGGGAGGTCACGGTCGAGATGTGAAAGGCCGCCGGGGTGCGCCAACACCCCGGCGGCCGCAATCGAACAAGGCGCCTGCCCTGCCCGAACTCGCCTTCACAGGATAGGCGCCGCGACGAAAGGAACGCCGCGCATGTCCGCTGAGATCGTCCGCCTGCTGGAGCGGATGACGGAGACCTGGAACGCCGGCGACGCCGCCGGTTACGCCGGGCTGTTCACCGAGGACGCCGACTACATCACGTTCTTCGGCCTGCACCTGAAGGGCAGGCAGGCCATCGAGGACGCCCACCGTCAGCTGTTCAGGACACCGATCAAGCTGGCGGAGGGCGGCGCGCAACCGCGGATCAGGCCGTTGGCGGCCGACGTCGCCCTGGTGGTCACCGGCGGCGGCTCCTCCGTGGACGGCGTCCCCGACCCGAGCCGCGCCTCCGTGATCACCCTCACCGCCGTACGCGCCCCGGACGGCTGGCGCTTCGCCTCGTTCCAGAACACCCGGGTGAGCCGGCCATGAAACTGATCACGGAGGTCACGGGGGTCGTCACGGCGCCCGTCGAGCAGGTCTGGCGCGCCCTGGTGAACGGCAATCCGGGCTGGACGGTCGCCGGCGACCACACCATCGCCTACCAGGGCGGCTGGTGGTACCGGGGCGAATGGTCGGTCGAGCCCGACCCCGAGGGCACGCGCGTGGTGCACCGCGTCTACGACGTGGCCCGGTGGATGCGCTGGGGCGTCCCGCTCGCCAACCGCTTCTTCATCGGCTTCGCCGACCGTACGCGCGCGGCGTTCGAGGAGGGACTGACCCGCATCGAGAGGGACGTACGCGCCTGAGGACAACGAAGCGCGCCCCCGGTCCGTCGGGGGCGCGCTTCCCAGGCGAAATCACGACATCTTACGAGATGTCTCCTCCGCCTTGGGTGACACGTTGGTCGCCATCCGGTCCGTGGACTCCGTTGTCTGGCCGGTCTTCTCATTGACCCAGCGCGACGCATCAGAGGCGGAGTCCTTCATGTGCTCGGTCCACTGCTGGGCGTTACGGCGGTAGAACATGTAGCCCATCGTCCCGACCGCGAGGCCGGTCAGCAGAGCGAACATCGGCCATCGCCGTGACCGTGCGGGGGTGGGATCGATCCTCCTGGCCGCGTCCGTCAGCATGGTGCTGACCTTCGGCGCGACCTGGTGCTCGAACCCGTAAGCCGCGGACTCCAGCCGCGGCGCGGCCCAGTATCGGGCGTCTTCCAAGCGCTGGGCGGCGGCCGTTCTGGCCTGGTCCGCCATGGGCGCCATTCGATGGCCGGTCTGGACGGCCCGGGTCTTCATGCGACCCATCCACGTGGCCGGAACCTCGATGACCACGCGGCCTCTTCTTTGTGTCAGGGACACGACAACCTCCCCTGTCGTTGGGGCCCCGAGCCTGACCTTCCCTGGACAAGGCGGCTCAATCATGGCGACTCATGGGAGGATGGCCGGGTAGGCCAGAGCGCCATAGTCCTCAAAACACCATATTTCAACCCTGTATATAGAGGGGGGCAGCTGTCTCGTGGCTGAGAAGCTGATCGCAAACCTGCAGACCAATCACGGCACGATCAAGGTCGAGCTCTTTCCCACCAAGGCGCCGAAGACCGTGCGCAACTTCGTCGAACTGGCGGAGGGCACGCGCGAGTGGACGCACCCGGGCACCGGCGAGAAGAGCTCCGGCCGCTACTACGACGGGACGATCTTCCACCGCGTCATCCCCGGCTTCATGATCCAGGGCGGTGACCCGCTCGGCCAGGGCATCGGCGGCCCGGGGTACGAGTTCGACGACGAGATTCACCCCGAGCTCTGGTTCAACCGGCCCTACCTGCTGGCCATGGCCAACGCCGGCATCCGCTTCGGCAAGGGCACCAACGGCTCGCAGTTCTTCATCACGGTCACGCCCACGCCCCACCTCAACGGCAAGCACACCATCTTCGGTGAGGTGGTCGAGGGCCAGGACGTCGTCGACACGATCGCGAAGACGCGCACCGACGGCCGCGACCGCCCGATGGAGGACGTCGTCATCGAGTCGGTCACCATCGACCGCGTCCAGGGCTGACACGCCCCTTCCGGCTCGCCGCGCCCCTGCGCCAGGGGCGTGGCGGGCCGGCGCGCGCGGAACACGCAGCACGCCCCCGTACGCCATAGGCTTCGGTCATGACCAGCCAGCCGCCGAGCCCGCCCCCACAGCCCGAGCAGCCCGCTGAGGCGACGCCGACCTGCTTCCGCCACCCCGACAGGGAGACCTGGGTCCGCTGCCAGCGGTGCGAGCGGCCCATCTGCCCCGACTGCATGCGCGACGCCGCGGTCGGCTTCCAGTGCCCCGAGTGCGTGGCCGAGGGCAACCGCGGCCTGCGCCAGGCCAGGTCCACCTTCGGCGGCAATGTCGTCCGCACGCCCTACGTGACGTACGCCATCCTGGTCATCAACGTGCTGGTCTTCGGCGCGCAATACCTGACGGGCGACCAGGTCAGCGCCGAGCTCGCGATGTGGCCGGCCGGCGTGGCCGCGCTCGACCAGTACTACCGGCTGATCTCCGCCGCGTTCGTGCACGGCGGGGTCTTCCACATCCTGTTCAACTCCTGGGCCCTCTACGTCGTCGGCCCCTACCTCGAACGCGCCTTCGGCCACGTCCGCTACGTGGCCCTCTACCTGATCAGCGCGCTCGGCGGCTCGGTGCTCGGCCTCTGGCTCGATCCGATCACCCAGCCCTCGGTGGGCGCGTCCGGCGCCATCTTCGGCCTGTTCGGCGCGATCTTCGTGGTCGGCCGACGACTCAACCTCGACGTACGCGGCATCGCCGTGCTCATCGTGATCAACCTGGTGATCACCTTCCTCGTGCCCGGCATCAGCTGGACCGGCCACATCGGCGGCCTGGTCGTCGGAGCCGGGCTCGCCGCAGCGCTCGCCTACGCGCCCAAGGCCAACAGGGCCCTGTGGCAGACGCTGGCGATCGCTGGAGCGCTGGCCCTTCTGGTGGTGCTCGTCCTGGTCCGCGTCCCAGCGATTCTCAGCATGCTGAGCTGAGCTTCTTCCCCAGCCTGTGGAAAAGACTGTGGAAAGAACTAACGCCAGCGGGTGGAAAGCACCACACCGAAGATGATGAAAACAAACCCGATGAGCAGGTTCCAGTTCTGGAGGTCGCCGAGGAGGGGCGCCTGCGGGGCGACATAGTAGATCGAAATCCACAGGATGCCGATGATCCACGACACGACCATCGTGGGGGCGAGCCAGCGCGGGCTGACCTTGACCTGCTGCGACTTCGCCGGCGGGGTGTAGACCGGCTTCTTGCGAACCTTGGACTTGGGCACTGGGTAACTCCTGCTGAGGGCCTGGGCATCCGGATCGTCCACAGGCTCTTCGTTAAGCGTAATTCAAGCGTGGCCCAGGATAGTCGCCACGCGCATGACATGGCGATCCCCGGGTGGCCGCGTACTGCCCGCATACCCTGATCGAATGCGGGTCATGCTGCGGGCCGTGGGGGAGACGAGCATCACCGCGGGCCTGATCCTGATGCTGTTCTGCGCCTACCTGCTCTGGGGCACCGGGTCCTACACCCGGAGCCAGCAGCTGCTGCTGCAGCGGGAGCTGGCGGAGAAGAGGGCGGCCGCCGAGGCCGGGCGCCTGGACCGGATCGAGCTCGGCTCGGCCGTCGCCCTGCTGCGCATCCCCAAGCTGGGCCACGACTACGAGTACGCCGTGGTCGAGGGCGTCGGCACCGAGCAGCTCAAGAAGGGCCCCGGCCACCACCCCGACACCGCCCTGCCCGGCCGGATCGGCAACTTCGTCCTGTCGGGCCACCGCACCACGTACGCGGCGCCGTTCAACGAGATCGACGAGCTCGAACGCGACGACGAGATCATCATCGAGGCCCGCGAGGCCCGCTACACCTACCGCGTGACCTCCCAGGACGTCGTGACCCCCGACGAGGTCGAGGTGCTCGCCCCCGTGCCCGGCAAGCCGGACATCCACCCCATCCGCGCCTTCATCACGTTGCTGACCTGCCACCCCGAGTACTCCGCCGCCGAACGCCTGCTCGTCTACGGCGTGCTCAAGGAGACCGAACCGCGCAAGGAGTGACATGTATCTCTGGATCTGGCGCAAGCTGCCCGGCCGCCCGCCCACCAGGATCCTCATGGCCGCCGTGCTGGTCGCCGCCGTGGGGGCCGTACTGTGGTACGTGGTGTTCCCGCTCCTGGAGCCCGCGGTGACGCTCGACGAGGTGACCCTACGCACATGACCCGCGTGCTGGTCGTGGACAACCACGACAGCTTCGTCCACACGATCGTCCAGTACCTGCGCGAGCTGGGCGCCGACTGCGACGTGCGCCCGCGCGACGACGTGCGCGTGAGCGACGCCGACGGCTTCGACGGCGTCCTCGTCAGCCCCGGCCCCGGCACTCCCGAGGCGGCCGGTGTGAGCGTCCCCCTCGTCCACCACGCCGCCGCGACCGGCCTGCCGCTGCTCGGCGTCTGCCTGGGCCACCAGGCCATCGCCGTCGCGTACGGCGCCACCGTCTCCCGCGCGCCCGAGCTCTTCCACGGGCAGACGAGCGCCGTCGACCACGACGGCAAGGGCGTCTTCGAAGGCCTGCCCTCGCCCGTGCGGATGACCCGCTACCACTCACTGGCCGTACGGCCCGAGACGGTGCCCGACGTGCTGGAGGTGACCGCCCGCACCGGCGACGGCGTGGTCATGGGCCTGCGGCACCGCCTGGCCCCCGTCGAGGGCGTCCAGTTCCACCCCGAGTCGGTCCTGTCCGAACACGGACACTGGTTGCTCGGAAATTGGCTGCGACGAATCCTGTAACAAACCTCCCCCCGCGAGCGACGTACAAGTGAGCGTCCCCGCCGTTGCCCCCGAGCGGCGGGGGCGTTCTCTCATTCGCCGGCACGAAAAGGGCCGCCCACCCCCTCACGGGGACGGGCGGCCCTTTCGTGCCGGTCAGCGGGTCATCAGAAGCCGTCGCCGATCGGGTTGTCGTCGCTCGGCGGCGTCTCCTCCTCGTCCGGCGGGAAGTCCGGCTGCTGGTCGTCCGGCGGGAAGTCGGGCTCCCCTTCCGTCGGGAAGTCGCTCGTGGGCGGCGGCGCGGTGTCCTCGGGGCCGGTGGACACCACGATGGTGATCGTCGTGCCGGGCTGCTGCGTAGTGCCCTCGGGCGGGTTCTGCTGGATGACCGTGCCCTCGGGCTGGTCGCTCGGCTGCGGCGACACCCGCGTCTTGAAGCCCGCGCCCTTGATCTGGCTGGTGGCGTCCTCGACGGTGAGCCCGACGACGCTCGGCACCTCGCTCAGCTGCTTCGGCACGAAGAGGGTGACCGTGCCGCCCTCCTCGATCTCCTCGCCGGCCTTCGGGTCGGTGGCGATGACCGTGCCCTGGGTCTTGGACGACGTGCGCGTCTTGACCGTGCCCTGCAGGCCCGCCTCCTCCAGCTGGGCCATCGCGTCGGCCTGTGGCATGCCGACGAGCCCGTCGGGCACCTCGACCTTCTTGGGGCCGCTGGAGACCACGAGCTTGACCGGATCGCCCTTGGCGACCTTGGTGTTCGCGGCCGGGTCGGTCCGGATGACGATGCCCTTCTCGACCTCGGAGCTCGCCTCCTGCACCACCTGGACGTTGAGGCCGAGGTTCTTCAGCTGCTCCTCGGCGAAGGCGCGCTCCTGCGTCTCGAGCTGCGGGATCGTCACCGCCGTGTCGACGGGGGTGTCCTTGTTGCCGAACACCAGGTAACCGGCCGTGATGAAGCCACCGATGATCAGCAGCGGGATGATGATCCACAGCGCGGTCTTGACGGCGTTGCCGCCACCGCCGCCGGACGCCCGCCGCCGGCCGCCGCGCCCGCCGCCCTCGTCGTACTCGTACGGCGGGACCGCGGTGGTGCGCTGCGTGGCCGGGCCCGTGGGCATCGGGATCTGCGCCGCGTTCATCGTGCGCGTGCCCTGGCCGTAGTTGCCCGTCATCGCCATCGTCTGGGCGTCGACCGGCATGCCGGACATCGCCCGCTGGATGTCGGCGCGCATCTCGCCCGCGTTCTGGTAGCGATGCGCCGGATCCTTGGCCATGGCCTTGAGCACGATGGCGTCGGCCCACGCCGGGATCTCGGGGTCGATCTGGGACGGCGGGATCGGCTCCTCGCGGACGTGCTGGTAGGCGATCGCGACCGGGGAGTCGCCGGTGAACGGCGGCTGGCCGGTCAGCAGCTCGTACAGGACGCAGCCGGTGGAGTAGATGTCGCTGCGCGCGTCGACCCGCTCGCCGCGCGCCTGCTCCGGCGAGAGGTACTGGGCGGTCCCTATCACCTGCGCGGTCTGCGTCATCGTGGCCGCGGAGTCGGCCATCGCGCGCGCGATGCCGAAGTCCATCACCTTGACGTCGCCCGCACGCGTGATCATCACGTTGGCCGGCTTGATGTCACGGTGCACGATGCCACCGCGGTGGCTGTAGTCGAGCGCCCGCAGAATGCCGTCGACCAGCTCCACCGCACGCTCGGGCAACAGCCGCCGATCCTGGCGCAGCAGGTCGCGCAGCGTCCGGCCGTCGACGTACTCCATCACGATGTACGGCACGGGGGTGCCGTCGGTGACGTCCTCACCGGTGTCGTAGACCGCGACCACGGCCGGGTGGTTCAGGGAGGCGGCGGACTGCGCCTCACGGCGGAACCGGGCCTGGAAGGTGTGGTCGCGCGCCAGGTCGGAGCGGAGGGTTTTGATCGCGACTATGCGGTCCAGCCGGATGTCTCGGGCGCGATACACCTCGGCCATGCCGCCGCGCCCGACGACACCGTCGAGCTCGTAACGACCTCCGAGTAGCCGAGGCTGAGTCATTTCCTGCACTGTCCCTTACCGTTCATCTTGGGTACCGGCCGCGCGGGGGGCCGCCGGTGTCCATCATCGACCCCATGGCGCATCACGTCTCCTCCTTGGGCGGGTTTGTGTCACCCGGGTCCGGCGAGGCGGTAGGTGTCGGAGTTGTCGGTGTCGTCGTGGGCGTAGGGGTCGGAGTGGGTGTAGGGGTCCGGGTGGGCGGCGCCGGCGTTGGCGTCGGCTTCTTGGTGGGAGTTGCCGACTTGCTTACCGTAGCCGAACGCGAGGGTATAGGCTTCGGCGACTTCACCGGAACCACCGCGGGGCGCCGAGTCCGTGCCCTGGTCTTCGTCGGCCGCACCTGATCGGGCGTCCGCACCACCTTCGACTCCGACGGCTCCGCCACTTCGGGCGGCCTGGGCGGCGGCTGCGGGTTCGCGAAGGTGATGGCCGACAGCCCCACCGCCGCCGCACAGCCCGCCGTGGCCACCAGCGCGAGGGTCCTCGCGCCCCTGCGACGCCGGCCGCCCGCCTGTCGGTGCAGCGTGGTGGCCGGTTCGAGGTTGTCGGTCTCCTGCTCGTCGCGGAGGTCGGGCTCGCGAACCCGGAAATTCCCGGAATCGGGCTCGCGCCCCAGGAATCCCCCGGGGCCGGGCTCGTGCCGCAGAACCCCGCCGGGGCCGGGCTCGCGTCCCAGAAATCCTCCGGGGTCGGGCTCGCGCCCCAGAACCCCGCCGGGGTCGGGCTCTCGGACCCGGAAGCCGCCGGGGTCGGTGAACATGCTGAGGTCGGCGCCCCGTTCGGCCAGGGACTCCCGCAACACGTACGCCCTGTCGGCCACGGCGAGCGCCGTGGGCGGGCGCTGCCCCGGCTCCTTGGCCAGCAGCGCCAGCACGAGCTCGCGCACCGGCCCCGGCACGTCGACGCCCAGAGGCGGCGGCGGCTCGTTGAGGTGCTGCAGTGCGATCGCCACCTGGTTGTCGCCCTGGAACGGCGCCCGGCCCGACAGGCACTCGTACGCCACCACGCCCAGCGAATAGAGGTCGGTGGCGGGGGTGAGCGTAAACCCCTGGGCCTGTTCGGGGCTGACGTACTGCGCGGTGCCGAGGACGGTGCCGGTCTGCGTCACCGGCGCCGCCTCCAAGGCCCGCGCGATGCCGAAGTCGGTCACCTTGATGACGCCGTCGGGCGTCACCAGCAGGTTGCCCGGCTTGATGTCGCGGTGGATGATGCCGGCCGAGTGAGCGGCGTCCAGCGCCTTGGCCGTCTGGTGCACCACGTCGAGCGCCACCTCGGCCCCCAGGGCGCCGTTGCGCGCCAGGATGGCCGACAGCGGCTCGCCGTGCACGAGCTCCATGACGAGGAAGGCGAGGTCTCTCTCCTCGCCGTAGTCGAAGATCTGCGCCACCCCGGGGTCGGCCAGCGCCGCGGTGATGCGCGCCTCGTTGCGGAACCGCTCCAGGAACGTGGGGTCGGCGTGGATGTGGCTGCGCAGGATCTTCACCGCCACCTCGCGCCCGAGCAGCTCGTCCCGGGCGCGCCACACCTCTCCCATACCGCCGGCGGCGATGCGGGAGATCAGAAGGTAGCGGTTACGAAGCCGCATGACCCGGCAGGTTACCTTCACTCACTTGTTCAGCACCGCCTCCATCACGGCCTTCGCGATCGGCGCGGCGGTGTGACCGCCGGTCGCCTCCGCGCCGACGTTGGCCGCACCGGACTCGACGATGACCGCGATGGCCACCTGCGGGTCGTTCGCGGGCGCGAAGGAGATGAACCAGGCGTGCGGAGGCTGTCCGTTGCTGGTCTCCGCGGTGCCCGTCTTGCCCGCTACTTGGACGCCTGGGATCTGCGCCAGGTTGGCAGTGCCGTTGGCGACGACGCTCACCATCATGTCGCGCAGCTTGCCGGCCGTCTCGGAGCTGACGGCCTCCGACAGCTCCTCGGGGTCGGCCTCGTCGATCGTGTCGCCCTTGGCGTCAGTGATCTTGTTGACGAGGTACGGCTTCATCACCGTGCCGTCGTTGGCGATGCCCGCGGCAATCATGGCCATCTGCAGCGGCGTCATGCGGTTGTCGCGCTGGCCGATGGAGGCCATGGCCAGGGCGGCGTCGTCGTAGTCGGCGCCGAAGTCGCTCTGCGCCACCGACATCGGCACGCCGATCTGCGTGCCCATGCCGAACTTCTCGGTCTGCTCCTTCAGCGCGTCGAAGCCGACCTGCATGCCGATCTTGCCGAACGGCGTGTTGCAGGACTGCTCAAGCGCGTACACCAGCGTCACCCGGCCGCTGCCGCAGGCCGAGCCGCCGTAGTTGGGCAGGCTGATGGTGGTGTTGGGCAGCGGCAGGTTCTGTGGCGCGTCCACGTTGGTCTGCGGCCCGCGCGAGGAGTCCTCCTCCAGGAACGCCGCCGTCGTCACCACCTTGAACGTCGACCCCGGCGGGTACGTCTGCCCGATCGCCCGGTTGAGCAGCGGCTGACTCTTGTCCTGCGCCAACTCGTCGTAGCGCGAGAAGACCTCGCTCTTGTTGGTCCCGGACAGCTCGGTCGGGTCGTACGTCGGCAGCGAGACCATCGCGCGGATCGCGCCGTTCCTCGGGTCGAGCGCCAGCACCGCGCCCCGCTTGCCGCTCGCGCGCAGCGCGTCGTAGGCGGCCTTCTGCGCCCGCGGGTCGATCGTGAGCTCGACGTTGGCGCCCTTGGTCGGCTCGCCGGTGAACAGGTCGATGCTCCGCCGCAGCAGCAGGTCGGCGCTGGAGCCGTCGAGCAGGTCGTTCTCGGACGCCTCGATCGCGCTCGCGCTCTCGGGCGAGAAGAACCCGGTGACGTGGGCGTAGAGCTTGGCGTCGGGGTACTGCCTGACGAACCTGAAGTTCGTGCTGTCGGTCTCGACCGACTGCGCGATCACCTTCCCGCCCGCCGTGATGCGGCCGCGCTCGATGGAGTAACGCTCGAAGAAGTTGCGGGTGTTACGCGCGTCCGTCCGCAGATCCTCCGCCTGCACCGCCTGCTTGATGTTCACGTTGACCATCAGCAGCGCGAACATGGCCAGGCAGGCCACGGCTATGCGCTTCAGAGTGCGATTCATCGCTGGAACACCTGTGTCAGTCCTTCGTTCTGGATCGCTTGGGGCGGGGGACGCCTGGCCGCGTCTGACATGCGTACCAAGAGTGCGATAAGGATCCAGTTAGCCAGCAACGCCGAGCCGCCCTGCGACATGAACGGCGTGACCAGGCCGGTCAGCGGAATGAGGTTCGTCACGCCGCCGACGATGATGAAGACCTGCCAGGCCAGGATGAACGACAGGCCGCCCGCCAGCAGCTTGGAGAACGGGTCGCGGGCCGCGAGCGCGGTGCGCAGGCCGCGCTCGACGATCAGCGCGTAGACCATCAGCAGCGCCATCAGCCCGGTCAGCCCGAGCTCCTCGCCGATCGCGCTGAAGATGAAGTCGGAGAACGCCAGCGGGACCAGCTCGGGGTGCCCTTGGCCGAGCCCCGTGCCGAGGATGCCGCCGGAACCCAGGGCGAACAGCCCCTGCATCAGCTGGGCGCTGCCGCCGAACTCGCGGTCGAACAGCGCGGGATCCTCGGGGTTGAGGTAGACCTCGAAGCGCTGGTAGACGTGGTCGAAGACCATGCCGGCCAGGATCGCGCCGCCCACGAAGAGCAGGACGCCGATGATGACCCACGAGCTGCGCTGGGTCGCGATGTAGAGCATCGCGATGAACGTGCCGAAGAGCAGCAGCGAGGAGCCCAGGTCCTTCTGCATCACCAGGACGCCGAGGCTGACGCCCCAGATGATGAGCACCGGGCCGAGGTCACGGGCCCGCGGCAGGTCGATGAAGAGCAGCCGGCGGCTGGCGAGTGCGAGCACGTCGCGCTTGGCCACGAGGTAGCCGGCGAAGAAGACGACCAGCGCCAGCTTGGCGAACTCGGCCGGCTGGATCTGGGCCGCCGGCACGCCAGGGACACCGACCCAGATGCGGGCGCCGTTGAGCTCCCGGCCGATGAACGGGATCAACGGCGAGACCAGCAGGAACAGCCCCACCGCGCCGGCGGTGTAGGTCAGCCGCTGCAGGGCGCGGTGGTCGCGCAGGAAGATCAGCGTGAGGCTGAACAGCACGATGCCGACGAGTGTCCACATCAGCTGGTTGGTGGGAGAGGACAGTCTGCCGGTCCCGGAGTCGGACTCCGACAGCCGGTAGATCATCACCAGGCCGAGCCCGTTGACCACCGTCACCAGCGGCAGGATCAGCGGATCCGCCCACGGGGCGAACTTCGCCAGCACGAGGTAGGCGGCCAGCATCAGCCCGCCCAGGCTCAGCCCGTACGTCAGCATGCCCGACGGGATCTGGCCGTCGATCGCCAGCCCCACGTTGGCGTAGGCGCCCATGACGATGGCCACCGCGAGCGCGAGCATGAGCAGCTGGGCCCCGCGCCGCTTGGCCGGCATCGGGACGGGGGAGACAGCGACTTCGCTCATCTACTGCTGCTGTTTCGTCTTCGTGGCGGAAGCGGACGCCGAGGGCGTCGGTGACGCGTCCGGCTCCGCGGCGGTCTCTGCTTCGTCGGGCTCATCCTGGAACTTCAAGCTGTTGATCCTTGTCAGCCCTTCGTCGACGGTGGTGACGGGGATGCCGCTCCTGATCAGCGCCTGGTCCGCCTCCGACAGCTGGGAGAGCTGCCTGCCCGTGGGCTCGGAGACCTCGAAGAGCTGGAACGGCCCCACCTCCTTCTTGATCCCCTGGAACACGACCACTTCGTCGCCCCTAGCACCGACGAAGAACTGGTCCTGCGTCCACTGGTATCCAAAGTAACCGCCGGCGCCGATGCCGACGATGCCGATTCCGAGCACGGTGACCAGGACGGGCCACAGGCGACGACGCTTGACCGGCCGCCGGGACGTCTTGGCGACCGGCTCGTCCAGGTCATCGTCGTCGTCGGTGAGCACCGGCTGGGGTGCGGTCACCGCGCTCGCTCGCCCCGGCTGGGTCTCCTGCGGGTTTCCGTGCAGCCGGGTCATGCCCGCGGCGCCGACGACGGCGGCCTCGGCGGGCACCTGCTGCTCATCACTGATCTCCAGGACGTCGGCCAGCACGCAGGTGATGTTGTCGGGACCGCCACCTCGGTTCGCCAGGTCGATGAGCTGGCGGACCACCTCTTCCGGATCGTCGATGTTGGTCAGCGTGGCGTGCAGCGTCTCCGCGCTCACCACGCCCGACAATCCGTCGGAGCACAGCAGGTAGCGGTCGCCCACCTGCGCCTCGCGCAGCGTCAGGTCGGGATCGACCTCACCGCTGCCGTCGAGCGCGCGCAGCAGGATCGAACGCTGCGGATGCGTGGCGGCTTCTTCCGGCGTGATGCGCCCGTCGTCGACGAGCTGCTGCACCAGCGTGTGGTCATGGGTGATCTGGTAGAGCTCCCCGCGCCTGAGCAGGTAGGCGCGCGAGTCGCCGACGTGCACCAGGGCGACCTGGGTGCCGTTCCAGAGCATGGCCGTGAGAGTCGTGCCCATGCCTTTGAGGCTGGGATCCCGCCCCACCATCTCGTGCAGCCTGCGGTTGGCGTCGCGTACCGCTGCCTCGATGGTGTTGAGCAGGTCACCACCCTGTAGGGCCTCATCGAGAGAGGCCATGGCGGCGATGGCGACAGAGCTCGCCACCTCGCCGTGTGCGTGCCCGCCCATGCCGTCGGCGACGGCGAGCAGGCGGCCGCTGGCGTACGCCGAGTCCTCGTTTCCTTCGCGGAGGAGGCCGACGTCCGAGCGGGCGGCGTAGCGGAGTGCGATGGTCATTTGCGCAATTCAATGACTGTCTTGCCGACGCGGATCGGAACACCGAGCGGCACCGGGGTCGGGCGGGTGACTTTCGAGCGGTCGAGATACGTGCCGTTGGTCGAACCGAGATCTTCCACGATCCACTGACCGTCCTGGGGAAAGAGCCGGGCATGCCGGCTGGAAGCGTAGTCGTCCGTGACTACCAGCGTGGCGTCGTTGGCCCGGCCTATGGTGATGGGCTGCTCCGTGAGGTTAATGGTGGTGCCCTGCAGAGGGCCACCGGTAACGATGAGCTGGCGTGGCTCGCCCTTCTTGCTCTTGGGCTTGGCCACGGGTTTGGCGGGTTTCCCCGTTTTGCGGGCACCCGCCGCGGGAGCCGTGCGTGAGCCGAACAAGTCAGTCCGGATCACGCCGACTGCGGCAATGACGAAAAACCACAGCACCGCCAGGAAAGCGAGCCGGATCAGCAGCAGCGTGAGCTCGGACATGGACCGTTTGTCTACCCCTAATCGCGCCGGAACACCAGAGTCGTGCGTCCCAGAGTCACTCGCGTGCCGTTCTGGAGCTCGATCCTGCGTACCGGCTGGCCATTGACGAAAGTGCCGTTCGTGGATCCGAGATCGACCAGGGCCACCGTCTGGCCCTCGACGCGCAGCTCCGCATGGTGCCGCGAGACTCCCGGATCGACGAGACGAAGATCGCAGTCGGTGCCCCTGCCGAGCAAGGTCACCGGAGTGGTGAGCTCGTAGGAGCGGTCGCCCTGCGGATCGTCCTGAGTGGAGACGAGCAGCCGCGGCCGCCCGTTGAAAGCGTTAGGCCTCGACGGTGGCAGGTCGCTCGCCGGCTGGCGAATCTCGTCCTGCTCGACCGTCGCGCCGCGGATGACCCCCGACCGGATGCGGAACAAGCCCACAGCCAGGTCGCCGGCCGTCTCGAAGCGAACCCGGACCGGTCCCACGAAGGAGTAGCCCTGTTCCTTGGCGTACTCCCTGGCGAGGTTGGCCAGTTCGTGGCTGATGCTGTCGGCGTAGACCTCGAGCCTCTCGCTGTCGGTCGTGGACAGCTCGACCACGAAGTCGTTGGGCACGAGCGTGCGACCCTGAGCCACGATTGCCGCACGCTCATCCATCTCCCGCTGAACCGCGCTGGCGACCTCGACCGGCTGAAGGTCAGATTTGAACGCCCGCGCAAAGGCCCCCTCAACCAAGCCTTCGAGCCTTCGCTCGAAGCGCTGAAGGACTCCCACCGGGTACCTCCCTTCCTCCGTGCATATGATCGCGGCCCCCAGACGCGTCCGGCGCCCGGTTTCCGCTCGTTCCACGTAACGGTCTCCCTGGCGCTCGTCGGCGGTCGCGCCCAGCTCCTCCGCTCCCGTGTCTTATGCGATCGTATCCGGGTTCAGTACCACTGGCTGTTCCGTGCTAGTCTTCTTTCCGCACCCACAAGGGCGGGTGGCGGAACGGCAGACGCGCACGGTTCAGGTCCGTGTGTCCGAAAGGACGTGAGGGTTCAAATCCCTCCTCGCCCACTCGGTGACTGGGGATCCTTGGTCGCAAACCTTTCAGGTTTGCTCCCTCGGGTCCCCTCGTCATTTCTCCCGGGGGATGACCCCCGGACCCCCAGGGGGGACGCTGCGCTCCCGGGGGCGAAGCCCCCGGACCCCCGTCACAACCGGGTTTCGGTTGCTCGTCGTGCGTCCGGTTGTTCGCCGTATATCGGTTGCTCGCCGTATGTCGGTTGTTCGTCGTGCGGGTGATTGTTGCCGGGTGCGGTTGTCGCCGGGCGGCGGTGTCCCTGGTCTTGCTCTTGTGCTGGTCGGGCTCTGGGTTGTCGTACGTCCCTGTTGCAGACCCACAGTGGCGAAGTGTGGGGGCCGGCGCAAGGGGAGGCTTCTTCTTTCGGGGAGTTCTTGTGCTGGGGTAGGGCCTTTGGAGGGTAGGCCCGGATGGTTGCAAGGTGCTTTATGGTGACTTGCGTGCCTTCCGGGCCTGTGTTTTGCCTCACACTTATGCGGCCCTCGTGTCGAGGAGCTCGCCCACCAGATCTGTGAGACTCACCATGCCGATGACCGTGCCGTCCTGATTGGTCACCAGGGCCAGGTGGGATCTCGCCTCCTGGAGGGCCGTCACCGCCTCAGGGACCTGCGTGGTGCAGGCGAAGCTGGGAATGGGGCGGGCGAAGTCGCGGGCCTTTCCTGTGGGCGCCAGGAGAGCCTCGCGGGCGTGCAGGACTCCCTCGACACCTCGTGGGCCTTCCACCAGGAGTCGCAGGTGTCTGCTGGTCGCCGCCGTCGACCTGATCTGGGCTGCGTCGGCTGTGGAGGAGACCTTCACGGCTTGCGCAATGGGGATCATGAGGCGTTCGATGCCCTCGTCGTCGAGGCGCAGGGCCCTGGTCAGCAGGTCGTGTTCCTCGCGGTCCAGCAGGCCCATCCGGCCCGATTCGCCGACCAGCATCGCGAGCTGGCGCGGTGTGCGGGTCGTCGCCAGCTCGTCTCTGGGCTGGACGCCGAAGAGGCGCAGGATGAGGTTCGTCAGGGTGTTGAGCGTCGTGAGCAGCGGGCTCATCACCGTGGTGAACGCGCGGAACGGGAACGTCAGGATCAGCGCCGCCCGCTCCGGGTGGGTGAGCGCCCACGACTTCGGGGCCATCTCGCCCACCACCATGTGCAGGAACGTCACCAGCGCCAGCGAGAACGTCAGCGCGATGGGCAGCCGCATGGCCTCGGGGATCCCGGCCGCGGCGAAGACCGGCTCCAGGTAGTGCTCGATCGCCGGCTCGGTCACCTGGCCCAGGCCGAGCGTGCACAGGGTGATGCCCAGCTGGGCGCCCGCGAGCATGAGCGACAGCTTGCGGCCGCCGCCCACCGCCGACTTGGCGGCCAGCCTCACCATGCGGTTGCCGCCGGTCGCCATCTCCTCCAGGCGGTGGCGCCGCGAGGAGACGAAGGCGAACTCGGCGGCCACGAACAGCGCGTTGAAGAGCAGCAGCGCGACGCTGAGGATGATCAGGCTCATCGGCGCGCCTCCGCGTGCTGCTGGACCGGGGCGACCCGCACCCACTCGGGGACGCGGCGGTTGAGCGACATGACCGTGAGCTGCGCCATGTGCTCCTCCTCGTCCTCGGCGAACGGGTCGGAGTCGGGGGCGAGCGGCACGGTCACCGTGTCACCCGGGTTGGGCATGCGGCCGAGCCTGGCCAGGACGAGACCGGCGAGGGTGTCGTAGTCGTCGCTCTCCGGCAACGCCACACCCGTCGCGCGTTCGACCTCGTCGAGCCGGAGCCGGGCCGGGACCTCCCAGACGCCGCCGGGGTGCTCCACCGCGCCGGCCGGCTCGGGGTCGTTCTCGTCGACCAGCTCGCCGACCAGCTCCTCGGCCAGGTCCTCGATGGTGATGACGCCGGCCAGGCCGCCGTACTCGTCGATGACACAGGCGATGTCGTCCTTGGCGACCCGCATGCGGTCGAGGACCGCCGGGAGCGGGACAGAGTCGGGCACCAGCAGGGCGGGGCGGGTGACGGCACTGATCGGGCCGCGGTCCACGCCGGCCGCGAGCAGCTCCCGCACGCCCGTGACGCCCGCCACGTCGCCGTCGTCCCGGAGCACCGGGAAACGGGAGTGGCCGCACTCGCGCATGGCGTCGAGCAGGTCGGAGACGGTCTGGGAGTCGCGCAGGGTCACCACGCGCGGGCGAGGGACCATGATCTCCTCCGCCGTGCGGTCGCCGAACTCCAGGGCGCGTTCGAGCAGCTCGGAGAGCTTCGGCGGCAGCTCGCCCGCCCGGCTGGACTCCGCGATGATGCGCGAGAGCTCCTCGGGCGTGGCGCCGTGCTCCACCTCCTCGACCGGCTCGATGCCGACGAGCCGCAGCAGCCCGGAGGCGGCGGAGTCGAACATCCGGATGACCGGGCCGGCGATGGCGAGGTAGACCAGCGTCGAGCCGGCCAGGAACTTGGCGACCCGCTCGGGCCTGGCGATCCCGAGGTTCTTCGGGGCCAGCTCGCCGAGCACCATCTGCACCACGGTCGCCACGAACACGCCGATGGCCACGGACAGCCCCGTGATCACGGAGTCGGGCAGCCCCATGTCGGTCAGCCAGGGGCGTACGAGTACGGCGATGGCGGGCTCGGCCAGGAAACCGACCAGCAGGGCCGTGACGGTGATGCCGAGCTGTGCGCCGGAGAGCATGAACGAGAGGCGGGAGGTCACCCGCAGGGCCTTCTCAGCGGCGGCGTCACCGGCGGCGGCCTGCTCGCGCAGGATCCCGCGGTCGGCGGCGACGAAGGCGAATTCCTGGGCGACGAAGTAGCCCGTCGCGGCTGTGAGGAGAATAAGGGCCAGCAGCCCGAGATAGGCGCTCACCGCAGTGAGCCCTCAGAGGAACCCGTGCCTGAGCACGGGCAAAGACTCCACGGGTCCGGAGCGGACACGATCATCCCTTCGATAGAGGTCGTCCATAACCGTAACGACGGGGGTGGCCTCTATGTTTCCGGGGTCACAGTCCGCCCGTTCCGCGTACTTTTCCGTGGCAAAACCTTGGCCGAGCGTCTTCACTGCTGGGGTTTGGACGTAGCGTCTATGACAAAGCGAAGGGGAGAAGGCGAAGTGTCTGAGGACGACCGGACGCGAGCCATGCGCTCGCCGGGCGACGGCCGCCCGCTGCCACCGCGGCCCGGCGACGGCCTGCGTTCGGGGGGTGCGCCCGCGCACCGGATGCCGTCGGGAGGGCCGGGGGCGCCCACGCACAAGCTCCCCGCCGCCTCCCAGGTCCCCGAGCCGCCGCCGGGCGAGCCGTCGCGCGCCCGATCGCGCGTGTACGGCAAGCAGCGCTCGGGCAGTGGGCCCGTCAAACCGCTCAGAGGGCGGCGGGACGAGCCGAGGGAGCCGCGGGGGCCGCGTAAGCGCGTGTCGGGCGGAACCATCGTGAAGATCATCGCCGGGCTGGTGGTGGTGCTGCTCGTGGCCGCGGTGGGCATGTTCTTCTGGATCGACTCCAGGCTGGCGGGCATCGACGGCGTGCTCGACGACTACGAGGGCCGTCCGGCCGACACGCCGGGCACCAACTGGCTGCTCGTCGGCTCCGACAGCCGCAAGGGCCTGACGGCCGCGCAGCGCAGGAAGCTGGCCACCGGCCGGGCCGCCGGCCAGCGCACCGACTCGATGATGTTGCTGCACATCCCCGAGGGCAGTGACCGGCCGACGCTGGTCAGCCTGCCGCGCGACTCGGCCGTCACCATCCCGGGCCGCGGGCGCGACAAGCTCAACTCCGCCTACGCCATCGGCGGCCCGCGACTGCTGGTCCGCACCGTCGAGACGGTCACCGGGGTGCACGTCGACAACTACATGGAGATCGGCTTCGCCGGCTTCGTGGACATCGTGGACGCCATCGGCGGCGTCGAGATCAACGTACGGGCCGCCGTCAACGACCCCAAGGCCGGTCTGAAGCTCAAGAAGGGCACGCAGGAGCTCACCGGCGCCCAGGCCCTCGGCTACGTACGCACCCGCAAGGGCGGCGCGCTGCCCGACTTCGAACGCACCAAGCGGCAGCGGCAGTTCCTCGGCGCGGTCGTGAAGAAGGCCGCCAGCCCGGGGGTGCTGCTCAACCCGTTCACCTCGATCCCGCTGGCCATGAGCGCCACGGACGCGGTCGAGGTCGACTCCGGCACGGGGGCGTTCAACATGCTCTCGCTGGGGCTCGCGATGGGCGACAGCCCGGTGACCACGGTGGTGCCGTTCGGGGGCAACGAGGTCATCCCGGGCGGCGGCACGGCGGTCAAGTGGGACCGCACGAAGGCGCTGGCGATCTTCAACGCCCTGAAGGAGGACAAGCCGGTGCCGCAGGACGTTCTCGACGCCACCTGACCGGGGCCGCGCGGCCCCGCGCCGCGCGACCCATCCCCCGTTCAGCTCGCCGCGGTGGTGACCGTGGCGGCCATGACCGCGGTCATGGCCGCGGCGGTGGCGGCGGCGATGGTCTTGGCGACCGCGTCCGCCGCCCAGGCGCCCTCGGCGATCTCCTTGACGCGGGCCTTGTCGGCGCCGGGGAACGCCTTGCGGACGATGCTCGCCGCGTTGGCGACCGAGATGAGCACGGCCGTGCGGGTGTCAGGGGCGGCGCCCGCCAGCACGGCCGACACCCGCTCCCTGACGTCGGCCTCGACACCCGGATGCGCCTCCGGCCAGCGGGTGACGGGAAAGACGCCGAGCACCTTGCCGCGCTCCTCCGACAACACGCCCGAGGCCGCCAGCCTCGACAGCAGACGCCGGCGCTGTTTGCCCGCCTGCAGCTTCTGCACCCACCAGACCGGGCTCTTCTCCTTCTCCTGCGCGACGATGCGGGACAGCACGGCGTCGAGCTCGTCGTCGCCTACCGGGGACGGGTCTTTCACCGTCACCTTCTTGTTCGACAGCTCCACCCGGTCCCGGACGGCCAGCTCGGCGAGCAGCGCGCCGGCGAGGGCCGGGTCGAGCTGCGCCGTGCTCACGAGGGGTTTGCCCTTGTCCTCGCTGAGGGCGAGCAGGAGGAGCTCTTCCGCGATCGTCACCATCATGCTTCGACATTAACCTCCCAGGCATGACCATTTCGGAGAAGTTGCACGCGATCGGGCGCCCGCTGCTCCAGGCCCAGCTCGACCACCCGACGGTCGCCGGGATCGCCCGCGGCGACCTGGCCGAGCCGGTGTTCCGGTCGTGGCTGGAGCAGGACTACCTGTTCCTGCTGGACTACGTGCGGGTGTTCGCGCGGCTGGCCTGGCAGGCGCCGGACGCGCACCTGGGCGACCTGGTGGACCTGGCGCACTCGACGTACCACGACGAGCTCAGCCTGCACCGGAGCATGTCGGCCGAGTTCGGGGCCGACCTGGAGGGCGCGGTGAAGGGGCCGGCGTGCGCGGCGTACACGGGGTTCCTGCTGGAGTCGGCGGCGTCGTACGGAGAGGGGCTCGCGGCGCTGTATCCGTGCATGTGGGGATATTCGAACCTGGGGCGGATCCTGGCGGAGAACCCGCCCGCCGAGCCGCGCTACCGCGCCTGGGTGGACACGTACGCCGACCCGGGGTTCGCGGCGCTGGCGGCGCGGATCGGGCAGATGATCGACGAGGCCGATCCCGACCCGCAGCGGGCGGAGGCACTGTTCACGGAGGGGATGGCGCACGAGCTCGCGTTCTGGGACGTGCCCCGGTAACGGTCGTACTCTGGGGACATGCCGGAACTTCCCGAAGTGGAGTCGCTCACCCACTTCCTGCGTGAGCGGGCCGTGGGCCGCACGGTCCTGGGCGTCGACGTGGTCGCGATCCAGGCGCTCAAGACGTTCGACCCGCCGGTGACCGCGCTCGGCGGGCTGACGATCACCGGTGTGACGCGGCACGGCAAGTTCCTCGACCTCGACTGCGACGGTCTCCACCTGGTCATCCACCTGGCCCGGGCGGGGTGGCTGCGCTGGCGCGACGACCTCTCGGGCGCCAAGCCCGTCCGCCCGGGCAAGGGCCCGCTGGCGGTGCGCGTACGGCTGGCGCCCGACGAGGAGGGGCTCGCGCCGGGGTTCGAGCTGACGGAGGCGGGGACGCAGAAGCGTCTCGCCGTCTATGTCACGAAAAATCCGGATGATGTGCCAGGCGTCGCCGCCCTCGGCCCCGACCCCTTCGACGAGTCCTTCACCGTCGAGGCGCTCAAGCGCATCGTCGGCGGCAACCGCACCCAGATCAAGGGCCTGCTGCGCGACCAGAAGATCATCGCGGGCATCGGCAACGCCTACTCCGACGAGGTGCTGCACGCCGCGAAGATGTCGCCGTTCAAGATCGCCGCGACGCTGACCGACGCGCAGATCGCCGACCTGCACGAGGCCATCGTGACCACCCTGCGCGACGCGGTCGAGCGCGCCCAGGGTCTCGCGGCCAAGGATCTGAAGGCCGAGAAGAAGTCGGGCCTGCGCGTCCACAACCGCACGGGCCAGCCGTGCGACGTCTGCGGCGACACGATCCGCGAGGTCTCGTTCGCCGACTCCTCGCTGCAGTACTGCCCCACCTGCCAGACGGGCGGCAAGCCGCTGGCCGACCGCCGCCTGTCCCGGCTGCTCAAGTAGCGTCGTCAGGCCCGTACGGGCACCGGCTCCGCGGCGCGCGCCCGCGCGCGCAGGCCGACGGCGGCGATGACGGCGGCCAGCAGTGTGGCCGTCACCGGCACCACCAGAGCGGCCCGCATGGCGGCGAGCCCGGCCTCGGCGCCCGTCGCCGCGCCCAGGGCGGCCACGTTCACCGCCGTCACCGCCGACAGCCCGAGCGCCGCGCCGAACTGGAACGAGGAGTTGATCAGACCGCCGGCCAGGCCCTGCTCGTGCTCGGCGATGCCGTCGGTGGCCACGATGGTGAGCGGGCCGTAGACGAAGGCGAACATCAGGCCGATCAGCAGCATCGACGGCAGCATGGCGGCGTACACCCAGTCCAGGCCGACGCCGAGGAAGAGCGCGTAGGCCAGCAGGCCCGACAGCAGGCCGGCGAACACGACCTTGGCGTTGCCGTACCGGTTGACCAGCCACGGGGTCAGGATGGGGGCGAGCACCACGTCGGCGGCGGCGGCCAGCATCGCCAGGCCGGTCTGGATGGTGGACCAGCCGCGCAACTCCTGCAAATAGAGCGTGACCAGGAACTGGAAGCCGAAGAACGAGGCCGTGAGCAGGGCGGCCGTCACGTTGGCCCGGACCAGCGCCTTCGACCTGAAGATGCCCAGGCGCACCAGCGGATGGGCGGCGCGGCGTTCCACGGCGACGAACGCCGCCAGCAGCGCCAGCCCGCCCGCGAAGGCGGCGACGGTGAGCGGCCACCCGTCGGCCGGGTGCTCCAGGCGTACGACGCCGTAGACCAGCAGCATCATCGCGGTCGTGACGAGGACCGCGCCCGTCAGGTCGAACCCGCCCGCGGCGGGCCGTTCGCCGTCCGGCTTCCTCAGCAACGGGATGGCGGCGGCCAGGATCACCGCCGACATCAGCACCGGCGCGAAGAACACCCAGCGCCAGCCGAACGCCGTCAGCAGGCCGCCGATCACCAGGCCGAGCGCGAACCCGCCCGCGGCCGTCCCCGCGTAGATCAGCAGCGCCCGGTTGCGCACCGGGCCCTCGGGAAAGGTCGTGGTGATCAGCGACAGGCCGGCCGGCGTCATGAACGCGGCGGCGACCCCCGTGACGAACCGCGCCACGAGCAGCACCCACCCTTCGTCCGCGAAGCCGCCGAGCCCGGAGAAGACGAGGAAGACCACCAGCCAGAGCAGGAACATCCGCCGCCTGCCCAGCAGGTCGGCCGCCCGGCCGCCGAGCAGCATGAACCCGCCGTAGCCGAGCACGTACGCGCTCACGACGCCGCTCAGCATGCCGGTGGACAGCCCCAGGTCGGCCCGGATGGAGGGGAGGGCGACGTTCAGCATGGCCACGTCGATGCCCTCAAGGAAGATGGCTCCGCACAGAACAGCGAGTACGCCCCAAGAACGGGCAGAAACTGGCATCACGGTTACCTTTCGGCAGGTCGGTTATCTCTTGTAACCGTCCACATCATGGGCCAGTATGAAATGTCGTGGAAGACGGCACTTTAAGGTCACTCAGTTACTGCGAAAGCACCGTGGACGACGACTACGACGCCCGTCAGTGGGACACCCGGGAGGACTGCGAGGTCCGGCAGATCCTCGACCGCATCGCCGACAAGTGGTCGCTGCTGGTCATCGCCCTGCTCGACTGCCAGAGCCTGCGCTTCACCCAGCTCCGCCGCGAGATCGACGGCGTCAGCCAGCGCATGCTCAGCGTCACCCTGCGCCAGCTCGAACGCGACGGCCTGGTCACCCGCACGGTCCACCCCGTGGTGCCGCCACGGGTCGACTACGCGCTGACGCCGCTCGGCCGTACGTTGCACCAGACCATCAAGGCGCTGGTCACCTGGACGGAGGAGCACCGGGGGGAGATCGCGGCGGCGCGTGCCGACTACGACGCGCGGCGCGAGATGATGGAGACATGACCGTTCCCGAGATCGAGGCCAACGCCCTCCCCGACGACGCCTACCTGCTCGACGTCCGTGAGCAGGAAGAATGGCTGGCAGGGCACGCGCCGCAGGCCGTCCACATCCCGATGACGCAGATCCAGGGCCGCCTCGACGAGGTCCCCGCCGACCGCACGGTCTACGTCGTCTGCCGGGTGGGTGGCCGGTCGATGCAGGTGGCGGCGTGGCTCAACCAGCTCGGCCGCGACGCGGTCAACGTGGCGGGCGGCATGCAGTCGTGGGAGGCGGCGAGCCGTCCGATGGAGAGCGAGACCGGCCAGCCGCCGTTCGTCGCCTGAGCCCGGGAGAGGGGCGCCGCGCTGACCCTGGCCCGCTCCGTCGAGGGGCGGTCTGGCGGTCTGGTGAAGGGTTAGGGCATCATGGGGGCGTAAAGCCGGGTTGATCCTGGCTTTGCCATACCTGTCAACGCGGGAGCTTGGGGCTTACCAGGCTGAGAGGGCGACTGAGCGCTGTCGCCGACCGCACGAACCTGTCCGGGTAATGCCGGCGTAGGGAGTGTGCGATGACGCACGGCGTCGAAGAAGTCCCCCTGACCCTCGAAGGACGGCCGCCGAAGACGCTGGGCGTGCTCGACCAGGGTGCGCTCTGGGCCAACCTGGGGGTCAGCCTGCTCGGCTTCTCCGGGGCGCTGTTCCTGATCGACCCCCTCGACGGCGTCCCGCTCTCGCTGGGCGCGGCGCTCCTCGCCACCGTGATCGGCAGCCTGATCGGCACCGCCATGGTCGGCCTGTCGGCCATCCCGGGCACCCGGACGGGACAGCCCGCGATGGTGCTGCTGCGCGGGCTGTTCGGGGCCAGGATGTCGTACGTCCCCACGGTGCTGAACATCGTGCAGATGCTCGGCTGGGGCGCCTTCGAGCTGTGGGTGATCGCCAAGGCGGCCAACGCGATGTTCGGCGGGATCCCGTACGAGGCGTGGGTGATCGTGGCGGGTGTGCTGACCACCGCGCTGACGATCTGGCCGCTCGGCGCGATCCGGGTGCTGCGCCGGTACGTCACCATCGGGGTGATCATCTCGATGCTCTGGTTCGCCTGGCACATGATCTCCGACGCGCCCCCGTACACGGGCGGCTCGTGGGAGGCGTTCGCGCCGGCGGTCGACTACGTGATCGCGCTGTCGGTGTCGTGGGTGCCGATGGCCGCCGACTTCGCCCGGCACTCGCGGTCGAGCAAGGCCGCGTTCACCGGCGTGGTCGGGGGCTACACGCTGGCCCAGGTGGCCTGCCTCGGCCTCGGCGTGTACGCGGTCGCGATCGCGGGAGCCGAGGCGGTGGCGGCCGACTCGACGTCGGTGTTCGGCACGTTCGTCGCGGTGCCGCTGGGCGTGCTGTTCTTCGCCGTCCTGACGCTGCGCGAGACCGACCAGTCGTTCGCCAACGTCTACTCCACCACCATGTCGCTGCAGAACCTCATGCCGCGCGTGGACCGGCGCGTCTTCTCCGTCGCCATCGGCGTGCTGACCGTCGGCATCGCCCTGGTGGTGGACGTCAACTCCTACGGCGCGTTCCTGGGCGTGATCGGGGCGGTGTTCGTGCCGATGTTCGCGGTGCTCGCCGTCGAGTACTTCCTCTTCGGCGGCTCCCGCTCGTGGAACACCGCCGAGGACGCGCCTTCGCGCTGGTCGATGCTGGTGCCGTGGGCGCTCGGCTTCGTCGCGTACTGGCTGACCACCTCCACCCCGACCGTCGCCGGGTGGGACCAGATCTGGGCGGGCCTGCGCGATGCCATCGGCTTCACCCGCGAGCCGTGGATGAACGGCGCCCTCGGCGGCGCGGTCGTCGCGGCACTCGTGACCGCCGTGATCGGCCTGGTGCGGCAGCGCCGCTCAGCTGCCCGCTGAGACGCGCCGCTCGACGTTGAGGAGGTGCTGCTTGGCGGCCGCGCCTCCGGCGTAGTCGCCGAGCGAGCCGTCGGCGCGCACCACCCGGTGACACGGGGCGATCACGCAGACGGGGTTGGAGGCCAGCGCGTTGCCGATCGCCCGCAGCGCGCGCGGCCGGCCGATGCTCTCGCCGATCTCCTCCAGCGTCGTGGTGGTGCCGTAGGGGACGGCCATCGTCTTCTGCAGCACCGTACGAGCGAACGGGGTGGCGAGCGTCAGGTCGACCGGCGTGGCGAACGCCCGCAGCCGGCCCGAGAAGTAGGCGTCGAGCTCTCTGCGCACCGGGTCGAGCCGGCGCGGGTCGGGCCCGATGGAATCGCCCATATGCCTGCTGATCAGCTCGAACACATCGTTTTCCGCCTCGAAGCTGCAGGCCGCGATGCCCTTGCCGGTCACCGCTAGCACGAGCCGGCCCACGGCGCCGTCATAGGCGCCGAACGCGATGGCGGGCGGCCTCACTCCCCGATAGGTGCTGGAGGTCACCCGTAGCAGGGCATCGAGATCGGAACTCGACATTCCCCTCACCCTCCCCACCCGTCGAGAATCACCGTGACCGCAGCGTATCGGACGGATCGCCCGACGCACCCACCGCGCCACGGGCACTATGGAGGTGTGGGGGACCAATGGGCCGGTAGTGACGAGGAGATCGCCCGCGCGGTGCTCGCCAGCTCACCCAACGCCGTGGTCGCGCTCGACCGCGACCAGACCGTTCTGGTGTGGAACGATGCGGCCGAGCGCATGTTCGGCCACCCGGCGCAGGAGATGCTCGGGCGCCGGGCGCCGATCGTGCCCGATGAGCTGACCGCCGAGCACAACGCCGTGCTGGAGCGCGTACGCACCGGCGAGCCCGTGTCGCTGCACACCAAGCGGCTGCGCCGCGACGGCACGGTGCTCGACGTCCGCGTGGACATCGGCGCCCTGCGCCTCGGCAGCGCCGTGGCCGGGTACGTCTTCGTGCACCACCCGGCGCGGGCCGACGAGCTCGCCCGGCACCGGATGGCGCGCCGGGCCAGGCTGGTGCGCCGGCTCACCGACGTGGTCGGCGACATCAACTCCGAGCTGGAGCTGCCCGCCGTGCTCGACCGGATCTCGGCCAGCCTCACCGAGCTGACCGGGGCGGACGCCGGCGGGTTCGTGCTCATCGAGGGCGAACGCCTGCGGCTGGTGAGCACGTACCGGCTGCCGGAGGCGCTCAGGGGCATCACCACCGACCTGCGTACGAGCCTGGTGGACAAGCTGTTACGCACCGGCAAGACCGTGCTGCTGGAGTCCGACGGGCTGGACGACCTGGTGTGGGCGCGGCTCGACGGCCTGCACACCATCGCGCTGGGCCTCGCGGCCGTCGGCGGCCGGCCGTACGGCGCTCTGTACGCGCTGTTCGCCCGGCGCATCCCCGGACACCTGGAGCTGGAGCTGCTGGAGCTGCTCGCCGGCCACGCGGGCATCGCCGTCGGCAACGCCGTGGCCTACCAGGAGGCGGTACGCCAGCGGGCGCACGAACGGGCCGTGTTCGACGCCAGCGCCGACGGCATCGCCCTGCTCGACCATTACGGGCGCGTGGTGCGCTGGAACCCGGCCGCCGCAGGGCTGACGGGGCTGCCCGCCGAGGCCGTCGTCGGCGGCCCGCCGCCGTTCCCGCTGCCCAAGGTGGGCGAGAAGGTCACCTACCAGCTGGACAGCGGACGCTGGCTCGACGTCGTGGGCGCCCGCATCGAGGAGACGGGCGAGCTGGTCGTCGACTTCCGCGACGTGACCGCGGCCAAGGAGCTGGAGGAGGCCAAGGACCTGTTCCTCGCCACCACCAGCCACGAGTTGCGCACGCCGATCACGATCGTGCGGGGCTTCGCCGGCACGCTCGACGCGCGCTGGGACAAGATGAGCGACGGCGAGCGCCGTTCGGCCGTGCGCACGATCGCCGAGCGGTCGCGTTCGCTGGGCGAGCTGATGGACCACCTGCTGCTGGGCGCCAGGGCCGGGGCCGACGAGCTCAAGGTGCGCATGGAGGCGTTCGACCTGGCCGAGCGGATCGAGGGGGCCACCCTGGGGCTGCCCGAGCTGTCCGACCGGCACCGCGTCGAGGTGCTGGTGCCCGACGGGCTGCCGTACGTGCTGGGGGACGCGCTGGCCACCGACATCGTGCTCGGGCAGCTGCTGGAGAACGCGTTCAAGTACTCGCCGAAGGGCGGGCTGATCAGCGTGGCGGCCTGGCCCGAAGCCGGCGACGTCGTCGTGGTGGTGGACGACGAGGGAGTCGGTATCGCCCCACCTGACCGAGAGCGTATCTTTGAGCGTTTCGTGCAGGTGGACAGCGGGGACAGGAGAAGGTTTGGTGGAGTTGGGCTCGGTCTCTACATCGTCCGCAGCCTGGCCAGAGCACAGGGGGGAGATGTCAGTGCTCATCCGCGACCGGGGGGTGGCACGAGGATGCGGCTCGTTCTCAGATGCGCTTCCACTATCCGATCCGACACACCGATGCGGTAACGAGGTGGTCACAGTTGAGCTGACCTATCGTCCAATGTGTACAAGCTGTGATCGAGATGCGGTTTCTGGGATTGAGTAACGGGGCATTTCGGTCGTACCGGGGAGTGTTCCCGCGGGGGGCACAGGTGAACGGGGAGGTGGGTGTGTCAAGCGTGGTGCTGCTGCCGTACGCGCCGTCCAGCGTCGCCGTTGCCCGCCAGCGTCTGAGCACTGACCTGCAGGAAAATGGGGTCTTCTCCACCGCCATCGATGATGCGGTGCTCGTGGTGAGCGAGTTGCTGAGCAACGCGCTGCGGCACGCGCATCCGCTGCCGTCGGGCATGGTGCGGGTCGCCTGGCTGCGGAGCGACGACCACATCGAGGTGGCGGTCAGCGACGGGGGTGCGGCGACCGAGCCCAGGGCGGGCCGCCCGACCCTCTCGTCGCTCGGCGGCCGGGGGCTCGGCATCGTGGAGTACGTGGCGGAGAGCTGGGGGGTCAGGCACGATGGCGAAACGACCACCGTCTGGGCCATCCTGCCCGCCCCGGCGCAGTCGATGAACGGGCAGGTGGCGGCACTCAGAGAGGCCGGCTAGCGAGCACGGCCCGCTCGCCTGTGGCCCACGCCGTGGAGACGAGCAGATAGAGCCCCGCCGCGAGCGGCAGCACCAGCGTCGCCACCACCGCCCCGTACGGCAGCAGCTTCGAGATCTGCCGCATCAGCTCCGGCTGCTCCTCCGTCACCTTGATCTGCCGGGCCGACAGCCACGCCACCGCCGCGACCAGCGCCACGATCACGCCGAAGACCAAAACCGGGGTGCTGAACAGACCGTAATGCGCCACCAGCCCTGCCACCTGCTGCCCGAGCGGCGCCCCGAACAGGTCGTGCCCGGCCAGCGCCGTCGGATGCGTGGCCACCCGGTACATCAGCCACATGAACGGCAGCTGCGCCAGCGCGGGCAGGAACCCGGCGAACGGCGAGGCGCCCTCCGCGGCGTAGAGCGCCGACAGCTCCTTCGACATCCGCTGCGGGTCTCGGCCGTGGCGCTCACGCAGCTTCCGCAGCTTCGGGGCGAGCCGTTCGCGGATCTTCGCCGCACGGGCCTGGCGGACGCTCAGCGGCAGCAGCACCAGCCGTACGGCCAGCGTGAACAGCACGATGCCGAGCGCGGCATCGCCGCCGGACAACGTGAAGACGAGCGTGACAAGAGAATCGATCATGAGCCCTGGTTCCTCGGTCCGTGGGAAAGGGGCTCACGCGAGGAGCCCCGCTTTTCGGCGAAAGCGGGGCCGAGCTAGGGAGCTCGTGGACGCGGCCGGCCCGCCGCGTCGGGATCGCGCCGCGGCAGGAAGGCCGTGCGGCGCGCGTAGGCCAGCGGGAAGCCCGCGGACTCCCCGCCGGGGACGGGCAGCGACACGGCCGCCCACGTGACCAGCAGCAGGATCGCCATCATGGTGATCCCGAGCAGCCACGGATCGAACAGGAACTGCGTCAAGAGCGCGACGACCTGCTGATCACGGTGACCGCGACGAAGACGAGCAGAGCGATCACACCCACGATCAAGGCGATCTTGAGCAACCACATCACCATCGGAATGACGAAGGTGAACAGCACGAAGAGGCCGAGCACGGCCCCGATGACGAGCATGACGACTCTACCCATGACGCCACCGTACGTCCTCGGGGCATGATCTGTGAGGCTTACGAAGCAATGACGTCTTCGTCACCTTCGCCTGACCCGGCCGTACCGTGAAGAGGTGAACACCCGCATCCTGGTCGTCGACGACGATCCCACCGTCTCCGAGGTCGTGGCGCGCTATCTGGAACGCGACGGGCACGAGGTGGAGTGCGTGGGCGACGGCGCGGAGGCGTTGCGCAGGGCGCTGGCGAGCCCGCCCGACCTCATGGTGCTCGACCTCATGTTGCCCAAGATCGACGGCCTGCAGGTGTGCAGGAAGCTGCGGGAACGCTGGCCCGTACCGGTGATCATGCTGACCGCGCTCGGCGAGGAGATCGACCGGGTGGTCGGGCTGGAGACCGGGGCCGACGACTACGTGACCAAGCCGTTCAGCCCGCGCGAGCTGGCGCTGCGCGTGCAGTCCGTGCTGCGGCGGGCGCGCGGGGCCTCCGTCACCGGCGGCACCGGCGTGCTGCGCGACGGCGACCTGGTGGTGGACGTCGGCGCCCACGAGGTGCGCCTACGGGCGGCCGAGGTGCTGCTGACGGCCAGGGAGTTCGACCTGCTGGCCTACCTCATGCGCAACCCGCGCCAGGCGTTCAGCCGCTCGGCGCTGCTCAACCAGGTGTGGGGGTGGTCGTTCGGCGACTCCTCCACGGTGACCGTGCATGTGCGGCGGCTGCGGGAGAAGATCGAGCCCGACCCGACCGCGCCGCGCAGGATCGTGACGGTGTGGGGGGTCGGCTACCGGTACGAGCCCCTGGAAGGGGCTTCCTGATGGCCATGCCGCCGGCGGTGGCCGCGGGGGAGCTGCCGACGGTCGTGGCCGTCACGGCCGGGCTCGGGCTGGTCGTGGCGCTGGCCGGCATCTGGGTGATGGGCCGGCTGCGGACGAAGTCCATCGGCGTGATGCTGGCCGTCGTCGTGGTGGTCGCGGTGGCCGCCACGCTGGCCGGCGTCGTGGCGATCATCATGAAGATGATCATCGAAGGGCCGATCAAGGACTTCGTGCTGAGCGTCGTCGCCGTGGGCGGGCTCGTGGGGCTCGGGGTGGCGTTCGTGTTGTCCAAGCGGGTGGTCGGGGAGAGCAGGCGGCTGGTGGCCGCCGTACGCGACATGCCGTTCGCCGCGCCGCGGGGGCTGCCCGCCGAGCTGCAGACCATCGCCAACGCCCTGGAGGAGGCGTACGCGCGCGAGCAGGCCCTGGAAGGGGCGCGGCGGGAGCTCGTGGCGTGGGTGAGCCACGACCTGCGCACCCCGCTGGCCGGGATGCGGGCCATGGCCGAGGCGCTCGAGGACGGCGTGGTGACCGACCCCGAGACCGTCGGGCGCTACCACCGGCAGATCAAGCTGGAGGTGGAGCGGCTGTCGGGGATGGTGGACGACCTGTTCGAGCTGTCGCGGATCCACGCCGGGGCGCTGCGGTTGTCGCGGGCCAGGATCGGGCTGGCCGACCTGGTCGCCGACACGCTGGCCGGCGCCGAGCCGCTCGCCCGGGCCAAGGGCGTCGTGCTCACGGCGGAGGCGTCTCCCGCGGTGCCGGTGGAGGCCGACGCGGGGGCGCTGAGCCGGGCCCTCGGCAACCTGGTGGTCAACGCCATCAGGCACACGCCGTCGGACCGGACCGTCGTGCTGCGGGCCGGGGTGGACGACGGCAAGGCCTGCCTGTCGGTGACCGACTGCTGCGGGGGGATCCCCGAGGAGGACCTGCCGCGGGTGTTCGAGGTGGCGTTCAGGGGGGAGGCGGCGCGTACGCCGACCGCCGACGGTGGGGCCGGGCTGGGCCTGGCCATCGCGCAGGGCATCGTGGAGGCGCACGACGGTGAGATCGCCGTCGTCAACGACGGGCCCGGGTGCCGGTTCGAGATCCGGCTGCCGCTGGGCGGGTCAGGCGCTCTCCTGGAGTGAGTCGGGCAGGTCGCGTGGCGTGCCGAACGACTCCGACATTGCACGAAATGTCGGGCAGGGCCAGCGCCACATGCAGCTCCTGCACCGCAGGATGGGGTGGGCCGCGTCGCTCGTGATGCCCCCCGCGTCGCGTGGCTGGTGGAGGTCGAGCAGCCTGAGCCCGAGCTCGGCGAACCTGAGCAGCTCGGTGCGCGCCCCGGCGAGGAACTCGAGGTCTTCGATCTGGAGCCGGGCGTGGACGGGGACGTAGCCGTCGCGGTTGACCAGGCCACGCAGGCGCGCTGCCTGGTCATGCCATGACGTGGCCTTCTCTGTGTGGACGAGGATGGTCTCCAGGAGTTCGCGGAGGCCCTGGCGCTGAGGATCTTCGGGTCTGTCTGCGTTCATCGATCCGGGGCCTGCCGGGCGTGCCCCAGCCCCTCCTTCGCCGTGAAGCGGTGCCGGTTCCGGTGTCACGCTGTCAAGCTTCGCGTACTCTCCGTTCCCTTGGAGCCCAAACGCCGGACAAAAACCCGCCGTTCCCCTATCGGCGTGACAACGTGACCGGAAGCGCTCGCGCCGCTAGCCTGCCCATGTGGAGCTCAAGGTCTCGACTCGATCACAAGCCGGGTGCGCACTCGTTGCCATCACCGGAGAAATCGACCTCTATACGGCGCCCCACCTGCAGTCCGAGTTCACTCGGCTGCTGCAGGACGGGCCCAGCCGGGTGGTCATCGACATGTCCTCCGTGGATTTCTGCGACTCCACGGGGATGAACGTCCTGCTGTCCGCGCTCAAGCGGATGAAGGAACGGGGAGGGGCGCTCGAAGTGGCCGCGCCACGGCCGGCCGTACGCAAGATCCTGCAGGTCACGGGGCTCGACTCGGTCTTCACCGTGCACGACGAGGTGCCGAAGGAGTTCCTCATCAGCGAGAAGTCGTGACAGTTGCGGGATCATGGACGAGGTGTCTTCGGGCGGAGGTAGGGCGACGATGAGCGGCAACGGCGACACGGCGGTCGTGATCCCGGCCGCCAACGAGGCCGACCGCATCGCGGCCACGGTGACGGCGGCGGCGGCCCTTCCCGGCGTCGGCCTCGTCGTGGTCGTCGACGACGGCTCCGCCGACCAGACGGGCAGGGTGGCGCGCGCGGCCGGAGCCCGCGTGGTGCGCCACAGCCGCAACCGGGGCAAGGCCGCGGCGATGGAGACGGGCGCCGAAGCCGTACGTCTCCTCGACGAGGGCGGCGTCTCCCGCCACCTGCTCTTCCTCGACGCCGACCTGGGCGACACCGCCCAGGCCGCGGCGCCCCTCATCGAGCCCGTACGCTCGGGAGCGGCCGACATGACGATCGCCATGTTCACCACCAGGGTGAAGCTCGGCGGCCATGGGTTAGTCGTCCGGCTGTCCAAGGAGGGCATCCGCAGGGCGACCGGCTTCGAGGCCGCCCAGCCACTCAACGGGCAGCGCTGCCTCACCCGCGCGGCCTTCGAGGCGGCCCGGCCGCTGGCGCACGGGTTCGGGGTGGAGACGGCGCTGACGATCGACCTGCTGCGCAAGGGGTTCCGCGTGGTGGAGGTCGAGGTCGACATGGCCCATCGCGCCACCGGCACCGACTGGCGCGCCCAGCTCCACCGGGCCAGGCAACTCCGCGACGTCGCCCGCGCTCTGGCCGTACGCGAGCCGGTGGTCGTCCGAAACCTGGACAAATTCCTGCCCAAACGCTGACGCACCCCACCCCGCGCTCGGCATGTTGCTCAGGTCGCCTGGCAGGATCGCAGCTTGTATGAACCCGGCAGCCTGGGAAGGCCCTCGATCTTGTCGCCCACCGTGTCCGGATCCGGCGCCTTGATCGAGACCTTGTCGCCCCAGCCGCTGTAGCGGGTGTCGGCGTGAACGGTCATGCCCTGATCGTCTTCGTGGACCACACGGTGATCCGGAAGTCTGTACGTGCTCTCCACTCTGCTGACCAGGTTCGCCGACGTCAGCGTCAGCGTGTAGGAGATCTCCGTGCCGCCGCCCAGCTCGCTCGCCATCGAGAGGGCGAACCAGGGCGAGACCTTCTTGAGCTCTGCGACGGTGATCGTGCCGGTGATCGTGTCGGCGCTGAGGTCTCCGTTCTCGATCAGAGCGGACAAGGTCGCCGGTTCGGCTGGGCTGATGACCTGCCCGTAGAACGAGAATTGCTCGTCGAGCCCGAATTTCGCTCGGGGGTACCTGTACCAGATCTTGCCCTTCGGTGCCCCGTGTGGATCGATGTCGCAGAAGTGGCCGATGCCGCCGATCTTGATGACCCGTTCGCGCAGCTGATCACGCTCGGTCGTGACGTCGAAGGCTTCGACGCCCTTCTTGCCGAACGCGAAGGTTCCCTTGCGCTTCTGGACCGGACGCTCCTCGGTGCCGTCGCCGAAGGTGGTCGTTCCGGTGAAGCGCACGCCGTGTCCGGGCGCCAGCTTGGCCTCCAGCGCTCGGACGGGTTCCTTGGACGCCGCCTGCGTGGGAACGGCGGCTGCCAGTACAGCGCTGCAGGCCGCCAGAATCGTGATCGTCCTTTTCATGGTCAGCGATCATGATCGCAGCGGATCACGAGCGGAACACGAATTTCCTCGCGCCGACAGGCGTGGACCTGCGGCGCGGGGAGTCTTCTCAGGTGCGGGCGCCGCTGCTGGTCATCCACAGGGTGTGGGCGAGCGAGGCTTTCTGATGCGGCGGGGTGCTGGTTGTCCACAGGGTGGGGTGAGAGGGCCTGTGGGTGTGCTGGAATCGTGCGGTGACTTCGGAGACGCGGCACCCCCGGGCGCGTGGCCGGCTCGTCGGGGCGGCCATGGTGGCGATCGGCGCGTCGATGCTGCTGACGATCCTCATCGGGCTGCTGGGGCCGTCGGCGATGGTGCCCGCGTTGAGCGGGCCCGGCCGGCAACCTCCGTACTCCTTGGGGGCCGATCCCGATCCGTACCTTGTGGTGGGGATGGCGGCGGTGGCGATCGTCATCGGCGGGCTTGGCCTGCTGGGTGCGTTGGCCGGTGTTCGTGGCCCGTCCGGAGGGTTGCCGGGCCGTTCGTCGCGTGACTCGGGGCCGGCGCGGTGGTTGGTGGCCGCCGGATGTGCGGTCGCCGGGGTGCTCGCCTTTCTGCCGCCGTCCGGGTCCGGTGATCATCTCAACTACGCCGCCTACGGCCGGATGGTGACGCTCGGCCTTGACCCGTACACGCATGGGGCGGTCGACCTGGCCGGCGATCCCGTCGCCGACGCGGTCGAGGACCCGTGGCGGGAGGAGCCGAGCGTGTACGGGCCCGTGGCCACCGCGCTGCAGGCGGTCGCCAGCTGGGCCGGCGGCGACTCGGTGCGGCTGACGATCTTCGTGCTGGCGCTGTTCAACGCCGCCGCCTTCATCGTGACGGGGCTGCTCATCGACCGGTTCACCCGGGACGACCCGGTCCGCCGCCTGCGTGCCGCCCTGCTGTGGACGGCCAATCCCCTCCTGCTCTACCAGCTCGTCGCCGGCATGCACGTCGACACCCTGGCCGTCGCCTGCATGGTCGCCGCGCTGCTGGCCAGGAGCCGGCCCGTGGGGTCAGGTGTGCTGCTCGGCCTCGGGGTGGCGGTCAAGGTCAACGCCGGGCTCGCGGCGCTCGGGCCGGCCTGGGAGTTGCGGCGGCGGCCGGGGAGGCTGGCGCTCATGGCCGGGTGCGCGGTCGCGGTCGTGGTCGTGGGATACGCGATCGTCGGGCCCGAGGCGATCGCGCCGATCACCCGCACGTCCAAGTCGATCTCGCATGCGTCGTTCTGGAAGCTCGTCCAGGGGTGGCTGCAGTCGATCGTGGGCACCGGAAGCGCCTACCGGGGGGAGATCCAGGTCGGCTCGCTGCTGGTGCTGGCGCTGGTCGCGTGGTCGCTGCTCCGGCTCGCCTCCCGGCGCGACGGGGCCGGGCTGGGCGCTCCGGTGGTGGCGGCCGGGCTGGTGGTGGCGTACGTGTTCGCGACGCCGTACGTGCTGCCCTGGTACGACGGGCTGGCGCTCGGGCTGCTGGCGCTGGTGGGCGCGTCGGCGGTGGACGCATTCGTGGTGGCGCACCTGATGGTGTTGTCGCTGGCGTACCTGCCCGCCCGGGTCGAGGGCCAGCCCGTCGACCTCGCCTGGCTCAGGGAGGTCGTCAGGCCTCAGCTCGCCTGGGTGCTGCTCGCCCTGACGGTGGCGCTGGTGGTGTGGGCGTGGCGAGCTGCAGGGCGCGTACGCACGCCGCCAGCGTCAGCGGCACCGCGACCGTCAACGCCATAGCGGGGATGGCGATGCCGGAGTCGTTCATCAGGAAGCCGACGAACGCGCACGTGAGCGCGCCGAACAGGCCCGCCCTGAGCGTCGGGGCCAGCGCGTAGGCCTGGCCGAGCGCCGAGGCGCCCCAGCGCGACGGCCGGGCCAGCACCAGGAAGAGGAAGGCCAGCGCGACCAGCGAGAGCAGCGTCAGCGGCAGGTTGCCCACGGTCACGCCGATCATCGCGCTGAACTTGCGGCCGACGACGGTCAACGCCTGACCGTCGATGATCTGCTGGACGAAGTTGCCCAGGTGGGTGCGCTGGTCGTCAGGGCGCAGCCAGTCGAACACCGACAACGCGCCCACCAGCACTGCCCCGGCCAGGCCGACGAGCAGCAGCCGTAGGAGGGAGACGCGTCTGCCGGAGAGCAGGATGAGGAAGACGGCGAGGCCGACGACGAAGGCCGGGACACCGCCGAAGTCCGCGCCCCACGACGGCCATCCGTCGGCGAAGACGGCGAAGGCGCCGTACGCGCCGCAGGCCGTGACGACCACGAGTCTGGACACGCCCCGGCCGAGCAGCCACTGGGCCACTCCGGCGAGGCCGAGGATCGTGCCGGTGGCGTAGACGGCGAAGGCGATGTTGCTGAAGCCGTAGAAGCGGCCGCCGGTCACGGGCTCGTAGCCGGTCACGGCGTTCACCTGGAGAGTGGAGCCGGTCATGACGTCGAGCAGCAGGGCGAGCGACGTGACGGCGGCGACCACGGTCAACGGGCCCAGCACGTGGGCACGCCACGGGCCGGCGAAGGCGACGGCGGTGATGAGGCCGGCGATGGCGAGGATCGTCACGATCACCGACAGCATCGGCACCGGGAAGGTCCACCAGGGCACCAGCTGGGCCAGGAACGTCGCGATCGCGGTCGCCCCACTGACCACCGCGACGGCCTGGACCGACTTGAGCACCGTGGAAGCGCCCGCCGTGCCCTCTGTCCCCGTTCCGGGGGGTCGCGCGTCGGCTGCCGCACCGGTTCCGGCGGGTTGTGCGTCGGCCGTCGCACCGGGTCCGGCGGGGTGGGTGTCCCGGGCGGTCGTCCCGGGTCCCGGTTCTGCGGCGGCTCCTGTTGCGGTGGGCTCCTCGCGGTTCGTGGGGGCGGATGTCGTACGGCGGCGGCGGAGGGCCAGGGCGGCGAGGGCGTAGAACACCAGCTGGACCGTCACCAGGACGGTGAAGAACGGGCCGCGGACCTCGCGCAGCACCTTGCTGGCCAGGTCGGCGTCGGCCAGCTCGGTCACCGTCGCGGACGGCGTTCCCGGTGCCGGGCCGCCCGCCTGCCAGGGCCGGCCCACGACCTCGCGTGGCGCGTCGAGGCCCAGGAGCTGGACGGTCGTGGCGGTGAGGTCGGTGATGGTGACCAGCGCGTCCTGGCGGGTGGAGGTCGCCGTGAGGTGGCCGTACGGGAACGGCTGTCCTGCGGCGGACGGGCCGGTGGCCAGCGCCACGTGGAGGTGGGCGTCGGGGGTGACGTCGGAAACGCCGGCCAGCAGGATCGTGGTGCCGGCAGGCAGCCGGTCGATCAGGGCGCCGATCCGGCGGTCGGCCTCGGCCACCGCGGCTCGGCGCTCGGGCGCCGGGAGGGCCGTGGGGACGCCGTACTCGTCGTGGGGGCGGCGGAACCAGGCGTCGGCGAGGTCGTCGGCGGCGAAGACGATCAGGTCGTACGGGGTCAGGTCGGTGAGCGCCTCGGGAGTGGGAGCGTATTTGGCGATATTTCCGGCCTTGTCGGCGGCGGCCAGGGCGGCACCCGGGCCGATGGCCGCCACCTTGCCGCCGTTGTCCGCGACGAGTTGCCCGAGGGTGCCGATGCGCGCGTCGTAGCCGGTCTCGGCCTGGTACGCGGCCATCGCCGCCCAGCCCGGGACCGTGGCGCCTTCGCCGGACGCCTGGGGAACCGGGGGCTCAGGGCAGCCGCGCACCTCCGTCCCGGCCCGCTGCCCCGCCGATACGGTCAGCCAGCCGGCGGTCGGACAGGTGATCCCGCGCTCGGGCGGCGGCACGGCCCGCGTCGACAACGACCCCGAGGCCCCCTGCCCGACGAGCCGCCACAAGACCGGGGTGCCGGCCTCATCGAGGTCACTCCACTCCAGCCCGGGCACCCCGATCAACGCCACCCGCCTTTCCGGCGCACGTTCGCCGGCCGAGGTCCCCCCGGCACGTGCGGCGGCCGGCGTGCCGCCGGCGGTACGTCCGGCCGCGGGTGTGCTGTCGGTCGTGGGGCCGGCAGCGTGAAGAAGCGCGGTCGTGTGGGGGTTGTCGCCCGTAGCCGTGGTGGCGAGCGCCGGTGCGGCGGGGACGAGCAGGACTGTGAGGATGAGGGCGAGGGTGGTGAGCAGGTGGGAGGGGTGCCGACCGTGCCGTCCCTCGGACGGGTACGGTGTGGCGTTCGGCATGGTGGGACCCCCGGTGTTTGCCCTCGATCGACAACAGCCACGGTAACGTCCCACATCGTGACAAGTGGCGAGGTGCAGGTGAGACGGCGGCAGTGGTGGGCGTGGGCGGTGGCGGCGCTCGTCGTGGTGGCGGCCGCGGCACCGCTCGTGCACATGTGGCTCACCAACCCCGACGACCAGCGCCTGGTCGACCTGGACGTCTACCGCACCGGCGGGCAGATGCTGCTCGAAGGACGGCCGCTGTACGACTACGTCACCCCGGCGCCGCAGTTACTGCCGTTCACGTATCCGCCCGTCGCGGCGATGATCGCCGTGGTGCTGGCCAAGATGTCGTGGGAGACGGCGCAGTGGGTGTGGACGGCCGGGATCTTCGCGGCGCTGGCCGTGACCGTGGGGTTCGCGTTCCGGGAGACGCTGCGCAGGGACGCGATGCGCGCGTACGCGCCGTGGGTGTTCGCGGTGCTCATGGTGATGTGCACGTACCTGATGCCGATCAGGGACCAGGTGCGGTTCGGGCAGGTGGACATCCTGCTGGTGGCGCTGTGCCTGGCCGACTGCGTGGCCAGGAAGCCGTGGTGGCCGCGCGGGTTCCTGATCGGCCTGGCGACGGCGGTCAAGCTGACGCCGGGCGTCTTCCTGATCTACCTGCTGGTCACGCGGCAGTGGCGGACGTTCTTCATGGCGTCGTTCACCGCGGCGGTGCTCACGTTGTTGCCGTTCGCGGTGATCCCGCAGGACGCGGCCGGCTTCTGGTTCTCGGCGCTGCTCGACCCCGAACGTCTGGGCGCGAACGCGGCCACCACCAACCAGTCGATGCGCGGCATGCTGATCCGGCTGTACTGGCCCGACCTGCTGACGACCGCGATCTGGGTGGCGCTCGTGGCGGCGGTCGCCTGGTACGGGTTCCGGGGCGCGCGGGACGCGTACGAGAAGGACGATCCGATGACCGCGGTCGCGCTCGTCGGGCTCATGGCGGTGTTGCTCTCGCCGGTCGCCTGGATCCACCACCTGGCCTGGGTGGTCGTGGTGCTCGCCGCGATCGTCGGCGACGGCCGCGACCCGGTGCGGCTGCGCGTGGCGGCGGGCGTGTGGCTGTACTACGTGCTGCCGGTGCCGTGGTGGGGGGTGTCGCTGAGGGCCGCCGACATCCCGGGGGTCAGCCTGGTGCTGGGCAAGATCGTCCAGAACGGGTACGGCCTGGGAGCCCTCGCCCTGGTGTGGTTGCTGGTGTCCTGGTTGCCGAAACGGCGGCAGATCGCTTGACCGGGACGTTACCCTGCGTGCTGTGCTCATTACCGTATGGCTGATCGTGGGGCTCGTCATCGGGGTCAGCGGCGTGCTGATCGGCTGCCTGGCGCTGCGGGAGGCCAGGGCCACCGTGGAGGAGGGCCGGCGCATGCTGGCCCGGCAGCTCTCCGAGGCCCCGGGTGACCTCAAGGCCGTCAGGGACGTCGCGGTGTGCCGCTACGACGCGCTCGCGGAGATGACCGGGCGGCTGTCGTTCTCGATCGCGATGATCAACGGCCTGGGCGACGGAATCGTGCTGACCTCGATCAACGGCCGCAGCGAGACCCGTACGTACGTGCGCCCGGTGGTGGGCGGGAAGGGCGAGGAACCGCTGTCCCCCGAGGAGGAAGAGGCGGTACGGGCGGCCAGGCTCGGCCTCGGACCGGTGGTCGCCTGCCGCGCGGCCGAGACGCTGTGAGGCCAGGGGGTTGGGCGACGATCCGCGGCGCGTGACCGGCTCTCCTGAAGGGTGACCGGCCGGCAGAAGGGTGTGCCGACCGAAACGGTCCGTATTTCCAGGACGCTGTAGGGCGAAAACGGCGACATGCGCCCCCGACCTGCGGTTACTCTGGACCCATGCCCAGACTCGCCTATCTCGGACCGGAAGGGACCTTCACCGAAGAGGCCCTGAGGCTCCTCGACCCCGCCGCCGAGCGGCTGCCGTGCGCCACCGTGAGCGCCGCGCTCAACGCCGCCCGCGCGGGCGACGCCGACGGCGCCGTGGTCCCGCTGGAGAACTCCGTCGAGGGCGCGATCACCACGACGCTCGACGAGTTCGCGTGGGGCGAGCCGTTGATGATCAACGCCGAGCTGCTGCTTCCCGTGCGGTTCTCCCTGCTGGCCAGGCCGGGCACCGAGATGCCGCACATCAAGCGGGTCTACACGCATCCCGCGGCCATCACCCAGTGCCGCGCCTACGTCTCCCGCGAGCTGCCCGACGCCGTCGTGGTGGCCGCCCCCTCCACGGCCGCCGCGGCCCAGGAGGTCTCGCTGCCGGGTTCGCCGTACGACGCGGCCATCGCGGCGCCCATCGCCGGCGAGCACTACGGGCTGGTGGAGCTGGCCTCCGACATCGGCGACAGGACCGACACCGTGACCCGGTTCGTCAAGGTGTGCCGTCCGGGCGGGCCGCTGCCCGAGGCGACCGGATCCGACCGCACCTCGCTGGTGGTCTTCCTGGCCGACGACCACCCGGGCGCGCTGCTGGAGATGCTGACCGAGTTCTCCGTACGCGGGGTCAACCTGACGCGCATCGAGTCGCGGCCGACCGGCGACGGCATCGGGCGCTACTTCTTCCACTTCGACTTCGAGGGCCACGTCGCCGACGCGCGGGTCGGCGACGCCCTGGCGGGCCTGCACCGCATCGCCGGCGAGGTGCGCTTCCTCGGCAGCTATCCGCGGGCCGACGGCATCGCGCCGCAGGTCAAGCGCGGCACGACCGACGCCGAGTTCGCCCAGGCGGGCGACTGGCTGGCGCGCGTCCGCGCCGGCCAGGTCTGAGACACAACCCGGCGACCACGTGCGCGACAGGCGGGGGAACCTTTCCAGCTTCCGTCTGTCCGTGGCCTGACCGGTCACCCCTGCCGGCGGCGCGCCGGGATCACGGATGTGTCGCGGGGGTAATAGGGGGGCGGGGCGCGTCGGTACGCCGGTAGCCTTTTCTTTGTGATTGACCTGCGTACCCTTCGTGAGGATCCCGACCGGCTACGGGCGTCGCAGCGTGCCCGCGGCGAGGACGACACCGTCGTCGACACGCTGCTCGACCTCGACGAGCGTCGCCGATCGGCGCTGACCTCGTTCGAGTCGCTGCGCGCCGAGCAGAAGAGCATGGGCAAGTCGGTCTCCAAGGCGCAGGGCGAGGAGAAGGCCGCGCTGCTCCAGCGGGCCAAGGACCTCGCGGGCCAGGTCAAGGCGGCCGAGTCCGAGGCGGAGAAGCTGGGCGCCGAGCTCGACCAGCTGCTCCAGAGCGTGCCCAACCTCGTCGAGGAGGGCGCCCCGCCCGGCGGCGAGGACGACTACGTCGTGCTCGAGACGCACGGTGAGCCCAGGGCGTTCGACTTCGAGCCGAAAGACCACCTGGAGCTCGGCGAGGCGCTCGGCGCCATCGACATGGAGCGCGGCGCCAAGGTGTCCGGCTCGCGGTTCTTCTTCCTCAAGGGCGTCGGCGCGCGGCTGCAGCTCGGCCTGCTCAACATGGCGATGCAGCAGGCCATCGAGTCCGGGTTCGTCCCGATGATCACTCCGGTGCTGGTCAAGCCGGAGACCATGCAGGGCACCGGCTTCCACGTGGCCCACGACAAGGAGATCTACCGTCTCCCCGATGACGACCTCTACCTGGTCGGCACCTCCGAGGTGTCGCTGGCGGGCTACCACGCCCAGGAGATCCTCGACGGCGGCGACCTGCCGCTGCGCTACGCGGGCTGGTCGTCCTGCTTCCGCCGCGAGGCGGGCTCGTACGGCAAGGACACCCGGGGCATCATCCGCGTCCACCAGTTCGACAAGGTCGAGATGTTCTCCTACGTGCGTCCGGAAGACGCCCACGAGGAGCACCAGCGCCTGCTCGCCTGGGAGAAGGAGATGCTGGCCAAGATCGAGGTGCCCTACCGCGTCATCGACACGGCGGCCGGCGACCTCGGCATGTCGGCCGCGCGCAAGTTCGACTGCGAGGCGTGGATCCCGACCCAGGGCCGCTACCGCGAGCTGACCTCGACCTCCAACTGCACCGAGTTCCAGGCCCGGCGGCTCGCCGTCCGCTACCGCGACAAGGACGGCAAGCCCCAGCACCTGGCCACGCTCAACGGCACGCTCGCCACGACCCGCTGGATCGTGGCGATCCTGGAGAACCACCAGCAGGCCGACGGCTCCGTGGTGGTCCCGCAGGCGCTGCGCCCCTACGTGGGGCTCGACGTGCTCGTGCCCGCCAAGTGAGCGCGGCGGGCGTCGTTCCTGACCAGGGCGGCGCCCGCCAGCAGCACGACGGCGGTCAGCAGCACGGCGAGCGCCGTGGCCGCCGCATGGCTGTCCGGGGTGCCCTGCGCCCAGCCCTGGAAGGGCGTGTAGACGCTCAGGTAGACCAGCGGCGCGCCCAGCGTCCCGACGGCGACCGGCACGGCGCGGGCCCGTCCGGCGATCGCCGACCCGAGGCACACCGCGCCGCTCACCGGGAGCGCGAGCAAGGCCGCGAGGAACGGAAGCCCGCCCAAGCCGGCCACGTCGGCGGGGAACCCCCCGGGGTCGAACGGGTCGCCGGCGACCACCGGCACGGACACGCAGGCGGCGGCCGCGAAGCCGGTGTAGACGCCCGCGTGGCGGCGCAGACCCGCCCCGACCCCGCCGAAGAGCACACAGGCGGCCAGGAAGAGCGCCACGTCCCGCTCCAGGGCCAGGTCCACCTCGGGCGGCTCGGCGCCGGGCAGGCCCACGCGCCGCCAATCGCCTGACGCGTCGCGGACCAGGATGCCGTCCGCGCCGTTCGCGACTACCACCACGTGGCCCTCCGGCCGGTGCTGGACGGCCAGGGCCACGGACTCCAGCCTGTCGTGGGGTCCGTACTGTCTGCTGAGCCGTTCGAGCTCGTCGGGGGAGGCCGCCCACGACGGGCGCCACGTGTGGCCGCCGTCGTCCGACTGCTCCACGGCCATCCGGTTCGCGGCCACCCGGTAGCACCGCGTGGCCTGGTACGGCACGCATTGGGCGGTCCGCGGCGCCTTGCCGTCATCGGCGCCTGAGGTGGGGTTCCACGTGCGGCCGCCGTCCTCGGAGAGCCAGGCGGACGAGGCGTCGGTGCGGACGGTGATCCGGCCGTCGTGCTCCTCCACGGCGACGGCCGTGGGGTGGCCCGGCGCGGCGGAGGTGGCGGTGACGGCGAGGACGGCCAGCGGCATCGTGACGATCATCACGTGCCGGCGGTCCGGGCCGGTGCCGCGCCCGCGTACCCACCAGGCGAGGGCGAGCGCGGGCAGGGCGAGAAGATCGCTGGAGTCGGCCAGGACGCGCGAAGGGCCGCCCACGAAGGTCCAGACCTGGGAGGCGAGGTCCGCGCCCGTCTCCGTCGTTTTCACGAGCGCGAAGACCACTCCGGTCAGCACGGTGGCCGCCAGATCGGCGCGGCGGGGGAGGAGCAGCGCCAGGAGGGCGGGGGCCACGAGGAGCCCGGCCACGTCGCTGAGTTTGCCCGTGACGAACCCGGGCCAGGTCTGCTTGAGCAGATGGTCGTTGATCAGGAGCACGACCACCCCGGCCACGGTCACGGGGTGGCATAACCAGGCGTACCTCATGCAGAGGTTGACGGCCCGCCGCGGCGGTCGGTTCGGGCCGTGACCGGTCCGAGACATGCAAAGACCGGAGCCCGCTGGCCGCGAACTCCGGTCTGTCTTGCCGTTACTACAGGTCAGATGGCGCGTACCTGAGAGGCTTGCGGCCCCTTCTGGCCCTGCGTGATCTCGAACTCGACCCGCTGGCCGTCTTCAAGGCTGCGGTAGCCACTGCCGACGATCTCGGAGAAGTGCACGAACACGTCCGGCGCACCGCCGTCCGGGGCGATGAAGCCGAAGCCCTTCTCGGCGTTGAACCACTTGACGGTTCCCTGAGCCATAAAAGCTCTCCCTCAGGATGATGAATCTATGGGACCCACACCTCGTGAGTCCCGGTGTGTCGTACAGCAAGCACCCGGGGTGGCTCAGACAAAGTCATGCTGGTTTTCACTACGGGATCAGCTAATACAACGCCATCACATCTAACACCATTCTGGCGCGTTGGTGTTCCCGTCCCTACGAAGATTTCTGTCATGCGGCATCACCAGGCAAACTGGAACCTGTTATGCAGAGCCTTCCCCCGCCGCGTCTTGTGGCCACCGACCTCGACGGAACCGCCTTGCGCACAGACGGAACCGTGTCTCCCCGTACGGCCGCCGCCTTCGCCCAGGTCGAGGAATCCGGCAGCATGCTCGTGTTCGTGACCGGGCGTCCGCCCCGGTGGATGGGCGGCGTCGCGGGCGCCGTACGCCACCGCGGGCTCGCCATCTGCGCGAACGGAGCGCTGGTCTACGACCTCCATAGCGAACAGATAGTGGAATCGCACCTGATCACCGTGGAGGTGCTCGAGGAAGTGGTCGCTCAGCTAAGAGCGAACGTGCCGGATCTGGCATTTTCGGTCGAGTACGAAGCCGGTTTTGCGCACGAGTCAGATTTGCTCGCCGCGGTGTCCGGTGGCGATTCGCTGACCGGGCGTCCGTGCGCCAAGCTGCTGGCCCGTCACCCGGCCATGGGCCCGGACGAGTTGCTGGCCATGGTGCACGGGCTCGTCGGCCACCTGGTGACCCCGACCCATTCCTCCGGCAGGGGGCTCGTCGAGATGAGCGCCCAGGGCGTGACGAAGGCGACCGCTCTGGCCGCGCTCGCCGCGGAGCACGCGATCGAGCAGGCACAGAGCGTCGCCTTCGGCGACATGCCGAACGACCTGCCCATGCTGAGCTGGGCAGGCACGTCGTACGCGGTCGCCAACGCCCACCCCGACGTGCTGGCGGCCGTCGATCACGTGACCGCGACCAACGACGACGACGGCGTCGCCCGGGTGATCGAGGAGCTCTACAGGTAGGGGCCGGAGCCGTGCGGCGGGCGCTGCTCGTCGCCCTGCGCCACACCGGGCAGCGCCCTGCGCATCTGCTCGAGCTGGGCACGGGCGGCCATCTGCTGGGCGAACAGCGTGGTCTGGATGCCGTGGAACAACCCCTCGAGCCAGCCGACAAGCTGGGCGTGCGCGATGCGCAGCTCGGCGTCGCTCGGCGGCGCGCCGTTGTCCTCGGTGAACGGCAGCGACAGGCGCTCCAGCTCGTCCACCAGCTCCGGCGCCAAGCCGTCCTCGAGCTCCTTGATGGAGGACTCGTGGATCTCCTTCAACCGCTTGCGGCTGGCCTCGTCGAGGGGGGCCGCGCGGACCTCCTCCAGAAGCTGCCGGATCATGCTGCCGATGCGCATCACCTTGGCGGGCTGCTCGACCAGGTTGGTGACCGAGCGATCCTCCTCGCCGTCATCGCCCTGACCTTGGAAGTCAGGGCCTACCACCACGATGTGGGGGGTGTTGTTGTCCTCAGCATTCATAACACTCACCGTACTAGCAGGATCTTGCCGACGTGTTCTCCGGAATCCAACATTCGGTGTGCTTCGGCGGCGTCCGCCATGGGCACCTCCGCGTGCACCACAGGACGCACGGCACCCGCCCCGACCAGCGGCCAGACGTTGTCGACGACGCTGCGGACGATGACGCCCTTGTCGTCGACCGGACGGGCGCGCAGCGTCGTGGCGTGCACGGCCGCCCGCTTGGCGAGCATGGCGCCGAGGTCGATCTCGGCCTTGCGGCCACCCTGCAGGCCGATGATGACGAGCCGGCCGCCGGTCTTCAGCGCCTTGACGTTGCCCGCCAGGTATTTGGCGCCCATGATGTCGAGGATGACGTCGGCGCGTACCTTGTCGGCGAAGTCCTCCTCGCGGTAGTTGATCACCTCGTCGGCGCCCAGCGCCCTGACCCGCTCCGCCTTCTCGGCCGAGCCGACGGTGGTGACGACGTGGGCGCCGAGCGCCTTGGCGAGCTGGACGGCGAACGTGCCGATGCCGCTGGCCCCGCCGTGCACGAGCAGCGTCTCGCCCTTGCGCAGCCGGCCGATCATGAAGACGTTGGACCACACCGTGCAGGCGACCTCGGGCAGGCCCGCGGCCTCGCGCAGCGGCACGCGCTCCGGCACCGGCATGACCTGCTGCCAGGGCGCCGCTACGCGCTCGGCGTAACCGCCGCCGGCGAGCAGGGCGCACACCTCGTCACCCGGCTTGAACTGCTCGACGTCGGCCCCGACCTCGGCCACCACCCCCGAGACTTCCAGCCCCGGGTAGGGGGACGTACCGGGAGGGGGGTCGTAGAACCCCTGCCGTTGCAGGACGTCCGCGCGGTTGACCGCCGAGGCGGTCACCTCGATGAGGACGTCTCCTCGTTCGACGCGCGGCTCGGGCACCTCGCGCCACTTCAGCACCTCAGGTCCGCCGGGCTCGGCGATCTCAATGGCTCGCATGCGAACCACGGTAGCCGGGCAAAGAAGTGGTGAGTTGCCGGGCTGCACGGTAAGTGATGGCGTTACCCTGCAAGGTATTTGCTGCCCCTTTAGACCCACCCGAGGGGGAACACGGTGGCAAGACACGATCGAGAAGAATCTCTCGAGGAACAGCTGGCCTGGCTCGACGCGATCAAGGAGACGGAGGAGACGACGCCCGTCTCCGTCGGCGCCTCTTCCGCGTCGGCGGACGAGCCGGTGGCTTCGCCGTACCCCAAGGATCCTTGGCGGCTGGTGACCCCGCCGGAGACGCCGCCCCCGCCGCTGTTCCGGGCCGCGGCCGACTCCGTGCACGACACCGCACAGGACCCCGCGCACGAGACCGGGCACCAGACGGTGCACGCGACCGGGCACGAGACGGTGCACGCGACCGGGCGGGACGCCGGGGACGACGTCGCCGAGGACGCCGACGAGACCCGCGCGGTCGCCAGGGACGAGCTCCCGCCGCGGAGCTCGTCCGACGACGCGTTCCTCGCGCCGCTGAAGCCGCTGCCGCGGCCCGACGACACCGACACCTACCGGCTGTCGTTCACGCCGCCCAAGCCCGCCGCCGAGCAGCCGGAGGATGCCGCCGAGGCGCCGCCGTCGTGGTTCGGCGACGAGCCCGCGCGGGCGGATGAGGAGCCGTCCGGGGACGACGGCGAACGGTCCTCGCGGGATGAGATCCAGCCGCGCGTCCCGCAGTGGCCGGAGCAGCCGGAGCCCGAGCAGGAGCGGCCGGCCGAGCCGTCGCAGCCGCCGCAGTGGGCGGAGGCCTCCGAGACGTTGCCGCGCACCGACCTGCCGCACTGGCCGGGCGCCGCCGCGCCGGAGCCCGAGTCGCGCGAACGTTCCCCGTGGCCCGAGCCGCCGCAGGAGCGCCCGCGGTGGTCGAGCCCGGAGGCGAGCCCGCAGTGGACGGGCCCGCAGGAGCGGCCGGAGTGGACAGGCCCGCAGGGTGGGACGGACTGGACGGGTCCGCAGGAGCGGCCCGAGCCGATGGAGGCGCAGGAACGTCCGCGACCGGTCGAGTCTCTGGAGCCGACCGAGTCGTCCGAACGCCCGCACGAACGCCCGCACGAGGGGCCGGGCGAGCGTCTGCACGAGGGGCCGGGCGAGCGTTTGCACGAACGGCCCGCTGAGCGTCCACAGGCGAGCGAGCGGCCCCGGCCGGGTGAGCGTCCGCAGGCGAGCGAGCAGCCCGAGTGGCGGCCCGCCGACCGCGACATCCCGCCGACGCCGCCGCGCCACCGACCGGCCCCGGTCCACGTGTTCAACGCACCGCCGCGCCCCCCGGTCACCGGCCGGCCGACCGTCGACAGCCTCGACCCCGACACCCTCCTGCGCGGACGCCGCAACGCCCCCGCCAAGGGGTGGCGGCGCATGGTCTACAAGGCGTCCGGTGGCTGGATCAAGCCGGGCGAGCCGCCGGAGGTGCGCCGCAGGCGCGAGCTGATCACCAGGGCCCGCACGCCCGTCACCACCGGCCACCACCGCGTCGCGGTGCTGAGCCTGAAGGGCGGCGTGGGCAAGACCACCACCACGGTCGGTCTGGGCGCCACGCTGGCACAGGTGCGCGGCGACCGCGTGATCGCCGTCGACGCCAACCCCGACCGCGGCACGCTCTCCGACAAGCTGGCCCTGGAGACCTCGGCCACCGTGCGCGACCTGCTCAACGAGCGCGAGCAGGTCAAGAGGTACGTCGACATCAGGGCGTTCACCTCGCAGGCGCCCTCGCGGCTGGAGGTGCTGGCCTCAGATCGCGACCCGTCGGTCTCGGAGGCGTTCAGCGGCTCCGACTACCAGGCCGTCGCCGAGGTGCTGGAGAACTTCTACTCCATCTGCCTCACCGACTGCGGCACCGGCCTGCTGCATTCGGCCATGGGCGGCGTGCTCGGCATGGCCGACCAGATCGTGCTGGTCAGCTCGCCGTCGGTGGACGGCGCGCGGGCGGCCTCGGCGACGCTCGACTGGTTGGAGGCCCACCACTACGGCGACCTGGTGAAGAACGCCACCGTGGTGTTGTGCAGCGTCAGGCCCCGGTCGAAGTCCGCGGTCGACATCAAGAAGCTGGAGGCCCATTTCGCCGCCAGGTGCCGCGCGGTGGTGCGGGTGCCGTACGACCCGCATCTGGAGGAGGGCGCGGAGATCGACCTCGACCGCCTCCAGGAGGCGACGCGCGACGCCTACCTGCAGCTGGCCGCCAGCGTGGGGGACGGTTTCACCGCCCTGCGCGAGTGAGCGGAGGGTGTGGGATTCGAACCCACGAGGCCATCGCTGACCTGGCCGCTTTCAAGGCGGCTGCACTCGTCCACTATGCGAACCCTCCCGTGTGCGGAAACCACGATAGCGGCTGTGGTGGCGAGGAGGTACGGTCAGCCGAGCTTCGCCAGCAGCCACTTGGGGCCGGCGGTCTCGGCGCCCAGCTCGGCGACGCGTTCCTTCAGCGCCCTGTCGGCGGTGACGACCAGGACGCGCTCCCACGGCTTGGCCCGGCGTACGACGTCGACGATGGCATCGTCGCCGCTGCCGGTGGCGGCGACGACCTGGATGCCGGGCACGTCGGGGGCGGTCCTGGCCGCGCCCTCCACGACCGCCACGATTCGCGGATACCACTGAGCCAGCACCGGGTGTTCCAGCCGTAGCCCGGCGACGTCGCGCAGCAGCCGGGTGGCGGCGCCCAGCCGGTCGCGCCACCAGCCGTGCTCGGCCCGCGCGCCGACGATGTTGGCCACGTCGAGCACGATGGTCTCCGGCTTGAGGGCGCCCTGGATGTGCTGCCAGCTGGCGGCGAACCCCGGATGCAGGCGGCGCTCGGCGACCTCGGGCAGCGGCAGCCAGCGCATCTCGGTGCTCTCGCTGTTGGCGGGAGCGGCGGCGAGCAGCTCGTCCGACTCGGCGATCACCGTCTCGAACGCCCACCCTCCGTGGTCGTCGAGGTAGACGCCCTGCACCCGGAATCCGTCGCCGCCGAGCGTGGCCTCCTCGCGGGCCTCGCGCAGCGCGCCGGCCACGGCGTCCTCGTGGCTGTCGCGTGCTCCGCCGGGCAGCCCCCAGGTGCCGCCGTGGTGGCTCCACCAGGAGCGTTTCTGCATGAGCACGTACGGCATGCCGACCTCGTCATGGTGTACGAGCAGCAGCCCTGACGCACCGTGGACGCCCCAGTGCCGGTGGCCCTGGGCGCATTCGGTCCAGCCGTCGCCGTCCTGAACAGCCATGAGCGCGTTCCTCTCAGCCTCCGCCCTTGCTGAAGTGCTGGAAGTCCTTGGTGCCTGACCAGTAGCCGCCCCACTCCCAGCCGACCTGGGCGAAGGCCTTGACCACCTTGTCACCCGGGTTGATTACACCTTTACCCTTTGCCGGGCGCTTGGTGAACTTTCTCGCATTGTCGTGGGCGGTGTCGCCGTCCGCGGTGACATAGGGGTTCTGCCGCGGATTGATGTCTATGGCCTCGCCGTACGCGTGGTTCGACCAGCTGGTCGAACCGGTCGCCTGGCGGCAGTTGAAGGCCGAGGTGTTGTTGGCGTCGATGGAGTCGTAGTCGTCGGCCTTGAAGGCGTCGACCAGCTTCATCTGATAGATCGGCCAGCGCCAGTCGTAGAGCTTCCTGAAGACGGTGACGATGTCGTCGGTGACGTTCTCGCGTACGACCAGTTCGCCGGTGTGCGGTTTGTCGTCGAAGCCCCAGTAGGTCAGTGTGACCAGGCGCAGATCCCGGTGATGGACCGGGCAGCCGGGCCGCCAGGAGTAGGGCAGCCGGTCGCGGGAGACCCGCGAGACCTTCGCGCTGAACGTGGGCGGAGCCGTCGGGCTCGGCGTCGCGGTGGTCGGCGAGCCGGTGGTCGGCTCGGGTGTCGGTGATTGCGGCGCCGCGGGCGCGGCCGTCGCGGGTGGTGCGGCGGCCGGACCCGCCGCGCCGCACGCAACGGACGCGATGACCGCGAACGCCAGGGCGGCTGTACGTTTCATCTAGCCACCATATGCGACGTCCGGCCAGGTCAAGGGACTATCAGCACCGTACGACGGGCCCGTTTGGCCAGGGTGGCGGCCACCGAGTGCCGCCACGGCGAACGCGAGCGCCCCACCACGATCGCGTCCGCCATGTACGTGCTCGCCAGCGTCTCCAGCTCGCGGGCCGCCTCACCGCGCATGCTCACGAACGCCCACGGGACCGCGGCGCCGCGTAGTTCCTCCCGCAGGTCGTCGCGCAGGTCGGTGGCCGAGTCGGGGATGACCGGCGACCCGGCGAAGAACCACAGTGTGGCGCTGTTGAGTGACTCCACGAAGGCGACGAGCAGCGCGGCGTCGTCCCGGCGGGCGAGCCCGGCCGCGTACGCGAGCGCGTTGCGGCTCGGGCCCGATCCGTCGAAGCCCACGACGAGCAGGCCGGCTCCGTCCTTGCCGATCTCGAACCGCCCACTGGGGCGCCGGCCTGACACCGGTTCCCACCGGGGGTCCTCGCCGATGCCGAACACGGCACTTCCCGGGTCAGACGTCCGCGTGCTTGCCGCGGGAGGCCAGTTCGCGCAGCACGTCGGCCGCGTAGATCACCAGGGCCACGAACCCGAGCGCCGCGAGTGCGCCGCCGACCCACAGGTCGTTGACGGTCGCGTCGGCGTACTCGTCGCCGCGCGGCTGGTAGCCGACCGCGAACGGCGCGGCGACCAGCCAGAGGCCGCCGAGGAACAGCAGGACCAGGGCGGTGATGCCCACTTTGGCTCTCATCGGGTCTCCTCCACTCCGACCAGGGACCCCCTGCCGTTCTGGCGGTGCTCGCCGCCGGGGCGCGAGGGGGTGTTCAAGTCTTCACGCAGCGCCTCGACCAGCGGCGCGAGCAGGGTGGCCAGCTCGGCGGAGGACGCCTGCGGCTGCACGGGGACGGGCTCGGGCTCCGGCTCCGGCTCCGGCTCCGCCTTGGGCTTCGGCACCACCAGTCCGCGCACCACCAAGGTCTCGTGAATGGCCAGCACGAAAGCGATCACGCCCACGAGGCCGACGACGGCCACGCCGAGACCGGTGAAGAACTCGGTCTGGGTGGCGTTCGTCCAGTCGGCGTCCTCGGGCTGCGTACCGAGGGCGAAGGGTGCGATCATCAGCCACAGTCCGGCCAGCACGGCCAGGGCTGCGGCGACCGCGCCTACGAACTTGCGAATCATTACGAGATTCCTCCTGATACGAGGTCTTTTTCTGGTGGCGAAGCCTGCGCGATCAGCGCCCGTGATGTGGGCCGCAGGACGGTCTGCGCCACCGTCCAGGCCCGTTCGCGTTCGGGGCGATCGTCGGGCGGCGCCATCTTGGCGACCGCGGTGAGCAGGGCGGAGCGCTCGCCGTTCACCCGCTCGACGCGCTGGGCGATGAGTTCGAGCAGCAGCCCGGCCAGGACCAGGTCGTCCTTGCTGAGCGGCTTCGGCGCGGGCGCGGTGGGCGTGTTCCCGCCGCGCAGGGGCAGCTCCTTCAGGAAGAGCGCGGCCAGGAAACCGAGCAGCGCGATGGGCACGCCCACGATGAACACGGTCTCCAGGCCCCGGGTGAACGACTCCAGCACGATGTTCTTGATCGGTCCGGGTAGGTGCTGGATGGCGTCGGGGCTGCCGAGCTTGATGTCCGAGCCGCCGCCGGGCACCGCGATGTGCGCGGCCTTGAGCATCTCGGCCATCTCGTCCTTGAGACGGTTGTTCAGGATGGCGCCGAACGCCGCCACGCCGACGGCGCCGCCGAGCGACCGGAAGAACGACACGCCCGACGTGGTGGCCGCCATGTCGCGCATCTCCGAGCCGTTCTGGGCGGCCAGGATGAGCATCTGCATCGACATGCCGAGCCCGACGCCGAGGACCGCCACGTCGAAGCCGATGACCCACTGGCTGGAGTCGACGTGCAGCCGGGACAGCAGGAAGAGTCCCAGGGCCACCAGCAACATGCCGATGACCGGGAAGATCTTCCACTTGCCGGTCTCGGTGACGATCTTGCCGGAGATCACGCCGGACAGGAAGAGCCCGAACACCATGGGCAGCGTCATCAGGCCCGAGTTGGTCGGGCTGAGGCCCTTGACGATCTGCAGGTATTGCGGCAGGTAGATCATCGCGCCGAACATCGCCATGCCGACGAACAGCGAGGCGGCACTGGTCAGCACGAACGTACGGTTGCGGAACAGCCGCGGCGGCAGGATCGGGTTACGCGCGGTCCGCTCCGACAACACCGCACCGGCGAGCATGAGCAGGCTGAAGGCCGACAGGGCGTACGTCCAGAACGAGTTCCATTCGAACTCGTTGCCGCCCAGGGTCAGCAGCAGCATGAGCCCGCTCGCGCTGGCGGTGATGGTCGTGGCACCCCAGATGTCGATCGAGGTGTTCCGCTTGACCGGGGGAAGTCGCAGAACCCTCTGGATCACCAGGAACGCCACCACGGCGAACGGCACCACCACGTAGAAGCACCATCGCCACCCCAGCCAGCTGGCGTCGACGATGAAGCCGCCGAGCAGCGGCCCCGCCACGGTGGAAATGCCGAACACGGCGCCCATGTAGCCGGAATAGCGGCCGCGTTCGCGCGGGGAGACGATGTCTCCCAGGATCACCTGCGACAGAGCCGACAAGCCACCGACACCCAGGCCCTGGACGGCACGGGCGGCGATCAGCTGTCCCATGTTCTGGGACAGGCCCGCCACCAGGGACGCCGCGACGAACAGGCCGAGAGCGGTCTGGAAGAGCAGCTTGCGGCCGAACAGGTCGGACAGCTTGCCCCACAACGGCGTGGACACCGTCATCGTCAGCATGGTCGCGCTCGCGACCCATGAGTACTGGTCCTGACCGCCTAGTTCCCCCACGATCGTCGGCAGTGCCGTGCCCACCACCGAAGTCGAGATCATCGACGTGAGCATCGCGAGCATGAGCCCGGACATGACCTCGAGGATCTCGCGGTGGGTGTATTGCCGCTTCGCGGGGGATGCGGCCTGCGCTTGGGCTACCAAGACACCACATCCCCTTCTTGCAAAATTATCCGAGTTGAGTATACGCCCGTTTACTAGCCGCACGGTAAGTCGGGGTTCGTTGAGTAGAGTGCGGGCATGAGTCCCCAGGTGACGGAGGCCAGGCCGCGCGACCGCGAGGCCACCCGGGAGCGGATCTTGCAGGCCGCCCGCGAGCTGTTCAGTGAGCAGGGCTACGAACAGGTGACCGTGCGCATGATCGCGGCGGCGGCGGACGCCAACATCGCGCTGGTCGGCCGTTACTTCGGCTCCAAGGCCGGCCTGTTCGCCGCCGTGCTGCAGGGTGAGCCGACCTTCGCCACCCTCTTCGAGGGTGACAGCGACTGCCTGCCGCGCCGGCTGGCCGAATGGGCGGCCGAGCGCATGCAGCACCCGCCGGAGAGCCCGATCCTGCGCACGCTCGAACGCTTCGCCGGCCACCCGGAGGTGCAGGGAGCGGCCAGGGAGCGGATGATCACGGCGGTGCTCAACCCGCTGGAGGACAAACTCACCGGGCCCGACGCGCCCTCGCGGGCCCGCATGGCGGCCTCGGTCTTCCTGGGCATCGGCGCGATGCGCCGCCGCGTCGGGCCCCAGAAGCCCACCCCGTCCGACGTCGACCGCCTGACCGCCGTCTTCGAGGCGTGCCTGGCCGACGGCGTGAAATAAGGGCGTGTCCGCTGCTGTTGGCATATGCCAGGTCGAACCGGCTCTGCGAAAGGCGCGTACACATGGCTCTGCCGCTGTCCATCCTTGATCTGGCGTTCATCGGCGAGGGCGAGACGGCGGGTGACAGTTTCGCCGCGAGCGTGGCGCTGGCCCAGCGGGCGGAGGAGCTGGGCTACCTGCGGATCTGGTACGCCGAGCACCACAACATGGACAGCATCGCCTCGTCGGCGACCAGTGTGCTCATCGCCCACGTGGCCGCCCACACCCGGACGATCCGCCTCGGAGCGGGCGGCGTCATGCTGCCCAACCACTCGCCGCTGACCATCGCCGAGCAGTTCGGCACGCTGGAGACGCTCCACCCCGGGCGCATCGACCTCGGCCTCGGCCGGGCCCCCGGCAGCGACCAGAACACCATGCGGGCGCTGCGCCGCAGCCCGTCGTCGGCCGACTCCTTCCCGCAGGACGTGCTGGAGCTGCAGGGCTACCTCACGGGCGAGACGCTGATCCCCGGGGTGCACGCCACGCCGGGCAAGGGCACCGACGTGCCGCTGTACATCCTCGGGTCCTCGCTGTTCGGCGCGCAGCTCGCCGCCGCGCTCGGCCTGCCGTACGCGTTCGCCTCCCACTTCGCGCCCGGCGCGCTGGAGGAGGCCGTGGCGCTCTACCGGCGTGAGTTCAAGCCGTCGGCGCAGCTCGACGCGCCGTACGTCATCGCGGCGCTCAACGTGATCGCGGCCGACACCCGCGAGGAGGCGCAGGAGCAGTTCCTGGCCTCCAAGCGGCAGCGGGTGACGCGGTTCCTCGGCCGGGGGCGCACGTTCACGACCGAGGAGGCCGACATGATCCTCGAGTCGCCGGCCGGTCAGCAGATCGTCCAGATGGCGAAATACTCCGCCGTGGGCGACCCCGACGAGGTCAAGGCGTACATCGACTGGTTCGCCGGGCACGCCGGGGCGGACGAGCTGATCGTGGCCTTCTCCTCGCCCGACAGGAAGGCGGGGATCCGCTCCGCCGAGCTGCTGGCCCAGGCCCACGGGCTCGGCTGACCTCAGTCGGCCACCAGCCGGGAGCCGCCGCGTTCGTGCTCGCGCTGGCGCCGCACCACATACGTGCCGGGGGCACAGCCCAGCGCGCCGTGCTCCGGGTGCAGCAGATAGACCTCCGCCGAGGCGGTGAACACGCCGAGGTCCTGCCAGTCGGCCCGGTGCGGGGTCCATCGGCACGTGCCCGGCTCGGCGACGAGCATGTGCGTGTTGCCGCCGGCGCCGCCGCGCAGCAGTTCGACGCCCTCCGGGGGCACCCGGACCCAGCGGGCGCCGGGCGGGTCGATCGGGCCGGGGACCGGGATGACGATGAGGTCGCCCTGGGCCTGCAGGCCCTCCAGGACGGGGATGCGCAACGACTGCTCGACCTGGTCGAGCACGGACATGTCAGTCATGTGATCACCTTCAGGTTCTGCGTAGGAGCCGGGAGTACTGATCGGCCGACAACCCGTAGGTCCAGCCGGCGGCGGCGACCGGGTCGCCGAGGTACGGGGGCACGGTGAGGCCGTACTGCCTGCGGCTCCCGTCACGTTCGAGTGAACCGTTGACGGCCAGGAGCACCCTGCTGCTCCCGCCTGTGTCGTAGAGCCGCAGCTCGAAGCCCGGATTGCCGGGGTCGGGGGCGGAGGCGACCAGCCGCAGCCCGGCCAGCTCGACGTACGCGCTCCAGCCGAGGCGCTCGATCGCGCTCCGCCTGACCTCGACGTTGGGCTCGCCGGCGATGCGTTCGGGCGTCGGATCGGTGAGCACCCAGCCGGGCACCCGGGTGCCGTGCAGGGCGTGGATCCGCCAGCCGTCGGCGTACCGGAGGGCGGGGCCGTCCGGGTTGTGCAGGCGGGCGCCACCCTCCTCCGTGTGCAGGGCGACGGGCCGTTCCGAGACGACGCAGACGTGCTGCCTGGGCCACCACCAGTGGCACGACGCCGCCGCGCGGGCCCACAGTGCCAACACGCGGAGCTGCGCGGCGGTGAACGACACCCCCGCGACACGGCGCAGGGCGTCGTAATGGGCGATCCAGGAGACGGACTGGGCCTCGTACCAGCGGCCGGTCCTCGGGTTGAGTGCCGGCAGGAGACAGGCGTCGATCGACCGGCCGAGCGGGAGCCACAGGAGCCGGTGGAGCTCCTGGACGACCGGCTGCCGTTCGCGTTCGATCCGCAGGTCGACGCCCGCGCACAGCTCCGCCCTGAGCGCGCGCAGCCGGGTCGGCACCGGCCAGGCGTCAAGGCGTTGGACGGTTTCGGAGTGGGCCGCCCCCGGTGGCATCGTCTCCAGGGCGGCCGCGGGTGAGGCGACCCAGTGGAAACGCGGCGGGGACAGGCCGATCAGGCGGTAGAGCCCGGAGATGGCCGCCTCGGCGGCGGGACGGTCGGTGGGGCGCGTCGAGAGCGCGCGGCCCAGCCATTGTTCGCGGATAGCGGCGGCTTCGTGCCGCACCATGGCGCTCACCGGAGAGAGGCGGCGCCGCCTCCAAACGTGATCATGTCTCGAATGGTGACAGAACGTCGCGGCGCTGTCTAGATGCTGCGGTGCGTGCTGACGGCGGCGCGCAGCTCGCCCAGCCTGGAGCCGATGGAGGCGTCGAGGGCCAGCGGGTCGCGGGCGTTGAGCTCCTCCATCTTGCGACGCTCCGGCGTCTGGGTGTTGATGTCGATCTGGCGGCGTTCGAGCCCTTGCATGATCTCGGCCGCCACCGCGTCGACGGGGCGCAGGTCGTAGCCGAGGTCCGCGCCGGCCTGGGTGGTCGCCATCATGGGCGTGTCGACCGGGCCCGGGTAGACGGTGGCGACGTGCACGCCGCTGCCGTACAGCTCGCGCCGGACCGCCTCGTCGAACCGGGTGAGCCCGGCCTTGGTGGCCGCGTACGGCGCGTAGAACGGCGTGCCGACCAGGCCGGAGGCCGAGGCGATGCCGACCAGGGCGGCGTTCCCGTGCCGCGCGCCGGCCTCCCGCAGGTACGGCAGCGCCGCCCGGGTGGCCAGGATCGGGGCGAGCAGGTTGAGCCGGATCATGGCCTCGATGTCGGCCACGTCGATGTCCTCCAGCGCCGCCGCCCGGACGTTCCCGGCGTTGTTGACCAGCACGTCGAGGCCGCCGAGCGCGGCGGCGGCCTCGCGGACCACGCGCTCGGGCTCGCCCTCGGCGGTGAGGTCGGCGGTGATCGTGTGCGCGGTGCCGCCGCGTTCGGTGACCAGGGCGGCGGTCTCGGCGAGCGGGCCGGGGCGGCGGCCGGCCAGCACCACGTGGCCGTGGCGGGCGGCCAGTTCGAGCGCGAGCGCGCGACCGATGCCGCTGCCCGCCCCGGTGACGAGGGTGCGGCGGCCTTGCAGATCAAGATGGGAAGAGCTCATAGGAGGCTCCTGAAAAGGGCGAACGGCCAGCTGACAGGGCATCTTTGACACCCTTGACATACTTGTCAGGCTTACATACTTTGACGAGTGTGTCAAACAAGTCATAGGCTCGATGACATGGTCGGACAGCGGCAATTCGATGAACGGCGCACCCTCGAGCGCGCCCGCGAGGTCTTCTGGCTCAAGGGCTACGGCGCGACCTCGATGCAGGACATCGCGACGGCCTCCGGGGTGCTGCGCGGCTCGCTCTACAACGCCTACCGCGACAAGGAGACGCTGTTCCTGCGCGTCTTCGAGGGCTACGCCGAGGAGTTCCTGGGAGAGGTGGCCCGCACGCTCGCCCATCCCGACGTCGACCAGGCGTTGCGCGACTTCTTCGACTTCACCATCACGTCCATGACCACGGGCGTGCCCACCCGCGGCTGCCTGTCGACCAAGACCGCGATCGACACCAAGGCCGAGGGCGAGCGCATCCGCGGCGCGCTGCGGGAGCTGATCGACGGCATGGAGCGGCTGCTGCGCGAACGGATCTCGACCGAGGAGGCCCGCGCCCGGCTCGCGATCCCGCCGGAGGAGGCGGCGCGCGTACTGATCACCATGACGCGCGGCATCGTCGTGATGGAACGCGTCTACCAGGACCCCGAGCGGCTGCGGGCCACCGCCGCCTCGCTCGTCGAAGCGCTCCTTCCGTGAGCCGGGAGCCGCAGATCCTGGCCTGCTCAGGGGTGCTGTATCCGCCGGAGGGCTTCCGGCACGTCGGCGTGCAGATCTGGCAGGCCATGCGGCTGGCCGAGGTGCGCAGGCCCAAGGTGTGCCTCGTCGCGACGGCGGTCGGCGACTCGCGCGAGTACATCGACGGCTGGAAGGCGCGGGCCGCGACGTTCGGCGCCGATCTGTCGCACCTCCAGCTGTTCACGCAGCCCAACGTGGCCGACGTGCGGGCCCACCTCCTCGCCCAGGACGTGATCTTCGTCTCCGGCGGGAGCGTGGTGAACCTGCTCGCGGTCTGGCGGGCGCACCGGCTCGACGAGATCCTGCGCGAGTGCTGGGAGAACGGTGTCGTGCTGGCCGGCCAGAGCGCGGGCAGCCTCTGCTGGCACCGGGGCGGCGTCACCGACTCCTTCGGCGACGAGCTCGACGCGCTGGACGACGGGCTGGGGTTCCTGCCGTTCAGCAACGGCGTCCACGACGACCTGGGCGAGCAGCCCCGGCGGTCGAGCTTCCGCCGGTTCGTCCGCGAAGGGAAGCTCCCGGCCGGCTACGCCACGGAAGACGGCGTCGCCCTCCACTACGTGGGCACCCGGCTGCACGACGTCGTGAGCGTCCTTCCCGACCGCAACGCCTGGTTCGTGGAGGCCGGGGAGGAGACGGCGCTTCCCGCCCGCCCCTGGGTTCCGTGACGGAGGTCATGGGCTCTACAAGGTAGAAATACGCGGATATTTCGCCCACCTTTGCGCTCTACTACCTCCCGCAAGTCGCATGATCTTGAGGGGGAAGCACAAGTGACGACAACGAGCCGTGCCCGGCGAGGGCGGCTGCGCAGGCTGGCCGCCGGCCTGGCGCTGGCAGGGGCCGCCGTGGCACTGCCGGGGGCCGCCGAAGCGGCCGCCGGCGGGGTTCCCGTGGTGGCGGACTGGACGTCCGCCGGGCAGAACGTCAGGAACACCCACTACGCGGCGACGGAGACCGCGATCGGGCCGGCCAACGTGGGGACGTTGCGCAACCGGTGGACGTTCACGGCGAAGGGAAGTGTCTCGGCCTCTCCGGCCGTGGTCAACGGCGTGGTCTACGCGCCCGACTGGGGCGGGAACCTGAGCGCGGTCAACGCGGCCACCGGCCGCGCGTTGTGGACCAGACCGGTCAGCGACTACACGGGCGTCAAGGGGGACGTGTCGCGGTCGGGCCCGGCGTACTGGAACGGCCTGCTGGTGCTGGGGGACGGCGGGCTGCAGAGCCCCACCCTGTCGGGCGCGCGCATCTTCGGCGTGGACGCGCTCACCGGCGAGCGGCGCTGGAGCACCGTCGTCGACGACACCCCCGCAGCGATGATCACCGGCTCTCCGGTGGTGTCGGACGGCGTCGTGTACGTGGGCGTCTCCTCCAAGTCGGAGGCGCTGCCCGAGGAGCCGACCTTCCGGGGCAGCGTGGTGGCCCTGGACGCGGCCACCGGCAAGCTGCTGTGGAAGACGTACACCGTGCCGGAGGGCTACACCGGAGGCGCGGTCTGGGGCAGCACCCCGGCGGTCGACCAGAGGACCGGGCTCGTCTACGCCGCCACCGGCAACAACTACACGACCCCGGAGGGCGTGTGCGCCGAGCCGGACGAGACAGGCTGTGAGCAGCCGTCGCCCGACAACCACATCGACGCCGTCATCGCCTTCGACGGGAAGACCGGCGCGATCAGGTGGGCGACGCACACCCTGACGGCCGACACGTGGACGGGCGACCAGCAGTTCGGCCCTGACTTCGACTTCGGGTCGGCGCCCAACCTGTTCACCACGGTGATCGACGGCAAGTCGAGGGACCTGCTCGGCATCGGCCAGAAGAGCGGCATCTACTGGGCGCTCGACCCGGCGACCGGTGAGATCGTCTGGCGGACGGTGGTCGGCCCCGGCGGCCTGGCCGGCGGTCTGGAGTGGGGCTCCGCGACCGACGGCAGCCGCATCTACGCCGCCGTCACCAACTCCGACGGCATCGAGACCACGATCACCTCGGCCACCGGCGTGAAGACGACGACGAAGGCGGGCTTCTGGGCGGCCCTCGACGCCGCCACCGGCAAGATCCTCTGGCAGACGGCCGACCCGCAGGGCGGGCTCGTCTTCAGCTTCGTCTCCGCCGCCAACGGCGTTCTGTACGGAGGCACCTTCGGCCCTGAGGGCGACAACATGTACGCGCTCGACGGCGCCACCGGCACCGTCAAGTGGGCCTTCCCCAGCGGCGGCTCCGTGGTCGGCGGCCCGGCGATCGTCGACGGCTCGCTCTACTGGGGCTCCGGCTACCAGACGCTCGCCATGGGCTTCCCGTTCGACGGCTCGAACGACAAGCTGTACGCCTTCTCCCTCCCGCAGGCGCCTCCCGCTCCGCGGACGGTGTACGTGTCGCAGACGGGCACCGACACGGGGGCGAACACCTCCTGCGGCACCGCGAAGTTCCGCTCGATCGACCCGGCCGTCCGCGCGGTCGCCTCGGGCGGCCGGGTCGTCGTCTGCGGCGGCACCTACAAGGAGGGCGTCGCCGTGACCAAGCCGCTCTCGCTGGAGGTGAACGGCAACGTCGTCATCGACGCCACCGGCCGGCCCAACGGCATCGAGATCGGCGCCCCCGGCGTCACAGTGGCCGGTTTCACCGTGCAGAACGCCGCCGGCGACGGGATCCTCGTCAGGGGCGTGGACAACGTCTCCGTCGTCGGGAACGTGGTGCTGAACAACCGGGGCGGCATCCACCTCATGGGCAGCTCCCACTCGAAGGCGGTGAACAACGCCAGCCGCGGCAACGCCGCCGGAATCGTCATCAGCGACGAGGCGGGGCCGGCCGCGGACAACGTGGTCGCCGGCAACTCCGTGCAGGACAACCCGCTCGGCGACGGCATCCTCCTCGCCGGCCGCGGCAAGGCCGGGGTGTACGGCACCACGGTCGAGACGAACACCGTCACCGGCAACGGGGGCGGTGGGGTGACCCTGACGTCGTCGGCGGCCGGCGGCGCCGTGCACGGGAACATCGTCCGCGGCAACATCCTCAGCGGCAACGCCGGCGCCGGGGTGAGCGTGCGCAGCCTGGCCGCCGGCCAGGACTTCACCGGCAACGTCATCGGGGGCGCCAACACCATCGGCACGAACAACACCAAGGGGGATCGGACCACCGGTGTGCTCGTCACGTCCGCGGACCCTCTGACGATCAAGGTCAGCGGGAACGCGTTCGGCAACGACCACTTCGGCATCCGGACCGACGGCCCGGTCACCGTGGCGGACGCGTCCGCGAACACCTTCAGCGGCGTCGAGGTCCCGCTGTCAGCGAACTGAGCCGCCGCACGGCTCTCGCGGGCCGGTTCGCGTCAGCGGCGCGACCGGCTCGTGGGCGGCTTGACGCGTACTCGCGCCCAACTGCTCCAGGACGGTCTTCCGCAGGTCGTCGTAGGTGAGGAAGGGTGCGGCTGACCGGACTCCCCGAGCAGCCGCTGGTGGCCCGATCAGAGGGTGGGCACCCCGTGCACGGGCGCCGGGGCTTCCCCAGCGAGCTGCTGGTTGCCGATGACCGACAACAGCCGGAGCTTCTCGTAGCTCTCGCTTCCCGGGGTGGCGGTGAAGACCAGCAGCGTCTGCTGCTGGTCGGAGTCGTTCAGAATCTGGCAGTGCAGTTCGAGCGCACCGACGACGGGGTGCCGGAACCGCTTCACGTTGGTGTGCGTGACGCCGACCTCGTGGCCCTCCCACAGACGGCGGAACTCCTCGCTGGTGCCCAGCAGCGTGCGCACCAGCGCTCCGGCCCGTGAGGCCGGGCCGTCCACGGCGTGCACGGAGCGCAGCATGGAGGCGAGAGTGCGGCTGTGCAGGTCCCACGCGGACGGGTGATACCTGGCCCGGTCGTCGTCGCCCGCGAACCACCGGTAGATCGCGCTGCGTCCCTGACCGGTGTAGCGGCTGTGGTCGCCGTCGAAGGCCACATGGGCCCGCGTCTGCATGAGCGTCTCGGTGAGCCGGTTCATCACCATGGCCGGAGTGTCCTCCAGCCGGTCGAGGATGCGCAGCAGCCCGGGATTGATGTGGTCCGTACGCGTGGACCGCGCCGGTATGCCGTGGCCGGCGAGCAGGAAGAGGTAGTCGCGTTCCTCCAGGGTCAGATGGAGTGCCCGCGCGATGGCGGTCAGCATGGGCTCCGACGGCTGCGGCCCCCGGCCGCCCTCCAGCCGGCTGTAGTAGTCGGGGGACATGACCGCGAGCGCGGCGACCTCCTCGCGGCGCAGCCCGGGAGTGCGCCGGCGTCGCCCGCGGGGCAGGCCGACGTCCTCCGGCTGCAGCGCCTCACGCCGCTTCCGCAGAAAGTCGGACAACTCTTTCTGATCCATGTCGCCCCTCCTTACGTCACTACCAGGAAACACCCATGGCCGCCGGTTAGCCACGGTTCGTCAAGCCCAGCCACCAGCCTTGACAGGGCGGTTCGTGGTGTGGCAGCCGCCTCGTACCCACGCTCTGGCAGAGCCTGGTTCCCGTCCGGCCGGCGGCTGACGATGGTGTCGCCGGGGCAACGCCGCCCCGCTTCACACCGACCACCATGGGGGATCCATGTCCATCACTGTCAACCGGCAGATGCGGCTCGCCGCGCCCGGAGCCGACTTCACCCTGGTCGAGCAGCCCGTACGCGAGCCGGGCGTCAACCAGGTCCGCGTCACCGTCGAGGCGTGCGGCATCTGCACGCACTCGGACATGCTGGTCGGCTCCGGCCACTTCCCGGGCGTGACCTTTCCTCTCACCCTCGGTCACGAGATCGCCGGCCGTGTCGACGCCGTCGGGCCGGGCGTGGCCGGCTGGTCCGTCGGCGACCGCGTGGCCGTCGGCTGGTACGGCGGAAGCTGCGGCCACTGCTACGCCTGCCGTACCGGTGAGGCGATCTACTGTGAGGAACTGCAGGTCCCGAGCGTCAGCTACCCTGGCGGCTTCGCCGACTCCGTCGTCGTTCCGGCGATGGCCCTGGCCGCCGTCCCGGACGAGCTGACGGCCGCCGAGGCGGCTCCGCTCGCGTGCGCCGGCATGACCGTGTTCAACGCGCTGCGCCGCAGTGCCGCGCGGCCCGGCGACACCGTGGCCGTCCTCGGCCTCGGCGGGCTCGGCCACCTCGGTGTGCAGTTCGCGGCGAAGATGGGCTTCGAGACGGTCGCCATCGCGCGCGGCGACAAGGCCGAGCTCGCCCGGCGACTCGGCGCGAGCCACTACATCGACAACAGCACCGCCGACGTCGCCAAGGAGCTGCAGGCGCTCGGCGGGGCCAAGGTCGTGCTCTCCACGGTTTCCTCGGCCGCGGCCGCGTCGGCGACCATCGACGGGCTGGGGCTGCACGGCGAGCTCGTGCTCGCCGGGCTCAGCATGGAGAAGGTCGAAGCGTCGATCTTCCAGCTCGGCCACGGAGGCAAGCGGGTCTACGGCCACTTCTCCGGCAGCTCGATCGACACGCAGGACACCCTCCGGTTCGCCGCGCAGACCGGCGTGCGGGCGTGGACCGAGCAGGCGCGGCTGGAAGAGGCCGGCGCCGCCTTCACCAGGGCCGTCAGCGGCGACGTCCGTTTCCGCATGGTGCTGACCACGGGCAACTGAACGCCCGGCGGGCCGCCGCGCGCCACGGCGGTGGCCCGCCCTCGAACCAGGGAGCAGAACATGTCCTCAGTCGTCCTCATCACCGGCGCCTCCAGCGGGATCGGCAACCTCACCGCCCGCGCGCTGGCCACCGCCGGCCACACCGTCCACGCGAGCATGCGCGACCCCGGCGGACGCAACGCCGCCCATGCGCGCGAGCTGCTCGACTTCGCCCGGCGCGACGGGCTCGACCTGCGGATCGTCGAGCTCAACGTCCGCGACCAGGCATCCGTCGACGACGCCGTCAAGACCGTCATCGACACCACCGGACGGCTCGACACCGTCGTCCACAACGCCGGCCACCTGTTCGTCGGTTACGTGGAGGCGTTCACCGCCGAGAACGTCACAAGCCTGTTCGACGTGAACGTCATCGGCGCGCAGCGCGTCAACCGCGCGGTGCTGCCGCACATGCGGGCCCGCCGCTACGGCACACTGCTCTACGTCGGCAGCACATCCTCCGTCATGGTGCCGCCGGTCCTCGGCCCGTACGTGGCCTCGAAGGCGGCCTTCGACATCCTGGCGCAGGTCACCGGGTACGAGGTCGGCCGGTTCGGCATCGAGACGACCATCGTGATGCCGGGCCCGTTCACCAAGGGCACCTCGCACTTCCCCAACGCCGACCACGCCGGCGACACCCGGGTCGCGCAGGACTACGCCGCCGTTCTGGGGGACATGGTGGACCGGAACGAAGAGGCCACCGAGACCCTCTTCCAGGGAGCCGACGCCGATCCGGTCGCCGTCGCCGAGGAGATCACCCGCATCCTCGCCCTGCCCTCGGGCACCCGGCCCTTCCGCAGCGTGGTCGACTTCACCGACGCCGGCGTCGAGGAGCTCAACCACGCGCTGTTCGAGGCCCAGGAGAAGTTCCTCGACCGCATGGGCTTCGGCGAGCTGTTCCCGGGTGTCACCCCGCACCGCTCCGTTGCTTGATCCGCTCCAGCACATACGCTGGCCAGGCGGTGTCCGGTCGTGTCGAACGACGGGGCCGGAAATGACAGCAGAGCGGAGTTCATCGATATGAAAGCGGTCGTTCTGGATAAGTTCGGTTCGGCGGACGATCTCCGTGTCGTCGACCTTCCCGAGCCCAAGGTCGCGCCCGGCGAGGTGCTGATCCGGGTCAAGGCCGCGGGCGTGAATCCCGTGGACTGGAAGCTCGCCGCCGGCTATCTCGATCCCATCATGGAGACCGGCTTCCCCCTGATCCCCGGCTGGGACGTGGCCGGCGTCGTCGAACGCGTCGGGCTCGACTCCCCGGAGTTCGCGGTCGGCGACGAGGTCTACGGCTACGCGCGCAAGGACTGGGCGAAGAACGGCACCTACGCCGAGCTCGTCTCGGCGAACGTGCGCATGCTCGCCAGGAAGCCGTCCTCCGCGACCTGGGAGCAGGCGGCGGGGGTGCCGCTGGCCGGGCTGACCGCGTACCAGGCGATCAAGCGCGCCGGGGTGACGGAGGGTGACACCGTACTGGTCCACGCGGCGGCCGGCGGTGTGGGATCGCTCGGCGTGCAGATCGCGGCGGCGCTCGGCGCCCGCGTCATCGGCACCGCCGGCGAGCGCAATCACGACTTCCTGCGCTCACTGGGCGCCGAACCGGTCGCCTACGGGGAGGGCCTGGCCGACCGGGTACGCGCGCTGGCGCCCGAAGGCGTCGACGCCGCCCTCGACTTCGTCGGAAGTGACGAGGCGGTGGACGTGTCGTTGGCGCTGGCCCGGCGCGCCGATCGTGTGGTGTCCATCGCCGCGGGACGGGTCCAGGAGCACGGCGGCCACATCATCTGGGTCCGCCCCGACGCGGCGGACCTGGCGACCCTGGCCGAGCTCATCGACGCGGGCAAGATGACGATTCACGTGGACAAGACACTGCCGCTCGCCGAGGCGGCCGAGGCGTGGCGCCTGAGCGCGACAGGCCGGACCCGCGGCAAGATCGTCCTCACCCTCTGACCCCGGCCCCGTGCCGGTCTGACGCCGTCTCGGCGGACGCCGTGGGATGCCCCACGCATCCCACGGCTGTCAGACCCCTGCCCTACCCTTCCCAAGGTGGCCGGCGAACCGGTGTGTACGACAGCGTGCCGACTTCCGCCGTAGGCTGCATCCGCAGGTAAGCGACAGGAGGCTGAGGTGGCCGAGACGACGGTGGCCGAGGTGATGGCCGAGCTGGCCGCGCTCGAGGACCCGCGGATACGCGAGGTGAACGAGAAACACGGTGACGATCACGGTGTGAACCTCAGCAAGCTGCGCGCGCTCGCGAAGCGGCTGAAGACGCAGCAGGAACTCGCGTGCCGGCTCTGGGAGACCGATGACACCGCGGCGAGACTGCTGGCGCTCCTGATCTGCCGCCCGAAGGCGTTCGAGCGTGACGAGTTGGACGTCATGGTGCGCGAGGCACGCACACCCAAGGTGCACGACTGGCTCGTGAACTACGTGGTGAAGAAGAACCCGCACGCCGAAGAGCTGCGCCTGGTCTGGTTCGCCGATCCGGATCCGGCGGTGGCGAGCGCCGGCTGGGCGCTGACCGCCGAACGCGTGACGAGGAAGCCCGAGGGCCTCGACCTCGCGGGACTGCTCGACGTCATCGAGGCGGAGATGAAAGACGCCCCGGATCGCCTGCAGTGGGCGATGAACAACTGCCTGGCTCAGATCGGGATCGAGCACGCCGAGCACCGCGCCCGTGCTCTCGACATCGGTGAGCGCCTGCAGGTGCTCAAGGACTACCCGACTTCCCCGGGCTGCACGTCTCCGTTCGCGCCCATCTGGATCACCGAGATGGTGCGCCGGCAGCACGATTAGTCGCGGCTGGTTTCGTCACCTCATCGAGAAGGCTGTTCAGGAGTGTGACCCGGCGTTCGGTGTGGTCGTTCGTTGCGACGAGAGCCACGCTCAGGCCCAGGTCGGGTATTCGGGCATGTTGGGCACGCAGCCCTGTCCAGCCTCCTCCGTGACGGAAGACCCGGTGTCCGGCATGTGATCGGACGCCGATGCCCCAGGCGTAGTCGATCGGCGTTCCGTCATCGAGGCGTCCCGGAGTCTCCATGAGAGTGGAGATGCCGAGCTCGTCGGCGTTGAGCGCCTGGCCCCATCGCAGCAGATCGCCGAGGGTGCTCCATACCCCTCCGTCGCCAAGGGACAGTGGGGCCGGATGCGGGGGGACGAGCGGCACAGCCCCTGGGGGCCTGGGTTCGGGTCCTCGCCAGTAACGGGTGCCGGTCATCGCCAGCGGAGCGAAGAGGCGATGCTGCGCCAGATCGGGCAGCGGCTGGTCGGCCACTCGCTCCACGACGGCGGCCAGGCACACGTATCCGGCGTTGGAATAGACGTGCTGAGCTCCGGGCTGATGGTCGAGGCTCGGGAACCGGGTGAGTGCTTCGATGACGCCTGCGCCGGTCCGGTCCGTACCGCTCCCGATGATGGCGTCGATCTGGGCATCACCGGGGAGAGCCGCCGTGTGATGGACGAGGTGCCGCAGACGGATGCTCTCGGCCCATGCCGGTAGCTCGGGCAGCCACCGCGACAAAGGCGACTCCATGTCCAGAGCACCATCCTGGGCGAGCAGCGCCGCGCAGGCCGCGGTCATCTGCTTCGACAGCGACGCGACGTAGGCAGGCGTCGTGACCGTCAGCCCTTGGGCCAGCTGGATGACAGACCCGTGCTTCTGCGTCCCGACCACGATCGGTTCGTCAGTGCGATACCCAGCTTCAGCGACAAGGGCGGTCATTCGCTGTTGCATCTGAGGCTTCTCCGTGATGGCGGGGTCGCGGCCGGTCGTTCGGCCGAGGTCGCGAGGGCGTCAGCGCTGGGAGACGGTCGCGATCACATGCTGGTCGCGACCGTCTTGCCGATGAAGGACTTGTCCTGGATGATCACACGGCGGTCGGTGAGTCCCAGAAATCCCGTTCCCGCGCCGATGGCGTCATAGACGGCGATGATGTGCTCGTTCTGCATGAGGCCGCTCTGGATCTGCTGCAGTTGTTCCTGCTTGTCGTACGGGACGGACTGGTTCACGGAAACTCCCTACCGCAATGTCCGGTCGGCGACAACGCCACATATATGCAGATCCTACGACTGAACAGCGGCTCGTGGATCTTGGACGACCGGCTGGTTTCCGGGCCTGGCCAGTCGCTGTGCGGTGCGGCCGATGTGCGGTTCCCGGGCGAGGGACGATGTCGCGGATGCTCCCTTCACAGCTCCGGTGGGCCGAGGTCGCGGACCAAGCGGGCGGCCTCCCGTCGCGTGTCAGCTGCGGCGTCAGGACGGTGACAGCCCGGTATCAGCGCGGTCGGCGATGGTGGAGCACATGAACGGCTCGCCGCGGCCAAAGAGGTCAAGCCGGGACGGGTTTCGCAGATCGAACGCTTAACGGCAAGGAGCTTCATAATGGTGCAAAACAACAGCGGCTTCTCCGAAGCAGGGCTGCGCAGACTGCGCGAGGTGCTGGCACGGCATGTCGAGTCCAAGCGGATTCCCGGGCTGGTCGCCCTGGTCAGCCGGGGCGGTGAGACGCACGTCGAAGCGATCGGGACGATGCGCCATGACGGTGGCGCGCCGATGCGCCGGGACACGATCTTCCGGATGGCCTCCACGTCGAAGCCACTGTCGATCGCGGCGGCCATGGTACTGCTGGACGAGTGCCGGCTGCGACTGGACGACGTGGTGGATGCGTGGCTGCCGGAACTGGCCGACCGGCAGGTGCTGACGCGGCCCGACGCCCCGCTGGACGACACCGTTCCGGCGCGCCGGCCGATCACCGTGCGGGACGTGCTGACCTCCACCTTCGGGCTCGGCATGGACTTCACCTCGCTGGGCACCCCGATCATGAACGCGATCTTCGAGCAGAACCTCACCCCCTCGGGGCCGGAGCCGCAGCCGGGGCCGGACGAGTGGATGCGCCGCCTGGGCGCGCTGCCGCTGCAGTACCAGCCCGGCGAGCGCTGGCAGTACCACATCAGCAACGACCTGGTAGGCGTGCTGGTGGCCCGGGTCACCGGCCAGTCGTTCGAGGAGTTCCTGCGTGAGCGCATCTTCGAGCCCCTCGGCATGAAGGACACCGGCTTCCATGTCCCCGCTGACAAGATCGACCGGCTGCCGACCCTGTACGCCCCCGACCCGCAGACCGGGGAGTTCCTCACCTGGGACGAGCCCAAGGACGGACGGTGGAGCCGGCCGCCGGCGTTCCAGGGCGGCGGTGGCGGGCTGGTCTCCACCGCCGACGACTACCACGCCTACTTCCAGATGCTCCTCAACGGCGGCACCCACCAGGGCAGGCGGATCCTGTCCCGGCCCGCCGTCGAGCTGATGACCACCAACCGCCTCACCCCCGAACAGAACGCCCCCCGCACCGCCATGGCGGTCAACAACGTGCACATCTCCTTCGGTCAGGGCCAGCAGGGCGGCTGGGGCTTCGGGACGGCGGTGCGCACCTACCGCGGCGACTACGCGCCGATCGGCCAGTTCGGCTGGGACGGCGGCAGCGGCACCTCGGCCTACGCCGATCCGGCCAACCAGCTCACCGGAATCCTGCTCTGCCAGCTCGGCTACTCCGTTCCGAGTCCGGCGCACCTGATGAACGACTTCTGGACCACGCTCTACCAGGCGATCGACGACTGACACCAGGCCCGCGCCCGGTAGACCCGCCCCAACCCACGAACCCGACCGGCCGAGACGCCCGGCCGTCAGCGCTTTCCACCATCCGTCCGTCATTCAACTCGAAGGAGCACACCACCATGTCCGTCACCCTTACCGACCAGGACAAGCTCACCCTGCGGACCGCCGCGTGGGGCGCCGTCTCCCTGATGTCCGCCGCCGGCGCCGCCGGCTCGGCCCACAAGGTCGCCACCGAAGGCTCCATCGCCCTGACCTCCGCGACCGGCCCGGTCGGGCACGTGCTCGCCAAGGCCCCCAAGGGCGTGAAGTACGGCAAGACCGTCGCCGACCTCGCCGACCAGGTGCTGCCGGCCCTGACCGCAGCCATGAGCCTGCTCAAGAAGCAGTCACCGGCGGAGGCCGACAACTTCCGCAGCACCGTCATCGTCGCCGTCGCGGCAGCCTCCCGCCCCCAGCAGGGCGAGCCCAGCCCCACCATGACGGAGATGGCCCGCAAGATCACCGAGGCCCTCGACGCCGCTTGATCCGATGTCGTCCTGCGCAGCTGGCCACGGGGCCCTGACCGGACCCCGTGGCACGAGGCGGATCAGGCAGGGGCCAGCCTCGGCCACGCCGGGTCAACGCCCACGCGGTGCGTACGGCGGAAGCCCCGGCGGCCGGCATCCTCGCCGAGGCCATCGGCGAGCAGGCCCTGTCAGCGAGATCATCCGGACAAACCAAAAGGCCCGCTCCAGGTTTCCCTGGTAGCGGGCCTTGGTGCTGTGCGCGGCCGACAGGAGTCGAACCCGTAACCTTCTGATCCGTAGTCAGATGCTCTATCCATTGAGCTACGGCCGCTCGGTGCTTAAGCAAGCATAGCGGGTTTCTGCGAGTGCCTCGAACCAGAAACGGCAATCGGGAGGTCGTGGGGGCGATCTTGGCTGGGTGATGGCGGAGGGTTGAGGCGGTGAGCTGGGCGGATGCCCTCGACGGGGGTGGCCGGGGTGGATCGGGTCGCCCGGCGGTCAGGCGTCCAGGCGGGTCATGAGGCGTTCGACCAGGTGGGTGAGGTCGGTGAGGGCGCGGTGGAGGGAGTCGTGGTGCGCCCGGGCCGTGTGGTGGGCTGAGGCGAAGTGGTCGTTGGCCTGGCGCCGGAAGCCGCCGATCTCGACGTTCAGGGCCGAGAGGTCGTCGTTCACCTCGGCTTGGAGGAATCTGATCTGGGCCCTCAGGTCGTCGCCGCGGGCCGGCGCTCTGAGGGTGCCGGCGGGCGGGTCCTCCTGACGGGTGCAGTTGTGTGCCGGAATGGTGTGCCTACGTCGCGTTCGAGCCCTGCGGCGTGCGGAGGTTCCGCTGCCGGGAGGGACGTCGGCTTCGAGGGCCGCGATACGGAGTTTCAGATCGCGAATCTCGGCCTCTATGTTCACGTACTCCTACCTTTGCGGCAGTTGGGAGGGGGTCGGCTCTGGAGGCGCCGGAGTCCCACTTTCTGTGAGCACATGGTTGCAACGAGTGGGCGACAGCGCGAAACGGAGGCCGCCGTTCCGGGTGGAGGTTTATCCGCCGCGGAGGTAAGAAAGATCGCCGGCGGGGCGAGATCTCTGATCGGCGAGTCAGGGATGAGCGTCTCGCCCGGCAGTTCTCCAGCCTGTGGATACATCGAAAGGTGTATCCACAGGCGGACGTTCGTAGGAGTGCAGCACGGCCCGGAGATGGTGGGATGGGGTCATGAACCGGGTCGTGCTGTGGGCTGTGCTGGCCTTCGCGGTGGGAGCGGTGCTGATCGCGGGTGGGGCCTACCTCCACCGTGACGTTCCCATGTGGGTGCTCGGGGTGCCGTTGGCGATCACCTGCGTGGGGGTGCTGCTGCGGCAACGGGCTCCGCTGGGCTCCCTGGGGCTCGGCGTGCTCGCCATCGTGGTGGACGGCTTCGTGGGGCCGTCGCTCGGCACGGTCCTCATTTTCACCGACAATCTGTACGCCGCCGCGCTCTACGGGCCGGCGCCCCTCGCTCGGATACTCCTCGGCGTCACATCCGTGCTGGCGGTGGCGGCCGGGGCCGTGGCGGGGTTCGTCGCGTCCGACTGGCGGGTGCTGGCCGTCGCGGGCGTGCAGGCCGGGCTGGTGCTCGTCACGCCGGTGACGACCGCCGTCGTGCTGCGCGAGCACCGCGACCGGGCGGCGGTGGAACGCGCGCGGGCCGAGCAGGTCGCCAGGCTCGCCGAGCTGGATCGGCAGGCGGCCGTCACGGCCGAACGCACACGGATGGCGCGCGAGCTCCACGACATGATCGCCAACCATTTCAGCGCCATCGCCATCCAGTCCACGGCCGCGCTCTCCCGTAAGGATCTCGACCGGGAGACGGTCAGGAAGGTCATGGAATCCGTACGGGAGAACAGCGTCAAGGGCATGGCCGAGATGCGGGCCATGATCGGCCTGCTGCGGCAGGAGGGCGACGAGGCGGAGGGGAGCGCAGGGGCGATGCGGCCTCGCCTCGCCGACGTCGAGACGCTGGTCGAAAGAGTGCGGCGGGCCGGGCCGGCCGCCGACGTGCGGGTCGAGGGCACGGTACGCGAGCTGCCGGCATCCGTCGATCTTGCGGGCTATCGGATTCTGCAGGAAGCGCTCACCAACGCGCTCAAGCATGGGGAGTCGCCGGTTTCCGTGCTCGTTTCTTATGAGGAAGAACGGGTTCTGGTCCGGGTCGTGAATGCGCTCCGCGAGCGGCGGACCGGGCTGCCCGGGGCGGGAGCCGGGCTGATCGGCATGCGGGAGCGGGCCTCGCTGGTCGGCGGGCTTTTCGAGGCGGGGAAGAGCGGCGATGAATGGCGGGTTCTGGCTGACCTCCCGACGGCTGAGGAGACGACCGAGGCGCGGGCGTCCAAAGGCGCGACGTGGGTGTTCGGGGTCGGTGACGGAGGTCGTGGCCGGCGCACGAGTGGCGAAGCGCGTCGTGAGCCAGGGGACGTGGAGCGGGCCTCCGCGGTGGAGGAGCGGGCTTGATGGAGGTGTGGTGAGTGAGCGTCAAGGTGTTGGTGGCCGACGACCATGCGGCGGTCAGGGCCGGGATCGTGCTGATCCTCGACGGCGCCGATGACATCGAGGTCGTGGGCGAGGCCGGCGACGGTGAGCAGGCCGTGGCCATGGCCAGTGAGCTGCGACCCGACGTCGTGTTGATGGACGTGCGCATGCCGCGGCTCGACGGCATTTCGGCCACCAAAGAGCTGGCGGGAGTTTGTGATGTGCTGATTCTGACGACGTTCGATGTCGACGAATATGTGTTCGGGGCGTTGCGGGCCGGGGCGGCGGGATTTCTGCTCAAGAACACCGATGCCGAGTCGCTGGTTCATGCGGTACGTGTGGTGGCGCGCGGGGACGGGCTCATTTCGCCGGGCGTGACGCGGAGGCTGATCGCGGCGTTCGCCGAGGGCGCTCCCGTACGTCGAGAGGCGGTCGCCGATCCGGACGGGCTGACGCCTCGGGAGCGTGAGGTGCTGGCGTGCATCGGGCGTGGAATGTCCAACGCCGAGATCGCCAGGGAGCTCGAGATGGCCGAGGCGACGACCAAAACGCATGTCAGCCGGGTGCTGAACAAACTCGGATTGAGGAGCCGGGTGCAGGCGGCGATTTACTACTCCGATTACTATTCGGAGGGGATATAGGCCCGTAGTGTGTGCCTCGTGAGTCATTCGCCGCCTTCTGGGCCTGCTGAACCGCCTCGTCGGACGGGGGTGGTGGTCGGCACGGCGTTCGCCGGGCTCTTCGCGTACTTCGTCGTCAACGTGCTCGTCGGGTTGGTCGCCCTGAGCCTGCAGTCCACGGTGGCGATCGGGGTGGCCGCGGGTTTTCTCGCGCTGCTGGGGCTCGTCGCCGGGGTGGTGCTCGTGGTGCTGCGGAAGTCCTGGTCCGTGGGGGTGGGGCTGGGGTTGATGATCGGGTGGGCGTTGGCGTCGATCGTGTCGGCAGGGTTTTGTACGGGGATTAATCCGGAGATGTACACCTAGGTGTGGTGTCTGGCATTTCGCCGGTTGTCGGCGCGGGCAGGGGATGGATCGGAGCCGTTGATCGAATGTCGATCCTCGGTCCCTAGCCTGATCGCGACCAGGGAGTAGACCGCGTCCATGACCACATCGCCGCGACCGCCGGACCCTCCGCCGTCGTCCTCTTCGCCGTGCTCGCCGTCGTCGTCGCCGGAGGAACCTGGGTCGGGGCCGGTCGGGATGCCGGTCGGGAGGCCGGAGTTCTTGCCACCGCCAACCGGCGAATCCGTCACCCCGCCACCCGCGCCCTCCGCCTCGGAACCCTCTGACGTGCGGAGGGCCGAGGGGGATGCAGTCACGGGTTCGAGTGCGGGTGCAGGTGGTTCGAGTCCAGGTGGTTCGGTGGCCTCCGGCCCGAGCGGTCCCAGTTCAGGGGCTTCGGGCGACTCCGGCCCGAGCGGTCACGGTTCAGAGGCTTCGGGAGGCCCCGGTTCGAGTTTGGATTCGGATTCGGGTGAGCCCGCGTCGGGTGTTTCGGGCTCGCGTGGTCCTGGGTCGCTTGGTGCGGGGCTCGCTGGTTCGGAGGGTTCTGGATCGCTGGGTCCGCGGGCTGGCGATTCGGCGGTTTCAGGTTCAGGGTCTGCTGGTCCCGGTTCTTCTGGTTCGGGGCGGTCGTCGCCGCGGCCGACCTTCCTGCCGCCGGTCGGGTATCCGACGATCAGCCAGGCGCCTCCGAGGGCGAGGGGCGAGGGGCCAGGCCGGGCGCCTGAGCAGGTTGGCGGGTCACGCGAGGCGCAGCTCCGGCCGCAGGGGCAACCCGGTCAAGCACAAGGGCGGCCTGGTCAGCCGCAGGAAGAATTCGGTCGGCTGGAGGGGCCGCCGAGTCGCCCCGACCTATACGGGCAGTCGGAGCGGTCAAACGCATTCGGGCAAGGCCCGACGTACGGGCAGTCGGAGCCGACGTTCGAACCGCCGGGCCAGGTGTATGAGGGGTCGGAGCCGCCACACCGGCAGTCGGAGCGGCCGTACGGGCCGCCGGGCCAGGTGTATGGGCGGCCGGAGCCGTCGTACGGGCAGTCGGAGCGGTCGTTCGGGCCGCCGGGTCAGGTGTATGAGGGGTCGGAGCTGCCACACCGGCAGTCGGAGCGGCCGTATATGGCGCCGGGCCAGGTGTATGGGCGGCCGGAGCCGTCGTACGGGCAGTCGGAGCGGTCGTATGGGGTGGCGGGGCAACCGCGTGGGCGGGCGGAGGCGTCGTACGAGCAGGTGGGGGAGCCGCAGCGGGGGGAGGAGGCTCGGCCGCAGTGGCCCTACGGTGGGCCGTCGGACGCGCGGCCGCCTTACGCGCCGACGGCCCCCCACGTGCAGCCACGGCTGGGTGCCAATCCGCCTCGCGGAGAACATGGGCGTGGCGCCAACCCGCCCCACGGCCCGGATCCGTCGCCCGGGGGCAACCCGTCCTATGACCCGAATCCCTCGTCAGGGGCTCACCCGTCCTACGGCGCCAGGTCGCAGTCCGGGGCCGATCCGGTTTACGGTGCCAGGCCGTCGTCTGGGGCCGGCTCGGGTTACGAAGCCAGGCCGTCGTCCGGGGCCGGCTCGGGTTACGAAGCCAGGCCGTCGTCCGGGGCCGGCTCGGCTTACGAAGCCAGGCCGTCGTCTGGGACCGGCTCGGCTTACGGTGCCAGGTCGCAGTCCGGGGCCGACTCGGTTTACGATGCCAGGCCGTCGTCCGGGGCCACTCCTACCCATGGCCTCGGGCGGTCGTTCGGGGGTGAGTCGCACTATGGCGTTGATGCGCCGTTTGGGGCCGATCGGCCTTTCGGTCAGGATTCGGGAAGTTCTGGGCCGGGGGGTGTGGGGTCGTATGGGGCCAGTCGGGGTGATTCGCGGGCTGGGTCGTATGCGTCTTCTGGAGGTGATCCGGGCCTGGGGGGCGACGCGCCGTATGGGATGAAGTCACCCTCTGAGGGAGGTCGCACCTTCGGTTCGGATGCGAGGGGTTCGGGGTTCGGTGGGGATGCCCCCTATGGGCCGAGGGCCGGTGGGGGGCCGGCCGCCAAGGGGCGCTCCGAGGCGTTGGTGGGGATGTTGTTCGCGGGGCTCGGGCTCTACAGCGTGCTCAACGTCATCCTCGTCGTAGCCGTCCTCGCCAGCGGCATGAGCTGGACCGGCGACGGTCCTTCCCCCGCCCTTCTCATGGCGGTCGTCCTGATCGTCGTCGGCCCCGTCGCCGGGATCGTCCTGTGCTTCGTCCGTGGGTCCTGGACGCGGGGGCTCGGGCTGGGGCTGATGATCGGATGGGCGACGTGGTCCATCGTGTCCGTCGGGTTCTGCACCGGCCTCAACCCGGGTCTGTACGGCTGATGCCCTACCACGAGATCTTCGTCGGCCTGGGCGTCCTCGTGGCGTCCGTGGTGTTCGTGCGGGAGGCCAGAAGGCGTGGGGCGCTCAACGAGCAGTCGCTCGTCGCGGTGACCGGCGCGCTGGTCGGCGGAGCGATCGGGATGCGGCTGGCGGGCTGGCTGGAGACGCTCGATCCGCAGGACCTGTGGCTGTACGGCTCCCGCAGCATCCTCGGCGGCCTCACCGGCGCGTACGTCGGCGTGCTCGTCGCAAAACGGATCATCGGCTACAAGGAACGCACCGGCGACCTGTTCGCCCCCGCGGTGGCGCTCGGCATGGCGGTCGGGCGGATCGGCTGCCACCTGACCGAGGCGCCCGGACGCCCCACCGACCTGCCGTGGGGCGTGCACGCCCCGCCCACCACCCCCGAATGCCCCGGCTGCCTGACCGGCCAGGCCATGCACCCGTCGTTCGTCTACGAGATCCTCTTCCAGCTCGCCGCCTTCGCCGCGCTCATGTGGGCGCGCCGGCGGCTCACCCAGCCGGGGGAGCTGTTCACGCTGTACGTGGCCGCGTACGCGGTGTTCCGTTTCCTGGTCGAGTTCACGAGGGCCAACGAGACCGTCTGGCTCGACCTCACCCGCCCCCAGTGGTTCCTCATCCCGGGGATGTTGCTGCTCACCGTCAGGCTCGGGTACGGCTGGCGGCGCGGCTACTACCAACCCCTCTTTCGGCGAAAGGTCATGACATGAGCGCAGGGATGGGTCTGCGGGGCGACCGCATTCTCCGGTACGTCAACGCGTTCTGCCCGCAGTGTCACGGCGCCGACCTGGAGCAGGTCGAACGGCTGAGCGGCTACCTGGCCGAGCGCGACGGCCGCGTGTGGCTGGAACGCGGCTGCCGCAAACACGGACTTATCCGCACTTTGTACGACGAAGATCCAGAAATCCTCGAATATCTGGAAGAGTGGACCGCCCCCACCAAGCGGCACCTCCCGGACCTCGCCGGCAACTACGATCCCATCCCCGCCGCCTACCTCCGCGGCCTGCCCGAGATGCAGACGCAGCACACCTGCATCCTCCTGGAGGACATCGCCGAGGCCTGCAACCTGCGCTGCCCCACCTGCTTCGCCGACAGCTCACCCGACCTCACGGGGATCGTCCCCGTGCCCGACATCCTCGCGAACGTCGACCAGCGCCTCGAACGCGAGAACGGCAAGCTCGACGTCCTCATGCTGAGCGGCGGCGAGCCCACCCTGCATCCCGAGCTCAAGACCCTTCTCGCCGAGCTCGCCGACCGCCCGGTCACCCGCATCCTGATCAACACCAACGGCGTCCTCGTAGCCCGCGACGACGCACTGCTCGACCTCCTCACCGAGCATCGCGAGCGCGTCGAGGTCTACCTCCAGTACGACGGAAGCGCCGACGCCTCCCGCCACCACCGCGGCGGCGACCTGACCCGTCTCAAGTCCGATGCCCTGCGCCGCCTGTCCGAGCGCGAGATCTTCACCACGCTCGTCATGACCGCGGCTCAGGGCGTCAACGACGGCGAGATCGGCGACGTCGTACGCCTCGCCCTCGACACCCCCTACGTCGGGGGTGTGTCGCTGCAGCCGCAGTTCGGCTCGGGCAGGTCGGGGGCGATCGACCCCATGGACCGTCTCACCCACACCGGCGTGCTCAAGCGCCTCGGCCCGCAGACCGGCGGCCTGGTGACCTGGCGCGACCTGACCGCCCTGCCCTGTTCCCACCCGCACTGCTGCTCGGTCGGCTACCTCATCCGCGACGACGGCGGGCAGTGGCGCTCGCTCACCGGGCTGATCGGCCACGACCGCCTCAAAGAGCACCTGGGTCTGGTCTCCAACCGCATCGCCGACAGCGAGATCCCGCGCGAGCTGCGCCTGGCCGTGCAGGAGTCGCTGCTCGGGCTGCTGTCGGAGCAGTCGTCGCTGTCGCACCCGCAGATCGGCGACCTGTGGCGGACGATCTGCGAGAACTGCGACCTCGGCGTCTCCACCCTGCTCACCCTCGCCTCCGCGGCCCTGCCGGGCCGCAGGAAGAAGCTCCGGCGGATGCTGGGCGAGCGGGTGGTGCGCCTGACGATCAAGCCGTTCATGGACGTCTCCACGATGATCGAGGAACGTCTCACGCAATGCTGCGTGCACGTCGGCACGCGGGCGGAGCAGGACCAGTGCGCGCCGTTCTGCGCCGTGCAGGCCTGGCCGCAACTGTCCCGCCAGCGTCTGTCGGCGGTGGCCGCGGAGCCAGGAAGGGTGATCGCATGAAGCAGGAGCCGTACGACCCGCTGCGGTTGTGCGTGTACGCGACCGTCGCGCTGCTCGCCTGGCTGCTCGGGCCGTGGGCGGTGCTCGGGTTCGCGGCGCTGGGGTTCGCGGGGTACTGGAAGGCGCGGCGAGCCGGACTGACCCGGAGCAAGTGCTTCCTCCGGGACACCCGGCTCGTGCTGGCCTACCTCGGACTCATCGGCCTGGCGGCGCTCGCCGCGATCATCCTGTGACGGCCGCCGGCCGCCACGCGCCTTGACGCGCTGACCCCGGCCCTCGCCCCGTGCCCAGGTCGTACACGACGGCCGCCGAAGGCCCCTGCGTGTACACGCTGAGCGGCAACCGGCGCCGGCCGCGCCCTCCATGGCGCCGGACAGGACGTGGCCGTACCGGAGAAGCGCGTCGCCCCGGGTCTGGGCGGGCTCGTCGAATTCCTCCACGAGGCCAGGGATCACGTGAGGCCGGCTTCTGCCGCACGCCGGAGAGATCTATTCGGCGGGGACGTACAGGACGAGCGTCTCGGCGATGCAGGCGGCGCGCCTCTCGCCCTCGATCTCGACGGTCATCTTGAGGTTGGACAGGTAGCCGGCAGGAGTGCCCTTGACGTCGGTCAGCTCGCCCACGGCCCTGATGCGCGCGCCGACCGGCACCGGCCTCGGGAAACGGACCTTGTTCAGGCCGAAGTTGACGCCCATGGCGATGCCCTCGACCTTGACCAGCGAGAACATGAGCGCCGGCAGCAACGACAGCGTCAGGTACCCGTGGGCGACGGTGCCGCCGAACGGGCCCTCCTTGGCGCGGTCCACGTCGACGTGGATCCACTGGTGGTCGTCGGTGGCGTCGGCGAACAGGTTGACCTGCTCCTGGGTGACGGTGCGCCACTCGGTCGGGCCGAACGTCTCGCCGACGGCCGCCTTGAGCTCCTGAACATTCGCGAAGGTCCGCATGGCCGGAAACGCTATTGCGCGGGCGGGACGGCTGCCAAGTTCAGGACCTCCAGCGTGCCGCGCTCGTTCTCCCAGTAGAGGATCGAGCCGGGTCCCGGGGCGCCGCCGTCGGCGAACCAGGCGCCGTCGACCGCGTCGATCGAGGCGACCTTTCCGGTGGCGATGTCGTAGACGCCGCCGGCGACGTACACGAACCGGTCGAGCGCCGGAGCCTGGGCCAAGGTCTTCGAGACGCCCAGGGCGTCGAGGCGGGTCACGGCTGTGCCGTCGAAGCGCTGGAGGAAGCCACCCTTGTCGTCGTGTCCCGTGCACCAGGTGCGGGCGCACCGCAGCCCCTTCGCGCCCGGCGGCACGGCCACCGCCGTCTTCGTGCCGCCGTCCAGGTCGGCGATCAGCGTCTGGTTGCGGACGCTCGGTCCGGGGTCGGCGGCCACGTCGCCGGCCACGGGCCAGTCGACCAGGTGCAGGCCGTCGCTGCCGGGCAGCCTCTGCGGGGTGCCGCCTGCGAGGGGCAGGCGCCACACGCCGCCACGGGAGCGTTCCGACCACGTGACGTGGTCGCCGTCGAGCTGCATCATGTCGATGTCGGTCCCCGGGCCGCTGAGCGTGGCGAGCAGTTTCGCCTCGCCGGGCAGCGGGGCCGCCCAGATCCGGCGGAAGCCCGTGCCGTCCTTCTCGCTGTACGAGGTCCAGACGAGGTGCTCGGCGTCGGCTGCGGCGACCTGGACGAGTGGACCGTCGGTCCAGGGCGTCGTGACCACGCGGGTCTCGCCCGTGACGGAGTCGTACACCTCCAGCCGGCTGCTCTTCTCGCCCGGCCCGGACGCGGCGAGCAGCACCTCCGAGGTGCTGAGCCCCATGACCGGACGGCGCGTCCGGCCGTCGGCGTCCCGCGCCGGCATCGTGAGGTACGCCCCCGGCCAGAGCTCCTCCACGGGCACGGACGCGGTAGGCGGCGGCACGGTGCCGACCGGCTGCGGGGGCGGTGCCACCGTGACGGTGGGCGGTGACCCGACACCGGTCGGCGGCGGCACCACCGGTGACCGGGTCGCGAGGAAGGCCGGGGCCACCGAGTCGACCTCGGCCGGGCCCCACACGACGGCCCTGACCCCCATGCCCAGCACGACCACCGCCGCCGCGGCGGCCAGCGCGCTCACCCGCCGGCGGGTCCTGCGCCGTCTGCGGCGCGCGACCGCCGCGAGCAGGCTCTCGTCGCCGGGAGCGCGGTCGGCCGCCGACCGCAGGGCCCCGACCAGTTCGTCCTCTGTCCTCACGCCCGTCCCCTTTCGAACACCGCAGGCTTGACGCGCAACGCGTTGAGCGCGTGGAACGCCTGGCTGCGTACCGTTCCGCGGGAGATGCCGAGGATCTGCGCGATCTCCTGGTCCGGCAGGTCCTCGTAGTAGCGCAGCACGATCACGGCGCGCTGCCCGCGCGGCAGCGCCGCCAGCTCCTTCCACAGCTCGCCGAACGCGTGCTCGTCGGTGTAGGAGCCCTCAGGAACGTCGTCCGTCAGGTGCTCCCTGCGCCGCCTGCGCCACCAGCTGACGTGCTGCCTGGCCATGATCGTGCGTACGTACGACTCGGGGTTGTCCTTGTTGCGGACCCGCCGCCAGGCGTCGCTCAGCTTGAGCAGCGCCTCCTGCACCAGGTCGGCCGCGTCGTCGGCGTTGCCGGTGAGCACGTAGCCGTACCGGAGCAGCGCCGAGCCGCGCGCCCGCACGAAATCCTCGAACTCCACATCACCGAGACGCTCGGCGGAGCCGGGCTGTTGCAAAGATCTTTACCCGAAAACATCGCATGGGTGTTCGAGTCCGCGCTACAGTCGTAGGCATCCGACTCGAACAAGGGTTCGGCCTGGTGGAGAGGGGTGTGTTCGATGACGGTGCTCGCGACCGCCCCTGCTCGGACACGCCGTAGCGCTTTCTTCCCAAATCTAAGACGGCCGCTATATCCGGCAATAGAGTCGCAGAGCGTGGACCCTGTGCGCAATCCTTATGCCCCCGGCGCCGGGCAGCGTCCGCCGGAGCTCGCCGGGCGCGATCGTGAGCTGCAGCAGTTCGAGGTCGTGCTGGAGCGGGTGGCCCGTGGGCGTCCCGAGCGCAGCATGGTCGTGACCGGGCTGCGCGGCGTCGGCAAGACCGTCCTGCTCAACACGTTCAAGTCCATGGCCATGCAGCGGCTGTGGGGCACGGGCAAGATCGAGGCCCGGCCCGACCAGTCGATCAGGCGTCCCGTGGCTGCGGCGCTGCACATGGCCATCCGTGAGCTCGCTCCCCGCCACCGCGCTCCCGAGCGCATCGAGGAGTTCCTCGGGGTGCTCAAGGCGTTCGCCATGCGCGATCCGGCGGCGGCCAAGGGCACCTCCCACTGGTCGCCCGGCATCGAGGTGCCCGCCAGCCGCGGGCGCGCCGACTCCGGCGACCTGGAGATCGACCTCACCGAGCTGTTCGTCGACGCCGCCGCCGTCGCCACCGACCTGGCCGTCGGCATCGCCCTGTTCATCGACGAGATGCAGGACGTCCCGCCCGCCGACGTCTCCGCGCTCTGCGCCGCCTGCCACGAGCTGTCGCAGACCGGCGGGCCGCTGATCGTGGTGGGCGCCGGGCTGCCGCACCTGCCGAGCGTCCTGTCGGCCAGCAAGAGCTACTCCGAGCGGCTCTTCCGCTACGCCCGCATCGACAAGCTCGACCGGGAGGCGGCCGACCTCGCGCTGATCCTGCCGGCGCGCGAGGAAGACGTCGAGTTCACCCGGGAGGCGCTCGACGCCCTCTACGAGGCGGCCGACGGCTACCCCTACTTCGTGCAGGCGTACGGCAAGGTCGCCTGGGACCTCGCGCCGCGTACGCCGATCACCATCGAAGACGTCAAGGTCTCCGCGCCGGAGGCCGAGCAGGAGCTCGCCGTCGGGTTCTTCGGCAGCCGCTACGAGCGGGCCACGCCGGCCGAGCGCGACTACATGCACGCCATGGCCCAGATCGGCGACGAGCCGGTCCCGACCTCCGAGGTGGCCGACGCCCTCGGGCGCAAGCCGTCCAGCCTCTCACCCGCCCGCGACAGCCTCATCAAGAAAGGGCTCATCTACAGCGCCGAGCGCGGCCTGATCGCGTTCACGGTGCCGCATTTCGGGAAATTCCTGCGCGCTCAGCCCGTCTGAGCGGCGCCCCTAGACCTCTATTGGGCTGTCTAGTGGGGAAGCTAGACAGCCCAATAGAGCTGTATCGCGCTGCCTGTCGATCGAAGTATCGGCCTGTCTAGCGTCAGGCCGATACGGACGTATATTGCGGCAGAGACCCGCTGTCCGCCCCGCCGACCACCGCGACCCGCACCGCCGGGCGCCGCCCGCTCAGGTAGACGGCGAAGACCACATCGTCCTCGTCGCGGTTGCGGAAGGCGAAGAACCGCCAGCACAGCTCGCGCCAGCTGTCGTACGGCTCGGTGGTGGCCAGCTCCGCCTGGTAGGCCCGCCAGGTGCCGCTCGAACGCAGCCTGGCCAGCGTCACCGACTCGGCCGGCCCCGGCCGCTGCTCGCACGGCGCGCGGTAACGCAGCCGGTCGACCAGCTCTTCGATCTCGGGCGACAGCAGGGCGAGCAGCGCCACCCCGGCGGCCACGTACATCCACGAGGGGCGCATGACGGCCGCCCACCCGGTCACCGGCGCCCACACCGTCATCAGGGCCATCCCGGTCAGCACGACCGTCCTGCCGATCGACCGCACGCCGACGGGCGCCGAGCTCACCTCGCCGAAGCAGCCGCAGCCCGCGTCGGGCCGCCGCCTGCGCAGCTCCAGCAGCACGTACGTGGACATCGCGAAGAACGCGACCGTCCCCCACCGGAAGAGCGGATGTGTCGTCACCAGCAGCCCGGCCGCCAGCGCCAGCTCGCCGACCGCACACGCCAGCAACGCCGGGACCTGCATGCGCCCCGGCACCAGCACCGCCGGTCCGAGGCGCGACAGCGCGCCGGGCTCGCGCCCGGACACGACGGTGGACACCTTGGCGATCGTGCCGAGGACGAGCAGCACGATCAGAAGCGGGAGCTGCGAGGTCAGCACGCGCGTGTCACCCCAATCCGATCTGAGCGTTGAAGCATCCCTTGACCAGGTCGCCGCCCAGCTCCACGAAGGAGGACGGCGACAGCTCCGCGATCCGGCCCCGCGGAGAGGTGTCGCATTCGACGCAGCGGTCGCAGAACCGCCCCGCCAGACATCCGCACGCCACCACGGGCACGTTGGCGGTGCGGTCGGAGCAGACGTTCTTCACCTGAAGCAGGGACCCGACCGCGAGGTACGGCAGGCCCGCGCACGACACGCCGACCTGGGTGCAGCCGGTGTCAGAACGTTCCAGCATGGGGTACGCCGCGCCCCGCTCCTCCTCGTCGAACGTGTCCGACCAGGTGGCGGTGCCCGCGATGCGCGACTGCATCCCCGCGTACGCCGGTGGCGGGGGCGGCACAGAACGCGCCGGGTAGGCGGGCTGTGACGTCGCGGGCAGCAGGGCGAGGCTCGCGCCGTCGCGCCGGACGCCGATCGCGTCGAACAGGTAGCCGGGCTCGAACTTGGGATGGCGCACCTGGAGCCGTCCCGACGCCCGGTAGGGGATGACGATCGTACGGTGGCCCCGGTGCGGGCCGGAGTCGAGCTCGACCGTCAGGTCCCTGCGGCCCTCGACGGACAGGATGGTGCCGGTCAGGCGTGTGGTGTCGGCCCAGACGCGATCGACGACCCGGCCGTCGCGCAGCGTCCGCATGATCACCATGGCGCCGACGGGCAGGTCGGCCGGGGCGGTGTCGCCACCGTGCCAGGCCGTGGCCCACGGCGCGATGACCAGCCGTTCCTGGGCGCCGTCGGGGGTCTCGATGGTCATCAGGTGCGGGCTGACGTCGAGGATCTCGCCGACGACCGCGCGCAGGGGCTCGCCGCTGCCCGGGTCAGGGCCCTCGACGCCGCTCTCGCGTCCGAGTGCGGCTGCCGCGAGCACCCGGCGGCGCTCAACGCTCGGATACCCCATCCGCCCCTCCCTCGTCGGATACCAGATTCACACGACTTGGGGGCGGCCCACACCTTAGCGGCCCAGACGAGAGCAAAATACGCATCCTGGGGGAAGGGACTTCACTCCCGGCGGCGTACAAACCGCCACCGACCTAGACGGACCTTTGTCGTGGGCGGGCCGAAACCTGAATTGTGGTTCGGGGCCAAAGGGGCATCAAGCTGCGATTCTGGCCACGATGCAGACCACCGGCCGGGAAGACGAGTTCCGCGAGTACGTGTTGACGCGCGGTCCTGCCCTGCTGCGTGCGGCGCACCAGCTCACCGGGCACCCGCTGGACGCCGAGGATCTGCTGCAGAACGCGCTGACCAAGACGTACCTGGCCTGGGACCGCATCGAGGACCGCAACGCCCTGGACGGCTACGTGCGGCGGGCCATGGTCAACATCAACATCTCGCAGTGGCGGCGGCGCAAGCTGGAGGAGTACCCGTCGGACCAGCTGCCCGAGGTGGCCGCCGGCCACGCGGCGCCGACCGCTGACGTGACCTCCGAGGTGCAGGAGGCGCTGGAACGGGCGCTGCAGGAGCTGCCCGAGCGCATGCGGGCCGCGATCGTCCTGCGCTACTACGAGGACATGACGGAGCCGGAGATCGCCAAGACGCTGGGGATCAGCGTCGGCACGGTGAAGAGCACGGTCTCGCGCGCGATGGCCAAGCTCAGGAGCGCGCTGGGTCTGCCGCGCTGACCTCGTCCCCGGTCGCGCCGGCGGTGGCGCAGGGGCGGACGACTGCGCGGATCTTGCGCAGGCTGGCCAGGAACCGCTCGAGCTCGGGCCCCTCCAACTGGCCGGTGAAGCAGTCGTCGATGTCCTCCAGGTGTTGAGGCAGGACGGTCTCGAGCCGTTCCAGCCCGGTGGGGGTGAGGGTCGCGTACGAGGCCCGGCGGTCGGTGGAGCAGGCCTCGCGGACGACCAGGTTGTCGCGCTCCAGCCGGTCGACGACTCGGGTCACCCCGCTCGTGGACAGGCCGGTCTGGGCGGCCAGGTCGCTCATGCGCAGCTGGTGACCGGAGGAACGGGCCAGGCGGATGAGGCATTCGAAGTCGATCTCCGACAGGCCGGCGTCGTTGAGAACGGGCTGGAACCTGTCCATCAAGCCTGCATGCACCTCAACCAGCAGTCCGATGGCGGTGAGCCGGGGGTCGTCCAAGTTCAGCACATCCACAGCGTACCCGACGTTGGTTGACGGGGGGAATATTCCTCGTGTAGAAAGTTGTTGCCGCAGACATCCAACTGAGCCGACTTCCCCTGAGGAGAACCCCATGAGCACCCTTACCTGGGAGAACCTGACCGTCCCTGCCCCCGGCACGTACAACATCGACGTGACGCACACGCACATCGGCTTCGTCGCGAAGCACATGATGTTCACGAAGGTGCGCGGCTACTTCGGTGGCTTCAGCGGCTCGGTCACGGTCGGCGAGAACCCCCTGGAGTCGAGCGCCGAGCTCACCATCCAGGCGAACACCATCGAGACCGGCATGCCGGACCGCGACAACCACCTGCGCAGCGACGACTTCCTGTCCGTCGACAAGTTCCCCGAGATCACCTTCAGGACCACCCGCGTCGTCGGTCACTCGGGCAGCGACTTCACCGTCGTGGGTGACCTGACCATCCGCGACGTCACCAAGGAGGTCGAGCTGAACGTCGAGTACGGCGGCGTCGGCACCAACCCGTGGGGCGTGCAGGTGTGGGGCTTCTCGATCACCACGGAGATCGACCGCGAGCAGTTCGGTCTGACCTGGAACCAGGCCCTGGAGACCGGTGGCGTCCTGGTGGGCAAGAAGATCAAGATCGAGATCGAGGGCGAGGCCAACCCGGCCGCCTGAGTTATCCACAGCCAGAAAGCCCGTCTCAGCTGGGCGGGCGTTCATCCACAGGTGGTTACCCACAGGCTGTTGATGACACCTGGCGAAGGCGGCGGGCGCGATCGCTTTGCCGCCTCGCCAGAAGGCCGGTACTCTGTCCTGAGCCACCAAAGGCTTCCAGGAGGATTCGCCTAGTCAGGTCTATGGCGCCGCACTGCTAATGCGGTTTGGTCTTACCGGCCATCCGGGGTTCAAATCCCCGATCCTCCGCAGGTGAAAGGCCCTCGCCCGTTCGTCGGGTCGAGGGCCTTCGTCGTTCCTGAGGCGTCAGGGGTGCAGTTCGGGTTGCAGTTGCCCCTCAGGCCGAGCCCCACAGGGCCGCGTCCATGCGGTCGCTGGCGTCCCTCATCTGGAGAGTCGCCACGTGGGTGTAGCGCTCCGTCGTGGTCGCCCGCGTGTGGCGAGGATCTCCTGAACCACGCGGATGTGGACGCCCTGCTCTATCAACAGGGTCGCGGCGGTGTGCCGTGCGTCGTGCACTCTGGCGTCTCGTACGCCGGCCTGCTTGAGGATGGACTTCCACTGCTTCCAGTCCTCTGTACGCTCGATCGGCCCGCCGTGCTGCGTCGTGAAGACCAAGTCATGGTCGGTCCACCGATCCCTCGCCTTCACCTTCTTGTGGGCCGTTAGGAGAGCCAGGAGCGCGGGTGGACACTGGAGGGTGAGCTTGCTCTTGCCCTTGCGTTGCCGGAGGACGAGGCCGCCACCGGACCGCTTGGGGCACTTGTCCGCATGGCTGGTGCAGTCCTTCAGGCAGGGACGTCTGTAGCAGGTGTGGGCGCGCTTCTTGCAGTTCGCCGTGCAGGTCCGCAGATGCCGATGATCTTTGCAGTTCTTCTTACAGGCTTTCCGGTGCCACTTCTCTCCACAGGCGTGTGGATCGTCGCAGCCGTGCTGCCACACTCCGCCCGCTGGATCTGGAACCATGCCCGAATCTCGCCGGTCGTCAGATCGATGTACGACCAGCGCAGGCCGAGAGCCTGGCGCAGGCCGAGAGCCAGGGCCACGCACCAGCGGGCACCGTTCCTGCGGCTTCTTGCCACATCCAGGATGCGCCGAGCCTCGTCCTTGGTGAGCGGCTCTATCTCTACGGTCGACGCCCATGATGATCTTCTCAAACACGCTCTCAGAGAACTGATCACCCGCCCCTGCCGTGTTCGCCGGCTCCCGACCGGCTTCGATGCGGATCTCACGCCGTCGGGTGGCGACGTAGTCGCGCACCATCCCGTACGACACGACCCCGGCAGCGTCGTGCTCGTCCAGCAGCCGATCGAAGATTCTCTTCGCGGTGTGCCGCTGCCTCCTCGGTGCGTCGAGGTCGTCTCGCAGCCAGCCGTCGATGACATCCCGGTAACGGTCAAGCCGGGATCCTCTCCCCGACACCGTGCTTGCGCTGCAGAGCGCGCTTGGACAACCCCGCCTTGGCGTCGCGTCGGATCGCGGCGTACAGGTCGACGCGTGAGGTGGGTGCGCGAGCCATGATGCTCAGACCCAACTCAGTGGCAGATCAGTTCGTCCCTTGGCGGACGTCCGTCCCGTGCTCGGCGAACGCCTTGAAGTCCTCCATGTGCTGCTGCGACTGCTTGCGGAAAGAGCCAGGCATTACCAGCCCCACCAGTCGCACCAGCAATCCGTCGAACCGGAATTCGCTCTCGCTCTCCCACAGCGTGGTGTCCGGACCGGCTGCGATCAGCCGGTCGCGCTGGGCCTGCCACATGCCCTCGCCGGCGATCTCGCGGTCGTAGTGCACGACGACAGAACTGGGGATGGCGTGCAGGTCTTCAGGTTCCAGGCGCGTGATGGTCTCGGTGGCCTCCATCCTCTGCTTCCCCATTTGAAACACGACTCGCGAGGTGGTGCCGAGCTGGCCGTGCGCTCCGTCCACCGGCTCGTGCAGCACCAGGCCCCGCAGCCACTTCGGCATGTGCGCCGGGTCCGCGAGCATCTGGAGCACCTTCTCCCGCGGCAGGGCGATCTCGATCGAGGTGGTGTACTTCATCAAGCGTTCCCTCCGGGGGCGTAGAACGCGGTGGTGGCCTTGACGGCGGCCGCCACGTGATCCGGATCGCCACCGGCGGCCAGGTGAGCTTCGCCCCATGCCGCAGCGCTGCGCCGCACGAACTCGCGCCCCGTGGGCGAGGTCTGGAACTCCTCGTGATCGAGGGTCTCGCCGTCTGCCAGGAACCGGGTCAGGGTGAGGAGATGCAGGTCCCAGCCCACACCGCCAGCACCGGGGCCGTAGGTCGGGAACATGGGCTCCCCGACGGCCGCTGCATGGACCAGTTCAAGCTCGGTGTCCCCGGCAGGGCCCGGGGACAGGCGCACCTCGACCTCGCTCGTGCCCGGCCACTCGTCGGCGTCCGGCCCGAAGAGCCAGGACACCCGCAGCAGACGCGGCGGCTCGCACCGGAGGATCTCCCCGTGCTCACCGCCGTCCAACTCGAACGACCCGCCGAGCCGCAGGTCTCCGGTGACCGACTTCAACCAACGGCCCAGCCGCTCAGGGTCGGTGATGGCGTTCCACACGTCGTCGACCGGCGCGTCGTAGCGACGCCGCAACTCCATCGTGTACGCGTCACCGGCGGGCAGGGTCGCTGTGCCCATCGTCCGGCGCGCAGCGGCCAGTTCGTCCAGCACGTCCTTCATGTCATGTTCCTTTCACTGGCGGATCGGCCTTGCCGACGTCGGTGCCGTGTCAGGCTGCTGGCCAGCCCGGGACCGGGATGCACGCCTGCCTCGGGCCAACTCAGTGCCCAGGGCATCGAGACGCTGATCCCAGAACCCGCGAAACCGGTCCAACCACACGTCAACCTCGCTTAGCGACGTCGGGTCGACGGCATAGAACCGGCGAGCCCCCTCGGCCCGGACCGACGCGAACCCGTTCTCACGCAGAACGCGAAGATGCTGGGAAACAGCCGGCTGGGACAGTGCGAACTCAGCCCGGATCACGTCCGTGATCGCCCCAGAGGTCTGCTCACCCTCGGCGAGCAGCTCCGGAATGCGCCGGCGCACCGGGTCGCCGAGAATGTCGAACGCGTGCACGAACCAGAAGAGTACCAGATCCGACTTATATAAGTCAGGACTGGTACTGCCGCGTTACCCCCGGTGCCGACGCACATCGACACCCGGCACGCCCCCCATCGATGCTGGTGTCGAACGAGACCGACATCCGGTGTCAGGTGAGACCGACGTGGCCAGCCGGGCGAGGAACGGTTTCAGCTCACCGTCTGCACCCCATCGGCCCTCGCCGATCAGCTGCAGCAGCATCCCTTTCTCATCGGCCGCCATTGGCTCTTCGTGCCCGAGCTGTATCCCGCCGAGGTGGCCAGGTGGCTGAGCAACCGGATAGCAGTGCTGGAGGCTCCGACATGGGCGAACTCGCCAAGAAGATCGGCCGGATCGGAGAGTGGGAGTTCGAAGACTACGACGGTTGAGGCCCTCGGGTCGGGTTGCAGTTCGGGTTGCAGTTCACCGCTGTCCCATGCCGTTCCGAATGGACCGGTCAAGCGTATTGGTCCAGGTGGAACCGACCGGGACGGTCGAGATCCGAGCTGCTAATGCGGTTTGGTCTTACCGGCCATCCGGGGTTCAAATCCCCGATCCTCCGCAGGTCAGAGCCCTTCCCCGAGATTCCGGGGAAGGGCTCTTTGATCTTCAGTTGACCCATGCCGGACCATTGCCGGACCATTCCGCTAATGATCATGCTCTCCCGGCCCGCGGAATGATCGCCACCGTCGCCTCGGCCGCTTCCGCCGCGACATCCGGAACCACGGACGTGTAGACGTCTGCGGTGAAGCTGTGGCGCGAGTGGCCGAGCGTCGCGCTGATCACCTTCATGTCGACGCCGGCCGCGAGCATGAGCGTGGCCGCGCAGTGCCGGAGATCATGTAACCGGATCGGCGGCAGCTTCTCAGCGGCGATGATCGCGGCGAATCGCTCGGAGACGTACTCCTCAGGCAGAGCCTCCCCACTCGGGCGTCGTGAAGATCAGTCCCGTGTCCACCCAGTCGGCGCCGGCCGCCAGGCGTTCGCGCGCCTGCTGCGCCCGCCAGCTCGACAACAGGGCGATGTTCGCGCTGTCGAGCGCGACCGTCCGCCAGGATGACTCGCTCTTGAGGCCGGTGGGGCTCACCGTCCGGCGGGCGCCGCTGCCGTACGACGAGCGCGCCCGCCAGGCGATGAGCGTCCTGCGTTCGGCGCTGGTCGGCTGGTATCGGACGCTGGCGGTCGACGAGACCCGCGTCGGGCCGCTGTGCCGCGTCTGCCACCATGCGTCGTGCACGTGGGCGCACCGCGGCCGCGTCCCACCCACCGGACACGCTGGCCGGCCTGGCGCGGTGGCTGCTGCGCCAGCGGGCCGCGCTGCTCGGACATCAGGCGCTCGTCGAGGCGATCGACGAGCTGGGCGACGCGATCCGGCAGGCTCGACGCGCGATCGACCGGCCGCCGGCGACCTGGTACGCCGGGCCGTGCGGCGTCGACGAGTGCGAGGCTGACCTGTATGTGCGGCATGGTGACCGGCTCTTCCGGTGCCGGTCGTGCGGGGCCACCCACAGCGCGACGGCGCGGGAGCGGTGGCTGCTGCGGCAGGTGGCCGATCACCTCGGCACCGCTACGGAGATCGCCCGTGCCCTGAACGCGTTCCGGCCGGGCCTGACGCCGAGCATGATCCGCGGCTACGCGCACCGCGGCCGCATCGTCTCACGCGGCGCCGACGATATCGGCCGGCCGCTCTACCGGATCGGCGATGTGCTGGCGCTGCTCAACGGAGGCGGGTCGGCCGACATGCCCGGCGGCGATGCTTGACACTGACCTGCGCGAACGCGATCCTGTGATCGGCTAGGAGACGAAGGCTCGCCAGCAGCGGGCGCCTTAGGGCGTACCTGACCCCTTATCGGGGTGCGGGCCTGTACCTCGGAGGCGTAAAGCCGGCGCAGAAGCTAAACGACGGGGGTGTGAGCTGTACGGCTCACACCCCCTTCGCGGCGAGTATCTACTGTGGGTAGACGAAGTCCGCACCGAAGCCGGCGATGTAGACCGCACTGTCAATCTCGCCGCCGGCAAAGCGTGCGGCGATGTTGATTCCGACATGGACGTCTTTATCGCCCGGGAAGAAGCTGTTGACGTCGCCGAGCCGCAGATGCTCGCCGCTCACTGCGATATCCTTTTTCCCGAGCGCTTCCCAGCTGTCCCATACCGGAGACGCTCCGTCATGGACCTTGATCTGCATGAGCGAACTCGTTTGGCGAGCATCGAAAAGCAGCATCACCTTTCCGACCTGGGCTCGCTTCTCGCCATTCTGTGGAATATGAACTGGGCTCGCAACCGGCATGTGAACCCATACGCCTGTGTTGGCCGGAATCGTGAAGGTTACGCCACCCCCCGTCTTCAGTACGGGCTGCATGGGCACATCGTGTCCGGCGGGATCATGTGGCGGTTCCACTTCGGCGCTGACGCCATGCGCCCATGATGCGAAGATCGGCTTCGCCATGCTATTTCCTCCTGTCTGGCTAGGAAGTCAATGCATGCGCGGTTCTGCTGCACTTTTACAGCTTTCCGCTCGCATAGATACCTGCCCAGACATGAAGTACCCTTCCCGAATTTCGCGCAGTCGGAGATTAGGGCAATTGTTGCCCAAAGACCCGAATTGCTATATCGGACACTAGATCTACGAGTGGCGGGTTTAAGGGACAACTGCGCCCAGCCGACTGCTCGGCCGTGCCCTGGCCCTGGTAAGGCGGCGTAGCCTCCCCTGTGATCGCAGCATCAAGGGGCACCGACGAGGACCTCGTCGATAGTTCGCCTCGTCCATGCGGGCCGAGAGCCACGGGTCGGTTACGGGGCCGCCGACCGCGAGCACCGCTCGGGCCTCGGCCAGCAGCGCCTGAACCTTCGCGCGGGCTCTCTCGGGTGTGAACGGCTCGCGGGCCTGCTCGTACATGATCTGTCTGCCCCTCTCGATTTCCTTCCACATGACGTGCCGGATGGCGGCGGGCCGGTCGATGAGCAGGCCGGGCATGTCCGAGACAACCCACCGGCCGTCGCCCAGGTGGTGCGCGACCGTCTCATGAACGTCGCTGTGCACGTACTCGTTCGTCGCGCTGATCACGATGGTCTCCAGGGACAGGGACAGGGACAGGAACGGGACGGTGAGGGGCGTATCTGTGGGGCGGCCCCCCGCATCGCCCGGAGAAGCGTCGCGGGGGGCCTGGTCCGGCCGGGACGTGGGAATCCCGGCCGGACGTTTGGAGCGGCCCCGGCCCGGCGGTATCCATGGGGTAGGCGCACGCGGGCGGGGGCCGTCCGCCCGACCGGGCCGCTATACGAAGGTGCAGGGTCCGACGCTGTGCCGCCGGGCCGCCTGCTGTGACAGCGCGGCGCCGAGCGCCACGCCGTCAGTGCGCCTGACGTACAGGACAACGCCAGCTTTCGACAGCTGCGGCGTCAGCGGCCCGCACAGCTCAGCGATCCACCAACCGTCCTCGACGGTGATGTTCCAGCCGGGATACGTCATCTCCAGCGCATGCAGCAGACGGTCGCGCTGATTCTCCACAACCTCAGCCACGGCCGATCACCACGGCGGAGATCCCGGGCCCTCGTGCCTTGCGGCGGGACCGAAGAACAACGGCGCCGTGCACATAGGACGGCTGGCGGGCGTCCCAGTCCAGACGCACCAGTTCGACAACCCCGACAGCACCGGGACGGAGGGCGTCGAGTGCGGCGTGCAGCCTTTTCTCGGCGAGCCCGGGCTCGTCCGTGACACCGCATGAACCCTCGCCACTGTGATCACGTGCGGACCAGGCGAAAAGGACGTCGTCGGCCTGAACGCTCATCGGCCGTCCCGGTGTCCAGAGATATGGTCGGTCATGGGTCAGGACCTCACTTCCTGATCAAGTCCCTGGGCCGGCGGTGACGTCGTCCGGTCCAGGGGCGCAGAGCGATGGACGTGGGTGTCGCAGGCGACGACGGGCCAGGACCGACCTCGGTGCAGCACCTCGCCGGCGGGCTGCAGTTTGTTCACTGCGCCGCAGTACAAGCAGGCCAAGCCGTGCAGGCGCGCAATGCTGATCGTGTCGCGCACGGGGATCGGCGCAGGCGGCACTGACGTCGTCATGAGCGATCCCATCTGTGGCCGTCGTCGTGACAGTCCAGATGGTGCAGGGCTTGCGCCGATGTAAGTGACCCAGCGTGGGTTACCTCAGGTGGCGTGGCACCATTCGGCGAAGCTGGTGAGGGTTTCGGCGTCGGCGCGCTTCAGCCGGCGCAGCGTCGCGGCGTCCTCACGCACCCAGCGATGATCGCGGGTGTGCTGTGGCGCGATCTTCCGGGCGACTTTGAGGCTCTCGAACGCGTCGTCGGGGAGCCACGATCAGAGTTGGGCGCGGGCCAGCTCGATGTAGAAGCCGGAGCGTCGTTCGGCAGGCAGCTCGCCCGGGGGCGCCCACTCGCGTGCGATCTCGAGGGCGCGGTTGACGTGCTCGCTGCCCAGGCTGACGGCGACGGACACCTCGTGGATGCGTACGGAGTGAGGCCCGAAGGCAGTGCCCGCGTACACCGCTTCTGGCACCTGGTCGCCGAGCCTGCGGGCCTCGGCAAGGTGCAGGTCTGCGGCGTCGACGTCGCCACCGCGACCGGCGATGACGGCCTCGCGCATGTGCAGCGCTCCGAGCGCGGCTGTGGCTGTCACATCGGCCGGCGGCGCGGCCTGGTCGATGGCGGCGACCAGAGCACGCAGGCCCTGGCCGTGGGCGTCGGCGGCAAAGAAGGTCTCCGTGCGGACGTAGGCGCACGCGGCCGAGAGGATCGGATCGTTCGCCTGCTGGGCGGCCCAGCGCATGAGGTCGATGAGTCTCGCGCTCAAGTCGTAGGCGCCGAACTTGTAGGCCACCGCGTCGGCGCTTCGCAGAGCTGACGCGGTCAGCCGAGCGATCTCCGCATGCTGCTCGGAAGGCGCGATCTGCAGGGCACGGAACAGTTCGCTGAGGAGATCCGGCATGCGACGGACGATCTGCACGTACTGGGCGCCCACCCGCCACGTCACGGCCTCGGTGACGGCGTCGCGCAGCTGCGGCACTGGCCGGACAGGGCCGTCATCGGGCACGTCGTAGGCGGCGATGGCTGCGGACATGGCGGGGATGGCCGCGTGGATGCGAGAGCCGGCCTGGGCGCGGTCCGCCATGAGCAGAGACGGGTCGACGCCGAGGGCGGCGGCGATCGACTCCACGATGCTGTCGCTGGCGCCCCGGGCTCCGCGCTCAATCTTCTGCAGTGTGCCGATGTGGATGCTGGCGGCGTCGGCCAACCGCTGCTGCGTGAGACGGGCGACGCTCCGGTAATAGGCGATGCGCCGGCCTAGCCCGCCGTGAGGCGCTGAGGGCATGAGGACTCCAGTACGAGGCTCTTCTCGGACTGTAGCGAGCTGGTCACTGACCTGCCCAGAGTTAGCCCGAGATGGTGGTCAGCTCGGTAAGCGTGTTGATCCGCCAGTCGGCCGCGGCGGCGACCGGGTGCTCGGCCCACAGGTGCCCCCATGGCCCGCGGCGGATGTGTGCGGCCTGCAGGCCGGCGGCCTTGGCGGGCGTGACGTCGTTTGCCGGGTGGTCGCCTACGTACACGATCCGGTCCGGCGTAGTCTCGGCGTACTCGGTCAAGCGGGTGAAGAACGCAGGGCCAGGCTTTGCGACGCCCCACTCGCCCGACGTGGCGATCCCGTCGACCGGCAGATCAAGGGAGCGCAGGAGCTCGCCGGCGCGGGCGGTCTGGTTGCCGGCGATGAGCACACGGTGCCCGGCTGCTCGCAGCGCAGCCAGTGCCGGACGCACGTCCGGGTACAGGTCTTCCTCCTCGATGCGCTCGCCGCGGCCGGCCGCTTCACGAGCTGCATACTCGGCGTCGAGGTCAATGCCAGGGACCAGCAAGCGAAGGGCGTCTGCGTTGTCCCGCCCTTGAGCCACCACGGCGCCCACGAGCGCGGAGACCGTGTGGCGGGAGAGGCCGAGCCAGTCAGCCCAGGAAGCCCAGTAGCGGTCGTCACGGACGATGGTCTCTCCGACGTCGAATGCAAAGGTCAGCACTCGCCGAGCTTATGGGCTGGCCCCGGAGCGCCCACGTGCTGCCCGGGACTGGGGCAGCCAGAGCTGGCAGCGCGGGCGGCTGCGACCTCCTGCAGCAGTGCGTGCGCCAGCTGCTCGGCCTCGGCCGGGGTGAGTTCCTCGCGGGTGTTGTAGAGCGCGATGGTCGTGCCCTGCCCGGCGCTGTGGGTCATGAGGATCTCGCCGTACGCCGGCGAGGTCCGGATGCGCTGGCACAGCTGGTCGGCCGGGTCGGCCTGGCGGCCGCGCGGGGTGGCGTCGACGTGATCGGCGCACCATGGCCGGCAAGTGCCGACGGCAGCGTTCGGCATCGCAGTAAACTGCGGCATTGGATCGTCCTCCTGGTGTCACAGGTGATGATCAAGGGTCCGTCAGGTGTTCGCGCACCGGGCGGGCCCGCTTTCGTTGTGGACCATGACGATAGCGTGCCGGACCATTGCCGGACCATAAAGACCGGCAATCGTCAGTCTTGGGCGGTCATAAATGGCATTGGTAAACCGTTGTGAGCTGCAGGATTAGAAACAGAGGATCTTGTTCGGCAATGGTCGGTCATTGCCTTTAGGGGACTGCTAATGCGGTTTGGTCTTACCGGCCATCCGGGGTTCAAATCCCCGATCCTCCGCAGGCGAAGGGCCCTCTTCCCGAACTCGGGGAGAGGACCTTTCTGATCTTCACGGGCGCCATGGTTGCAGTCTTAGTTGCAACGCCTACGGATCTCCCCAGAGAGCGGAGGCCAGCCGTTCCCCCGCATCGCGCATCAGAGGTGTGGATACGTGGGTGTAGCGCTCGGTGGTGACCCGGGTGTGGCCGTGGATCTCCTGGGCGACTCGGATGTGGACGCCCTGCTCTATCAACAGGGTGGCTGCGGTGTGCCTCGCGTTGTCGAGCGGCGGCGCGGCGCGCCGCCGTACCCCCGGTCCTCCGCCCGCCCGCCGTCCGGGCGTGCGGCCTGGGGGCCGATCCCGGACGGCGGCGGGATGCCGGGCCGGGCACCGCGTGCCGCCCGCCGTACCGGCCGAAACGTGCCACGCCGCCGCACCACGATCGCCACTACATGGCTGGACACCGTACGCAGGGTTCGCTCCTCACCCTGGATCACCGGAAACGCGGGCAATGCCCCGAGGAGTAATGGGCTTTGAGCCTCGGTGTCTACTTGCCGCTGTCGATCGCGGCGATGCCGCCGGCGTCGCTGGTTGGTTCGAGTCGGGTCGTGAACGCTCAGACTGGTGGCGGGGCTCGCGGACTGCCGCTCGTTGTGCATGTCCGGTCGCTGGGCTAGCGGTGTCGCCGGTACTGCAGATATACGATCCCGTTGCTGGAGGCGGTGCTGGAGACCAGGTCGAGCTGGTAGGACTTGGGGACGCCGTCGAACAGCCGGGTGCCCTCGCCCGCAACGTAGGGGAACATGCTCAGCTGGACCTCGTCGATCAGGTCGAGCCGCATGAGCGACCGCCAGAGGCTGACTCCGCCCCAGACCACGATGTGGCCGTCGCCGTCCAGCCTGAGTTTGTCGATCTCCTCTGTCGTGTCACCAGCGGCGATAGTGGTGTTGGCCCAGTCGGCCGTCTTCAGGGTCCGGGAGAAGACGACCTTGCGCCCGGCGTTCAGGATGTCGGCGAACGGGTGGTCGGTGGACGTCGTCATGGACTCGGCGATGCTCTCGTAAGCGGTGCGACCCATGAGGTGGGCGTACGCGCTCTGGAGAAAGTCGAGATGCGCAGGGGTGTCGGGCTCACGGTTCTCGGGCAGGTCGAAGCAGAACTTCCAGAATTCGGTGCCCTCGTCGGCGAGGAAGCCGTCGAGGGAGTAGTTGAACACTGTCGCTATCAGCTTCCTCATGATCAGAACTCCGTGGTCTCGCGTCGTCTGGGGGCCGTGCTTGCTAGGGGACGTGCGTGTCCCGGGCCGCAGCGCGCGTGGCCGCGGCCTCTGTGGCCTGTCGTCAGTGCTTCAGACGGCGCTGGCGCCCGGAAGTCATCGATGCCGGGTCTACTGGGCCTCTCCAAGAGCTCGGGAGAGGCCCTATTGATCTTCGAGGCGTCATAGCAACGGCGTCGTGGACAGCAGAAAAGCGGTGGAGCAGCAGCTTCGACCACTTCGGGGTTGAAGTCTTCCCTGAGCCGATGACCGCTCACCTGCGGATGATCGAGGAGCCGGGCAGGTCGGCGGCGGTGGACGTGACCGATCGCCCACGCTGGTCGAGCCTCGTCGGCAGAAAAACTCACCCGCGTCGATATCGCCTGGTCCCAAGACCCGGAGAGCGACCTCCGGACGCGATCAGGTTGTGCTCGTGGGAGAAGGCCGTGTGGATGGCCGTCGGGAGCCCGGCGGAATGGCCGCCGACCGAGGTCTGCCACCTCGGTACCGACGATGTCATGGGCGTCTTCACTGCCGAGTTCGCGGCCGAGTCAGGCATTCCCTCTGTCGGCCCTGGTACCGGCCGGTCCGTGGACCGGCACCAGGGCCATGGGCTCAGCGAATGCTGGGACGGTAGGCGTCGTTGACATCCATCGGGGCGCCGCCGGCGCGGTTGCCTCCGCCGGGGATGTAGATGGTGTCCCCGACAGTGGCGGCTGCGGTTCCGTGTCGTGGCACCGGCATGGGGGCCAACCGCAGCCACCGGTCGCGGCGGGTGTCGTAGGCCTCTGTCTGGTCGAAGACGGTGTGCACGCCGTCGACCACGTTGCCCTCCCCGCCGAAGGTGTAGATCACCCCGTTGACGGCGGCGGCCGCGATACCGCCACGCGGGGTTGGCATCGGGGCGCGTTCGACCCACCGGCCGCCGCGCAGGTCGAGGGAGTAGACGGTGTCACGCACATTGAGCTGGCCTCGGTCGCGGCCGCCGAGCACGTACAGGGTGTGGTCGATGACCGCGCCACCCACGTGATCGCGGGCCTCGGGCAGGTCAGGCAGGCTGGACCAGCGACCGGTGGTGATGTCGTAGGTGTCGACCGTGGCCACCGTGTCCTGAAGGCCGCCGGGGCCGGGGGTCAGGGTGCGCATGCCGCCGGCGAGGTGAATGCGCGTGCCGTACACGCCTACGGCGGCGCTCCCTCGCTCGCTGCCCTCGGGCATCGGGGGCAGCGGGGTCCACGTGTTCTTCGTGGGTTCGTAGACATAGCTGTCGCGCAGCGCCTGCCAAGAAGCACCGCCGGACAGGCCACCGAGGACATAGAGCTTGCCGCCGACCGCCGCCAGGTTCGGATGGTTCATGGCCACCGGTAGCGGAGCCGCCCGGCGCCAGGTGTTCCGCCGGGTGTCGTAGACCTCCACATCGGGGACGGTGGTGACCCCACCGGCTTCGTCGGGCCGAATGCCGCCAACAATGTAGACGTCCTTGCCGATCGTTGCGACGCTGTGCTCCTGCCGCGGGCCGCCGGCTATGGGCTTCAGCGGCTTCCAGCCGTGGGTGTACACCGGCGCGGTCGCGCCGGGTGTCGGCTCTGTGGAACGCCCCGGGTGGCCGGGGTGCGCCTGGGCCACGTCGGTGTGCAGCCCCAGCGCCGAAGTCAGGATCAGGCCGGCGGCTACCGCAGCGGTCCGGCGCGCCATTCGGGCGGGGGTGTGCGACGCGACACTGTCGGTGTGTCGTCCGAGGGGCTGGGGGAAATCCATAAGGTTCCTCCTCGTACTGGTCGCGAGTTATGTCGTTGTGGATGAAAGTCGTCGACTAATGGCCGATTTGCATTTCCGGTCGCTATGTCGATGGTTGCGCAGCCGGGTTCTTGTCGGCATCGGACGACGACCGTTCCGTCAATGGCTTCGTCGCTGAGGTGGTCATCACTTGACGGCGACCTCCATGCTGCGCGGTCTTGTCGAGATTGCGGCTGGCGGGCTTTTCCCGTGGCATATGGAGCGCCCGGGCGTCGAAGCGAACTCCCATGGTCAACGGAGGAGCTTGTCCAGGGTGAGAGGGAGGTCGCGGACGCGGATGCCGGTGGCGTCGTAGGCCGCGTTGGCGATGGCCGCCGCCGTGCCGATGATGCCGATCTCGCCCGCGCCCTTGGACCCCATCGGGTTGATGTGCGAGTCGCGTTCGCCCAGCATGTGCACCTCGATCGAGCCCACGTCGGCGTTGGCCGCGAAGTGGTATCCGCCCAGGTCGTTGTTGACGAAGTTCCCGTAGCGGTGGTCGATCGCGGTCTCCTCGTGCAGCGTCATGGAAAGGCCCCAGGTCATGCCGCCGAGCAACTGCGAGCGGGCTGTCACCGGGTTGATGACCCGGCCCACGTCGAACACGCCCAGCAGGCGCGGCACGCGTACCTCGCCGGTGTCCTCGTGCACCCGGACCTCGGCGAACTGGGCGCCGTAGCTGCCGAACTCGTACTGCTTCAGCTTCGGGTCGTCGGGCATGCCGACCGTGACCTGCAGTCCTTCGGGCGGGACCGCGCCGCCGTTCTCGTCCAGGGCCGTGTGCAGGGCGCGTGCGGCCGCGTAGATCGTCGTGCCCCAGCTGTTCATGCCCGAGGAGAAGCCTCCGCTGGACGCACGCGGGTATGCGGAGTCGCCGATCTGGAGGGTCACGCGGTCGATGGGGACGCCCAGCGCCTCGGCGGCGATCTGGGCGAGCGTCGTCCAGGTGCCGGTGCCGATGTCGGCGGCGGCGATGCGTACGGTGTAGCGGCCGTTCTTGTCGAGGCGGGCGGAGGCGGTGCTACCTGGCAGGCGGGGCGACGGGTAGGTCGCGGCGGCCACGCCGGTCCCGATCAGCCAGCCGTCCTTCCTGCGCGCCCGTGGTTTCTTGTCACGGTGCTTCCAGCCGAACCGGCGGGCGCCTTCCTCGAAGCACTTCGCCAGGTGGCGGCTGGAGAACGGCTGCCCGGTCTCCGGATGGGTCTCCGGCTCGTTGCGGAGGCGGAGCTCGATCGGATCCATGCCCAGCTTGACGGCGAGCTCGTCCATCGCCGACTCCAGCGCGAACATGCCCGTGGCCTCACCGGGACCACGCATGATCGTCGGAACGGGGACATCCAGCAGGGCGATCCGCGTGCTCGTCCGCCGGTTGGGCGCGGCGTACATGGACCGGCTGGCCTGCACCGTCTGCTCGGCGTACTGCTTGGCCTTGGCCGTCTCCTGGACGGCGTCGTGCGAGATCGCCACGAGCGTGCCGGCGGCGTCGGCGCCGAGCTGGACGCGCTGGATGGACGCCGGGCGGTGGCCCACCAGCGTGAACATCTGCTGCCGGGTGAAGGCGAGCTTCACCGGCCGGCCGGGGACGAGCTGCGCACCCATGAGCGCCAGCGTGCCCCACAGCGCGGAGAAGTCCTTCGAGCCGAACGCGCCGCCGACGTACGGAGAGATCAGCCGCAGGCGCCCCGGCGGCAGTCCGAATGCCCTCGTCAGCAGTTCCTGAGGGGTGGAGACGCCCTGCGAGCCGCAGTAGAGCGTGATCTCGTCGTCGGTCCAGGCAGCGACGGCGGCGTGCGGCTCCATGGGATTGTGGTGCTGAACGGGGGTCGTGTAGGTGGCGTCCACCCGGTGGACCGCCGAGGCCATCCCGGCCGCGAAGTCGCCGACGGCCGTGTCGGCGGGCGAGCCGTTCATGAGGTCCCCGGGAAGCTGGCCGAAGCCCTGGGCGTGCTCGGGTTTGCGGAGGTCGTCGCGGTCGGCCCGCAGGTCGACGTCGACCGGTTCCGTGGCGTACTCGAGCTTGACCAGTCCGGCCGCGTACCGAGCGGTCTCGATGCTGTCGGCGATGACCGCGCCGACGATCTGCCCGTGGTAGGCGACCTTGTCCGACTGCAGGAGCGCGACCTCCGGCTCGTCGGCCCAGGCCAGTCGGGGAGCGTTCATATGGGTCAGCACGCCGATCACGCCGGGCTCGGCCAGCGCGTCGTCCGCGTCGACCGCGGTGATCCGGCCGGAGGCGATCGTGGAGAGCAGCGGATACAGGTAAGCCGGGTTCTCGACCGGCCACTCGAAGGCGTACGTGGCCGCTCCGCGTACCTTCAGCGGGCCCTCCACGCGCTTGAGCGCCGCGCCGATGCCGCCGGGGGCGCCACCACCCACGGCGGTCGGAACCGTGGCCGGGCCTGCGGCGTGGGCCGGTTCGGCCATGGACGGCAACATGGCGGCGCCCAGACCGCCGACCCCGGCCTTGAGCACGGCTCGGCGAGAAGGCTCGCTGGTCTCGTTCACGCTGGTCATGCCTCCTCCGTAAGGGTGCGCAGCATGCTGACGACGGTGTTGCGGGCGAGCGGCACCTTGAACGCGTTGCCCGCCAGCGCCTGCGCTGCGGCCAGCTCCGCCTCGGCGGCGGCGCGGAAGTTCGCCTCGGTCGCGGGCCGGCCGAGCAGCGCGCGTTCGGCCGTGGCCGCCCGCCACGGCTTGTGCGCCACGCCGCCGAGAGCGAGGCGCACCTCGGTCACGGAGCCGTCCCGCACTTCCAGCGCGGCGGCGACGGACACCAGCGCGAAGGCGTAGGAGGCGCGGTCTCTCACCTTGCGGTAGCGAGACGTGGCCGCCACCGGCGAGGCCGGCAGCTCGACGGCGGTGATGAGCTCGCCGCGCTCCAGCACGGTGTCGCGCTCGGGCCCGTCGGCCGGCGACCGGTACAGCTCGTTGACCTGGATCGACCGCTCGCCGGCAGGCCCGACGGTGTGGACGACCGCGTCGAGCGCGGCCATGGCCACCGCCATGTCGGACGGATGCGTGGCGACGCAGGAGTCGGAGGCGCCGAGGACGGCGAGGTCGCGCTGGTGACCGTCGCGGGCGGCGCAGCCCGTGCCGGGCTCCCGCTTGTTGCACGGCATGGTGACGTCGCGGAAGTAGGGGCAGCGCGTGCGCTGCAGGAAGTTGCCGCCGACCGTGGCGAGGTTGCGCAGCTGATACGAGGCCCCCGCGAGCAGCGCCTGGGACAACACCGGGTAGCGGCGCCGGATCCGCCGGTCGGCGGCCAGCTCGTTGTTGGACACACCGGCGCCGATCCGCAGGCCGCCCCCGGGCAGCGTCTCGATCCGACGGGAGACGAGGTGCCGGACGTCGACCAGCAGTTCGGGCGTCAGCACCTCCATCTTCATCAGGTCGACGAGGTTCGTGCCGCCCGCGAGGAAGCTCGCCTCGGGGCGGCCGGCCACCGTCGTGACCGCCGACGACACGTCCACGGGGCGTTCGTAGGCGAAAGGCTTCATGATCGCGCCACCTTCTCGATCGCCGACACGATGTTGACGTACGCCGCGCACCGGCACAGGTTGCCGCTCATCCGCTCGGCGATCTCCTCGCGGTCGAGCACGACCCGGTCGGCGTCGAGGTCCTCGCTCACCACGCTCGGCCAGCCCTCCTCCGCCTCGCGCAGCATCGCGACCGCGGAGACGATCTGGCCGGGCGTGCAGTAGCCGCACTGGAAGGCGTCCTCGGCGATGAACGACCGCTGGACGGGATGCAGGTCGTCGCCATGCGCCAGACCGGCGGCCGTGACGACCTCGGCACCGTCGTTGGCCACCGCGAGCACCAGGCAACTGGTCACCCGCCGGCCGTCGAGCATGACCGTGCACGCCCCGCACTGCCCGTGGTCGCAGCCCTTTTTGGGGCTGGTGACGCCGAGGCGTTCGCGCAGTGCGTCCAGCAATGTCGTACGCGTGTCAATGGTGAGCGTGCGCTCTTTTCCGTCGACGCGCAGAGTGATTTTCTGCTCCATGATGGTCTTTCTTGCTAGTCATCGGTACGCAAGAAGGGTCGTGCAATCCGCCGGCACGCTGATGAGCGCGGGCGTCGCTGGGAATTCGCAGGCCGGTCAGGGCGCTTCGGCCTATCGGCAGGACAAGCTATTCACATGCAGGGAAGACATCACACCGGAGCATAGTGTGCGTTTTCCTTAATACCTCTCGGAAATGGCCGTTCATCCTGGTGTCATCGACCCGTGGATACCAGAAAGGCATTATGTTGTAATCAGCGCCGCCCACGCCGATATCAGTTGCTCACGGGCGGGGTGCGGGCCGCTCTCCCGTACCTCGACGACCTGGTGTCCGGGCACAGCCGGGCCATCGTTCCTGGATGGGCAAACCAAGTGGGCGGCCGGTTCACCGGCAGGGTGGAGCCGGCGCTTCTCTGACCGTCGACTGTGGTTCGCTGCCTGGAAGTCGGTTTCGCGCGCGGGTCGCCGTCATCCATGCTCGCGGAATGTCAGGTAGCAAACGAGCGCAGCCGCTGCGAGTGCGGGCACGCCGATCAGGATCGGTGCGGTCAGTCCCCAGCCGGTCGCGATGAGGCCGCCGGCGAGAGCGCCGACGGGAGCCGTGCTCATCACGATGGTCATCGATGCGCTGCTGATTCGGCCCAGCAGTTCAGGTGGTGTGAGCCGTTGGCGGAGCGTTCGGGCCGCGACCGTCCACACGCCGAACGCGCCGCTCGTGGCGGCCAGCCCGGCGGCGGCGACAGGGACTGACGTGGTGAGGGCGAGCATCAGTTGTCCGGCGGCGGCGCAGACGAGACAGCCCGTCAGAGCCGCCGTGGATCCGATCACGCGCGTGACGCGTGCGGCGAGAAAGCCGCCGGCCAGACCACCTATGGCGCCCACGCCGAGGAGGGCGCCGTAGGCCCACGCGGGCAGGGCGAGGACCTGGTCGACGTAGAGCACGAAAATGGGGAACCAGATGCTGTCCATCAACGCGAACAGGCCGCCCAAGATGACGAGGGCGCGCAGTCGCCGATGACGCGCCAGCCACCGCAGGCCCGTACGCGTGTCAGCCCATATCCGTGTCCTGGCCCCGGAGGGCGGGGCCTTCTTCGCGAAGACATCCGGCAGGCTGAAGATCAGCGCCGCCACCAAGGCCAGCGTGCTGCCGTTGACGGCGAACGGCAGCACCATCGCGACACCGAACAGGTAGCCGCCCAGCGGTGGCCCGACCAGCTCGTTGCCCGCCACCTCGGCGTTGACCAGGCCGCCGTTGGCTCGATCGAGGTCGGCGTCCTTGACCAGGGGAGGAAGGAGCGTGGCGGTCGCCGTGTCGCGCAGGGTCTCTCCGACGCCGCACGCGAACGCCACCGCGTACACCAGGACGATGGTGGCGAAGCCGAGAGCCAGTGCGGCCACGAGGACGAGCAGCAGCAGGACACGCGCCACGTCGACGAGGGTCGTCAGGCGGCGCTGATCATAACGATCGACGATGGCTCCGGCGAACAACCCGAACATCAACCACGGGCTCTGCCCGGCGATGGCCACGCCGGCCACCACGACCGGGTCCGAACTCATCGCGGCGGCCAGCAACGGCAGAGCCGCCATGCGAATTCCGTCACCGAGGTTGGACAACGCCGTCGCCAACCACAGACGGTTGTACGCCGGACCCAAAGACGTCAATGCCATGATCACACTCCGAACTCGTGATCCTTTTCAGCTGGTTCGTCTGGTCGACAGGCTGGGATGATCGAAGAAGCGAGAAGTTTCCGGCTTCTTCGTCCGGAGGAAGGACGCACTGCTGATGAGTTCGCGGCAGCAGCTGTACGACCTGCTCGAATCCCACTGGCCGGCAATCGACGGATTGGCGGCCGTGTGGACCGAAGGAGTCGGCGTAGGGGAGGTCGCCCGCCGGCTCGGCGCCGATCCCGGCAGCGCGACCGAGGTGACACTCGCCGATCTCCCTGTTGGCTTCGAGGGCGAGAACATACCCGGCGACCACGACGGCATCCTGCTGATCGGTGAGTGCGGCGCCTGGACGTTGACGCTGCAGCTGCAGTGGTCGGACGCGGTGGAGCCCTGGGCGTTGGAATCCCTGTCCCGTGACGGGGGCCGGGCCATCGGCGTCGGATGGAGCGGCGGCAGCGGCCACCGCGTCTACTACGCCCAGGACGCGGATGTCGTGGTGAATTCCGCCATGACGATGATTCCTGCCGCCCTGTCTCCTTATACGGAAGGGCTGGCGCTGGAGCCGGACTGGGAGATGCCGGGGGCTCAAGGTTCCCCCGTCGCGCAGATGATCACGACGTGCCTTGTCATCGTCGGGCGAGTCACGGGCGAGGAAATCAGCGCCGAATGGCTGCGAGCTCCACATACGCGTTATGTCATCCCGGGAAACGCGTGACTCCTCCGTGGCCGGACACCATCACACCGTGGACCTCCCGCTGCACAAGGCCGCTCTGCTCTGCCCTCCCGGTGTCCGGACCGACGCCGGCGTCAGCGCGGCCGACGTTCTGGAGTGTCTGGAGCACGACGAATGGGAGACGGCTCTGCTCCTGCTCGAAGACCTGGGCGACGCGCATGCTCATCCGCCCGAGTTCTGGAGCCTGCTGGCCGGCGCGGCACGCCGGATGTGGCTGCACAGCGACGCCGAGTGGTGCGAATGGCGGTATTGCGAGGCGCGCAATGGCGCCGTTCTCGCCGAGCTGCGCCTCATGAGCCCCGAGGCGGGAGGGCGCACGAGACCCGTGCCGTGCCGCGGAGTGCTGCGCCCGATGTGGGACCTCGGCCGTCGCACACCTCGGGGTGAACCCGTGCTCGACATCGCCGTCGTCTGGGTCGAGGGCCGTGACCCCTTGGAACCGGGGGACCGCAGGCCGGTGCGCCTGCTGCCGCTGACCTTCGAGCACTGGCGACACCTCGCGCCCGGCGACCTGATCACCATGCACGAGATGCGACCACCCGCCGGAACAGCGCGCGTCATCGAGGTCGTACCGCCCGTGGCGGTTCCGGATTGACCCGATGCCGTCATGGTCGCCAGGGGAATGTGGCGCCCGGAACGGAGCTGCCGCACAGTGACCGGCGATGAAGAGCCTCACCCCGAGCGTCGATCTCCCCTACGCCTGCGTCTTTCTCCTGGAGAGCCAAGGGGAAGTCGACCACGTGACAGCCTCATGGGCGGGGTGGCGAGACGAGACGCTCGATCCCGTTCGGCGCAGCCACTTCGTCGGCGCGCCGTCGCGCGGACCCGGCCTCGTGTCGCCGGCTGCCGGATCGAGGATGTTCCCATCGCCGCCTGATGCCCGGGTCTCTCATCGCAGGAACGGGATGGAGACGGGGTAGTCGTACGGGGTGCCTCGGGTGGCGGTGGTGATGGCGAGGATGCGGAAGACGATCGCCGCGATCCAGATCACCAGGACGAGCGGGATGGCGAGCAGGGCGCCGAGCCCTCCGCTGGTGTAGACGGTCATGACGAGGACGGCGGCCGCGATGAGCTCCGTGAAGGCGAAGTTGAGCGACTGGCGGGCGTGGCGCCGGACGAAGGGGTCCGTGCCGCTGGGGCCGTTCAGGATGACCAGGGGCGGGATCCAGAGCAGGAGCGAGCTGACGCCGCAGGTGAGCAGGCCGCCGACGTCGAGGAGCAGGGCGCCGAGGTGGGTCCACATGGCCGTGCTGCGGGCTTGCGCGGAGGGCGATGCCGTGGCCTGGCCGGAGCGGGGTGGAGCGGCCCAGGGCTCCGGTCTCGTCCACCACGACCAGTAGGGCGGTGGCGCGGGCCAGCCCGGCTCGGGGCCGCTCCACACCGCCGTGGGGACCCAGCCCGGAGGCGGGGTCGGCCATCCCGGTGGCGGGTTGAAGGACCACTCAGGGGACGGTCGCGGGGGGATGCGCAAGGGGTCCACCGATCGGGGGGAAGCGGGCCGGGATCCGTCCGTTGCGGGACGCAATCCGCCCATTATGCACAGGCCGATATGGGGGTCATGACGCGCCGAACATCAGGTGCGGTGGTCGAGGCGGGATTGGGCGAGTTCCCGGAAGGCGGTCACCAGAGGGGTGCGGTCGTCGGCGGGCGGTGAGTACGACGTCGACGCCTTCCAGCGGGCTCGGGGCGCAGACGGTGGCCGGGCCGTGATGGCCCCCGCCGCGCCGGCGGCGATCAGAGGCCACCACTTCAGGACGAGGGTACGTCCGGCAGCAGGGTGAAGGACGGGACGTGGCGCGGGCGGATCTGGGAGAAGTCGCGATGGTCGAGGGTGGCGATGTGGGTGACCGACAGCCGTTCGGCGATGGCGACGACGGACGCGTCCGCCGAGTCGAGGCCCTTGTGGAGCTGCACGAGCTCGGCCATCCGGTGGACGTCCTGCGGGATCAGGTTGACCAGCTCGAACTCGTCGGTCACCTGGTCGAGGAACTCCGCGTGGACGGACGCCCCCAGGTGCCGGTCGATGATCCAACCGGCCTCGATCAGCACCGTGGACGGGAGCAGCAGCGGTCCGTCGAGCGTTCGCAGCAGCCGGACGCACGACACGTGATGCTCGTCGTCGCGATCGACCACCGCGATCAACGGTCCTGTATCAAGAAGAACAGCAGTCACACCGACCGATTGAACCGCTCCGCCAGCAGATCTTCGACCCGTTCGGAAAGATGGCCGTCACCGGACGCCCCGATGCCCGAAATGGACAGGCGGCGGCGTACGGGCCCGTCGTGCGGGAGGCCGGCCAGCTCGGTCTCGGCCCACCGCAGGAGGCGGCGGGCCTGGGCGGGCGACAGCCGATCCACCAGGCGGTGCAGCTCCTCGTGCGCGGCGCTCATGGTCGGCCAGTGTACGACCGTGCTCTCCCGGCTGTACGACGCCGAAGCACGTTCGCCGGCGGTATGCCGCTGCTGCCCGGGTCCGGGCCGCTCGCCGGGTGGCTGCTGGATCATCCGAACGGCCGCCCGGCGGCGGGCGACCTGGTCGATCGCCGCCGGGCGGCCGTCCGTAGAGGGTCACTCCTGCAGGACCGACAGGACGTTCCCCGCCGGGTCGGTGAACCACGCGATCGGTGGGCCGTCGCCGCGGGCGATGCCCTTCTCGTCCTGGGCGAAGCCCTCGTAACGCTCGAAGCGCACCCCGCGCGCCGTCAGCTCGTCCACGGCCCGGTCGATGTCGTCGACGGGGAAGTTGAGCACCGTGAACGCGGCCGGCACGTGGGCGTCGCCCTTCGGGTAGACGAGGATGTCGGCGCCGCCGCCGAGATGGAGCGTGAGCATCCCGTGCTCCTCCGAGACGCGCAGGCCGAGTGTCTTGCCGTAGAACGCGGTCGCGGCCGCGACGTCGTCGACCGAGAACCCGCTGAACGCTTTCGTCGTCGCGAACATCGTCTACATCTCCTTCAGGTGTTCCTCGCTGAGCTGGATGATCTGCACGTAGTTGCCGTCCGGGTCGATCGCGGTGGCGAACAGGCTGCCGTCGCGGTCTTCCAGCTCGGCCAGCCACGAGACGCCCGCGCGTTCCATGCGCGCGGCGACGGCCTGGGCGTCGTCCACGGTGAAGTTCATGATCATCCTGCCGGGTTCGGGGTTCTTGTCCCCGATGTCGGCGCGCGTGTCGATGAACAGGAAGACCTCCCCGAATTTCAGCACGCCGTAACCGCCGACGTCGGTGTTCTGCTCCGGGTCGAGGGCGGTGACGTACCAGGCGCGCAGCCGCTCGGGGTCGGTGCTGGACAGCAGCAGGCCGCCGAGGACGGGTCGGGTCATGGCGATATTCCTTTCTCTCGTTCGATGTGCAGACCACGCCGCCGTCCGGAACTCATCGAAAAAAGCGCGACCAGCACGTACGGCAGGGTCAGCAGCGCGAACGTCACCCCGTGCGAGGCGTACGGCGAGGCCGCCCCGTAGGCCGCGTACACGCCGAGCGTCACCACGTTGCCGCCGATCCCGGCCAGTGACGTCACGGTGGCCCGCGCCGAGCCGGTGATCCGTTCCTGAAGCCGCGCGTCGGCGAGGATCCCGGCGAGCTGGAACCCGCCGAACGCCACGGCGATCAGGACGAACCCGGCAGGATGCCCGCTGAGCGCCCCCGCCGTCATGGCCGCCGCCGCGAGCGCGAGCATCAGGGCGTACGCGCGCGGCGGCATCCGCTGCGCGGCGTCTCCCAGCAGGCCGCCCGCCGTGGCGCCGAGCCACACCAGGAGGATCACCAGCGGGATGGCGGTCTTGGCCACGCCCGCCTCGACCCCGAGGTACGGCACGTACTCCTCCAGCGCCCCCCAGATCGCCGTCACGAACGCCACCAGCAGCACCGCGTGCAGCACCCGGCGGTCGGCGCGGGCCAGCGTGACGCCCTCCTTGAGCACCGCCAGGTAGCGGCCCTCGCCGGCGGCGCCGCGCGAGCGGTGCTCGGGGAGCGTCAGCGCCGTGCAGGCGCACGCCACGCACGCCAGGACGCTCGCCACGCCCACGACCGGGTACCCGCCGGCCGCCATGACGGGGGTGGCCAGAGCGATCGCCGCCGCGTTCGCGACGAGGCCGAGCGAGGTCGCCCGGCCCATGACGCCCGCGTACCGGTGGGCCTGGCCGCGCCGTTCGAGCTCCTCGTAGGACAGCGCCTCGTACGCGCCCGAGACCAGCGCGCCCTCGGCGCCCCACAGCACGAACCCCAGGGCGAAGGCCCAGTAGGACGGGAACAGGAGCCACACCGCGAAGCCGAGACCGGCCAGCAGCGGGCCCAGGAACAGCAGCAGGCGGCGGGAGACCGCGTCGGCCCACGCGCCCGACGGGACCTCCAGGACCATGCCGGTCACGGACCAGATGACGAACAGGGACGAGGTCTGCGCGACCGAGAGCCCGGTGTCGGTGAACAGCAGGGTGTACACCGGGTAGAGCAGGATGAACTCACTGAGGAACGCATAAGCGTAAAGCGACGCGACAAGCATGAGGCCTTCCAGGGGGACGAGTGGGGACTCCGAGTTCGCGTCGCCTCGGAGGCCCGCGCGCCCCGCGCCGGCCCCTGGTTATGCATCAATGTCGCCAGGTCATACCAGCGAGTCTAAAGCTCGATGTGCCCCATGCGCGCGCGGAAAGGACGGCGTTCCAGCGCCTCCGCCGCGGCCGTCAGCACCTGCGCCAGCGGCACGGGCAGCTCCGCGTCCAGCTCGCGCACCGCGCGTTCGGTGGCCGCCCACTCGGCCTCGATGAGCGGCAGCGCCGCCTCCGCCCTGGCGGTGAGGCGGACGATGCGGTGGCGGGCGTCGGAGCCCTTCTCCAGGATGACGAACTCGCTGCGGCGCATCTGGACCACGGTCTGGCTGGCCGCCGAATGGGTCACGCCGATGGCCCGAGCGAGGTCGCCGATCGACATCGGGCCGTGCGCCACCAGCGTGCGGACCACGGGTGAGAAGCGGGGCCGGTATTCCGGCAGGCCGTGCTCGGCGTAGACCTCGGCGATGGCGCCGTCCATGAGCTCGTGGACGTGGCGCATGAACGTCCCCAGTCCGATCATGAGGTCAAATTTAGTCGGCCGCCTCGGCTACGCTGCCGGACGTGGCACTGGCGGTCTGTGTGGTGGTCCGATATCGCAAGGCGGTGACGTACGGCGTCCATGCGCTGCTCGCCGCCCTCGACACGGCGGGGGTCGAGCACGAGCTGCGGCTCGGCACCACCGCCGAGGAGACCGCCGGCCACATCCTCGCCACGGACGCCGACCGCGTGCTGGTGCTCTGGTCGTTCTACTCGCCCGACGCCGAGGCCATGGCCGCCGAGCTGGCCGTGGTCAGAGAGCTGAGCGGCGGGCGCGGCCTGCACATCGCGGGCGGCGTGCACGCCACCGCCGAGCCCCAGCAGGTCCTCGACTCCGGCTGGGATCTCGCCGGCATCGGCGAGGGCGAGTCGACGATCGTCTCCCTCGTCCGCGCGCTGCGGCAGGACGAGCCGCTCACCACGGTGCCGGGCCTGGCGATCAAGGACGCCGACGGCGTCGCCCTGCGCACCCGTCCGGCGCCGCAGCTGCCGCTCGACGCCTTCCCGTCGTTCGCCGGCCGCAGCGGGCCGATCGAGATCACCCGCGGCTGCCGCTACACGTGCCGCTTCTGCCAGACGCCGTTCATGTTCGGCGGGCAGTTCCGGCACCGGTCGGTCGCCAGTGTCCGCGCCCACGTGCGCGAGCTGGTGGGAAGGGGGCTGCGCGACGTGCGCTTCATCACCCCGACCTCGCTCTCGTACGGCTCGCCCGGGCCCGACCCCGACCTCGGCAAGGTGGAGGAGCTGCTGGCGGGCGTCAAGGAGGAGCTGCCGCCGCACGGCCGCGTCTTCTTCGGCAGCTTCCCCTCCGAGGTGCGCCCCGAGCACGTCACGCCCGAGGCGATGCGGCTGCTCAAACGATACGTCGCCAACGACAACCTGATCATCGGCGCCCAGTCGGGCTCCGACCGGGTGCTGGCCGCCTCGGGGCGCGGCCACGACACCTCTCCGGTACGCGACGCCGTCAGGATCGCCGTCGAGCACGGCTTCCGGCCCAACGTCGACTTCATCTTCGGCATGCCCGGCGAGTCGCAGGACGACCAGGCGCAGTCGCTCCAGCTGGCCGGCGACCTGGCCGAGCTGGGCGCGCGCATCCACACCCACACGTTCATGCCGCTGCCCGGCACGCCGTGGCGCGACGCCGAGCCGGCGTTCATCCCGCTGGCGACCATGAGCGAGCTCGACCGGCTGGCCCAGCGCGGCGACGCCTACGGCCATTGGCGCAAGCAGGCTGAGCACGCCGCCCGCCTGGCCGAGACGGCGAAGGCCTACCCGCGCCGGGCCCGGCGCCGGCGCACCACCGGTTAGAGCCGCCGGTCGTCGTCGCGTTCGAACGACTCGATCACGCGTTCCACGGCGTCACCCACGGGGCGCAACGCCTGCGAGAACGCGCTGACCAGCGGACCGAAGATCTCGCTCACCTCGGTCAGGATGGTGGGGCTCTTGTTCTCCGGAGGCGCCCAGCGCATGGCGTCTGCGCTCAGCGTCTCCCACTCGTCGACGACGCCGTCGATGGCGTCGAGCACGTGATCTGGATCGCTTGGCATGACCGTTCTCCGTGGAAGTCAGCCGTGGAGTCCTCCGCGGACGGAGGGGTCGATACCTCCACGGTACTTCAGGCCGGGACGGAGACGCCTATGCCGCCCCGGGTGGTGGCGCCGTACCGCTGCTTGTCGGCGTCCAGGTCGAGCGGGCGGATGCGGGTGCGGCCGGCAATGATCTCGTCGGTCAGCAGCGCGGCGGGCACCAGCCACGACACCTCGAACTCCAGCCCGTCGGGATCGCGCGCGTAGAGCGCCTTGGTCGTGCTGTGGTCGGAGGCGCCGACGAGGGCGTCCAGCTCGGTGAGCTTGGCGGCCACGCGCTCCAGCTCCGCCAGGGTGTCGACCTCCCACGCCAGGTGGTAGAGGCCGACGGAGGTGCGGCCGGCCGGCGAGGGGTCCGCGTCCTCGCCGATCTGGAACAGGCCCAGGTCGTGGTCGTTCGTCGAGCCGGAGGCCTGGAGGAACGCCGCGCCCTTCATGCCCATGACGACCTCGAAGCCGAGCGCCTCGCGGTAAAAGGCGACGCTGCGCTCCACGTCGCGGACGTAAAGGACCGCGTGGTTGAGTCGCTGGACAGGCATGGTTGCCCCTTTCGACGGAATCCCCGGACTCAACTATATGAGCGTTCAACTACTTCGCCGAGAGCGGCTACCGGTTTTGCCCGGTGGCATGGAACACGCGGGAGCCGAAGCGGTGAAAGTGTCGCCCGCAGGCCGTAGCGTTCTGCCGGTACCCGACCAAGGAGAGAGGCCGATGCACGACACCGATGAGGCTCTGTTCAGGGCGGTCCACGGCATCGCCGGCCGGTTCGCCGGTCAGCCCGTGCCCGTGGTGATGGAGGCGTTGCAACGCCAACTGCCCAAGGCTCCCGGCCTCGAGGTGACGGAGATCCGCAAGATCGCCGAGGAGATCAGCGTGGGGCGCGATCCTTCGGGCTTGTGAACCTCTGATCGTCAGGGGAGCATCGAGGCGTGCCCCACCCTCCCCTGACGATCGCTGTCCCTGACGGATGACGTTGTCGTTCACGTCATCCTGATCCGGCGGTTTCAGGCGCAGTCGCTCAGTCGTGTTGTCGGTGGGCCATCGAGACCCGATCCGGAGACGGACCGTCAGGCTCGTCACCGGGCCGGGATCCGCTCCAGGGTCTCCCCTCTTGCGCCGGTGACGACGATCCTTCGCACGTCGGCTCCCGAGGGATACTCCACGGCCCACAGCCCGAGCCCCGCTCCGACACTTCGCGTGAGGTTCGCTGGAAGCTTCGCCCCCTCCTCGGTGACAGCCGTCACCCCGTGAACGTTGTCCTTGGCCACGCCGAACCAGACGTCTGTACCGCGAAGCTTGCCCTGCGTGCGGGCGAACTCGTCGGGGGCGAGTGGAGGAAATCCGGCGCAGGAGCCACCGTTCGGCCCGCTCTCGCACAGCATGAGCTCGTTCTTGCGGGGCGCGTCGCTCAGCCACATGACGAGCGGTGGCACAGAGGCGATCCTTCCCTTGGGGGGATACTTCCTCTTCAGCTCCGCGAATCCCTTGTAGGTGGGCCGTGGTGTGGCTGTGGCGGACGGCGACGGTTCCTGTGGAGCAGCCCAGCGCGTGGGCGGTCTGCTCCACGCTCAGATCGCCATGGAAGCGCAGTACGAGGGTGGCGCGCTGGCGCGGAGGGACGGCGGCGAGGGCCCGGTGGATGTCCATGGCCATGTCCCGGTCACCGCTTTCGAGCGGCTGGTGGGATGTCGCGGACGTCAGCCGTACCCGCGAGAACCACCCCCTTCGCTGTTCGGCGAGGAAGACCCGGACCAGAATCACCCGTACGTAGGCGTCGAGGTCGTCTGCCGCCCGCGCTTGGCGCCATTTGACGTAGAGCCGCGTTATCGCTGTCTGTACCAGGTCGTCCGCGCGGTGCCAGTCCTGGCACAACGAGTAAGCGATCTTCCGCAACCAGGACAGCCGGCCTCTCACATAGGCGGTGTACTCCTCATCAAGGCTCATGGGACTCCCAGATAGATGGCTTCACACCAGAGGAGATGCCGCCGGCCCGGACGCGGGTTGCATGGAACGGGGCCGGACACGGAGTTTTCCGCTCCGGAGGACGCCGTACCACCAAGATCGGCATCGACAGCGTGATCCGACCACTCAGCCGGAACGCCGACGCGAGCACCGACAGCTTCCACTGCAACGGACAATCGCCTCCATCCGGTCCCACGGGGCTGTGGGGACGTGTCGGGCGCGGATACCATTTCTGGCATTCCATCCGGCTGGTGCTGGGCCACTTGTTAGGAGTACGTCCGTGACGCTTGTCGCTGGGGTCGATTCCTCCACGCAGAGTTGCAAGGTCGTCATTCGGGAAGCGGAGACGGGCGCACTGGTGCGGCAGGGCCGTGCCCCACACCCCGACGGCACCGAGGTTCACCCGTCCCACTGGTGGACGGCGCTGCTGCGGGCCTTCGAGGAGGCGGGCGGGCTCGACGGCGTCGCGGCCGTGAGCGTGGCCGGCCAGCAGCACGGCATGGTGTGCCTCGACGAGTCCGGCGAGGTCGTCCGCGAGGCTCTGCTGTGGAACGACACCCGCTCCGCCAAGGCCGCCGACGACCTGGTCGCGGAGCTGGGCGGCCCGCAGGCGTGGGCCGACGCGGTCGGCTCGGTGCCGGTGGCCTCGTTCACGGTGACGAAGCTGCGCTGGCTGGCCGAGCACGAGCCCGGCAACGCGCGGCGTACGGCGGCGGTGTGCCTGCCGCACGACTGGCTCACGTGGCGGCTGATGGGCGCGCTGGCCTCCGGGATCCCGTTCGGGGTCGAGGCGTGGCAGGACGCGCCGCGGCCGCCGCTCGACCAGTTGGTGACCGACCGGGGTGACGCCTCGGGTACGGGCTACTGGTCGCCCGCGACAGGGGCGTACCGTACGGACCTGCTCAAGGTCGCGTTCGGGACGGCGCCGCTGCTGCCCCGGGTGCTCGGGCCGGCCGAGGAGGCTGCCGCGGCGGTGGCCGGGGGATCGGGCGCGGTGCTGATCGCGCCGGGCACGGGTGACAACATGGCCGCCGCACTCGGCGTGGGCGCGCGCCCCGGTGACGTGGTGGTGTCGCTCGGCACGTCCGGCACGGCGTTCGCGGTCGCGCCGTCGCCGAGCGCCGACGCGACGGGCGCGGTGGCGGGGTTCGCCGACGCGACGGGGCGGTTCCTGCCGCTGGTGGCCACGCTCAACGCGGCCCGCGTCCTCGACGCCGCCGCGCGGATCGCCGGGGTCGGGCTCGGCGAGCTGAGCGACCTGGCGCTGCAGGCGCCTCCCGGGGCCGGCGGGCTCACGCTGGTGCCGTATCTGGAGGGGGAGCGCACCCCCAACCGGCCGACCGCGACGGGCTCGCTCCACGGGCTCACGCTGGCCACCTCGACCCCGGCCCACCTGGCGCGGGCGGCCGTCGAAGGCATGCTGTGCGGCCTGGCCGACGGGCTCGACGCCCTGAAGCTGACGCCGGAGCGGGTGCTGCTGATCGGCGGCGCGGCCCGCTCGGAGGCCGTGCGGCGCATCGCCCCGACGATCTTCGGCGTCTCGATCATGGTGCCGCCGCCTGCCGAGTACGTCGCCAACGGCGCCGCGTTCCAGGCCGCCACGCTGGTGACGACGCCGGAGTGGCGCTCGGAGGAGACGGAGAGGTACGAGGGCGAGGCGCTGCCGGAGATCCGCGCCCGCTACGCCCGCGCCACCCAGAACATCCTCGACTGACCGTGCCCCGCTCGTCGGGCCCGGCGGCAGATCAACCGCCGGAGCCCGCTGCGGCCACGCGTCGGCGACGGGTCACGCGGGCAGGCGGGCGGCGACTGCCTGCCCGTCGTGGAGCTCCAGACGCTGCGTCCAGGGCGGTGAGGCACCGGTGCAGGGTGCCTTCGTCTGTGGGCGCCCACCGTCCTGGACGGACCTCGTCCCAGGGCGGCTCCCACCGGTGCCGCGCCCGCCGCTCCAGGACGGCCACGCCGTACGGAACTCGTCGGTGTCGCCGGGGCGCATCTTCGCGCGCTCGGGCATGTGACGGTCGAGCTCGGCCTCGACGAGTGGCCGATTCACGGTCGAGGTGTGCCGTTGGGGGGACGGGAGGCGGCTGGGGCGCTTGGCGAGCCGGGATGGGCGTCGTCGGCAGGGATGCGGTCGGTCCACTGGGCGAGGAGGCGGAGGGCGTGCTCTGAGGGGCTGCCTGGTTCGGTGTCGTAGACGAACAGTGTCTGGTCGGGGTCGTCGGCCGGGGTGAGGGCCTGGTAGGTGATGGTGAGATCGCCGACGAGGGGATGGTGGTAGTCCTTGCTGCCGGTGGTGCGCTGGTGGACCTTGTTGTCGGCCCAGTAGCGGCGGAACTCCTCGCTGTGGATCGACAGGTCTCCGATGAGGGCGCCGAGAGCGGGGTCGTCGGGGTGGCGGCCGGCGTCACGGCGGAGCATGGCGGCCGTGTCGGCGGCGACGGCGGGCCAGTTCCCGTAGAGATCGCGGGCGTGGGGGTCGAGGAAGACGAAGCGCGCCTGGTTGCGCTCGGCGGCGGGCAGGGCGCGGAAGTCGGTGATGAGACGTCCGGCGAGCCGGTTGTGGCCCAGGACGTCGAGGCGGCGGCCGAGAACGAAGGCGGGCCGGCACGCTGCTTCCAGGGTGTCGAGCAGCCGCCAGGTGGCGGGGTGGACCCGTTGCGGACGCGGGCGCCGTCGGCGCTGGGCGGGCATCGGGCGCGCGAGGGTGTGCAGGTGCTCGCGTTCGGCGTCGTCGAGGTGGAGGGCGGTGGCCAGCGCGTCGAGCACCTCGGGTGAGGCGCTGCGGCTGCGGCCCTGTTCCAGGCGGGTGTAGTAGTCGACGCTCACCCCGGCCAGCCTGGCCAGCTCCTCGCGCCGCAGTCCGGACACGCGGCGCCGTCCCAGCACCGGCTCGTCCAGTCCGGCCTCGTGCGGGCTGAGCCGGGCGCGGGCCGAGCGCAGGAAGGCCGCCAGCGGGCTGCTGGTGTGGTCACGATCCATACCACCCAGTCTCGCTTCTTCTCGGGGGGCGACGGTTCGTGAGGGTGGCCCAGTTCTTCCCCCGATCGCTTAGGCCCTTTTGAGGGCCTTTTTCGCTGCTCAGCGCTGGTTCAGTGGAAATCGGGCCGGGAGGCGGCACATGCCCCGCGACCAAGCTCCGGTCCTTTCTCTCATCAGTACGAAGGAGCATGCACATGTCCACGTGGTTCATCACCGGCGCCTCCCGGGGCCTCGGCCTGCAGATCGCTCGCGCCGCCGTGGCGGGCGGCGATGCCGTGGTGGCGGCGGTCCGCGACCCGGACGGTCTGCCGGCGGACCTCCGGCAGTCCGGCCGGGTGCTCGGTGTCGCCCTCGACGTCACCCGCGGCGAGGACGTCCACCGAGCCGTCGAGGCGGCCGTCCGGCGCTTCGGCACCATCGATGTGCTGGTCAACAACGCGGGCCGGGGTCTGCTCGGCGCGCTGGAGGAGATCACCGACGGCGAGGCGCGTGCCCTGTTCGACCTCAACGTCTTCGGGCTGATCAACCTCACCCGCGCCGTCCTGCCGGTGATGCGCGCCGCGGGCCGCGGCAAGATCGTCAACATCGGGTCCCGCTCCGGGTTCGAGGGCGAACCCGGAGTGAGCATGTACGCGGCCACGAAGTCCGCCGTCGCCGGCATCAGCGAAGCGCTGTCGGCTGAGCTGGCGCCGTTCGGGATTCAGTGCATGGTCGTCGAGCCCGGCGTCTTCCGCACGGACTTCCTCGACACCAGTTCGCTGTCGATCGCCTCCCAGCGCATCGACGCCTACGACGGCACTCCCGCCCACGACACCTTGGACTGGGCCGGCGAGGCCAACCACGCCCAGCTCGGCGACCCGGTGAAGGGCGCCGCGCTGATCTACGAGGTCACCTGCCAGGACAAGCTGCCGGGGCACCTGGCACTGGGCCGCGACGCCGTCGAACGCCGGCAGGTCACGATCGCCCAGCTCCTGCACGACCTGGCCGCCTGGCAGGCCAAGTCCGTCGCCACCGCATGCGACGACGCCCGCTGAGCCCTCGACCACCGACGAGAGGAAATCGCATCTCATGACGTCCCTCCTCACCGCCCGGCTGGTTCCAGTCCAGGGTGATGCCCATGGCGTGCTCCTCGGATGAGTCGGTTGTGCGCGCCCCTGATCGACTTCAGGGGCGGCTCCAGCCTCGTCCCGCGCCGGGAACACGAACAGGCCGCCATATTCCTAGGAGGCGGGCAGCCACGATCCGACACCGCGCGCCAGAACCCCGGAGGCGGTCAAGGGGGCGTCGTCGCGGCGGGGGCGGCGGTGAGGCCGGTGAGCGTCTCCCTGGAGGGTCGGTCAGCCGCGTCGGTGGGTGGTGCCCACCGGGCTCCGCCGTAAAGGAAGGACGCCGCCGAGGGGGAGAGGTCCGTGCGGTGCCGCAGGTGGGCGGAGAGTCCGTAAGGGAAGCCGCGGGGGAGCGGGAGAGTTCATAAGGGAAGACGCAGGAGAGAGAGTCAGGGTTCGGTCAGGGATCGGTCGGGGGCGGGGCCCGATGTGAGACCGGGGTGATCGGCGACAGAGTGGGCGCATGACCGCAGTCAAGAGGCTCTTCCCCCTGATCGCCTGCGCCTCGATCCTGTTCTCGGTGGTCGGCGTGCTGGTCGGGCAGTTCGATCCCGACCCCTACCTCGACCCCATGAACGTCACCGTCAGCGAGTACGCCGTGGCCGACCGCGGGGGCGTCACGGAGGTGGCGATGGCGGTGCTCGGGATCGGGTCGCTGGTGTTGCTGGCGGGGCTGCGGGCCGCGGGGGCGCCCGTACGGGGGATGCCGGAGCGGTTGCTGATGGTGTGGTCGGGCGCCCTGGTGGTGGCCGCGGTGATCCCGACCACACCCATCGGCCACGATCTCGACCTGGCCGCGCAGATCCACCGGTACGTCTCCGTCGCCGCCTTCGTGAGCCTGCCCGCCGCCGGCGCGCTGCTGGTGCCGAGGCTGGGCGCGGACGCCGTGTGGAAGCCGGTGGCGCGGGTCGTGGAGTGGGTGGCGCTGGCGGGCGGGTTCGGCCTGCTGGCGATCACGTACGTGGCCCTGCCGGGCGACCGGGTGCTGATCGGGCTGGTCGAGCGGCTGCTCCTCGGCGCCGAGGTGGCCCTGCTCGTCGTGCTGGCCGCGTGGCTGGTCAGAGTCACGTGGCGACAGAGCGCCGCAAGCACCACAACAACCGCAAATTTCCCGACATATCACAGATTTATCGCTAGTCGATCTTAAAACCAGTAGTTTGGGTGCTATTCTCTCCCGCGATCTTCTATCCGGGAGCAGGTGTCATGGCATCGGGCAGATCCATCAGATTCAAGATCTCGACGCTGCTCGTCATCCCTTTGGTCTCCCTGATCGGTCTCTGGGGCTTCGCCGCGAGCACCACGTTGGGGGACGCGCTCAACCTGTTCAAGGTGGACGCGATCTGGACCGGTGTGATCGACCCCTCGGAAGACCTCGTCACCAACCTGCAGGCCGAGCGCCTGGCCTCGGCCGAACGGATCGCCGGCGTCCAGGACGACGCCGAGACGCTGGGCCGGGCCAGGGCCTCGGTGGACGCCACCGGCACGACGCTGCGGCAGCACGCGGAGTCGGCGGACACCCGTGCGGCCCTGACCCCCGACATGCGCAAACAGCTCCAGACCGTGCTGGAGGCGGTCGACCGGCTGCCCGACATCAGGGCCAAGGTGGACGACCGGGAGTTCACCCCCGGCGACCTGGTCACCGAGTACGCCAAGATCACCGATGAGATCCACCTGCTGTACTCCCGGCTGACCATGAGCACCGACCTGGAGCTGTCGCTGCAGGCGCAGGGCCTGATCGCCGCCGACGAGGTACGCGAGCTGCTCGCCCGCGAGCACGCCCTGGTCATCGCCTCCAACGGCCGGGCCGGCATGCGCGACGTCCACCTGCTGGCCGGCATCGACGGCACCAGGACGTACCTCTTCCCCAAGGCCCTGGCCAACCTCGACGCCGAGCTGCGCACCCCCTTCGAGAAGCTGTACTACTCCCCCCGCTACGTCACCATGGAGAACCTCCTGGAGGGCTACATCGGCGGCCGGCCGATGGACGTCGACCTGTGGCGGGGCATCGCCGATCAGGTGCAGACGGAGCTGCGCGAAGCCGTCCACGGCACCGGCGACAAGCTGCTGGCCAGGATGGAGCCGGCCGGCACGGGCATCGTGGTGCGGGCCGTCCTGGCCGGGCTGATCGGCCTGATCGCGGTGACGTTCTCGGTCGTCGTCTCCATCCGCGTCGGCCGGCGGCTCGCCGAGGAGCTGGCGGCGCTGCGGCGCAGCGCGCTGGAGCTGGCGGAGGTCCGGCTGCCGGACGTCGTGACGAAGCTGCGCCAGGGCGAGACCGTGGACATCGCGGCCGAGGCCCCGCCCATCCAGGTCGGCGAGAAGCCGACCAGCGAGGTCGCGGACCTGGCGGCGGCGTTCGACAGCGTGCAGAGCACGGCCGTGGACGCGGCCGTCGAGCAGGCCAGGCTCCGCGAGGGCGTCTCCGAGGCGCTGCGCAACCTGGCCCGGCGCAGCCAGTCGCTGCTGCAGCGCCAGCTCAGGCTGCTGGACGAGATGCAGCACCAGACGGAGGAGCCGGAGGCGCTGGAGCGGCTGTTCAAGCTCGACCACCTGACCACGCGCATGCGCCGCCATGCCGAGGGCCTGGTGCTGCTGTCGGGCGGCTCCGCGGGCCGCAGATGGCGCGGCGTCATCCCCGTCGAGGACGTGCTCAGCGGCGCCGCCGCCCAGGTGGAGGAGTACACGCGGGTCAGGGTCTACCCGATGCCCGAGGTCGGCGTGCCCGGCAGCGCGGTGGCCGACCTCATGCACCTGTTCGCGGAGCTGATCGAGAACGCCGCGTCGTTCTCGTCCCCGGAGAACGAGGTCTCCGTGCGCGGCGAGATGGTCGGCAGGGGCTTCGCGGTCGAGATCGAGGACCGCGGCCTGGGCATGGACGAGGCCACGTTCAAGGCCGTCAACGCCCGCCTGGCCAGCCCGCCGGAGTTCGACCCGGCGCAGACCGAGCGGCTGGGCTTCGCGGTGGTCGGCATGCTGGCCGCCCGGCACGGCGTCAAGGTGACGCTCAAGCCCTCCCCGTACGGGGGCACCACGGCGATCGTGCTCGTCCCGGCCGAGCTGGTGGAGCTGATGGCGCCGCCGACGCAGCCGATGGACCTGACGCCCATCTCCGTGTCGGTCGTCCACGCCGAGACCACCGGACCGGGCGATCTGCCCCGCCGCATCCGTACCAGCAGGCGGGCCGCCGCGCAGGTCCAGAACCTCGTGGACACCGAGGCCCAGAACGAGGCTCAGGGACAGGCCGTGCCGCAGCAGGCCGGCCTGCCCCGCCGCGAACGGCAGACGGGGCTGTCGCAGCGGCTCAAGCAGGCGCCGACGCCCGCGGTGCCGGCCGAGGAACGTACGCCGGAGGAGGCCAGGGCACTGCTCTCCTCGCTCCAGTCAGGCTGGCAACGCGGGCGGCAGGACAGCGACCAGGATGGGGGATCTGAACAGTGAGCCGCGAGCACGAGTGGGTTGACGAGGAGGCGGGGCCCGTCGTGCGGCCGTACGCGGTCGCACGCGGGCGTACGAGGTCCGCCTCCGCCGAGGTCGACCTGCTGGCGACCGTCGTCTCGACGGGCTCGCCCGTCTCCGCCAAGGCCGAGCTGAGCGTTCAGCACCGCCGGCTGCTGAACCTGGTCGCGGGCAAGGCCAGGCCCGTGGTCGAGGTCGCCTCGGATCTGGCCCTGCCGGTCGGCGTCGTACGGGTGTTGCTGGGGGACGTGCTGGAGCACGGCCTGGTGACGGTGCGCCCGCCGCGGGACAAGGCCGCCGCCCCGTCGGAGAGCCTGCTCCGCGAGGTCATCAACGGCCTGCGCGCGCTCTAGTTGGCCGAGGTCAGCGTCCGCAGGGAGTGCTCCACCAGCGCGATCATGACCTCCTTGGCCGAGGTCCGCCGGCGCACGTCGCAGAGCATGACCGGGACGTCGTCGTCGAGGTCGAGCGCGATGCGGACGTCCTCGACGCTGTGCTGGTCGGCGCCGTCGAAGCAGTTGACGGCCACGACGAACGGCGTGCCGCGCTGCTCGAAGTAGTCGACCGACGGGAAGCAGTCGGTGAGCCGCCGGGTGTCGGCTATCACGACCGCGCCGAGCGCGCCGTAGGACAGCTCGTCCCACATGAACCAGAACCGCTCCTGGCCGGGCGTGCCGAACAGGTAGACGACCAGCCCGTCGCGGATCGTGATGCGGCCGAAGTCCATCGCCACGGTCGTCGTGGTCTTGGACTCCACGCCGTCGAGGTCGTCGATCCCGATCCCGCGGTCGGAGAGCACCTCCTCCGTGCGCAGCGGCCTGATCTCGCTGATCGATCCGACCAGGGTGGTCTTGCCGACGCCGAACCCGCCCGCGATCAGGATCTTGAGCGCGACGGGGTCCTCAGAGAGCACGGAGTCCATTGATCACTTCCTTGAGAATGCGCTCATTCGACCGCGCCCCTCCTGCCGTGGGCGACGTCACCGAGATGAGACCGTGGTCACGCATGTCGCCGAGCAGCACCCGGACGACGCCGACGGGCAGGTCGAGCTCGACGGCCAGGTCGGCCAGCGAGATCGGGCTCTGAGCTGCCCGCAGGATGTGTCGTTGTTCGGGACCGAGGTCGTCCGGCGGGTCGCCGATCGCGCGCACGGTCGCCACGAGGTCGAACGCGTCTCCGGAAGAGCGCGTGCGTCCGCGGATGAGAGCATAGGGCCGGACGACCGGTCCCGCCTCCTCATCGAACCACTGCGGGCGATCGCTCATGACGCCCCTGCGCGTGGATTGGTGGTGATGTGCTGGCCCACGCGCTTGACCAGCATCGCCATCTCGTACGCGATGTGGCCGACGTCCACGGTGGCGTCGGCGACCACGGCCAGACAGGTGCCCTGGCCGGCCGCGGTGACGAACAGGAACGCCGACTCCATCTCCACGATGGTCTGGCGCACGTCGCCGCCGCCGAAATGGCGGCCGGTGCCGCGGGCCAGGCTCTGGAAACCGGCCGCCACCGCTGACAGGTGCTCGGCGTCCTCGCGGGACAGTCCTTTCGAATATCCGACGGCCAGGCCGTCGGTCGACAGGATGGCCGCTTGGCGCACGGCGGCGACCCGGGTGACCAGGTCGTCCAGCAGCCAGTTCAGCTCGCCGCTGTTCGTGGTCGGCACACTCATGCGTCCCCCTTACTCATGGGCCCCTCCTCGGAGGCTTCTTCTCTGGCGCGTTGGGTTCCCCGCTGGAACGCGGAGAACAGGTCGCGTACCTCGTCAGGAGAGCGTTCGGCCTGTTCCTGCTCCGGCTCGGGCTGCTGTTCCCTGAGCTGAGGCGCCAGGTGGGCCTGTCGCACCCGTTTGGGCAGCCCGGCGTGGGTGCCCGAGGACACGACCGCGAGCGCCTTCTTCCGCGTACGGCTCGGCAGCACCGCCTTGCCGTCGCCGTTCTGGGTCGTCCTGCCCGGCTCGCGGGTCTGCGCGGGCTCGCCGGGCTCGGCGGTTTCTGTGGTCTCGGCCATGAGGGCGCGCGGCACCAGCACGATGGCCAGCGTCCCGCCGAAGGGCGAGCGGCGCAGCTGCACCTTGACGCCGTGCCGCCCGGCCAGCGTGGCGACCACGAACAGGCCGAGCCGGTCGCTGTCGGCCAGGTCGAACTCGGGCGGTGCGGCCAGCAGCGCGTTGACCTGGCCGTATTCGGCGGCCGACAGGCCGAGACCCTTGTCCTCGACCTCGATGGCGTAGCCGTTGCTCACCCGGTCGCCGCGCACCTGCACCATGGTGTCGGGCGGCGAGTAGATGGTGGCGTTCTCGACCAGCTCGGCCACCAGGTGGGTGACGTCGGCCGCGGCGGCGCCGTCGATCGCGCCGTCCGGCATGGACGTGACGGCGATCCTGGTGTAGTCCTCCACCTCGGCGACCGCGGCCCGGACGACGTCGATCATGGGCACCGGCCGGCGCCAGGCCCGCCCCGGTGCGGCGCCCGACAACACGATCAGGCTCTCGGCGTGCCGCCGCATGCGGGTGGTCAGGTGGTCCAGGCGGAAGAGCTCTTCCAGCCGGTCGGGGTCGTGGGTGCGCCGCTGCATGCGGTCGAGCAGCCCGAGCTGGCGGTGCAGCAGGCCCTGCTTGCGCCGGGCGAGGTTGAGGAAGACCTGGCCGACCCCGCGGCGCAGCGCGGCCTGGCCGACCGCCGCCTTCACGGCGGTGCGCTGCACGGAGCCGAAGGCCCTGGCCACGTCGGTGATCTCAGCGGAACCGCGCACCTTGATCGCCTTGGCCTCCTTCCGCACGTCGACGTCCTCGCCCCTGCGCAGCCGCGCCACGATGTCGGGCAGCCGCCGCTGCGCCAGCTCCACCGCGGCGGAACGCAGCCCGGCCAGCTCTCCGGCCAGGCGTCGACCGAAGCGTACCGAGATGATGATCGACGCGAGGACCGCGATCAAACCGAGGCCGCCGGCGACGGCGATCTTGACCATGGTGCCGGTGGCGGCCTCCGACGTACGGTCGGCCAGAGCCCCGGCGGTGTCGGCGCCGAGGTCGTCGAGGCGGGAGGAGAGGTCGTCGAGGGTCTGCTGCCAGGCGTCGGCGGCGGGCGTCGTGCCGGTCCTGACGATGCGCGTCTCCATGGCGGTGAACACGATGAACGGCTCGCTCGCGAAGACCTCCTCGTACGGCCTGCGCAGCGGCACGTCGAGCCCGGCCAGGCCGCGGGCGTGCAGGAACTTCCTGGAGGCGGCGTACTCGGCGAAGGCGGTGGTCTCGGCCTCGCTCAGTCGCCGGTCGGCCAGCGCGCCGACGACGAGGGCGTGCTCCCTGGCGATGTACTCCCTGGCCAGGCCCATGGTGTGCAGTGACGACGCCTGCTGGAAGATCGCCAGGTCGGAGACGGGGACCAGGTCGTCGGACAGCAGGAACAGCGCGTCGAGGAGGCGGTTGTAGGCGTGCAGGCCGGACAGGCGCGAGCCGCCGCCCGTGTCGATGTCGTCCCTGATCGACGCGAGGCGGCCGAGGGAGGTGCGGAGGTTGTCCAGCGGGGCGCGCAGGTCGTCGCCGACGGCGTCGCCGGCTTCGGAGACGGCGTGCTCGAACTCGGCGACGGACTGGTCGGTGCGGGCGCGCTGGCTGCCGAGCACCTCGGTGAGCTCACGCGTGGCGAGCGTCTCGGCGGAGCGGACCCTTTCCGCCTGCAGCTGCAATCCCAGGTCGGTGGAGGCGACACCGAGTGTCTCGTAGAGGGTGTTCGCGCGGAGCAGGGACCGGGCGTCGTCCATGGTGAGGTTCAGGACGAAACCCCACAGCGCGCTCAGAGACAGGAGGGGTAGCAGCAGCAATAAGAAGATCTTGAACCGAATTGACCGGTTTCGCGAGCCCATGTCCCAACCTCGAGTCGGGGGCATTTCCACACCTTGTGTAAATACACCTCCGGAAGATCGCACAGGAGACTAGCACCGATTAAGTGTCCGGCGCAGTGGGAGCAAGGCGTTCATTACCGTGATTATTGGGACGACATCTGCCGTCGGCGGCGATCCCGGACAAGGGTCCCCCAGAGCCATGCCAGCGCGACCAGCGAGATCACCACGAACCCCGACCAGGTCACCACGGTGTAGACGTGCACCTGCCAGGCGGTCACGTCCGGCACCCGGCCGATCCGCAGCTGCGCGAACTGCCACGGCCGCCCGGTCAGCACCAGAGTGATCGCGATCGCGATGGCGCTCATCGAGTCCCACAGCGCGTGCAGCACCGAGACGCCGAGGTAGGCGAGCAGCACGGGCCCGGTGAGCCGTCCGCCCGCGGCGAACAGCGCGCCGCCCGCGATCGCCGTCCACAGGCCGTGCCCCACCGGCGTCAGGATGCCGCGCAGCACCTCGGTCTCGACGAGCTGGCCCAGCGACAGACCGTGGGAGGTGAACAGGGCGTTGAAGGCGTACCCGGCGCTCTCGAAGGCGGCGAAGCCGAAGCCGACGGTGGCGCCGAGCACCACGCCGTCGCGGATCGAGCGCTTGACCGCGTGCCGGGTGACGACCATCAGCGCGGCCAGCTTGGCGGCCTCCTCGATGAGGCCGACCAGCAGGAACATCACGATCGACGGCCGCACCAGCCAGCTCTCCAGCAGCGAGGCGCCGAGCACGCCCAGCACGCCGCCCACCACGAACGCGACGAACATCCGCTCCACCGTCACGGTGGGGGAGCGGCCCTGCCCGTACGCCCAGGCCACGAACGTCACGGGGACCAGGAAGCTGCCGAGCAGCACCACGGTCGGCACCAGGTTGGGGTTGAGCGTCCAGGACGTGACGACCACGCTGGCCACCCACAGGACGAGCCCGGTCAGGAAGATCCGCAACCACGGCCGTCTCACGCTGCTCACGGTGCTTCCCGAGCTGCCCGGAGTTCCCGTGCTTCCCGAGCTCCCCGTGCTCACCGGGCGAGCTCCGCCACGGCCCTGTGCGCGGCCAGCACGGCGGCGTCGGCGCGGGCCGCCGGCACCGAGTCCGAGCCGCCGATGGCGATCCTGCCGAACGGCCCGCGGGCCGCGTCCGCCGGGAACGGCCCGTCGGGGTGGTAGGCGTGCCAGGGCCGGCAGTGCTCGGGCGGGTACGCGTGCCCCCGCCGGTTCACGGTGATCTCCAGGATGTCCCCGGCCGGGTCGAAGCCGACCGGCCCGAGCAGCCGGGCCAGCTGGTCGCGGATCGTCCGCTCCAGCACGTCGTACGGCGTCCTGATCAGCTCCCGCCGGCCGGCCGCGGAGCCCGCGTCGGGCCCCAGCTCCGACCGGCACGGCGTGGCCACCAGCCGCACGGAGTCGGGCGGCGCGAACTCCGTGGCGCACCAGTACGCGCCCGTCCAGCGCACCCGCTCGACGCCGAGCCGCCGCCAGGCCCCCGGGTCGCGCAGCCGTACGGTGGTGTGCAGCGCCGGCACCCTGACGACCTGCCGCAGCGCCCGCCGCCGCTCCTCGGGCAGCTCCGGCACGAGGTACGGCACGACCGCGCTCCAGCACGCCAGGATCACCGCCCCGGCCTCGACGGTGCCGACCCGGTCGCCGTCGAAGTAGCCGACGGTGGCGGCGCTGACGCCGTCGCGTACCGAGACGACCGGGCTCGACAGGCGCAGCAGCGCCCGGCCGTCGAGGGCGGGAGCGGCGGCGGGCTCCTCGCCGTGCCAGTCGCGCCGCACGGTGGGCGAGTTGTAGCGGGACGGCTTGTCCCGGTCGAGCCCCAGCCCGCCGAACCCCGGGTAACCGGTGCCCCAGGCGTCGATCGCCCCGAACGCCCGGGCGTCGTAGGCCCAGTCGCGGCTCGGCATGGTCCGGCAGAACCGCTCCACGTCGGGGTGCGCCCCGCACACCTCCCGCAGGAACCGCGAGTACGTCAGCTCCGCAAGCCGCTCCTGCTTGGCCTCCGCGCTCAGCCCGGGGAACCAGTCGGGCGGTTCTTCGTGCAACCTGAGCAGGTCCCGCCGGGCGGCTTCGGCGATCGGCAGCCTGCCGATCCAGCCGGGCGAGGCCGTCGTGACCAGGGTGTCGGCGCCGAAGCTCTCCGCGTCGCACATCACGGCGTCGGGCCCCGCGGCCCGCACCGGCGGGCGCGGACCACCCAGCTCGTCGTGGTTGTCGAGCACGAGCACGCGCGCCGACGGGTGGCGCAGCAGCCACCCGTTGGCCGCGCTCACCCCGGCGCGCCCGCCGCCCACCACCACGAGGTCGTAGCGTTCCCCGGTGGGCTCGGGCGCGCCCGCGTGCTCCCAGAAACGGCCGTCCCGCAGCGCGTGCGGCACACTGAGCGCCTCGGCGGTGTCCCCTCGTACGGCGAACGGCGTGGACGCGGCCCTCGCCGCCGGCACGGGCCCAAGGGCGCTCCCGAGGGAGGCCAGGGCGATCCCGTCGAAGAGATCCCGGCGAGAAATGGGGCGATCCAGCCCGAGATCGCGCGGAGTCAAGCTCATGGCGCGATCATCAGCAGCCCGGGCGAAAAGCCGCGCATGGACGCGCAGCGGTTCGACGACATTTTGCGTGACCTGTTACGAGGAATGCCCTGTCGTTTCTGACATCCGCCTTTACAGTCCGCCGCGGAGAACGCCCCGACAAGCCGTTCTGTCGCACGGGATGGAGGGAGAGCGGCAGGAGGGCGGGGACGGCTTCGAGCAGGCGAGTCGCCGCGTGGAGTGCGGCAATAAGCACGCCAAAACGGAAATCGTTCGTGAAGCCGTTGAATTACGCGAATAGCGGCGTTGTCCAGCCCGTTACTCTCCGTGTCCTCTAGCGTTTTGCACAATGCCGCAAGAGTGAGCCGCCAGAGTCGAATTGGAGAAGCCATGCGCAAGGCTGTTTCCGGCGTGTTTCTGACCACCCTCGTCCTCGCCGGATGCTCCTCGGGAGAAGCTCCCGAACCCGCCGCCTCGGCCACCCCGGCCCAGCCGTCGGCCGCCGAGACCGCGAAGCTGCGCGCCGCCCTGCTGCCGGTGCCCAAGGGCATGAGCATCGCGTACGGCCCCGAGGTGGGCGCGTTCGGCTCGCTCAAGTCGACGCAGCAGGGGATGGAGGCGCTACGGCACGCCAAGGCCGAGCGCCCGGAGTGCGCCGGCGCCGCCCAGCTCGACGCCGCCAGGCCCGAGGTCGCGAAGTCGCCCGCCGCGGTGGTCGCGTTCTCCGCCGACCGGGGCTCGATCACGCAGGCCGTGGTGTCGCTCCCGGCGCCGGCCTTCCCCGCGCCGCTGCCGAAGCAGTGCGCCAGCTACACCGCCGACGTCGGCGGCACGAAAGTCACTTACCGGACGCGCACCCTGAAGATGCCGGTCAAGGGCGACGAGTCGCAGGCCTACCTCACGACGGCCGCGGGCGAGAAGAACAACGCCCAGATCGGCTCGGTCATGATCAGGCGCGGCGCGGTGGTCATGAGCATGCTCGTGGTCGGACAGCAGGTCAAGCCGCAGGGCCTGTACGAGCTGGCCCGCCTCGCCGACCAGAACCTGGCGAAGGCGACCGCCTAGCGCTCGTCAGATGAGCACGTGGTCATCGGGGCGGCCGACGAAGGCGAACTGAGCGTTCCTGGTCAGCTTGATGTGGTCGGCCTGCCAGGTGTGCATCGAGGTGTCGGCGCTGCGCCAGTAGACGAAGTTGAAGCGGTCCGCCGAGTAGATCTTGACGCGGTCCTCCTTCAGCCGCCGTACGAGGTGGGTGTCCTCGCCCCGGGTGATGTCGGCGAAGCGGTACGAGCGGAACAGGTCGGCCTTGCCGAGGAACGTGCCGCCCTGCACGAGCCAGGAGTAGCGGTGCTCCAGGCCGGGCAGGCGCAGCATCGTGGTGTTGCCGCCCTCGAAGTACGCGTAGTGCGCACCCTTGCCGGCCAGCTCGGCGTCGGAGTAGTCGAACGCCCTGACCAGGTCCGACAGGTAGTGCTCGCCGTAGAGGTTGTCGTCGTCCATCTTGGCGATCAGCTCGCCCTCGGCGGCGGCGATGCCCAGGTTCATGCAGGCGCCCAGCGACAGCGAGGCGTCGGCGGGCAGCACGACGACGTCGGTGATGCCCGCCATGCGGGCCTTGTCGGCGACCACGACCGGGTCGATGTCGAGGCCGTGCAGCACCATGACGAGCTGGAGCGGGCGATGGAGCTGCTTGGCCACCGAGGAGATCGCGTGCTCGATCTGCGCGGCGCGGTTGGTGGGCAGCACGACCGAGATCGACCGTGAGCGCGGCTCGACCCGGTGGCCGAGGTCCTGCAGGATCTGGTCCACCCGGTGGGAGAACAGGTGCTTGTCGAACACCTCGCGCATCGCCAGGTGGCCCATCCTGGCCCGCAGCTCGGGGCTGTTGAGCAGGTGCAGCACCTGGTTGTACGACTCGATCGGCTCGCGCGCGATCGGGAGCAGCTCGCCGAACGTCTCCTCGATGGCCCGCGACCACCCCGACACGACGGGGGTCGCGCAGGCCGACAGCTCGAAGACGCGCCGCGCGCACATGGTCGGCGAGTCGAGCACGGAGTTGACGTTCAAGAAGACCTTGTACATCCGGTACGCGGCCAGCATCTGGTCGTAGGGCAGCTCGCCCACGATGTGCGGCCGGTACTTCTCCGGCCAGGCGTACTTCTCGTCGACCTCGCCGTTGCGGGCGAAGATGTGCAGGCCGAGCTCCCTGACGGGATCGAGCACGGTCTCCATCTGCTCGCGGCGCTCGGGGTGCTTGTCGCGGAAGTACATTCCGGCGAAGACCACGTCGTGCAGGCGGCCCTTGTTCTGCTGGATCGGGTTGTGCACGCGGGGCTGGGCGGCGAACTGCAACACGTCCACCCGGTCGTGTCCCAAAATCTCCCGATATTTCGGCAGCATGTCACCGTCGCAGGTGAACACGTAGTCGAACAGCTTCGCCGTGTCGATGAAGAAGTCGAAGTTCGGCGGGTCCTCCTTGTTCCAGAAGACCGTCGGGATGCCCTCCTGCCTGCACCAGGCCACCAGGTCGCGCAGCGGCTCCTTCGGGGCGTTGGTGCCGGTCATCTGATAGCGCCAGCGGCCCTGGTTGCCGTGCCAGGCCGACTCGCAGAACAGCAGGTCGGGACGCTTCTCCGCGAAGATCTCCGGCCAGTCCTTGAGCCCGAACTCGATCTGGTCCCACTCGTAGCGGAAGGCCATCCTGGAGAAGTCGTCCAGGATCACCGCGACCTTCAGGTCGGGCCGGTTGACCGGCCCCGCCGGCCACTTCACCGGCGGCACCTCCACCAGCGGTGGCCGGTGGTTGGCCGCCTCGATCGCCTCGGTGACGGGGATGGGCGGCTTGGGCGCCTTCTGCTTCGACCGGACCGCCTCGACGATCTTCCCCGGACTCTTCGAGCCGAGGGCCTCGCCCAGCTTGTACGTCCGCTTGGCCTGCGTGGCCTCCAGCTTCCAGCTCGCGTACGCGGCCTTGGCCTCGGCGATCTCCAGCCGCCGCCGCAGCTCCCGCAGCTCCGCCTCGTACCGCTCGACGAGCTTGCGATCCTCGGGCAGCCAGTTGACGGGGCCGAGCCGCTGGAAAGTGGGCTCTTCGGGGGTTTCGGCCATGGTGATACGCCTATCGCTTAGCGGAGGTATGTCATAGTACGGCGGTTTCGGCCGCTATTCCTGGCGTTCGGCCTGAGAGGCAGGGGCGAGGTTGTCGCCCTTCAGCCAGGCGGAGATCACCGTGGCGATGCGCGGCCCGGCCTTGCCGTCCCAGAGCACCGGCAGCTCGCCGGCCGGCGTGACGGCTCCGTCGGCCAGCGCCTTGTCCGCCGCCGCGGGCAGGAGGGCGGGCGTGACCAGGCGGTTGGTGCCGTGCGTGACCGTGATCGGCCGCTCGGTGTTGGGCCGGACGGTCAGGCACGGGACGCCCAGCATGGTCGTCTCCTCCTGCACGCCGCCGGAGTCGGTGACCACCAGGGCGGCGCCGCGCACGAGGGAGAGGAAGTCCACATAGCCCAGCGGGTCGACGACCTTGACCGTCTCGCCGTCGACGAGCCCGGCCGCGGCCAGCCGGGCCTTGCCGCGCGGGTGGATCGGCACGACGACGGGGACCCGCCGCGAGACCTCCAGCACCGCGTCCACCAGCTCCTTGGCGGCCTCGGCGGTGTCGACGTTGGCGGGCCGGTGCAGCGTCGCGACGGCGTAGCGGGCCGGCAGGCCGAGCCGCTCGACCACGGGCGCCGGGTCGAGCGACGGCAGCGCCGCGAAGAGACTGTCGATCATGGGGTTGCCCACGAGGTGCACCTTGGCGGCGGGCACGCCCTCTGCGGCCAGGTACGCGAGGGCCTCCGGCGAGGTCGCGAACAGCAGGTCGGCCAGGGCGTCGGTGACGACCCGGTTGACCTCCTCCGGCATCCCCCGGTCGTACGAGCGCAGACCGGCCTCGACGTGCGCGGTCGGGACGCCGAGCTTGGCGCAGACGAGGATGGCGGCCAGCGTGGAGTTGACGTCGCCGTAGACCACGACGAGGTCGGGCTCGTGCTCCTGGACGACCTCCTCCAGGCCGACGAGGAGGGCCGCGGTCTGCTTGGCGTGGCTGCCGGAGCCGACGCCGAGGTTCGCGATCGGCTCGGGCAGGCCGAGGTCGGCGAAGAACACGTCGGACATCAGCGCGTCGTAGTGCTGACCGGTGTGGATGATGCCCTGCCGCACGCCGAGTTCACCGAGTGCTCGCACCACCGGGGCCGCTTTCACGAAATTGGGACGAGCTCCCAGAACGTGCAGGACCAGGGGGTTCTCCCTCATTGACCTCGCCTTTCATAGCGGAAGGGGAAAAACGTTGCCTATGGTACGGTCACGGCGTGGCATCCGACGCCAGTCGTCAAGACTCCCCCCGCGCCCCCGGCAGGGTTTCCGCGAAGTCCGCCCGCGCCGGTGTCGCCGGGCTCCTCAAGGGCTTCGCCCGGCACCCGATCATCGTCTCCCGCGTGGTCGCGACGAAGGTGAAGTCCGACCCGGTCCGCGTGGCCCAGGCAGCGGCCGAGGCGCTCCCGCCCCGGTTGCGTCCCGTCGTGGGCAGCGTCGCCTGGCCGACCGCCCGCCGGGCGCGGCGCATCGTCCGCAAGCTCGGCATGCGCGTGGTCAAGGGCCCGTGGAACGACGCCAAGCTCGCCTGGGACGCCGGTCGCGTCACTGAGGCCGCCGAGCTGCTCGAGGCGCACACCAAATACCCGTTCGTCAAGCGCAGGGCGGCCTACTACCGCGGTGAGCTGGCCGCGATCAGCCCCGACCCGATCCCGCCCGCGCCCAAGGTCGCCATCCTCAGCCGGGTCAAGGACCGCGTCCTGCACGTGGTCACGAACGCGCTGCCGTACACGCAGGCCGGCTACACCGTGCGCACCCACCGCATCGTCACCTCGCAGAAGGCCGCGGGCATCGACCCGCACGTGGTGACCAGCTGGGGCTGGCCGATGCTGCAGGGGCACGCCGACGCGGCGCCGTACGAGGAGATCGACGGCATCCCCTACCACCGGCTGCTGCCGGACGGGCACGGCGAGATGCCGTTCGAGACCCAGGGGCGCATCATCAGGGGCGCCGACGCGGTCACCAGGATCGTGACCGAGCTGCGCCCGCAGATCCTGCACGCCGCCACCGACCACCGCAACGGCTCCATCGCCCACGCCGTGCGCGACCGCACGGGCACCCCGTTCGTCTACGAGGTGCGCGGCTTCCTGGAGGAGACCTGGGCCTCGCGTGACCCGATCAGGGTCGGCAGCCAGCGTCACCTGCTCCAGCGCGAGCGCGAGGCGTTCCTGATGCGCGAGGCCGACGCGGTCGTCACGCTGGCCGAGACCATGGCGACCGAGATCGTCGAACGCGGCGTGCCCAGGGAGAAGATCCACCTGGCGCCCAACGCCGTCGACGACTCCCTGCTCACGGCCGACTACGACGGAGCGTCGTTCCGGCGCGCGTACGGGATCGGCGACGACGAGCTCGTGGTCGGGTCGGTGTCGAGCATCGTGGCCTACGAGGGGTTCGCCACCCTGCTGCGGGCGGCGGCACTGCTGCGCGACGACCACACGCCTGTGCGGGTGCTCATCGTGGGCGACGGCACCGAGCGCGAGAACCTGCTGGAGCTGGTCGACGAGCTGGGCCTGCGCGATGCGATCCTGCCCGGCCGGGTCGGCCCCGACGAGGCTCTGCAGGCCCAGGACGCGATCGACGTCTTCGCCTGCCCGCGCGAGGATCTGCGCGTATGCCGACTCGTTACGCCATTGAAACCCGTTGAGGCGATGGCGCTCGGCAAGCCCGTCGTGCTCAGCGATCTGCCCGCCCTGTCCGAGCTCGTCGGCTCGGACGGCGCCGGTCTGCTGGTGCCGCCGGGCGATCCGGCCGCGCTCGCCAAGGCGCTCGCCGGGCTCCGGGAGGACCCCGCCAGGCGCGCTGAGATGGGCGAGGCCGGGCGCGCGGAGGTCGCGGCGAAGCGCACGTGGAGCCGCGTCGCCGAAACCTACCGAGCTCTCTACCGATCGCTTACGGATCGTTGACCTCCATGTTGTCTGTCTCTCATGACGGGTTCGGTCGCATTAGGCGTGAGCTAGGTGGACTTGAGATAACCTTTGCGACCATGAAGTGTTGTTTCCGGCTCCCAAAGGCACAGCTGTGACAGAAATCGACTTGGCTGTCATCGGTTTGGGCTACGTCGGCATGCCGCTCGCCAAGGAGGCGGTGGCTGCCGGTCTGCGGGTCGTCGGCGTGGAGGTCGACCCCGTCAAGGTCGAGGCACTCAACGCCGGGCAGTCCTACATCGATGACCTGACCGACGCCGACCTCGATCACATGCTGGCCAACGGGTTCAGCGCCACGCTCGACGAGTCCGTGCTGAGCAGGAGCAACACGATCGTCATCTGCGTGCCCACCCCGCTCGACGAGGACCACCGTCCCGATCTGTCGGCCGTGGAGGGCGCCACCCGCACCGTGGCGCGCAACCTCACCAAGGGCACGCTCGTCGTGCTGGAGTCGACCACCTGGCCCGGCACCACCGACGAGGTGGTCAGGCCGGCGCTGGAGAGCGACTCGGGTCTCGTCGCCGGCGAGGACTTCCACCTGGCCTTCTCGCCCGAGCGGATCGACCCGGGCAACCCCAAGTTCGGCCTGAGCAACACGCCCAAGGTCGTCGGCGGCTACACCGCGACCTGCCGGGACCGCGCGAAGGCGTTCTACGGGCAGTTCATCGAGCAGGTGGTGCCGGTCAGCGGCACCCGTGAGGCCGAGATGGCCAAGCTGCTGGAGAACACCTACCGGCACGTCAACATCGCCCTCGTCAACGAGATGGCGATCTTCTGCGACGAGCTCGGCATAGACCTGTGGGAGTCGATCGAGGCCGCCGCGACCAAGCCGTTCGGCTTCCAGAAGTTCCTGCCGGGGCCGGGCGTCGGAGGCCACTGCATCCCCGTCGACCCGTCGTACCTGTCGTACACGGTGCGCAAGCTGGGCTACCCGTTCCGGTTCGTGGAGCTGGCCCAGGAGATCAACGAGCGGATGCCCTCGTACGTGGTCAACCGAGTGCAGCGGCTGCTGAACCGGCATAAGAAGCCCGTGAACGGCGCAAAGGTCGTTATGCTCGGCGTCACTTACAAACCGGACATCGCCGACGAGCGTGAGACCCCAGCTCTTCCCGTGGCGCGTGCGCTGCTGGAGCTGGGCGCCGAGCTCTCGTTCGTGGATCCGTACGTCAAGGAGTGGTCGGTGGACGGCACCCCGGTGCCGCGTGAGGAGGATCTGGCCGAGGCCGTGATCAACGCGGACGTGACGCTGCTCCTGCAGCAGCACGCCGCTTTCGACCTCGACATGGTCGAGGCGAAGGCCAGGCTCGTGCTCGACACCCGCGGCGTCCTCGCCGAGGGTGAACGCGTCGAGCGGCTGTAGCGACGGAGGGCTGCGCGCAGTGCACGTGCTCGTCATGACGGTGGTGCATAACCCCGAGGACGCGAGGATTCTGCACAGGCAGATCCGTGCCCTCGTGGATGCCGGTCATGAGGTCACGTACGCCGCGTCCTACACGGCTCACGGCGTCGTCCCCCGGCCGTGGGTGACCGGCGTCGATCTCCCGCGGGCCGCCCAGCGTAAGCGGGTCGCCGCGGTGTGGGCCGCGCGCCGGCTGTTCAAGCGCATGCGCGACAAGGTGGACCTCGTCCTCATCCACGACCCCGAGCTGCTGTTCGCGGTGTGGGGCGTGCGCAACAGGCCGCCCGTGGTGTGGGACGTCCACGAGGACACCCCGGCCACGCTGTCGCTGAAGCCGTGGCTGCCGGCGCCGCTGCGGCCGCCCGTGCGCTTCCTCGCCCGGCTGCTGGAGGGCACCGCCGAGCGCCACATGCACCTGCTGCTGGCCGAGACCGCGTACGCGGGCCGGTTCAAGCACGCCCACCTCATCGTGCCGAACGAGACCTGGGTGCCCGACTCGGTGACGCCCCCGGGCGACGACCGCGTGGTCTACCTGGGCTGGCTGTCGAGGGCCAGGGGCGTGTTCGAGGCGGTCGAGGTGGCCCGGCTGCTGCAGCCGTACCGCGTGACGGTGGAGCTGATCGGCTACGCCGACCAGCAGAGCCGTCCGATGCTCAACCAGGCCGTGCACGACGGCCTGCTGGAGTGGCGCGACTTCATGCCCAACGACGAGGCGCTCAAGCGGCTCGACGGGGCGCTGGCGGGGCTGTCGCTGCTGCATGACGAGCCGAACTACCGGCACTCCATGCCCACGAAGATCGTGGAGTACATGGCTCACGGCATCCCCGTCATCACCACGCCGTCGCCCCGCGCGGTCGAGCTGATCGAGCGTTACGAGAGCGGCGTCGTGGTGCCCTGGCAGGACCCGAAGGCGGTGGCGCAGGCCGTGCTGACGCTCCGCGACGACGTACGCGAGCGGCAGGCCCAGGGCGCGCGTGGCTACGCGGCCGCCCGCGCCAACCATCACTGGCCCAACTCCGCGAAGCGGTTCGTCTCCCAGCTGGAGGCCTGGGCCGGGGTCAAGCACTGAATCACACGAGGGCGGTTGGGTTTCCTGAACGTGCGCTGGCTCTTCCTGGTCGTGGGCGCGGTGGTGGCGGCCGTGGTGGCCGCCGTGATGATCGTGCTGCCGGACTCGTCCGACGAGCCCGCGAAGGAGGCCGGTTCCAAGGCGGCGCCGACGCCGTCGAGGACGTTCCCGACCCCTCGGGTGAGCGAGTTCACCGACCCCTGTGGAACGTTCGACACCGGTGAGGCCGCCCCCTACGCCGTCACCGGCTACTGGATCACCCCGACGTCCAACCCGTGCACCTGGCGCAAGCAGCTCCAGGAGATCCACCGCGTCGGCGGCGACACGATCATCCGGATCGGCTGGGGCCTGCAGTACCGCACGGTCTCCGACGACGGGGAGGTGCTGGCCAAGGACGGCACCGTCGACCCCCTCTACGAGGCGTGCGAGGAGGACGGCCTGACTTGCCACGACGCCGCCATGCGTGATCTGAAGGAGGCCAATCCGAAGAACCGGATCGGCCGCATGTACGTCTACAGGACCGACGAGTCGTTCGGCCCGGACGTGTTCCGCTGCCCCGAGATGGAGCACGCCATCCCGATCGGCAAGCGGATCTACTACCGCCTGCTCACCCAGCCCGACGGCTCCGACGACGCCACCTGCGACTTCACCGGCAAGCCCGACTCGTACGACATGATCCTCATAGCCGGCTCGCCCAACGACAGCCTGGGCGAACTGCTCGACCTGGGCGACCAGTTCGGCATGCGGGTCTTCCCCGCGCTGCCGCTGGCCCCCCGCGACTCCAGGACGCCGACCAAGGCCGAGCCGCGCCACCTCGGCACGCTGACCACGCTGACGCGGCGCATCCTGCAGGACTACGGCGTGCGCTTCGCCGACCGCCCCTCGCTCGGCGGGGTCTACCAGCCGTTCGAGGTGCAGATGTCGGAGACGCTGGCGGACAATCCGACGCTGGACGTCTACTCCGACCAGCACACGATCGTCGAGCAGGAGCTCCCCGGCAAGCCCATCCTGATCAGCCCCTACCTCGACGCGCGCAAACGGGTGGCCTTCGGCCGGACGCCCCGGCAGGTTGCCGAGGGGTTCAAGGCCCTGGTGAAGACCGGGGTCGGGATCATCGCGCCGCAGGACAGCCGGGGCACCGGCAAGGTCGGCCTGTTCTGGCCCGACGAGCGCGACCAGGAGGTGGACGAGCGGCTGCGGCCGGTGGTGGGCGAGGCGACGTACGACACCGCCTACCACGGGTCCACGCGCGACTACTACCGCGAGATGGCCGCGGCCCGGCAGGAGCTGCTCGACGCCGGATACCAGGTGCAGCTGTGGGCGAACGTGGAGGCGTTCGAGCCGTCCGGCGACCGGCCGTGCGCCCCGACGGGCACGCGCGGCAAGACCGACAAGAAGCGCCTGGACCAGGCGGTGACGATGGCCGGGCGATACGTCCAGAAGATCGTCTCCTACATGTGGAGCGACTTCATGACCTGCGGCGAGCCGTCGCTGGAGACGGAGATCCTCCGGGACTGGCAGCGGCCGATCGCCGTCGACGCCATCCGCACGCCGCGCGACGTCCAGGACGGCGTCGAGGTGCGCGGCTACAACCTCAAGGACAGCACCGTCACCCTGCAGTGGTCGGGCGGCACGAAGGAGCTGGTGGTCGCGTCCGTCGGCTGGCTGGACGAGAACCCGATCGAGGGCGAGCTGCCCGAGGGCATGGCGACCGCGTGGGTGCCGTTCGACTGGAGTCAGGTGCAGACCGGGGAGTGGGTGCGGATCAGCGTGCGCCTGCCGTCCGGCCAGGAGAGCACCGAGCCGTTACACGTCCGCATCCTCACCTGAGCCGCCTGATCGCGTGGTTCGCCGGTGGTGGGAGGTCCGTGTAACGTGCCGTCCATGGTCCCGAGCGTCCCGGTCAGCGTCGACCTGGTCGTGCTCACCGTCCGTAACCAGGCACTGAGCGCCCTGGTGTGGCGGCGCGACAGCCCGCCGTTCCTGCGCCGCTGGTCGTTGCCCGGCGGCTTCATCCAGCTCGACGAGGACCTCCCGGCCGCCGCCCACCGCATCCTCGCCGAGCGCGCCGGCCTCCCGGGGGCGCCGGTGCACCTGGAGCAGCTCCAGACGTACGGCTACCCCGACCGCGACCCCCGCCAGCGCGTGCTGAGCGTCGCCTACCTCGGTCTCGCCCCCGACCTGCCGGCCTCGGAGAAGGCCCACATGAGCTGGCAGCCGGTCGACGCCCTGACCGTCATGGCCTTCGACCACCGCCGCATCATGCTCGACGGCATCGAACGCGCCCGTGCCAAGCTGGAGTACACCTCGCTGGGGGCGGCGTTCTGCCCGCCCGAGTTCACGGTGGCCGATTTGCGGCGGGTCTACGAGATCGTCTGGGGCCGCCGGCTCGACCCGCGCAACTTCCACCGCAAGGTCACCAAGGCCGAGGGCTTCCTGGTGGAGACCGGCGAGACGACGACCCGCGACGGCGGCCGGCCCGCCAAGCTCTACCGCCGCGGCCCCGCCGAGCTGCTCCACCCGCCGATGCTGCGCAGCCTCAGAGACTGACCCGGGCCCGCGGCCCACCTGGGTGATGCCGCACCGAGCCGCTCCTTTTATGGTTAGGCCATGCCTCGTTTCCGCAAGATCCTCGACACCGTGGCCCCTTACAAGCCGGGCAAGTCCGTGGCCGCGCCGGCCGGCGGGCGGTCGTACAAGCTGTCCTCCAACGAGTCGCCCTACGAGCCCCTGCCCTCCGTGGTCGAGGTGATCGCCAAAGCGGCGCGCGAGGTCAACCGCTATCCCGACCCGACGAGCATGCGGCTGATGGAGGCCATCGCGGAGCGCCACGACGTCCCGACCGGCCACGTCACGCTCGGCCCCGGGTCCGTCACGATCGTGCAGCAGCTGCTCACGTCGGTCGCCGATCCCGGCACCGAGTCGGTGTACGCCTGGCGGTCGTTCGAGTCCTACCCGCTGCTGTCGGACCTGGCGGGCATGACGTCGGTCAGGGTGCCGCTGGCGGGCGAGGAGCACGACCTCGGCGCGATGGCCGAGGCGATCACCGACCGCACCCGCATCGTGTTCGTCTGCACCCCGAACAACCCCACCGGCGTCGCCGCGCGCCGGTCGCAGCTGGCGGAGTTCCTCGACCGGGTGCCCGAGCACACGCTGGTGGTGCTCGACGAGGCCTACCACGAGTACGTGCGCGACGCCGACGTCCCCGACGGCCTGACCCTCTACCGCGACCGGCCCAACGTGGTCGTGCTGCGCACCTTCTCCAAGGCGTACGGGCTGGCCGGGCTGCGCGTCGGCTACATGATCGCGCAGGAGCCGGTGGCGGCGGCCGTCCGCAAGACGATCGTGCCGTTCGCCGTCAACCACCTCGCCCAGGCCGCCGCCATCGCCTCGCTGAAGGCGGAGGACGAGCTGCTGGAGCGGGTCGAGCAGGTCGTCAAGGAGCGCACGCGGGTGCGCGAGGCGCTGGTCGAGCAGGGCTGGACGGTCCCGCCGACCGAGGCGAACTTCGTCTGGCTGCGCTTCGACGACGAGCAGCGCACGCTCGCCTTCACCGACGCGTGCGCCGCCGCGGGCGTCGCCGTGCGGCCGTACCCGCCCGACGGTGTCCGCGTCTCGATCGGCACCCCGGAGGCGAACGACGTCCTGCTCCGGGCGGCGGACGCGTTCCGCAACGGCTGAGGAACGGTCTCGGGGGGCGTGCCGTGGAGCGGCTGCGATCGAGGATCGCCATCGGGGTGGTCGGCCCGCACGATCTGGTGGAGCGGATCGTGCACGTCGGTGCGGGCCTGCCGACGGCGGCGACGCTCCGGCTGGTGAGCGCCTCCCAGGACGAGAAACTCAGCAAGATCACCGGCAGCGTCGACGCGGTGCTGTTCACCGGCCCGCTCCAGTACGACCTGGCCACGCAGGCGGGCGAGCTTGACGTCCCGGCCACGTACGTGCCGGTGAGCGGGGCCGGGCTCTACGCGGCGCTGCTGCGCGGCGCGCTGGGGCAGGGCGTCGACCCGGCTCGGGTCAGCATCGACTCCATCGCGCCCGCCGAGGTCGCCGAGGCGTACGACGAGATCGGCCTGCCCACGGCGGGCGTGCACGTCCGCGAATACCTGGGGCCCGACTCGGTGCGCGGCTTCGCCGGCTTCCACGGGCGTCTCCACCGGGAGGGCGCCACCACGGCGGCCCTCACCACCGTCCGCACCGTCGCCACCAGGCTGACGGCCGACGGGGTGCCGGTGCTGCGCATGACCCCCGCCGCGAGCACGGTGCGCCGGGCCATCGACACCGCCGCGCTGCTCGGTGCGGGCCACCGGGCGCGGGAGTCGCAGATCGCGATCGCGCTGGTGTCGCCCGTGGCCAGGCCGGGCCCCGCCGATGCCGGCGACTACCGGCAGCAGGAGCTCAGGCTGCTGCTGCACCGGTCGCTGCTGGCCGACGCGCGGCTGATGGGCGCCACGGTCGTGCCGCGCGAGGAGCACGCCTACGCCCTGATCACCACGGCGGGGGCGCTGTCGCGGGTCACCGACGGCTTCCGGACGGCGCCGTTCGTCGACCGGGTGCGCGCCGACGTGGGTCTCGACGTGGTGTGCGGCCTCGGTCTCGGCGGCACGGCCAGGGACGCCGACGCCCACGCCGCGACCGCGCTCGACCGGGCCCGCGCCGCGGGGGTGGCGGCGTTCCTGGTGGACGGCGACGGCGTGGCGCTGCCGCTGCCCGCGCACGGGCGTGCCGGCGCTCGCACGGGCGGCAGCCCCGGCACGGTCAGGGAGCCCGGACGCCGGGGGGCCAGGGAGCCCGGCTCCCGGGCGGTGAGGATCCGCGACCGGCTGGTCGAGCGGCTCGGCCCCGGCTGCGTGGTGGTCGACGCCGAGACCGTCGCCGAGATCCTCGGCCTCGCGCCCAGGAGCGCCAGGAGGGTGCTGCAACACCTGGTGGAGGAGGGCCTGGCCTGGGCACTGCCCCCGGTGCGGCCGACGCAGGCGGGTCGCCCCCGTCAGCCGTACCGCCTCATCACGCGCTGAGCGCCCGGGCCCGCCGGCGTCAGCGGCGCGCGCCCCAGTTGAGATAGGCCACGCCCAGCAGGTGGGAGCCCTGGTCGACCTGCAGATCACGGCCGACGTAGACGGACAGGGCGTGCGGGTGCAGCGCCTCGTCCCAGGGAGCCAGGGCCATCCAGCGGGGCGCCTGCAGATACTGGCCGGCCGCCGCGAAGCCGCCGGTGCCGTCCACGCGCAGCGTCGTGGTCGGCACCCCCTGCGGGTCGGTGGTGGCCATGTTCCTGGTGTAGGCGCGGGCGAGCCGGACCATGTCGGCGCCGTTGAAGCCGAGCTGGTTGCGGAAGGCGAGGACGGCGAACTCCACGTCGATGGCGCCGTGGCTGAGGTCCTCGATCTGCCGGGCGCCGTTGCCCGACGGGGTGAACTCGGAGATCTCCTGGCTCTTGGTGAAGCCGCGGTAGGTGTGGCCGAACGTCGGCCAGTACGACCAGGTGTAGGCGTCGTTCGGGCTGGGCTTGAGCTCGCGGGCGAACGTGCGCGCCAGCGCCCGCACCCGGTCGCCGTAGAAGCGGTCGCCGGTCGCGGCGTAGATCTCGGCGTAGGTCTGGCCGAGCGCGAGGAACTGGTTGGTCGGCTGCTCGGTGCCGTCGTAGGCGAGGGGGGTGCCCTTGTTCCAGACGAAGTAGCCGTACCCGTCGTCGGTCTGGCGCCACTCGTCGTCGTGCGCGGCGGCGGCGTCGCGCACCGCCTGAAGGTATTCCTCCGCTTTCGCACGATATTTCGGGACAGAGCGCAGCGTCGGCGTCCCGAACACCACCCGCGCGAACGACGCCATGCCCCACGTGATCATCCCGGTGTGCACCGTGAAGACCACCGGCTGGGAGACCAGCGGCGTGCTGCCCGCGGCCGGCACCCCGGCCCCCAGCGCCTTGGCCGTGACCAGCATGGACGACGGATACGCGGCCAGGATGCGGTCGGGGGCGAAGTCGGGCGAGGCCGGGTCCATGGTCAGGTCGGCGAAGGTCGACGTGGTGCCGGTCCTGCCGCGTACCTCCAGCGTGAACCGCCCCTCGGACGTGCCCGAGCGCACGGTCACGGTGGTCAGGTCGGCGTAGCTCACCGCGCTGCGCACCTCCAGCGCCGGCCGCCCGTCGGCGTCGTTCAGCGTGACCTTGCCCAGCGTGTACGGATGCATGGCGCGCCAGGCCGGCAGCGATCGGCCCTTGTAGTCGGTGACGCCGCGCTCGGAGTCGCGGTTGGCCAGCATCTGGTCGACGGTCTCGATCACCCGGTCCAGGTAGTGGGTGTCCTTGTAGGTCTCGTACATCCTGACGAAACCGGCCAGGGCGTAGGACTGGCCCCACGCCAGCCCGCCGTGCTCGTTGGTGCCCGCCGCCTGCTCCCCGCCGGTGCCGGCGTACCAGGTGCGGTCGAAATGGTCGAAGGTCTCGCGGGAGGTGTAGTCGTATCCGTCGGCGAGGGCCCGGGTGGCCGGCGCCAGGGCGAGCGCGCCGGCGGCGAGCGCTCCTAAGCCGAACTGCCTGCGTGTCAACATCGGGTGCTTCTCCTTCCGCGCGGGCGTCAGCCCTTCACCGCGCCGCGCATTCCTTCGAGAACGTGCCGTTGCATGAGCATGAAGACGACCACGACCGGGACGATCGACAGGATCGTGCCGGCCGCGAGGGAGCGGACGTCGGTGCCGGTGATGCCGGCGAGGTAGGCGACGCCCAGGGCGATCGGATACTTGGCGGAGTCCTTCAGCACCACCAGCGGCCACAGGAAGCTGTTCCAGACCGAGATGAAGCCGAAGATGGCGAGGATGGCCAGGGTCGGCCTGGCCGCCGGCAGCATGACGTGCCAGAAGATGCGCAGCTCGTGGCAGCCGTCCGTGCGGGCGGCGTCCACGATCTCGCGCGGCACCCCGGCGAACGTCTGGCGGAGCAGGAAGATCCCGAACGCGGACAGGATGCCGGGCAGGATCACCCCCGCGAAGGTGTCGGCCATGCTGAGCTGCGAGACCACCATGAAGCGCGGGATCAGCATGACCTCGCTGGGCAGGAACATCGTGGACAGGATGGCGAAGAAGATCAGGTTGCGTCCCCTGAACCGCATCTGCGCCAGCGGGTACGCGCACAACGCCGACACGATCAGGTACGCCGGCACGGTGATCGCGACGTAGATCACCGAGTTCCACATGTACTGCGGGAACGGGATGGCCGTCCACGCCTCGATCACCCAGTCCAGCACGGGCGGCCTGGGGATGACGTCGGGCGGGAACGAGAAGACGGCCTGGTGGGAGGGCTTGAGCCCGGCCGACAGCAGGATGAGGAACGGCCCGACGAAAGCGAGGGCGATCGCCGTCAGCAGGATGTACGTCCCGGCTCTGCGCAGGATCACGCGACCACCGCCTGTCCCTTGTTGACCCGGTGGTTGAGCACGGCCATGCCGATCATCAGCACCCAGAGCACCAGGCCCATGGCGCTGGCGTAGCCCATCTCGTAGTGCTCGAACGCGGCGGACCAGATGTAGTAGCCGAGCGTGAGCGTGGCGTCCTGCGGGCCGCCCCTGGTCATGACGTAGATCGAGGTGAAGGCCTGCATGGAGTCGAGCATCTCCATGGTGAAGGCCACCGCGATGTAGGGCGCCATGAGCGGGACGGTGATGCGGCGCAGCCGTACCCAGGCGCCGGCGCCGTCGACCTTCGCGGCCTCGTACAGGCTGGTGGGGATCGTCTGCAGGCCGGCGAGATAGATCATCATGTAGAACCCCATGCTCTTCCAGCCCTCGACCAGCACCAGCGCGGGCAGGGCCCAGAAGGGGTCGAGCAGGTACTGGATCGGCTGGTCGAGCAGCCCGAAGGCGGTGAGCATCCAGTTGAGCACGCCCTGCTGGTGGAAGACGTACTCCCAGGCCACGCCGACGGCGACCATCGAGGTCACGACCGGCAGGTAGTAGAGCATCCGGAACGTCCTGATGCCCGGCAGTTTCTGGTTGACCAGGACGGCGAGCAGCAGCGGCAGCACGACGAGCAGCGGGAACATCCCGATGAGGAAGAGCAGCGAGTTGAGCAGCGACTTCCAGAAGCGCTCGTCGCCGAGCATGCGGGTGAAGTTGTCCATCCCGGCGAACGTGGGCGGCGAGACCACGTCGTAGTGGAGAACCGACAGCTGGATGGCGGTGACGGCCGGCCAGGCGAAGAACACCCCGAACAGGACGAGGGCGGGCAGCGCAAACAGATAGGGGGTGTACCACCGCTGTCCGGGCATCCGGGTGGCGGCCACAGGCATCACATCCTTAGTGCCATCCTAAGCAGTGATAAGGGACGGCCATAATTTGGAGGGAGCGTATAATCGGTGCCCAGTCAGGTCAAGAGTGCCCGGCTATTGACGAATACTGCGAAAGACTGTCACGCTGCCGAAAGTGAGATAAAGGACGGCCATATTAAGAGGAGGTTTCGTCCATGTCTCGTCGAGCCTTACTGGCATGTGCGCTCGCGCTATCCCTCGCCACCGGATGCGTGCCGGGCACCACCACGAGCAGCGCCCCCCAAACCGCCTCGGCCGGCCAGCCCTTCGAGGGCGAGGTCGAGTTCTGGACGATCAACCTGAAGAAGAACTACAGCGACTACATCACCGGCCTCATCGCCGAGTACCAGCGGCAACACCCCAAGGTGAAGGTCAACTGGGTCGACGTGCCCGGCGCCGAGAGCGCGACCAAGCTGCTCGCCGCCGTGGCCAGCGGCGACGTGCCCGACGCCGTCAACGTCAACTCCGTCGAGCTGGGCCGCTTCACGCCCTCGCTCGAACCCCTCGACGCCTACTTCGACCAGGCCGCGCTCGCGGACTTCCAGCCCAACCTGGTCGAGCCGCTGCGCTTCGACGGCAAGCTCTACGCGGTGCCGTGGTACAACGGTGGCGCCCCCGTCGCGATGTACCGCAAGTCCGTCGTCGAGAAGGCCGGCTTCGACGAGAAGGCCCCGCCCGCGAGCTTCGACGAGGCCCTCGCGCTGGCCGACCAGGTCTACCAGGAGACCGAGGTCCACGGCATGAACAGCATCCCCGACGTCAACGTGCTGCGTTACTACGGGATCGAGCCGCTGTCGGCCGACAGGAAGACGGCCACCTTCAACACGCCCGAGGCCGTGACGCTGCTGGAGAAGTTCAAGAAGAGCTACGACGGCAAGGGCATCGCGCCCGGCGCCATCTCCAAGGACGTCCGCGCGCTGCCGCAGTCGCTCGACAACGGCCAGGTCGCCTTCAAGCCCATGGCGAACGCCGCCGAGCTGCTCAACACGCAGAAGAACGCCCCCGACGTCTACGACGACCTGGCCGTCACCGAGCCGGTGAAGATGAACGCCGGCGGCTACCTGTTGCTGGCGCAGCAGGCGTTCTCCATCCCGAAGGCGTCGACGAACAAGAAGGCCGCCGCCGAGTTCATCAAGTTCTTCACCAACGGCGTCAACCAGCTCGCCTTCTGCAAGATCGTGCCGATCTACCCCTCGACGATCTCCTCGACCAAGGACCCGTTCTTCACCGAGGCCGCCGGCGGCGACCCGATGGCCACCGCCCGCCAGGTGATCGTGAAGGGCCTGCCCCAGTTGCAGTACAAGCCGCTCGGCACCGACAAGGACGCCGAGCTGGGCGAGTACTTCCTGGAGGAGGTCAGGGGCTTCCTGCAGGGAAGCCAGAGCGCGCAGGAAGCGCTCGACGCAGCCGAAGAGAAATGGAACCAAGCCCTTGCTGCCTAAGTTGAGGGTCGGCATCGTCGGCACCGGCATCATGGGGCGCGGCCACGCGGAAGTGCTGGCCGCGCACCCGGACGCCGAGGTCACCGCGGTCTCGCGCAGGCCGCTCGGCGACGCCGCCGTCTACCCCGACCACCACGCGCTCATCGCCTCCGGCACGGTCGACGCCGTGTCGGTCACCACGCCCGACCACCTGCACGCCGACGTGATGGTGGCCGCGGCGGAGGCCGGCCTGCACATCCTGGTGGAGAAGCCGTTCACCACCACCGTGGCGGACGCCGACAGGGCCGTCGCCGCGATCCGGGCGGCGGGCGTGGTGGCGATGTGCCTGTTCAACCACCGCTGGGTGCCGGCGTACGCGCAGGCGAAGGAGCAGATGGCGCTGATCGGCGAGCCCGTCGTCGGCTACGCGCGCAAGAACGACACCATCTACGTCCCCACCGAGATGATCGGCTGGGCGGACCGGACGACGTGCGCGTGGTTCCTGTCCAGCCACGACATCGACCTGGTCACCTGGCTGTACGACGACGTGGCGGTGGAGGTGTTCGCCACCGCGCGCCACGGGAAACTGCGCGGCATGGGCATCGACACCCCCGACGCGATGCAGATCCAGGTGCGCTACAGCCGCGGCGCCGTCGCCACCTTCGAGTCGGCCTGGATCTACCCCAACACCTTCCCCACCACGGTGGACAGCTACGTCACCGTCGCCGGCGAGGACGGCGTGATCCAGCTCGACCGCCAGAAGGAGAACATCCAGGTGGCCACCGCCAAGGCCTACAGCTACCCGCGCAACATGTTGCAGCGCGTGGTGCACGGTCAGCCCGCCGGCGCCTACCGCGACGCCATCCACCACTTCGTGGACTGCGCCCGCACCGGCGCCGAGCCGCTCATCCCGGTGGAGAGCTCCCGTCAGGTGACCGCCGTGCTCGCCGCCGCGCACGAGTCGGCCAGGACCGGGCGGCCGGTGACGCTGTGACGTACGTGGAGAAGCCGCCGCACGTCCACGAGACGCGCATGCGGCACATCAGCGACGAGGACCTGCTGGCCGCGCTCGGCGCCGCCGGCGTCGCGGAGACCCGCCACTGGCGCCGGCCCAAGCCGCTGTGGGACCTCGGCAGGGACGAGGTCGAGGCGGCGGACGCCCTCATCGGCCAGGAGGTCGACTTCCTCGACAGGAGCCGCGGCCGCTCCCGCCTGTACGGCTTCCACTACCTGCGCTGGATGATGCCCCTGGTGTCCGCCTACGCCCGCACGGGCGACCCGGTGTACGCCAAGGAGTGGGACCGCCTCTTCACCCGCTGGTACGACACCAGGGACCAGGTCGAGGGCGACTGGCCTGGGCTCGACGTCGTTTGGTACTCCCTCGGCGTCTGGGCCCGTTCGATGCACGTCAACGCGGCGCTCGCGGTGTTCGCCGAGGAGCCCGCGCTCAGCGACGGGTGCTGGGCGCGCATGCTCAAGACCGTCATCGGCGGCGCCCGCTGGGCGGCGGAGGAGCACGACGAGTTCCGGCACGGCAACTGGCAGTTCGTCTGCGCCTGCGAGCTGCTGCACGCCGCCACCCTCTATCCGGAGCTCCCGGAGGCCGCCTCGTGGGCGGGGGTCGCGCGGGCGCGCATCCTCGACCACCTCGAACGCGACGTGCGCGCCGACGGCGGCCACCACGAGCGCTCGCCCGGCTACCACGTCATGGTCCTGGAGTCGTTGCAACGCGCGGTGGCGCTGGACCCGGAGATCGCGGAGCATCCCAAGGTCGCGGCCATGCACGCGTGGCTGGCCGCGCTGGAGGCGCCCGGCGGCTGGGTCCCGCACCTGCAGGACAGCGGCGTGGTGTGGCCGGCGGAGCTGCTCGCCAAGGGCCCGAAGGTCGCCGTGCCGGAAGGCTCCCACCTGCTGGCCGCCAGCGCGTACGCGGTCATGCGGAGCGCCGGCCTGTACGCGGTCGTCAACTACGGCCCGTACGTCGGTCACGAGCTGGAGCCGCACAGCCACCACGCCGCGCTCGACTTCGTGCTGGCCGACCGGGACGGGCCGCTGGCCTGGGAGGCCGGCGGGCCGCCGTCGTACGACGACCCCGGCTACTACGACTGGTACCAGGCCACCCGCGGCCACAACACGCTCCTGGTGCCCGGCCAGGACTACACCGAGGACCGGCGGGCCGAGCTCGACCTGTTCGTGACGGGCGAGCACGCCGACGTCTTCGCGGGCCACCACCACGGTTACGCGCGGCGGCACGACCGCAGGATCGTCTTCGTCCGCGACGAGCCGTCGTACTGGCTGGTCACCGACACGATCGACGCCGAGGCGATCTGGCAGTTGCACGGCCTGGAGCCGTGGCGGCCGCACGGCTCCGGCTACGTCAGCGGGCGCGTCCTCGTCGTCCCGGCCGGCCCGCCCGACGAGGTCGTCCACGGGAACGGTCCCGCCCGCATCCCCGACCAGCGGACCCGCACCGCGGAGTACGGCGAGATCCACTCGCTGGGACTGCGCAGACGCGACGGCAGGTTCACCGTCGCCATCGTCCCCTTCCACGGTGAACCGCCCGAGGTCACCGTGACCGAGTCCGGCGTCACGATCGACGGCACCACCGACACGTTCAGCGCGTACGGCTGGAGCCGGGGGGAGAGCTCCCAGCACTGGGGCGGCGATGAGTGAGGACCTGCCGGTCCTGATCGACGCGGACGCCATGCTGGGCCGCCACCCGCGACGCGACGTGGGCGGCGGGACAGCGGCCGAGCTGCTGGCCGCCATGGACCGCGTCGGCGTCTCGGGGGCACTCGTCACGAACATGACCTCCTGGCTGCACGACCCCGCGCGCGGCAACCGCGGGCTGCTCGGCCTCGTCGCCGAGGAGCCCAGGCTGAGCCCGTGCTGGGTGCTGCTGCCCGACACCTGCGGCGAGATCGGCGCCGGCTTCGCCGAGGCCGCCGTGGCCGCCGGGGTCCGCGCCGTGCGCGCCTTCCCCGCCGACCACGGCTACGACCTCGCGGGCCCCGACGTCGCCCCCGTGCTGGACGCCCTGTCGTCCGTACGGCTGCCGCTGCTCGTGGACGCGGGGCAGGCGGGCTGGCCGGTCGCGGAGGCCGTCGCGCGGGCGCATCCGCGGCTGCGCATCGTCGTCGGAGGCGCGGGATACCGGATGTTGCGGCAGATCGCCGGGGTGCTCGACCGCGCCCAGAACGTGTACGTCGGACTGGCCGACCTGTCCTCCCACCGAGGGCTCGAATGGCTGGTCGAACGGTTCGGAGCGGGCCGGTTCGTCTTCGGCACCGGGGCGCCGTACCGCGATCCGGCGGAGGCGGTCACCCGGCTGCTCTGGTCGGAGCTGGACGACGCCCAGGTGGCGGCGATCGGCGGGGGCAACCTCCGCCGGCTGATCGGGCAGGAGGTCAGAGCGGCATGAACCGGCTGGCACAGGCGGTGTGGGAACGGCGGCCGCAGACCGTGACGCGCATCGTGGACGCGCACGCCCACGCGGGGCCGTACAGCGTGTTCTTCATCCCCGACCCGGACCCGGCGGGGATGCTGCGGGTCATGGACCGGTGCGGGGTGGCGCACGCGGTGCTCTCCAGTCATCTCGCGATCCAGCTCGACGCCGCGGCCGGGAACGCCGCCACGGCGGCGATCGTCGACCAGGCCCCCGACCGCTTCAGCGGCTACCTCACGGTCAACCCCTGGCAGGACCCGGAGGGGGAGCTGGCCCGCTGGGGGGACGATCCCCGGTTCGCCGGGATAAAGATCCATCCGGACCTGCACGACTACCCGCTCACCGGCGCCCGCTACGCGCCGGTGTGGGAGTTCGCCGCGGCGTCGCGGTTCCCGGTGCTCACGCACACCTACAGCGGCTCGCCGTACAACGACCTGCACCACGTGGACGAGGTGGCCGCGCGCCATCCCGGCGTGACCGTGCTTGCCGGGCACTCCGGGGTGACGCCGCTCGGCATCGACCAGGCCATCGAGGTGGCCAAGCGGCACGAACGCGTCATCCTGGAGGTGTGCGGCTCGTACAACTCGGGGGCGGACATCGTGCGGATGGTGCGTGAGGTGGGCCAGGACCGCGTGGTGTACGGCTCCGACTTCCCCTTCATCGATCTACGGATGTCGCTGGGCCGCATACTGTTCTCACAACTCACGGAAGAGGAAAGAGCAGCGGTGCTCGGGGGGACCGTCACCGGGTTGCTCGGCGGACGAGGGGCGTGACGTGGAGCGGCTTCGATCCAAGATCGCGATCGGTGTGGTCGGTCCTCATGATCTGGTCGAGCAGATCGTGCACATCGGGGCGACCCTGCCGACGGCCGGCACCCTGCGGCTCGTCGGCGCGCCGCACGCGGGCGAGAACGAGACGCACGAGAAGCTCAGCAAGATCATGGGCAGCATCGACGCCGTGCTGTTCACCGGACCGCTCCAATACGACCTCGCCCGGCAGTCGGGCGAGATCAGCGTCCCGGCCACGTTCGTCCCGGTGAGCGGGTCGGGCCTGTACGCCACGCTGCTGCGCGGCGTGCTCGCCCACGGCGTCGACCCGGCCAGGGTGAGCATCGACTCCATCGTCCCCGACGAGGTCGCCGAGGCGTACGACGAGATCGGCGTGCCCATGTCGGCGGTGCACGTGTCCGAATACCTCCAGCCCGACTCCGTGCGCGACTTCATCGGTTTCCACGAGCGCCTGCACCGCGAGGGCGCCACCACCGCCGCACTCACCACGGTCCGCACGGTCGCCACCCGGCTGGAGGCCGACGGGGTGCCGGTGCTGCGCATGATGCCGTCCACGAGCACGTTGCGGCAGGCCATCAACACCGCGGCGCTGCTCGGCGCCGGCAACCGGCTGGAGGAGGCGCAGCTCGCGATCGTGCTGGTGTCGCTGGCGGCCTCCGTCCGGCCCGGCCACTCCGGTCCGGGCAACTACTGGCAGCAGGAGCTCAAGCTGCGGCTGCACCGGGCGTTGCTGGCCGAGGCGCGGCTGATGGGCGCCACGGTGGTGCCGCGCGAGGAGAACACCTACGTGGTGACCACCACGGTGGGTGCGCTGTCGCAGGCCACCGACGGGTTCAGGGTGGCGCCGTTCATGGACCGGGTGCGGGCCGACGTCGGCTTGGAGGTGGAGGTCGGTCTGGGGCTCGGCCACACCGCCAGAGACGCCGACGCGAACGCCGTGACGGCGCTCGAACGCGCCCGCGCGGCGGAGGCGGCGGCCGCGTTCATGATCGACAGTGATGGGAACGCGGTGTCCCTGCCCATGCGCCGGCGGGGGCCGGCCGACGTCGTGCGCGAGCCCGCCGACTCCAAGGCGGTCAAGATCAGGGACCGGCTCGTCCAGACGCTCGGCGAGGATCCCGAGGCCATGGTCGTGGACGCGGAGATCGTCGCGGAGATCCTGGGTGTGGCGCCGCGGAGCGCGCGACGGGTGCTGCAGAACCTGGTGGAAGAGGGCCTGGCCTGGGCGCTGCCCCCGGTGAAGTCCGCCCAGGCGGGCCGCCCCCGCCAGCCGTACCGCCTCATCGCGGGCTGACCTGCGACGGGCCGGCGGGTCAGGCGAGGAGGGCGGGGGTCACCAGGGAGTGGAGGGTCCAGCCGAGGGTGGCGTAGAGGGCCTGGCCCTGGTCCGTGGCGACCAGCACGCCGCTGCGGGCGCCCCGGGAGACCGCGGCGGCCTCGAGGGTCTTCATGATCACGCTGCCGAGGCCGCGGCGGCGGTGCCCGGCCGCCGTCTCCACCTGGTCGACGATCGCCGTCGTGCCCGCCAGCGCGATCTGGCCCCGCGCGGCGACCTCGCCGCCCGCCGTCAGCAACCGCGCGACCGTGACGCCGGCCCGGGTGGTGACCGCCGGGACGTAACCGGCGGGAGTGCGCGGCAGGGCGCGCGACAACGAACGCGTGACCATCATGTACTCCTGCTCCTTCACCGACCAGGCCGGCGGCAGGTGGGGAGCGACCGCCTCGGCGGGCCCGCAGAGCTTGAGCCAGGTGCCGGGGGCGGTGACGGCCCGGGTCAGGCGGGCCAGCAGCTCGGGCGTCGGACAGGGCACGATGTGCCGGGCCACGTGCCCCGGCAGTCCCACGTCCACGCGCAGCCCCCACGGCTCGCGTACGGCCCTGGGGGTGTGGCGGGAGACGACCCAGCCATCGACCCATGCCTGGACTGTCATTGAATGGGCGGTTTTGAGAACCTCCGTCACGGAGGACAGCCTATGGTCTGCCCTAAATTCGCCGACGGGGCATACCAGGATAAAAAGGATGCGGCGTGGCACTGCCTTGACGCGCCCCGCGCCCGGTAGGGTCCTCGGTGTGCGCGTTGAGATTCATGGTCACCGAGGAGCTCGCGGCCTGTGGCCCGAGAACACTCTGCCGGGGATGAGCCGCACGATGGAGCTGGGCGTGCATGCGCTCGAGCTCGACGTCGCGCTCACCGCCGACCGCCGTCTCGTGCTCACGCACGACCTCACCGTCTCGGCCGTCACCAGCGCCGATCGCGGGCCGGTCCACGCCGGCGACCCGCTCTACCCCTACGTCGGCAAGCCGATCAACGCCCTCACCCTGGCGCAGCTGCGCACGCTCGACGTCGGCGTACGCCTGCCGCGCCACCCCGACGACCCCTTCGCGCTGACGCAGGTGCCGATGCCCGAGACCCGCATGCCGACGCTCGGCGCGGTGCTCGGCCTGGTCGACGCCTACGAGGCCGAGGGCGTGCGCCTGCACGTCGAGCTCAAGTCCGACCCCACCCGGCCGCAGCTGACGGCCGACCCGGCGATGTTCACCGAGATGGTGGTCGAGGAGCTCGACAAGCACGGCCGGCTCGGCAACGCCGCGATTCTCAGCTTCGACTGGCGCGTCATCGGCCACGCGGCCCGGCTCGCCCCCGGCACCCGTCGCTTCGCCCTGATCGAGCCCGACACCCTCCACTGGAACGACGGCGTGGGCGACGACGTGCCCGCCGCGGCGCGCGAGGCCGGGGCCACCACGCTCTCGCCCGAGCACGTCATGGTCGACGAGCGGTTCATGGCGCGGGCGGCCGCCGCCGGGCTCGACGTGGCGGTCTGGACGGTCAACGACGCCGCGCTCGCGGTCCGGATGCTCGGCCTCGGAGTGGCCGGCGTCGTCACCGACTACCCCGACCGGATGCGCGAGCTCTGGCGCGAGCGGGGCCTGGAGCTCCCCGAGCCCGTCGCCCCGCTGCGCCCCGTGGGCGTCTGACCTTCAGAGCCAGCCGTTGCGGCGGAAGCCGCGGTGCAGCAGTACGCAGGCCGTCACCATGACGGCCAGCACCGCCGGGTAGCCCCACACCTGCTTGGTCTCCGGCATGAAGTCGAAGTTCATCCCGTAGATGCCGGCGATCATCGTGGGCACCGCCAGTATGGCCACCCACGACGAGATCTTGCGCATGTCCTCGTTGGCGAGGGCGTTGGAGCGGGCGAGCGCGGCCTGCAGGATCGAGCTGCACAGCTCATTGGACGACTCCACCTGCTCGCACACCCGCGACAGGTGGTCGCCGACGTCACGGAAGTATTCGCGCATCTCCGACGGGATGACGCGGCGCTGGGGGAGCGCCGACAACGGCGACAGCAGCGGCGTGACGGCCCGCTTCATCTCCAGCATCTCGCGCTTGAGCTGGTAGATGCGGTTGATGTCGCGGGAGCTGACGTCGGCGAACACGGTCGCCTCGACCTCTTCGAGCTCCAGCTGCATCAGGTCGGCCACCTGCAGGTACTGGTCGACCACGTGGTCGGCGATGGCGTGCAGGACGCCCGCCGGACCGCGCCTCAGCAGCTTGGGGTCGCCTTCGAGGCGCTCGCGGACGATGGTGAGCGGGCAGTGCGCGCCGTGGCGCACGGTCACCACGAAGTCGACGCCGAGGAAGACCATGATCTCGCCGGTGGCGATGATCTCTCCGTCGGACGGGCCGTGGTCGAGGTAGGCGAGGGTCTTCAGCACCATGAACAGCGAGTCGCCGTACCGCTCGACCTTGGGGCGCTGGTGGGCCTTGACGGCGTCCTCGACGGACAGCGGGTGCAGGCCGAACACCCCGGACAGCCACTCCACCTCGGGAGCGGCCGGCTCGTGCAGGCCCACCCAGACGAACGCGTTGGGGCCCTCGGCGTCCCTGTTGTGCTCGCGTACGAGGCGCAGGGCCTCCGCGATGCCGGGGGTGCTCACCTTCCTGCCCTCGACGTAGGCGCCGAACTCGACGACCGAGTCGACGGGGGGCAGCCGGACATCTCGCAACGGCTTGGTCAGCTGGTGAGCGGCACGCGACGGCACGGGGTGGCGGTTGATGCGACGGAAAAGCGTGGACGAGCGCATGGCAGTCCCTTTCCGCCCGACCTGGCACGCTCCACGCGCGATGAAAAAATCACCTCAATCGAACAAACATGCGTGGAGGCACGATCAGGCTGCCGGATTGGAGTGGTCGGGGGTAACTGGGGTGTACGTGACGGACCACGTACTGCTGGGATCACCAGGTTTCATCCCGGACCACCTCCAATCGCTAAGAGACGCCGCAAAGCCGCCCAAACTTACCACGGGCGGGTGAACGGATCCGACGATACTCGTCGGGAGAGGTGCGCTCAGGTGGAACTCCACAAAGGTTGTCGCTTATTCCGGCATCCCGTGCTGTACGGGCGGCCTGGGCGGGTGGCGTGCGGCGGGCCTGCGAGAATGGAGCGCGTGCGCGTTCTAGTCATTGGTTCCGGAGGGCGTGAGCACGCCCTGTGCCGTTCACTCAAGCTCGATCCCCAGGTCAGCGAGCTCCACTGCGCCCCAGGCAATCCGGGCATCGAAGAGGTCGCCACCGTGCACCCCGTCGATCCCCTCGACCCCGGGCAGGTGGCCGCGCTGGCCGCCCGGTTGCACATCGATCTCGTCGTGGTGGGGCCGGAGGCGCCGCTCGTCGCGGGGGTGTCCGACGCGGTCCGCGAGGCGGGCATCGCCTGCTTCGGGCCGTCCAGCGGGGCCGCCATGATCGAGGGCTCCAAGGCGTTCGCCAAGGAGATCATGCAGGCGGCCGACGTCCCGACCGCCCGGTCCATGACGTGCACCACCGAGGCGGAGGCCGCGGCGGCGCTCGACGAGTTCGGCGCCCCCTACGTCGTCAAGGACGACGGGCTGGCCGCCGGCAAGGGCGTGGTCGTCACCACCGACCGGGCCGAGGCGCTGGCGCACGCGCGGGCGTGCGACCGGGTGGTGATCGAGGAGTTCCTCGACGGGCCCGAGGTGTCGCTGTTCGCGCTCTGCGACGGCAGCACGGCCGTGCCGCTCCAGCTCGCTCAGGACTTCAAACGCGCCCTCGACGGCGACGAGGGCCCCAACACCGGCGGCATGGGCGCCTACACGCCGTTGCCGTGGGCGCCCGAGGGCCTGACCGAGCAGGTCATGCGCGAGGTCGTGCACCCGACGATCGCCGAGCTGGGGCGGCGCGGGCTGCCGTACCAGGGGGTGCTCTACGTGGGGCTGGCGCTGACCGCGAAGGGGCCGAAGGTGGTCGAGTTCAACGCCCGCTTCGGCGATCCCGAGACGCAGGTGCTGCTCGACCGGCTGGAGACGCCGCTCGGCGGGCTGCTGATGGCCTGCGCGACCGGCGAGCTGGGCCTCGACCCGGTCTTCAAGCCGGGCTCGGCCGTGACCGTGGTGATCGCGTCGGAGGGCTACCCCGCCGCTCCGGTCAAGGGCGACGTGATCAGGGGGCCGCGGGCGGCGGACAACGCGTACGTCCTGCACGCCGGCACGAGGAGGAAGGACGGCGAGGTGGTCTCCGACGGTGGGCGGGTGCTCAGCGTGGTCGGCCACGGGCCCGACCAGGAGAGCGCGCGCCAGGCCGCCTACGATCTCGCCGCCCGCATCGAGTTGCGCGGCTCCCACCACAGGACGGACATCGCCCGATGAGACACGTGCACTCCGGCAAGGTGCGAGACCTCTACGAGACCGACGACGGCCTGCTGCTGATGGTCGCCTCCGACCGTCTGTCGGCCTTCGACTACGTGATGGAGCCCGACATCCCCGACAAGGGGGCGATCCTCACGCAGATGTCGTTGTGGTGGTTCGACCAGCTCAAGGACGTCGTGCCCAACCACGTCGTGGCCCCCGGCGACGACCTGCGCAGCGTGCTGTGCCGGCCGCTGCGGATGGTGCAGGTCGAGTGCGTGGCCCGGGGCTACCTCACGGGCGGCGGGCTCAACGAGTACCGCGAGACGGGCGCGGTCTCCGGCGTGCAGCTGCCGCCGGGGCTGGAGGACGGCTCCCGGCTGCCCGAGCCGATCTTCACGCCGTCGACCAAGGCGCCGATGGGCGAGCACGACGAGCCGATCGCGTACGAACGGGTCGTCGCGGAGGTCGGCGCGGAGACGGCCGAGGCGCTGCGGCAGATCACGCTGGCCGTCTACATGCGCGGGGCGGAGATCGCCCGCGAGCGGGGCATCATCGTGGCCGACACCAAGATCGAGCTGGGCTGGGACGCGGACGGCGTGCTGACGCTGGGCGACGAGGTTCTCACTTCCGACTCGTCGCGGTTCTGGCCGGCCGACGAATGGAGTCCGGGCCGCACCCAGCATTCCTTTGATAAGCAATTTGTGCGCGATTGGCTACTTTCGCCCGAATCTGGATGGGACAAATCCTCTGGAAACCCCCCACCTCGCCTTCCCGACGAAGTGGTAGAGCGCACGCGGCAGCGATACCTGGAAGCGTATGAACGCATCACGGGGGCTCCCTTTAGCGGATGATTCGGCTGGGCCAGGTGGTGTGAGCGGCTACTGTTGGCCCGATCGAGCCTCACCGTTGATTTCCAAGGAGCCGCACGAATGGTCCGTTACCGCGTGCGCGGTGGCAACGCACTGCGTGGAACCGCGTTCATCCAGGGCGCGAAGAACGCCGTGCTTCCCATGATCGGTGCGGCTCTGCTCGCCCCCAAGGGCCGCACCGTCCTGCGCAACGTGCCGATCATCGAAGACGTATGCCGCGCGGTCGAGCTGGCCGAGGCCGTCGGCGCGTACGTCGAGCTGCACGAGTCAGAGCGCACGCTGGTCATCGACGCCTCCCGGATGAGCAGCCCCGTGCTGCCCGCCGAGATCGCCCGCCGCTTCCGCGGCTCGGTGCTGTTCACCCCGGCCCTGCTGCACCGCCTCGGCGAGGCGATCGTCGAAGGCGTCGGCGGCTGCAACCTCGGCAGCCGCAACCTCGACTTCCACTACCTCGGCTACAAGCGCCTCGGCGCGATCGTCGACGAGGGCGAGACCGTCATCCACGTCAAGGCCTCCGGCCTGACCGGCGCCACCCTCTATCTCGACACCCCGTCCCACACCGGCACGGAAAACCTCATCATGGCCGCCGCCCTGGCCAAGGGCACCACCGTGATCGAGAACGCCGCGCTGGAGCCCGAGGTGCTCGACGTCATCGACATGCTCACCAAGATGGGCGCGCGCATCAGCGGCGGCGGCACCGGGTTCATCACCGTCGAGGGCGTCGACGAGCTGCACGCGGTCGAGCACACCGTCATGCCCGACCGGCTCGACGCCGGCGTCTTCGCGATGGCCGCGGCGATCACCGGCGGCGAGCTCAGCCTCGTCGGCACCGGCCTCGACCTCGGCGTCGTGCGCTACAAGCTGGAGCAGATGGGCGTCGAGTTCCAGAGCCAGGGCGCGGTGCTGCACGTCCGGTGCGAGGGCCCGCTGCGGCCGATCAACATCATCACCGACACCTACCCCGGCTTCGCCACCGACCTGCAGTCGCCGATGATGACCGTCGCGGCGCTCGCCGACGGCACCAGCTACATCCACGAGCGCATCTTCGACGGCAGGTTCGCCCTGGCCGGCGAGCTCAACAAGATGGGCGCCAACGTCGAGGTCGACGGCAGCCGGGCGATCGTCCGCGGCTGCACGCCGTTGACCGGCACCGAGGTGACCGCCCACGACCTTCGCTCGGGCATCGCTCTCGTGCTCGCCGGCCTGGCGGCCCAAGGCGAGACCGTGATCGACTCCGGATACCTCATCGACCGCGGCCACGCACATCTTGCAGCGCGAATGCGTGCACTCGGCGCGGACATTACACGAGAGATTTCCGAGCACTGAAAAAGGCGAGAAAAACCGCGTTGAGCTGCTAGGACATCTTCTCGGGCGGTCAACTAGAACGACTTTCCGGAAAAGTCAGGCGTGACATTACGGCCCCCGCGAGCGATCGTTCCAAAAGAGAGCACTGCAACGGACGGCAGGATGGGACGAACATTGGTCGAGAGGGCCGAAGAAACTCCCCGAGTGTCACGCCCGGGCGCCATGACACCGGACCTCACCATTGGCGTGGTGGGACCCCACGACCTGGTCGAGCGGGTGATGCTGATGGGTCATGCCGCGGCGCCGCTGCCGTGTCGCCTTGTTGCGGCCGCCTATCGCGATGAGCAGGAGGCCCCCGACAAGGTGACGCGGCTCGGTCCCGGCGTCGACGCATGTCTGTTCGCCAGCCCGGTCCCCTACGACCTGGCCCGGCGATCAGGTGTGCTGACGATGCCCGCGACGTACGTGCAACTCGGCGGAGCAGCACTGGTGGCGGCGCTGGCCAAGGCCGCGATCGACACGCGCATCGACCCCCAGCGGGTCAGCATCGACGTGGTGAGCCGGGCGGACGTGGAGGAGGCGTACACCGATCTCGGTATCCCGGCTTCCGACGTGCACAGCCGCGACGAGCCGGGCGCCACCGGCACGATCGCGGCCTACCACGAACGGCTGGTGCGGCAGGGCGCCACGACAGGAGCCCTGACGTGCCTGCCCGCGGTGGCCGAACGCCTGCACGCATCCGGCGTGCCGGCGATCAGGATCAGGCCGACGTCGGCGGCGGTCCGTACGGCGCTGCACACCGCGGCGCTGCTCGGGGCGCACCACCGGCTGGAGGAGTCGCAGCTCACCGTGGTCCTCGTGGAGGTCCCGACGCTGCGCGAACCCGTACGCCGGGCCGCGCCGCGTTACTGGCGCGACGAACTGCGGCTGTCGTTGCACCGGCTCCTGGTCCAGGAGGCCAACCGGATCAACGCGACGGTCTGGCCCATCGACGATCACAGCTACCTGGTCACGGCCACGCGGGGATCCATCGCGGCGGCCACCGACGGGTTCAGGGTGCTGCCGTTCGCGGGCCGGATCAGGGACGAGCTCGGCCTCGCGGTCGAGGTCGGCGTCGGGATGGGCCGCACCACCCACGACGCCGAGTCGCACGCGCGCGCCGCGCTGGCCCGCACCCAGGCGGGCAAGCAGGCGCAGGGCTTCGCGGTCGACAGGGAGGGCCGGGCGCTCATCCCGGCGCCCCGCATGCCACCCACGGGCGCGACGGCGCTCAAGCCCAAGGGGGTCGAGGTACTGGCCCGGCTGGCGGCCAAGCTGGAGGGCGGCGACACGGTCGTCGACGCCGAAGGCGCGGGCAAGATGCTGGGCGTCACGCCGCGTACGGCACGGCGGTTGCTGCGCACGCTGGTTGACGAGGGGCTCGCGTGGCCGCTACCGCCCAACCGCACGCCTCAGCCGGGGCGGCCCCGGCAGCTCTACCGGCTGATCGTGGAGAAGCTCGGTCCACGCTGACGAGCCGCCGCCCCGTTCCGGGTCCGCCGTCCTGTCTTCCCCCTTCCGAAGGACGGCGGGCCCTCGGGGAGCTATCGCACTGACTTTTGTCAACGTGTTGGTTGACGCGGGCGGAGAGGGGTATGTTCTCCGCTGCCCCCGATCGACGCGATTCGGACGGGGGCACCACATCCGTTCCGGTGCCCGCTTCCCGGACACCTCTTCCGCGCCCCTGAAATGCCCCTGTGGCCGTGCTCGGCGGCCCGGCCGGGCACGGGTGAGGGTCCCTCTCGCCGAGGCTCGTACGCCGCGTATGCCGCCTCGTCATCTCAAGGTCTGAAATCGACCGGCGAACTGTCACCTCGCGGCGCTACTGTCACGAGTCATGACCGTTAACGCCCCTGACGCCAAGGTGACTCCCGCCGTCTGGGGAGCTCTCGCCATCGTCTACGTGGTCTGGGGCTCCACCTATCTCGCCATCGCGCTCGCCGTCGAGACGATCCCGCCGATGTTCTCCGGCGCCATGCGTTTCTTCACCGCGGCCGCGCTGCTCGGCGGGTTCCTCCTGGTGCGCTCCGGCCGGGAGGCGTTCCGGATGACGCGCCGGCAGTTCTTCGGGGCCGCGCTGGTCGGGCTGTTGCTGCTGACCTTCGGCAACGGCATGGTGGCCGTGGCCGAGCAGCACATCTCGACGGGCCTGGCCGCGCTGCTCGTCGCCTCCGTGCCGCTGTGGCTGGTGGTGTTCAGGTTCGCCGTACGCGACCGGCCGCAGCCGCTGACGCTGGCCGGCGTCCTCGTCGGCCTGGTGGGGGTCGCCGCGCTGTCGCTGACCGGAGGTGAGGCGGGCAGCACGGTCGGCATCGTGATCATCCTGTTCGGCGCGCTGACCTGGGCCGTCGGCTCGTTCCTGTCGGCCCGCATCGCGATGCCGGCCAACGCCTTCGCGACGAGCGCCGTGGAGATGCTCGCCGGCGGCCTCGGCCTGCTGCTGCTCGGCTTCGTCACGGGCGAGCGGCTCGACCTGACGGCGATCAGCGGCCGCTCGTGGGCGGGCCTGGTCTACCTCATCCTGGTCGGCTCGCTGATCGGCTTCACGTCGTTCGCGTGGCTGCTCGGCCACGCACCCATCTCGCTCGTCTCCACCTACGCCTACGTCAACCCGGCCGTCGCGGTAGCCCTCGGCGCGCTGGTGTTGTCGGAGCCCGTCACGATCCAGGTCGTCGCGGGCGGCCTGATCATCCTCGTCGGCGTAGCGCTGGTGATCTCCACCGAGCGGTCAAAGCGTGCCAAGCGCGTCGGCGAACGCGTCGACGGTGAAGGCGACGTCGGCCTCGGTGTGGGCGGCCGACATGAACCACAACCCGCGCGGCACCATGTTGACGCCCCTGTCGAGTAGCGCCGCGTGCAGCCGGGTCATCGCGGCCCGGTCGGTGGCCGCGAAGTCCCGGTAGTTCCGCACCGACGACGCCTCGGTGAGGTACGTCTGGAACACCGGGCCAGGGCCGTCCACCAGCATCGGGACGCCCGCCTTCGCGGCGGCGGAACGTAGGCCCTCCATGAGCTCGGCGCCGCGGGCGTACAGGGTGCCGTAGACCTCGTCGCGGCGTTCGTCGAGGACGCGCAGCGTGGCCTCGGCGGCGGCGATGCCCACGGGATGGGAGTTGAACGTCCCGGCGTGCGCGACCTTGCCGGTCGAGATGTGGTCCATGACGTCGGCGCGCCCCACGAGCGCGGAGACCTGCATGCCACCCGCCATCGCCTTGCCGAACACCGACAGGTCCGGCGTGACGCCCAGGTGCTCCTGCGCGCCGCCCGGGGCCAGCCGGAACCCGGTGATGATCTCGTCGAAGATCAGCAGCGTGCCGTGCTCGCGGCACAGGCGCTGGACCTCCTCCAGGTAGCCGGGGTCGGGCTCGATGGCGCCCGTGTTGCACAACACCGGCTCCATGATCACCGCGGCGAGCCGCCCGGCGTGCTGCTCCATGAGCCTGCTCAGCGCGGGCACGTCGTTCCAGGGGCAGACGACGAGGTCGTCGGAGTGACCGCGCTGTTGTCCCGCCGTGCCGGGGACGGCCGCCGGCGCGTCGGCCGGGCCGGCCGCGTCGAGCGCGGGATGCACGCTGAACAGCACCGGGTCGAGCCAGCCGTGGTAGTGGCCCTCGAACTTGAGTATCGCCTCGCGCCCGGTGTACCCCCTGGCGAGCCGGAGCGCGGCGTGCACGGCCTCGGAGCCGACGGTGTTGAACCGGACCCGCCCGGCAGACGGCACCAGCGCGCACAGGCGCTGGGCGACCCGCACCTCGGCGGCGTGCTGGGCGGAATAGGCCATGCCGCGCGCGGCCTGCGCGGCCACCGCCTCCACGACCTCGGGCGGGCAGTGCCCCAGCACCGAGGGGCCCTGGCCGAGGACGTAGTCGACGTACTCGTTGCCGTCGACGTCCCACAGGCGCGAGCCTTTCGCGTGGTCGACGAAGAGCGGCACTCCGTCGACCCGGCGGGCGTCGCTGGAGACGCCCCCGGCGAGGTAGCGCCGCGCGTCCGCGTACATGTTGCTGCTGGCGTCCAAGGTCCGCGTCATGGCGCCCATCCAAGCGGCGCGCGCGGCCCGCCCACAAGCGACCGGCGAGCAAGTCCGCAAGGACGGGGTCGGCATCGCAAGGAAGGGGCCTTGTGGCCGTACACCCGCCGCTGGTGGGCTTTGAGGCATGTTTCTCGGGCGTGTACGGCGGACGGCCGCCGATCCGGTGGAAGTGGTGGCCTGGCGGCCGGGCGGCGAACTGCTGCCCCTGACCGGTCTGGAGGGCGGCGACGACCCGGTGGCGATGCTCGGCCACTACGGGCTGGAGCGGCTGACCGAGGAGGCGGACCGGCGGTGGGCGGCGGCGGGTGAGCTGCTCCTGGAGGCCGAGGTGCTGTTCGAGCCGCCGGTGGCGAACTGCACGAAGGTCTGCTGCCTGGCGCTCAACTACGTGGCGCACGCCGAGGAGAGCGGCCTGGAGGTGCCGCCCGACCCGGTGCTGTTCTTCAAGCCGCCGTCCGCGCTGACCGGACACCGTCGGCCGGTGATCGCGCCGGCCCGCACCCGCCACCTGGAGCACGAGGTGGAGCTGGCCGTGGTGATCGGCTCGGTCACCCGCGACCTGCCGGAGGAGCGCTGGCGGGAGGCCGTCGCCGGCTACACCGTGCTCAACGACATGACGGCCAGGGACCTGCAGCTCACGAACATCGCCCGCAACCAGCCGTGGGACCAGTCGAAGGGGTTCGACACGTTCGCTCCGGCGGGGCCGTACCTGGCCACGGTGGACGAGGTGCCGGACCCGCACGACGTCGAGCTGACGCTGGAGGTGGACGGCGAGGTACGCCAGCGGGCGAACACCAAGCAGATGGTGTTCGGCGTGCCCAGGCTGATCGCGGACCTGTCGGACGGCATGACGCTGCTGCCCGGCGACCTCATCGCGACCGGCACCATCGCCGGGATCGCGCCGCTGAAGCACGGCGACGTCATGCGCGCGACCGTGGCCGGAGTCGGCACACTCGTCAACGAAGTGGTATTTCGGTCTGCCTAAACCAGCGTTACTCTTGGCCGTATGGAGTACGCGGTTGGTGTGCTCGTCGACATCGACGACTACATGGCGCTGTCCAGGGCCCGCGGATCCCAGTGGGCGCGCACGCAGCTGGAGCGCGCCGACCGTGCGATCCGCGAGGTCACCGGCTGCGTCGCGCTGCCGCCCGAGGAGTGGCTGGTCGTCCTGACCGGGCCCGACCCCCGCCGCCTCATGGACCGCGCGAGCACCCTGGCCGAGGACGTACGCGCCCGGATCGGGCGGGCCGGGGAGCTGACGGCCACGGTCAGCCTCGGACGCCCCGGGCTCCTGGCCGAGGCGGAGCGGGACGCGCGCCGTACCAACGCCTACAAGCTGGTGCTGGGCGGCGACCGGGTGATCACGGCGCCGGAGGGGGACCGCCCGGAGGGTGGGCCGCCGGTGCGGATCGAGCCGGAGCTGGCGCGGGCCGTGCACGCCGGCGACCGCCGGGCGGCGGCGGCCCTGCTGGCCGGCTGGGTCGACCGCTGCAGCCAGGAGCGCGACCTCGACCCGGCGACGCTGCACCGGTGGCTCGTCGGGGAGCTGCTGTTCGTGGTGGACCTGGTCAACCGGCGCAGGCTGGCGAGCGGCTGCACCGACTGGGTGGACGCCTGCGCCCGGCTGCCGATCTCGGAGCTCGTGGCGGTGAACTCCATCCACGAACGCTCATATTTACGGATCTGGGTGGAAGAGATCCTGACGCGGCTCATCCCCGCGTCCGCCCGCGACATCCTGACCATGGCCGAGAGCTACATGGCCGCCCACTACGCCGACCCTGGCCTGCGGCTGACCACCGTGGCTCAGGCCGTCTCGGCGAGCCCGTTCCACATCGCCCATCTGTTCGCCGCGGAACGCCGGACGACGTTCCTGCGCCAGCTCACCGGGCTGCGCATGCGGCACGCCCGGTCGCTGCTGACGTCGTCGGCGCTGCCGGTGGAGGCGGTGGCCACGCGCTCCGGCTACCAGAGCGCGAAGGCCTTCCGCGGGGTGTTCAAGCGGCACGTGGGCTGCTCACCCACCGAATACCGCAGAGCCCACCGGGCTCAGACGAGCGAGCGGATCACCAGGGTCTGATCGCGGCCCGGGCCCACGCCGATGGCGGAGATCGGCGCCCCGCTCATCTCCTCCAGCGCCCGCACGTACGCCTGCGCGTTGCGCGGCAGGTCATCGAACGACTTGGCGCCGGTGATGTCGTCCTGCCAGCCGGGCAGCTCCTCGTAGATCGGCTTGGCGTGGTGGAAGTCGGTCTGCGTCATGGGGATCTCGTCGTGCCGCACCCCGTCGACCTCGTACGCCACGCACACCGGGATCCTCTCCAGCCCCGACAGCACGTCGAGCTTGGTGAGGAAGTAGTCGGTGACGCCGTTGACGCGGGTCGCGTAGCGGGCGATCACCGCGTCGAACCAGCCGCAGCGGCGGTTGCGGCCCGTCGTGACGCCGTACTCGCCGCCGGTCTGGCGCAGCCATTCGCCCATCTCGTCGGTCAGCTCCGTCGGGAACGGCCCCGACCCGACGCGGGTGGTGTACGCCTTGAGGATGCCGATGATCTTCGTCAGCCGGTTCGGCGGGATGCCGGCCCCGGCGCACGCCCCGCCCGCCGTGGGCGAGGACGACGTGACGAACGGGTACGTGCCGTGGTCGATGTCGAGCAGCGTGCCCTGGCCGCCTTCCAGCAGCACGAACTTGCCCTCGTCCAGCGCCTTCGACAGCACCAGCGAGGTGTCGGCGATGTGCGGCTTGAGCCGCTCGGCGTAGGCGAGGTACTCCTCCAGCACCGCGGCGGGCTCGATGCCGCGCCGGTTGTAGACCTTGGTCAGCACCTGGTTCTTCTCGGTCAGCGCGACCTCGATCTTCTTGGCCAGGATGCCCGGGTCGAGCAGGTCCTGCACCCGCACGCCCATCCGGGCGATCTTGTCGCCGTACGCCGGCCCGATGCCGCGCCCGGTCGTGCCGATCCTGGCCTTGCCCAGGTAACGCTCGGTCACCTTGTCGAGCGCCTTGTGGTGGGGCATGATCAGGTGCGCGTTGGAGGAGATCAGCAGCCGCTCGGCGGAGATGCCGCGGGCGGCCAGCCCGTCGATCTCGCTGAGCAGCACGCCAGGGTCGATCACCACGCCGTTGCCGATGACCGGTACCACCTCCGGCGACAGGATCCCCGTGGGGAGCAGGTGCAGCGCGTATTTCTGGTCACCGATGACCACGGTGTGACCCGCGTTGTTGCCCCCCTGATAGCGGACGACGTAGTCGACGTCGCCACCGAGCAGGTCGGTGGCCTTGCCCTTGCCCTCATCGCCCCACTGGGCACCCACGAGAACGGCAGCCGGCATGGTTCAGTCTCCCGAGCACAAAACGAAAACCCCTGACGCAAGTGCGACAGGGGCTCTTGCGTTGAGAGACTACCCGAACGTGGTCATTCAGGGCTAACCCTTGGTCAGCGCGTCGTAACCCGTTTCCGTGCTGTCCTTCAGGAACTGCAGACAGCGCTCGGCCTCGTCCTTCTCGCCGATGGCCTGCGCCGCGCGCGCCAGGGAGTACAGGCAGCGCAGGAACCCGCGGTTGGGCGCGTGCTCCCACGGGATCGGGCCGTGGCCCTTCCAACCGCTACGGCGGAGCTGGTCGAGGCCGCGGTGGTAGCCGGTGCGGGCGAAGGCGTAGGAGGTCACGGCATGGCCCTGGGCGAAGTACTCCTCCGCGAGCGCGGCCCAGGCCGCGGGGTAGGCGGGGAACCGGGCGGCCACGTCGGCGGCCTTGACTCCGGAGTCCAGCAACTCCCTGGCCTCGGGCAGCTCCGGCAGATGCGTCGGGGGCGGCCCGGCGAGAAGGTTTTCCATAGCACCAGTCATACCCGCCAGGCCGCCGAAGTGGCTATGAGATCTTCGTCCCAGCGCTCTTCAGGTTCTGGCACGCCTCGACGACACGGGCGGCCATCCCGGCCTCCGCGGCCTTGCCGTACGAACGCGGGTCGTAGGTCTTCTTGTTGCCGACGTCGCCGTCGACCTTGAGCACGCCGTCGTAGTTCCTGAACATGTGGTCGGCGATCGGCCGGGTGAAGGCGTACTGGGTGTCGGTGTCGACGTTCATCTTGACGACGCCGTACGAGATGGCCTCGTGGATCTCCTCGAGCAACGAGCCGGAGCCGCCGTGGAAGACCAGGTCGAAGGGCTTGTCCTGGCCGTACTTCGCGCCGACGGCCTCCTGGATGTCCTTCAGCACGCTCGGGCGCAGCTTGACGTGGCCCGGCTTGTACACGCCGTGCACGTTGCCGAACGTGGCGGCCAGCATGTAACGGCCGTGCTCGCCCAGGCCCACGGCCTCGGCGGTGTCGATCGCGTCGCCGACCGTCGTGTAGAGCTTCTCGTTCATCTCGCCGACGACGCCGTCCTCCTCGCCGCCGACGACGCCGATCTCCATCTCCATGATGATGCGGGCCCGCGCGCACTTCTCCAGGAGCTCCCTGGCGATCTGCAGGTTCTCGTCCAGCGGGACGGCCGAGCCGTCCCACATGTGGGACTGGAACAGCGGGTCGAGACCCTTGGAGACGCGTTCGAGCGAGATGTCGATCAGCGGCCGCATGTAGCCGTCGAGCTTGTCCTTCGGGCAGTGGTCGGTGTGCAGCGCCACGGTGACCGGATATTTGGCGGCCACCACGCGCGCGTACTCGGCGAGCGCCGTCGCGCCGGTGACCATGTCCTTGACCGTGGTGCCCGAGAGGAACTCCGCGCCGCCGGTGGAGATCTGCACGATGCCGTCGCTCTCGGCCTCCGCGAAGCCGCGCAGGGCGGCGTTCAGCGTCTGGGAGGACGTCACGTTGATCGCCGGGTAGGCGAATCCGCCGGCCTTGGCCCGGTCGAGCATCTCTGCGTAGACCTCTGGAGTCGCAATGGGCATGATCATCTCCCTGAGAAGTTACGGCTTGGGGCCAGGCCCAGTATTCCGAGTGTCTACCCCATGTGGTAGAGCCGACGCGCGCCGGGGCGGTCCCGGGCCTGCTCACGGCCACGGGATAGTCTCGCGGCCGTGGACTGGCTGGTGAATCTCCTCGATCCGACCTGGTGGCTGACCCTTCTGGGGGCGTTCGCCACCGTCGGCGTTCTCGCGATCATCTTCGCCGAGACGGGGCTGCTGCTCGGGTTCTTCCTGCCGGGTGACTCGCTGCTCGTGGCCGCGGGGATCTTCAGCTCGTCGTCCGTCGCCCAGGGCATGGGCATCACGCCGCTGTCGCTGCCCGTGCTGCTCATCGGCACGCCGCTGTGCGCGGTCGCCGGCGCGCAGCTGGGCCACTTCCTCGGCGCGCGCTTCGGCCGCAGGTTGTTCGACAAGCCCGACTCGCGGCTGTTCAAGCGGGAGCACGTGCTGCGGGCCGAGGAGTTCTTCGAGAGGTTCGGGCCGGCCAAGGCGGTGATCCTGGCCAGGTTCGTGCCGATCGTCCGTACGTTCATGAACCCCGTCGCCGGCGTGCTGGAGATGAGGGCCAAGCGCTTCCTGCTCTGGAACGTCGTCGGCGGCGTCGTCTGGGTCGAGGGCCTGATCCTGGTCGGCAACCTCCTCGGTCACCAGGTCGACCCCAAGCAGATCGACACGTACATCCTGCCGGGCGTCTTCCTGATCGTCCTCGTCTCGCTGATCCCGATCCTCGTCGAGGTGGTCAAGAAGCGCCGGGCGGCGGTGTCGGCGCGCGTCCCGACCGGGACCGACACTCCGCTCTGACCCCCCGGGTCGATCTTCACCCGCTACGCTGCCCCCTGTGGGACGCCACAAGTCAGAACCGATGGGTCTTGCCCGATTAGCCCTCGCCGTCCTGGCGGTGGGGGCCGCGGTGACGCTGCTCGTCATCGGCGGCCGGGAGGTGCTCGGCAGGCTCGGCGAATCGGAGCCCGCACGCGAGCGCACCTCGGCTCCCGCCAGTGAACCGGCCACGGCGCCCGCCAGTGAGAAGAGCGCTCAGGAGCCCACCGTGCGCATCGAGTGCGTGGCTGAGACCTGCCCGCTCGTCACCGTACGCGTGCCCGGCGGCGACGTGCTGCAGCACCGTGACATGAGCAGGGGCGAAGAGGTCAGCTTCCACGAGCCCGAGCTCGACGTCGTGCTGGCCGACGCGAGCACCGTCCACGTCACCGAGAACGGCACGCTCCGCGAGCCCGGCGAGGAGGGCGCCCGCGAGTCCTTCACCGTCCGGGCCCCCGACTGAGCGGCCTGTTACAGGCCGAGATCCTCCAGCGTGTACGCGCAGCGGTACTCGAGGCCCTCCGCCGTGACGCGCTCGCGTGCGCCCCGGTCGACGATCGTCGCCACGGCGACCACCTCGGCGCCCGCCTCGCGCAGCGCCTCCACGGCCGTCAGCGGCGAGGAGCCCGTCGTCGAGGTGTCCTCCACGGCCAGCACCCGGCGGCCCTTGACGTCGGGGCCCTCGATGCGGCGCTGCATGCCGTGCGCCTTCTGCGCCTTGCGCACCACGAACGCGTCGAGCGCCCGCCCGCGCGCGGCCGCCGCGTGCAACATCGCGCCCGCCACCGGATCGGCGCCCAACGTGAGCCCGCCCACCGCGTCGTAGTCGAGGTCGGCGGTCAGGTCGAGCATCACCCCGCCGACGAGCGGCGCCGCCACGCCGTCGAGCGTGATGCGCCGCAGGTCGAGATAGAAGTCGGCCTCCTGGCCCGAGGAGAGGGTGACCTTGCCGTGGACGATGGCCTTCTTCTTGATCTCGGCCAGCAGGTTGTCGCGATCCGTCATGGCACCAAGCTTAGAGTCCTGGTCACGGCCGCATCCCACAGGTAAAGACGCGCTCGCGGTTTAGCCATGGCGATGACTGCGGAATGATGACCCGGGTAACCCCGCGTCATCGTTAGGTCACTATGAGTGCCGAAACTCCGCAAAGCGACGCCGATCTGCTCCACGCGGTCCAGGCGGGCAACGCCGCTGCCTACGGCGAGCTCTACGAGCGCCACGTGGCCGCCGCGCGTGCCATGGCCAGGCAGCTCGTCAGCGGGGTCGAGGTGGAGGACGTCGTCGCCGAGTCGTTCACGAAGATCCTCGACCTGGTGTGCCGGGGCGGCGGCCCCGAGTCGGCGTTCCGCACGTACCTGCTGACGATCGTGCGGCGCACGGTGCACGACCGGTCCAGCATCGCCGCCCACCCCACGGGCGAGATCGAGCGGTACGACCCGACGGCGCCGTTCGTCGATCCCGCGCTGGCCGGGCTGGAGCACTCGCCGATCGCCCGGGCCTATCTGTCGCTGCCCGAGCGGTGGCGGGCGGTGCTGTGGCACGCCGAGGTCGAACGCGCCAGGCCGGCGCAGGCGGCGCCGATGCTCGGGCTGTCGGCCAACGGCGTGGCCGCGTTGACCTACCGGGCGCGGGAAGGGCTGCGGCAGGCGTACGTACGGCTGTATCTGCGGCCGGATACGCCGCCGGAGTGCCGCACGGTGCTCGGCCGGATGAGCCACTACGTGCGCGGCGGGCTGGCCCGGCGCGAGGCCAAGGCGCTCGACGAGCACGTCGACGCCTGCGAGGAGTGCCACGGCGTGCTGCTGGAGGTGACCGACGTCGATCGCGGGCTGCGCGTCATCGTCGGGCCGCTGATCGCCGGGCCCCTGTTCAGCGGCTACGTGGCGGCGCTGGCCAGGGCGGTGGGCCCGGGCGGTGCGGCCGGTCGGCCGCTGCGGGCGCTGCGGCGGCTGCGGTGGGCGCCGCGGCGCTGGCAGGCGGTGTTGGCCGGCGGCACGGTCCTGGCGGTGGCCGTGGCCGGGGGCGTCCAGTGGTGGTCCGACGCGGAGCCGGTCGCCGAGCCGTCGGTCGGGCCGCCGATCGCGCTGCCGGCCCCGTCGGCCGTGCCGGTGCCCGTGCCGCTGCCGGTCGAGGAGCCCTCTCCGGTGCCGGCGCCCGGCGGCAAGGACCGGCAGGCGACGTCCGCCAGGCCGGTGGGTGCGCGGCTGCGCGTCACGATCGACCCGCTCGGCTCGCTCGTCCGCGCCCGGCCCGGCATCGTCGCCATCCGCGTGCGCAACCACGGCGAGGCGGCCAGCGCGAAGGTCGCGGCCCACGTCGACCTGCCGCCGGGGGTGACGTTCGTCCCGTCCGTGCTGCGCGGGCCCGGCGCCGCCGTCTCCGGCGCGGTGGGCACGGTCGACGGCTGGCAGTGCCGTCCGTCCGGTCGCGGCGCCCGGTGTGCCAGGGAGCCGCTCGCCGCGGGGCGGGCCACGGCCGTGTACCTGCGGGTGCTCGTGTCCGGCGCGGCCCCGCAGGCCGCGGGCCCCGTCGTCCGCGTCACCGCCGGCCCCCTGCGCCTTCGCGCCCGCGCCGAGCAGGGCGTACGCGCGACCGGCGCGCCCGCCAGGTTCGCCACCGAGGGCAGCGTGGCCGTCCGGGCGATCGGCAACACGCTGCTGAGCTGCCCCGACGAGCAGGCGGGCTGCCGCGAGGCGCGGCGGCGCGAGGGGGAGCAGCGCGACAACGACCTGTGGCCGATGCTCGCGCTCGACCGCGACGACCACCCCTTCACCGAGTCCTCCAGCTCGGCGGTGTTGTCCGTGCCCAAGGGCGGCGAGGTCGTGTGGGCCGGGCTCTACTGGTCGGCCACCGGCGCGGAGGCGGGGCCGATCAGGGTCCGGCCGCCGGGGCTGCGCACCTACCTGACCGTCCGGCCCAGCGAGGTGAAGGTGCGCGAGCTGCCGGTCGGGCCGGTCTACCAGGCGTTCGCCGACGTGAGCGAGCTCGCCCGAGGCGTACGCGCCGACGGCACGTGGTGGGCGGCCGACGTGCCCATGGTGGAGGGGGTCGCACGCCATGCCGGGTGGAGCCTGGTGCTGGTGGTCACCGATCCGGCGGAGCCGTACAGCCAGGCGGTGGTGCTCGACGGGGGCACGGTGGTCGGGCGGCGGGCGTACGTACCGCTGGGCGGGTTGCGGCCGGCCGCCTCGCCCGCGCGGGTCGAGCTGGTGACGTGGGAGGGCGACGCCGACCTCGGCGGCGACAAGGTCTCGCTGGGCTCCGGCCCGCTCACCCCGTCGGGCGGCGACCGCGAGGCGTCCAACGTCTTCGACGGCTCGGCGCGCGGCGCGAGGGAGCTCTCGTTCGGCGTCGACGTCGACACGGTGAGCGCCGAGCTGGGCGTCGATCCCGGCCTCACGATCGCCACGAACAAGGACGTCGTGCTGTTCGGCGCGGCCGCCGTGAGCGTGCGAGCCCGGCAGTGACCAATAACGGGACAAACTGGTACGGTCGGCCTGAATGGTCTGGCGGCTCGGTGCGTGAGGGTCGAATCGTCGGGATTAACCCTCGCACGATCACCCGCTTTCATTACCCTGAGAGAGGGCCGCCGAGTCCGGGTCTCTGACGGTGCAGAGCCAGCAAGGTCGGACCATCAGGAAAGGGGCGGTGTCAGTGGATCGCTGTGCGCTGTTCGTGGACGCTGGCTATCTGCTGGCTGACGGGGCGTTGGCCGTACACGGCACACGTCATCGCGAGGCGGTGTCCTGGGACTATCCGGGGCTGCTCCAGTTAATGACCAACCTGTCGCGTGAGCGTACCGCGCTGCCGCTGCTGCGCTGCTACTGGTACGAAGCGACGGTCGAGGGCCGCCGCACTCCCGAGCACGACGCGCTCGCCGACATTCCGGGCCTGAAGCTGCGGTTGTCGCGCATCCGCCCGGGGCGGCGCGAGGGCGTCGACGCCCAGGTGCACCGCGACCTCATGACGCTCGCCCGCAACAACGCCATCTGCGACGCGGTCGTCGTCAGCGGCGACGAGGACCTCGCCCAGGTCGTCTGCGACGCGCAGGACCTCGGCATCCGGGTGACCGTCATCAACATCGCGGCCGAGGGCAGCTGGGCGGTGTCGCGGTCGCTGCGGCAGGAGTGCGACGACCTCGTGGAGCTGGGGGCACCCCACCTGCGGCCGTACGTCAGCCTGGTCACCGGCGTCTCCGAGGCGTCCAACGGGCACCACCAGCCGATCGGCAACGGCCAGGCCACCCACTCGCTGCCTGCGGCGCAGCCGTCCCTGCCGCCGGCGCCGTCGTCCACCGGCAGTCACGCGGCCGGTTCCTCCTCGGCGGCCCAGCCGCGCTCGGGCCCTGACTCGCCGTCGTACGGCGGGCCGAACACACCGTCCTCCGCCGGTTCCGGCACGGCTTCGTACGGCGGGTCCGGCTCGGCTTCGTACGGCGGGTCCGGCGCTGGATCATCCGACGGGTCGGGCGCGAACGTTCCCTCCTACGGCGGGTCCGGCGCGAACACACCGTCCTCCGCGCCTTCCTATGGCGGGTCGGGCGCGAACTCGGCGTCACCCGCGCCGTCCTACGGCGGGTCGGGCGCGAACTCGGCGTCACCCGCGCCTTCCTATGGCGGGTCCGGCGCGAACTCGGCGTCACCCGGCGGCAACGTGCCCTCCTACGGTGGGTCCCACGCGAACGGCCAGGTGTCGGGAGCGAACGGCCAGTTGCCCGGCGGGTCCGACGCCGACGGGCCGTTGCGTGGGCAGCCGTCCACGCCTCCGGCGCTGCCGTCGTACAGCGGTTACCAGGGTGAGCTGCAGCAGCCGCAGACCAACGCGCCGTCGTCGGCGCCGGTCACCGGGCCCGTGCAGGCTCAGTCGCCCAGCACCGGCCAGTTCTCCTCACCGTCCAGCGCGGGTTCGTACCAGCAGTCGAACAGCGGGGCCTACCAGCCGTCGCAGCCGGGGCCGTACACGGGGCCGCAGCCCGCCCCGGTCGTCCCTCCCTCCGCCGCCACGGCGGGGGCCACCACTCTGGCCGACGCCGTCAAGGCCGCCCACCGGGAGGGACACGACTTCGGCGAGTCCGTGGCCCGCGACGCCCCGGCGCTGTGGCTGGAGGCGGTGCTGGCGCGCAAACCCCGCATGCCGTCCGACCTGGAGGCACGCCTTCTTCAGGGCTCCTCGCTCCCGATCGACTTCCTCCTGCACGACGAGGTTCGCCACGCCCTCCGCCGTGGCTTCTGGGACGCGCTGGAACGCGCCCGCAACTGACCCTCACCCAGCCGGACACCCGTCTGCCTCGCCGTCCGCGCTCTTGCGGCACGCCGCCTCGTGGTTCCACCCACCGCGCCGCGCGTTTCCCTGTGCACGCGGCTGTCAGCGCTCGGAACGGTGCGTGCCGTGGAAGGGCAGTCGCGCTGCCGATGGTGCGCGTACCGCTTCTGGGATGTGCGGCCGTGAGCGGGACCCCGGAATCCGGAGAGGTGCCGCGCTCCACCACGCGCCCGGCCGCCCCCTGAGGTGGGGCGGTGGGCGCACGCGTCAGGAGAGGGCGTCGAAGGCGGCGCGGAGGTGGTTGACGCGGTCCGCCAGGTCTCCAAGGGGGGCGGCCAGTGCGGGGTCCTGGGTCTTGCGGGCCAGTTCGCGGACACGGGCCAGCTCGTCCTCCACGGCCGTCAGCCGGCGTGACAGCTCCGGCAGCACCGACGCGTGGTCTCCGGCCCCGGGCGGCAGCTCGCCGCTCACCCGGTCGCGCAGCAGCGCCGCCTGCTCGGCCAGGCGCTTGTTCATGTTGTACAGCTCGCTGAACACCGACACCTTCGCCCGCAGCACCCACGGGTCGAACGGCTTGGTGAGATAGTCGACCGCGCCCGCCGCGTAGCCGCGGAAGGCGTAGTCGGGGGCGCTGTCGACCACGGTCAGGAAGATGATCGGGATGTTCCTGGTGCGCTCGCGCCGCTTGATGTGCGCGGCCGTCTCGAAGCCGTCCATGCCCGGCATGCGCACGTCGAGCAGGATCAGCGCGAACTCGGTGTTGAGCAGCGCCTTGAGCGCCTCCTCGCCCGACCGGGCGCGTACGGGCACCAGGTCGAGCGAGCTGAGGATGGCTTCGAGGGCGATCAGGTTTTCCTCGCGGTCATCGACCAGGAGGATCTTGGCACGATCCGACATAGATCACGACCCTTCGGCTGGTGATGCTGACGAGTCGGACGCGGGTCCGCGCCCACGGCTGAGCCAGCCGCGCAGGCGTTCGAGCAGACGGTCCACGTCGACCGGCTTGGGAACGTAGTCGGAGGCGCCCGAGGCGATGCTCTTCTCGCGATCACCCCGCATGACCTTGGCGGTCAGCGCGATGATCGGCAGATCAGCGAACTGGGGCATGCGCCGGATGGCCGAGGTCGTGGCCCAGCCGTCCATCTCCGGCATCATGATGTCCATCAGCACGAGCGCGACGTCCTCGTTCCGTTCGAGCTGCTCGATCCCCTCCCGACCGTTTTCAGCGTAGACGACCGTGGAGCCGTGTCGTTCCAGCACGCTGGTCAGCGCGAAGACGTTGCGGATGTCGTCGTCGACGATGAGGATCTTGGCGCCGTTCAGCGGGTCGTCGCCCTGCCACTGGGCGGGCGTCTCGATCGGGGGCTCGACCAGCTCCGGCATCGGCATGTCGAGCGGCATCGGCGGCTCGGGCGCCGCCGCGGCGGGCTCGTCGCTCGGCGGTGTCATGAGCTGCCGGCGCGCCGCCCCGCCGTCGGTCGCGGTCAGCGGGCCGGTGTAGGAGGCCGGCAGGTAGAGCGTGAACGTGCTGCCGTTGCCCAGCTCGCTGTCGACGTGGATCTCGCCGCCGAGCAGGCGGGCGATGTCACGGCAGATCGCGAGGCCGAGGCCGGTGCCGCCGTACTTGCGGCTCGTGGTGCCGTCGGCCTGCCGGAACGCCTCGAAGATGACGTCGCGCTTGTCGGGCGCGATGCCGATGCCGGTGTCGACCACGTGGAAGGCCAGCAGGTCATGCGCGTCGTGCAGGGTGTCGTCGTCGAAGTCGACCCCGACGGGCGCCTTGGCGACGCGCAGCTTCACCTCGCCCCGCGGGGTGAACTTCACCGCGTTCGACAGCAGGTTGCGCAGCACCTGCTGCAGCCGCTGCTCGTCGGCGCGCAGCTCCTTCGGGACGTCCGGCTCGACCTCCACGCTGAACGACAGCCCCTTGTCCTGCGCCAGCGGCGCGAACGCGGCCTCCAGCAGGTCGACCATCTTCGGCAGCGACACCTGGATCGGGTGGATGTCCATCCGGCCGGCCTCGACCTTCGACAGGTCGAGCATGTCGTTGATGAGCTGCAGCAGCGCCGAGCCCGCGCTGTGGATCGTGCGGGCGAACTCGACCTGCTGGGAGGTCAGGTTGCCCTCGGCGTTCTCGGTCAGCAGCTTGGCCAGCACGAGCAGGCTGTTGAGCGGGGTGCGCAGCTCGTGGGACATGTTGGCGAGGAACTCGGACTTGTAGCGCGAGGAGACCGCGAGCTGCTCGGCGCGCTCCTCCAGCGTGCGGCGGGCCTGCTCGATCTGGAAGTTCTGGATCTCGATCGCGCGGTTCTGCTTGGCGAGCAGCGCCGCCTTGTCCTCCAGCTCGGCGTTGGACCTGCGCAGCTCCTCCTGCTGGCGCTGCAGCTCGTCGGAGCGCTCCTGGAGCTCGCGGGTGAGCCGCTGCGACTCGGTGAGCAGGTCTTCGGTGCGGGAGTTGGCGATGATCGTGTTCATCGTCACGCCGATGGTCTCGACGAGCTGCGTCAGGAAGTCGAGGTGCACCTCGCCGAACGGCGTGAAGGAGGCCAGCTCCAGCACGCCGAGCACCCGGTTCTCGAACAGGATCGGCAGCACCACGATCTGCGCGGGCGTCGAGCGGCTGAGCCCGCTGTCGATCGTGATGAAGTTCGGTGGCACGTCGTCGAGCACGATGTGCCGGCCCTCGGCCGCCGCCTGGCCGACGATGCCCTCGCCGATCGCGAAGCGCTGGCGCGGTCCCCGGTCGGGGCGTACGCCGTAGCCGCCGATGAGGATCAGCTCGCCCTCGGCGTCGGGGTTGATGCTGTAGAAGGCGCCGTAGCGGGCCGAGACCAGCGGCGTCAGCTCGCTCATCGTGAGCTTGGCGACTTCGAGCAGGTCGCGGTGGCCCTGCATGAGCCGCGAGATGCGGGCCAGGTTGGACTTGAGCCAGTCCTGCTCCTGGTTGGCCTGCGTGGTCTCCCGGAGGTTGGCCACCATCGAGTTGATGTTGTCCTTCAGCTCCGCCAGCTCGCCCTGCGCCTCGACGGCGATCGAGCGGGTCAGGTCACCGCGCGCGACGGCGCTGGTCACGGTCGCGATGGCGCGGATCTGGGTGGTGAGGCTGCCGGCCAGCTCGTTGACGCTCTCGGTGAGCCGCTTCCAGGTGCCCTCGACGCCTTCGACGCGGGCCTGGCCGCCCAGCTGCCCCTCCGAACCCACCTCGCGGGCCACCCGGGTGACCTCGGAGGCGAACGACGACAGCTGGTCGACCATCCGGTTGACGGTGGTCTTGAGCGCCAGGATCTCGCCCTGGGCGTTGACGTCGATCTTGCGGGTGAGGTCGCCGTTGGCCACCGCCGTGGTGACCTCGGCGATGTTGCGCACCTGGTACGTCAGGTTGTTGGCCATGGAGTTGACGTTGTCGGTGAGGTCCTTCCAGACGCCCGACACGCCCTTCACCCGGGCCTGGCCGCCCAGCTGCCCCTCGGTGCCGACCTCGCGGGCGACGCGGGTGACCTCGTCGGCGAAGGACGACAGCTGGTCGACCATCGTGTTGAGGGTGTCCTTCAGCTGGAGCATCTCGCCCTGGGCGTCGACGGTGATCTTCTTCGACAGGTTGCCCTGGGCCACCGCGGAGGACACGGCCGCGATCTGGCGCACCTGGGAGGTGAGGTTGTTGGCCATGGAGTTGACGTTGTCGGTGAGGTCCTTCCAGACCCCGGACACGCCGCGTACCTGGGCCTGGCCGCCCAGCTGGCCCTCGGTGCCGACCTCGCGGGCGACGCGGGTGACCTCGGAGGCGAACGACGACAGCTGGTCGACCATCGTGTTCATGGTCGACTTGAGCTCGAGGATCTCGCCCTGCGCGTCCACGTCGATCTTGCGGGTGAGGTCGCCGTTGGCGACCGCCGTGGTCACCTGGGCGATGTTGCGCACCTGGTACGTCAGGTTGGCCGCCATGGAGTTGACGTTGTCGGTGAGGTCCTTCCAGACGCCCGACACGCCCTTCACCTCGGCGCGCCCGCCCAGCTTTCCTTCGGTGCCGACCTCGCGGGCGACGCGGGTGACCTCGTCGGCGAAGGACGACAGCTGGTCGACCATCGTGTTGAGGGTGTCCTTCAGCTGGAGGATCTCGCCCTGGGCGTCGACGGTGATCTTCTTCGACAGGTTGCCCTGGGCCACCGCCGTCGCCACGGTCGCGATGCTGCGCACCTGGGAGGTCAGGTTGTTGGCCATGAAGTTGACGTTGTCGGTCAGGTCCTTCCAGACCCCCGACACGCCGGTCACCTGTGCCTGGCCGCCCAGCTGGCCCTCCGTGCCCACCTCGCGGGCCACGCGGGTCACCTCTTCGGCGAAGGCGGACAGCTGGTCGACCATCGTGTTGACGGTGTTCTTCAGCTCGAACATCTCGCCCACGGCGTCGACCGTGACCTTACGGCTCAGGTCGCCCTTGGCCACGGCGGTGGTCACCACGGCGATGTCGCGCACCTGCGCCGCCACCCGGGAGGACATCGTGTTGACGGCTTCGGTGAGGTCGCGCCAGCTCCCCGACATGCCGCGCAGATTGGCGCTGCCGCCCAGCCGGCCCTCGGTGCCGGCCTCGCGGGCCACCCGGGTCACCTCGCTGTTGAACAGCGCGAGCTGGTCGACCATGCCGTTGATCGCCTTGCCCAGGCGGCGCACCTCGCCGCGCGCCGACCGGTCGAGGTCGATGCGCCGCGACAGGTCGCCCTTGGCCACCGCGTCTATGACGTCGGCCGCCCCGCTCACCGGGCTCACCAGGGCGTCGATCAGCATGTTGACCGACTCGACGCTCTCGGCCCACGCGCCGACGCCCGGCCCCGGGGTCAGGCGCTCGCCGAAGCGGCCCTCCTTGACGACCTCCCGGCGCACGCGCGACAGCTCGTTGGCGAGGTGTTCGCGGCGGTCGGCGACCTCGTTGAGCAGCAGCCGCACCTCGCTGAGAATGCCAGGAGGCGCATGGGGGACCCGGCGTCGGAAGTCGCCGTCCCGCCAAGAGAAAAGAGTCTCAAGGATGGGCACGAGATCGGACTCGGTGTAAGTCCTCTCCTCAGGGCTGGGCGCAACCTTGGCCGTGGTCATGGGGCCTCCTTCACTCGCGGCTGGCTCCTGCGAGTGATTCAAGTCTGTCACGATGAGTAGCTCGTAGTCCTGTCCTTGGATTTACCCCAAGTCACCGGGAAGTGTGGTAGGCACGGTGGGATGACTGGTTCTCCCCAAGCAGTGCTCGCTGCGACGTTCGCGCCGGGCGAGACTGCTGTGACGTCTGCGATGAGGTTCACGCGCGAGGTGTTGACCGCGTGGGCCACCGGTGGTGCGCTCCACACCGCCGAGCAGGTCGCAGGAGATCTGGCCGAGCAGGTCGCCGCCGAGCCCTTTGAGGTGATTTGGAAGCATTTCGGGAACGCGGTCCAGGTCGAACTGCGGCAACGAAACCTCTCCCAAGGCGATCTCAAAGCTCCTTCCGTGCACGTCGAAGAGTGGGGAGTCACCTTCCAGGGCGACTCCCGTGTCCATTGGGCTAGGCTCACGCTACCTGGCTCGGCGGACCAAGTGGCAGCCGAATGGCTGGAGGAGAGCTCGCGGGGCCCGCACTGGCTGGGCTTCCTGGCCGACGCGAGCGACCTGCTGGCGGGCACCCTCGACCCCGACATGGTGCCGGCGATCATCGCCCAGGTCGTGGTGCCGCGGCTGTCGAGCTGGTGCGCCGTCTACACCTCCGACCACAGCGGCCCGCCGCGGCTGCTCTACCTCTGGCACGCCGACGAGTCCCGCATCGACGGCCTGCGCGAGCAGCTGTCCGAGATGGACGTCTCGGCCGCCGACACCCGGGTGACCTCCGCGCTCCACCTGGCCGAGTGGCAGGTGCTGGCCGTGCCGCTCACCGCGCGCGGGCGCAGCCTCGGCATGATGTGCCTGGGCCGCACCGACCGCTTCCCCGACGAGGTCATCCAGTTCGCCGACGACATCGGCAGGCGCGCCGCCCTGGCCATGGACAACGCCCGGCTCTACGCCCAGCAGGCCGCCGCCAACCGTGCCCTGCAGCGCAGCCTGCTGCCGCCCAACGAGCCCGAGGTCCCGGGCCTCGACTACGGCGTCATCTACGAGCCCGCCGGAGAGGCCAACGAGGTGGGCGGCGACTTCTACGACCTGTTCAAGGCGGGCGACGACTCCTGGCGCTTCGCGATCGGCGACGTGTGCGGCACCGGGCCGGAGGCCGCCGCCGTGACCGGTCTGGCCCGCCACACGCTGCGCCTGCTCGCCCGCGAGGGGTACGGCGTCGCGGCGGTGCTCGGCCGCCTCAACCAGGCGATCCTGGAGGAGGGCGAACGCGCGCGCTTCCTGACGCTGCTGCACGGCGACATCACGCCCGTCGAGAGCGGCCTGGAGGTACGCCTGGTCTCGGCCGGCCACCCCGAGGCGCTGCGGCTGCGACCCAACGGCAAGGTCGAGTCGGTCACCACGCCGCAGTCGCTGCTCGGCGTCTTCCACGAGGTCGTGTTCGAGGCCGACACCGTCCATCTCGACCACGGCGACGTGCTGCTGGCCGTGACCGACGGCGTCACCGAGCGCCGCTCCGGCGGGCGGCTGCTCGACGACGACGGCGGCCTGGCCAAGATGTTGTCCGAGTGCGCCGGCCTGTCAGCCAGGGCGGTGGCCGAGCGGATCCGCAGGGGCGCGGCCGAGTTCGCCGCCGAGCCGAGCGCCGACGACCTGGCCATCGTGGTGCTGCGCGCCCGCTGAGCCCTAACCGTCGATCTTCACGGCGGTCGTGTGCTTGCGGGCGAACTCCAGCTGCCGCGCCGTCTGGGTGATGCGCTCCGCGACCACGAGCGAGGCCCCGATGGCGTCGTAGGTGTAGACCTCGTGCTCGCTGCCGTGCTCGGCGAGCTTGGCGACGTACTTCTCGATCTGGCGCAGCGGGCAGCGGCAGTCGTTCTGGCCGGCCAGGATCAGCAGCGGGCTCTTGACCTGGTCGACGTACGTGATGGGGGAGCTGGCGGCGTACCGCTCGGGCTGTTCGGCGGGTGAGCCGCCGAGCAGGGCGCGATGGAAGGCGCGCAGGCTCTCCGACTCGTCCTCGTACGAGGTGTGGTGGCAGGCGATCGGCACGGCGGCGATGCCGGCCGCCCAGAGGCCGGGCTGGGTGCCGAGGCCGAGCAGCGTGAGATAGCCGCCCCAGGCCGTGCCGGCCAGCACCATCCTGGCCGGGTCGGAGATGCCCTGCTCGACCACCCACTGCCGCACGGCCGCCACGTCGGCGAGCTCGATGTGACCCACCTCGTCGCGTAACGCGTCGCGCCAGGCCGATCCGTAGCCGGTGGACCCGCGGTAGTTGACCCGGACAACCGCGAACCCGGCGTCCACCCAGGCCGCGACCTCGGGCGAGAACGCGTCGCGGTCGTGCGCGTCGGGGCCGCCGTGCAGCAGGAAGACCGTGGGGAAAGGCGCGATGCCCGTCTCGGGTTTGGAGACGAGCGCGTGGACGCGTCCGCCCGCGCCCTCGACGTCGATGTCCTGGACGGGGACGCTCGGCGGGGCCGGCGGGCCGCTGGGGTTGACCACGACCTGGCCGGTGCTGGAGCGGATGACCGGCGGGTGCGAGCCGCTCGACCAGGAGTACTCGACGTGGCCGCCGGGCCGGGGCGCGGCCTCCTCGATCACGCCGTGGGGCGTGTCGATGAGCGTCAGGCCGCCGCCGGCGAGGTCGTAGCGGTGCAGGTGGGTGCGGGCCCGGTGGTCGCGGACGATGAGCAGGCCGCGGCCGTCGTGGTACCACTCGGCGGTCAGCTCGCCCGGGTCGCGCAGCCAGATCTCGCGCTGCTCGCCGGTCACCGGGTCCCACACGAGGGGCTCGCGGCGGTGGCGGCGCTCGTGCAGGGTGAGCAGGCGGCGGTCGCCGGGCACGGGCGCGAAGTCGAGGCCGATCACGCCCTTGGCGGGGCCGTCGTACAGCTCACCGACCTCCTGGCCGTTCTGGCGGACGACGCGCAGGGCCGGGTGACGGAAGTCGCCGTACTCGCCGTGGTTGATCGCGATGAGGGAGCCGTCGAGCGACATGCCGGCGACCCAGGCGGCCTCGGTGTGCTCGTACAGCGTCGTGGCGGGCCTGTCGGGGCGCACCAGGTGGACGCGGAACGCGCCCCCGCCGGCCAGGCTGATCGCGGCCACGCCGGTCGTGGACAGCGCGATGCCGCCCGGCTGGCCCGGCGGCAGTTCGGGGGCCACGGGCTCGTCCGGGCCGCCGGTGAACGGCTGACGCCACCAGCTGCCGTACTCGTCGCCGTCGGTGTCGCCGAACCAGTAGATCCACTGGCCGGTGGGGTCGATCGCGGCGTACGCGGTGCCGCTGGGGCGGTCGGTGACCTGGCGGGTGGCGCCGGTCACCCGGTCCCAGGCGTAGACCTCCCACTTCCCGGTGGCGTTGGAGCGGTAGATGGAGCGGTTGGGGGCCTGGCGCGCCCAGGTCGGCAGCGTCATGCGCGACGCCCGGAACCTGGCCTGCCAGCGTTCCTCCGCCTTCATCGGGGCGCGCCCCCTCCCGTTGATGTCCCGCCGTGGGATGCCGTCCAGTATTGCGCCTGTGTCGGAGAAATACTCGGGAAATGTGGGGGAATTTCGGACTAAATGCCCCATCAGTAACACCAGTTGCAGATGTCCGTCAAGGAACAGCCCTTGATCGGGGAGCGGGCTCGAAGATAGACAGATGAAAGGCGGCGCGAGTCACGACTTTTTCCCGCCTTTTCGCGACATTTCGGGAGATAAAGGTAGCAATTCGTGCGTTCAACGCCTCGGGATCGTGGTGCCACGCGCTCGGGCCCATCCCGATCACCTGGGCGATGTCGTCGTGCCCCAGCTCCATCTCGAACGCGATCGAGCGCCGCTCCACCTCCGTGAACCCCTCCAGGCTCCGGGCCACGCGGTGCTCCTTCTCCTCGTCGACCGAGAGCAGCCCCAGCTCCCGCACCAGCGGGCTGAGGTGGTCGGGCGCGGGGGTGACGACCACCGCGACGCCGCCGGGTCGCAGAACGCGCCGGAACTCGGGCCCGTTCCTGGGCGCGAAAACGTCGATCAGCACGTCGGCCACCCCGCTCCTGATCGGCAGCGGGCGCCACACGTCGGCCACGAACGCCCCTGCCCTGGGATGCACGCGCGCCGCCCGGCGCACAGCGTGTTTCGACACATCGAACGCCATCCCGATGCCATCAGCCACCGCGTCGAGCGCGGCCGCCAGATAATGCCCGGTGCCCGCGCCGGCGTCGACGATCAGCGGCGCGGCCCTGCCCTCCGCGCGGCGATCCTCGACGATGTCCGGTCGCCCCGCGGGAACTCCTGTGCCCGCGACGTAACCGGCCTCCACTTGCGCCCCACGGTACGCCTTCAACTCCTCGCCGTCATTCGTTTCGGGAGAGGACTCACGTTTTTCTGGAACGTTCTCCCCTGCGGCATAAGTCCGTACGGCGTCGGCGACGGCGTGGGCGAGCGGGGCGTAGTGACCCCGGTCGAGGAACGCGGCCCGAGCGGCCACCATCGCGGCGTTGTCGGCGGTGCCGGGCGGCCGGGAGCCGACGAGCAGGCTGACGTATCCCTGCCGGGCGACGTCGAAGGCGTGGCCGTTGCCGCATCGTACGGCGGCGGCGTCGAGCCGCAGGTCGGCCCGGCAGACGGGGCAGATGAGGAAGCGCACGATGTCGGCCAGCATGCGGCCCATTCTGGTGGATGGGCGGGGGCGCTCAGGCGTGCGCGGCTTCGAGGAGGAAGGCGGCGTTGGAGGGCGTCTTGCGAAGCTTGTCGACGAGCATCTCCATGCCCTGCTGCTTGTCGAGGGAGGTGAGCATGCGGCGCAGCCGCCAGACGACCTGCTGCTCGCCGGCGTGCAGCAGGATCTCCTCACGCCGGGTGCCGGAGGCGTCGAGGTCCACGGCGGGGAACAAACGGCGTTCGGCCAGCTCGCGGGTCAGGTGCAGCTCCATGTTGCCGGTGCCCTTGAACTCCTCGTACAGGCTGTTGTCCATGCGCGAGCCCGTGTCCACCAGCGCGGTGGCGAGGATGGTGAGGGAGCCGCCGCCCTCCACGTTGCGGGCGGCGCCGAAGAAGCGCTTGGGCGGGTAGAGGGCGCGGGCGTCGATGCCGCCGCTGAGCACCCGTCCGCCGCTCGGCGCCAGGTTGTTGTACGCCCGCCCGAGCCGGGTCAGCGAGTCGAGCAGCAGCACCACGTCACGACCCGACTCGACGAGCCGCTTGGCCCGTTCGACGGCCAGCTCCGCGACGGCGGCGTGGTCGCGGTCGGGGTGGTCGAAGGTCGAGGAGAAGATCTCGCCGTCGATGCTGGCGCGGATGTCGGTGACCTCCTCGGGCCGCTCGCCCACGAGCACCACCATGAGGTGGACCTCCGGGTGGTTGCGGGTGATCGCGGCGGCCAGCGCCTGCAGGACCATGGTCTTGCCGGCCTTGGGCGGGGCCACGATGAGGCCGCGCTGCCCCTTGCCGATCGGCGCGAACAGGTCGATGACTCGGGTGCTGAGCGACTCGGTCTCGAGCGTGAGACGCTCGGTCGGGTGGACGGGGGTGAGGCCGGCGAACGCGGGCCGCCCGCGCCACTCGGTGAGCCCGTTGACCGTCTCGACCTCGACGAGCTTGTTGCCCGCGAACGACGCGACCACGTGGTCGCCGGGACGTAGGTCGTACTGCCGGACCTTCTCCGGCGTGAGGCGCGCGTCGCCGGCCTGCGGCAGATGCGCGGTCCTAATAAAAGCGGATTTGTCGTGTATGTCCAGCAATCCCGTCACATGACGGATCTGCGTGGACGCACGCTGTTCAGGAATGGTGTGCAAGGACATGCTGAGCCCCTTGAGGGAATGCGCCGGCAGCACGGAAGCGCCGGCGGGATGAGAGAAGAACGGCGGGCCCATGAAGACGCGGGCCGGATGAAAGACCAGCGGAGCGAAGGCTCAACGCTTGGCAGGAACATATCACGCCATCCGCACCACACAACACCTAGCCCTCTGGGACTATTCCCGGGCCGTTCTCCGTGTCTTGCCACCCGCGTGGGCGGCGTACGCGTGACAATGTCTTTCAGCGCACCGTACGGCGAGGAAAATTCCGCGCACGGTGCGGACGGCCCCCATCGGCAAGCGGCGTGCAGGACCCCTGCAACTCGATGAGGGTTCCATGAGACCGGCAGAGACCTTCCTTGGGGGAGCACCATGAAGACCGTCAACCGTTGCCCGCAGTGCCACCACGAGCTCGACGAGGGCCCCATCATGTACCGCTGCGCGCACTGCTGCCGCGCCGTCTACGCCGCCGACCTCGAGAACGAGTTCGTGCCCCGCCGGCCGATCGCCGCCTAGACTCGGCGGATGCCGCATCGCTCGATCACCGTCTCCGGCGTCGAGATCACTCCGCTCTGCGACGCCGTGGGCCCCATGGGGGCGGCGATCGGCCGCCCGCTCACCGAGATGTTCGCCGGCTCCGGGCTCCGCGACGAGCCCTGGGTCCTGCACTTCCACTGCTATCTGCTCCGCGACGCCGCCGGCCGGCTGACCCTGGTCGACACCGGTGTCGGCGCCGCGGACTCCCCGGCGGCGAGCTGGGCGCCCGTCCCCGGCACGCTGGCCGGTGAGCTGGCCGCCGTAGGCGTCGCGCCCGCCGACGTCGGCACCGTGATCCTCACCCACCTCCACAGCGACCACGCCTCCGGCGCCGTCGCCGACGGCAGGCCGGCGTTCGAGAACGCCCGCCACGTCGTCCAGCGGGCCGAGCTGGAGGCCGCCGCCGGCCCGATGCTCGACGACGTCGTCTCCGTGATCAAGGGTCAGCTGCACGCGGTCGAAGGCGACGCCGAGGTCGCGCCGGGCGTGCACGTCCACCTCGCGCCCGGACACACCCCCGGCCACCAGATCGTCCGCGCCGGTGAGGTGGCCATGACCGGCGATCTGGTGCTCCACCCGGTGCAACTGGCCGATCCCGCCATCCCGTACCTCTACGACGACGACCCCGAGGCCGCCGCGCGCACGCGGGCCGAGGTGCTGGCCCGGCTCAGGGCCGAGCGCGCGGTCCTCGCCACCGCCCACTTCGGCGAGCCGTTCACCGCCCTCTGAGCGTTACCGCCCGGCCGGCACCGGCTGGTCGGCCAGGAGAGCCGAGGGCAGTGCCACCCGCGCGGTCAGCCCTCCGTACGGCGAGACCGCCAGGGTGACCTTGATGTCGTGCCGGGCGGCCAGCCGGGAGACCACGAACAGCCCGAGTCGGTCGCTCTGGGCCAGGTCGAACTCCGGGGTGCGGACCAGCCGGTCGTTGAGCTCGTCCAGCTCGGTGCGCGGCAGGCCGAGCCCGCGGTCCTCCACCTCGATCACGAAGCCGTGCGGGGTGGTCGAGCTGCGCACGTCCACCCGGGTCTGCGGCGGGGAGAAGAGGGTGGCGTTCTCGACCAGCTCCGCCAGCAGATGGGCCACGTCGGTGACCACCGAGCCGAGCAGCGCGACCGGCGGCGGCTGGAGCACCTCGACCCGCTCGTACTCCTCGACCTCGGCCACGGCGGCGCGGATCACGTCGTGGATGGGCACCGGGTTGCGCCAGCCGCGGCCAGGGGCCTGGTCCGACAGGATGATGAGGCTCTCGGCGTGCCGGCGCATGCGGGTGGTGAGGTGGTCGAGCTTGAACAGGTCGGCCAGGATCTCCGGCTGCTCGGTGGCCCGCTCCATGCCGTCGAGCTGGAGCAGCTGGCGGTGCAGCAGCGACTGGTTGCGCCGGGCCAGGTTGACGAAGACCTGGCTGACGCCGTGGCGCAGCCGCGCCTGGTCGACGGCGGCCTCGACGGCCGTGGACTGCACCTCGTTGAAGGCATGGACGATGTCGGCGATCTCCGAGGTGGCCGTGTCGACGCGCAGGGGCGCGCTCTCGTCGGCGGTGGGCGGCTCGGTGCTCGTCCGCAGCCGGCGCACGAGCCCGGCCAGGCGCACGTCGGCGAGCTCGGTGGCGGCGTCGCGCAGCCCGGCCAGCTCGCGCACCAGGCGCTTGCGGAAGCGCAGCGAGATCAGCACGGACGCGACGACGACGATCAGGCCGGCGCCGCCCGCGACGCCGAGCTTGACGAGCATGCCGACGGCCGTCGGGGTCACCCGGTCGGTGATGCCCTTCACGGCGGCGGCCTGGTTGCGTTCGACGGCGGCCCACAGGTTCTGGCCGTCGATGGGCCAGGTGGCCGCGGCGGCGGGCAGGCCGTCGTCGGAGCTCGTGCTCCTGATGACGTCCTCGGCGGCCAGGAACTCCAGGTAGGCCGGTGAGGCGGCCATCTCCTCGTAGGCGCCGCGCAGGCCGCCGTCGAGGTGGGAGAGCGCCTGCGTGTACAGCAGCCGCCTGGTGGCCGCCATCTCCGCGAACGCCGCCCGCTCGCGGATCCCGACCCGGGCCTGGTCGAGCAGCACGGCGATCAGCGCCCGCTCGCGCGACAACATCTCCTTGGCCTCGCCCAGCATGGTCACCGCGCGGGCCTGCCGAAAGAGGGACATGTCGGGCACCAGGACCATGGCGTCGTACATGCGGAAGGACGCGTCCACGATGTCGCTGTAGCGGGCGATGACCTCCAGCGGCGTGCGGACGTCGCCGTCCAGCTCGCGGCGGATGTCAGGGAGCCGGGCCAGCCCGCCGTTGAGCGCGGCGAGCTGCGCGGTCATCTGCGGCGACAGCTCGCGCATCCCGCCCGACAGCCTCCGGTACGTCGTCACCGCCCGGTCGGTCTTCCGCCGCTGATCGGCAACCGCGTCGGCGCCCCGGCCGGTGACCAGGAACTCGACCGACACCAGCCGCTCGGCCTGCAGCTCGATGTTGACCTGCTCGGACGGGGTGGCCACGTTGGTCGCCAGGTCGTTGATCGCCAGCAGCCGCAGGCCGTCGACGCCGGTCAGACTCGCGGCGAACGCCCACAGGCCCGCCAGGGACAGCAGCGGCACGAGCAGGAGGGCGAGCAGCTTGAGCGCGATGGGACGGCCACGCGTGGGGGGCATGCGACCTCCGGATGCATGATGAGATCGCCTCGCAGAGTACACCCCCTTGGAAAGGATTCCTGTGCGTCTTCCACGTTCGTTCGCCGGGTGGACCATCGCGGTCTTCGGCGTTCTGGCCTTCGCGCTCGGCCTGCTCGGCCTGATCTCGCCCGACACCATGCTGGCCATGCTGGGCTTCGAGGTGCTCGACGTCCGCCCGGCCGGGGACTACACGTACGTGTACATGGCCGCGTCGTCGATGGCGGCCGTCAACATGGGCGTCTACTACGTGTTCGCCGCCTCTCACGACTACACGCCGTTCTTCCGGTGGACGGTGCCGTTCCGGCTGGTGACGTTCACGGTGTTCACGTCGCTCGTGCTGACGGGGGCGGCGCCCGGGGAGTTCTTCGGCGTGGGGCTCTGGGAGGGGCTGGGCGCGCTGATCACCGGCTTCGCGCTCTGGCGCGAGGGCAAGCTGCTGCCCTCGCGCCAGGAGGCGCCCGCCGCGTGACCGCTCAGTGGCGGTTGTCGGAGCCGCGGGCGACGAGACGGTCGCCGGCCGCGGGCTCGTGCTCGCGTTCGGCGCGTTCGGCGTGCTCGGCGTGCTCGCGCTCGGCGTGCTCGCGCTGCAGCTTCCGTTCGAGCTCGCGCTTCTCGTCCTCCAGCCGGGCAACCCGGCTGGAGGCCTCGGCCTTGGCGCTGCGAAGCCGGCGGTGTTTCCTCGCGGTCCTGCGCGAACCCGAGCTCAGCAGCCACAGGCCCAGCGTCAGGACGGCCGCGCTGGCCGCCCCGGCCAGGAACATCTCCACGTGGTTGAGCTCGAAGGTGTATCCGAACAGGACGTACCTGGTGCTCTCCTCAGTGAGCACCAGGTAGAGAGCACCGCCGGCGAGCAGGGCCAGGATCAGTCCCAGCACGATCATCCAACTCACCCCTTGTCGTCAGAGAGGGGTTTCCACTTCCCGGAGATCGACGGGATATGCGGATTTTCAGGGCTTGTCGACGAGCGAGAGCAGGATTTCCAGGGGCATCGAGCCGGGCGGACGCTTCTCCCGGGCGAACCTGTCGGCCTCGCGCCGCAGCACCTCGTTGACCGGTGCCGGCACGCCGTGCTCGCGTCCGAGCAGCACGATCTCGCCGTTGAGATAGTCGGCCTCGATGGAGCCGCTGCCCCGCGCCAGGCTCTGCCAGGACGACCCCCCGCCCCGCTCGACGCCCTCGACGGGACGGGCGTCGACCTGGTGGCCGCGCACCTCGGCCTCCTCCTCGGGCGTGGAGTAGGCGATGCCGGCCCGCTCCAGCACGGTGCGGGCCTCGGCGCGGGCGCGTTCGGCCACCTCGGACGCGCCCTGTGCGCGGCCGACGAGCGCGTCGACGGCGTTGGCCAGGTTGCCGAGCAGTTTGCCGTACTTCCAGCGCATCACGTCGGGCGTGGCGCGGGCCACCAGGCCGTGCTTGCCGAGGTCGGTGACGATCTGGTGGCCGAGGTCGTCCACACCCTGGGGATAACGGCCGACGTGCAGCATGCCCGAGTAGGGATGGCCGGTGGCCACGACGACGCCCGGCTCCAGGTGCTGGGCGGGCAGCCACACGCACATGCCGTAGACGCGCTCGAACCGGCGCAGGACCATGCGCTCGTTGGCGACGCCGTTCTGGGCGCACACCACGGGCAGGTCGTGCGGCCAGGGGTCGAGCGCGGCGATGGTGTCCTGCGACTTGGTCGCGAGGATGAGCACGTCGTCGTCGCCCGTGGGCACGGGGCCGTCGGCGGCCGGGATGTCGAGGGTCTCGTCGGACTCGGGGGTGATCAGGCGCAGGCCGTCACGTCTGAGAGCGTCGTAGTGGGCTCCGCGCGCCACCAGGAGGACGTCGTGCCCGCCCTGGTGGAGGCGGGCCCCGATGGTGCCGCCGACTGCTCCTGCTCCGACCACGATGTAGCGCATGGTCAGAGGATGGCACTGCTCACTTGGCGAGCGCCACTTGCCTCTGCGGGGCCACGGCAGTGCCGCGCGACCGCTCTCGCATGATCGTCTTCAGGACGCGCCAGCCGTCGCGGACCGCGTGCAGGTTGCTGTCGCCGTGGATGCGCGAGCGCTCGTGGCTGGGGATCTCGCGGATGACGAGGCCGGCCTGGGCGGCGCGGACGTTCATCAGGGTCTCGATCTCGAAGCCGTCGCAGTCGAGGCCGAGGGCGTCGAGGTGGTGGGCCCAGAAGGCGTTGTAGCCGTAGCAGAGGTCGGTGTAGCGGGTGCCGTAGAGCAGGTTGGTCAGCGTGGTGAGGGCCTTGTTGCCGAGCGAGCGGATCGCACTGAGGTCGTCCGAGCCGCCACCAGGGGCGTGCCGGGAGCCCTTGGCGAAGTCGGCGCCGTCGACCAGCGCGGTGACGAACGAGTGGATCTCGCGGCCGTCGGTGGAGCCGTCGGCGTCGATCATGACGATGATGTCGCCCCGGGCGGCCTGGAAGCCCTCGATGAGAGCGTTGCCCTTGCCGCGCCGGGTCTGCACGACGACCCGGAGGTCGGGGCGCAGCCCGCGCGCCACGGCGACGGTGTCGTCCGTCGAGTTGCCGTCGACCAGGATCACCTCGTCGATCCAGTCGGGCAGCGTGGCGAAGACGTGAGGAAGGTTCTCGGCTTCGTTCATCGCGGGGACGATGACACTGACGCTGGCGGCGAAAGGCGGCTTGTTCATGAAATCAAGGTCCCCCGCCGGACATGCAATTGGCTTGAAATCTTCTTGCAGCCACCGAATTTCGGTTGATATTTCAGGGAATTTCGGCCTCGGCGGATCGGGAAATGATCTCCTCGACCGTCTCCTCGGCGGTCTGGCGCGAGGTGTCCAGCCACAGCCCGAGGCGCGGCGTCTCGCCCCGCAGCACCGCGTCGAACTGGGCGATCGTCCATTCGCCGACGTAGCCGGCCTTGTCGCGGGCGCTCTCGCGGCGCGCCACCACCGCCGGGTCGGGAGCCAGAACGACCACATAAAGCGGACGTGTATCGACCAGTTTCGTAAACCGTTCCAGATCCGGGCCGATAATGATGTCCTGGACTATTGACGTAAATCCCGCATTGGCATAGAGGTCCGCCGTATTTGCGGCAATGCGCTGGCGGAGATGGAGCTGGCGGACCTCCTCCTCGCCCATTTCCGGTGTCGGATCGGCACGGCCCCCGACGACCATGCGCCGGAACACGTCACCGCGGACGTGCGCCGAGCGCGGCAGGCGTTCGGCCAGCGCCTGCGCCACGGTGGACTTGCCGGACGCCATGATCCCGGTGATCAGGACGACGCCGTTCATGCCCCCACCAGCTTCCGCACCCGGTCCGCGCCCACCGCCATGAGCAGCGTGGGCAGCCTGGGGCCGGTGTCACGGCCCACGAGCAGCCGGTAGAGGAGGGCGAAGAACTCCCGCTGGGCGGCCTTCAGCTCGGGCGTGGCCGGGGCGTCGGCCGGCAGCCCGGCCAGGCGCTTCGGCACGCCGTAGACGAGGGTGGTCAGGCCGTCGAGGGTCCAGTCGTCGAGGCCGTCGGCCAGCAGGCGCAGCGCCTCACCCTCGTCGCCGCCGAGCGAGGCGAGCAGCTCGTGGTCGGGCGTCTCGCGCACGCGCGTGCGCTGGTCGGCCGGCAGGTGGCCGTCGACCCAGCGCTGGGCGCGGTCGAGGCGGGGGCGGGCCGCGTCGAGCGAGGGCACGCCGTCGAGGTCGCGCAGGATGCGTAGGGTCTGGCCGGCGTGGCCGGTGGTGATGTCGGCGACGGAGGCGAGCGTGCGGTAGGGGACCGGGTGGGGGGTGGCAGGGAGCGGGGCCTGCGCCGTGCGCACCGCCCGGTGGTAGGCCGCCAGCTCGGCGGGCTGGGCGCGGCCCTCGCCGACCTTGCGGCCCAGGGCGTCCCACTCGTCGTAGAGGCGGTGGATCTCCTGGTCGAAGGCGATCTTGAAGGACTGGGCGGGCTTGCGGCGGGCGTACAGCCAGCGCAGCACCGGCGCCTCCATGATCTCCAGCGCGTCGGCCGGGATCGGCACGTCGCCCTTGGAGCTGCTCATCTTGGCCATGCCGGTGATGCCGACGAAGGCGTACATCGGGCCGATGGGCTGCTGCCCGCCGAACACCTCGCCGACGATCTGGCCGCCGACGACCCACGCCGAGCCGGGCGAGTGGTGGTCGACGCCGGACGGCTCGAACACCACGCCCTCATAGGCCCAGCGCATCGGCCAGTCGACCTTCCACACCAGCTTGCCGCGGTCGTGCTCGGCGAGCCGGACGGTCTCGCCGAAGCCGCACTCGCAGGTGTAGGCCAGCTCGGTCGTCTCGTCGTCGTACGCGGTGACCGTCGTCAGATCGCGCCCGCACAACTCGCAGTACGGCCGGTACGGGAAATAGTCCTGCTCATCGGGCTCGTCGGGCTCTCCGGCACGGGTCCGGTAGCGCGAGAGCACGGCGTCGATCTTCGCGCGCTCGCGCATGGCCAGCAGGATCTGCTCGCGGTAGGCGCCCGAGGTGTACTGCTCGGTCTGGCTGATGGCGCGCACCTCGACGCCCAGCTCCGCCAGCGCCTCGACCATGGGTGCCTTGAAGTGCTCGGCCCAGTTGGCGTGGGGACTCCCGGGAGGCGCCGGCACCGAGGTCAGCGGCTTGCCGATGTGCTCGGCCCAGGAGGGGTCGACGCCCGCGGGGACGCGGCGGAAACGGTCGTAGTCGTCCCACGACAGCAGGTGGACGCACTCCAGGCCACGCCGCCTGATCTCGTCGGCGACCAGGTGGGGGGTCATGACCTCGCGCAGGTTGCCCAGGTGGATGGGGCCTGACGGGCTGAGCCCTGAGGCGCAGACGATGGCTTTGCCCGGGGCGCGCCTCTCCGCCTCGGCTATCACGTCGTCCGCGAACCTGGAGACCCAGTCGGTCTCGGCACTTTCCGCCATCGCGCCATTCTTGCGGCTTCGCGCGTTCCAAGCCAACGCGTATGCGCTATCAGGCCGCGCGCGTGCGGTTCTGCCGGCCGAGCGCGGCCAGCACGGCGGGCGGGTCGATGACGCCGTAGCCGTAGTCGTGGTCGAAGCCGACCGTGCTGCGGTCGTCGGCGGTGCGGTGGAGCAGGGTGCGCAGCTGGGAGGGCGACAGCGCGGCGGCCGACCTGCGGGTGCGGACGGCCGCGACCACCCCGGCGGCGACCGGGCAGGAGGCGGAGGTGCCGGTGTCGGCGGCGCCGATGGCCTCGGATCCGGCGAAGTGGGTGTAGGCGCACAGGTCGGGCTTGTGCTCCGACAACCGCCCGGGGCCCTGGGAGGAGTAACCGACGCGCTCGCCGCGTACGTCGACGCCGCCGACGGACAGCACGGCCGGGTGGGAGTTGGCGCCCGCGATCGGCCGCTCGTGGAACCCGCAGGAGGCGTCGGGGCAGTCGCGGCCGCAGTTGCCCGCCGCGAAGAGGATGTCGGCGCCCGCGCCCTCCAGGCTGCCCACGATCACGTTGAACGGGTGGGCAGGGTTGTCGGAGTAGTTGCCCGGATGGCCGGGCGGGAAGTCCGTGTCGGGCGAGGCGAGACCCCAGCTGTTGCTGACCACGAGCGCCCGGGAGTCGGCCGGCATGGCCCGCAGCACGCCGTCGAGGTGGGAGTAGGCGGCCACCGCGTCGGACAGCAGCCCTTCGGCCGAGCTCTCCCGGCTGAGCAGCACTGGAAGGTCGAGCAGGGTGGCCTTGGGCGCGGCGAGCAGCGCGTCGAAGGCGCACATGGAGCCGTGGGTGACCGGGTAGCGCCCGGGGTTCTTGGCCACGCCCGGCGGGGCCCAGCTGCGCGCGGCGTCGACGGTGACGTCGTGGCCGATACGGGCGGCGATGTGGTCGGCGTTGACGCCGGTGTCGACGATCGCCAGGGTGACGCCCTCGCCGTCGTGGCCGGACGACCACAGGTCGTAGGTGTTCAGCAGCCGTCTGACCTGCTCCCAGTCGCCGGCGGGGCCGTCGCCGGCGCAGGTGAGGTGGCTGCGGATGGCCGGGTCGGCGAAGACGCCGGTGACCTCGCGGACGGACGACGACAGCAGCACCGGGCGGGTGGCGAGCTCGGCGTCGGAGATCTCGCCGCGGACGAGGACGGAGGCGTGCTCGGGCGCCGTCGAGAACTCCGCCCGCTGGTACGGCGACAGCCCGGTGACCGGCCGCGGCACGGCCACCGGCGGGTACGTCTCGTCGAGCAGGACCCCGGGCAGGTCGGTGACGACGTCGGCGACCGTGCTGCGCACGCTCGCGTCGAGCACGGACGCGACGACGTCGGGGGCGGGACGGAGCTGGATCAGGACGCGCATGGGAACCTCTCTGTTACCGACTTATTACTGTCGGTAATCATGCCCGTCCGGTCCGTGGATGATTCCTCTACCGACGCTTTACGTGGTCGCCACGTACGGATCCCAGTCCTCGGGGAGCGGCTCCGGCGCGGCCGTGGTCGAGGCGATGGGCCGGAATTCCGCGCGTTCGCCCGACTCCGCGATGGCGGACATGAGGTCGAGCACGTGGTAGGCCAGCTCGCCCGACGCGCGGTGCGGCGTGCCCGCGCGGATCGACCTCGCCATGTCGAGCACGCCGATGCCGCGTCCCGCCGTGGTGCCCGGCACCGGCAGCTCCCGCCAGTCGGCGTCGCGTAACCCGCGGACCAGCAGCGGGCCCTCGAAGGTGTTCGGGTCGGGCAGCGACAGCGCGCCCTCGGTGCCGATGATCTCGATCATCCGGCGGTTCACGGCCGAGTCGAAGCTGAACGTGGCCGCCGCCGTGGCCGTGCCGGGGAATTCGAGCAAGGCGTTGACGTGGGTCGGCACCGCCACGGGGAAGAGCGTGCCCGCCTTCGGGCCCGAGCCGACCACGCGCTCGTCGCGGGCCCTGCGCGTGCCGGCCGCCACCCGCGCGACCGGCCCGAGCAGCGCCACCAGCGCGGTCAGGTAGTACGGCCCCAGGTCGAACAGCGGGCCGCCGCCCGGCTGGTAGAAGAACTCCGGGTTCGGGTGCCACGACTCCGGCCCCAGGCTCTGCGTGGCCGCCGTGACGGCGACCGGCGCCCCGACGAGCCCCGAGCGCAGGGCGCGCAGCGCCGACTGCAGCCCCGCGCCCAGGAACGTGTCGGGGGCGCCGCCCAGCCGCAGGCCCCGGTCGGCGGCCTCCGCCATGACCTTGGCGGCCTCGTCCACGTCCATGGCGAAGGGCTTCTCGCCGTACACGTGTTTGCCGGCGCGCAGCGACTCCAGCGCGACGGCCGCGTGCGCGGCGGGGACGGTCAGGTTGACCACGATCTCGACCTCGGGCACGGCCAGCGCCGTGCCGAGGTCGCCGGAGACCGGAACGCCGTGCTCGCGGGCGACCGCGGCGGCCCGGTCGGTGTCGAGGTCCGCGACGGCGAGCACCCGCACGTCGGGGAAGGCGGTGAGGTTGCGGAGGTACTGGCCGCTGATCACTCCGGCGCCCACCAGGGCGACGCCGACGGGGCCGTTGCTCACGAAGTCTCCAAGCGTCGTGGTCTACCGGGTCAGCCGCGCACGCCCATCAGGTGTTCGAGGGCGAGCTGGTTGAGGCGGGTGAAGTGGAAGCCGCGGGCGGCGGCGACCTCGGGGTCGAAGGTGTCGTCCGCCAGGTGCTGCCAGGTCTCGCCGGCCGCGAGCGTGGGCTGGGCCAGCTCGTCCACGCGGGAGTTGCGCAGGGCCTCCTGCACCTCGGGGTCGGCGCGGAAGGCGCGCGACTTCTCCTTCAGGATCAGGTACGTGCGCATGTTCGCCGAGGCGGAGTCCCACACGTCTTCCGGGTCCTCGGTGCGCAGCGGCTTGTAGTCGAAGTGGCGGGGGCCGTCGTAGCCGCCGTTCTCCAGCAGGTCGACCAGGAAGAAGGCGCTCTTCAGGTCGCCGTGGCCGAAGATGAGGTCCTGGTCGTACTTCGGGCCGTGCTGGCCGTTGAGGTCGATGTGGAAGAGCTTGCCGTGCCACAGGGCCTGGGCGATGCCGTGCACGAAGTTGAGCCCGGCCATCTGCTCGTGGCCGACCTCGGGGTTGAGGCCCACCATCTCGGGGTGCTCCAGCTCGTTGATCAGCGCCAGGGCGTGGCCGATCGTGGGCAGCAGGATGTCGCCGCGGGGCTCGTTCGGCTTGGGCTCCAGGGCGAAGCGGATGTCGTAGCCCTTGTCGACGACGTACTGGCAGAGGAGGTCGAGGCCCTCCTTGTAGCGGTCGAGCGCGGCCTTGACGTCCTTGGCGGCGTCGGACTCGGCGCCCTCGCGGCCGCCCCAGCAGACGTACGTCTTCGCGCCCAGCGAGGCGGCCAGGTCGATGTTGCGGATGACCTTGCGCAGGGCGTAGCGGCGGACGTCGCGGTCGTTGCTGGTGAAGGCGCCGTCCTTGAAGACCGGGTGGGTGAAGAGGTTGGTGGTGGCCATCGGCACCTTCATGCCGGTCTCGTCCAGCGCCTTCCTGAACGCCGCGATGGCCTTGTCGCGGTCGGGCTCGACGGCGAGAAGGTCGTCGTCGTGGAACGTGACGCCGTACGCGCCGCGCTCGGCGAGGCGGTGCACGCTTTCCACCGGGTCGAGGGCGGGCCTGGAGGCGTCGCCGAACGGGTCGCGTGCCTGCCAGCCGACCGTCCAGAGGCCGAAGGTGAAGCGGTCGTCGGGCGTGGGCGTGAAGTCGGTCATATCGGTCTCCGCTGGTTTTAGTCCATAATCTGTACATAATCCTGAGGAGGTGGGCACGTGGCGTCAAGAGGGGTCCGGCATGATTCCATGCGCGCCCGTAATCTGGCCGTAGTGCTGGCGACCATCCACCGGTCAGGACCTCATACCCGCGCCGCGCTCGCCGAGCGCACCGGGCTCACCAAGACCACGGTGTCCAGCCTGGTCGCCGACCTCCTGGAGGCCGGGGCGGTGACGGAGAGCGGGGCCGTACGCGGGGGCGAGCGGGGGCGGCCGGGCATGGCGGTGAGCCTGAGCGGGCACCGGGTGGCCGCGCTGGGGCTGGAGGTCAACATCGACTACCTCGCCGCCTGCGTCGTCGACCTCACCCGTACGGTGCGGTTGCGGCGCACGGTGTCGGCCGGCAACCGCAACTCCGACCCGGCGCTGATCCTCGCGGGGCTGCGCGACCTGGTGAAGCAGACCACGGCGGAGGCCGAGGCCGAGGGGCTGCGGGTCATCGGGGGCGCCCTCGCCGTGCCCGGCACGGTCGAGGACGGCGTGCTGCGCAGCGCGCCGCATCTCGGCTGGCGCGACGTACGCGTGGCCGACCTGGTGGACCTGCCGTTCGCCGTGGACAACGAGGCGAACCTGGCGGCGCTCGGGGAGCTGTGGTTCGGCTCGGGGGAGACCGACTTCCTCTACGTGTCGGGCGAGATCGGCATCGGCGCGGGCCTCGTGGTCGGCGGGACGGTGTTCCGTGGCACGTTCGGGCTGGCCGGTGAGCTGGGCCACGTGGTCGTCGTGCCCGACGGGCCCGGGTGCCGGTGCGGCGGGCGGGGTTGCCTGGAGGTGTACGCGGGCCAGGACGCCCTGCTCGGCGAGCTGGCCTCCGTGCCCGAACTGACGGCCCGCCTGGAGTCGGGCGACCAGGAGGCCCTGGAGACGTGCGAGCGGGCCGGGCACGCGCTCGGCGTGGCGCTCACCTCGGCGGTTCACCTGCTCGATCCTGGCCGGATCGTGCTCGGCGGGATCTTCGCGCCGTTGTTCCCGTGGCTGGAGAGCCCGGTGGCCGGCGCGCTCGCGGCCCGGCTGGCGCAGATGCGCGGCACCCCGCCCGCCGTCGTCGTCTCCCGCACGGGCGCGGACGCGGCCGTGCTCGGCGCCGCCGGCCTGGTGATCCAGCAGGTCATCGCCGAACCGGCCCGCGTGCTGGGGTTGTGATGATCGAGGAGCGCACCACCGCCGACCCGGAGCGTCCGTGGATCAGATCAGGCGGCCGGGCTCGGATCGCGGTGGACGGCGTGGCAGCGCGGTGAAGCCGTCCTCGCCGGAAGGGTTGAGCAGGCCATGCTCGATCCCGTGAGCGATCGTCTCGCGTATGTCCTCCTCCGTCGCCGGCAACCGGTCGGAGAGCTCGGCCGTCGTCTCCGCGACGGTGTGGCCGCGGCTCCACACCGCGACGGCGGCCAGGTCGGCGGTGAAGCGCGGGTAGCGGTGGAGCGCGTCCCGATGCCGGACCATCGCCTTTCGCCCGTCCGGCAGGCGCAGCACGTCCTCGGCGCGCGGCGGCTGCGCGGGGAGGCGATAACGGGTCACCCCATCGGCGATCTCCGCGGTCACCACGCCGGCCGCGACCAGGAAGCCGAGCAGTTCTGGCCGGGTGGTCGGTGCCGGCACGCCGAGCTCCGACAGGTCCTCGGCGAGCGCGGAGTCCCAGCGGCCCGAACGGCTGGACCACGGTCGGTGGGAGGCGGCGACGCGCTCCGCTGTGGCTTCCCCCGTGGCCGCCGCCAGCTGGACGGCGTACAGCACCTCCTGGCCGGGCAGCCCCAGGACCGCGCTCCAGCCGGGGTCCGTCGGCGGTACGGCGGGCCGGCTCCGGGACAGCCACCGGGGAGGCTCGGGAGGTCCGGGCCAGAACTGCGTCCGCCACAGGTCGCCCGCCGAGGCATCGAAGCCGGGTGTCTCCGGCGGGGTCCTGCGGCAGGAGACGCGGGCCCGGTAGCAGCCCGGCGCGCCGAGCCGCAGCTCCGCCTGGGCGTCGTCGCCCATCAGGGTGGTCAGCTCCACCAAGCCGCTGCCGGCGTGGTACGAGGTCTCGACCACGTCGTGCCAGGCGTCATCGAGGGGCGGCGGGCCGTCGTGGGCCTCCAGGCGCACGCGATGGCGCACGCCGCGAGCCGACGCCTTCAACCATCCGTCACCCGCCCTGGCGATCGTGCCGATGGAGAGCGCCTCCAGGTCGCTCTCGCCGAGCAGGGGCAGCGGCGCCGGCTCCGCGTCCGGGACGTCCCTGATGACCATCGTTCCGTACTCCGGTAAGTGATCCTCCACGGTGATGACTGTCATGCCTGTCAGTAATAGCCCTTTTCGCCGTCGAGGAGCTCGCGGACGGCGTCGAGGTGGCCGGCGTGCCTGGCGGTCTCCTCGACCATGTGGATGATCATCCAGCGCAGGGTCGCGGCGGCGGAGCGGTGCTCGGGGTGCTTGCCGACGTCGTCCAGCGCATGGGCGGCGATGATCTCGTTGGAGGTCCGGACCTGGTGCTCGTACGCGTCGAGGAGCCGCGCGAGCGGGACGCCCTCGACGCGCATGTCGGCGTCCTCGACCGACTCGTCGAACTGCGGGCTGTCGGCGGGACGGCCCAGGAAGAGCACCTCGAACCAGGCGTGTTCCGTCCAGCGCAGGTGGGAGAGCACGCCCGCCACCGTCATGAGGGGCGAGGCGGGCAGGACGGGACGGTGCGCGTCCTCCTCCGACAGGCCTTCGCACTTCCACTGGACGATCGCGCGCTGCATGTCCAGCCAGCCCACGAGCTGGGTGCGTTCGTCGGCGACGAAGGGAGGGCGGACGCGGGGGAGGGTCATGGAGCCCGACGGTATCCCTTACGTCCTGAAATAGCGCGATATTTTCAGGCGGGTGACCGATCACCAGATCCAGCGCTCGTTGTTCCTGCACGCGCCGATCCACCGCAGACCCGCCGACGCCCTCCGCCGCATGCTGGCGCTCGTCGACGACGACACACCGCCCGGCGCCCCGCAGGCCGCGCTCGAACGCCGGCTCGCCGAGCTGCTGGGCAAGGAGGCCGCGCTGTACTTCCCCACGGGGACGATGGCGCAGCAGGTGGCGTTGCGGGTGCACGCCGAGACCCGGGGCCGGTTCGCCTTCGCCGCGCACCCGCAGACCCACCTCGACGTGTGGGAGATGCAGGGGTACGCCGCCGTGCACGGCCTGCGCCTGCACCGGGCGGGCGACCGGCACGAGCTGATGACCCTGGCCGACCTCGACGCGGTCGCCGAGCCGCCGGCCGCCGTGGTGTGGGAGCTGCCGCAGCGCGACCTCGGCGGCCTGCTGCCCGAATGGGACGACCTGCGCGCGCAGATCGACCTCGCCCGGAGCCGGGGAGCGGCCGCGCACATGGACGGCGCCCGGCTGTGGGAGGCGCAGACGTGCTACCGCCGGCCGCACAGCGAGATCGCCGGGCTGTTCGACACGGTGTACGTCTCGCTCTACAAGGCGCTGCTGGGCGTCTCGGGAGGCGTGCTGCTGGGCGACGCCGACTTCGTCGGCGCGGCGGGCGTCTGGCTGACCCGGCTCGGCGGGCGCACTCCGGACCCGTGGCCGCAGGCGCTGGCCGCGCTGGACGGGCTGGACCGGCTGCTGGCGCGCATGGACGCCTTCCGCGAGCACGCGATCGCCCTCGCGGCGGCGATCAACGCGGACGGCGTGGCGTACGCGTACCCGGACCCGCCGCAGACCCCGATGTTCCACGTGCACCTGCCGGCGGGGCGGCGGGCGGTCGAGCGGGCCGGGGCCGCGCTGGCGGCCGAGCGCGGGGTGGAGCTCTTCCCCCGGGTGCGCTCGGCCCCAGACCCGCGCCGGTCGAGCTTCGAGGTCACGGTCGGGGAGAACGCCATGGAGTTGACCCCCGCCGAGGTCGCCGCACTGGTGCGTGAGCTGGTGGAGCGCGCCGCCGACTGAGGAGTCCGTTCTGTCGGTGGGACTGGTTAGCGTTCGCGGTATGGACTCCTGGACGGTCGAGCGACATCTCGACGGCAAGCCCACTGAGGTCGTCGGCCTCTACCACCGCTTCGTCGAGCTGGCCGAGGGCTGCGGCTCGTTCGACTACGCGGTGTCGAAGTCCGCGATCGTGCTGAAGGGATCGCGGCGCGGGTTCGCCGGCGTGGTCCCCGGCGCCGCCGGCCTCAAGGGCTTCTTCGACCTGCGGCGCGAGGTGAGCGACCGGCGGATCAGCCGGTGCGACCCCTACACCAAGCGCCTGTTCGTCGCCCAGTGGAGCGTGGCCTCGGCCGGCGACCTCGACGACGAGTTCGCCGGCTTGCTGCGGGAGGCGTACGCCGTGGGCCAGGGCGCCCACCTCGAAGGGCCGCCGCTCCGCTAGGCCGGACCAGGGTCGGGTACGCGGCGAACTCGTCGGCGGAGTCCATGGCGATCCCGACATGGCCGTCCGACCGGATCAGCGTGTGCCGAGCCCCGCCGTACGGCTCCGCCGGATCGCTGCCGGCTAGTACGGCACCCGCGAGAAGATCAGGGCCAGCAGGAACAGGAACGGCAGCAGGAAGATGCCGAACATGACGTAGCTCTGGCGTCTTCTGAGTGCGTCCTCCTCGGATTCCCGCTCGCGCAGCAGGGCGACGGAAGGGCTGGTCCTGGGAGGCGTCACGGGGCCGGTGCCCACGTCACGCACGGCCGGGCCGGCGGGGACGTTCGTGACGGTGGCCGCGCGTGCGGGTCCGCCCGGTGCCCGAACCACCTCGGCGGCCGCGCCGGGGGCCGGGGCGGGGGCCGTGCCGGGGGTCGCGTCCGAGGTCGGGACGGGGGTGACGAGCAGGGTGCGGACGACCTGGGCGACCGGGGCGGGCAACCACCGCGAGTCGGTGTAGAGGTCGGCGAGCGTGCCGCCGTCCGTGACGTTCTCGGCCAGTTCGTCCAGCAACGCCGTCGCGGTCGGCCGCACCTCGGGGCGCTTGTCGAGACACCGTCCCACCAGGTCACGCAGCCGGGGCGGCAGCGCCGCGAGGTCGGGCTCCTCGTGCACGGTGCGGTACCACAGCCCCTGCCACGACCCGCCGCCGAACGGGCCCGTGCCGGTGGCCGTGAAGGCCAGCACCGCGCCCAGGCAGAACACGTCACTGGCCGGCCCGACCACGGCCCCCGTCAACTGCTCGGGGGAGATGAACCCCGGCGTGCCCACCGCCATCCCGGTCCTGGTCAGGCGGACACCCTCGACGGCCACGGAGACCCCGAAGTCGATCACGCGCGGCCCGTCGGCCGCCAGCAGCACGTTCGACGGCTTGAGGTCCCGATGCACCACCCCGACGGCGTGGATCGACTCCAGCGCCTCCGCCAGCCCCGCTCCCAGCACGAGCACGTCCCGCTCATGCCAGGGGCCGTGCTCGGCGACCGCCTCCTCCAGCGACAGGCCGGGCACGTACGCGGTCGCCAGCCACGGCGGCCTGCCCTCAGGATCGGCGTCCACCACGCCGGCGGTGAAGAACCCGCTCACCGTACGCGCCAGCGCGATCTCCCGGGCGAACCTGCGCCGGAAGTCCGCGTCGGCCGCCAGCTCCGGACGGACGACCTTGACCGCCACCGCCCGCCCGCTGCGCGACCGCCCGAGGAAGACCTGCCCCATCCCGCCGGCACCCAGCCGCGCCTCGATCCGGTACGGCCCCACCTTGCGCGGGTCGTACGGCTCCAACGCCTCCAGCACGGGCACGCGGGCCTCCCGGGGATCCGCGATCGGGCATGTCGATTTTCCACAGTATGCGGACGAACCTCACAGATGAAGCCGGTCAGGCCGGTGTGCTCCACTTCTGGTGGGCGCTGCCGAAGCAGGTCCAGACCTGCGAGGGCGTGCCGTCGGCCGAGCTCGGCCCCGTGGCGCCCGCCTGCAACTGTGGTCCTGCGGCGGCACCTCCAACCAGAAGTGGCGCAAGGGCTGAGCCCGGTCAGCCCGCACTCAGCCGGTGGAGGGTGCGGGCGGTCGGTGTGCCGGGGTCGGCGGTCATGAAGACGACCTGCTGGTCGTCGTCCGGCACGGTCAGGATGTCGCAGTTGAGGTGGAGCGGGCCGAGGTCGGGGTGCGTCATGGTCTTCGTCCGGTGGCCGGGGGCGCGTACCGGGTTGGTGGCCCAGATCTCGCCGAACTCCGCGCTGCCCGCCCGCAGCTCCGCCAGCAGGGCCGCCAGGCCGGCGTCGCGCGGGTAGCGGTCGGCGGCGGCACGCAGCCGGGCCACCGCGTACGCGCCGAAGTCCGCGTGCCCGGTGGTGAACATTTCCTCCCGGGCCAGGAAGCGCCGCCGGGCCAGGTTGGGCTGCGCGCGCAGGTCGCCGAGCAGCGCCTCGGCGAGCGGGTTCCAGGCGATCACGTCGTACGTGGCCGCGGTGACGACGACCGCGGTCTCCGGCAAGCGGTGCAGCAGCGCCGCCACGTACGGCCGGACCTCGCGCGACGGGGCGGCGGGCGGCACCGGGGCCACGCCGGCCAGCCGGAACAGGTGGGCCCGCTCGGCCGGCACGAGCCTGAGCGCACCCGCCAGCGACTCCAGGATCCGTGGCGACGGGCGCGGCCCGCGCGCCTGCTCCAGCCGCACGTAGTAGTCGACCGACATGCCGGCCACGTCGGCCACCTCCTCGCGGCGCAACCCCGGCGTACGCCGGCGGTCCCCGGCGGGCAGCCCGACGTCACCGGGACGGAGCCTCTCCCGGCGATCGCGCAGGAAGCGGGCGAGTTCGTTTTTTGCCATCGAGTCCCTTCCTGGTATCGATTGTCCCTGGATGCGTCCTCGGGCGGGCGGGCACCCTCGACGGCATGGACCACTCGATCGCACTCGTCACCGGAGCCAACAAGGGCCTCGGCAAGGAGATGGCTCGCCAGTTCGCGGAGGCGGGGCTCACGGTCTACGTCGGCTCGCGCGACGCCGCACGCGGACAAGCCGCCGCCGAGGAGATCGGCGGCGACGCCCGGCCGCTCGTGCTCGACGTGACCGACGCCGCGAGCGTCGCCGCCGCCGCCCGGCAGATCGGCACACTGGACATCCTGGTCAACAACGCCGGCGTCTCCGACGACCCCGACACCCCCGACCAGGAGGACGCCGACACCTTTCGCCGCGTCTACGAGACGAACGTCTTCGGCGTCGTCGCCGTGACCAACGCGTTCCTGCCGGCGCTGCGGCGGTCCAGGCACCCCAGGATCGTCAACGTCTCCAGCGGCACCGGCTCGCTCACCTGGGCCACGGGGCCGGAGTTCCCGCACAGCGGCGCCCACGCCGCCTACCGCTCGTCCAAGGCGGCGCTCAACGCCCTGACCGTCTTCTACGCCCATGCCCTGGCCGGCGACGGCGTCAAGGTCAACGCCCTGGCGCCAGGACTGCGCCGTACCGAGCTCAACGCCACCGCCGCCGCGAGCGGCGGCGACCCGGCCGAGGCGGCGGCGGGCGCCGTCCGGCTGGCCCTGCTTCCGGACGACGCCCCTTCCGGCGGGTTCTTCTCCTGGGACGGCACGCCTGTCCCGTGGTGACCGTCACCGGGCGAGCAGGTCCCGCAGGGCCTTGACGATCTCCGCGGGGGATTCCTCGGCCATGAAGTGGCCGCACGAGACGGTGCGGTGGTCGAGGTCGTCCGCCCAGGCGCGCCAGCGGTCCGCCGCGTCGTACCCCAGCACCGCGCCCCAGTCCTGCTGCAGCGCCGTCACCGGCATCCGCAGCCGGTTCCCGGCCCGCCGGTCGGCCTCGTCGTGCTCGACGTCCACCGTCGCCGTGGCCCGGTAGTCGGCCACGATCGACCGGACGGCCCCCCGCGACGCCTCCAGGTACGCGGCCCGCACGTCGGCGGGGATCGCGTCGGTGCTCCACAGGTCGAGGAAGTGGCCGAAGAACGCGTCCGGCGCGGCGCCGATCAGCGTCTCCGGCAGGCCGGGCGGCTGAGCCATCAGGTAGAGGTGGAAGCCGGGCGCCGCCGAGCGGCCGTGCAGGACGTCCCAGGTGTCGAGGGTCGGCAGGACGTCCAGCGAGGCCAGGTGGGTGACGGCGTGCGGGTGGTCGAGCCCGGCCCGGATCGCCACCAGCGCGCCGCGGTCGTGCCCGGCCAGCGCGAACCGCTCGTGCCCGAGCGCCCGGGCCAGCGCCACGATGTCGGCGGCCATGGTCCGCTTGGAGTAGGCGTGCCCGTCGGTGTCCTCCGGCTTGTCGCTGGCGCCGTAGCCGCGCAGGTCGGGGCACATCACCGTGTGGTCGGCCGCCAGGTCGGGGGCGACGTGCCGCCACATGAGGTGGGTCTGTGGGAAGCCGTGCAGCAGCACGACGGGGCTGCCCGTCCCGCCCACGGCGACGTTGAGCGCGATCCCGTCCGCGACGGTGACCCGCTGCCGGGTGAATCCGCTGATCTCGATGGTCATGTCGGCCTTTCCTGCAGTGTTCACGCCGTCCGGGCGGACGGCGTGCCCACCCTGCCGCGGCCCGATCAGCACGCGGTCAGCATTCACCTGGGCGGATAAGTTGAGGGGGATGCTGTCGTTCGGGGTGCTGGGGCCGTTGACGGCCGAGGACGAGCGCGGCCCGGTTCCCCTCAAGGGGCCCAGACACCGTGCCGTGCTGGCCCGGCTGCTCGTCGCCCGCACCCGCGTCGTGCCCGTGTCGTGGCTGGTCGCCGACCTCTGGGACGATCCGCCGGAGGGCGCGGTCGGGGCGGTGCAGACGTTCGTCGGCGCGCTGCGCAAGGCGCTGGAGCCGTCACGTCCGCCGCGCACGCCGTCACGGCTGCTCGTCACCGCGCCGCCCGGCTACGCCCTGCGCGCCGCGCCGGAGTCGGTGGACGCCTGGCGGTTCGAGGCGGCGGTCGCCGAGTCGGCGCGGCTGCTGGACGGCGGGGCCGCCGGGGAGGCGCTCGCCCTGCTCGACGAGGCGCTGGGGCTGTGGCGGGGGCCGGCGTACGCGGAGTTCGCCGAGCTGGACTGGGCGCGCGGTGAGGTCGTCCGGCTCGACGAGCTGCGCCGGCTGGCCGTCGAGCGCCGGGCGGAGGCGGCGCTGGCCTGCGGGCTCGCCGCCGAGGCGGTGCCCGACCTGGAGGCGCACGTCGCCGACCACCCGCTGCGCGAGGACGGATGGCGGCTGCTGGCCCTGGCCCTCTACCGGACCGGCCGCCAGAGCGACGCGCTGGCCACGCTGCGGCGGGCGCGGGAGACGTTGCGTACCGAAGTGGGGGTGGATCCGGGGGCTGGCCTGCGCCGGCTCGAATCCGACATCCTCGGCCACGCCCCGCACCTCGCGCCGGAGAAAGCCGGGCCGCCGGCGCAGCCGTTCGTGCTCGGTCACGCCCCGCACCTCGTGCCGGAGAAAGGCCCGGCGGCGCAGCCGTTCGTGGGGCGCGTGACGGAGCTCGGCGAGCTGGAGGGCATCGCGGCGGACGTCGCCCACGCGGGGCGGTCGCGGCTGGTGCTGTTGTCCGGAGAGGCGGGCGCCGGGAAGACCGCGCTGGCCGGCGCGCTGCTGCGGCGGCTGGCGGCCGGCGGCTGGACCGTCGCCTGGGGTGCCAGTCCCGAGCTGCCGGGGGCGCCCGCCGCCTGGCCGTGGAGCCGGATCCGCGAGCAGCTGGCCGGGCGCCCGCCCGCCGACGAGGAGGGGGAGCGGTTCGGCCGGCATCGGCGGATCTGCGCCTACCTGCGCGACCTCGCCGCGCGCGGGCCGGTGCTGCTCGTGTTCGACGACCTGCACTGGGCGGACGAGGAGACCCTGGCCCTGGTGACCACCCTGGCCGGCGAGCTCGGGCCGGCGCCGGTCCTCGTCGTGGCCACCTACCGGTCGACGGAGATCTCCGCCGCGCTGGCCGAGGCGCTGGGCCGGGCCGCACGCCACGAGCCGGGCCGGGTCTACCTGGGCGGCCTCGCCGAGCCCCAGGTGGGAGAGCTGGCCCAGGCGCTCACCGGCCGTTTCGTGCCGCCCGGCGACGTGCGCACGATCCACGCCCGCACGGGCGGCAACCCCTTCTTCGTCAGGGAGCTCGTGCGGGTGTGGGAGAGCGGCGGCGGCGCGGCCCTGCGCGGTGTCCCCGCCGGGGTGCGCGACGTCATCCGCCGGCGTCTGGCCGCGCTCCCCGAGACCGCCCGCACCCACCTGCGCCAGGCCGCGGTCGTCGGACAGGAGGTGGACCTCGACGTCCTCGTCCCGCTGGCCGGCGACGAGGAGAGCGTCCTCGACTCCGTCGAGTCCGCCCTGCTCGCGGGCTTCCTGGTGGACGTGGGCCGGCTCCGCTTCGCCCACGCGCTGGTCCACGAGACCCTCTACCAGGACGTCCCGCGCCCACGCCGCGCCCGCTGGCACGCCAGGGCCGCCGAGATCGCCGAACGCGTCCGGCCCGGCGACGTGGAGACCGTCGCCCACCACTGCCTGCGTGCGGAGGGCGCCGCGGACCCGTGCCGTACGGCGCGCTCCGCCCGCGCCGCCGCCGAGCGTGCGGAGCGCAGGTCCGCCCCGCACGACGCCGCCCGGTTGTGGCGGGAGACGGTCGCGGCCCTCGACCGCATGCCCGAGGCCGACCCGCTCGCCCGGTTGGAGGCCGTCATGGGCCTGGTCAGGGCGCTGGCGGTGACCGGCCGCCTGCCGGAGTCGCGGCGCCACCGCGCCGAGGCGGCCCGCGCGGCCGAGACTCTCGGCGACCCCGTGCGGACCGCCCGGGTGATCGGGGCGTTCGAGGTGCCCGCGATCTGGACGGCCAACGACGACCCCGACCTGTCGGCCCGGCTCGTGGCGGCCGCCGAGCGCACCCTGCCCGCCCTGCCCGCGGGGCACGACGCCGAACGCGCCCGCCTGCTGATCACCATCGCCATGGAACGCCGCGCCGACGCCGGACCGCGAGGTGACGAGGCGGCCCGCGAGGCCGAGGCCATCGCCCGCCGCCTCGACGACCGGACGCTGCTCGCGTACGCGCTCAACGGCCGCTTCATGCAGAGCTTCCACCGCGCCGGGCTCGCCCCGCGGCGGGCCGCCGTCGGCGCCGAACTCCTCGACGTGGCCGCCGGGCTGCCGGCGTTCGAGGTGCTCGGCCACCTGATCCTGATGCAGGCCGGGGCCGCGCTGGCCGACCTGGCCGCCGCCGACCGGCACGCCGCCGCGGCCGACCGGCTCGCCGAGCGTTACGACCTGCCGCTGGTGGGGGTCTTCACCACCTGGTACGCCGCCCTCCGCCACGCCGTGACCGGGCGGGTGGAGGAGGCGCGAGCCGCATACCGTACGGCCGCCGCCCGGCTCTCCGGGACCGGCATGCCCGGGGTAGAGGACGGGCTGCTGCCGCTGGCCCTGCTCTGCCTGGGCGACGATGTCGAGCCGGACGCCGGGTGGGGGCCGTACGAGCAGTGGGCCCTTCCCGTGGTGCTGCTGCGCAGGGGGCGCCGGGACGAGGCCGTGGCCCGCGCGATCCCCGAGTCGCCGCGTGACCTGCTCTTCGAGGCGCGGTCCTGCCTGCACGCCATGGTGGCGATCGAGGCGGGCGACCGCCCGGCGATGGAACGCCTCTACGAGCTGCTGCTCCCGGCGGAAGCGGAGCTGGCCGGTGCCGGCAGCGGCCTGGTCACCCTGGGCCCGGTCGCCCGCTATCTCGGCCACCTGGCCACCGCCCTCGGCCGGCCCGGCGCCGCGGCCCACTACCGGCGCGCGGAGCAGCTCCGCTGATCAGCCGGGCTCCTGGTCGTTCACGGCGTTCGCGGCCCGGGAGCCCTTCACCCCGCCCGCGACCACGAACGCCAGGAGGGCGACGACGGTCACCGCGATCACCGGGACCCCCGCGTCCGGCACGAGCCACACGCCCACGCCGCCCGCGACGCAGAGGGCCCCGGCGATCATCGTCGGCACGCCCGCCGCCTTGTTGGCGGCCCGGAACGCCGCGTCGCTGCGCATGCTGGCGGGAGTGCGGACCCCGGCGACGGAGTTGCGCGGCAGTCGTTCGACCCGGCCGAGGTGACCGACGACCAGGGCGAGCAGCCCGGCGAACCCCAGCAGGAACGGCATGAGCTCCATCATCGGATGGTAGATCTTTCCGACCTCGCGCAACCAGGGCAGGGGCTGTCTCTATGACCGGGGTTGCCCCGCTACGCCGGGCGCTTTCAGGCTCTGCGCCGCTCATGAGGGCCGTCGAACGTGCCCGTCTGACACGACACTGACATTGCCGTCACCTAACCTTTACGTTACCTTTGTCCGACTGTTGGGGGCCGGTTGATCGCAGCAGTTCCGGCTGCGCACGCCGGTGGAAGAGCCGACGCGAACGAAAGGTCACCAGGTCACGCATGGGCGTCGTGAACACGGGCTTCAAGCGAAGGGCTCGCCTTCTGGGTGAGGCGCTGCGTCCCCCGCGGCAGTTGACGATGGTGGAGCCCAAGGAGGTCAGGGACCTCAAGGAGGCGAAGGCCACCCCGCGACCGCCCAAGCGCACGCAGGTCGTCGACTACAACGTTCCGACCATGCCGCGGCAGGTGGAGTCGCCGGTCTTCGTGATCGCCTCCGTACGCTCCGGCTCCACGCTCCTGCGCATGCTGCTCAACAGCCACTCCCGCATCCGCGCCCCGCACGAGCTGCACCTGCGCACCATCGGCGTCCAGCTGACCCCCGGCTTCTCCGAGCAGTCCATGCAGGAGCTGGGGCTCGACCAGATCGAGCTCGAACACGTGCTGTGGGACCGCATCCTCCACCTGGAGCTGGAGCGCAGCGGCAAGGACGTCATCGTCGACAAGACCCCGGGCAACGTCTTCACCTGGGAACGTCTCACGTACGCCTGGCCGAAGGCGAAGTTCCTCATCCTGCTGCGCCACCCCGAGGGCGTCGTCTCCTCGCTGGAGAACCGCAAGGGCAACACCTCCACCCGGCAGGCCCTGGAGGCGAACGCGCTGAAGTACTTCAAGCCCCTGGAGAAGGCCCGCCGCACCCTCGGCGGCCTGACCGTGCGCTACGAGGAGCTGACCGCCGAGCCGGAGCGCATCACCCGCGAGATCTGCGCGTACCTGGACGTGGAGTGGGAGCCGGGGATGCTCGAGTACGGCAAGTACGACCACGGCGACTTCGTCCCGAACCTGGGCGACCGCAGCGACAACATCAAGTCCGGCCGCATCCAGGCCGCCCGCACCTTCGCGACCGTCTCCCCGTCCTTGGCCAAGTACGCCAAGGCCTGGGGCTACACCACCTGACCCGTTTTGGCACGGTCCGCCGGGCTGGGGATTCAGGGACGTGTGTTCAGGGCGGAGAACCCGGCTCCGGCGTGATCTCAGTCGTGTTGCTGACCGCCGCCGATGCCCAGTTCGTTCGCGATGTCTTCGAGGTTGTCGAAGGTCCGGTCCGGCAACGACCGAAGCGCGGACAGCACGCCGTCCGGGGCCGACTGGGATCGCGCGCGTTCCAGCAGCGTCGTGCGATCAGCCGGGAAGGCGTGCACCCCGCTGATCCACCGCGCCAGGTCGCTGCGGCGGTCCACCTCCTGCGCGCTCATACCCTCCGGCGACCCGGGCTCGCGCCCCGCGACACGTCCGTCATCCTCGTTACGGTTCATGCCTTCCAGCTCCTTCCGGTGTCCGGCCGAACCCCATACCCCAGGCGAGCCGCATCGCACGTCGCGAATGCCGGTACGGCTCAGGGGCAGTGCTACACCGTGCGCGCTCCACCATCGCCCCGCGTCAGCCTGCCGGTGATGCACCACCACTGGTCGGACATCACCTTCATCCACTGGCGTTACCCGGCCGCGCGCGTACAGGCCCTGGTGCCGGACGGGCTCACCGTCGAGACCTTCGACGGGACGGCATGGGTCGGCCTCACCCCCTTCCTCATGGAGGGGGTACGACCCCCGGGCCTCCCGGCGCTGCCGTGGTTGTCGAGATTCCCGGAGACCAACCTGCGGACGTACGTACGAGACGAGCGCGGCCGCGGCGGGATCTGGTTCTTCTCCTTGGACGCGGGACTCCTGCCCGCCGCGGTCGGCGGCCGGACCGGCTACCGGCTGCCCTACTTCTGGTCGGACATGTCGGTGGAGGCCGGAGACGGAAACCTCCGATACCGCTGCCGCCGACGCCTGCCGGGCCCCGGCGGCGCCCGATGCGACGCGGATGTCGAAAGGGGCGAAGCGCTGGCGGAAAGCGAGCGCGACGAACTCGCGCATTTCCTGACGGCCCGCTACCGCCTGTTCACCCTCGTGGCGGGCCGGCCGGCCTCCGCACAGGTCGAACACCCCGACTGGCCGCTGCACCACGCCCGCCTGATCACCCTGGAGCAGGACCTCGTCCAGGCCGCATGCCTGCCCGCGCCCGAGGGCCGCGCCGTGGTCCACGCCTCTCCGGGGGTGCCGGTCCGCGTCGGGATGTGGGCCTGGTGACCCGTCAACGACTGAACGCCTTCTCCCGAGGCACCGGGCCGACGCCGGAACGGCGGCCGGGCTCCTTCGCCGCGTGCCGCTGACCGGGTCCGGGCCCGCCGCGCGAGGCGAGGATGTCCGCGACGGCGCCGGTCACCAGGCCGTAGACGGCCTTGTGCAGCACGTCCACCGCCAGCTCCCGCCTCGGCCAGGTCTGGGGCGGGGCGCCGACGCCGGTGGCGTTCTCCACGATCTGGTCGTTCGTCAGCCGCACCACGGTGAACATCAGCGACGACCATCCACCCCGCAGCCCCGCGTGCGCCATGACCGACCGCAGCACCCCCACCAGGGCGCCCTGTCCGACGTGCATGCCGAGGTTCACCACCTGCGACGCCACCCCGTGATGCTCCTTCATGCCGGTCAGCCGCTCCAGCACCCGCGCCGGGACGTACGAGTCCGGCCGGCCGGTCAGCCGTTGCTCGGCCTTCTCCGCCAGCGTCATCGCGACCGCGCCCGCCGTACCGGCGATCATCCCTTCGCGCAGCACACCCCTCATCATGAGCGCCGCCCCCTTCGTCATCCCGGGTCCGCTCCCCGTACCCACAGGTCACCGACGGATGCGCGCCCGCGGTTTGCTTCCGGCGATGAGGGGCAGCCGCGGGGCATGAGAGCCGCATCGACGAGGTTGCGTCCACGCCCGCGCCTGCTCCTGCTGGCGGCCGCCGCGACGGGAGCGGCCGCGGTCGCGGCCCGGCTGATGCGTGCGTCGCGGCCCGCGCGGACCACCTGGTTCGCCGTCACCGTCCAAGCGGACCCGTCGGAGCTGTCAGGGCCGTCCCGGCCGGACGCGCTGGCGCGCCTGGCCGAACGGCACGAGGTACGCGTCATCCGGGCTCCGGGCGGGCGGGGCAGCGAGATCGCGGTCCGCGCCGCCGACGGCCGCACCAGGGAAGAGGTACGGGCGCTCAAGCAGCTGCTGGAGACCGGCGAGGTGCTCGTGGTGGAAGGACAGCCGGAAGGACGCCGTACGGCCCTCGGCGGCGTGGCCCGGCCGATGTTCCGGCAGCTGACCAGGAGAGGGCCGCGATGAGAGCGCTGTGCTGGACCGGCGTGAACGAGGTCTCGGTCGAGGACGTCCCCGAGCCGCGGCTGCTCAACCGCCAGGACGCCCTGGTCAAGGTCACCGCCAGCTCGGTCTGCGGCTCCGACCTGCACCTGCTGGACGGCTACGTGCCCGCGATGCTGGCCGGCGACGTGCTCGGTCACAAGTTCGTCGGCGAGGTCGTCGAGGTCGGCCAGGACGTACGCGAACGGCGGGTCGGCGAACGCGTCACGGTTTGCTCGATCATCGGATGCGGCCGCTGCCACTACTGCCGGCAGGGCCTGTGGTCGTTGTGCGACAACACCAATCCCAACCCCGGCTTCCAGGAGAAACTGAACGGCCACGCCTCCGCCGGCATCTTCGGCTACTCACACGCCATGGGCGGCTTCGCCGGCAGCCACGCCGAATACATCCGGATCCCGTACGCCGACTTCAACGCCTTCCCCGTGCCGGAGAACGTCCCCGACGCCGGCGCGGTGTTCGCCTCCGACGCCGTACCCACCGGCTGGATGGGCGCCGACCTCGGCCAGGTCGGGCCGGGCGACGTGGTGGCCGTGTGGGGATGCGGCGGCGTCGGCCAGATGGCCGCCCTGGCGTCCCTGCGCATGGGCGCCGACCGCGTGATCGCCATCGACCGTTTCCCCGAACGCCTGGACATGGCCGCCGCCTTCGGCGCCGACCCGCTCGACTACGAACACACCGACGTACTGGACGCGCTCAAGGAGCTGACGGGCGGGCGCGGGCCGGACGTCTGCATCGAGGCGGTCGGCATGGAGAGCCACGGCACCGGCGCCCAGTACGCCTACGACCGCGCCAAACAGTCCGTACGCCTGCAGACCGACCGCGGGCTGCCGCTGCGCCAGGCCATCCAGGCCTGCCGCAAGGGCGGCACCGTCTCCGTCCTCGGGGTCTACCTCGGCCTGGTCGACAAGTTCCCGATGGGCGCGCTCATGAACAAGGGCCTGACCCTGCGCAGCGGCCAGCAGCACGGCCACCGCTACATCCCGATGATCCTCGACCGGATGAGCAAGGGCGAGATCGACGCCTCACCCCTCCTCACCCATCCCATGAGCCTGGACGAGGGCCCGAAGGGCTACGACCTGTTCAAGCACAAGCGGGACGGCTGCGTCCGCGCCGTCTTCCACCCCGTGGCCTCTCCCGCACGATAGGAGGACGCCCATGCCGGCACGAGCCGAGCCCTCCGTCGCGGCCTCCGGCCAACGGCGCGACGAGCATGGCGTGCGGATGCCCTCCGGCGAGGCCCACGCCTGGTACCCAGGCACGAACCAGACCCTGTGCGGCCTGGCGCTCAGCCGCGCCGGCCTGCTCCGGTTCCACCATGTGCCCTGGCCGGAGGTGTTCCCGGAGTCGGGCGGCGCGGCCGAGGAGGTCGGCGAGGTGTGCCGCAGATGCGTCGCCGCCTCAGGCCGCCGCTCCCACCGCGGCTGGAGCCGCCGCTGGACCAGGACCAACCCACGCCCCTCCGCGTGACCCGCGCACGCTCCTCCTTCCGCAGCGCGCGCCAGGCCGACGGCAGGTCCGTCAGTCCGGGCTGTGACTGCACGCGTCCTTCGGCCGGGAAGAGCCGGCGGACCGTGTCACGGGTCGCCTCGTCACGTACGGACGAGACGAACTCCCCGGGCGTGCTCCCGCACAGCCGGCGGAGCTCGGCGGATTCGTCCAGCAGGGCCTGGATGAGCGTGTGCTGGTCGGTGAGGCGTCGTGCGCGGCCTGTTCGGTCCACGAGGCAGCCGTGCCTTCCCACGTAGACGAAGCACGGTGGGAGCCGTGCTCCCGACTCCAGGGTCGCGGGGTGGCGCGCGGCGGGCAGGCGGCGGCGCCGGTAGTTCGGTTCGGTGACGTCCAGCGTCGCCAGCTCGCGTTCGTCGAGCCACAACACGAAGAGCCGCGCGACCTGGCCGGGTGCCTGCACCGGGGCCGCCGGCACGTAGCCCCACCGGCTGACGTGTGCGGAGACGCCCGGCGCGACGCCCGCCACGTCCGCGAGCGTCATGGGCACGACCGGCCGGATCGCGTGGCCGACGAACTTGCGCCGCATCTGGCTCGGCGAGGCGTTGGAGCCCACGGCGATGACGGGGTGGCGGTCCGGCATGGGGCGGCTGTGCCATGGGGTCGTCATGGAAGAGATCCGCGGCGTCGATCTCACTCATGAGGGATCCGGCTCATGGAAGGGCCGGCCTTGCCGCGACAAGCCAGACCCAGCGGGTCATCGCCTATTTCTCCGCCCGCCATAACGTCTCAAAAAACCGCAGTAAATGGTCGTACATCACGCTGTCGTTCCGAAAGACAAAACAGGGCGAGTTGCGGCCGTGTCTGCCGGACAGGTAAGGGGTGAAATAGAGGAGGTGGTCGGTGATGACGAGCCGGCAGGTGTGCGGCGCGTCGAAGAGGCGAAGTTCGACCGAAGGATTGGCGGCCACCACGGACGAGAGGTAGTTGATGTTCGTCGATACCTGCTCGGCCAGCAGGCCGCGCTCGAAGCCCGGGTCGATGTGCCGGACCTCCTCCTCGCGCCTGCGCAGCCAGCCGCCGGGGTCCATGGGGTCGGGGAGCAGGACCTGCACCGACTGCAGCCGCGTGTGCCCCTGCCGCCACACGTCATGGAAGCTGTCGCGGGTCAGCTCGTTGCCCCGGCCGGCGAGCACCTTTATCCAGTGAGCCGCGCGCAGATCGGCGTCGAGAGCGGCGTTGGCGTCCGACTGTTTGTCATAGGCGCGGGTGATTCCCAGCCCTGATATCCGCGATAACAGCCGCAGCACCCACTTTCTCGGCCACCGTACGCCGAATCGTGCGGCCATGACCGTCAGTACCGTGGCGATAAGCGAGCTGACGATACCGATGACGAGTTCCTGCACCAGGGGTCCCTTCGCCCGAGATGGCGTGTGCCGCGAGGTGGGGGCGGTCTAAAGTGGAAAACCCGACGTTCTGCTTGGAGTGCACCATGATAGGCGTCATCACTGCGCTGCCGGTGGAATCCGTTGCCGTACAACATGCGCTGGGCCCCCTACGGCGAGTTTCCCCGCCCGGGGATCCCCATGAGTACGCCGTCGGAGATCTGGGCGGCGGCGTGGTGACCACCTGTCTGACCGTCACCAGCAATATTCCCGCTGCCGTCGCGGCCGCTCACTTGACGCGGAGTTTCCGGGAAGTACGCGCTCTGGTGATGTGCGGAATAGCGCTCGGCGTGCCACGTCCGGACGACGCCGAGCGGGATGTCCGGCTCGGCGACGTCGTGGTGGCCACCGAGGGCGTGGTCCACTACAGCCACCGGCGGGTGACCGAGGACGGCAGCACGCTGCGCGGTAACACCCTGCCCGCGTCCCCGCTGCTGCTGCGGGCGGTCATCGGCATGCGCTCCGCGAGCCTGCGCGGAGAGCCGCACTGGGCCGATGCCGTCAGCCTGCCGTCCGCCCTCTATCAGCGCCCGGAGCCGGAGGACAGGCCGCGGGTGTTCTACGGGAAGATCGGCAGCGGGGACGAACTGCTGCGCCGCGCCTCCCGGCGTGACGAGATCGCCGGGGAGAGCGGCCTGCTGGCGATCGAGATGGAGGGCGCGGGCACGGCGCAGAGCGCGGCACTGAGCGAGACCGGCTGCCTCGTCATACGAGGTGTCAGCGACTACGGGGATGCCGCGAAGTCCGACCTGTGGCAGCCGGCGGCCGCGCTGGCAGCGGCCGCCTACCTGCGGGCGCTGCTCGAACGGCTGGAGCCCGCCCGCCGCGCGCCGGCTTCGCTCACCGTTCTCGACATCGCCAAGGCGATGGAACAGGTGCCGTCCCTTCAGACGCCTTCCGACCGCGACGACGTGTTGCAGTTTCTCGGTCCGGCGATCGCCGCACGGGTGAAGCGCGACGCGCGAACCGGCCCGGCGGTCCTCAGCATCGCTGACGTATGTCGCAGGTATCCGGGCGGCCTGGAACGGCTGCTGGAGGTCCTGCGGCGCATGGAGGGCGATTCGGGTCCGGTACGTGACCTCGTCGGGCTCGTCAAAAGATTCGATGATCAGGCTTCGTAGTCGAACTCGCCGTCGACCGCGCCGGCGACGAACGCGTCCCATTCCGCCTGGGTGAAGACCAGGACGGCGCTGTCATCAGCTCCTCCGTTGCGCATGAGGATGTTTTCTCCGACGAACGCTATTTCCACCGGATCCCCGATGGGGCGATCACTCGTGCCGCGCATCCAGACAACTGATGATAGGTCCAGCTCTGTCGCTTTTGGCTTGATATGCACCATATACCTAGTTTATGGCGAAAAACGGAGCTGTACACAGGTAATTGGGTAATCGGCCATGCCGCTGCGGAAGCGAAGGGTCGCGCCAGTAGAGTAAACGGGTCATCACTCTCCGCTGTCAAACGAGAGGAGCCGTCATGTCCACGTCGCCGGTCTGGCGCAAGAGCAGCTACAGCACCGAGCAGTCCGTAGGCACGTGTGTCGAGGTCGCCTGGATGGGCGGTGAGGTCGGGGTTCGGGATTCGAAGAATCCCTCGGGCCCGCACCTAACCTTCACGCCTGATTCCTGGTCGGCGTTCCTGAACGCCATCAAGAGCCGATCGGTGTAAAAGGGGTGGGACGTGTCGGCAGTGTGCCGCACGTCCCGCCGAGCTCTCGAACTCTCCCCGCTTGACGGCCGCCACGAATGCCCGCCACGCCTCTTTGGACACCACGAAACCCTCTCCGTCGAGGTCCTTGGAATCCTTGACCGCGCAATGTGATCCGAGGTTCGCCACGGTCACGCAACCGCCTTGATTGTCGCTCCACGAACTTTTACGCCAGAGGGACCCCGCACTATTGGTCACGTCGCAGTACTCCAACTCCGCTGTGGAAATAGCTGGCAACCGTACGACTTCGTTGTCCTACTGGCTTTGTTTACAGGTTGATGGGATATATGTCGCAGTTCGCGCGATCGCCCCTGGTCGCGGCGAGGAGGCCCGGGTGCTCTTCGCCGAAGACTCGGCGGTAACCCGCGAGAGTCGGCACGAGCAGTTCGTCGGCCTCCTGCGTTCTGCCCACCGCGCGAAGGTCGAGGCTGAGGTTGAGCGCGCACGTAAGAGCGTTCGGGTGGTCCTCGCGAAGCACGCGTCCCATCCGCTCGCGCGACTCCATGTCCCGCTCCAGCGCTTCGTCGTACCGCCCCAGAGCGAAGAGGTCGCTGGCGAGATTGATCGCGCACACCAGTGACCGCGGGTGATCGGGCCCCAGCACGTCCGTCAGCGCCTCCAGGGCCGTCCGGTCCAGCTCGTACGCTTCCTCCAGCCGTCCGATGAGCCGCAGGCTGACGGCGACGTTGACGTCGGCGGTCGGCGTGTTCGGGTGATGGGGGCCGAAGATCTCGTCGTAGAGCCGTCTGGCCTGCATGCCCAGCTCGACCGAGTCAGCGAGTTGGGTCACATGGCGCAGGTTGATGGCGTGATTCAGCGAGACGGCGACCGTGCTCTGGTCCTTGTCGCCGTAGCGGGCGCGGAAGAGCGACATCGCCTCTTCCGACAGCTTCAACGCCTCCTCGTGGTAGCCGGCCTTGCGGTTCATCACCGAGAGCAGCGCGATGCTCTCCATGGTGGCCGGATGGGAGTTGTGGTAGCGCTTGCGCAGCTCGCTGGCGTGGACCTTCTGCAGCTCGAGTGCCTTCCGGTACTGCCCGCACTCCATCTCGTCGATCGCCAGGGCGGCGCGGGAGCTGAGCGTGGTGAGCGCATCGATTCCCAGCACGTCCTCCTTGCGGCGCAAGGTCTCCTCGTCCAGCTCCCTGGCCCTCCATGGGTCGCCGGTGAGCCGGTAGTCGATGGCCAGGAGGTGAGCCTGCTCCAGCGTCAGTGGGTCGTCGGGGCCGAAACGACGGCGCAGGGCCTCGTAGGCCACGCGGTCGATCTCCAGCGCCTCCTTGAACCGGCCCAGATAGCGCAGGTCGGCGCCCAGGAAACCCTGAGCTTCGAGCGTGCGCTCGTGTTCGGCGCCGAGACGGTTGAGCAGTGCGTCGCGCGCGTGCACATGGTGCTGGTAGGCCGCCTGGAACTCGGCCCGGATGCGCAGCGCCCGGCCCAGCCGGAGCTCGGCCGCGAGCGTCGAGTCGTGCTCCGCGCCGAGGCTGTTGGTCCAGGTGTCCACCGCCCGGCGCGCGAGCGCGAGGAACCCGTCGTTGTCGCCCCACATGAACAGGTAGTCGATGAGGTTGAGCAGCAGCTGGCGGGCCCATGGGTCGGGGCAGTCCTCCAGCCCGGAGGCCAGTACGTGCGGGAACAGCCCTTGGTACTCGGGCCATCTCGCGCGGTCGCCCGGTTGCTGGGGATCGGCGTTGGCCAGCAGCAGGTGGCCGCAGTGCCGCAGGAGAGCCGCGTCCTCCTCCGACAGCTGGCTGGTCACCACGCGCTGGACCAGTCGGTGCAGGGATATCGTGTTGTCGCGGTAGTTGATCTTCGCCAGCGCGTACTGGTGGATGGCCCGCATGGCGCGGGCCACGGCGATGGGGTCGCGGAGCGCTTCGAGGAGCTCCGCCGGCCCTTCGAGGTCGCGGCTGCTGGTGAGCAACGACCGCGGAATCGGCTCGGGGGCCAGGAAGGCACAGACCTGGAGCAGTTGCAGCGCGGCCGGGTGGCTCTCCCGCAGACGCGTGAACGAGACGTTCCAGGCGGCGGCCACCGGTACCTCGGCGCCCTCCACGTGCAGCAGTTCGTTGCGCTGGGCGTCGAAGAGCTGCAGGTACTCCGACACCGGCATGCCCGTCTCCGCCAGCCACACGGCGGCCTGCTCGATGGCCAGGGGCAGGTCCCCCAGCCGGTCGGCGATCGCGTTCGCGTCCGCGTCGGTCAGCTCGGGTCCGCGCAACCGCAGCAGCTTCCGGCTCTCCTCCCGGGTGAACACGTCCACCTCCAGGGGAGCCGCGTGAGCGAACCAGGCTCGTGAACGGGAGGTCACCATGACCTTCCCCGGTCCGTTCGGCGGGAAGTACTTCCTGACCTCGTCCACGTCCTCGGCGTTGTCGAAGACCAGGAGCCAGTTGCTGTAGGGGCGCCCCAGCCGCAGCGCCTCCCGTACGGCGGGCACCGCCACGTTGGGCTCGGTGACGTTCAGATCGAGGTGGACCGCCAAATCCACGAAGGCCTGCTTGACCATGGTCAGCCGCTCAGCGGGAATCCACCAGATCAAGTCGTAGTCGTGTTGATGCCGATAGCAATATTCAATGGCGATCTGTGATTTTCCGACGCCACCGAGACCGTGCAGGGCTTCCGGCAGCACGGCGGTGGTCCCCGCGGACAGACGCTCGTGCAGGCGCGTGAGCACGTCATCTCGGCCGGTGAAATTGGGATTCTTCTGGGGGACGTTCCAGACCGGCGGTGGCTGGTTGGCGTGTCGGGGAGGCGCAGCCGGCAAGGTGCTCATATTGATGGTCACTCCAAATGGATCGTTCGCCTGCGGTTCTTTGACGACATAGCGGTATACGGGCTGCACCTCGTCCGATTCCTGGGACGATGTGAGGCGGCGGGTCCCGGCTCGGTGGATCGCCGCCTTCAGCGTGCGGGCCGGCGAGGTGTACGGCCCCGCCATCGCCTCGAGCGCCGAAACGGCCGGACGCACCACCGGTTCGAGGCCGGCCGGCAGGTCCGGCACCTGGACGCTGGAGGGCGAAGTGATCACCTCGCGCAGGACGCGTAATTCGCTGACCTCGCTTTCCAGGTGATCCGCGACGGTGATCAGGACCTCGGCCGTGTCCGACCGGCGGCCCGCCTGCAGGAGCTCCTCCCGCACGCCTTCGAGGAAGTCGTACGGGATGTCGAGCAAGCCCTCCGAGGCGTCCGCCCGCCGCCGGATCAGATCGCTGCCCAGCACCTCGGCGAGGTCCGCCGGGGTGGCGTCGTGAACCAGGCGGCCCTGGATCCGCCGCATCATCGACAGCATGAGCGGCGCCGCCGCCAGGTGGACAGCCAGCTCGAAAGCCCTTGACGAGGCGCGCACTCTGAACCGGCGTACGCGCTCGTCGGCCGGCAGGTCCTTCTCCGGTTCCGGCTCCGTCCGCGTCGGCTCGTCCGGCGAGCAGGAAACGACCGCGGCGCGCCATTGGGCGAGCCCGCCCATCACGAACTCGGCCCACGAAGCGACTTGGCGGTGAACCGGCCCGATGACGGGCGCCGGCACCGTGCCGCCGGCGCCGGCCGGGAGGGCGCGGTATCGGGCGTTCGGCACCGCCACTCCGGACGTCTGGAGCTCGGCCTTGACGGGCGAGATCCCCGTACGCCACCACAGCCGTGCCGGGAGCAGATGCACCACGCACACCGCGTTGTGGCGCCCCCAGAGCGCCAGCAGACGATGAGCGGCGCCGGTGTGCCAGGCGTCGCCCACGCCGTCGGTCAGGACGACGATCAGTCGTCTACCGGTATGTCCCGGAAACGCCAGCGCCACGGCGGGCATGCCGGAGTCGTGCGGCCCGGCCGTCAGCCGCAACTTCTCGATGTCGGTGTGGTCGGTGTCGAGGAAATGCCGCCGGATGAGGCGGAAGGCGCCCACGTCCGCGAACGCGGCGGCGAACGCTTCCGCCGTCTTCCGGTACAGCAGCGCGAAGCGGCTGTCATCGATCACTATGTCGAGGCTCAGCCGGCGCTCACGGGGTGGTCTCAGCACGGGCAACCACAGGTCGTCGCATGCGGCCTGATGCGCCGTGGCCTCCTCGTCCAGCTCCGACCTGCCGTGGGAGGAGTCCACGAAACTGCGGAAGGCACGCATGGCCTTGGGCAGCTCTCGCCGGCGAGGGCCGGCGTCGAGCCGCCGCGCCTTGCCGGGCGTGCTCTCCGGAACGGGCGCGCTCGGCTCGTCCGGTGTGCTCTCGGGAGCGTACGAGCTCCCGGCGGCGGCCAGATCAGGCTCTGGGAGGCTCGTCCCGGTCTCGGGAGGCGCCTCGGCGGACGTGTCCGCGACTGTCTCCGGCGGTCGCCCGGCTTCCGGCGTCGGGGGCGGGAGCCGCGTGGGCGCCGGAGGCTCCTCCTCCATGGCGTGAGCGGAAACCAGCGCGGCGAGCCACAACAAGTCGGCAGGCTCCTGCCACGTCGGCGCATGCTTGCCGAACAGCGGTGGATTTGGCGGCGCGCTCACCCCGTGCCCGCCGCGTCGAGCCGCCGCAGCACCACATCGAGCACCTGCTTCCACTGGTTGTCGTCCCGCTGGACGTCTTCCTGACCGTGGATGACGAGGTGGAGTGCGTTGAGCAGTTGGTCCGCGGCCACCGGATGGCGGTCGCGGTATTCCAGAAAGGTACGGATCAACTGGTCCTTGTAGGGCTCGGCCTGGTCGGCGAAATGCGCCGTCATGAGATCGGCGAGTCGTTCCCTGCTGGGCTCGTGCATCTGCAACTGAACGCACCTGCGGAGAAATGCCCGCGGAAACTCGCGTTCGCCATTGCTGGTGATGACGATGAAGGGAAAAGCGCGGCACTGCACCCGGCCGTGCCGTATGGAGGCGGTGCCTTCCGCGTCGGCCGTGTGCACCACGACCTCTTCTTCGCGGGCACGGGCGCGGAAAAGCTCGCGAATCTGGAAACCACCCTCCTCGAACACGTCGAGCAGGTCGTTGGCGAGGTCAAGGTCGCCCTTGTCGAACTCGTCGATCAACAGGACGCGGGGGAGTTCGTACGGCAGCAGGGCGGTTCCGAGCGCCCCGAGCTGCACGTAGTCGCCGATCCCCGGTTGCCCGCCCTCAAGCCGCGCGTCCTGGACGCGGGCGATGGCGTCGTACTCGTACAGACCGGACTGCAGCGTGCTGCGGCTGTTGATGGGCCAGTGGAGCACCGGGCCGAGCCCGAGCTCACGGGCCACGGCGTAGGCGAGGGTCGACTTGCCGACCCCGGGCGGTCCGGTCACCAGCAGCGGGCGCCGCAGGCACAGGGCCGCGTTGACAGCGATGAGCTCGCTTGGCTCCGGTGTGGAGCGGGCGACGAATCCGCTGTGACCGAGTCTGCGTTCGAGTGCTGCCGGGTCTTGCTGAGGAGGCGGCAGAGGCGGGCCGCCGTCGAAGGCGCGCCATGGGGGTGGAGGAGGAAACACCTGCTGGAGGGGAAGGCCGGTGCGTGGACGACCGGTGCCCTGGTAGAGGTGCCAACCCCGAGGGATTGTCACGAGCCCATCGTCCCCATGTGGCATTTCCACGCTCATAAGTGGAGCTTCCTCACTTGGACGTACGGCCGGCAATTAATCGGCTTGCTACAAAGGATCCCCTTACCTCGCCGTTGATGCAAGCCTGATTGCCTAGGCAGGCGACCGCAGTCGTGATGCGCTGGGCATCGGGCGGTCAGGGTCGTCCCACAATAACGCGGCATGACAACATGTATCCACCTCGCCTCGCAACTCCTTGATGCGAGTTGGCAGCTTCTTGAGCGCATGCGGGTGGAGGTCGTGGGCTGCCGCAACTCGAAAATCGGCATTTCGCCCCATATCCCTACACCAGAGGACAGCGGGCAGGCCCGCGTCGATCGCTGCCTCCAATTCGGCGCGTCCTTTTGGGTGGATAGGGGGAGCCGAAAGTACGCAGGCGGCCAGCTGCTCCTGGCGCATGAGCTCGGCGTGCGTCGCCTCGGGGGCGACCGAGTCGAGCGGGACCAGGTGGGCGAGCCCCTCGCCGCGGAGGAGATGGTGCCAGCGGCGGTGCCAGCGCCGGTGCTTGCTCTTGGGGCGCAGCCGGTCGTCGCTCCGCAGCACCACCTCGTAGTCCGCGCCCAGCGGCCGAGACGGCAGGTAGCCACCCGTCTGCCTGGGCCAGTGCTCGACGGCCAGACCCAACAGGTCTTCGGGCAGCAGGAACTCCAGGAGCATGGGCCCGCCCCAGGTGCTGACCCAGGCTGTTTCCGTCCGTTCGATGAGCTCGGCCACGTAGTCGGGGAGCTCGTCGAACGGGACCTCGGCCTCTTCGCCGTGCACCGGGTTCCAGCCGGTCTGGTCGGTCTGCAGCCAGTGGTCGACCTGGTGCAGGTCACGCTCGTCGTCCGGCACGTGAAGCGGGCGGATCTCGATGACGAGGCAGACCGGCAGGTCTGCCCGGTTCTTGAAGGGGGGCGAGCCGTTCAAAAGCTGTTCCAGCTTGTGCGCGGCCTCGTCGTCGCCGGTTCGGTGCAGCTGTGCGCGTTGCCCCTCGATCCAGCGGTGCAGGCCGCGCGCCACGCGGGGATCCTGCCCCGGCTCCTGGTGGACCAGTTGCCGGTAGACCAGGATCACGAACGTCAGAGAGGGCGGGAGTGCTCCAGGTCGGGTGTTGGAGTCGAGGAGGAAGTCGAAGATCTGCCAGGCCGTGGCCAGCTGCGGTGGGAAGTCTCGGCCCTTGCCCTCGGTCGCCACGTGATAGAGAGTCCGCAGCTCAGCCACCTCGCAGGAGCGGAGCAGTTCGATGATCGCCCCTTCCGCGCCCTCCTCCATCACCGCTTTCGCCGGCCCGAGGAGCCTTCTGAGATGCTCCAATTCCGGCGTGTCGGCGCCTACCAAATAGTGCACCGACTTCAGCAGGACACGCGCCCCGTCGTCCGCCGCGAGCGTCCGCTGGACCACGTGGATCAGAAGTGCCCTGTTCGATTTCGCGTACGGTACATTCAGCCCGAGCGGCAGGTCGGCGTTGACCGTGGCGAGCAGGTCCTCCGGGTCGATTCCCATTCGCAGCAACAGGTCGGCCACGGCCCCAACGACGGGCATCTGCACGTTTCTCCCCACCGCCACGCCATCTCGTAAATTGGTGGTGATTCTACTAAACCCAAGCCATTCTTCCAGTCGGCCGAAAAGCAAACCCCGCGAGTACGGTCTTCGTACGAAATATCGGCATACGATGGCGCCATCTCGTCTGATCGGTATAAAGGACAGGCGTAAAAATGGGTTGCGGGTGTGCGACAAGTGACGCGTTCTCGTGCGGTGAAGCCATGACTCAACCAGGGATCCTGCCTTCCTGGGTCAGCCGAGAAGGAAGAGCACGCACACGGCGCTCGTGCTCGGTCCCACTGGAAGTCGGCGTGGTTCCCGGGCTCGTCACACACGACGGTGTGGTCGCGGGCTGAAGCCGCCGGTCGGGGGGTCGGTGATCGTCCGGTGGCGTTTGGCCTGTCAGGCGCGATCGTGGAGAGTGATCTGGTAGCCGTCGGGGTCGGCGAAGGTGAATGTCCGACCGAAGGGGCCGTCGACCGGTGCGGAGACGATGGTGTGACCGTCGGCGACCAGAGCATCGTGAATGGCTTGGACGTCTGTGGCGTGGAGCCAGATCGCGGCACCGATACCGGGCTGGACGGCGGATGCGAGATAGGTGCCGGGAACGATGTCGCGGAGTGCGAACGCGATCGGCTTCGTCTCGAAGACGACGGCGTGCGGAGGGCCGGTCCGCGAGCGGACGAGGCCGAGGTACCGCTCGTAGAACGCCTGCGAAGCGTCAAGGTCGCGCGCTTGGAGCGAGAAGAAGTCGGGGCCGGTGGCGGGCATGATGATGGTCCTCCTCTTCGTGTCAGTTTTCTGACACAGGGCAATCTATGTCAGAATGCTGACATGAGTCAAAACGGTGTCGACCTGGAGACGTCACTGGGCTACCTGCTGAAAGAGGCGTCGAGCGCCCTCCGTGCGGCCATGGAGGAGGTGCTGCGGCCGCTCGGGATGAGCGTGACGCACTACTCCTGTCTCGAGCTGCTGGCTCAACGACCGGGCTTGTCGAACTCCGAGCTCGCGCGGGGCGCGTTCGTGACCCGGCAGACGATGAACGTGCTGCTCCAGGCCCTGGAACGAGACGGCTACGTGACCCGGCCTGCGGAGGCACCCGTCGGGAAGGTTCTTCCCACGCGGCTCACGCCTCGCGGCCGACGGAGCCTCGAGAAGGCGACCGTAGCGGTCCGGTCCGTCGAGGTCAGAATGCTGGCCGGCATGACCGAGACCGAGCAGTCGGACGCGTTCCGGATCCTGCGGAGCATGATCCACTCCCTGCGCGACGGCAACGACGGTGCATAGCCCGTACCCCGGCGCACGTCTCGTCGCGCTCGGACAGGAGTGCGGCTGAGCGTGAAAACCCGTGCGGGCGACCTCGAAAACTGACGGACCCCGGATCCGCTCATCGGCGGCGCGTTCACCGCGCAGGGCGTGGGCGCGTGTTCGGAGGGCCGACGAAGATGCGGGACGCGGGTAACAACGGGAGGGTTCGGGCCACTTCCCGGTGTCAGAAGAACGCATCCCGAACGAAGGGGCTGGGCGGTGGCGGATGATGCGTACCGGTTCACCGGCATGTACGACGAATGCCGGCAACGTGTGTGGGCCTACGTGGTCAGTCGCGCCGGGCGGCAGGTCGCGGACGAGGTCGTGAGCGAGACGTTCGCGATCGCCTGGAGGCGGCTGGACGACGTGCCCGAGCCGGCGTTGCCGTGGTTGCTCGGCGTCGCGCGGAACGTGCTGCGTGACAACGTGCGCGCGGAGATCCGCAGGGAGGCGCTGGCCGCCGAGCTTCGGGCCTGGACCGAGGGGGACGTGGCCGACGAGGTGACCGAGCGCATGGGCGTGCTGCGGGCGCTGGCCACGTTGGGCGAGGACGACCGGGAGATCCTCATCCTCGTCGCCTGGCACGGGTTGTCGCCCAAGGAGGCCGCGCGGGTGATCGGCTGCTCGTCGGCGGCGTACCGGGTGCGGTTGCACCGGGCGCGCAAACGGCTCAGGCAGGCCATGGAGGCGGGGAGCGAGCCGTCCACGTCTCCGAGGAGAACCGGGAACGCGCCGGCCCTCCCGTCCATGTCCCCCGTGCGGAACCTCAGCGAGGAGTGGTCATGAACCCCATCGAGGAACTTCGGGCCGCCGAGCCCGCGCATCTCGGCGACCGGCCGGTGGACGAGCGCACCAGGGCGGCGGAGCTGGCCAGGGCCATGTCGGAGCCTCGGCGACCGGCTGAGCGGCGGCGGCGTGCCGTACGTCCGGTGTGGGGGCTGGGGCTGACCGGGGCAGCGGCGGCGGCCGTGACCGCGGCGGTGGTGATGTCGGGCACCGGCACGGTCCCGGAACCGTACAAGGCGCAGCACGTGGTGACCGGCCGGCCGTCCACCGAGGCGCCCGCCGTACGGTTGTCGGCCAGGGACGTGCTGCTGGCCGCGGCGGAGAAGGCCGGCCGCCAGGCCGAGGGGAGCGGCGACCACTGGCACACCGTGACCGTGGGGCGCAGCCGGTACGTCGCCGAGCAGGGCGGCTACCAGGTCATGGCCGAGGATCGCCACGAGGGATGGACGCCGAGCGCGACCGGGGGCGAGCAGGTGTCCGTCAGCCGGTCGCTGGGCGCCCGGCCCGCCACCGAGGCGGACCGGACGTCCTGGGAGCAGGCCGGGTCGCCGTCCGAGATCCGGGTCAAGGTGCCGGGGAAGGGCGGCGAGGGCAAGTACGGTCTGATCCCGCTGTCCACGTCTTCGGGGAAGGCCAGGACCGACCGCAGCCCCCTCGTGGACGGCGACAAGGTGTTCTGGCTTGGGCGGAACGTCACGATGAAGGAGCTGCGCCACCTCCCTGGCGAGCCTGGCAAGCTCAAGAAGTGGCTGATGGCCTCCTACGAGGGGCACGGCACCGAGTCGACGAGCGAGAAGATGTCCAGGGACGCGTGGTTGTTCCAGGTCAGCGTGGGTCTGATCATGGACATGCCGGTGACGCCCGAGGTGCGGGGCGCGGCGTTCCGCATGCTGGCTGACCTCGACGACGTGACGGTCGCGCAGCACGTGACCGACGCCGAGGGGCGGCGGGGCACGGCCGTCTCGGTCGAGGAGCGCTACGAGCGGGGCGGGGTCTCCGAGAACCGGCTGATCTTCGATGAGGCGACCGGCAAGGCCCTGGCCCACGAGTACGTGGTCGTGGAGCCGGGCGGCATGCAGGAGGGGTTCGAGCCGGGCACCGTCTGGAGCTCCACCGTGCTGCTGGAAGCCGGCTGGACGGACGACAGGCCGTGACGTCCGCCACGGAGTGTCATCCGCTCCGGGAAGCCTCGCCGGTTGCCGCGGTCAGGAAGAGGTCGGCGAGTTCCCGCGCGTAGCCCTCGCCCGCGTCGGCCGAACGCGCGTTCGGCCGACGCGCACCGAGGACGTGCCGGCTCGTGTGGGCCGTATACGGGTGCGCCCGGCTCCCACAGCGTGGGGGCCGGGCGCGGCTGCCCGCCGGCCGGCGGGCACAGGTGGTGTCACCCGCGTACGGAGGCGGCCTCTTCGGCGGGCTCGTCGCGTCCGGGCCCGCGCGGGCGCAGGGTGGCGGCGGCGAGGAGCGCGCCGGCTAGGGCGATGCCGGACGCTCCGATGAACGCCGCGGAGAAGCCGCTGGTCAGGGCCGTCAGGTTGCCGAGTTGTCCGGAACCGTTGGCGGCGGCTACCGCGGTCATCGCCGCGAGGCCGAGCGCGGAGCCGACCTGGTAGCTCGTGTTGACGATGCCGGAGGCCAGGCCGCCCTCCTCGGGACGGGCGGAGGAGATGGCGGTGCCCAGGGACGGGATGAAGGCCAGCGACATGCCGAGCGCGGCGACGAGGCTGGCCGGCAGGACGTCGACGACGAAGCCGCCCTGCGGGCTGACGAGCGACAGCCAAGCCATCCCCGCCGCGAGCAGGGCCAGCCCGGTGACCGTCACGGCCTTGGGGCCGAACCGGCCGATGGTCCTGGGTGCCAGGACGACCATGCCGATCATGATGAGGACGGTCATGGGCAGCAGCGCGGCACCGCTGGGAAAGGCGCTGTAGCCGAGGACCTGCTGCAGGTAGAGGTTGAGGAAGAACCACATCGGGATCCATGCCGCGCCGAGCAGCAGCTGGGTGAGGTTCGCGGCGGCGAGGCCGGGGGTGCGGAAGATGGACAGGCGCATGAGCGGTTCGCGGCGGCGGGCCTGGATCGCGACGAAGGCGGCGAGCAGCGCCACGGCGCCGGCCAGCACGATCCAGGTCTGCGCGGACCCCCAGCCGGTCTCCGGCGCACGGACGATGGCGTAGACGGTCGCGCCGAGGCCGAGTGTGACGGTGAGCGCGCCGAGCACGTCGACGGAGCCGCGCCGGGCCTGGGCCGCGGGCATCAGCGGCCCGGTGGCGAGCAGGGCGACGAGTGCGATGGGGATGTTGATGTAGAAGACCCACGGCCAGCTCAGGTATTCGGTGATGACGCCGCCGAGGAAGACACCCGCGGTGCCGCCTGCCGGGGCGGCCGCACCGTACAGGGCCAGGGCCTTGGTGAGCTCCTTGGGGTCGTGACCGAACAACGTCATGAGCAGGGTGAGGGCGGACGGCGCGATCAGGGCGGCGCCGACGCCCTGCACGGCGCGGCCGGTGAGCTCGACCCACACTTCGGGAGCGACGCCGGCCACCAGGGACCCGGTGAGCAGGATGAGCCAGCCGGCGCCGAACAACCTGCGGGCGCCGAACAGGTCGGACAGCCGACCGCCGAGGAGCAGCAGCCCGCCGAAGGCGACGACGTAGGCGTTGAAGACCCAGGACAGGTTCTCCTGGGAGAAGCCGAGGTCTTCCTGTATGCGGGGGAGGGCTACGCCGATGATCGACGTGTCCATGATGACGATGAACTGGGCGGTGGCGATCAGGGCCAGTGCGGTCCAACGCCGGGGGGATGGTTCGGACATGAGCTCTCCAGACACCGTACGAGGTATACCCGCAGGGGGTATGTGGTCCCCGGAAGATATATACACCCGGGGGGTATGTGTCAAGCGCTGTGTCCCTCAGGCACCAAGGCCCCCAGCGATCGCCGCTGAGGTGAGCAGATGCGTCCTCGAACGGCTTCAGGGCGGATGCCGGCACGGTAATGCCGGTCGCGCTGGGGAAGGTATGCGCTGGTCAGAGCAAGTGGAGATGCCGATATCGGGGGTTCGACGGCAATGTTCCGCAAATCAGCGGCCACGCGTGGAACGTCATTGGTTGCGGGAGCGCTGGCCCTCGTCGCCTGTGGCGGCGTCCCGGCGGCTCAGAACGTGTCTGTCCTGCCGAATGCCACCACGACCGTGACGACGAGGCCGACCGCCGACTTCAACGATGCCGACGTGATGTTCGCGCAGATGATGAGCGTGCACCATCGGCAGGCGGTCGAGATGGCCGAGATGGCCGGGACGCGGGCGTCCAGCACGCAGGTCAAGGACTTGGCGGCGGAGATCAAGGCCACTCAGCAGCCGGAGATCGCGACCATGCGGCAGTGGCTGAAGGCGTGGGGGAAACCGGCGCCCACCGCCGGGATGGAGCACGGGATGCCAGGAGCGATGTCCGAAGCCGACATGAACAGGCTGGCAGCGGCCGAGGGAACCACGTTCGACAAGGAATTCCTCCGCCTGATGATCAGGCATCACGAAGGCGCGATCGCCATGGCTCGCACCGAACAGCGGCAAGGCGAGAACCCGCGGGCCAAGCAGCTGGCCGGCACGATGGTGACCGGCCAGCAGGACCAGGTGGACCAGATGCGGAAGATGCTCGAACGGCTTCGCTGACGCCCGGCGGCCACCGAGCCACCGCCACGTGATCCCAGGGAGCACGCTGTCCAGCCTTGATGCGCGCATACGATAGGGGGGTATGGTAATTTCAAGAAGAACGAGGGAGGCGGCCATGGTCGGGTACAGCCACAACAAGCAGGGCCAGCTGCGCCGGTTGCGCCGGATCGAGGGTCAGGTGCGCGGGCTGCAGCGGATGGTCGAGGACGACAAGTACTGCATCGACGTCCTCACCCAGGTGTCGGCGGCCACGAGCGCCCTGCAGTCCGTCGCCATCTCCCTGCTCGAGGACCACCTGGCGCACTGCGTCGCCGAAGCCACCGTCAAGGGCGGCCCCGAGGCGGAAGCCAAGATCAAAGAGGCTTCCGAGGCCATTGCGCGGCTCGTTCGTTCCTGACGAAGACATGGAAAGGGTTGATGGACATGGCTACCGCCACCTACACCGTCAAGGGCATGACCTGCGGACACTGCGTGAGCTCGGTCAAGGAGGAGGTCGGCGAGGTCGCGGGGGTCACCTCCGTGGAGGTCGACCTGGCCGGCGGCCTGCTGACCGTCGGCAGCGACAGCCCGGTCGACTCGGCGAAGATCGTCGCGGCCGTCGAGGAAGCCGGCTACGAGGTGGTGAATCCGGCATGAACACCGCGACCAGACTTGGCGTCTACGCCCTGGGGCTGGCCGTCGTCTTCGGTGGCGCCCTGGGCGCGGGGCGAGCGATCGGCCCGGCCGGCACCCCGTTACCGGCGGAGGACCACAGCGCCATGGCCCCCGCCGAGCAAGCGGCGGAAGGCCACGGTGACGACCATGGCGGCACCACGCAACAGGCCGCCGGCGATACCCCCGGAGGGCTCCAAGTGTCCGACAAGGGCTACACCCTCAACCCCCTGACCACCATCAAGGCCGGCGAGCCGACCGATTTCCGTTTCACCGTGACGGGCGTCGACGGCAAGCCGGTGACCGGCTACGAGGTCGAGCACGAGAAGGAACTGCACTTCATCGTGGTCTCGCGGGATCTGGCGACGTTCCAGCACCTGCACCCGACCCGGGCCGCCGATGGCGTGTGGTCGACGGAGCTGACGCTGGACGAGCCGGGCGCGTACCGGGCGTTCGCGGACTTCGTCCCCGCGGGCGGGAGCGGCCTGACCCTCGGCACGGACCTGCTCGTCGCCGGTGACTACGAGCCCAAGCCCTTGACCGAGGTCAGCCGGACCGCGGAGGTCGACGGGTACACGGTCTCTCTGGACGGCGACCTGGTGCCGGGCCGGTCGAGCAAGCTCACGCTGAGCGTCAGCAAGGACGGCAAGCCGGTGACGGACCTGCAGCCGTACCTGGAGGCGTACGGACATCTGGTGGCTCTGCGGGCCGGTGACCTGGCCTACCTGCACGTTCACCCGGACGGCACGCCCGACGACGGCAAGACGGCGGCGGGCCCGGAGATCGTGTTCTACGCCGAGGTGCCGAGCGCCGGCGACTACCGGCTGTTCCTGGACTTCCAGCACGACGGCAAGGTCCGTACCGCGGACTTCGCCGCCCGGGCCGGGGCCGGACAGCCCAGGCCCACGGCGGAGCCGAGCGCCGGCGCCTCCCACGACGACGACCACACGCACTGATCGCAGGACGCAGAGGAAGGAGAGGTGGAATGTCTTCCGTAACCGAAGGCAGGGCTGTCGAACTCACGATCGGCGGCATGACCTGCGCGTCCTGCGCCAACCGCATCGAGCGCAAGCTGAACAAGCTCGACGGCGTGACGGCGACGGTCAACTACGCGACGGAGAAGGCGAAGGTCACCTTTCCCGACGGCGTCGACCCGCGGCAGCTGATCGCGGAAGTGGAGAAGGTCGGCTACACCGCCGCGCTGCCCGCCCCGCCCAAGGCCGAGCCGGCGCACGAGCCGGAGGACGAGCTGCGGCCGTTGCGTCAGCGGCTGGTCACGTCGGTCGTGCTGGGCGTTCCGGTGGTCGCGATGGCGATGATCCCGCCGTTGCAGTTCACCAACTGGCAGTGGCTGTCGCTGGTGCTGGCCGCGCCCGTGGTGGCGTACGCCGGCTGGCCGTTCCACAAGGCGGCGTGGACCAACCTGCGGCACGGCGCCGCGACGATGGACACGCTCATCTCGATGGGTACGCTGGCGGCGCTCGGCTGGTCGGTGTGGGCGCTGTTCTTCGGCACCGCCGGCACACCCGGGATGACGCATCCCTTCGAGTTCACCATCGCGCGCAGTGACGGCTCCGGCAACATCTACCTGGAGGCCGCGGCCGGGGTGACGGCGTTCATCCTGGCCGGGCGCTATTTCGAGGCCCGCTCCAAGCGGCGGGCCGGCGCGGCGCTGCGGGCCCTGCTGGAGCTGGGCGCCAAGGACGTGGAGCTGGCCGACGGCCGCCGCGTCCCCACCGAGCAGCTGAAGGTCGGCGACACCTTCGTGGTACGGCCCGGCGAGAAGATCGCCACCGACGGCGTGATCGTCGATGGCTCCTCCGCGGTGGACGCCTCGATGCTGACCGGCGAATCCGTGCCCGTCGAGGTCAAGCCGGGCGACGGGGTGACCGGGGCGACGGTGAACGCTGGCGGCCGCCTGATCGTCAAGGCCACCCGCGTCGGCGCCGACACGCAGCTCGCCCAGATGGCCAAGCTGGTCGAGGAGGCGCAGACCGGCAAGGCCGCCGTACAGCGCCTCGCCGATCGCATCTCCGGCGTCTTCGTCCCGATCGTGATCGTGCTGGCGGTCGGCACGCTGGGCTTCTGGCTCGGCACCGGCAACGGCGTCGCGGCGGCGTTCACCGCGGCGGTGGCGGTGCTGATCATCGCCTGCCCGTGCGCGCTCGGCCTGGCCACGCCGACGGCGCTGCTGGTCGGCACCGGC
>NZ_JBITLL010000005.1:1083735-1174054 GCF_044465245.1 Nonomuraea terrae | reverse complement strand
GCGTCGGTGGTGGAGGGGCACAGGCGCCGTGGGTGTCGGGGTTCCTCGGCACGCTCGCCGCCGGCGTGTTCCGGCTTTGTCGGTGCGGGAAGGGACGCGTCGGCTGTCTGACGTGTCGGTCTGTGTGGGTCTCATGCCTTCGGTGTGGGGCTTTTTGCGTTTCAGGGCCGCCTTTTCGGCGCTGGTTGCGCGGCGTGCGATGGCTTCGAGGCTTGCGTCGGCCGGGTCCGCCAGTGGCGTCAGTGCTTTTGATGTTTCCTGCGGTGGTGCTGTTGTTGGCGGTGGGTGGCTGAGGGAGGGCGCCGGTATCGGAGACTGTCTCGCTCCTATTTGGCTCAGTCGCCTGACAACCGGCGGGGGTGGCTGTGGACCGTGCCTGGTGGCCACTGGCTGAGAGTTCGTCGCCTGTGAGCCATGGCGGCTGGGTGCAGCGGGTCACCTGTTGTTTCTGTTGGGCACGGTTTCCAGCACTGCGGGAAAGCAGGCGTCTCGTGCGCCTGGCTCTCAGGTGAGGACACCGTGGACTTCCGCGCTCACGCGGAAAGAGGGCCGACGCCAAGAGAGACTGTTTCCCTGTGCTGACGACCGCGCGCTCGCACACCCCGCCCTGTTGGCGTGTGCACTCTGACGAGCTTCCGCAGCGACCAGTCGGTTGGCGCGGTCCTGTTGACGAGGCTGTGCGAGGCGCAATCGGCATACGCGCTCGTTCCCACGGCAGGGACGTCGCAGCGGCTTTGCGACGACCGCCTGTCCCAGGTCGCCTCGGGGTCGGGCGCGGGATGGAGTGCTGGCAGGGGTCAGTAGGGTTGAGGGGTGGATTATCGTGCGGTTGAACGCGCCATCCTGGATCGCGGCGTCGAGTGGGACTTCGAGCCGACGCTCGACCGGATCGCGGCCCTCCTGGACGTGCTCGGCTCCCCGCAGCGGGCGTACCCGGTCATACACATTGCCGGCACCAACGGCAAGACGAGTACGGCGCGGCTGACGGAGGTGCTGCTGAAGGAGCGCAACCTGCGGGTGGGGCGGTTCACCAGCCCTCACTTGGTGTCGATGCGCGAGCGGATCACCGTCGACGGGGAGCCCCTGAGCGAGGAGCGGTTCGCCGAGGTCTACGAGGAGATCATCCCCTACGTCGAGCTGACCGACGCCAACGGGCGGCGCATCCAGTTCTTCGAGCTGCTGACGGCGATGGCGTTCGCCGCGTTCAGCGACACCCCGGTCGATGTCGCGGTCGTCGAGACGGGCATGGGCGGGTCGTGGGACGCCACCAACGTGGCCGACGGCACCGTGTCGGTGATCACCCCGATCTCGCTCGACCACACCGACCGGCTCGGGCCCGACATCCCGAGCATCGCCTCGGAGAAGGCTGGCATCATCAAGCCCGGCTCGACGGCGGTGTTCGCACAGCAGGAGCTGGAGGCGGCCGAGGTGCTGATGCGGCGCGCCGTCGAGGTCGGCGCGGTCGTCGCGCGTGAGGGGCTGGAGTTCGGCGTGCTGAGCCGCGAGGTCGCCCTCGGTGGGCAGCTGCTCACGCTGCGGGGCCTCAAGGGCGTATACGACGAGGTCTACCTGCCGCTCTACGGCGCCCACCAGGCGAGCAACGCCGCCTGTGCGCTGGCCGCCGTCGAGGCGCTGACCGGTGGCGACGAGCCGCTCGACGTCGAGCTCGTGCGGCAGGCGTTCGCGCAGGCGTCCTCGCCCGGGCGGCTGGAGATCATCAGGCGGACTCCCACGGTGGTGGTCGACGCCGCGCACAATCCCGGCGGCATGCAGGCGACCCTGGACGGGCTGCACGAGGCGTTCGATTTCGCCAAGGTGATCGGCGTGGTCTCGGTCATGCGCGACAAGGACGTGGCGGGCCTGCTGGAGCTGCTCGAGCCCGTGCTCGCCGAGATCGTCGTCACGCGTAACTCCTCACCCAGGTCCATGCCGCCCAAGGAGCTCGCGGAGCTGGCCGAGCCGCTGTTCGGCGAGGACCGGGTGCACGTCGTCGACCGGCTCGACGACGCCATCGACAAGGGCATCGCCATCGCCGACGCGGAGGGCGAGTTCAGCGGCACGGGCGTGTTCATCACGGGATCGGTCGTGACCGCGGGCGACGCCCGGCGGCTGCTGAAGGCGGACGGCACATGATGAGCTTCGAGGTCACTCCCGGGATGCGCCGGCTCGGCGCCAGCGTGCTCGGCATGGAGGCCATCGTGGCCGGGCTCGTCACGCCCGTCGCGATCCGGGTGGGCGGGGTGTCGCCGGGCCTCGCCGTGACGGTCGGCATCGGGCTCGCTGTGCTGTGCGTGGTGGCGGCGGGCCTGCTCAAGAAGCCGATCGGATACGTTCTCGGCAGCGTCGCGCAGGTACTGGCGATCTGTACGGGCTTCGTCGTGTCGATGATGTTCTTCCTCGGCGCGATCTTCGCCGCGCTGTGGATCACGGCCATTCTCGTCGCTCGCCGTGTCGAGGGCGCTACTTCGCGCTAAAGTCGGCCAACATGGCCGTCCCCCCACTCCAGCGGTCGTCCGACCCGGCTGGCCACAGACCTTCGTGGCAGTTCGACGTATTGCTCGGGCTGCTCGTCGTGGCATCGCTGCCTTTGGCGGTCGTCGCGATCCCCAACACGCTCTCCGTCGTCGCCGGGCTGCTGCCGGGCGACGTCGACCAGCCCGGGCTCATGCGCACGCACGGGCTCGCCCTGCCCGCGCTGATGCTCACCGTCCCGCTGGCCGCCGTGGCCCTGCGGCGGGTGCCGGCGGCGTACATGCTGGTGGCCGGGCTGGCGCTGGTGGCGCTGTCCGATGCCGCGGGCGGTTACGCGGGCTCCGAGCTCGTCGTCGGAGCCGTGCGCGTGGTGCGCGGCATCGGGGCCGGGCTGGTCCTGCCGGCCACGCTGGCGGCCGTCTGGGAGCGCACACCCGTCCTGCGGGCCCTGTGGGTGGGCATGCTGGGCCTGAGCCTGCTCGTGGCGCAGGCACTGGCGTTGTGGCCACTCGACGACGTGAGCAGCTGGCGGGTGACGCTGCAGCCGTACCCGCTGGTGACGGGGATCGCGCTGGCGCTGGCCGCCCTGCACCTCGGCGTGTGGACGGCGGGCGGGCGGCCTGCCGCGCCGGTGCCCGATCTGCGCGAGCGCGGGCTGGTGCTGCTGTCGGCCGGGCCCGCGGCGGGCATCGCGGTCGTGGCGGTCAGCACGGCTTCGGAGGGCTGGCGGGCCGGCTGGGTGATCCTGCTGGCGGCTGTGGCGGTGACGGCGCTGCTGGTCATGGCCTCGATGGGGGCAGCCGAGAGCCGGGCGCTCGCGTACACGATGGTGGCGGTGGGCGTCGTGCTGCTGCCGAGCGCCGCGCAGATCACGATGGTGGAGATGGGCGGGCTCGGCGGGCCGGGGCTGCGGGGGTTGTGGTTGCCGTACGTCCTGGCGGGGGTGCTCGCGGTCGCGGCCGCGATCCTGGTGCGGCTGCACGCGCCCGCCGCCGGGCGGTGGCTGGCGCCGCTCGGGCTGCTGGCCATGGTGGGCGGCCTGTGCTCGGTACGGTTCCTCGTGCCGTCGGCCGACGGGCTGCTGCTGGTGGTGCCGTTCGGCCTGCTCGCGGTAGGTGCCGCGGTGGCGTTGACGGCGACGTTGCAGGAGGTCACCTTCGGGGCCGCGGCGTTCGGGCTCTCGCTGGGCGTCGCCGGGGTGCTGACGGGGTTCCTGCTCGGCACGGGCGTGCAGATGGCGATGCTCGACGGTGTGGGCTCGGTGCAGGAGCTGGTCGACGGTTTCGTGGGCGCGCTGCACTGGTGGGCGCTGATCGGCGGGTTCCTGCTTGTGCTGATCATCGTGCTGGCCGCCGTGCTGGCGCGGCGTACCGACCAGCCTCCGGCGGACGAGCGGGAGCGGGTGCCGTGCGCCGGTACGCCCTCGGACACGCTGCTCGTCCCCGATGACGGCGATTCCGGACATCAGCCGATCGTCCCGCCGATGGGCGCCTTCGACCGACCGGTCGCGTCCGACGAGGAGCGGTCGCTGCCGTCGGTGCCGCCGCAGGGGCAGTCGCCGGAGGACACCTCCTCCCCGTAGGGAGGCTAGGCTTCCCGTACGGAAACGAGGGCAGGGGCGGGGAACGGTAAGCTGAGGCCCTGCCACGGCGACGTGTGGGCGCGTAGCCCCGCGAAGCGTCCTCCGCGGCCAGGCCGGTGCCTGCAGCCGCGACCCCACTCTGTTCGAAGGAGAACTTCAAGTGTCCGAGCGCACTCTTGTCCTGATCAAGCCCGACGGGGTAAAGCGCGGCCTCATCGGTGACGTGATCTCCCGCGTGGAGCGCAAGGGCCTCAAGGTCGTGGCGATGGACCTCCGCACCCTCGACGCCGACACCGCCAAGGCGCACTACGCCGAGCACTCCGAGCGGCCGTTCTTCGGCGAGCTGGTGGAGTTCATCACCTCGGGGCCGCTCGTCGCGATGGTGCTCGAGGGCCCGCGTGCCATCGAGGCCTTCCGCGCGCTGGCGGGCGCCACCGACCCGGTCAAGTCGCCCCCCGGCACGATCCGCGGCGACCACGCCCTCGAGATCGCCGAGAACATCGTCCACGGCTCCGACTCTCCCGAGTCGGCCGCCCGGGAGGTCAAGATCTTCTTCCCGGACCGGTTCTGAGCGACTCCGTTCTCCGCGCGCCCGCGCAGCTCCGGCTGCGCGGGCGCGCGTTTTTCTGTCGGTCTTTCCGCGTAAGGTTCTGGAGTCGGCGGGTGGCCGACGACCGAAGACATGGACAGAAGCTTTTCCTGAAGTTTTCTGCGTTTTGGTGAATTCGTGGTTCCAGCGGCCAACGGATGTTGTGGTGCAATCCGGGCAAAATTAGAGGCTGGAGAATTTTGACAGGCGCGCTGGCTCATTGCGGCCCTCGGTGGGTACGTCACGTTACGATTCGAATTCGATCCGTAGTCATTCGCGAACGACGTTACGGAGGGCTCCGTTCCCCATGGGCAGCAAGCTCGCGTTCCTCGGCCGTGACATGGCGGTCGACCTGGGCACCGCCAACACGTTGGTCTACGTGCGTGGCCGCGGCATCGTGCTCAACGAGCCGTCAGTCGTAGCGATCAACACCGTCACCGGCAAGATCGTGGCGGTCGGCATCGAAGCCAAGCGGATGATCGGTCGCACGCCCGGCAACATTGTCGCGGTCCGCCCGCTCAAAGACGGCGTGATCGCCGATTTTGACGTCACCGAACGGATGTTGCGTTATTTCATCCAGAGGGTGCACAAACGACGGCATTTCGCCAAGCCGCGCATCATCATCGCCGTTCCCAGCGGAATCACCAGCGTCGAGCAGCGGGCGGTCAAGGAGGCCGGCTACCAGGCCGGCGCGCGGAAGGTCTACATCATCGAGGAGCCCATGGCCGCCGCGATCGGCGCCGGGCTGCCGGTGCACGAGCCGACCGGAAACATGGTGGTCGACATCGGCGGCGGCACGACCGAGGTGGCGATCATCTCGATGGGCGGCGTGGTCACCAGCCAGTCGATCCGGGTCGGCGGCGACGAGCTCGACCAGGCGGTGATGACGTTCGCGAAGAAGGAGTTCTCGCTGATGCTGGGCGAGCGCACCGCCGAGGAGATCAAGATGTCGATCGGCTCGGCCTGCCCGGTCGGCGAGGAGCTGCACGCGGAGATCCGCGGGCGCGACCTGATCACGGGGCTGCCCAAGACCATCGTGGTGTCGAGCGAGGAGATCAGGAAGGCCACCGAGGAGCCGGTCAACGCGATCGTCGACGCGGTCAAGACCACGCTCGACAAGTGCCCTCCCGAGCTCTCCGGCGACATCATGGACCGCGGCATCGCGCTCACCGGCGGCGGCGCCCTGCTGAGGGGCCTCGACGAGCGGGTCAGGGCCGAGACGGGCATGCCGGTGCACCTCGTCGACAACGCCCTCGACTCCGTCGCCATCGGCTCGGGCAAGTGCGCCGAGGAGTTCGAGGCTCTCCAGGGGGTTCTGGTGCCGGAGTCGCGACACTGATGAGAGACTCGCGCCGTGCCCGGATCGTCCTGGGAGTGCTGCTCTCGGCGGCCCTGATCATCCTGACCGTCGACCACCGCTCGGGCGAAAGCTCGCCGCTGCGCCAGTTGCGCGCGGCCGGGGCCTACGTGTTCGGCACGGCGGAGCAGTTCGGCGTCGGGCTCATCCGGCCCGTCGGCGCCTTCGTGCAGGCGGTCGTGTCGGCGCCGAGCGCACAGCGGCGCATCGACGCGCTGAAGGAGGAGAACGCCAAGCTGCGCGCCGGCCTCGTCGCCGGCCGGCTGGACGCGGATCGCGCCAAGGAGCTTGACCGGCTGCTCGGGTTGGCCGGGACCGGCGGATACAAGGTGGTCGCGGCCAACGTGGTGGCTCGGCGCGGGCTGCCCGGGTTCGAGGACGCCGTCGAGATCGACGTCGGCACCGGCGACGGGATCCAGCGGGACATGACGGTGCTCAACGGCGACGGGCTGGTCGGGCGCGTGCTGCACGCCTCCGCCCACACCTCGACGGTGCTGTTGCTGAGCGATCCCGCCTCGTCCGTCGGCGCGCGGCTGGAGGGTGGCAAGGAGATCGGCGTGGTCCACGGCGTCGGGGAGAACGGGCGGCTCGTGCAGTTCCGGCTGCTCGATTCCACGGCGTCGCTGAGCAGGGGCGGGCGGATCGTGAGCTTCGGGTCCAAGAACGGGAGACCGTACGTGCCGGGGGTGCCGATCGGGATCATCGAGCGGGTCGAGTCCACGCCAGGGGAGCTGACACGGATCGCCTATGCCCGGCCGTACGCGGACATGACGGCGCTCGACGTGGTCGGCGTCGTGGTGGAGGCGCCCAAGCGCAACCCGCGCGACGCGGTCCTGCCGGGCAGGGAGAGGTCGCGGTGAGCGCGCCGGGCGTGATCCACGGCGGGGTCGACGGCGGGGAGGGGACCAGGTGATCGGGTGGCTGTCGGTGCTGCTGGCGTTGCTCACGCAGGTCATGCTCGTCAACCGGGTCCCCCTGCCGGCCGGGGGCGCACCTGACCTGGTGCTGCTCGCCGTCATCGGCGCGGCGCTGACCCGGGGGCCGTCGTCGGGGGCGGTGCTCGGCTTCTTCGCGGGACTGCTGGTCGACGTCGTGCCGCCGAGCGCCCACCTGGTCGGCCAGTACGCGTTCGTGTACGCGCTCGTCGGCTACGTCGCCGGGCGCGGCCTGGGCGGGCCGGTCACGACCGTGGTGCTGTGCGTGCTGCTGGCGCCGCTGGCGGCGGCGGGCGTGGGCGCGTTGATGTCCGATCCACGGGTGACGATGTCGATGCTGACCGGCCAGGTGCCCGTCACCGTCGTCTACACGCTGCTGGTCTCGCCCATCGTGATCTGGCTGACCACGCGGAGCAGACAGGCGAGGTTCTCGACATGACGCGGATTCGGACCCGGCTGCTGGTGCTGCACGTGCTCGTGCTGGCGCTGCTCGCGGCGCTGGCCGTGCGGCTGTGGCAGGTGCAGGTCGTGCACGGGCAGGAGTTCGTGACGCGGGCGACGGAGACGCGTACGCGGGTGGTGATCGTGCCCGCGGTGCGCGGGCAGATCCTCGACTCGTCGGGGCGCCCGCTGGTGCGTAACAAGACCGCGCTGGTCGTCTCCATCGACCGCACCCGGCTGTCCAGGATGCAGGACGGCGGCCTGGCGGTGCTGCGCAAGCTGTCGGCGGTGCTCGGCCGGCCGGTGAAGGACCTGCAGCAGCGCATCAGGCCGTGCGGGCCCGGGGTGGGCAAGCCGTGCTGGACGGGGTCGCCGTACCAGGCGGTTCCGCTGGACGAGAAGGTCGACACCCGCGAGGCGCTGCAGATCCTGGAGAGGCAGGAGGAGTTCCCCGGCGTGACGGCCGAGGTCAACTCCGTCCGGCAGTACCCGGGGGGCAGGGCAGGGGCTCAGATGCTCGGCTACCTGCAGCCGGTCACCCAGGCGGAGCTGGAGAAGCGCGAAGGGCTCAAGGCCAGCTTCTCCGGGGTCGACCTCGCCGGGCGCGACGGGCTCGAATACGTCTACGACGACGCGCTGCGCGGCAAGGCCGGGCTGCGCCGGGTCCAGGTCGACCGCATGGGCAAGCCGCTCGGGCTCGTGGAGCAGGTGACGCCCGTCGCCGGTGACCACCTGGTGACGAGCATCGACTCGCGCGTCCAGACCGTGGTGGAGAAGGCGCTGGCCAAGGCGATGAAGTCCGCGCCCGGCGCCGACGGCGGGGCCGGGGTGGTGCTCGACGCCCGTACGGGGCGAGTGGTGGCGCTCGCGAGCGCGCCCGGGTACGACCCGGAGATCTGGGCGGGCGGCATCTCGGCGCGCGGCTACCAGTGGCTGATGTCGGAGAAGTCCGACAAGCCGCTCGTGTCGCGGGCGATCAACGGCCAGTTCGCGCCCGGTTCGACGTTCAAGGTCACGTCGGTGACCGCGATGCTGCGCGCCGGCTATCCGCTGAACGGCACCTATTCCTGCCCCGGCTCCTACATGGTGGGCGGGCGCGCGTTCAACAACTTCCGGGGCATCGGGCTGGGCTCGATGAACCTGCACACGGCGCTGGTCAAATCGTGCGACACGATCTTCTACCGGGCGTCGTACGAGCAGTACCTCAAGGACGGCGGGCGCACGCCGAAGAAGAAGCCGAAGGAGATCTTCGCCAACGTGGCCAGGCAGTTCGGGTTCGGCGCGCCGACCGGCATCGACCTGCCGGGCGAGTCAGGCGGCCGCATCCCCGACCGGGTCTGGAAGAAGGAGCTGTGGGACCAGACGAGCGCCGTCACCTGCACGCGGGCGCGCAAGGGGTATCCGGAGGTGAAGGACCGGGCGCGGGCGGCGTTCCTCAAGCAGCTCGCGGTGGAGAACTGCGCCGAAGGGTTCCTGCTGCGGCCCGGTGACGCGGCCAACTTCTCCATCGGCCAGGGCGACGTGCTCGTGACGCCGCTGCAGCTGGCGCGGGCCTACCAGGCGCTGGTGAGCGACGGCAAGGTGCGCAGCCCGCGCATCGGCTGGGCGCAGGTCCGGCCCGACGGCAAGGTGGTCAAGAAGATCCCGGTGCCGGTGGTGGGCAAGCTGCCGCTCAGGGAGAAGGAGCGCCTGTACATCAAGAACGCGCTGAGCCAGGTGGCCGCCGACGGCACCGCGGCGGGGGCCTTCGCCGGGTTCCCGATGGACAAGGTCCGCGTCGGAGGCAAGACCGGTACGGCGGAGGTCTGGGGCAAGAAGGACACCTCCTGGTTCGCGTCGTTCGCGCCGACGAAGAAGCCGCAGTACGTGGTGGTCGTGATGGTGTCGCAGGGCGGTATGGGCGGCTCCACGGCGGCGCCGGCCGCGCGGGAGATCTACGAGGGCATCTACGGCATCAAGCGCGAGCCCGCCGTACCCGGCGGACGGCTGACCACGCGGCTGCCCAGGTTCGCCCCCGACGGAACGGTGGCCGGGGGATGATCGCGCGGGCGGTGGACATCCGGCGGCCGTCGCTGCTGCAGCGGATGGCCCGCCAGGACTCGACCGTGCGCCGGCTCGACGGGCTGATGCTGGTCGCGGTGGCCGGGCTGTGCGTGATCGGCACGCTGCTGGTCTGGTCGTCCACCAGGACGTGGGCGCCCGGCTCGACGGGGCTGGTGAAGAAGCACCTGCTCAACGAGGCCGTCGGGGCCGTGATGTCCGGGCTCGTCGCCATGATCGACCATCGGGCGATGCGGGCGTACGCGCCGCTGGTGTATTTGATGTCGCTGGTGGGGTTGGGGCTGGTGCTGACGCCGCTGGGGGCGACGATCAACGGCTCTCACTCGTGGATCCTGCTCGGGGGCGGGTTCGCGGTGCAGCCGTCGGAGTTCGCCAAGGTCGGGCTGCTGCTGATCGTCGCGATGCTGCTGGCGCAGCCGGCCGAGGGCACCGACCGGCCACGCATGATCGACGTGACACTGGCGCTGGTCGCGGCGGGGATCACGATCGGGCTGGTGATGCTGCAGCCCGACCTCGGCACGGCGATGGTGCTGGCGGTGATCATGGCCGCCGGTCTGATCATCTCGGGCGTGCGCAAGCGCCTGATCGCGCTGCTGATGCTGGTGGCGGGGCTCGGGGTGTTCGCGGTGTTCTACTTCCAGATGCTGGAGCCGTACCAGGTGGCGCGGTTCACGGCGTTCGTCGATCCGAGCGTCGATCCGCGCGGCGTGGGCTACAACAGCACGCAGTCGCTCATCGCGATCGGCTCGGGGCAGCTGCTGGGCAAGGGGCTGCTCGGCGGTGGGCAGACGACCGGGCGGTTCGTGCCGGAGCAGCACACCGACTTCATCTTCACGGTGGCGGGAGAGGAGTTCGGTTTCCTCGGGTCGGTCACCGTCGTGATGCTGCTCGGCATCGTGCTGCTGCGCGGCCTGAAGATCGCCAGGGAGTGCGAGGATCGGTTCGGGACGCTGGTCGCGGGCACGATCGTGTGCTGGTTCGCGTTCCAGACGTTCATCAACGTGGGGATGACGATCGGGATCATGCCGATCACCGGGCTGCCGCTGCCGTTCGTCTCCTACGGCGGCACCGCGACCTTCGCCAACCTCGTCGCGGTCGGGCTGCTCCAGGCCATCAAGGTGCGAAGACGGCCGTTCGCCTGACCGGCGCTCGCGCTTGCGGTGAAAGACGTGGCCGATGGGGCGCGGGAGAGGCGTACGGCGGCCCGGCAGTGCCCGTGCGCCGCTACCCTGGACTGTATGACTGTCGAGTCGATTTTCCACCGCCTGGAAGCGCTGCTGCCCAAGGTGCAGAAGCCCATCCAGTACGTCGGGGGTGAGCTCAACTCGACCATCAAGGACTGGGACTCCGCCGACGTGCGGTGGGCGTTGATGTACCCGGACGCCTACGAGGTAGGGCTGCCCAACCAGGGCGTGGCCATCCTCTACGAGATCCTCAACGAGCTCCCCGGCACGCTGGCCGAGCGCACGTACGCGGTCTGGCCCGACCTCGAGGCACTCATGCGAGCGGAGGGCGTCCCGCAGTTCACCGTCGACGCCCACCGGCCGGTGCGCGCGTTCGATGTGCTCGGGATCTCGTTCTCGACCGAGCTCGGCTACACCAACATGCTGACCGCGCTCGACCTGGCCGGCATCCCGCTGCTCGCCGCGGACCGCGGCGAGGACGACCCGATCGTGCTCGGGGGCGGCCACGCGGCCTTCAACCCCGAGCCGGTCGCCGACTTCCTCGACGCGGCCGTGCTCGGCGACGGGGAGCAGATCTCCATCGCCATCACCGAGGTCATCCGCGAGTGGAAGGCCGAGGGCAGTCCCGGCGGGCGTGACGAGCTGCTCATGCGGCTCGCCGAGTCCGGCGGGGTCTACGTGCCGAAGTTCTACGACGTCGAATACCACGACGACGGCCGCATCAAGCGCGTCGCGCCCAACCGGCCCGACGTGCCGTGGCGGGTGCACAAGCACACCGTGATGGACCTCGACGAGTGGCCGTACCCGAAGAAGCCGCTGGTGCCGCTGGCCGAGACGGTGCACGAGCGGTTCAGCGTGGAGATCTTCCGCGGCTGTACGCGCGGCTGCCGCTTCTGCCAGGCGGGCATGATCACGCGCCCGGTGCGCGAGCGCTCCATCACCACGATCGGGGCGATGGTGGAGAACGGCATCAAGCAGTCCGGCTTCAACGAGGTCGGTCTGCTGTCGCTGTCGTCCGCCGACCACTCCGAGATCGCCGACGTGGCCAAGGGCCTGGCCGATCAGTACGAGGGCAGCAACACCTCGCTGTCGCTGCCCTCCACCAGGGTCGACGCGTTCAACATCGACCTGGCCAACGAGTTCTCCAGGAACGGCAGGCGCTCGGGCCTGACGTTCGCGCCCGAGGGCGGCTCGGAGCGGATGCGCAAGGTGATCAACAAGATGGTCACCGAGGAAGACCTCATCCGCACCGTCACCACGGCCTACTCCCAGGGCTGGCGGCAGGTCAAGCTCTACTTCATGTGCGGCCTGCCCACCGAGCAGGACGAGGACGTGCTCGGCATCGCCGACCTGGCCAAGAAGGTCATCAAGGCGGGCCGCGAGGCGACCGGCAGCCGCGACATCCGCTGCACGGTCTCCATCGGCGGTTTCGTGCCCAAGCCGCACACGCCGTTCCAGTGGGCGGCGCAGACCGACCACGAGACCGTCGACCGGCGGCTCAAGGCGCTGCGCGACGCGCTGCGGAGCGACAAGGCGTACGGCCGCGCGATCGGCTACCGCTACCACGACGGCAAGCCGTCCATCGTGGAGGGCCTGCTGTCGCGAGGTGACCGCAGGATCGGCGCCGTGATCAGGAACGTCTGGGAGGACGGCGGCCGGTTCGACGGGTGGAGCGAGCACTTCTCCTACGAGCGCTGGATGGCCGCCGCCGAGAAGGCGGGCGTCGACGTCGACTGGTACACCACGCGTGAGCGGGAGGAGAACGAAGTACTCCCGTGGGACCACCTCGACGCGGGGCTCGACCGCGAATGGTTGTGGCAGGACTGGCAGGACGCCGTTTCCGGCGGCGAGGTCGAAGACTGCCGCTGGACGCCGTGTTACGACTGCGGGGTCTGCCCGACGATGGGGACCGAAATTCAGATCGGCCCGACGGGGCGGAAACTCCTTCCCCTGACGGTGGTCTAGCGCGCTCAGTGGGCGAGCCGTGTCTCGGCGTACACGTACACCTGCCGGGGCGGCTTATCCTGAGACGAAGGAACTCTTTGACAAGGAAGGACGACAAGCTCTGAAACCTGTTCCCGAAGGGCCTCCGCCCGCGCCCACGGTGCAGCGCCTGCGCGTGCGTTACGCCAAGCGCGGCCGTCTGCGCTTCACCAGCCACCGCGACATCTCGCGGGCCGTCGAGAGAGCGGTCCGCCGTGCCGGCATTCCGGTGGCCTACAGCGCGGGTTTCTCGCCCCACCCGAAGATCTCCTACGCGGGCGCGGCGCCGACCGGCGTCGCCAGCGAAGCCGAATACCTCGAGATCGGTGTCACCACGCCGAGCGATCCCGCCCAGGTCAGACAGAGCCTGGACGAGTCGTTGCCCTCTGGGCTCGATGTGCTCGACGTCGTGGAGGCGGGTCCTGGCGGGCTGGCCGACCGCTTGGAGGCATCCGAGTGGGAGGTGCGGCTGCCCGGTGCCGATCGCGGACTCGCCGAGGTGGCGGCAGAGAAGTTTCTCGCGGCGGGCACGGTGGAAGTCGAGCGCCTCACCAAGAAGGGTCCCCGCCGCTTCGACGCGCGGCAGGCCGTCCTGGGGCTCGAGGTTTCCGAGGGAACAGACAGAACCGCAGCTCAGGTGGGCGGACGACCGTGTGTCATACTGCGCATGGTTGTTCGGCACATGACGCCTGCCGTTCGACCCGACGATGTGCTCACAGGGCTGCGCCTTGTGGCCGACTTCGCGCCGCCGGTTCCCCCCGAGGTGACCAGGCTGGCGCAGGGGCCGCTCGACGTTAGTACCGGTGCGCTTGCCGACCCGCTCGACCTGGACCGCGACGTAACGCGCGGCGGCGAGGCGGGACCGGCGGGTGAGCACGTCGCCGGTTAAGGATGTGCCCTGCGTGAGCCGGGCACGACCGCTGACAGGACTTGGCGCCGATACGCCCCTTCCGGGGGCGCCGGTGGACAACGAGACACGAGGGCTCCTGCGCGGCGCGGTGACGCGCCCGGGAGCTGACGGGAGAACGCCCGCATGCTCGACAACGAGCCCAACGCCGGGGCCAATGGCCCCGACGGGGAGACAATTGAACAGCCCAAGGTGACCGAGCGCCGCCGCGCCGCCAGCCGCCCGGCGGGTCCCCCGCCGGAGCCGCCGGAGGAGCCGGCGTCCGTCCCGGTCACCGTCATCGCGGCGAAGGCCGCGCCGCAGGTCGCCGAGGTGCAACCGGTCCGGACGAACGCGGTGCAGCGTGCCGCGGGGGAGCCGGCGCCTGACATCGTGCGGGCGGCCGCCGAGGCGCCCGCCGTCAAGACGGTTCCCGCTTTCGCCACGTCCCACGCCGCCGGCGCGCAGGAGAAGGGCGCCGCGGCCGGGGCCACCGGTGAGAGCGCCGCACGTGGCGCTGAGAGCGCCGCGGAGGGGGGCGCCGAGAGCGCCGCAGGTGGCGCTGAGGGAACTGCCCAGCGTGGCGCTGAGGCCGCCGCAGGCGGTGCTGAGAGCACCGCCGAGGGTGTGGCCGAGAAGCCGAAGCGGACGAGGACACGGTCCACCGCCACGACGACGCGGCGGCGTACGACGAAGAAGGCCGCGGAGACGGCGGCCGAGGTCGCTGAGGCGCCTGCCGAGACCGTGGAGACCGCCGAGACTGTCGAGCCGGTCGTCGAGGCGGCGCCGAAGCGGCGCCGTACGCGGAAGAAGACCGAGCCGGAAGAGGTCGTGGCCGCCGAGACGCCCGCCACCGAGGACATCACGGCCGGTCGGGGCGGCGTCGCCGAAGTGGTGGCCCCCTCCGGCGGACGTGAGGCCGCGGCGCCGTTCGGCACCGGCGAACAGGCCGGTACGGACGTGTCGCGCGGCGGCACCGCTGACGTGGAGGCGCCCGTGAGCGGGGTCGCCGCGGCCGGGACCGCTGGTGTGGCGGGCCGCGTGGCGGCCGGGGCGCCGTCCGAGGACATCGCGGCGGAGACCGACGAGGACGTCGAGGACGAGGACGTCGTCGAGATCCTGCCCGAGGACGAGCCGCTCGACGACGAGCCCGCCGGCGAGGACCTCGACGAGGACGACGTGCGGCCCAGCCTGCTCGCCGACCCCTTCGGGCTGACGGCGCAGCGGCAGAGCGACTCCACGGGCGCGTTCCAGCGGCCCGCGGCCATCTTCGCGCCGCTGTTCCAGGCGCCCGACCCGAGCCGCGCCACGCCTGTCGTGCCGCGCCGGGCCGAGCCGCCGCAGCCCGTCGTCGAGCTCGAGGACGTCGAGGAGCTCGCCGAAGAGGCGGTCGTCGAAGAAGAAGAAGAAGAGATCGACGCCGACACCGACGAGCAGGAAGAAGAGGGCGGCAGCCGTCGCCGTCGCCGCCGCCGGGGCGGCAGGGGTCGCGGCAGGGCGCGCGAGCGCGACGAGGCCGAGGACGGCGAGGAGCAGGAAGAGGACTCCGAGGAGGAGCAGCAGGAGGAGGAGTCCCAGGAGGAGTCCTCCACCTCGCGCCGCCGCCGGCGCCGCCGTCGTCGCGGCACCGAGGAGGTCGCAGAACCGGCCGGCGACGACCCGCCGAACACGGTGGTGCGCATCCGCGCCCCGCGCTCCGGGCGGGCGGCGCTCGACACCGCCACCGACGGCGTGCAGAGCGTGCGCGGCTCCACCCGGCTGGAGGCCAAGAAGCAGCGTCGCCGCGAGGGGCGCGAGCTCGGCCGCAGGCGTCCGCCGATCATCACCGAGTCCGAGTTCCTGGCCCGCCGCGAGTCGGTCGACCGCATGATGGTGGTCCGCCGCCAGGGCGACCGTACGCAGATGGCGGTGCTGGAGGACGGCGTCCTCGTCGAGCACTACGTCAACCGCGAGGCCAGCCAGTCCTACGTCGGCAACGTCTACCTCGGCAAGGTGCAGAACGTGCTGCCCTCGATGGAGGCGGCGTTCGTCGACATCGGCAAGGGCCGCAACGCGGTCCTCTACGCCGGCGAGGTCAACTTCGACACCGCCGGGATGGAGGGCCAGCCCAAGCGCATCGAGTCGGCGCTGAAGTCGGGCCAGTCGGTGCTCGTGCAGGTCACGAAGGACCCGATCGGCCACAAGGGCGCCCGGCTCACCTCGCAGATCAGCCTGCCCGGCCGCTACCTCGTGTACGTGCCCGACGGGTCGATGACCGGCATCAGCCGCAAGCTGCCCGACAAGGAGCGCACGCGGCTCAAGAGCATCCTGAAGAAGGTCATGCCGGAGAACGCCGGTGTGATCGTGCGCACGGCGGCCGAGGGCGCCTCCGAGGAGGAGCTGGCCCGTGACGTGGCCCGGCTGTCGGCGCAGTGGGAGAGCATCCAGAAGAAGGCCAAGTCGGCCAGCCCGCCCGAGCTGCTGTCGGCCGAGCCCGACCTGACCATCCGGGTCGTGCGCGACGTGTTCAACGAGGACTTCACCTCGCTGGTCGTGCAGGGCGACGATGCCTGGAACACCGTCGACGACTACGTCAAGTACGTCGCGCCGCACCTGGGCGAGCGGCTGACGAAGTGGGACAGCGACCAGGGCGACGTGTTCGAGTCGTACCGGATCGACGAGCAGCTGGCCAAGGCGCTGGATCGCAAGGTGTGGCTGCCGAGCGGCGGCTCGCTGGTGATCGACCGTACCGAGGCGATGACCGTCGTCGACGTCAACACCGGCAAGTTCACCGGCCAGGGCGGCAACCTCGAGGAGACCGTCACCAGGAACAACCTGGAGGCGGCCGAGGAGATCGTGCGCCAGCTGCGGCTGCGCGACATCGGCGGCATCATCGTGATCGACTTCATCGACATGGTGCTGGAGTCCAACCGTGACCTGGTGCTGCGCCGGATGCTGGAGTGCCTGGCCCGTGACAGGACCAAGCACCAGGTGGCCGAGGTCACCTCGCTGGGCCTGGTGCAGATGACCCGTAAGCGGGTCGGTCAGGGGCTGCTGGAGGCGTTCTCGACGCCGTGCGACTGCTGCAACGGGCGTGGCCTGATCATCTCCAACGAGCCGGTCGAGTCCAAGCCGGAGCCGCGTGGCACGCAGGGCAAGATGGCGGTGGAGAAGGCGGTCACGGACAAGGTTTCCGCGGCGAAGGACTCCTCCGGCCGTGATACCGTGACCGGTGCGCTTGAAGACGTCCCGGCTGAGGACGACCAGGCAAACCAGACTTCCGGCAGAGGGCGGCGACGCTCGCGCCGAGCCAAGTCGGCCGAGTAGTCCTCGGCGGACTTCCGACGTTCCGTCCGGTTCGCCTAGGGGCCCGTTAATCCGGTACCCTGGTGAACCGGTGCGTCAGGTGACGTGCCCTGTTGGCGCGCTTACTCGGTACGTCGGGTCACGACAGGCCGAATGACAGGCGCAACATTCGGCGGCCGCCTCTTCGTGAGGTGGCTGATGTTCGAAAGCCACAGTGAGTCAGTAGAAGGGTTCCGCGGTGTACGCGATCGTTCGTTGCGGCGGCAGGCAGCAGAAGGTCTCCGTCGGTGACGTCCTCGAGGTGGACAAGGTCGCCGGCGAGGTCGGCTCTTCGGTTTCGCTGCCGACGGTGCTCGTCGTCAACGATGGCGACGTGACCACCGAGGCGGGCAAGTTCACGGTCAACGCCGAGATCCTCGGCGAGACCAAGGGCCCGAAGATCCGGATTCTCAAGTACAAGAACAAGACCGGTTACAAGAAGCGCCAGGGTCACCGCCAGCGGTACACCCAGGTGAAGATCACCGGTATCGAGCAGGCCTGACGGGAGTTTGAGAGATGGCACACAAGAAGGGCGCGTCGTCCACCCGGAACGGCCGTGACTCCAACGCCCAGCGACTGGGCGTCAAGCGCTTCGGTGGCCAGCTGGTCAACGCGGGCGAGATCATCGTCCGGCAGCGTGGCACCCACTTCCACCCCGGTGACAACGTGGGCCGCGGTGGCGACGACACGCTGTTCGCGCTGGCCGCCGGTCACGTGCAGTTCGGTGTCAAGCGCGGCCGCCGGGCCGTGAGCATCGTCCCCGTCGCGGAGTAGGTTCGTCCGCGACTCGGGTTTCACGTCAAGGGGTGGATCGATCGGCTGGTCGATCCGCCCCTTTTCGTTTTCCGCGGTGGGCGCCGGGCGCCGGGGCATGAGATCCCGGGCGGCCGGTGTTCAGATCGTGGGCGGGGCCGGTGGCCTCGTACGTCGGAATGAGATGCCCCGGGTGGGGTGATGGAGGAATGCGGGATGCCGGACTTTGTGGACCAGGTGGTCCTTCACATCAAGGCCGGTGACGGAGGGAACGGGTGCGCCTCCATCCACCGGGAGAAGTTCAAGCCCCTCGGCGGTCCTGACGGCGGCAACGGTGGGCGCGGCGGCGACGTCATCCTCGAGGTCGACCCCAGCACCGCGACTCTGCTCGACTACCACCGCCGGCCACACCGCAAGGCGGAGAACGGCAAGCAGGGCCAGGGCTCCCACCGCGACGGCGCCAACGGCGAGGACGTGATCCTGCCGGTGCCCAACGGCACCGTGGTCAAGGACGCCACGACGGGCGAGGTGCTGATCGACCTCGTGGGGGCCGGCACGCGGTACGTGATCGCCCAGGGCGGCCACGGCGGGCTCGGCAACGCGGCCCTGGCCTCCACCAAGCGCAAGGCCCCCGGGTTCGCGCTGCTCGGCGAGCCGGGCGACGGGCTCGACGTGGTCCTGGAGCTCAAGAGCGTCGCCGACGTGGCGCTGGTCGGGTTCCCCAGCGCGGGGAAGTCGTCGCTGATCGCGGCGCTGAGCGCGGCCAAGCCGAAGATCGCCGACTACCCGTTCACCACGCTGATCCCCAACCTGGGGGTGGTGACGGCGGGCGACCACGTGTTCACCGTGGCCGACGTGCCGGGGCTGATCCCCGGCGCCTCGCAGGGCAAGGGGCTGGGGCACGAGTTCCTGCGGCACGTCGAGCGGTGCGACATGCTCGTGCACGTCATCGACTGCGCCACGATGGAGCCGGGGCGCGACCCTGTCACCGACTACGAGGTGATCGAGGCGGAGCTGCGGGCGTACGGGAAGCTGGAGGACCGGCCGCGGCTGATCGTGCTGAACAAGGCCGACGTGCCCGACGCGCGGGAGCTGGCCGAGCTCGTCACGCCCGAGTTCGAGGAGCGGGGGCTGCGGGTGTTCACGATCTCGGCGGCCACGCACGACGGGCTGCGGGAGCTCACGTACGCGATGGGCGAGTGGGTCGCGGCCGCCAGGGCCAACAAGCCGGTCGAGGAGCCGACGCGGCTGGTGATCCGGCCCAAGCAGCTCGGCGACGCCGGGTTCAAGGTGCGGCGGGTCAACGACAACATGTTCCAGGTCACCGGCGAGAAGCCCGAGCGGTGGATCCGGCAGACCGACTTCAGCAACGACGAGGCGGTCGGCTATCTCGCCGACCGGCTCGAACGGCTGGGGGTCGAGGAGCAGCTGGCCAAGGCCGGCGCCGGCGCGGGGGCCGAGGTGGTCATCGGGCCGATGGAGGGCGGCTACGTCTTCGACTGGCAGCCGACGCTGCACGCCGAGTCCGTACGCCAGGGTCCGCGCGGCACCGACAACCGCCTGGGCTAGCACTCACGGGCGGAGGGTGGCTTCGGCGCCGCCGTCCGCGTACAGGATCTGGCCGGTCACGAAGGAGTTGTCGGGGCCGGCCAGCCAGGCGAGCAGAGAGGCGACCGGCTCCACCGGGCCGGGGAAGCCCAGCGGTTGCGGCATGGCCGACGACACGAGCGCGCGGGTCGCCGGGTCCGACAGGAACGTCTTCCTGGCCGACTCCGTGTCCACCACGCCGGGGGCGACCGCGTTGAGGGGGATGCCCGCGCCCGCCCATTCGGGGGCGAGGGCGGCGCGGCGGAGCCAGCGGTTGAGCGCCTGCTTGCTCGACGGGTAGATGACGCGGCCGCGCCCAGCTTCGGCGGCCCGGCGTCCGGCCTCGCCGGCGGCTTCCTCGTCCAGGGACAGGCAGGCTTCGACGATGTCGTCGTCGGCGGCCACGATCGCGCTCAGCGACGACACCGCGACCGCCCTCGGCGCCCCGGACGCCGCCAGCAGCGGACGCAGCCCCTCAAGGGTGGCGATCGTGCCGAAGAAGTTGAGGCGTACGGTCCGCTCCGACGGCATGCCTGTGCCCGCCACGGCGACCAGCCCGTCGACCCGGCCGCCCGAGGCCGCCGCGACCTCCGAGAACAGGCTCTCGCGGCCCTCGGGGGTGGTGAGGTCGGCGAGCACGTCGGCGTCGCGGACGTCGCAGCGGATGACCCGGTGTCCGTCCTTGGCCAGCAGGTCGGCGGTGGCCGCGCCGATTCCCGAGGCGGCTCCGGTGACCACGTAGGTGCGCATTTCCATGCTTCTTACTACATCGACTGAACTGATGCAGTCAATGTAGCTATTCAAGTGGGTACGAGCGGATAGGCTGCCAGGCGTGCGGGAACAGATCGCCTCAGCGTCGAAAGTCGTGGTCAAGGTCGGCTCCTCCTCCCTCACGACCCCCCAGGGCATGATCGATGTCGATCGGGTGGACGCCCTGGTGGACGTGTTGGCGGCGCGGCGCCGTACCGGGACGCAGATCGTCCTGGTCTCCTCCGGGGCCATCGCGGCGGGCCTCGGCCCGCTCGGGCTGAGCGCGCGACCGCGCGACCTGGCCACCCAGCAGGCGGCCGCCTCCGTCGGGCAGGGCGTGCTCGTGGCCCGTTACACCTCCTCCTTCGCCCGCTACTCCCTGCGCGTCGGCCAGGTGCTGCTGACGGCCGACGACATGATGCGGCGCGCCAACCACGCCAACGCCCAGCGCACCCTCGACCGGCTGCTGGAGCTGGGCATCGTGCCCATCGTCAACGAGAACGACACCGTGGCCACCGACGAGATCCGCTTCGGCGACAACGACCGGCTGGCCGCGCTCGTGTCCCACCTGATCCACGCCGACGCGCTGGTGCTGCTGTCCGACGTGGACGCCCTCTACGACGGCCCGCCCAGCCGCCCCGGCACGCGGCGGCTGACGGAGGTGCGCGGGCCCGAGGACCTCGCCGGGGTCGAGCTGGGCAAGAACGGCGCCGCCGTCGGCACCGGCGGCATGGTGACCAAGGTGCAGGCGGCCAGGATCGCCACCGGGGCCGGCGTGCCCGTGGTGCTCACCGCCGCCGCCCACGCCGCGCAGGCGCTCGCCGGAGCCGACGCCGGCACGTACTTCCATCCCGGCGGCCGGCATCCCGGCACGCGCCTGCTCTGGCTCGCGCACGCCACCACCGGCCGCGGCCGGCTGCATCTCGACGAGGGGGCGGTGGAGGCCGTCGTGGCGCGGCGCAAGTCGCTGCTGCCCGCCGGGGTGACGTCGGTGGAGGGTGAGTTCGCGGCGGGCGACCCGGTGGACCTGTGCGGTCCTCAGGGGCTCGTCGTGGCCCGCGGGCTGGTCAACTTCGACGCGACCGAGATCCCCGGCCTGCTCGGCCGCTCCACCAGGGAGCTGGCGAGCACGCTCGGTCCGGAATATGAACGCGAGCTGATCCACCGCGACGACATCGTCATACTGGAAGCCCACGCCTGAGCCTGCGAAGCGGAGCAGCAATGAGCACAGAGTTCCAGAAGGTCGCCCACGCGGCACGAGAGGCCGCCGCCGAGCTGGCCCCGCTGCCGCGGGCGCCGAAGGACCGGGCCTTGCGCGCGATCGCCGATGCCCTGGTCGCGCGGGCGGCCGAGATCATCGAGGCCAACGCCGACGACGTCGAACGGGCCAGGCAGCAGGGCACGTCCGAGGCGATGATCGACCGGCTGCGGCTCGACGAGGCGAGGGTCGCGGCCGTCGCCGAGGCCGTGCGCCAGGTGGCCGACCTGCCCGACCCGGTCGGCGAGGTCGTCCGCGGCGGCACGCTGCCCAACGGGCTGGAGCTGCGCCAGCTCAGGGTGCCGCTCGGCGTGATCGGCATCATCTACGAGGGCCGCCCCAACGTCACCGTGGACGCCGCCGCGCTCTGCCTGAAGAGCGGCAACGCGGTGCTGCTGCGCGGCTCGTCCAGCGCCTACTCTTCCAACACCGCCCTCGTGCGGATCACGCAGGAGGCGCTGGAGCCCACCGAGGTGCCCGCGGGGGCCGTGCAGCTCGTGCCCGGGCAGACCCGCGACTCGGTCAAGGAGCTCATGCGCGCCCGGGGGCTGGTCGACGTGCTGATCCCACGCGGGGGCGCGTCCCTGATCAACGCGGTGGTCGAGGAGTCGTCCGTGCCGGTCATCGAGACCGGCATCGGCAACTGCCACGTCTACGTCGACGCCGAGGCCGATGTCGAGCTCGCCGTGCAGATCCTGGTCAACGCCAAGGCGCAGCGGCCGTCGGTGTGCAACGCCGCCGAGACGTTCCTCGTGCACGAGGGCGTCGCCGACGCGTTCGTGCCCCGCGCGCTGGAGGCGTTGCGTGAGGCGGGGGTGACCGTCCACGGCGACGAGCGGATCGCCCGCTACGGCGAGGTCGTGCCCGTCACCGAGGACGACTTCTACGCCGAATACCTCTCCCTCGACATCGCCGCCGCCGTCGTCGGCTCGCTGGAGGAGGCGGTGGCCCACATCAGGCGGTACGGCTCCGGCCACACCGACGCCATCGTCACCCGCTCCCAGCGGGCCGCCCGCAGGTTCGTCTCGCTGGTCGACTCGGCGGCCGTCGCGGTCAACGCCTCGACCAGGTTCACCGACGGCGGCGAGTTCGGGTTCGGCGCGGAGATCGGCATCTCCACGCAGAAGCTGCACGCGCGCGGCCCGATGGGCCTGCCCGAGCTGACCTCCACCAAGTGGATCTATACGGGTGAGGGGCATTTGCGCACGTCAGAGGGAACGGTGGTGGCCGGTTAGGCGGCGTGTCGGCCTGACCCGCGCCCGGCCGCGTGGGTTGACTGGGAGGCATGGACATTGTCGTCGCCCTCGTCTTCTCGGCCGCGGTGCTCTTCGGTGCCGACCGTCTGCTGCTCTGGCTGGAGAGCCGGGGCCACGTCAACTGGCGCAGGAAAGGCCGCCGGCCGCTGCCGGACGAGCCCGCCACGGAGCTCGACCGGATGCTCACCGACCACACAGGCCGATAATCCTTCGGCGTGCCGCAAGCGGCGACGCGCGTACCGGCGCTAGGGTTGTGTCCCTTATGGGCGCGCCGGGCGGGGAGGGACGGTGAGCAAGCTCGGCAAGGTCGGGCCGTACACCTTGATCGAGCGGCTCGGCCGGGGTGGCATGGGTGAGGTCTACCTCGCCTCCACCCGCCGCGGCGAACGAGTCGCGCTGAAGGTCCTGCATGACCTGGCCGAGGACACGACCTCGCGCGTGCGGCTGGAGCGCGAGGTGCGCGCACTGCGCCGGGTCGAGAGCCCGTACGTCGCCAAGGTGCTCGACGCCGACCTCGACGGCGCCCGCCCCTACCTCGTCATGGAGCACATCGAGGGCGTGACGCTGCTCGAACGCGTCCGCCAGCAGGGCCCCCTCGACGTGTCCGGCCTCGTCGACCTGGCCCAGGGCATCGCCACCGCGCTGGCGATCATCCACGCGGCCGGGGTCGTCCACCGCGACCTCAAGCCCGGCAACATCATCATGGGCTCCGAGGGCCCCGTGCTGATCGACTTCGGCATCGCCCAGGTGCTCGACGCGACCCGGCTCACCATGACCGGCACGTTCCTCGGCACGCCCGGCTACACCGCGCCGGAGATCTTCGCCGACGAGCAGGTGGATTCGCCCGCCGACATCCACGCCTGGGCCGCCACGGTGGCGTTCGCGGCGACGGGACGCCCGGCGTTCGGGCGTGGCACGGCCGAGGCGCAGATGTACGCGGTGCTCAACGGGCAGGCCGACCTCAAGGGCGTGCCCGTGGAGCTGCTGCCGCTGGTGCGGGCCGCACTCAACCGGGAGCCCGGCAAGCGGCCCACGGCGGCGCTGCTGGCCGACCGGCTGTCCCGGCTGGCCAAGGCGACCAGCGCGGGCGATGACCCGCCCGCCGCCGACGCGGCCGAGGAGGCCGGCAAGGGCACGGTCGCACGCGGCAGGGGCGCCGAGGAGGCTCGCTCCGCCAGGAGCCGTCCCAACGCCGTCCCCGCCGAGGGGAAGGTGCCGGCGCCGCGCGGGCGTACCGGGAACAGGGCGGTCCCCGACGGCAAGAGCGCCGCGGTGGCGCGCACGCGTACGGGCGCCGACGGCAAGGGCGCCGCGGTGGCGCGGACCAGGACCGGCGCCGACGGCAAGGGCGCGGCCGCCGCGCGCGGGCGCACGGCGGCCGAGGGGAAGGTTCCGGTGCCGCGGGCGCGTGCGGGGGCCGAAGGGAAGGTCACCGGGCCGCGCCGGCGTACGGCGGCGGCCGTCCGGAGCCGCCCGGCGGCCGCCAAGCCGCAGCACGGGCGCGCGGCCGGCCTGCGGTCCGAGTCGTCCACCACGCTGCCGGCGGGCAACGGCGCGCTGCTGCTGCTCGCGGTGCTGGCCGTGCCCTGTGTGGTGACGTCGGTGATCTGGCCGATCGCGTCGATCGCGATCACGACCGTGTTCGTGGTGCTCACCAGGACGTTGTGGATGAGCCACTGGATGGTCAGGAAGCGCAGCTCGCGGCGTACGCGGGTGGCGCTGCGGGTGCTGCTCTTCCCGGCCGCGCTGGCCGGGGCGGCGGCGACCGCCGTCGTGTGGCCGGGGCTGCCCGTCGCGGTGGCGTCGGGCGGAGCTCTCTGGGCGATCGGCGGCGGCGAGATCGACGCCGACTGGTGGCAGCAGGCCGCGCCCGTGACGGTGGCCGGAGTGGTGTTCGGGATGTTCTGCGGTGGGATCACCGGCCGCGAGATCGAGAGGGTCGGGCAGCGGCTGCCCGACCTGCGCAGGGAGGGGCTGCGCGCACTGGCCGTGCTGGGCGGGTTCGTCGCCCTGTGCGCGGCCGCCGTGCGCGCCATCGCCTTGCTGCTGTGACCTGCCGCCGCTCCATCGCGGGTCTTGGCGCTGGGCCCGCCGCCTCGCCGTCGTGGGCGCCGGCGGCGGGGACGCGGCTGATCAAGCGGATCGGCCGCGTGCCGTCTCGGATCAGCCCTGGCCGCCGTCGCGGCGGGAGAAGCGGTTGAAGATGCGCTCGCCCGCGTTCACGGCGCCCTCGGCCACGTCACGCAGCACGCCGATGAACGGGTCCTGCGACTGCTGCCATGAGGCGCGGTAGGACTCGGCCGCCGCCTTGATCTCGTCGGTCACCCGCGCGTCGGAGTCGTCTTCTCTGCGGGGGTAGTTACCGGCGATGATGCTGTCGTACTCGCCGCTGCGCTGCCACTTGTCCAGCTCGGCCACGCGCACCACCGCGAAGGGGTGGGTGGTGCCGAGCAGGTTGAGGACCTTGAGGAAGCCGTCGCGAAGGTCGCCCGCGGTGTCGTACTCGTGGAACTGCTCGAGGAACGCCTCGATGTTCATCTCGTGCATGTAGGAGCCGCCGGCCAGCTTCATCAGCGCGCGCTTGGCCGCCTCGGGGTCCTGACCGACGAGCAGGCCGCCGCGGTCGGAGGACAGCTCGGACTTGCGGTACCACTCCTCCAGGCCCGCGACGATCGCGCGCAGGCCGATGTAGCCCAGCGGGATCCAGGCGACGCGCGTGGCGAGGCGGGTGAGGATGTCGAGCATCGTGCGGTAGACCGCGTGCCCCGACAGGATGTGGGAGGTCTCGTGACCGATGACGAAGCGCTGCTCCTCCTCGTTCATGAGGTTGAGCAGGCCGGTGGTGACGACGATGAACGGGTCGTCGAAGCCGATGGCCTTGGCCTGGACCTGTGGATCCTGCTGGATGTAGATCTCGGGGATCCGGTGCAGGTCGAGGGTGTAGGCGGCGTCGCGGCCCATGTCGTAGATCGAGCGGAACTGGGTCTCGCTCACGCGCACGGCCGAGGCCAGGTACATCAGCCGTAGCCTTCGCTCGCTGATGAGGCCGGACATCTGCTTGAGAACTGTGTCGAACCCACTCAGCTTGCGCAGAGCGACCAGCGCGGACCGGTCTGCGGGGTGTTCGTAGGCTCGAGACGAGATGCCGGGCAGTTGGACGCGGTTGCGGTCCGGGGTGGTCGTCATGCCCGGCATGCTACGTCCGCAACGGAAGTGATGCGCGGTCATCACCAAGGGGGGTCCCATCATGTTGGTGGGATGCATCCGCGTAAGGTCCGTTTCATGATGAATGCGCCCAGTGTGCCGGGTAAGCGGCGAGTGGGGGTGATGGGCGGGACGTTCGATCCCATCCATCATGGGCACCTCGTCGCCGCCAGTGAGGTGGCACACCATTTCCAGCTTGACGAGGTCGTCTTCGTGCCGACCGGGCGGCCGTACCAGAAGTCGGGGCGTGACGTGTCGGCGGCCGAGGACCGCTACCTGATGACGGTCATCGCCACCGCCTCGAACCCCCGCTTCTCGGTCAGCCGGGTGGACATCGACCGCCCGGGGCCGACGTTCACCATCGATACTTTGCGCGATATTTCGCGAATTTATGGGCCTGACGCTGAGCTGTTCTTCATCACCGGCGCGGACGCGCTCGGCGCGATCCTCGGCTGGCAGAACGCGGAGGAGCTGTTCGATCTCGCCCACTTCGTCGGCTGCACGCGCCCGGGGCACACACTGCACGACCCCGGGCTGCCGGAAGGCCGGGTGACGCTGCTGGAGATCCCCGCCCTGGCCATCTCCTCGTCCGAGTGCCGGCAGCGCGTCGCCAAGGGCGAGCCCATCTGGTACCTCGTGCCCGACGGGATCGTGCAGTACATCAACAAGCGGGGCCTCTACCAGTCAGGTTGAGGGTGGCGGCGGCGCAGGTGAGGGGTCCCGGCCCGGAAGGGTACCCTCAACTTAAGGGCATGCTGCCGACACAGGAGGACAGACCCGCATCGTGACCGCATCTGAGAGATCCGTCCAGCTCGTGCGCATCGCCGCGGAAGCCGCGGCCGACAAGCTGGCCGATGACATCCTGGCCTACGACGTGAGCGAGCAACTCGTCATCACCGACGCCTTCCTGCTCTGCTCCGCCACCAACGACCGGCAGGTCCGCGCCATCGTCGACGAGATCGAGGAGCGGCTGCGCGCCGAGGCCGACGCCAAGCCCGTGCGCCGCGAGGGCGAGCGCGAGGGCCGCTGGGTGCTGCTCGACTTCATCGACATCGTCGTGCACGTGCAGCACGAGGAAGACCGTACGTTCTACGCGCTCGAGCGCCTGTGGAAGGACTGCCCGGCCATCGCGCTGCCGGAGAGCGTCCTGCAGGCCAACCTGCAGCGAGCGCGCTCTTGAGCAAGCGGATCGTATGTCTGCGACACGGGCAGACTCTGTGGAACGTTGAGCAGCGCTTCCAGGGCCACTCCGACATCCCCCTCGACGAGACCGGCGTGGCGCAGGCCGCGAGGGCCGCGTCGTTGCTGGCCTCGCTGCGCCCCACGCACATCGTCTCCTCCGACCTCCAGCGGGCCAACGACACGGCGCTCGCGCTGGGTCGGCTCGTCGCGCTCGACGTGGCGGTCGACAAGGACTTCCGCGAACGAGGCGGCGGCGAGTGGGAGGGGCTGACCCGCGAAGAGATCGCCGCGCGGTGGCCCGCGGAGTACGTCGCCTGGGAAGCGCCCGGCGGCGAGTCCGTCACCGACGTGGCCGCCCGGGTGGCGGCCGCCATGCGCCGGTGGGCGGCTCGCCTGGACGACGACGGCCTGCTCGTCGTGGCCTCGCACGGCGCCGCGCTGCGGCTCGGCATCTGCGAGCTGCTCGGGCTGCCTGAGGAGCTGTGGCCCGCGCTGGGCGGGCTCGGCAACTGCTCCTGGTCCGTCCTGCAGGAAGGACGCAAGGGCTGGCGGCTGCTGGAGCACAACGCCGGCACCCTGCCCGAGCCGATCCACAGCGACGACCGGCCCGACGCCGAGGTCTAGGACTCTGTCCGTACGGCTCGGGGGCCGTGCGGATGCGCGGTGTAGTCGCTGAGGGTGATGGCCGCGGCGGCGCGGTCGTTCATGCGCTTGATCAGGCTCTTGCCCGGCAGGTACGGGAGCAGGCGCATGGTCTGGTTGCGCCGCCAGATCTGTGACCTCGTCCGGGGGACGAGGAATTTGTCGGCTCCGCGCGCTTGGCTGTGGCAGATGGCGACATAGGGCCGTATCCGGTCCTCGTAGCGGGTGAACGCCGTCCGGTGGTCGCCGGCCATCGCCAGCTCGCCCGCCAGGACGTACGCGGCGATCAGCGCCAACCCGGTGCCCATGCCGCCCGGGCCGGGGGCGTACCCGGCGTCGCCCAGCAGGACCACCCGGCCCGCCGAGTAACGCGGCAGGACGACCTGGGCGGCGGGGGAGAAGAAGAAGTCCTCCGCCGTGCGCATCGCGTCCAGCAGGCCCGGGATCTCCCAGCCGAGGCCGTCGAAGGCCGCCGCGATGATCTCCTGATGCTGCGAGCGGTCGTCGTGGTCGTAGGCCAGCGGGGGTGAGGCGAAGTCGAGCGCGGCCCGGGTCTGGCCGGAGGCGTTCGTGATCGTGGCGCATCTGCCGGGGGCGTTGAACATCAGGCCCTCATGGTCGAGTCCGTAGGTGTCGGGGACCGAGAAGACGGCGCCGTACATGCCGAGGTGGCGGATGGGGGACGGGGCGGCGAAGGCCGGCTCGCGCACCCGGGATCGCACGCCGTCGGCGCCCACGACGAGGTCGAAGGTGCGGGGCGCGGACCGCTCGAAGGTGACGTGGACGCAGCCGGGTGTCTCGGTCAGCGAGGTCACGGAGTCGTCGAAGACGTACTCGGCGTCGGCGGCGGCCTCGTGCAGGATGCGGCTCAGGGTGCCGCGCAGGATCTCGATCTCGCCGCTGAACGCCTCGGAGGGCAGCTTCGCCAGGCGCCTGCCCGTGTCGCCGACGATCGTGATGTCGCCCATGCGGGTCTGCGAGCGGCGTACGGCGTCGAGGACGCCCATGCGGTCGAGCACCCGCAGTTGCGGCGCGCCGCGGAAGTCGACGGCCTGACCGCCGGGGCGCAGGCCCGGCGCCCGCTCCACGACGGTGGGGTGGCTGCCGTGGCGCGCCAGCCAGTGGGCGAGCGCGGGCCCCGCGATGCCCCCGCCGGAGATCAGCACCTTGAGACCACGCATCGCACGGCTCCTCACTCTTCGTTTACGGTGTACGCGGACTGTAGGACGAGGGTGCTGACGAGGCAATATGTACTAGTGCTGCGCCTTGTGGTCAGCTGGAGTGACGAGCCGAGGCGCGTCTGGTGCACTAGAGCGCCGGAGAAGGAGGCCGGGTGACGCGAGACGAGGCGCCGTACCTGCGGATCGCCGAGGAGTTGCGGCGGCGGATCACCGCGGGGGAGCTGGCGGCCGGGGACAGGCTGCCCTCCACCCGGCAGATCATCCGTGAATGGGGGGTGGCGATGGCCACCGCCAGCAAGGTGCTGGGCAGGTTGCAGGAGGAGGGGCTCGCGCGGGCCGTGCCCGGCGTGGGGACGGTCGTGGCCGGGCACGAGGCGCCGGGGTCGCGCGCACCGGAGCTGACCAGGCGGCGCATCGTCCGGACCGCCGTGGCGATCGCCGACGCGGAGGGGCTCGAGGCCGTCTCCATGCGCCGCGTCGCCGCCGAGCTCGGAGCCTCCGCCATGTCGCTGTACCGGTACGTGGCGGGCAAGGACGAGCTCGTGCACCTGATGGCCGACGCCGTCTACGGGGAGGACCCACCGCAGGACCGGATCCCGCGCGGCTGGCGGGAGCAGCTGGAGACGGGGATGCGCCGGCTGTGGGGGATCTACCGGCGCCATCCCTGGCTCGCCCACGCGGTCTCGCTGACCCGGCCCGAGTTCGTCCGCAACGGGATGGCACACACCGACCGGCTCCTGCGCGCCGTGGACGGTCTGGGCCTGGACCCGAACACGATGCTGCACGCCGTGGTGTCCCTCGTGAACTTCGCCCGCGGCACCGCCGTCAGTCTGGCGGCCGAGGAGCAGGCGCGTACGGAGACGGGCATCACCGACGACGAGTGGATCAGGGACAGGGAGTCGGAGCTGGCCGAGTTGTTCGTCTCGGGCGCCTTCCCCACCCTGGCCAAGGTCGTGGGGCGGCCCGGGCTGGACATGGACCTGGACTCCATCTTCGCGTTCGGCCTGCGCCGGCAGCTCGACGGCCTGGCCGTTCTGGTGGCCAGGGCGCGGGACGGGCGGCGCGATTAGGCGTATGAGGCAGGATGGCTATATGCTCTCCGAGCGCCGCAACGGGTGTACTCGAAGCGGTGACCAGGGGCTATGGCGCAGTTGGTAGCGCGCCTCCATGGCATGGAGGAGGTCTGGGGTTCGAATCCCCATAGCTCCACCTGGTTTTCTCCGCCGTCTCAGGCGGTCGACCGGCTCGACGGACAGATCGACGATCCGGGTGCCTGCCGGTACGACCCGGTGAAGGCGCAGTGCCCGGCCGGCGCCGATCGGGTGGACTGCCGCACGCCGCGCCAGGTGTCCGTCGTCCGCACGCTGTAGGCGGGACCGGTGGACCCGGACGGGCACCGGCTGTACCCCGGCCCGCGGCTCCGAGCTCGGCTGGGACGGAATGCTCACACCCGCCTCCCACCTGGGCGGCCGCTCCTTCGCGGCGTGGCTCGGGGCAACTACCTGAAGTACATGGGGTTCCCGATCGGCACCCCGCACTCGTCGCCGGCCGAACCTCGTTCACCGCGGCCGCTTTCCACCGGCTGACCCGCCGAAGGCGTCAAGGGCGACGCCATGAGCCTTGACCTGCGCGCGTTCCGCCGTGCCGGTGGCAAGCTCATCCTGTGGCACGGCTGGGCCGACCCGCTGCTGCCGGCGACCGCGACGGTGGACTACTACCAGCGGCTGCCGGAACGCGACGGCGGGCTGCGGACCCGGCGGTGGGCGCGGCTGTTCATGGTGCCCACGAGGTACCACTGCGTTACCGGCTGACCGGGTTCGATCCGCTCCGCGAGCTCGTCACGTGGGTCGAGCGGGATACGGCGCCGAGCCGCGTCATCGCCGTGGGCCGGGACACGCAGGGCGAGGTCTCCCGGTCGCGACCGGTCTTCCCCTATCCGCTGGTGGCCGCCTGTGACGGCACCGGCAGCATCGACCAGGCGGCCGACTTCGTGCCGGCGCCGCCGCCGCGTCCGTCGCGGGACGTCATCCCGTCGATCGGCGGTCACCCGCACGAGCTGCGCGGCTCGGTGGCGCGCCAGAGGAGCCGGTATGCAGGCGAAAGGCCGGGCTGCTCGGATGAGCCCGGCCTTTGTGGCGATGTGTCAGTGCTGGATCACCTGACGGTGCGCGGCCTTGCTGGCGGGGACCGCCGTCAGGCTGAGGATCACCGTGATGACGCCGACGACCCAGGACGTCCACGACGCACCCATGCTCTGGGTGTACGTGATGACCCAGGGGGCGACGAACAGCAGGACGCCCCAGAGGGCGTTGAGCCATTCCGTGGCGACCACTCCCGGGTTCGCGAGCGACACCAGAGAGGTGACCGCGGTGAGGACACCCAGCACGATCAGTGAGGGCGCGGCGCCTGACGCGCCGTTGACCCAGATCGGGGAGAGTGCCGCGTAGATACCGGCGACCAGGGTGACCCAGTCCTGCCAGCGTGACCATGCCTTCATGAGAACCTCCGCCGATGGCGTTTGCGAGGCTGGCCTGTTTGGTCAGTCGTAACCCGCACAACTTCCGGAGATGAGATGCGATTCCACTGCCACATGTGACATTGCGCACTATTTCCGGAAGTTGTCATCCTCAATTACGACATATCCAAAGAGATGGCCCAGCAGCCCGCGTAAAGGAAGATTCCTCGCCAAAACTCCTTGGGGCTACGCGCGGTAGCGCTCGGCCAGTTCGTACGCCGTCTCGGCCAGGCGATCGCGCAGGGCCGCGGGGGAGAGGACCTCGGCGTCCGTGCCCAGCCGGAGGAACTCGCCGGTCGCGTGCTCGATCGACTCGATCGGCACCGTGACGCGGGTCCAGCCGTCCTCGTCCGGGGGCTGCGCGCTCGCCCGTGCCGCCGTCACCACCCCGGGCGTCATGAGGTCGGGCAGCCGTTCCAGGCCGCGCGGCGACAGCCTCACCACGGCCTCGCCCCAGCGCAACCGGGCCTCGAACTCGGCCAGGTAGCCCCGCCAGTACTCCGCCAGGTCGAACCCGTCCGGGCGGACGAACGTCTCTGGGAGTCGGTGCAGGCCGAGGATCTGCGACACGCGGTAGGTGCGGACGTCGCCGTCCGTCCGCGCGACCACGTACCACTGCCCGGCCTTGACGACGAGCCCGTACGGCTCCAGCCGCCGCTCCACCTCCTGCGGCGCCTTCCACCGGCGGTATCTGACCTGGATGCGGCGTTCGTTCCACACGGCGTCGGCCACGGCGGGCAGGAAGGTCAGCGGGTCCTGGTCGCGATACCACGCGGGCGCGTCCAGGTGGAACCGCTCGCGGATGCGGCCCGCGCGGTCGCGCAGCTCGACCGGGAGCGCGGCCATCAGCTTGAGCTGCGCCGCCGTCACCACCGCGCCGAGGCCCAGCTCGGCCGCCGGGCCGGGCAGCCCTGCCAGGAACAGGGACTCGGCCTCCTCGGTCGTCAGGCCCGTGAGCCTGGTGCGGTAGCCGTCGAGGAGCTGGTATCCGCCCTTGGGGCCCGCGTCACCGTACAGGGGGATGCCGGCGGTGTGCAGGGATTCGACGTCGCGGTAGATCGTGCGTACGGAGACCTCCAGGCGCTCGGCCAGATCCCGCGCCGTCATCCGGCCGCGCGTCTGCAGCAACAGCAGGATCGAGACGAGGCGGGAGGCGCGCATATCACTGACACTACATGTCAGTGACCCGGGCGTAGGTTCGCCCACATGAACGACTTCGACTTTCTCGCAGGCCACTGGAACGTCGTCAACCGACGGCTGGTGAAGCCGCTCTCCGGGAGCGCGGAATGGGACGAGTTCCCGGGACGATCGGTCGCCACCCGGCATTTCGGCGGCGCGGCCAGCTTCGACGAGATCGAGTTCCCGACCAAGGGCTTCAGCGGCCTGACCGTGCGCGTGTACGACCCCGTGGCGCGGACGTGGTCCCTCTACTGGGCCGGCAGCGCTCAGGGCGCGCTCGACACCTCGCCGATGGTGGGCGCGTTCGACGGGAACCGGGGCGAGTTCTACGGAGAGGAGACGTGCGACGGCAGGCAGGTGCGGTGCCGCTTCGTCTGGACGGTCGCCGACGACGGCACCGCGCGCTGGGAGCAGGCGTTCTCGCGCGACGACGGGCGTACCTGGGAGACGAACTGGACGATGGACCTCACGCGAGCCTGACGGGCTGCGGCTGGTGGGCGTGCGCACGGGCGTCGGCGCTGTTCGCCCAGAGGATCACGGCCACGGCCGCCGCGGCGAGGAGCAGGACGGAGCCACCCGTGACGATCACCCACCACCAGGCCGATCTAGGAGGCTTCGTCTCGTAGTGGGATACGTCGGGCAGCATGTCCGGGGTGTACGGCAGTCGCTGGGTGGCGGGGTGCTCCGGTGAGGCTTGCCGGGGCGGGTGGGGGTGGCGGTGCCGGATCGTCTGGTCGGGGTCGGGTTCCTGCGGGCCGGGCTGCTCTGGAGTCATGGTCCCCTCAGGCGCGCGAAGAAAATGCCGAGATTTACCGCAACATTGTCACATCGCACCCTGTGGTGCCGTCCATAGGGCATGACGACGGTTCTTGTGACAGGTGGGAGTGGGCGGCTCGGGCTTGCCCTGGTGAAACGGCTCGTCGCGGCGGGGCATGACGTGCGGGCGGCCAGTCGCACGGCGCGGGCGTCCCGGGACGGTGTGCGGTGGGTGGTGGCGGACGTGGCCTCCGGGCACGGCGTGGCCGAGGCCGTGTCCGGGGCGGAGGTGGTCGTTCACCTGGCTTCGGCGCCGTACAAGGGGCGGTACACGGTACGGGTCGAGCTGGACGGGACCGCCGCGGTGCTCGCGGCGGCTCGCGCGGCGGGGGTGCGGCACTTCGTGTACGTCTCGATCGTGGGCGCGGATCGGGTGCCCTGGAGCTATTTCCGGACGAAGGTGCGCGCGGAAGAGCTCGTCCGGGGTGGTGGGGTGCCGTGGACGATCCTGCGGGTGACGCAGTTCCATGAGTTCGTGGAGCAGGCGTTGCCGGCGATGTCGCGGGTGGGGGTGATGGTCGTGGACCCCGGGATCATGGCCAGCCCGGTGGACGTGCGCGACGTGGCGGGGCATCTGGTGTCGCTCGTCGGCCGGGGGCCGGGCGGGGAGATCGAGGAGTACGGCGGGCCCGAGGTGCTGACGATGGAGGAGGCCGTGCGGAGTTGGCTACGGGTCCGCGGGCGGCGCCGTCCGGTGCTGCGGGTACGGCTGCCCGGACGGCTCGGGCGGGCCTTCCGCGCCGGCCACCTCGTCACGGAGGCCCGGCCCAGGGGTGAGATCACGTGGGACGACTACCTGCACGGCCGCCGGCCCTGACCTGCGGGGCGGCTCGGGTGAGGGCCGCTGGGAGGGCGGCGGTGCTACCAGCCGTGCTGCGGGGGCTGCCCCGGCTGAGGCCGGCCCGGCTGGGACGCCTGCTCCTGAGGCCAGCCCGGCTGAGACGGCTGCCCTGGCTGCGGCCTGCCGCCCTGAGGCGCCTGCCCCTGCTGGGGCCAGCCGGGCTGCGCGGGCTGCTCCTGCGGGGTCCAGCCGGGCTGCGCGGGCTGCCCCTGCGGGGTCCAGCCGGGCTGCGCGGGCTGCCCCTGCGGGGACCAGCCGGGTTGTTCCGGCTGGGGCCAGCCGTTCTGGGTGTGGGGCTGTTCCTGGGCGGGGGAGGACCAGGCCGAGTGGCCGGCGGGCTGGTGCCAGGACGGGGTCTCGGCGGGCGCCGAGGTGCGGCGGGCGACGACCGCCCAGATGAGCAGCCCGAGCCCGGTCACCTTCAGGACGACGCTGATCAGGTTGACCACCAGCAACGCCACCGCGGAGCCCCCGCCCAGCGACGTGACCATCGCCGGGATCATGAGCTGGATCACGATCCCGAGCACCACCTCCAGCAAGAGGGTGATGCAGCCCGCCATGCCCAGGATCGCCGCCCGTCCGTGGTCGCGCCTGCGCAGTCCGGTCAGGACAGCCCCGGCGATCAGCACGACGGCCAGGATGATCTGGGCGATCATCGAGATGATGAGGGATGCGGGGGACATCGAGCGACTCCAGCGGGTACGACGACGGACGCGACGACGTTACGGGGATTCGCGGATTTCTTCCACCGCCCGGCTGATCGAGTCCAGATCCAGGGCGCCCTGGTACCGCCGGCCGTTCAGGAAGAGGGTCGGGGTGCCGCGTACGCCGCTCTCGCGTCCCGACGTCTCGTCGAGCGCGACCCTTTCGACGTGGCGGGGCACGTCCCCCCAGGGGTCGACGGCGAGTTCGGCGGCGAAGTGCTCGAGGTCGGCGTCGGTGAGGAAGCGCTGGTTGTCGTAGAGGATGTCGTGCATCTCCCAGAAACGGTCCGCGTCGGCCGCGGCCTCGGCGACGATCGCCGCGGGCGCGGCCCGTGGGTGCAGGGTGCGCAGCGGGAAGTGCCGGAAGACCAGCCGCACGTCGGGGTTCTTCCTGAGGATCTCCTCCAGGATCGGGTGGAGGCGCCCGCAGTAGGGGCATTCGAAGTCGGCGTACTCCACGATCGTCACCCGGGCCTTCGCGGGGCCGCGTACGTGGTCGCCGGGGCCGACCGGCACGGACAGGGTGACAGGGAGCTCCTCGGCGGGCTCGGAGTCGGGCGGCGCGCAGACGCCGCCGCGGTCCCACGCCAGCTTGAAGATCACCCACCCCAGCGCGGCCGACAGCAGCGACCCGGCCAGGATGCCGATCTTCGCCTGGTCGTGCAGGACGGAGTCCTCGAAGGCCAGGTCGACGATGAACAGCGCCACGGTGAAGCCGATCCCGGACACGGCGGCCCCGCCCAGCAGCTGCCCCCACACGAGGTTGCCCGGCAGGGTCCCCCACCCGAGCCGCAGCGGCAGCCACGTGCCCAGCGAGATGCCGACGAACTTGCCGAGCAGCAGCCCCAGCGCCACGCCGATGGCGACCGGCGAGGTGGCCGCCGCCCGCAGGGTCTCGCCGTCGAGCCGCACCCCGGCGTTGGCCAGGGCGAAGATCGGCACGATCACGTAGCTGCTCCACGGGTGCAGCCGCAGCTGCAGCCGTTCGTTGACGGAGACGGCGCGCTGCACACGGCGCGTGGCCTCGCGAGCGGCCCGGGCGCTGGGGGTGCTGGTGAACTCCTGGACGGCCTCCCCGGCCAGCAGCAGCTTGTGGTCGGTGGGCACGTACACGAAGACGAGGATGCCGAGCGCGATGCCGATCAGCGTCGGGTGGATGCCGCTCTGCAGGGTGGCCACCCACAGGGAGAAGCCGAGCACGATGTACGCGGGCGCCCGCCAGATCTTCAGCCACCGCAGGGTCACGATGGCGGCCAGCAGCAGCACGGCCAGGAGCAGCGCGGGGACGGACAGGCGATCGGTGTAGAAGATCGCGATGATCATGATCGCCAGCACGTCGTCCACGATGGCCAGCGTCAGCAGGAATGCCCGCAGCGGATCGGGGCAGCGCGCCCCGACCACGGCCAGCAGGCCGAGCACGAACGCGGTGTCGGTGGCGATCGGCACGCCCCAGCCGCCGGCCGCCGGCCCGCCCGCGTTGAGCAGCAGGTAGACGCCGGCCGGGACGAGCATGCCGCCGAAAGCCGCGACGGCCGGCACGGCGACCAGCCGGCGGTCGCGCAGCTGCCCGAGCCGGATCTCGTAGGAGACCTCCAGCCCGATGAGGAAGAAGAAGACGGTCATCAGGCCGTCGTTGACCCAGTGGCGCAGGTCGAGCGAGAACGCGGCGTCGCCGAAGGAGATCCCCATGTGCGTGTGCCAGAACGCCTCGTAGGTGTGGCCCCATGGCGAGTTCGCCCACACCAGGGCCAGCACGGTGGCGGCCAGCAGCACACTCGTGCTGCCGGCCTCCGTTCTCAGAAACGCCCGCAACATGACAGATCTCCCCCCGGAGATCTGATCCTAGGCGGGCTGGAAGAACAGGTAGGACGCCGCGTCGCGGGCCAGCAGGAAACCGACGATCGCCAGCGCCCATCCCGCGGCCGACACCGAGTGCCTGGTCAGCCAGTCGCGCAGCCGCTCCAGCCGCGGCTCCAGCCGCTTCCCGGCCGCCGCCCGCACCCCCATGATCACCAGAATGGGCAGGACCATGACCAGCACGTACGCCGCCAGCACGGGCAACCACTGCGCCGCCGTCAGCCCGGAGGTGGTCATCAGGCCGATCGCCGCGAGGTACGGGACCATCGTCGCCACCTCCACCACCCCGGCGGTCAGCCCGAGCGTCACCATCGTCGCCGGGCCGCCGGCCCGAGGCTGGAACGTGGTGGACTTGCCGCGTTTGGCCCGGCGCTTGGGGTCGAACCGGAAGCTCAGCACGAACAGCCCCACCCCGACGACGAGTTGCGCGATGTACCCGGGCCGGCTGTGCAACAGGTCGCCGAAGCTCTCCAGCGCCGTCGACAGCCCGAGCATGAGCGCCACGCCCACCAGGAAGTAGAAGACCGTCACGGTGGCCAGGTAGACGAACAACCGCGGTGTCCGCGACCTGTCCATCGTCAGCATGAGCACCAGGGGGACGCCGAGGGTGCCGAAGCTGGTGCTGTCGACCAACGCCAGCGCTGCCAGGCCGAGGAGCAGTCCGATCGTCATACGGCCATCATCGTGATCAGGGTGGTGGCCTGCCTCCTCCGGCGGGCGGAACCTGGCGTACATCCTTCTTCCCATCAGGACGTCTACGGCGGACGGCGTAGCCGGGTGACCTCCCAGGAGACGACGACCCCGCACCCGCGGCGGTGCCACCGTGGGGTCATGGACGCACTCCGCCGCGCGCTCGGCGCCATCGCGTTGATCTGCGCGCTCTCTTTCGTGGCGTTCGCGCTGCTGCACTCCGGGGTCGCGCTCGGTCCGGTGCGCGAGCCGGTGATCGTGCCCGCCGTCGTCGTCGAGACCGTCTGCGCCGTCGCCGGGCTCACCGGCGCGTACGGCGCGCTGGCCCACCGCCGATGGGCCTGGGACGGGCTCCTGTACGGGTACGCCGTCGCCCTCGGCGGGGTGACGCTGGGGATCCTCGCGGTGGCCCTCGGCCCGGGGGAGCCCCGCGCGCTGCTCCTCTGGTATCACGGCACGACGGCGGCCCTGCTCGCCGGCGGCCTGACCGGGGCGTTCTACGTTTCGAGGGTGCGCAGGTAGGAGGCCGCCTCGGCGAGCCGGTCCTCGGTGAAGACGCGGATGCCGTGGCGTTCGAGCAGCGCCGTCGTGACGCCCTGGCCCGGGGCGCGCCGCCCGGTGAACGTGCCGTCGTAGACCGACAGCGCGCCGCACGACGGGCTGCCCTCCTTGAGCACCGCCATCCGGGCGCCGTGCGTGCGCGCCGCCGCGAGCGCCGCCCGCGCCCCCGCCAGGAACTCCTCCGTCACGTCGGCCCCGTCGGCGGTCAGCACGCGAGCCGCACCGTCGAGGACGGCCGCCCCGCCGGCGCCGCCCTCGATCTCGGCCGCGGGCCGGGGGACCGGCAGCCCGCCCGACACCTCCGGGCAGAACGACACCAGCCGCCCCTCCTCCCGCCACCCGGCGAGGCAGGCGTCGGAGCTCGTCTTGGCGCGGCCGTCGTAGCGCACCTTGCGGCCCATCAGGCAGGCGCTGACGAGGATTTTCTGCACGTCTTCGATCCTATGAGCGCGACCGGCACCAGCGGGACGCCCGGCCCGGCCGGCGCCCATGATCGAGCACGACGTACGCGGGGCGGGCGCCGGCTTCGAGCGGGCTCCGCCAGGTGCTGGACGGAATCGAGGGCGAGCCACCCGGGCGATAACCTTGGCGGCGATGAACACCATCGTCTCCACGATCGTCATCGCCGGCGCGCTCGTGCTCATGCTGGCGAGCCTGATCGCCGCCTTCCGCAACCGGCCGATGGGCATGGTGCTGCTGGTCGGCTTCGCCGTGCTCGAACTCGCCGTGCTGGTGCAGGCGGGCTTCGTGATCGCGGCGGTGGCCGGCGGCGGCGGTCCCGCCGACAAGGTGACGTTGTTCGGCTACGTCGGCGGCCAGGTGCTGATCCCGCCCGCCGGGGTGTTCCTGGCCCTGGCCGAGCGCAGCAGATGGGGCACGGCGATCCTCGCCGTCGCCGGGTTCGCGATCGCGGTCATGAACGGCCGGCTGCTGCAGATCTGGCAGGGCATGGCATGACCGTCCCCATCGGCTCAGGGCCGGGGCGTGCGCTGATCGCGGTCTACGGGCTGTTCTCCCTGGCCGCCGGGGCGCGGGCGGGCGTGCAGATCGCCATGAGGTTCGGCGAGGCGCCGCTGGCCTATTCGCTGTCGGCGTTCGCCGCGGCCGTCTACATCCTGCTCACCGTCGCGCTCTGGCGCGGCGCGCGGCGCCTCGCGCTCGCCGCGCTCGGCGTCGAGCTGGCCGGCGTGCTCATCGTCGGCACGCTCAGCGTGCTCGACCCGGCCGCCTTCCCCGACGCGACCGTGTGGTCCGGCTACGGCCAGGGCTACCTGTTCATCCCGCTCGTGCTGCCGCTCGTGGGCCTGTACTGGCTGCTGCGCAGGCGTTAACGCCCGCGGCGCCCGGGCAGGGGCTCATCACATGAGCACGATCGAGCACTCAGAAGACGTCAGGGTCCCCATCAGGGTGGCCTACAACCAGTGGACGCAGTTCGAGAGCTTCCCGGAGTTCATGGAAGGCGTCGAGTCCGTCAAGCAGCTGAGCGACACGCGTACGGCGTGGGTGGCGGAGATCGCCGGCGTCAGGCGCGAGTTCGAGGCAGAGATCACCGAGCAGCACCCGGACGAGCGGGTCTCGTGGCGCAGCCTCGACAAACCCCGTCAGTCGGGCGTGGTGACGTTCCACCGGATCGACGACGGCACCACCAGGGTGACCCTCCAGATGGAGTACGACCCCGAGGGCATCGCCGAGACGGCCGCCGACTGGCTCCAGCTGGTCCGCATGCGGGTCGTCGGGGACATGAAGCGGTTCAAGCAGTTCATCGAGTCGCGCGGCGGCGAGACCGGCGCGTGGCGCGGCGACGTGCCCGGCCCGCACCAGCGCGACGACGTGCCGGGGTCGCACCAGCGCGGCTCCACGTACGGCGGTGACCAGCCCGTTCCGCCCGGCACGGTGGGCGGCGACCAGCCGCCGGGCGGCACGCTGCCGCCTCCTGGACCGATGCCCCCTGGCGGGGAGCCGCCGCAGGGCCCGCGACCCGTCCTGTGACGCGGTTTTCCGACGAGACCCCCGCCCGGTGGGCGGGGGTCTCGTCGTTTTCGTGCGGCGCCGGGGGATTTGACAGCGGATCGGAATAAATCTAAGTTTCCGGCCTGTTACGGCAGTTATTCATCCCATGATTCGATGAGTAGAGGAATGTCTGAATGAGCGCGCTGGTCCCCGAGTCCCGAGGCAGACCCGGCTCCCTGGCCTGGCTTGTCGTCCTGGGGATCGTCCTTGCGGCGCTCAACCTGCGTACCGGCGTCACCAGCGTCGGGCCGGTGCTCGACGAGATCGCCCGGACGCTCGGCATGTCGAGCGTCGGCACCGGACTGCTGACCACACTGCCCGTGCTGGCCTTCGCCGGCGTGGGCGCGGTCACCCCGGGGCTGTCGCGGCGCTTGGGCGAGCACCGGCTGCTGCTGCTCGCCCTGGTCACGCTGGGCGTGGGGCTGCTGGTCAGGGTGCTGGTCGACTCGGCCGCGGTGTTCCTGGTGAGCAGCGCGGTCGCGCTGTCCGGCGGCGCCGTCGGCAACGTGCTCATCCCGACGCTGATCAAGCGTCACTTCCCGGCCCGTACCGGGATCATGACCACCGTCTACACCACGGCCCTCGCGGTGGGCACCATGCTGGCCGCCGCGGCCACCGTGCCGATCGAGAACATGTCAGGCGACTGGCACGTCGCGCTCGGGGTGTGGGCGGCCCTGGCCGCCGTCGCCGCCATTCCGTGGCTTGCGCTGTTGCGCAGTGAGCCGGAGCGGGACACGGGCGGCCAGGACGAGGGCATCCGCGGCCTGCTGGGGAGCCCGCTGGCCTGGACGATCGCGATCTACTTCGGCACCCAGTCGATGATCGCTTACATCATGTTCGGCTGGCTCGCCACCATGCTCGGCGACCTCGGGTACGACAGCGCGCAGGCCGGACTGATCGTCGGGATCTTCACCGCGCTGAACATCCCCGTCTCGATGTTCGTGCCCTCGGTGGCCGGCCGCTTCCGCGACCAGCGGCCGGTCGTGGTGGGACTGGTCGCGTTCTACGTGATCGGGTTCGCCGGGCTCTGGGCCGGGCCGGCGTCGCTGGCGCTGGTCTGGGTGGCGTTCGTGGCGGTCGGCATGGGGTCGTTCCCGCTGGCGCTGATGATGCTCGGGCTGCGCACGCGGACGCCGGAGACCACGGCCGCGCTGTCGGCGTTCGGCCAGAGCGCCGGCTACCTCATCGCCGGCGCCGGGCCGCTGCTGGTGGGCGTGCTGCACGACGCGACCGGCGGGTGGGCGCTGCCGTTCACGCTGATCTTCGTGGTGATCGCCGCGCAGCTCGTCACCGGCCTGTACGCCGGCCGTGACCGCTACCTGGAGGACGAGCGGCGCGCCAGGCGCTGAGACAATTCCCGGATGGAATCCACGCTCGTCACCTTCCCCGAAGGCCGCACCAGCGGCCGCTCCCCGATCGTCGGGGCCGTGCCGGTGGGGGAGCGGCACGGCCTCGTCGTCGCCGAGACGCCGTTCCACCCCCTCGACCACACCTGGCCCGACCAGCCCGCCGACCGCGGCACGATCGGCGGCCTGCCGGTCGCCGACTGCGTGACCGGAGCCCGCTCGGCCGACGGAGAGGTCCTCATCGGTGAGGCGATCCCGGTGCGGCGGGGCGCCGAGGGATGGCAGTGGCTCGTCGTCCACGTGACGGAGACCCCGCTGCCCGTGGGCGCCGAGGTCGACCTGGAGGTCGACGCGGGTTTCCGGGCGGGGCTCTCGGCCGGTCACACCGCCTGCCACCTCGCCGCGCTCGCGCTCAACGCGGCCCTGGCCGGCCGCTGGCGCAAGGAGACGAGGACCGACGCGCTCGGGCATCCCGACTTCGACCAGGCCGCGATCACGTCCTCGCGGATCAGCCCGTACGGCAGCGTCGACGTCTACCGGCTGGGCAAGTCGCTGCGCAAGAAGGGCTTCGCGGCCGACGACCTGGACCCGGCGAAGGTCGCCCAGGAGGTGAACGACCTGCTGCAGGCGTGGGTGGCCGCGGACGCGCCGGTCCGCGTCGAGGTGCCGGGGCCGGAGCTGACGGCCCGCCGCACGTGGCACTGCTCGCTGCCGGACGGGGAAGCCTCCATCCCGTGCGGCGGCACCCACGTCGGGCACACGTCCGAGCTGGGCCGGGTCGAGGTCGCCCTGACCCTGGACGACGCCGCCCTCACCATGCGCACCACCTGCGGACACGGCTGACCCGCGTCAGGCGGTGGCGAGGTGAGCCAGTTTGTCGGGGTTGGCGATGAGGTAGATCGTGGTGATCCTGCCGTCCGACACCAGCAGCGAGAGCACCGTGATCACCTGGTCGCCGGCCGAGATCACCACCGCCGGGGCGCCGTTGACCTGCGCCACCTCGAACGCCAGGTCCGGGACCTCGGCCAGGCCGATCGAGGCCATGAAACGCGCCATCTCCCTCGGCCTGGTGATCGAGGTCAGGAAACGGCCGACGTGGTCGGCGCCCGTGATGACGCGCAACGGCGCGCGCGCCTTGCCGCCGCCGTCGCTCACGATCGCCACGTCGTCGGCCAGCAACCGGATCAGCCCGTCCAGGTCCCCGGCCCCGGCCGCGTCGATGAACCGCTCGGTGATCCGCCGGCGTTCGCCCCGGTCGACCTCGAAGCGCGGCCGTTTGTCGCGTACGTGCTCGCGCGCCCGCCGGGCGAGCTGCCGGGTGGCCGCCTCCGACCGGCCGATGATCTCCCCGATCTCCGCGAACGGCAGGTCGAACGCCTCCCGTAACACGAACACGGCCCGCTCCAGCGGCGACAGCGTCTCCAGCACCACCAGCAGCGCCAGCTCCACGGAGTCGGCCAGCTCGGCGTGCTCGGCCACGTCGGGCTCCGTGCCGATCGGCTCGGGCAGCCACGGCCCGATGTACGACTCCCGCCGGGACTTCGCCCACCGCAGCCGGTCGATCGCCAGCCGCGTGGTCACCCTGACCAGGTACGCCTTGGGGTCGTTGACGTCCGCCTCGTCCACCCCCGACCAGCGCAGCCACGCCTCCTGGACGACGTCCTCGGCGTCGGAGACGCTCCCCAGGATCCGGTACGCGACACCCACCAGCAGGCCGCGGTGCTCCTCGAAGGTCGACATGAACCTAAGACGTATCACGAACGCTCCGGCGTGACACGGGGGCTCCGGAACCCCTGTACACTTGGTGATCGCAAGGGGCTATGGCGCAGTTGGTAGCGCGCCTCCATGGCATGGAGGAGGTCTGGGGTTCGAATCCCCATAGCTCCACTCCTTGTTCCACCGGCACCTCACCTCTCGTGGTGAGGTGCCTCTTCGTTTTCCGGCCGGTCGTAGCGCGCCAGCTCGGCGTCGTCCGGTGGCTCGAAGATCGCGGCGCCCTGTTCGAGCATGGCGCGGGTGATCGGCACCGTGCCCCACCCGTGGCGCGCCTCCACGCGGCGCCACAGCTCGTCCAGCGGGGCCGTGAGGTAGTGGAGCTCGACGGCCGCCCCCAGCGCGCGGGCGGCCAGGCGCAGCTCCTCGCGCTCGGACCGCGCCCAGAAGCCGTACTCCAGGATGACCGTCCGGCCGAGCGGCAGCAGGTCGCGGGCGTGCCGCCAGAGCTGCTTCTCCAGCCGGTCGCGGGCGGCCTCGTCGTGCGGGTCGAGGCCGAGGTGCGCCAGCCACTCGTCCGGGCAGAGCCGCACGGCGGCGCGCTCGGCGGCCAGGCGGCGGGCCAGCGTGGTCTTGCCCGCGCCGGGCAGGCCGCAGATCAGGATCAGCCGTCCGGGACGGCGGGCCGGCCCGTTCACCGTGCCGTTCACCGTGCCCTTCACCGTGGGCCCGTTCACTGACGGGTGGCGGCGAGGGCGGCGTGTTCCTCCCGGACCCGGTCCCAGGCGGACTTCACGTGGTGGTGTTCCGTGGCGACGCCGCCGACGGCCATGCGCAACACCACGCGGCCGGCGATCTTCGTGTGGGTCAGGTAGAGGGAGTCGCCGGCGTTGAGCCGGTCCATCAGCCGCGTCGTGGCACGGTCTGCCTCGTCCGGGGGCATCCCGGGCCACAGGGGGCGGAAGCACACCAGGCCGAGGGGATGCGGCTCGTGCACCTCGAAGCCGGGCTCGGCGGAGATCCACGAGGCCAGCTCCTGCGCCAGCGCGACGCCCGAGCGGATGTGCGCGCGCAGGCCCTCGGCGCCGTACCAGCGGATGACCGACCACAGCTTCAGCGCGCGGAAGCGGCGGCCGAGCGGCACCTGCCAGTCGCGGTAGTCCACGACCGAGCCGGAGGAGGTGGCCGCGTTCCTGAGGTAGTCGGGCAGGATCGACAACGCGCCCAGCAGCGGAGCGCGGTCCGCCGTCCAGAGCACGGTGCAGTCGAAGTTGGTCAGCAGCCATTTGTGCGGGTTCGTGGAGTAGGAGTCCGCGTAGGCGGCCACGCCGTCGTTGATCCACCGGAACTCGGGGCAGACCGCCGCGACCCCGGCGTACGCGGCGTCCACGTGCAGCCAGACGCCGCGCTCGCGGCACACGTCGCCGATGGCGGCCACCGGGTCGATGGCCGTGGTGGAGGTGGTGCCCACGGTCGCGCACACCATCGCCGGCACGGCGCCCGCCGCCTCGTCGCGCTCCAGCAGTGTCCGCAGGTGGGCGGGGTCCATGGCCATCGTGCGCGGGTCGACGTCCACGACGCGTACGCCCGCCGCGCCCAGGCCCGCGATCCGCGCGGCCTTCTCCAGTGACGAGTGCGTCTGCGACGACACGTAGAGGGTGTAGCGGCGGTCGATCCCCTCGGACGCCACCCGGCCGCCGCCGGCCCGGTGCAGCGCCGCCAGCAGCGCCACCAGACAGGCGCTCGACGCGGAGTCCTGGATGACACCGCCGCCGCGCCCGTCGGTGCGGAAGTGGTCGGGCAGGCCCAGCAGGTCGGCCAGCCAGTCCACCACCACGGTCTCCAGCTCCGTGCACGCCGGGCTCGTGATCCAGAGCATCCCCTGCACGCCGAGCCCGCTCGACAGCAGGTCGCCCAGGATGGACGGGCCGCTGGCGTTGGACGGGAAATAGGCGAAGAAACCCGGATGCTGCCAGTGCGTCACGCCGGGCAGCAGGACGCGCTCCACGTCCGCCAGGACGGCCTCGAACGGCTCGCCGTGCTCGGGCGGCCACTCCGGCAGGGCGCGCCGGATCTCACCCGGCTCCACCTGGGACATCACGGGACGGGACTCGATGCCGGCGAGATAGTCGGCGATCCAGTCCACGACCTGCTTGCCGTGGCGGCGGAACTCTTCGGGGGTCATGTGACGGCTCATCCGTGCACTTTTCCCGCATCTCGAAAGGGTGAAAAGGGACGGGCCGGAGGTTTTCACCTCCGGCCCGTCTATCTCAAGCGGTCGAAGGACCGCCGAAGGTCAGTAGTGGCGCGGGTAGCCCCTGCTCTTGCCGAACGTCTTGCCGATGTGGAAGCCGCCGGGCAGGCGCACGCTCACGTGACGGCGGCCGTCGGGATAGGTCGAGACGTGGAAGCGCCGGTTGCCGTAGCTGTGGCCGACCCCGTGCCGCGACAGGTTGATCCGGAACGGCCCGACTTTGATTGACTTCCGGTAGTGCCAGCCCATGTCACCCCTCCGCCGTGTGCTTCACCCGGACAACGAGCGTGCGGCGCGCCGGGTTCCCGCGAGCGTCTCGGCGAGCGCGGCGAGCGCGTGCGGGTAGGCGCGTTCGGAGGGCGCGGCGTACCCGATGAGCAGGCCGTCGTGGCCCGCGTCGTGCCAGAGCGGGGACGCCGGGCGCAGGGCGATGCCGCGATGCTCGCACGCGGCCAGCACCTCCGCCTCCGACGGGCCGCCCTCGGGCAGCAGGAGGAGGGCGCGCAGGCCCGCCGCCACGCCGGGCAGCCGCGCGCCGGGCAGCGCGTCGCGCAGGCGGGCGCGCAGCAGGTCGCGGCGGCGTCGGTAGCGCAGGCGGGCGGCGCGGATGTGCCGGTCGTAGTCGTGCGTCTCGATCAGCCTGGCGAGCACCAGCTGGCCGAGCACCTCGGTGTGCGCGTCGGCGTACAGCTTGGCCTCGGTGACCTGGCCGATCAGCGCGGGCGGCACCGCCATCCAGGCCAGGCGCAGGGCCGGCGCGAGGGACTCCGACGTGGTGCCGCAGTAGACCACCCGGTCGGGCGCCGTGGCCTGGAGCGCGCCGACGGGCTGCCGGTCGTAGCGGAACTCGCCGTCGTAGTCGTCCTCGACCACCAGGCCGCCCCACGCGCGCAGCGCGCGGCGGCGGCGGGGGTGCAGGGGGACGCCCATCGGGTACTGGTGCGCGGGCGTCACGACCGCCGCCGCGATCTCGGGGGTCAGCAGGTCGGTACGGGCGCCGAGCTCGTCCACCGGCAGCGGGACGATCTCGCACCCGGCGCGCGAGACCACCTCGCGGTAGAAGTCGTGGCCCGGGTCCTCCATGGCGACGGTGCCGCCGACGACCCTGGCGAGGAGGTTGAGCGCCTGGACGAACCCCGTCGTGACCACGATCAGCTCGGGATCGGCGAGCACCCCGCGGGTCCTGGCGAGGTAGCCGGCGAGCGCCGCCCGCAGCTCGATCCGGCCACGCGGGTCGCACGGGCCCAGCACCCCGGCGGGCGCGGTCGCCAGCACGTGCCGCGTCGCCCGCAGCCACGCGCGGGCCGGAAAGGCGGACACGTCGGGCTGCCCCGGCCGCAGATCGTGTACCGGCTCGCCATCCGCGCCCGGAGGGATCCGCGCGGGCTCGACCGGGGTGGTGGCCGGGAGGGCCACCTCGGTGGCGGCGCCGGGGCGGCTGGTCAGGTAGCCCTCCGCGACGAGCTGGTCGTACGCCGCCGTCACCGTGCCGCGGGACAGCCGCAGCTCGGCGGCGAGGGAGCGGGTCGAGGGCAGCCGGGCGCCCGGCAGGAGGCGGCCGTCCCTGATCGCCCGGCGCAGCGCGTCCTCCAGCGCCCGCCGCCGCCCGCCCTGCGAGGAGAGCTCCAGATGCAGGTCCACTCCCGAACTGGCCCAATCTTCCGGCACAGGATCGGATCTTACGGCTGGTCCGGTGCCGGTCCTAGCGTGGGTCGTGCCTCGAAGAACCGGAAGGACACATCACATGATCGTGATCGCTCACCTGAGCGACATCCACATCGGCGCCACCCCTGAGAGCGCCGGACGTGCCGACGCCGTCATGCGCACGCTCGACGCGCTGCCCCACGACCTCGACGCCGTCCTCGTCACCGGCGACATCGCCGACCACGGGCTGGACGAGGAGTACGAGACCGCGGCCAAGCTGCTCGCCTCGCGGCATCCCGTCCTGGCCGGGCCGGGCAACCATGACGTGCGGGCCGTGTTCCGTCGTGTGCTGCTGGGGGAGGAGGGCGGGGACGGGCCCGTCAACCAGGTGCTGCGTACGGAGCGGGCGGTCTACGCGATGTGCGACTCGTCCATTCCGGGTGACGACGCCGGGCATCTCGACGACGAGACGCTCGGGTGGCTGCAGGGAGTGCTGGACGGAACGGAACTGCCGGTCTTCGTGGCCTTTCACCACCCGCCGGTGAGGCTGCACAGCCCGGAGGCGGACGGGATCCGGCTGCTGCGGCCGGAGCGGCTGGAGTCGGTGCTGGCGGGGCGTTCGAACGTGGCGGGGGTGCTGGTCGGGCATGCCCACACGGCCGCGGCCGGCACGTTCGCCGGGCGGCCGTTGCTCGTGGGCGGGGGCGTGGTCTCCACGCTCAAGCTGCCTTGGGAGGGTGGCGTGGGGTTCGACGCCTGTCTGGACCACGACCTTCCTCCGGTGATCGCGTTCCATGTCCTGGACGAGGACGGGGGCCTCACCACCCACTACCGCGTGGTCCCGTAGGGGCCGGAGAGGCGAACCGTCGGGGGTGCGGCCGGCGCCCGCACCCCCGACGGTTCGCGGTCAGCGTTCGGTCAGGGGGATGAAGGTCACCGAGTGGGCCGGGAAGTCGTAGGTGAAGGTCGAGGAGAAGCCGCTCTGGTGGTGCCGGACCGGAGAGATGCGGTCCGGGTCGGACAGGGAGTTGGTGTCGGAGGGGGCGCCGGTCAGGCTCGTGACCGTGGCGGTGGGGTGGACGCGGGTGGCGCCGAGGTCCACGTTCGCGCGGACGGCGGTGTCCTGGGCGTTGACGACCTTGAGGGTCACCGACTTTCCGTCCCGGGAGACGACCTGGTAGAGGGGCTCGACCCGCGAGTCGTCCACGACGGAGTTGACCTGCTGCCCGTCCAGCCAGGTCGTGATGCGGCGACCGCTGACCTGGATCTTCAGGTGGTGGTCGCGGCCGGTCCGGACGGTGTGGGACGAGGTGGCGATGGACGACTTGCCGCCGTTGACGGCCTTCTCGATGGCCGACTGGGTGTTGTTCCAGCCGCCGACGTTCCACCAGTAGAAGGTGCCGGTGTCGCGCACCCCGAACATCACCAGGAAGCCCTCCGCGCCGGCGGTCTTGCGGGCGGTCACCTCGATCGTGTAGTCCGACCAGTCGGCCGAGCCGGCGGTGGAGCGGGCGTCCGCGATCTGAGCGGTCTGCACGTACGCGCCGTCCTGGACGGCCCACGTGCCCAGGCCGGGCGTCCAGTTACCGGCGCCGGCCGAGAAGTCGTCGGCCAGCAGCACGGTGCCGTCCGCGGCGGTGACCTTCACGTCGTCGTAGCGGACGGCGGTGTTCCAGGAGCCGAGGCCGACGGCGCCGGTGATGTCCTCGACGGGCCCGGCCTCGCCCTCGAACGCGCTCGGCACCACCCGCTCGCCCACGTTCGTGGCGAACAGGCGCTGGACGTGGTAGCTCGGCGAGCCGTACGCCTCGTCGTTGTCGAACCAGATGAGGTCCGGCGTCCAGTCCACGTAGTCCACGTTGGCCAGCAGCGGCGCGTACGAGGCCAGCTCCACGACGTCGGAGTTGCGCTCGATGCCCGTCATGTACGACGCCTCCGCCAGGGCGTTGTAGAACGTGTTGCCCTGCGAGGCGTACTCGCCCACGAACACCTTGGGGCCCTCGCGGTCGTAGGAGTCGTAGCGGCGGTTGTTGGTCAGGAACCAGCTGGTGTTGTTGTAGTAGTGCTCGTCGACCAGGTCGGCCCGCTGATCGCGGGCGAACTGCCACATCCGGTCGAACCAGGCGCCCTGCGACGTCTGTCCCGAGTTGCTGATGATCTTGATGTCCGGGTACTCGGCCCTGACGGCGTCCGCGAACTTCGGATAGTTCGCGAAGAACTGCTCGTAGATCTCCTCGTTCCCGAGCCCGATGTACTCCAGCCCGAACGGCTTCGGATGCCCCAGCTCGGCGCGCTTCGCGCCCCACTCCGACGTGACCGGGCCGTTGGCGAACTCGATCAGGTCGAGCGTGTCCCGCACCCACCGGGACAGCCCGGCCTCGTCGGTCAGCGGCCGGTTCTCGCCGCAGCCGTTCACGCCCACCGACAACACGGGAAGCGGCTCGGCCCCGAGGTCCTCGGCGAACTGGAAGTACTCGTAGTAGCCGATGCCGTAGCTCTGGTTGTAGCCCCAGAAGTTGAAGTTCGTCGGCCGCTCCTCGACCGGGCCGATCGTCTCCTTCCACTGGTAGATGCGCCGCCGGTCCTGGTTGTCCGCGTACGGGTCGTAGGTGCCGACGTTCGCCACGCAGCCGCCGGGGAAGCGCAGGAACTGCGGCTCCAGGGCCGCGATCATCTTCGCGAGGTCGGCGCGCATGCCGTTCTCACGCCCCTTGAAGGTGTCGCGCGGGAAGAGCGAGACCATGTCGAGGTCGGTCCGCCCGGCCGGGGCCTGGACGACCAGGCGGCCGGCGTCGGTGGTGCCCGACGCGGTGAACGAGGCGGTGTACTTCGCCCAGCCGCCGGCCTTCACCCGCACCGTCGCCCTGCCGAGCACGGTGGAGCCGGCCTCGGCGGTGACCGTCAGCGGGGCGGTGTCCGCGCGCTTGGCCCACAGCGACAGCTCGTAGCGCTCGCCCTTCCGCAGCGGCAGGCCGCGGTTGAACCCGGCGTTGCTCACCCCGGCCGTGCCGTCGCCCGTCACGTCCAGCCGCAGGTAGTGGCGGTTGTTCGGGTTGAGCGGCTGCTCGGAGGAGATGGCGGGCGTCGCGGTGGCGCCGCGCTCGGCCTCGCTCCAGGCCGTCAGCCCGGTGTAGGAGGGCTCGTCGACCGCGTTGAACTCGAACGAGCGGTTCTGCACCAGCTCGGCGTAGAGGCCGCCGTCGGCGGCGTGGTTGATGTCCTCGTAGAAGACGCCGTACAGGTCGGGGCTCACCTTGGTGCCCGGCGCCCGGGTGTCCACGGTGAGCTCGCCCGAGGTGTAGCCCTCGATGCGGAACTTGTCCGCGTCTGTGCCCATGACGAGCCGCCCGTCGCTGATCGCGACGCTCCGGCCGCCCGAGGAGAGCGTGACCGTGCCGCCGCCGGCGTCCGTGATCTCGAAGACCGACGCCGTGGAGCTCAGGCGCACCCGGTCGGACGCCCGCAGGTAGCGGCCTGTCGCGGCGTCCTTGAGCCGTACGCCGTCGCCCGAGGGCTCCGCCGTGAAGGCGAGAGCGGCCATCGGCGCCTTCGCCGAGGCCCGCACCGAGCCGGACCGCTCGGCCGACAGGTACGGCAGCGCCCTCGCGCGCAGCGTGAACGTCCCCTCAGGAACGACCCGCTCGCCCTCGGCCGCCTTGATCGCGAAGTAGTCGAACGTCGCCCGGACGGAGGTGCCGTTCTGCGCCGACAGCCCGAAGAGCCCGACCTGCCCGACCGTCAGCCGGGCGGTCATCCGGGCCGCCTCGGACCAGGCCGTGCCGTCCCAGTAGGAGGAGACGAACTCGTCGCCCGTCCGCGCCAGCTTGACGATCTCGGCCGTGGAGCCGGGACGGGGCGCGAAGGACGAGGTGAAGGCGGCGCCGACCTCGGTGGCCGTCTCGATCACCGGCCCGCCGGCGGACCCGACGTGCGCCAGCCCGGTCCGTACGTAGTCGTCCCACCCCTGCCAGGCCAGCAGGCCCGCGCTCTGGTAGTCCAGCGTGACCGGCGCGCTGAGCTTGACGACGGCCTGGAAGTCGCCGTCGGGGACGTCCACGAGGAAGAGGTTCCTGGCGTTGTTGGTGCCCTGGTGCGTGTCGCCGGTGAGGGTGTCGAGGTGGAGAGCTCCGCCCGACAGGCTCCATCTGGAGTCGTCGGGGGACAGGATCGACCAGTCCTCGCTGAGCGTGGTGCCGTCGAACTGCTCCACGACGGCGCCTTCGGGGATCGGCTCCGCGACCGAGGCCGCGGGCGTCGGTGGTGCCAGCAGGCCCGCCAGGAGCAGGACCGATGAGGCGATACGCAGCATGGGTGGGGGGCTCCTCGGGTGTTAGCGCTAACAGAACGGAGAGCGTCAACGTCTGCGATTCGCGACCAGTCAAGAGTCGCGTGAAGTACCCGTCAAGACGGTTCTCCATAGCCCCGCCGTAACGTGAAGGATCCCTTGACGAGACCCGTTGTTAACGTTCACAGTCAGGCCAGGCGCCGAAAGAGGCACACGTTCATCCCGTACACGCAGGACGCATAAGGCGGCGGTCCGCCTTGCCGATGTTAGCGTTCACAGGAGAAGGGACCCCCCACGTGTTGAAGAGGATCTCGGCGATGGTGCTGGCCGGGCTCACCGCGATGTCCCTGGCGGCATGCGGCAGCGGCGGCAGCGGTGGCAGCGGCGGTTCCGGCGGTTCCGGCGGCGCGGACCCGATCACCATGGGCTTCGCCCAGGTGGGGGCGGAGAGCGGGTGGCGTACCGCGAACACCAAGTCCGTGCAGGACGCGGCCAAGAGCGCGGGCGTCACGCTCAAGTTCTCCGACGCCCAGCAGAAGCAGGAGAACCAGATCAAGGCCATCCGCTCCTACATCCAGCAGCGGGTGGACGTCATCGCCTTCTCTCCGGTGGTCGAGTCGGGCTGGGACACCGTGCTCAAGGAGGCCAAGGACGCCAACATCCCCGTGATCCTCACCGACCGGGCGGTGGACTCCCCTGACGCGAGCCTGTACAAGACGTTCCTCGGCTCGGACTTCGTCGAGGAGGGCAGGAAGGCCGGGCAGTGGCTGGTGGAGGAGTACAAGGACGCCACCGAGACGGTCAACATCGTCGAGCTGCAGGGCACGACCGGCTCGGCGCCGGCGAACGACCGTAAGGCCGGGTTCCAGGAGATCATCCAGGCCGACCCCAAGTTCAAGATCGTCGCCTCGCAGACCGGCGACTTCACCCGGGCCAAGGGCAAGGAGGTCATGGAGGCCTTCCTGAAGGCGCATCCGGACATCGACCTGCTCTACGCGCACAACGACGACATGGGCCTCGGCGCGATCGAGGCCATCGAAGGGGCCGGGAAGGTGCCCGGCCAGGACATCAAGATCATCACCGTGGACGCCGTCCGGGACGGGATGCAGGCGCTCGCCGACGGGAAGATCAACTTCATCGTGGAGTGCTCGCCGCTGCTCGGGCCGCAGCTCATGGACCTGGCCAAGAAGGTCGTGGCGGGGCAGCAGGTGCCGGCTCGGGTGGTGACCGAGGAGACCACGTTCACGCAGGACCAGGCCAAGCAGGTCCTGTCCACTCGCCAGTACTGATTCGCATCGGCCCGCACTCCGGCTGAGGCCACTCGGGGGCGGAGTTCCCCCGTACGTGAGGTGGGTTCGGCTGGATCGGGATGGGGGCGGCGGGCTTCTGCTTTCGGGTGGAGGCCGCGGCCCGCTTGCGGCACGTCGGGCGGATGGAGAGAGGGGTGAGGAGGTGGAGATGGGTGAAGCCGCGGCGGTTTTGACGATGAAGGGGATCTGCAAGCGGTTTCCGGGGGTTACCGCGCTGGACGGGGTGGACCTGCGGCTGCTGCCCGGCGAGGTGCATGCGCTCATGGGAGAGAACGGGGCGGGCAAGTCCACACTGATCAAGGTGCTCACCGGGGTGTATCCGGCAGACGCGGGCACGGTCGAGCTCGGCGGCGCGACCGTCGCGTTCGGGGGGCCGCTGGAGGCGCAGCGGGCCGGGATCAGCACCGTCTACCAGGAGGTCAACCTCTGCCCGAACCTGTCCGTGGCCGAGAACATCCTGCTCGGCCGCGAGCCGCGCCGCCGCGGCCGCATCGACTGGAAGCGCATGCGGGTCAGGGCCGCCGAGCTGCTGTCGCGGCTGGAGCTCGGCCTCGACGTGTCGGCGCCGCTGTCGTCGTGCTCGCTGGCCGTGCAGCAGATGGTGGCGATCGCGCGGGCGATCGACGTGGACGCGCGCGTGCTGATCCTCGACGAGCCCACCTCCAGCCTCGACGCCGACGAGGTGGCCCAGCTCTTCCGGGTGCTGCGGCGGCTCAAGGAGCAGGGCATCGCCATCCTGTTCGTCTCCCACTTCCTCGACCAGGTCTACGAGATCTCCGACCGGATGACGATCCTGCGCAACGGCCGGCTCGTGGGGGAGTACCCGACCCGCGAGCTCAGCCCCGTGCGCCTGGTCGCCAAGATGATCGGGCAGGAGCTGGCCGCGCTGGAACGCCTGCACGGCGAGCACAAGACGTTCGACCGGCCGCTGGTCGAGGCGCGCGGCGTCGGCAGGGCGGGCGCCGTCGAGCCGTTCACCCTCACCGTCCACGAGGGCGAGGTCGTGGGCCTGGCCGGGCTGCTGGGCTCGGGACGTACGGAGGTCGCCCGGTTGTTGTTCGGCGCCGACCACGCGAGCACGGGCGAGATCACGGTCGGCGGGACACCGGTGTCGCTGCGCACGCCCCGCGCGGCCATGAACCACAAGATCGCGTTCTGCTCGGAGAACCGCAAGGAGGACGGGCTCATCCCCGACCTCACCGTGCGCGAGAACATCATCCTCGCCCTCCAGGCCACCCGCGGCTGGACCCGTCCGGTGCCGCGCGAGCAGCAGGACGAGCTGGTCAGCCGGTACGTCCAAGCCCTGAAGATCAGCCCGCCCAACCCCGAGCAGCTCGTCCGCAACCTCAGCGGCGGCAACCAGCAGAAGGTCGTGCTGGCCCGGTGGCTGATCCTCGCGCCCCGGCTGCTCATCCTCGACGAGCCCACCCGGGGCATCGACGTCGGGGCGAAGGCCGAGATCCAGCGGCTGGTCGCCCAGCTGTCCGACGGCGGCATGGCGGTGCTGTTCATCTCCGCCGAGCTGGAGGAGGTGCTGCGGCTGAGCCACAAGGTCGAGGTGCTGCGCGATCGGCGCCTGGTGGCGGAGCTGCCCAACGACGACCGGCTGACCACCGACGTCCTGATGGAGACGATCGCGAGCGGAGGTCGAGCCTAGGTGAGGCGCCTGGTCTGGCCGGCGGCGGTGCTGGTGCTGCTGCTGGCCCTGAACGTGTTCTTCACGCCCAGCTTCTTCTCGATCCAGGTCAGGGACGGCCACCTGTACGGCAGCCTGATCGACATCCTGCGCTTCGGCGCACCGCTGATCCTGGTGGCGATCGGCATGACGCTGGTGATCGCCACCGGCGGCATCGACCTGTCGGTGGGCTCGGTCGTGGCGATCTCGGGGGCGCTGGCCTGTCTGCAGATCAGCCAGGACGCCGGGCTGTTCACCGCGGTGGTGCTGGCGCTCGGGCTCTGCCTGCTGCTGGGGGCCTGGAACGGGTTCCTGGTCGCGGGCATCGGCATCCAGCCGATCATCGCGACGCTCATCCTCATGGTGGCCGGGCGGGGCCTGGCCCAGCTCATCACCGGCGGGCAGATCATCACGGTCAACAGCCCGGCGTACAAGATGATCGGCGGCGGCTACTGGCTGACCGTGCCGTTCGGGATCGTCATCGTGGCCGTGGTGCTGGCGGTCACCGCGTTCCTGACCAGGCGGCTGGCGCTGGGCATGCTGATCGAGTCGGTCGGCGGCAACGCGGAGGCGAGCCGGCTCGCCGGCATCCGCTCGCGCGGGATCATCGTCATGGTCTACGCGTTCGCCGCCCTGTGCGCGGGCGTGGCCGGGCTGATGATCAGCTCGAACGTCTCCAGCGCCGACGGCAACAACGCCGGCCTGTGGATCGAGCTGGACGCCATCCTGGCCGTGGTGATCGGCGGCACGTCGCTGGCCGGCGGCCGGTTCTCGCTGGCCGGGACGGTGCTGGGCGCGCTCATCATCCAGACCCTGACCACGACGATCTACTCGATCGGCGTCCCGCCGGAGACCACGCTGCTGTTCAAGGCGCTGGTGGTCGCGGCCGTCTGCCTCATCCAGTCGCCGTCGTTCCGCGAGAAGGTGTTCCACCGGCGCGGACGCGCGGTCGCGCCCGCCCCGGCCACGGACGAGAAGGTGCGGGTGACCACGTGAGCACGCTGACGCTCGGCCGCGGGCGGGTGCCCGCGAAGTATCTGCCGGTTCTGGTGACCGGGTGCCTGTTCGTGGCGATGTTCGCGGCGGGCGGGATCCGCTACGAGGGGTTCGCCAGCGGGCAGGTCGTGCTGAACGTCTTCATCGACAACGCGTTCCTGCTGGTGGTCGCGATCGGGCTGACGTTCGTGATCCTCACCGGGGGCATCGACCTGTCGGTCGGGTCGGTGGTCGCGTTGTCGACGATGATCGCGGCCGGCCTCATGGAGGGGCCGGGGTGGCCGCCGTACCTGGTGATCCCGCTGGTGCTGGCCGTCGGGTCGGGGCTGGGGCTGGTGATGGGGTACATCGTGCACGCCTTCGACATCCAGCCGTTCATCGTGACGCTGGCGGGCATGTTCCTGGCCCGGGGGCTGTGTTACACGATCGGCACCGACTCGATCCCGATCGCCGACCCGGCGTTCACCGTGTTCGCCCAGACCAGGATCGACCTGTTCGCCGACCTGTGGATCTCGCCGAGCGTGGTCATCGCCGTGGTGGTGGTGCTCGTGGCGGCGTACGTGCTGCACTACACCCGCTTCGGCCGGACGGTCTACGCGACCGGCGGCAACGAGCAGTCGGCGCTGCTCATGGGGCTGCCCGTGGGGCGGACGAAGATCGCGGTCTACACGATCAGCGGGTTCTGCTCGGCCCTCGGCGGGCTGCTGCTGTCGTTCTACATGCTCTCGGGTTACGGCCTGCACGCCGTCGGCATGGAGCTGGACGCGATCGCGGCGGTGGTCATCGGCGGCACGCTGCTGACCGGCGGCAGCGGCTTCCTGCTCGGCACCGTGCTGGGCGTGCTCGTGCTCGGCCTGATTCAGACGATCATCAGTTTCGAGGGGACGCTGCTGTCCTGGTGGACCAAGATCTTCATCGGAATGTTGCTCTTCGTCTTCATCGTCCTGCAACGCCTGTTCTCCGGAGGGTCACGGCGCTGACCTGCATGAAAAGTTACCGGAACGTTTCCGCCAGGTTAGCTTCAACCGTTGACATAGACGTTGTTAACGATAACAATCGGCGGAACGAACGGGGACTTTCGTTCCATTTGTCACGTTCCGTGAGCGAGTTCTTCACTCTAACCGGCAGCCGCCGCGTCCAGCGCTGCCGCGACCCCCATCGCAAGGAGATCACAATGAGGTTGGGACGAATCGGGGGCGTGGTGTCCGCCATCGCGCTCGCCGTGACCATGACGGCGTGTGGCTCGAGCACGAAGACCGTCGACGCCGAAGCCTCCGGGTCCGCGGCGGCCGGCAACGCGGGCGCCCTGATCGGCGTCACCATGCCCACCAAGTCCTCCGAGCGCTGGATCCATGACGGCGACAACGTCAAGAAGCAGCTCGAGGCCCTCGGCTACAAGGTCGACCTCCAGTACGCCCAGGACGACATCCCGACGCAGGCCAACCAGATCGAGAACCAGATCACCAAGGGCGCCAAGCTCCTGATCATCGCCTCGATCGACGGCACCGCCATCACCTCCCAGCTTCAGCAGGCGGCCGACGCCAAGATCCCGGTCATCGCCTACGACCGGCTGATCCGCAACAGCGAGAACGTCGACTACTACGCCACGTTCGACAACGCCAAGGTCGGCGTGCAGCAGGCCACCTCGCTGCTCAAGGGCCTGGGCGTCGAGGACGGCGAGAAGGGTCCGTTCAACATCGAGCTGTTCGGCGGCTCGCCCGACGACAACAACGCCACGTTCTTCTGGAACGGCGCCATGTCGGTGCTCCAGCCGAAGATCGACGACGGCACGCTCGTGGTGAAGAGCGGCCAGACCGACTTCAAGACCGCGGCCATCCTGCGCTGGGACCCGGCCACCGCGCAGAAGCGCATGGAGGACATCCTCACCAAGACCTACACCGGCGGCACCAAGGTCGACGGTGTGCTCTCGCCGTACGACGGCCTGTCGATCGGCATCCTGTCGGCGCTCAAGAGCTCCGGCTACGGCACCGCGGGCCAGCCGTACCCGATCGTGACCGGCCAGGACGCCGAGCTCGCCTCGATCAAGTCGATCATCGCCGGTGAGCAGTACTCCACCATCTTCAAGGACACCCGCAAGCTCGCGGAGCAGACCGTGAAGATGGCCGACGCCGTGCTGAAGGGCCAGCAGCCCGAGGTGAACAACACCAAGGACTACGACAACGGCACCAAGGTCGTGCCCTCGTACCTGCTCGACTCCGTGATCGTGGACAAGAGCAACTACCAGGAAGAGATCGTCGGAGCCGGTTACTACACCGAGGACCAGCTCAAGTAAGGGCCTGCCCCGGGGAACGGCGAGCGGCCGTCCCCGGGGCTCTCCCTGAGCGAGGGGCATATGACCGAGCACATCTTGCGGATGAGCGGGATCACCAAGACGTTCCCCGGCGTCAAGGCGCTGCAGGACGTCAACCTGTCGGTCCGACGGGGCGAGATCCACGCCATATGCGGGGAGAACGGCGCCGGCAAGTCGACGCTGATGAAGGTCCTGTCCGGGGTCTACCCGTACGGCGAGTACGAGGGCGAGATCCTCTTCGAGGGCGAACGCTGCGAATTCGGCAGCATCCGCGACAGCGAACGCGCCGGCATCGTCATCATCCACCAGGAGCTGGCGCTCAGCCCGCAGCTGTCGATCGCGGAGAACGTCTTCCTCGGCAACGAGCGCGCCAGGCGCGGCCTGATCGACTGGAACCGCACCAACTACGAGGCCGCCGAGCTGATGCGTCGGGTCGGCCTCGACGAGAACCCGACGACGGCGATCGCCGACATCGGCGTCGGCAAGCAGCAGCTCGTCGAGATCGCCAAGGCGCTGGCGAAGGAGGTGAAGCTGCTCATCCTCGACGAGCCGACCGCGGCGCTCAACGACGACGACTCGGCCCACCTGCTCGACCTGCTGCGCGGGCTGCGGGACGAGGGCATCACCTGCGTGATCATCTCCCACAAGCTGAACGAGGTGACCGCCATCGCCGACTCCGTCACGATCATCCGTGACGGCCGGACGATCGAGACCCTCGACATGGCCGAGGACCACGTGACCGAGGACCGCATCATCGCCGGCATGGTCGGCCGCGCACTCGACAACCGTTTCCCGCCGCACGAGCCGACGATCGGCGGGGAGGCGCTGCGCATCGAGGACTGGACCGTCTACAGCCCCAGCCAGCCCGGCCGGAAGGTCGTGGACGGCGCGTCGCTCACGCTGCGCCGCGGCGAGATCGTGGGCCTGGCGGGCCTGATGGGCGCCGGGCGCACCGAGCTGGCGATGAGCGTGTTCGGCCGCACGTACGGCGTGAACATCTCCGGCAAGATCTTCAAGGACGGCAAGCCGGTCGAGATCCGCAACGTGCAGGACGCGATCAGGCACGGCCTCGCCTACGCGACCGAGGACCGCAAGCGGTACGGGCTCAACCTCATCGAGGACATCAAGCGCAACATCAGCGCGGCCGGACTCCAGGGGCTGGCCAAGCGCGGCTGGGTCAACGAGTACGAGGAGTACAAGGTCGCCGAGGAGTTCCACAAGAGCATGAACATCAAGGCGCCCAGCGTCGACAGCGTCGTCGGCAAGCTGAGCGGCGGCAACCAGCAGAAGGTCGTGCTCTCCAAGTGGATCCTGACCGAGCCTGACGTGCTCATCCTCGACGAGCCCACCCGGGGCATCGACGTCGGCGCCAAGTACGAGATCTACACGATCATCAACCGCCTCGCCGACGAGGGCAAGGCCGTGCTGGTGATCTCTTCGGAGTTGCCTGAGCTGCTGGGCCTGTGCGACCGCGTCTACACCCTCTCCGAGGGTCGCATCACCGGCGAGGTGCCGCGCCGGGAAGCCACGCAGGAACGTCTCATGCACCTCATGACCAAGGGACAGGAGTAGCTCAGATGAGCAGCATCACGCCCGCCGACGTGGAGGTCGGCGCCAAGGGCGACGGGGGAGCGCCACGGCAGCCGGGCCGGGTGTCGCTCGGCGGCCTCTCGCTCAACCTGCGATCGAGCGGTATCTACATCGCCTTCGCCCTGATCATCGCGCTGTTCTCGGTGCTGACCGACGGCGCGCTGCTCACGCCGCAGAACATCTCGAACATCATCGTCCAGAACTCCTACGTCCTGATCCTCGCGATCGGGATGATCCTGATCATCATCGCCGGTCACATCGACCTGTCGGTCGGCTCGGTGGTGGCGGTCACGGGAGCGCTGTCGGCGGTCCTCATGGTCAACATGGGCTTGCCGTGGCCGCTGGCGCTGCTGATCACGCTCGTGGCCGGCGCGCTCATCGGCGCCTGGCAGGGGTACTGGATCGCGTACTTCGGGATTCCGGCGTTCATCGTGACGCTGGCCGGCATGCTGCTGTTCCGCGCACTGACCCTGACCGTGCTGGGCAACCAGGGCATCGGCCCGTTCCCCGACCAGGTCCGTACGCTGGCCAACGGCTTCACCAACGGCTACCTCGGCAACATCGGCCTCGGCCCGCTCGGCGGCGCCGACCTGTTCAGCCTGCTGATCGGCCTGGTGGCGATCGCCGGCATGTTCGCCTCCCAGTGGCGCAGCCGCAACGCCCGCAAGGGTTACGGCCAGACGGTCGAGCCGATGGCGCTGTTCGTGCTCAAGCTGGCGGCCGGCGCGGCGCTGATCCTCTTCCTGGTGGTGCAGCTGGCCCGGTTCAAGAACCTGCCGTGGGTGCTCGTGCTGCTGGCGGTGCTCGTCCTGGCCTACTCCCTGATGGCCAACCGCACGGTCTTCGGCCGGCAGATCTACGCCATCGGCGGCAACCTCCAGGCGGCCGTCATGTCCGGTGTGAAGGTCAAGTCGGTCGTCTTCTGGATCTTCGTGAACATGGGCGTGCTGTCGGCCATCGCCGGCATCATCTTCGCCGGCCGCCTCAACCAGGCGGGCCCCACGGCGGGCAACAGCTTCGAGCTGGACGCCATCGCGGCGGCCTTCATCGGCGGCGCGGCCGTCCAGGGCGGCGTCGGCAAGGTCGTCGGCGCGATCACCGGTGGCCTGATCATGGCGGTCATCAACAACGGCATGTCCCTGATCGGCTCGCCCAGTGAGCGCGTCATGCTCGTCAAGGGCATCGTCCTGCTCGCCGCCGTCGCCTTCGACGTCTGGACCAAGCGCAGGGCCGGAGTTACGCGCTGAAATAAGATCCTCGAAGCCCAGGGAAAGGAGAGACCGTGACGACCCCCAAGCGCCGCCTGCCGGTCATGGCCGACGTGGCCAGGGAGGCCGGCGTGTCGCACCAGACGGTCTCCCGGGTGCTCAACCACCACCCGAACGTCCGGGCCGACACCCGCGCCCGGGTGGAGGAGGCGATCACCCGGCTGGGCTACCGGCGCAACCTCGTGGCCCGTGCCCTGGTCACCAAGCGGTCGCGGACCCTCGGCGTGGTGAGCTTCGACACCACGCTGTACGGCCCGGCCAGCACGATCTACGGCATCGAGCAGGCGGCCAGGACCGCCGGCTACTTCGTCAGCATCGTGAGCCTGAAGTCGATCGACAGCGACAACGTGCGCGACGCCATCGGCTACCTGACGGAGCAGGGCGTCGACGGGGTCGTGGTGGTGGCGCCGCAGCGCTCGGCCTGGCGCGCCCTGGACAACCTGCCGTCCGGCATGCCGGCGGTCGCGGTCGAGGGCATGCACAACGCCTGCGTGCCGGTGGTCTGCATCGACCAGGTCCAGGGCGCCAGGCTCGCCACCCGCCACCTGCTCGACCAGGGCCACGAGACGGTCTGGCACGTCACCGGCCCGACCGACTGGCTGGAGACCGAGGGCCGGATCGCGGGCTGGCGCGCGGTGCTGGAGGAGGCGGGCAGGCCCGTGCCCGAGCCGCTGGCCGGCGACTGGAGCCCGCGGGCCGGCTACGAGGCGGGCAAGAGCCTGGCCGCGATGAAGGGCGTCACGGCGATCTTCACGGCCAACGACCAGATGGCACTCGGCGTGCTGCGCGCCCTGTCGGAGAAGGGGGTGCGCGTTCCCGACGACATCAGCGTGGTGGGCTTCGACGACATCCCGGAGTCGGAGTTCTTCTCCCCGCCGCTCACCACGGTCAGGCAGGACTTCGCCGCGGTGGGCCGGCAGTGCATCGAGGTCCTGCTGCGGCAGATCGACATGGGACCGGCCACGGCCGAACGGCTGGTCGTGCCGCCGGGCTTCGTCGTCCGGTCGAGCACGGCCCCTGCTCGATAGGGCGGTCAGGTAGATGATGGGCATGCCCCCGGAAACCCCTGGAGTTCAATGTGAACGCTAACAGTTACGTGGTCGGAGTGGACTTCGGCACGCTCTCCGGCCGTGCCGTCGTCGTCCGCGTGAGCGACGGCGCGGAGCTGGGCAGCGCCGTGCACGAGTACGCCCACCGGGTCATCGAGCACGAGCTGCCCGGCTCCGGCGTGCGCCTCGGGCCCGACTGGGCGCTGCAGTCGCCGCAGGACTGGATCGACGTGCTCAGCAACGCCGTCCCCCAGGCGATCGCCGCCGCCGGTGTACGTCCTGAGGAGATCGTCGGCATCGGCACCGACTTCACGGCCTGCACCGTGCTGCCCACCACGGCCGACGGCACCCCGCTGTGCTTCGAGACGCCCGACGAGCCGCACGCCTGGCCGAAGTTGTGGAAGCACCACGCCGCCCAGCCGCACGCCGACCGGATCAACGAGCTGGCCGCGCGCCGCGGCGAGGGCTGGCTGCCGCGCTACGGCGGCAAGATCTCCTCGGAGTGGGAGTTCGCCAAGGCCCTGCAGGTCCTGGAGGAGGCCCCCGAGGTGTACGCCAGGGCCGAGCGCTGGATCGAGGCGGCCGACTGGATCATCTGGCAGCTCACCGGCGTCGAGAGCCGCAACATCTGCACGGTCGGCTACAAGGGGATCTTCCAGGACGGCGCGTACCCGTCCGAGGAGTACCTGGCCGAGCTCGACCCGGGCTTCGCCGGCTTCGTCGGCAAGCTCGCCACCGGCGCGGTCGGCGAGAAGGTCGGCGGCGTCACGCTGGCCCACCTCGGCGGGCTCGCCGGCCGGGTGACCGCCCGGGCGTCCGCGTGGACCGGCGTCCCCGAGGGCGTCGCCGTGGCCGTCGGCAACGTCGACGCGCACGTCACGGCCGCCGCCGCCGACGCCGTCAGGCCCGGCCAGATGGTGGCCATCATGGGCACCTCGACCTGCCACATCATGCCGAGCGACCAGCTCGCGGAGGTGCCCGGCATGTGCGGCGTCGTCCGCGACGGCATCGTGCCCGGCCTGTGGGGTTACGAGGCCGGGCAGTCCGCGGTCGGCGACATCTTCGCCTGGTTCGTGGACAACCACGTCCCCGCCTCCTACGTGGCGCAGGCCGGCGAGCAGGGCCTGCACGCGTACCTCACCACCCTGGCCGAGAAGCAGGAGGTCGGCGAGCACGGGCTCGTCGCGCTCGACTGGTTCGGCGGCAACCGCTCGGTGCTGGTCGACCACAACCTCTCCGGCGTGATCGTCGGCCAGACCCTGGCCACCAAGCCGGAGGACGTCTACCGCGCGCTCATCGAGTCGACCGCGTTCGGCACCCGGATGATCGTGGAGACGTTCGAGCGGGCGGGCGTGCCGGTCGAGGAGTTCATCGTGGCCGGCGGGCTGCTGAAGAACCCGTTCCTCATGCAGGTCTACGCCGACGTGCTGCGCCGGCCGCTGTCGGTCATCGGCTCCGACCAGGGGCCCGCGCTCGGCTCGGCGATCCACGCCGCCGTCGCCGCCGGGGCCTACCCGGGCATCGAGGAGGCCGCCGCGGCCATGGGCAAGCGCACCGAGAACGCGTACGTGCCCGACACGGCCCGCGCCGACGCCTACGACCGGCTCTACGCCGAGTACCGCCGGCTCCACGACTTCTTCGCCGACGGGCGGATGCTGCACACCCTCCGAGCGATCAGGAACGAGGCAAGCAAGTGAGGAAAATCGTTGCGGACCTGCATGCCGAGCTCGTCCGCTACAACCTGGTCGCCTGGACGGCCGGCAACGTCTCGGGGCGCGTCCCCGGTGCGGACCTGTTCGTCATCAAGCCGTCGGGCGTCTCCTACGACGAGCTGACGCCGGAGAACATGGTCGTCTGCGACCTCGACGGCAACCTCGTGGAGGGCGAGCACGCCCCGTCCAGCGACACGGCCGCGCACGCGTACGTCTACCGCAACATGCCCGAGGTCGGCGGCGTCGTGCACACCCACTCCACCTACGCCTCGGCCTGGGCGGCGCGCGGCGAGGCCATCCCGTGCGTGCTGACCGCGATGGCCGACGAGTTCGGCGGCGAGATCCCGGTGGGCCCGTTCGCGCTGATCGGCGACGACTCCATCGGCCAGGGCATCGTCGAGACGCTCAAGGGCCACCGCTCCCCGGCGGTCCTCATGCGGAACCACGGCGTCTTCACCATCGGCAAGGACCCGAAGGCCGCGGTGAAGGCCGCCGTCATGTGCGAGGACGTGGCCCGCACGGTGCACGTGGCCCGCCAGCTCGGCACCCCGCTGCCCATCGCGCAGGACGACATCGACCGCCTGTACGACCGCTATCAGAACGTCTACGGACAGAGGAGCCCGCGTTGAAGATCTGGTTTCTGACCGGCAGTCAGGGACTGTACGGCGAGGACACGCTGCGTCAGGTTGCCGAGCAGTCGCAGGGCATCGCCGCGCAGCTCCCCGTCGAGGTGGAGTGGAAGCCCGTCCTGACCGACGCCGCGGCCATCAGGCGGATCATGCTCGACGCCAACGCCGACGACGCGTGCGCCGGCGTGATCGCGTGGATGCACACCTTCTCCCCGGCCAAGATGTGGATCGCCGGGCTCGACGCGCTGCGCAAGCCGCTGCTCCACCTGCACACGCAGGCCAACGTGGAGCTGCCGTGGAGCACCATCGACATGGACTTCATGAACCTCAACCAGGCCGCCCACGGCGACCGCGAGTTCGGGTTCGTCCAGACGCGGCTCGGCGTGCCGCGCAAGACCGTGGCCGGACACGTCAGCGACCCCGCCGTGGCCGAGCGCATCCTGGCCTGGGAGCGCGCCGCCCGGGGCGCAGCCGAGCTGCGCACGCTGAAGCTGGCCCGCTTCGGTGACAACATGCGCGACGTCGCCGTCACCGAGGGCGACAAGGTCGAGGCGCAGCTGCGCTTCGGCGTCTCGGTCAACACCTACGGCGTCAACGACCTGGTCGAGGCCGTGGACGCGGCCTCCGACGCCGACGTGACGGCGCTGGTCAAGGAGTACGCCGAGCAGTACACCGTGACCCCCGAGCTGCTCGGCGAGCGGAGCGAGTCGCTGCGCTACGCCGCCCGCATCGAGCTGGGCCTGCGGAGCTTCCTGGAAGCGGGCGGGTTCAAGGCGTTCACCACGAACTTCGAGGACCTCGGCGGGCTGCGCCAGCTGCCCGGCCTGGCCGTGCAGCGGCTCATGGCCGACGGCTACGGCTTCGGCGGCGAGGGCGACTGGAAGACCTCGGTGCTGCTGCGCACGCTCAAGGCCATGACGCCGGGCGGGACCTCCTTCATGGAGGACTACACCTACAACCTCACACCCGGCAACGAGCTCATCCTCGGCGCCCACATGCTGGAGGTCTGCCCGTCGATCGCGGCCGGCCGGCCGTCGTGCGAGATCCACCCGCTCAGCATCGGCAACCGGGAGGACCCGGTGCGGCTGGTGTTCGACGCCGAGCCCGGCCCCGGCATCGTCGTCGGCCTGGCCGACATGGGCGAGCGGTTCAGGCTGGTGGCCAACGAGATCGACGTTGTGGCGCCGCCGGAGCCGCTGCCCAAGCTGCCGGTGGCCCGCGCGGTGTGGCGCCCGCGGCCGAACCTGCGCACCTCGACCGAGTCGTGGCTCACCGCCGGCGCGCCGCACCACACGGTGCTGTCGAAGGCCGTCGGCCGCGAGGAGCTGACCGACCTGGCCGAGATGCTGGGCGTGGAGCTGGTGGTCATCGACGCCGACACGACGACCGAGCGGCTGACGAAGGAGCTGCGCTGGAACCAGGCGTACTACCGCCTGGCCCAGGGCTTCTAGTCGCTTCTAGTCGTCGTCCTGCTTCTTCGGGGCGTTCCTGCGCTGCTCCTCGGCGCGCTCGCGGCAGCGGCGCAGGAACTCCTCGTCGTCGTCGGGGTCGGTGGCGGCGAAGCGGCCGGGGCGGTCGTACTCGGGGAAGGCGCTCGGCCGGGCGGTGGCCGGGCGCAGCCGCTCGGGGCGGCCCGCCACCAGCCAGGCGACCGAGCCGATCAGCGGCAGGAAGAGCACGATGATCACCCAGAGGGTCTTCTGCAGGTTGCGGCAGAGCTCCTCCGGCGTGGTGATCGCCTCGAAGAGGCAGTAGAGCCAGAGCACGAGCGTGGCCAGGCCGGCGGCCTGGGAGAGATAGAGCACCGCACACCTCCGTCAGCGGCACCAGAACCTAGCGGGCACCGGCTGTGCTGACAAGCGGATGTTCTTGAGGAACCTGCTGTGGGAAGGTAAGGCCGTGACGCTGACCAATTGGGCGGGAAACACCGTCTTTCAGGCTAAAGACGTCCATCATCCGGTTTCGCTGGACGAGCTCCGGCGGCTCGTCGCCTCCTCGCCGCGCGTGCGGGCCCTGGGCAGCGGACACTCCTTCAACCACGTCGCCGACACCACGGGCGAGCTGGTCGTGCTGGACCGGATGCCCGAACGGGCGGAGATCGACGCCGCGGCGGCCACCGTGCGGGTCGGCGGCCGCGTGACGTACGCGCGGCTCGCGCCGCTGCTGCACGAGGCCGGGTTCGCGCTGGCGAACATGGCCTCGCTGCCGCACATCTCCGTGGCGGGCTCGGTCGCCACCGCCACGCACGGCTCCGGCGACGCCGTCCCGTGCCTGGCCGCCGCCGTGTCGGGGATCGAGCTCGTCACGGCCGACGGCTCGCTGCTGTCGCTCTCGCGCGGCGACGCCGACTTCCCCGGATCGGTCGTCGCGCTCGGTGCCCTCGGCGTCGTCACCTCGCTCACACTGGACCTGGTGCCCGCCTTCGAGCTGCGCCAGTACGTCCGCGACGGCCTGCCCCTGGACGCCCTCGACCACTTCGACGCGATCATGTCGAGCGGCTACAGCGTCAGCCTGTTCACCGACTGGCGCGACACCCGCGTCTGGGTCAAGCGCGCCGAGGAGCTGACCGACCCCGACTGGTACGGCACCCGCCCCGCCGACGGCCCCCGCCACCCGCTGCCCGGCATGCCGGCCGACAGCTGCACGCAGCAGCTCGGCGTCCCCGGCCCCTGGTACGAGCGGCTGCCGCACTTCCGCGCCGACCACGAGCCCAGCGGCGCCGGCGACGAGCTGCAGTCGGAGCTGCTGCTGCCGAGGGAGAACGCGGTCGCGGCGCTGCGCGCGCTGTTCGCGATCGGTGAGCGCATCCGGCCGGTCCTGCACATCTCCGAGGTACGCTCGATCGCCGCCGACGAGCTGTGGCTCAGCCCGTTCCGCGGGCGCGACGCCGTGGGCGTGCACTTCACCTGGAAGAAGGACGTCGCCGGGGTCATGCCGGTGCTGGAGCTGGTGGAGGAGACGCTGGCGCCGTACGGGCCGCTGCCGCACTGGGGGAAGCTGTTCACCCGGTGGCCCGCGTGCCCCGACGACTTCCGTGAGCTGGCGCGCCGGCTCGACCCGGACGGCAAGTTCGCCAACGACTTCACCCGGCTACTGCTGGCGGAGTAGGCCGTTCCCGGCGCCGTGCGCCTCACGAGGTAGCCGGTCACCGGTCCGGAGGACGATGCGGCGGCCGTGCCCGTGGGCGATCGTGAGGGCATGACGAATCATCCGTTCAGGTTCGGCGTGGTCGGCTGGCAGGCCCCCGGCGCGGCCGCGTGGACCGGCCTGGCCCGCCGGGCGGAGGGCCTCGGATACGCGACCTTCCTGGTGCCCGACACGCTGGCCACGCAGGCGCCGTTCACCGCCGTCGCCGTCGCCGCGACGGCCACCACGACCCTGCGCGTCGGCACGTACGTGCTCAGCGCCCCCAACCGGACGCCGGCGGCCGTGGCGTGGGAGACCGCCACCCTGCAGACGCTCACCGACGGCCGGTTCGAGCTGGGTCTCGGCGCCGGCCGGCCGGACGCCGAACGGGACGCGGCCACGCTCGGCGTCGCGTTCGGCACGCCGAGCCGGCGCATCGAGCGGCTCTCCGACACCATCGACGCCGTGAAGGACGTGCGGATCATGGTGGCCGCGTCCGGCACCCGGCTGCTCAGGCTGGCCGGGCAGAAGGCCGACACCGTGGCGCTGGGCGTGCCGCCGCAGACCACCGAGGAACAGGTGGCGGCCAAGGTGGACGAGCTGTACGAGCTGGCCGGCGACCGTTTCCCCGCGCTGGAGCTCAACATGAACCTGGCCTGCGCCGGCACCGAGCCGCCGGACTGGGCGCTCGCCCGCTTCGGCCGCACCGGCACCGGCATCCTGACCGGCACCGCCGCCGAGATGGCCGACACCCTTCTGCGCCGCAGGGACCGGCTCGGGGTGTCCTATGTGACGGTGAACGCACAGTTCATGGACGACTTCGCGCCCGTCGTGGAGCGTCTCGCGGGTACCTGACGTGATGTGACAGGTACGACCGGCATGCTCCTTCCCATGACCGCAAAGGGAACCTTCGAGACCGCCGGCTGGACCCCGCAACCGCCGTTCGACGACCGCGACGGCGTCACGCTGGGGGTCGTGACCCTCACCAAGACCTTCGAGGGCGACCTCGCCGGCACGAGCGTCGTCACGATGATGGTGGCGACCACGCCGGTGGAGGACTCACGCTCGTACGTCGCCCTCGAACGCGTCGAGGGCACCCTGGACGGCCGGGCCGGCGGCTTCGTCGTCCAGCACAACGCGGTGAGCGACCGTGGCGGGCAGTCGCTGCGGGTCTCGGTCGTGCCCGACTCGGCGACCGGCGAGCTGCGGGGGCTGCGGGGCGAGCTGGACATCACCATCGACTCTGACGGCACCCACCACTACACGTTCGACTACACCCTCTGACGGCCGGCCACGGGAGCTCGCCGCGGATCCTCCGGACGGAAGCGTCGCGGGGGACCCAGGGCGGTGGCGCCGTCACTCATGCTCGACGCCCCCCGGGGGCCAGAGGGTGTCTTCGTGGTCCGGGTGGGCCGCCGGCTCGACGACGGGCCGGGCGAAAAGAAGTGGCCATGAGGCGCGACTCGTGAAACGGTCGGGGTCTGATGATCCGGTGGACCGAGGCGGGGGTTGAGCGATCGGCGGTCTGGCGTTCGGCGCTGGGTGTGCCGCCGCCTGGGCGCGTCGTCCTGGCCGACGACCGGATGCGGGCCGCCACCGCGTACCGGCTGGCCTCCGAGGGCACCGCGCTGCTGTGGCGCGGTGACTTCCACAACGCGCGCCAGTTGCTCGCCGCGCTCGGCCGCCGCTGCAAGCCGGCCCCGCCCGGCGGCGGCTTCCACCGCCACCGCCAGGCCCGCGCGCAGCGCGCGCACACGCTCGGCATGCTGCTCGTCCCGTACGCCGAGGGGCACGTCGTGGAGTTGCCCCGCGCGCCGGACGTCCGTGATGCCTGCGCCGAGGCGTACGGCGCCGACGCGTCCCCGGCGGTCGGGCAGCTGCGTGAGCTGCTCGGCGTGATCGGCGCGCATGAGTGGCGCAAGAAGGGCGTGCTGGTGCCGGCGCTCGGCGCCCGCATCCACCCCCACTACGGTGTGTTCCCTCCGACCAGGGCCGAGTACGTCGATCTGGTGGACCGCGCGCCGCTGCCCGGCGACCGGCTGGCGTTCGACGTCGGCACGGGCACCGGCGTGCTGGCGGCCGTGCTGGCCCGGCGGAGCGTCCGCCGTGTCGTGGCCACCGACATCGATCCGCGTGCGGTGGCCTGCGCCGCGGACAACGTCGCCCGCCTCGGGCTGACCGGACGGGTCGAGGTGACGCGGGCCGACCTCTTCCCGCCGGGCCGCGCCCCGCTGATCGTCTGCAACCCGCCGTGGCTGCCCGTCAAGCCCGCCTCCGCGCTCGACCAGGCCGTCTACGACCCCGGCGGCCGGATGTTACGCGCCTTCCTGGCCGGGCTGAGCGCGCACCTGGAGCCACAGGGCGAGGGCTGGCTCATCCTGTCCGACCTGGCCGAACACCTCGGCCTCCGCACCCGTGCCGAGCTCCTGGAGGAGTTCGCGCAGGCCGGCCTGCGCGTCACCGGCCGGCTGGACACCACCCCGAACCACCATCGCCCCCGCGACCCCGCCGACCCCCTGCATGTGGCGCGCAGCGCCGAGGTCACGTCCCTCTGGCGCCTGACCTCCTGACGCCGGCTCACCCCGAGCGGCGCACCTGCGCCGTGCCGTTCCTCACTCCTGCTGGAGGACGGAAGCGACGCGGGCGGGGAGGGCGTGGCGGCGTGAAGTGGTTCGTATGTTAGGCGGGCCTGCTTTGCGGCAGGAGAGATATATGCATATTGCGGGGGTACAGACCGTTTTGCCCGATCACCGCTACGAGCAGGCGGAGATCACCGAGGCGTTCTCCCGGCTGACCGAATGCGACGAGGAGCTGCTGAAACGATTTCACGCGGCCACCGGCGTCCAGGGACGCAACCTGGCCCTCCCGCTGGACGGCTACGCCAAGCTCGACTCGTTCGCCCGGGCCAACGACGCGTACGTCGAAGCGGCCCTCGACCTCGCCGAGCAGGCCATGCGCGGCGCGTTGAAGAAGTCGGGCATGCGGCCCGAGAAGATCGACCACCTGGTGCTCTGCTCCACCACGGGCCTGGCCACGCCGTCACTCGACGCGAGACTGGCGCAGCGGGTGGGGTTGCGTCCTGACGTCAAGCGGGTGCCCGTGTTCGGGCTGGGCTGCGCGGCCGGCGCGTCCGGGCTCTCCCGGCTGCACGACTACCTGCGGGGCTGGCCCGACCACGTCGCGATGCTGGTCTGCGTCGAGCTGTGCTCGCTCACCATCCAGCGCGACGACACCTCGATCGCGAACCTCATCGCCAGCGGCCTGTTCGGCGACGGCGCGGCGGCCGTCGTGGCCACCGGACGCGGGCACGGCCCGGAGGTCGTCGCCACCCGCAGCAAGCTCTACCCCGGCACCGAGCACCTCATGGGCTGGGACGTCGGCGAGCGCGGCTTCCGCATCGTGCTGGACGCCGAGCTGACCGGCTTCGTCGAGCAGGTGCTGGCCGCCGACATCAAGCGGTTCCTGGCGGACTACGGCCTGACGCCCGACCAGGTCCCCACCTGGGTCTGCCACCCAGGCGGCCCCAAGGTCATCGAGAAGATCGTGGACACGCTCGGCATCCCGCCGCGGGCCCTCGACCTGACCTGGCGCTCGCTGCGCGAGCACGGCAACATGTCGTCGGTCTCGGTGCTGCACGTTCTTCAGCAGACCCGCGGCCGCTCCGGCGCCCCCGCCGTCCTGATGGCGCTGGGCCCCGGATTCTCCGCCGAGCTGCTCCTGCTGCACTGGTGATGGCGTACGCGCTGCTCATCGGCCTGGTCGTGCTCGAACGGCTGGCCGAGCTCGTGGTGGCCCGCCGCAACCTGGCCTGGGCCAGGTCGAAGGGCGGCGTCGAGTACGGCAGGCGCCACTACCCCTGGATCGTCGCCGCCCACGTCGCGCTCCTGGTGGCGGCGCCCGCCGAGGTGTGGCTGCTCGACCGGCCGTTCGTGCCGGTGCTCGGCTGGCCGATGCTCGCGGTCGTCGTCCTGGCCCAGGGGCTGCGCTGGTGGTGCATCGGCACGCTCGGCCGGCGGTGGAACACCCGCGTCGTCGTGGTGCCCGGGATGCCGCTGGTCGACCGGGGGCCGTACCGGTGGCTGCGGCACCCCAACTACGTCGCCGTGGTCGCGGAGGGGATCGCGCTGCCGCTCGTCCACTCGGCGTGGCTGACGGCGCTGGTGTTCACCGCGGTGAACGCGGTCCTTCTCACGATTCGTGTGCGCGTGGAGGATTCGGCCCTGGCACTCTGTAGGTCATGAACGAGACGCTGACGATGATGCGCGAGGCCGCCGCGCGCACCTCCGCGCTGGTCGAGAGCCTGCGCGACGACGAGCTCGGGCTGCCCACCCCGTGCGCCGCCTATGACGTCAAGTCCCTGATCGCCCACCTGGAGTGGGGCGCCGACCTGTTCGTGTCGCTGGCCGGCGACGGCGGGATGCCCCCGCAGCACGAATACACCGGCGACTTCCGCGAGCGGGCCGAGCGGATGCTCGCCGCCTGGGAGGCTCCGGAGGCGTGGGAGGGCGCCAGCCGGACCATGGGCCTGCCGAAGCCGGTGCTCGCCAACATGGCGCTGACCGACCTGGTGGCCCACGGATGGGATCTCGCCAAGGCGACGGGGCGCGACTACGAGGTGGCGGAGAAGACGGCCGCGGTGCTGCTGGAGTTCGGCTCGAAGATGGCGCCGACGGGCCGCGAGAGGGGCGCGTTCGGCCCGGAGGTGCCGGTGCCGGCCGACGCGCCGGTGCTCGACCGGTTCCTCGGCGTCATCGGGCGTGACCCGGCCTGGAAGGCGTGATCCCGCCGTTCTGACCGCCGGGGCCGGTGGCCGCGATCACGTGTTGATCGCGGTTCGCGCTCACTTGCGTCACCGGCCCGGCCACCGCGTACGGCGTTCCGTCGTACGCGGTGGAGGTGGTTGAAATGAAATTTCGTCCTTTAGCGGTCGGGATCGGATTAGTGTCCCTGCTGGGCCTCGCGGCCTGCGCCGGTGGCGAAGGCACGACCAGCGGCGTGCGCGCCCCCATCAGCCAGGACGCGCAACGGAACTCCCCGGCCCCCGAGCGGGCGGACGGCGAGCAGGACACGACCACGGCGCAGATCTCCACGTTCGCCCTCGACGTGGACACCGCCTCGTACGGCTACGCCCGCCGCGCACTGCAGGAGGGCCGCCGTCCGGCGCCCGCCGAGATCCGCCCCGAGGAGTGGGTCAACGCCTTCCGCCAGGACTACGCGCAGCCGCCGGACGACGGGTTCACCGTGCACGTGGACGGCGCGCGGCTGCCGTCACGCGACGAGGCCGTGCTCCGCGTCGGCCTGCAGACGCGCTCCTCGGCGGCGGCCGAGCGGCGGCCCGCCAACCTCACGTTCGTCATCGACGTGTCGGGCTCGATGGCCGAGGCCGGCCGCCTGGACCTGGTCAGGTCGGCCCTGCGCACTCTGCTCGACGAGCTCGGGCCCGGTGACCAGGTCTCGATCGTCTCCTTCAGCGACGAGGCCGAGGTGCTGGCCTCGATGACCCCGCTGACCGCCAGGGACGAGTTGTCCGCCGCGGTGGACCGGCTCGTCACCCAGGGCGGCACCAACCTGGAGGCCGGGCTGGTGGCCGGCTACGAGGAGGCGTCGAAGGGGTTCCGCACGGCCGCCACGAACCGTGTCATCGTGCTCTCCGACGGCCTGGCCAACCAGGGCAGCACCGAGTGGCAGGCCATCCTCGACCGGGTCGAGGAGCACGCCGCCAGGCGGGTCACGCTGCTCACGGTCGGCGTCGGCCGTGAGTACGGCGACGAGCTGATGGAGCAGCTCGCCGACAACGGCGACGGCCTGGCCGTGTACGTCGGCACCGAGGAGGAGGCCGCCGAGGTCTTCACCACGAAGCTCCCCGCCACGATCGAGCTGCGCGCCCGTGACGCCAAGGCGCAGGTCGTCTTCAACCCCTCGGTCGTCGAGAGCTACCGTCTCGTCGGCTACGAGAACCGCGCCCTGGAGGCCGAGGAGTTCCGCGACGACAGCCGCGACGGCGGCGAGATCGGCCCCGGCCACTCCGTCACCGCCCTGTACGCGCTCACGCTCAAGCCCGGCGCCGACGGCCAGCTCGCCCAGGCCACCGTGCGCTGGCAGGACCCCGACACCCGGGTCGCGTCGGAGGCCGGCGCCACCCTGCGCTCGGGCGAGCTGGCCGCCTCACTCACGGACGCGCCCCTGCGCCTGCAGGTGGACATGGTGGTGGCCGCGTTCGCGGAGCACCTGCGCGAAGGAGAGGCGTTCGGGCTGGACCTGGCCGCGCTGGGCGAGCACGCCGAACGGCTGGCCCCCGCCACCGAGGACCCCATGGTGGCGGAGCTGCGCACGCTCATCGACCGCGCGAAAACGGCTGGCTGACGGCGGGGCCCGTCCGGCAGGCTGTCCGCATGGATGTCACGCCTCCCGCCCGGCTGGGCCGGGTCGCGCTGCCCGGCGGCCGGGCGCTCGGCTGGGCCGAGTGGGGCCCCGCGTCCGGCACGCCGGTCGTGCTCTGCCCGGGAGCGGGCACGAGCCGGTGGCTCGGCTTCGGCGCCGGCGTCGTCGAGGAGCTCGGCGTCCGGCTCGTCTCGTTCGACCGGCCGGGGCTCGGCGTCTCCGACCCTGACCCCGGCCGCACGCTCGAGTCCTGGCCGGCCGACGTGGCGGCGGCCGCACGCGAGCTCGGGCTGGGCGAGCTTCGGGTGGTGGGGTTCTCGCAGGGGGCGCCGTTCGCGCTGGCGTGCGCCTGGATCGCGCGCCGGGTGGCGGTCGTGTCGGGGGCCGACGAGGTCGCGTCCTGCCCCGAGGCGCTCCCGGAGGGGCCGCGGGAGCTCGTGGAGCTGACGGCCGCCGATCCGGTGAGGGCCGAGGCGGTCTTCGCCCGGCTCACGCCCACCGTGCTGTGGGACATGATCGTGCCGGGCAGTCCCGCCGTCGACCGGGCCGTCTACGAGCAGCCCGCCTTCGCGCGCGCCTACCGGCGGGCCATGGAGGAGGCCTTCGCCCAGGGCCCGGCCGGGTACGCCCGCGACACCGTGCTGGCGATGGGCCGCTGGCCGTACGCGCTGGAGAAGGTGCCGGTGCCCGTCGACCTCTGGTACGGCGAGCTGGACACCTCCCATTCGCCCGACCGGGGACAGACCCTGACCAGGCGCATCCCCGGAGCACGCCGCCACCTCGTGCCAGGCGTGGGCGGCGCGGTGTTGTGGACACACGCCCGCGAGATCATCCAGACGCTCCTGGGCGATGCGTGACTGTGCTCGGAACGTCGCGAAGTGGGCTACACTCGTACACGCACGAGGGGCTATGGCGCAGTTGGTAGCGCGCCTCCATGGCATGGAGGAGGTCTGGGGTTCGAATCCCCATAGCTCCACCCTTCACGCAGGGCCGTTCCCGTCACCGGGGGCGGCCTTTCGTCATTCTGGAGACCTTCCCGGCCGCCGGAGGCCGAGGAGCTCGACCGGAGTTTCTCGGCGGCGAGCCGTACGCCCGCCACCGGTGCGAAGAGCGCCTCGGCTAGACCGGCGGGTTGAAGCGGTGGTAGCCGGGAGCCGTCCAGGCCGACGGGATCGTGCCGGCGAGGTGGACGTACTCGTCCATCTCGAAGCGCACCACCCGCCGCTCGCCCCACTCCACCCGCGCCCGGCCGGTGAGCTGGAGCGTCTCCCCGCGCTCCCAGTCGGCGAACAGCAGCCCGGCCCCCGGGTCCAGCTCCAGGTTGCCGAGCGTCATGAACATGTTGTTGCCCTGGTAGTCGGGAAAGTCCAGCGAGCGCGGCCCGGTGAGCCGGACGAAGCCGGGATTGCCGCCGCGGTGCGACACGTCCGCACCGAAGCCCTCGGCCCGCGTGGCGACGAAGAACGTGTCGGCCGCCGAGATCCAGGCCTGGTGCCGGCCCTCCAGAATGGTCCCGCGCGCCGGCAGGGAGGGGGTGCCGGGGGCCGAGGTCGGTTCGCGGGTCTGGAGGTATTTGGGGCAGTTCGCATAGACCTGCTCCGTACGGACGACGAGCGTTTCCCCGGCCCGTACGGCGCGGCCGTTCACGCGCATCCTGCGCCGTGTGTGCGGCTCGATGGCCAGCAGGCCGAGGTCGCGCTCGCGCGTGAACAGGCCGTGCAGCGGGTCACCGGCGGCGGGCAGGGCGTGCAGCACGATCGTGCGCTCGCCCCGTGGGTCGGCGAAGCCCCCGGGCCCCGTCAGGGCGGCCGCCCAGATGCGCCCGAGGTCGTCGGCCGCTCCGGCGACGACCATGCGCTGGGCGCGGAGGAACCCCGCCGCCACCTCGGGGATCTCCGGACGGGTGCGCGAGCTGCCGTGACCGCCCTGCCGCACCCCGGCCCGCCGCTGCACGGCGACCTCTCCCGGATGCGACCTCATTAGAAGAACCCGCAGGTCGGCGCGCCCGTGGTGGGTGCGGCCCGGTCGCCGGCGGCGTCGGGGGCGAAGATCTCCAGCCGGATGCCGTCGGGGTCCTCGAAGAACACGCCGCCCGACGAGGCGCCCTCGCCGTGCGGAACGACGCCGTCGTGGTGGATCTTCGCGCCGACGTCCCTGATCACCACCTCCGCCCGCCGCACCGCGTCAAGGTCCGCCACCTGGAACGACAAGTGGTGCAGACCGGGCAGCCCGGCGGCGAAACGGCTCTCGCTCTGCTGCCACAGGGTCAGCACGAGCGTGCCGTCCTGGGCCAGGAACGCGTAGCGCCGCCCGTCCTCCCGGGACTCGCCCGCGACGGTGAAGCCGAAGACCCGCCCGTAGAACTCCTTGGACCTGTCGAGATCGGTGACGTTGAGCCCGATGTGCCCGGTCTGAAAGGACATCCCCTACTCCTCTAACGCATGAAAAGCCGCCTTGCCGTGAGAAACACTATAACGGCAAGGCAGCTAGTTTGGCGTTAGAAGAGGGCTATTTCTTGTGCTCCCGGTAGTGCCGGGCCGCCCGGGCGCGGTTGCCGCACGCGGTCGAGCACCACTCCTGGCGCGGATGCTCCTTGACGAAATAGAGCACGCAGCGGGGGGCCTGGCACGTGCGCAGCGACTCCCGCCCCGGACCGGCGAGGAACTCCACGGCCGCCGTGGCGAGCCGGCCGCGCAGGCGTGCGGACTCGTCGGCCCCCGTGGCGACGGCGGCCAGGGAGGGCCCGCCGTTCCAGCAGAGTTGCGGGGCCGTGGGAGCGGCCAGCGCGGTGGCGTTGACCAGAGCCAGAGACTCCTCGAACGCGGGCAGGCCGGTGGCGTCGGCCCGGCTCGGCGGCCCGGGGGCCACGGCCCTGGCGAACAGCGCCCGGACGGCCTGGCGCAGGCGCAGGGTCTCGTGTCGCAGCTCCTCGTGGGCGGTGAACCCCGGATCGGCGCCCAGGTCGGCGGCGTGCTCGCGGACCCAGGCCGTCATGCCGTCCACGTCTGACAGGAGGTCGGTCATTCCGGTGCGGTCGGCCCTGACCGTGCTGACGAATTCCAGGGCGAGGAAGGACATTGCTCCAATCTAACGTCCGCTCGCCCCTTCGAGCGTGAGACCCGGCCCAGATCTTGCGTGGTCAGAAATTTTGCGCAATCCGCAAGATTTGCCCTAGTCTGTCGGTATGAGCGGGCTGAGAGAGCGGAAGAAGCAGGCCACGCGCGAGGCGCTGATGACGGCCGCCCTCCGGCTGGCCCTCGAACGCGGGCTGGAGCACGTACGCGTCGAGGACATCGCGGCCGAGGCCGGGGTGTCGCCACGGACGTTCAACAACTACTTCTCCAGCAAGTACGAAGCGCTCGCCGCCCGCCACACCGACCGCGTCAGAGCGACCGTGGCGGTGCTGCGCGCCCGGCCTCCCGCGGAGCCCTTCTGGGAGGCGCTGACCGAGGCGATGGTGCGGCCCTGGGAGGCGCACGCGAGCGACGCCGGCGCCGCCCCGCCCCCCGAGCTGCTGGCCGGCATCCGGATGCTGGCCGGCGAGCCGGCGCTGCGCGCGGAGGCGCTGCGGGTGGCGTTCGCCGTCGACGGCGAACTGGCCGCGGCCGTCGGCGAGCGCACCGGCACCGACCCCACCCACGACCTCTACCCCTCCCTGGTCGCCGCCGCGGCGACCTCCGTCGTGCAGGCCGCCGTCGGCCACTGGCTGCGCGCCGACCCGCCGGTCCCGCTGGGGCCGCTGCTGCGCGACGCGCTGCGGGCCCTCGCCGCCGGCCTGCCCGCCCCTTCCGAGTGAGGAGACCTACGTGCACACCGACATCGTCATCTCCGGCGCCGGCCCCAACGGGCTGATGCTGGCCTGCGAGCTGAGCCTCGCCGGGGTCCGTCCCACCGTCGTCGAACGTCTGCCGCGCCGCAGCGACCAGCCCAAGGCCAACGGGATCATCGGCCAGGTCGTGCGATTGCTGCGCCGGCGCGGCCTGGCCGAGGAAGAGGCGCCGCTGCCCGGGTTCGTGTTCGGCGCGATGCCGCTCGACCTCGCCGGGCTCGACGACAATCCGCTGCACGGCATGGGCATCCGGCAGCCCGCCCTGGAGAAGCTGCTCGAACGCCGCGCGCTCGACCTCGGCGTGGAGATCAGGCGCGGGCACGAGCTGACCGGCTTCACGCAGGACGAGCAGGGTGTGACCGTGCGGCTGACCGGGCCCGGCGGCGCATCCGAGCTGCGCACCCGCTACCTGGTCGGCTGCGACGGCGCCCACAGCGCGGTGAGGAAGCTCGCCGGGATCGGCTTCCCCGGCGTCAGCGCGGCCGACGTGGTCAGCCGCACCGCCCACGTCAGCGTGCCCGGCGCGGTGCTCCGGCCCGAGCGGGCCGAGATGGAGGTGCCCGGCGCGGGCACCTTCGGGCTGTACGCCTGGCACCGCACCGAGCGCGGCGCGTACGCGCTGCTGCCCGTCGGACCAGGGGTGCTGACCGTCGCCGCGATGGAGTGGGACGCCGGCGCGCCCGGCGAGGACGTCCCCATGACCATCGCGGAGCTGCGCGAGAGCCTGGCCCGGGTGCTCGGCCGCCACCTGCCGCTGGCCGCCCCCACCGGCCCCGGCCCCCATCTGCTCAGGCGGCTGAACGGCCGCGACACCCGGGTCGCCGACCGCTACCGCGACGGCCGGGTGTTCCTGGCGGGTGACGCCGCGCACGTCCACTCCGCCATGGGCGCCCCCGGGCTCAACCTCGGCCTGCAGGACGCCGTCAACCTGGCCTGGAAGCTGGCCGCCGAGGTGCGCGGCTGGGCCCCGCCCGGGCTGCTGGACACCTACGAGGCCGAGCGCCGCCCGGCCGCGGAACGGGTCGCCGTGCACACCCAGGCCCAGCTCGCGCTCGCCGCACCCGGGCCGGAGGTGACGGCGCTGCGCGAGGTCTTCGGCGAGTTGCTGGCCGACGCGCCCGCCCGCCACCGCATCGCCGCCCTGCTGGCCGGATCCGACGTGACGTACGCGATGCCCGCGCCGCCGCACCCGCTGGTCGGCCGGTTCCTGCCCGAGCTGCCCGCCGGGCCAGCCGCCCAGGCCAGGCCCGTGCTGCTCGCCCCGGCGGCGGAGGGGGTGCGCGTCCGCCACGGGCGCGTCGACGTCGTGCCCGCGGACGGGCCCGACGCCGTGCTCGTCCGCCCCGACGGCTACGTCGCCTGGGCCGGCACGCCGGACGAGACCCTGGAGCGCGCCCTGGCGACCTGGTTCGCCGAGAGCCTGGAGGCCGCCTAGCGTGCGGCGCGCCCGACCCCGGCGAGAATGCCCGGCCTGACCAGGTCGTACGCGCCGCCGGGGGCCGCTTCGGGCGCCCAGTCGGCGACCGGCACGACGCCGGGGCCGAGCGGCTCCAGGCCGTCGAAGTAGGCGGCGATCTGGTCGTGGCCGCGGGTGGCCAGGCCGCCCGCGCCGGTGCCCGCGTAGACCTGCCGGCCTGCGCGGGCGGCGTCCTCGGTGGCGTTTCCGGCGTACAGGTGTGAGAGCACCAGGTGGCAGCCGGGGCGCAGCCGCTCGCGGACGAGGGCCGCGATGCCGGCCGCCTCGGCGTCGTCGGGCACGAAGTGCAGCACCGCCAACATGAGCACCGCGTACGGCTGGGAGAGGTCGAGGTGGCCGGTCACCGCCGGGTCGTCCAGGATCGCGCCGGGATTCCGCAGGTCGCCCTCCACCACAGCGACGTCCGGCAGCCCCGCGACCAGCGCGCGGGCGTGGACCAGCACGGCCGGGTCGTGGTCGACGTAGACGACGCGGGAGCCGGCGACGTGCCGGGCGGCCACCTGGTGCACGTTGTCCTGCGTCGGAAGCCCGGCGCCGATGTCGAGGAACTGGCGCACGCCCGACTCGGCGATCATGCGTACGGCCCGGCCGAGGAAGGCCCGGTTGGCCAGGGCGATCTCGCGGGCGTCGTTGCCCATGCGCCGGCCGAGCTCGATCATCTGCTCGGCCGCCGCGCGGTCCGCCGCGAAGTTCTCCCGGCCGCCGAGGTAGTAGTCGTACATGCGGGCGACGCTGGGCACGTGGGGGTCGATCCCGGGGGGTACACGGTCGGCCTCGGTCATGTGACGGCCTCTCGTTGATCGTTTTGCGCCGATTGTAGGCGGCGGTCAGGCGCGCCGGAAGGTCCGCCGGTAGGCCAGGGGAGGAACGCCGACCGCCGCGTGCAGGTGCTGGCGCAACGAGACCGCCGTGCCGAACCCCGACCGCCTGGCGACCTCCTCCACGCCGAGGTCCGTCGTCTCCAGCAGGTGACGGGCGTGCTGCACCCGCTGCCGGACCAGCCACCGGCCCGGGCTCATGCCGGTCTCGTCGCGGAAGCGCCGGGTGAACGTGCGCACGCTCATCCTGGCGTGGGCGGCCAGCGCGTTGAGATCGAGCGGGACGTCGAGGTGGGCCCGCATCCACGCGCGGGTGGCGGCGGTACCGCCGCCGTCCTGGGGGAGGGGCCGGTCGACGTACTGGGCCTGGCCGCCCTCCCGCCACGGCGGCATGACGCAGCGCCGGGCCGCGCGGTTGGCCACCTCGCTGCCGTGGTCGCGCCTGATCACGTGGAGGCACAGGTCCAGGCCGGACGCCACCCCGGCCGAGGTCAGCACGTCGCCGTCGTCCACGAACAGCACGTCAGGGTCGAGCCTGACCTTGGGGAACAACCGCGCGAAGCGGGCGGCGTCCCGCCAGTGGGTGGTGGCCGGGCGCCCGTCGAGCAGCCCCGCCGCCGCGAGCACGAACGCGCCCGTGCAGATCGACATGATCCGGGGCCTGCCCCGCAGGGCGTCCCGGAGCGTGGTGGAGATCGTGCCGTGTCGCAGCGGAGCACCCCCGTGGATGCCGGGGACCACGACGGTGTCGGCGGTGTCGAGCACGTCCAGGTCGTGGTCCGGCTGGACGGTGTAGCCCGCCGAGCAGCGCACCGGCGCGCGGCCCTCGGAGCAGGTGACGACCTCGTACAGCTTCTCGCCGGACGGTGTCTCCGCCGACCAGAACACCTGGCCGGGCACGCCGAGGTCGAGCGGCGCGAACTGGTCGAGTACGACGACGGCGATCCGATGCGTCATGGCCGGATTCTTGCACATATTGGCTTTCAGGCCACTCGTGCCCCCAGAGCTGGATAAATCAGGATTGGCGGATGACCGTCAGCGTTCCCCCTTCCACCCGGCGCGGCCTCCACCGGGCCTGGTACGTCGCCGCCGTCGCCTTCGTCGCCATCCTGGGCTCGGCCGGCTTCCGCGCCACCCCCGGCGTGCTGATCACCCCGCTGCGGGAGGAGTTCGGCTGGTCGGCCGGCACCATCTCGTCGGCCGTCTCGGTCAATCTGGTGCTCTACGGTCTGACGGCGCCCTTCGCCGCCGCCCTCATGGACCGCTTCGGCATGCGCCGCATCGTCGCCGCCGCGCTGCTGCTGATCACCGCGGGCAGCGCGCTCACCGTCTTCATGACGGCGAGCTGGCAGCTCCTGCTGTTGTGGGGCGTGTTCGTGGGGCTGGGCACGGGGTCGATGGCGCTGGTGTTCGCCGCGACGGTGGTGGACCGCTGGTTCGTCCGGCACCGCGGCCTGGTCACCGGCGTGCTCACCGCGGCGGGGGCGACCGGGCAGCTCGTCTTCCTGCCCGTGCTCGCCCAGCTCGCGCAGGGGCCGGGGTGGCGTTTCGCCTCACTGACCGTGGCCGCCGCGGCGCTGGCGGTGGTGCCGTTCGTGTGGTGGCTGATGCGCGACCGTCCCGAGGACGTCGGCACGACCGCGCTCGGCGCGGACCCGGAGGCGGTCCGTACGGAGTCCGCCCGGGTCAACGCCGCCGTGCGGGCCGTCACCGTGCTCGCCGCGGCGGCACGTACGCGGCCGTTCTGGTTGCTCGCGGCCGGCTTCGCGATCTGCGGGGCGAGCACGAACGGCCTGGTCGGCACCCACTTCATCCCCGCCGCCCACGACCACGGCATGGCCGAGCCCGTCGCCGCCGGGCTGCTCGCGATCATCGGGATCTTCGACATCGCCGGCACGGTCGCCTCGGGCTGGCTCAGCGACCGGATCGACCCCAAGCTGCTGCTCGGCGTCTACTACGGGCTGCGCGGCCTGTCGCTGATGGTGTTGCCCGGCCTGTTCGCCGCCACCACCGAGCCCAGCATGCTGATCTTCATCGTCTTCTACGGCCTGGACTGGGTGGCGACCGTGCCGCCCACGGTGGCGCTGTGCCGGCGGATCTACGGGCCCGACGGGGCCGTGGTGTTCGGCTGGGTGTTCGGCTCGCACCAGGTCGGGGCCGCGATCGCCGCCGTCGGCGCCGGCCTCACCCGCGACCACCTCGGCGCCTACGACCTCGCCTGGTACGCCGCCGGCGCCCTGTGCCTCCTCGCCGCCGGACTCTCCCTGGCGATCGGGCATGCTAGAGGGCGATGAACGAGCTCTTTGTCCTGCCCCTGGTCGTCAGGATCGAACGCGCCACGCCCCCGCAGCGCACCGACGCGCTGGAAGCCGCCGCCATGGCCGTGCTGAGCCTGCTCGACGACCCCGGCGAGTGGGCCGCCGAGCTGCACGCCTGGCAGTCCACCGGCAAGATCCGCAAGGTCGTGCGCCGGGGGAGGGGCGCCGAGTGGCGCCGCGCGCTCGCGCTGCCCGGCCGGACGATCGAGCACCGCACGGCTGAGGTGCGCGTCCACCCGCCCGTCCCGCTGGACGCCTGGCCGCGCGACCTGGCCCGGCTCCAGGTGTCGGGCACCGAGCTGGCCGACACCGAAGAGCCGCCGCCCGCCGAGCCGCCGGTGTTGTGGGAGAACCCGCGCCTCGGCATGTCGGCGGGCAAGGCCATGGCCCAGGCCGGGCACGCCGCCCAGCTCGCCTGGTGGGCCAGTGACGCGGCCGAGCGGGATGCGTGGCGCGAGCGCGGCCTCGCGGTGTCGGTGCGCACACCTCCCGCGCAGGACGACTTCGACGCCCTGGCGGCCGCCGGGCTGCCGGTGGTGCGCGACGCCGGGTTCACTGAGATCGAGCCGGGCTCGTGCACGTTCGTCGCCGACGCGCCCTGGCTGGCCGCCCGCGTCGCTAGACCGTGAACACGTCGGCCAGCACGCCGCCCGCCGGGGTGATCCGCGCGGGCGAAGGGCTGTCGTACACGACCATGAGCCGGCCGTCAGGCAGCCGCACGAGGCCCTCCGGGTGGTCGCAGCCGACGCCGTACGGCAGCTCCAGCACGGTCTCCAGCGCGTCGGCGGGCACCACGTCCTCGCGCCCGGGGCCGGGACGCCAGCGCATCACCCGCACCGGCCCGTCGAGGTCCATGGTCGGCCCGGTGAGCAGCAGCAGCGCGTCGCCGTCCGGGCACATGTCGCGCACCCCGAGCCCGTCGAGCGCGAGAAAATGCTTGCGGTACGGCTCCCCCATCCGCAGCCGCCCTCTGCCCGCCTCCTCCAGCCGCAGCTCCAGCACCACCGCCCAGCCGCGCAGCACCGGCCCGCGCAGCCCTAAGTAGACCCGCCCCGACACGACGGCGATGCCCTCGACGTCGAACCCGTTGTCCTTGCCCGGCAGCGCCAGGAACGGCGCCAGGTGCCGGTCGTCACCCAGGTGGGCGGTCACGTTGCGCGAGCCGGCCAGGATCGCGCCCCGCCCCGGCACGCCGGCGTCGTCCACGGGGAGGCGTACGACGATGAAGCGGTTCTCCTCCCTGATCACGGTGGCCAGCCGGTCGGCGGCCTTGGCCGGGTCCTTCGACTTGACCCGCCGGCGCTTGAGGCTGTGGGAGCCGACCAGCCACAGGTGGCCGTCGTCGAGCGCCATCCCCTCGATGTCGGCCTCGTCGTGCGGTCCCGCCGGGAGGGCGACGTGGTCGGCCAGCGCGAACGTGCGCTGCTCCCCGTAGTGGTCGCCCGTCCACGTGAGGTGTTCGAAGGTGGCGGTCTCGTCGCCGGCGACCCACAGGCCGGTGCGGCTGAGCCGGATCGCCGAGAGATTCGTATGCGTCTCGGCCGCCCGGGAGGCGTGGTCGAAGCGCAGCTCAACCTGATGCACCACGCCATGATTGCACTTCGGTCGCTTCAACAGCGCATTGGCGGGATATGTCGTACGCTCCCGTCGTGCTCCAAGGGGAAGATGAGATCAACGGTTCCGGAGTGAGTACGACGGGCGGGCCTAGAATCCCTGCTTCTCCGCCCAAACGCTCCCGCATCGGTGATATCCGCATGCGGGTGGTGTACCGGGGGCTCGCCGTGGTCGCCGCCGTCGTGGCCGTCGCCGTGACGCTGACCGTGGTGCTGTTCCCGTCGGAGCCGGACGAGGTCGTCGCGCGGCCGGTCACCGCGCCGCCGGCCGCGGCGCTCCCGTCCGGCTCCGCACCGGTCTCCGGCTCCGCGCCCAGCGCGGCGTCGGTCTCCGTCTCTCCCGTGCCGTCGCCGTCTCGTGTGCCGGCGTCTGCCTCGCCCGCGCCGTCTCCTGGGAGCCACTCGCCGACGCCCGGCGCGTCGCTCGCGCCCGGCTACACGGCCATGGAGGCCCTGTACGCCGACCCGCGCGTCCCCCGGCTGACCCGCGACGTCAAGCGCATGTCCCTGCGTCCGACCGGCAAGCAGGTCATCAAGGACAAGCGCACGGGGCTGGCCGCGCCGACGCTGCCCCGGCCGTGGCGGACGTACGGGCCGGCGCCGTTCACCAGCAGGCAGGTGCTGCCGCCGCAGCGCGGCACGAAGCTGCGCGGCATGTTCGTCACCTGCCCGCTGCCGATCATGGAGCAGGAGTCCCCGCGCGACACCGCCCTCCTGGCCGCCCGCTGGACGCTCAACCACCACCCCGAAGGCTCCAAGATCAGCTGGCTCGCGTCCCAGCCGGTCAAGCGCGGCTGGATGCTCGCCTACCGCGTCACGTACGGCAAGCACAGCTCCCGCGCGGCCGTCGTGGTCATGGACGGGGGAATGAGCAAGCCCGGTTTGGCGTTCGTCACAGTGCCTGACTCGCAACGCAAACACTGGCGTGACATCGGCCGCGCGGCGGCGGGGGTGCGTGTTCTAGGCTAGAAAGATCATTGATGCGGCGATTGGGGAGTGACGCCGTGGAACGCTCTGGACCGCCGCAGGCTCCGAACAAGGGCAAGGGCAAGCCGCCCTGGCGCTCGGAAGGCCTGCCCGGCACGCCCGGAGGCAAGCCGAAGATCAACTGGTGGCGTTTCGTCGTCACCCTGCTCGTCGTGTACGCGGCCTTCTTCGTCGTGTCGTCGTTCGTCGACAGCGAGTCCGTCGAGACGATCTCTTACACCGAGTTCACCAAGCAGGTGAACGCCAAGAACGTCAAGGAGATCTACGCCCAGGGCCTGTCGGTCGAGGGCGATCTGCGCTCGGCGGCGACCAACCCGGAGGGCGGCGAGTCCTACGACAGGTTCGCCACCGAGATCCCGGCCTTCGCCAACACCGACCAGCTCGACCAGCAGCTGGCCAACGGCCAGGTCGAGATCACCTCTCAGCCCATCACCCGCGGCTTCTTCTCCAACCTGCTGCTGTCGCTGCTGCCCGTGCTGCTGCTGGCGGCGCTGTGGATCTGGATCATGCGGCGCGGCTCCAGCATGATGGGCGGCGGTCTCGGTGGTCTCGGCAAGTCGAAGGCCGCCAAGCCGGTCGAGGCCGGTCAGGTGCGCGTCACGTTCGAGGACGTCGCGGGCATCGACGAGGTCGAGAACGAGCTCGTCGAGATCGTCGACTACCTCAAGGACCCGGGCAAATACCGCCGGCTGGGCGCCAAGCTGCCCAAGGGCGTGCTGCTCGCCGGGCCTCCCGGCACCGGCAAGACGCTGCTGGCCAGGGCAGTCGCGGGCGAGGCCAAGGTGCCGTACTTCTCGGCCAGCGCCTCCGAGTTCATCGAGATGATCGTCGGCGTGGGCGCCTCCCGGGTGCGCGACCTGTTCGAGGAGGCGCGCAAGGTGGCGCCGTCGATCGTGTTCATCGACGAGATCGACGCCATCGGCCGGGCCCGCGGCGGCGCGGGCGGCGTCGGCGGCCACGACGAGCGCGAGCAGACGCTCAACCAGATCCTCACCGAGATGGACGGCTTCTCCGGCGCCGAGGGAGTGATCGTCATCGGCGCGACCAACCGTCCCGAGATCCTCGACCCGGCGCTGCTGCGTCCCGGGCGCTTCGACCGCACGGTGCAGGTGGGCCTGCCCGACGCGGCCGGCCGCACCGCGATCCTCGCCGTGCACACCCGCGGGGTGCCGCTCGACGCGGAGGTCAGCCTCGACCAGCTCGCCAAGACCACTCCTGGCATGACCGGCGCCGACCTGGCCAACCTGGTCAACGAGGCCGCTCTGCTGGCCGCCAAGCGCGGCAAGGAGAAGGTCACCATGGCCGACTTCACCGACGCGCTGGAGAAGCTGCAGCTCGGCGCGGCCCGCAGCATCGTGATGCCGGAGGAGGAGCGCACGCGCACCGCCTACCACGAGGCCGGGCACGCCCTGCTCGGGATGCTCCAGCCGGGCGCCGACCCGGTCAGGAAGATCTCGATCATCCCGCGCGGCCGGGCGCTCGGCGTCACGCTGTCCACCCCCGACACCGACCGGTACGCCTACGACGAGCAGTATCTGCGCGGGCGCATCACCGGCGCGCTCGGCGGCATGGCGGCCGAGCAGGTCATCTTCGGCGTCATCACCACCGGCGCCGAGAACGACCTCGAACAGGTCACCATGATCGCGCGCGGCATGGTCGGCCGGTGGGGCATGTCGGAGAAGGTCGGGCCGCTGACCATCCTGTCCAACGACGGCCAGCCGCCGCAGGCCTCGCCGGCCACGCTCGCGACCGTCGACGAGGAGGCGCGGCGCATCGTGGACGAGTGCTACGACCGCGCGGTCCGCGTCCTGACCGACAACCGCGACAAGCTCGAGGCCATCGTGGCGGCCCTGCTGGAGCACGAGACGCTCGACGAGGTCGACGCCTACGCGGCGGCGGGCCTGGCGCGTTCGGTGGCCTCCGAGGGGACGCCCGCGCTCCCTGTGTCCGGGAACGGGCATGTGCCCGAGGGAGAGCCCGCCGGTTTTCCGAAGAATTAGGACAATTCGGACGTTGCTTCAGCGCCCCCGAGGGAAGTCTTCCGGGACGAGGGATCGGGGGACTGTCGTGACACTGCATGACGAGCTTCTCGCCGGGCTCGGAGACTCAGGACTGGAACAGGTCGCCGGCATGCTCGACACCGACGCGCTCACGGCCCGCAACGTCCTCGAGGCCGTGTCCGGCGCGATCGTCGGCGGCATGGCACGCAACGCCGAACACCCGGACGGCGCCGAGGCCCTGCGCGGGGCGCTCGACGACCACATGGACACCGATCCGTTCAACGGCGACGTCGCCTCGCTGGCCCGCGACGGGCACAGCATCCTCGGCCACGTCCTGGGCGGCCAGGGCACCGAACAGATCGCGGCGGGCCTCGCCAGGCACGCCGGCGTCGGCACCGGCGCCGTCATGAGGCTGATGCCGCTGATCGCCCCGATGGTCATGTCCCTGCTGGCCAACCGCGCGACAGGCCGCGACATGGACGCCACCACGCTCGCCGACGACCTCCACCGCGAGCAGGAGTCCCTTCCCCGCGTGCTCGCCGACCTGCTCGACGGCCTGCTGGACGGCATCTTCGGCGGCATGTCCCAGCGCACCGGCCTGTACGAGTTCGGTGACGCGGACCGGACCGAGCGCCAGGTGACACCTGGCTCGTCGAACCCCGAGTGGTGACCGGTAGGCTGGGTCGGTGATCGTTCTGGCCTCTGCCTCCCCCGCTCGCCTGGCGCTTCTGCGCAGCGCGGGCCTCGACCCCAAGGTGATCGTCAGCGGCGTCGACGAGGACGCCTACTCCGCCCACACGCCCGCCGCGCTCAGCCTCGTGCTGGCCAAGGCCAAGGCCGAGGCGGTCGCGAGCGGCTTGGCAGAGGGGCTGGTCATCGGCTGCGACTCGATCCTGGAGCTCGACGGCCGCCCGTACGGCAAGCCCGCCTCGAACGAGGAGGTCGTGGAGCGCTGGCGCATGCTGCGCGGGCGCACGGGCCGCCTCGTGACCGGCCACTGCCTCATCGACGTGGCCGCCGGCCGCCAGGTGGCCGAGGTCGCCACCACCGTCGTGCGCTTCGGCCAGCCGTCCGAGGAGGAGATCGCCGCCTACGCCGCCACCGGCGAGCCGCTGGCCCTGGCCGGGGCGTTCAGCATCGAGGGGCGCGGCGGCTGGTTCGTCGAGGGCATCGAGGGCGACCACGGCAACGTCCTCGGCATCTCGCTGCCGCTGCTGCGCGACCTGTTCGCCGAACTCGGCTACGCGGTGACATCGTTCTGGCGCTAGCCTGCCGGGCATGCGATCACTGCGCGACTTCGCCGGCGGCGTCGGTTTCTTCGTCCAGGGTTTCGGATGGGTGTCCAAGCACCCGCGGTGGTGGCTGTTCGGGCTGATCCCCGCGGTGATCTCTTTCGCCGTCTACGTGCTGGCGCTGGTCTTCCTCGGTACGAACGCCGCAGATCTGGCCGCGTTCATGACGCCGTTCGCCGACTCGTGGAGCTGGCGGGAGGCGTTCCGGGCGGTGGTCGGCGTCGCGCTGTTCCTGGGCGGGCTGGCGGTGGCGGTGCTCACGTTCGCGGCGCTCACGCTGACCGTCGGGGAGCCGTTCTACGAGCGGCTGTCGTCGGCGGTCGACGTGCTGGACAACGAGCACGAGCAGCCGTGGTGGCGCACGCTGCCCCGCTCGATCCGCGACAGCCTGGTCACGTTGTTCTATGTGCTGATATTTACGATTCCGCTGTTCTTTCTCGGGTTCATCCCGGTTATCGGGCAGACCGTCGTGCCGGTGTTAGGGGCGCTGGTGTCCGGCTTCTTCCTCACCGTGGAGCTCACGACGCTGTCGCTGGAGCGGCGGGGGATGGCGCGCAAGCAGCGGTTCGCGCTGCTGCGGGGGAACAAGGCGAGCGCGCTGGGGTTCGGGGTGGCGGTGTTCCTGCTGTTCCTGATCCCGCTGGTGGCGGTCATCGCCATGCCGGCCGCGGTCGCCGGCGCCGCCCTCCTCGTCCGCACCCGCATTTCGCCGGTACCTGAACGTTGACGGCAACGCACGGGCCCGCCGTGCACGGCCTCTGACGCCGGACGCTGCCGTTGTGGGGCATTCGGCCTTGGCGGTCGACGCGGGCGGCCGCGGACGCCCGGGACGGTGTCGATGAAGCTCCCTTGGGTGGCCCGTACAAGCCAGGCTCCCTTGTAGGGGTGCCTGGCGCCGCGTCGGCCACAGCCGCCTGTCCACAGGCTGGATCCTCGATCGCGCCGTCGTACACAGAACACGTTGCACCGCCGCGGGAACGGCGCGGCAGCGGGCACGCTTGCGGCCATGACGACCAACCGTTCAATCTCCACCCCGCCTCCGCCCCCGCCCGCTCCCCTCCGGCCGCTCACGCCTTCGACCCCGCCTTCAACCGCCGCTGTAGGGCCGGCGACCCCTTCGGATTCGTCTTCGGTCGCTCCCGCACGGCCGGCCGAGCGTTCCGGCCCGTCATCGGGTGTTCGCACGAAGCCCGCTGAGCCGGCCGGCGCGTCCTTCGGCGCTGTCACTCCGTCGGCCGAGGCTTCCAGCCCGTTCTTCGGCGTTTCCGCAGGGGACCTCGGGTCTTCCGCCCTGGCCGGCGAGGCTTCCGCTCCGCGCTCAGGGGCTTTCGCCCTGGCTTCCGCCGTCCCCGACCCGCCTCCGGTCTCTGCCTCTGGGTGGCCGTTCGACGCGCCGGAGCCGTGTCTCACCCTGACCAGCCCCACCGACATCCTCGCGGCCGTCCCGTACCTCGTCGGCTTCCACCCGACGAGCAGCCTGGTGGTCATCGGCCTTGCGGCGGGCCGGGCGAAGATGGTGGCGAGATGGAGCCTGCCGCTCCCGCCCGGCACCCTCGACGCCATGCTGCCCCTCTTCGAGAGGGAGGCGGTCACCGGCATCGTCATCGTCGGCTACGGCCCAGGTGAGCTGGTCACGCCGGGCGTCGACGAGACGAGGCGGCTGGCCGCCGGTGCGGGGGTTCATGTGGCGGAGGCCCTGCGCGCCCACGAAGGCCGCTACTGGTCCTACGTCTGCGACGTGGCCACGTGCTGCCCGCCGCAGGGCACCCCGTACGACCTGTCCACCAGCCAGATAGCGGCCGAGGCGACCGTGCACGGGCTGGTCGCGCTCCCCGACCGCGAGGCCCTGGAACGCACGCTCGCCCCCGTCACCGGCCCCGTACGCGTGGCGATGAGCCGAGCCACAGCCGAGGCGATCGCCGAGCTCCAGGCCAGACTCATGGCCTCGACGGACCTCGACGCGTTCGCGGCCGAGTTCGTGTCCGACGGCTTGGCGAGAGTCCGGTCGGCCCTGCGCGTCCACACCGAGGGCGGACGCCTCCACGACCTCGAAGCCGCCAGGCTCGGCCTCAGCCTGACGCTCATGAGGATCCGCGACGAGGCCTGGACCCTCATGCAGGATTCTCACGTCACACTCTGGAAAGACCTGACCCGCCGCCTGGACCCGCGCTTCGTGCCCCCGGCCGCGTCCCTGCTGGCGATGGCCTCCTGGCGGGCGGGCAACAGCGTCCAAGCCACCGTCGCCCTCGAACGCGCCCTGACCATCGACCCCGGCTACTCGATGGCCCACCTCCTCATGCACGCCCTGCAGAACCTCCTCTCCCCGGAGCTGCTGCGCGACCGCATGCCCACCCCCGCCGAGCTCGACGAGGCCATGGGTCCCGTCAACGCCTCCTGGCTCCTGCCCCTGATCAACCTCATGGACGAAGACGACTCCGTCCCACCCCTGGAATGACCCGACGCCCGCCTCGTTCCGCGAGGACGCCCGGCCCCGACCCCTCGTTCCGGCCTCGCCTTCGCATCCGACACCATCCGTGCGCGCTCGCCGGCCGGGAGCGGGCCCGGGACCACGGCGACCGCGCCCAGACGACGTCGGTTCGTGCAGACGACCCGGCCAGACGGCCGATAGCACCCCAGGACACTCTGCCCGGCCCTCGGCCGCGACTTCCGCCACCAGCACTCTGGAGCTGTTCAGCGACATCACCGCCCAACACCGCGACAATCCGGCGCAGGCCGCCCGACAGGTCATGCCGCACAGGAAGCCCCGCATCCGAACGGCCGAGCGGCTGGCTGCTCGGCACGCCGTTCACCGACAACAATCCTGTGCGGGCCGCTCGGTTGTCATGCCGCGCAGGATGGCCCGTGTCCGTACGACCGAGGGGCTGGCTGCTTGGCA